>NZ_CAXXSJ010000014.1:0-114296 GCF_963675095.2 uncultured Roseibium sp. | reverse complement strand
GCTGCCGTCGGCAAGCCCCTCGACGAAGAAGCGGACTTCCGCGTCATCCAGAGTGCCGCCATCGCGTTTTTTGCGGATCAGTTCCTGCGCCAGCATGATCAGTACCCGTCGTTCGCCTCGATCTCGCCGCCCTCAAGGGTCGCGATCAGTGCATCCAGCAGGCCGCTTGCGCCGAAGCGGAACGTGGAGGCCGAGACCCAGTTGGGGCCCATGATCCGGTCGGCGAGCGACAGATAACCGGCCGCGTCCTCCAGGGTGCGGATCCCGCCGGCCGCCTTGAAACCAACGGATTTCTCGTGATCGCGCCGGGCTTCCTCGATCGCCGTCAGCATGACCTCGGCGGCATCCATGGTGGCGTTGACCGGCACCTTGCCGGTCGATGTCTTAATGAAGTCCGCTCCGGCCCCAATGGCGATTTCGGAGGCCAGATGAATCAGCAGGGGATCGGCCAGTTCGCCGGTTTCCAGAATGACTTTCAGGAGCGCGGGCTCCGGAATGACGGCCTTGACCTGGA
The DNA here is from genome assembly GCF_963675095.2 of uncultured Roseibium sp. Classification (GTDB taxonomy): domain Bacteria; phylum Pseudomonadota; class Alphaproteobacteria; order Rhizobiales; family Stappiaceae; genus Roseibium. Next base: position 113,782 of record NZ_CAXXSJ010000014.1, on the reverse strand, counting down.
TGATCTGCTCTTCGGTGAAGCCCTTGCGGCCGTCCATGAAGGACCGATAGGGCATGACGAGATCGATCTCGTCGGCACCGTCGGCAATGGCTTTCTCCGTTTCCGCGACAACCGCCTTGGTGTCGGTACCGCCTTCGGGGAAGTTGACCACGGTCGCAACCTTGACGCCGGTGCCTTTCAATTCGCCGACCGCCTGGGCCACGAATTTCGGCCAGATGCAGACGGCCGCGACCGAGCCGTGTTCGGTCACCGCACGCTGCGTCAGCTCAAAGATATCGGTTGCGGTGCAATCGTCATTCAGGTTCGTCAGATCAAGAAGGCTCAGGGCCCGTTTTGCCATGTCGGTGGCCGAAAGGTCAGCCATGTCCAATCTCCTTCACAAATGCTCTGACGAGGTCTTTCATGCGCGCCATACCGGTCTGCGCAACACTCTTGGTTTGATCGTGGGACAGCGCCCCGGCCTGCAGGCCTGCCCCGTAGTTGGTGATGATCGACAGGGCGGCAACCCGCAGCCCCAGAAAACGGGCCATGATCACTTCCGGGACGGTGGACATGCCGACCGCATCCGCGCCCAGCATCTTAGCCATGCGGATTTCGGCCGGCGTCTCGAAAGACGGGCCGGAGAACCACATGTAAACACCTTCCGCCAGCGGATCGCCGGTTTCTTTGGCGACCTTTTTCAAAACACCACGCAGCTCCGGATCGTAAGCCGCGCTCATGTCGAGGAAGCGCTTCTCGTCTTCTTCGCCGATCAACGGGTTCTTGCCGGACCAGTTGATGTGGTCGGAAATCAGCATCGGGCTTCCGGGTGCCACGTCCTCGCGTAAGGATCCGGCCGCATTGGTCGCAAGCAGGATGTCGCAGCCGAGCTCCTTCAACGTCTCCACCGGCGTGCGCATCACGGTCGGATCGCCGCTTTCATAATAGTGCGCGCGCCCGGAGAGGATCACGACCGGCACACCGGATAGGCTTCCCGCCACCAGTTCGCTCGAATGGGAGGTGACGGTGGACACCGGGAACTCGGTCAGATGGGAGTAGGGAATGCGCACGGCATCCTCCACTTCTTCGGCAAGCGATCCCAGCCCCGAGCCGAGGATCATGCCGATGCGATAAGAGCCCGGACGGGCGGCGCGGACGATCTCCGCGCATTCATGGCCAAATCCGCTCATGACGGATCAATCCCCTTCTGTCAGTTCAAGCGCGATTGCCGTGGAGTTCAAAGCCCGCCGGCAGTAACTCGGCCACCGTAAAACTCTGCTTAATGCCGTCGAGATCGGCGATGTGAACAACCACATCCGGAGCCGAAAATTCCTTCAGCTTCTGACGGCAGCCACCGCAAGGCGAGCAAAGCGCGGCATCGCCGATCACCACCACTTCGCCGATTCGCGTCTCGCCCGCCAGAACCATTGCCGCGATGGCGCCGGCCTCAGCGCAGGTTCCTTCCGGATAGGCGGCATTTTCCACGTTGCAGCCGGAAAAGACCTTGCCGTTTTCGGTGCGGATTGCCGCGCCGACCTTGAAATCCGAATAAGGCGCATAGGCGTTCTCGCGGGCCGCCTTGGCCGCTTCGAACAAGTCTTCGAGCCCGCTCATGTGCGCTCCTTCAGATAGGGAATGCCCGACGCCTTCGGCGGGATCGCCTTGCCGATGAAGCCCGCAAGCAGGATCACGGTCAGGATATAGGGCAGCGCCTGGAAGAACTGAACCGGCACTTCGCCAAGCCCGGGGATCTCCTGCCCCTGAAGACGGATCGCCACCGCATCGAGGAACCCGAACAGCAGACAGGCGAACATGGCGTTTGCCGGGCGCCACTTGGCGAAGATCAGGGCGGCGAGCGCGATGAAGCCCTTGCCCGCGGTCATGTCCTTGATGAAGCCGGAGGACTGGGCAATCGACAGGTAACTGCCGGCGATGCCGGTGAGGATGCCGCAGGCGATCACCGCCCGGTAGCGCAGCCAGACGACCGAGATGCCGGCCGTGTCGACCGCCGCCGGGTTTTCGCCAACGGCCCTGAGACGCAGGCCGAAGCGGGTGCGGAACAGGATCCACCAGGTCACCGGTACGGCGAGGAAGGCGACATAGACCAGGATGTTGTGGCCGGACAGAAGCTCCGAATAGACCCCGCCCACGACCGGAATGTCACGGACCTGTTCAGCGAAGGGAAGCTGGATATTGCCGAACCGGCCACCCTCGGGCAGCGGCGGTGTCCTCCCGCCCTGGCGGAACCAGGTCTGGCCGAGAAGGGCCGTCAGGCCGGCGGCCAGAAAGTTGATGGCGACACCGGAAACGATCTGGTTGCCCCGGTTGGTGATGGAGGCAAAGCCGTGCACCAGCGCCAGGGCGATGGCGACCACGATCCCGGCCAGCAGCCCGAGCCAGGCATTGCCGGTGACATAGGCGACAGCACCGGCGCCGAAGGCCGCGCCGAGCATCTTGCCTTCAAGGCCGATGTCGACCACGCCCGACCGCTCCGAATAGAGACCGGCGAGACAGGCCAGCAGCAGCGGTGTCGACAGGCGGACGGTGGAATCGAGAATAAGGATCAGGGTATCGAACATCTTAGTCTCCTACCCTGCCTGCTCTGCCGGAGACCGGCTGAATGAGAAAAACTGGACCAGCGCCGGGCGGAACATGTGTTCCAGCGCACCGGCGAACAGGATCACCAGACCCTGGATCACGATGATCATGTCGCGGGTGATTGCCGGCTTTTCGAAGGAGAGTTCCGCCCCGCCCTGATAGAGCATGCCGAACAGGATGGCGGCGAGCACAATGCCAACCGGATGGGCCCGGCCCATGAGCGCGACGGCGATGCCGACGAAGCCGTAGCCGGTGACGAATTCCAGAAGCAGCCGGTGCTGAGACCCCATGATCTCGTTGATCGCCATCATTCCGGCAAGACCACCGGAAATCAGCATGGTGACGACGATGACCCGGACCGGAGAAATACCCGCATAAACGGCGGCCGTCGCGTTTGCCCCGAAGGCCCGGATCTCGTAGCCCAGACGCGTTCGCCAGACGATCAGCCAGACGGCGACCGAGGCAAGCAGGGCGATGATCAGGGCGAGGTTTACCGGCGCGGTACCGAAATCGATGCCGGGCACGAATTCCTTCAGGAACGGCAGCTTGCCGCCGGCCTCGAAGGTGCGCGTTTCCGGCTGCATGGAGCCGGGCTTCACCATGACATTGACCAGCAGATAGTTCATCAGCGCGGCAGCGATGAAATTGAACATGATCGTGGTGATGACCACGTGGCTGCCACGCTTCGCCTGCAGCCAGGCGGGAATGAACGCCCAGGCAGCGCCCATGATCGCAGCACCGGCAAGCGCAAACGGCATGGTCACCCACCAGGGCACGTAATGGTCCAGCGCCAGGCAGGCCCAGGCCACACCCAGTCCGCCGATATAGGCCTGGCCTTCGCCGCCGATATTGAACAGGCCGGCGTGGAAGGCTACGGCCACCGCGAGGCCGGTGAAGATGAAATTGGTGGCGTAAAACAGGGTGAAACCGATCCCCTCGCCGAAACCGAGCGAGCCCCAGAGCAGGATCCTGACCGCCTCCAGCGGGTTTTCGCCGATCAACAGCACCACCAGCCCCGACACGAGGAAGGCGGCGATCAGGTTCAGGATCGGGATCAGGCCGAAGTCGACCCAGCGAGGCAACTGTCCCGAGCTCATGCGCTTTCTCCGTGTACGCCGGCCATCAGCAGACCCAGCTCGCTTTCGTCCGTTTCGGGCGCGCGTTCGCCGACGATCTTGCCGTCGAACATGACCAGCACCCGGTCGGCAAGGCCGCGAATTTCGTCAAGTTCCACCGACACCAGCAAGACCCCCTTGCCCGCATCGCGCATTTCGATCAGGCGCTTGTGAATGAACTCGATCGCGCCGATATCGACGCCGCGGGTCGGCTGTCCGACCAAGAGCACGGTCGGATCGCGCTCCATCTCGCGCGCCAGGACGATCTTCTGCTGATTGCCACCGGAGAAATTGGCGGTCTTGAGCAGACAGTCCGGCGGTCGGATATCGTATTGTTCGATCTCTTTGCGGGCCGCGTCCCGGATCTTCGGAATGTCGAGCAGGAAACCCTTCGAATATTCCGGATCGTTGTGGTAGCCGAGGATCGCGTTTTTCATATTCCAGAAAACTGGTGACCAGGCCCATGCGGTGCCGGTCCTCAGGGACGTGCCCCATATTCCGCTCACGCATTTCCGCCGGATCGACATGCGTTTCGGCAAGGTCGATCGTCTCGCCCTCGATGGTAATCTTTCCGGAGGTGGCCTTGCGGATACCGGCGAGCGTTTCCAGGAGTTCCGACTGGCCGTTGCCCGAGACCCCGGCAATGCCGACGATCTCGCCGGCGCGGACATTGAAGGACACGTCCTTGACGACCTGAACGCCACGGCTGTCGGTCACGGTCAGGTGCGTGACATCCAAGACCGTTCCCTTCGGTTCGGCCGGTTTCTTGTCGACCTGCAACAGCACACTGCGGCCGACCATGAGTTCGGCCAGTTCCGCCATGGAGGTCTCCGAGGTCTTGCGGGTCGCCACCATCTCGCCGCGGCGCATGACGGAGACCGTATCGGTGACGGCCATGATTTCGCGCAGCTTGTGCGTGATCAGAAGGACCGTCTTGCCCTCGTCCTTGAGCACCTGCAGGATCCTGAACAGGTGATCGGCTTCAGCCGGCGTCAAGACCCCGGTCGGCTCGTCGAGAATGAGGATTTCAGCTCCGCGGAACAGGGCCTTCAGGATTTCCACGCGCTGCTGCAGACCGACCGGAAGATCTTCGATCAGCGCATCCACCCCGACCTTGAGGCCGTAATCGTCTTCCAGCCGTTTCAGTTCCTGGCGCGCCCTGGATACCCCACCGGACAACAGCGGTCCGCCTTCCGCGCCCAGGATCACGTTTTCCAAAACGGGGGGTGAAATTGTCGACCAGCATGAAGTGCTGGTGAACCATGCCGATACCGAGCGAAATCGCAGTCTTGGAATCGCCGATTTGGGCTTTCTTGCCATCGACAAGGATGTCGCCGCTGTCAGCCTGGTAGAAACCATAGAGGATCGACATGAGCGTCGACTTGCCGGCGCCGTTTTCGCCGACGATGCCGTGGATCGATCCCTTGCTGACGGTCAGGTCGATATTCCGATTCGCATGGACCGGGCCGAAACTCTTGGAGATGTTGCGAAGTTCGATCGCGGGCGTGTCGCTCATGCCCGGCTCCGGCAGTGTTTTTGTTTTCTTGTCATATCGCCCAGTCCAGGTTGGCGGCCGCGACCCGATTTTCGATCGGTCTTACGGCCGCGGGCAGGCCCCGTCGGTCAGAATGTCGTGCACCTTGATCTCGCCGGAGGAAATCGCAGCGACCGCAGCATCAGCGGCGGCGATCATCTCAGGCGTCACCAGGCTCTTGTTGTTGTCGTCCAGAACCCAATCCATGCCGCCGTCGGCCAGGCCGAGGACACGGATACCGGGCTTGAACGCGCCGTCATGGGCGGTCTTGAAACTGTCGAAGACGGCGTTGTCGACCCGCTTGCGGATCGAGGTCAGCACATGGCCCGGATGCAGGCCGTTCTGGTTGGAATCGGTCCCGATCCCGAGCACACCGGCATCCGCCACAGCCTGAAGCACACCGATGCCGGTGCCGCCCGCAGCCTGGATAATCACGTCGGCACCCCGGCCGATCTGGCTGCGGGCCAATTCACCCCCGCGGGCCGGGTCGGCAAAGGCCGCAGGCGTTGTGCCGGCCATGTTGTAGAGCACCTTGATGTCCGGATTGACCGACCGTGCGCCGAGCTGATAGCCGCACAAAAACCGTTGGATGATCGGGATGTCCATGCCACCGACAAAGCCGATGGTTCCGGTCTTGGTCGCCATCGCGGCCAGAAGGCCGGCGATATAGGCGCCCTCGTTTTCCTTGAAGACGTAAGACGCCACATTCGGCGCATCGACGACCATGTCGACGATGGCAAAGGAGGTGTCCGGAAACTCTTTCGCAGCCTGGGTGACCGACGAAGCCTGGTTGAAGCCGATGGCGACGACCGGCTCATGGCCACGATTTGCGAAGTTCCGCAGGGCCTGAAGGCTTTGGGCATCCCGGTCGAGTTCGAACTCCCGGACCTTGGTCTTGAACTCGTTTTCGAACCGCTGAACGCCGGCGTAGGCGCTTTCGTTGAAAGATCCGTCGAACTTGCCGCCGACCGAGTAAACGATCGCCGGATCCGCGACGGCAGCCGTGCCGGCAAGGATCAGAACGCCGAAGACCAGGGCGCCGAAACCGGCCAGTGTCTTCGCAACCAGATTTTTCATCAAAAGCTCCCGCCGCCGGCGCATCGATTGTTGATATTTTCAATAAACGACGACCGCCGCATCCGGGTCAATTCGGATGCGGCGGAAATGCGGGGATCAGAACGGGCACTTCTCGTCAGACATGTAGTCATGGACCTGGATCGTGCCGGCGATGATATCGGCCTTGGCCTTTTCGACCGATGCCTTCATTTCAGGCGTGATCAGCTTCTCGTTGTTTTCATCGAGCGCCCAATCGATACCGCCTTCGGCAAGGCCCAGAACCTGAACGCCTGAGGTCCAGGCGTCGTTCTTGGCGTCTTCAAAGGCCTTGTAGACGGCTACGTCGACGCGCTTGAGCATGGAGGTCAGCACGGAACCCGGATGCAGGGGCATTCTGGTTGCTGTCCACGCCGATGCCGAGCTTGCCGGCGTCGGCGGCTGCCTGGAGAACACCGATGCCGGTGCCGCCGGCCGCATGGTAGACAACGTCCGCGCCGCGGTCGAACTGGGACTTGGCGAGTTCGCCGCCCTTGACCGGATCGTTCCAGGCAGCACCCGTGGTGCCGGTCATGTTTTCAAAGACCTCAGCCTTCGGATTGGCAGCAAGCACACCCTGCTTGTAGCCGCAGGCGAACCTGCGGATCAGACCGATGTCCATGCCGCCGACGAAACCGACCTTGCCGGTCTTGGAGGCTTCGGCCGCCAGCATGCCGACGATGTAGGAACCTTCCTGCTCCTTGAACACGATGGAGCGCACGTTCGGCAGCTCGACGACCATATCGACGATGGCGAACTGCGTGTCCGGGAATTCCTTGGCGACCTTTTCGATTGCATTGGCCTGGGAGAAGCCGATGGCGACGATCGGGCTCTGGCCGCGCTTTGCGAAATTCCGCAGGGCCTGTTCACGCTGGGCATCGTTCTGGATTTCGAAATCGCGGTATTCGACGCCGGTGTCCGTCTTGAACTTCTCGGCGCCAGTGTAGGCGCTTTCGTTGAACGACTTGTCGAACTTGCCGCCGAGATCATAAAGAACGGCCGGCTTGATATCCGCCGCCATGGCAGCGGATGAAAACGCCATACCAGCCAGTGCGGCTGTAATCGTCAGGAGCTTTTTCACTTTACATGTCCTCCGACATTCGGAGCCGCCCCGTCGGCGGACCCTTCGTAGACTTCCCCTATCGGCCCGGTCCGCGTCATGCGGAGCGGGCCAACTGCAATCCGATCTTGTCGCTCAAGGCCCTTGCCAGGGTCTCGTCGGCAACCAGATCGGTAATCACACCGGCGCGCAGGGCCGCAAGGGCCGCATCCACCTTGCTCTCTCCGCCCGCCAGCGCAATAAGCCGTGCCCCCTGCACCTCGTTGAAATGGAGACCGACCGCGCAGTCGCCCAGAGATACGGGAGCAATCTTTCCGTCGATCGTCAGGAACCGGCCCATCAGGTCGCTGACGGCGCCGCTGTCCATGAGATCCGCCTGCTCTTCCTTCGAAATCATGCCGCGCTGGATCAGATGGCCCTCGTTCTCCACAGAGCCGATCCCGACGATGAAGACATCCGAGCCGCGCGCGCGTTCCATCAGGTTCTGGACGCTGCGCTGGCCGAGGAACATGTCCTTCTCTTCCTGGCTCTCGGCGAAATAGGGCACGGGCAGATAGTAGCCCTCGCCGCCGGTGCGCTCCTGCATGCGCTGGACCACGTCGAACGGATTGGCCGCAAGCGTCCGGGTCAGGGAGCCGGAGATGGAGATGATTTCCAGGTCGGGCCGATTGACCCTGGGCATGGCCTCAACGGCCGCCTTGATCGTCCGGCCCATGCCGACGCCGATGCGCCGAACCGCATTGGACGAAACGACATCGGACAGGATATGGGCTGCGGAGACTGCAACGGCGCGAATTGCCCCGTCCACATCGCCGCCACCAAGATCCGGCGCAATGATGCAGCTGTTCAGATTGAATTCACCGGCGATGCGTTCTTCCAGTTCGAGGCATTCGAGCGGCCGACCTTCGATCTGGAACTTCACATAGCCCGCCTTTTGGGCGTGGGCGATCAGCCGGTGCACCTTCGCCGGGGACATGCCCAGCTGCTTGGCGATTTCCCCTTGCGTGCGGCCGCCGACAAAAGACAACCAGGCCGCCCGGATCGCCAGGTAGTTCGTCCAATCGTCCTCGCGCGCCTGCATCGGAAGGTCGCCCCCATCCTTATCGCGGAATCAGGCCTTGTCGCGTCATCACGCGGCCCGAAAGAGTCTTTGAAAAATTATTCACTCAATGCGAATTTCTTCAAGACTGCCTGCGGAGCGCGCTTGCGTCAAGCTAAGAAATCGTAAATTTTTTGGGCAAATGCTGCTTTTTTAGTCAAAAAATTTGAATGACTGACAAATGTGCCGAGCCCGGCAATTTTTTCCCACTTACGTAGCGGCGAAGCCAAACCCGGCAATTTTTGCCTTGTTCGTAGGCAAATGATGCTTACCTGTTGGTAATGCGCACTTTGTGCACTTTTAATTTTGCCAGTTAAATCAGAATCAGGCCTACTTTGGCACGGCTATTGCTTTGTTTATCAGGTTCGCCAGCTAAACGATTCTCGCGGATATCCGCGATTTTCGCGATGGCCGGCGCGCAAAAAACAAACCCATTGAACCGACTAGGGAGATCCATTGGAAACAGCGTGAGGTAAAAAGGAGAAAATCTATGCCTCTCAGAATGTGCAAAAACCCCATCACTTCTGCGGGAAGTTTTTTCCTTGCAGCATTCATGACGGCCACCTGCGCAATCGCAGGCACCGCAAACGCGCCAAAAGGCGCCTTTCAGTTCGAAGCGTACGACCCTAACAAGGAAGTCGATGTCGAACTGGTCCTGGCCGTCGATATATCTCAATCCATGGACACTGACGAGCAGGAGGTCCAGCGGGCAGGCTATGTCGCTGCGCTGACATCCGCCGATTTTCTGGATGCGATCAAGATCGGCCCGATCGGGCGGATCGCGGTCACCTATCTGGAATGGGGCGGCGTGGACGAGCACTTCATCGTGGCCGACTGGACGGTTATCCAGGACAAGCAGAGTGCGGCAGCCTTTGCTTCCAAGATCGCCGAAGCCCCCCTGCGCCAGGTTCAACGGACCTCCATTGCCTCGGCATTGCACAAGTCCGTCGAAATGGTTCAGACCAATGCCTATGCGGGTCTGCGTCAGGTGATCGACATTTCCGGTGACGGGCCCAACAACCAGGGTGGCTCGGTGACGGACGTGCGCGATCAAACCATCGCAACGGGCGTTACAATCAACGGGCTGCCGTTGATGATGAAGGCGAACCAGAATTCCTGGCAGGCCATGCTTCAGCTCGATCACTATTACGAAGACTGCGTGATCGGCGGTCCGGGCTCCTTCGCCATTCCGGTGCGTTCCAAGGAAGGCTTCGAGGATGCCATCCGCATGAAGCTGGTCATGGAAGTCGCCGGAGCCACATTCGAAGATCCGCTGGTGAAACGGGTTGCGGGACGCGAACCGATCCGCTGCGGACTGTTCGACTAAAGGGTCTCAACTGACCGGCCAGGGTTCACGCCCTCGTCCGGACGAACCTCGCGGGAAGGTTCCATTGCGCTGACAGGCGAATGTGTCGGCTTGTGCCTCGGCCGGACATCCGCACGTCATCGTCTACGCTCTCTGTCCGCCCCCTCTGTCTGCCCCCGCTTGCGTGGCGCAGAAACCATTTCCTGCACCCCCTCCCTAAAACTTCCAACAGGTCTTTTCCTGCACCCTTTGCGATCACCCCGACATAGCGGTACATCTGTTGCATGCGAAATGCGGATGTCCGGAGACCTTTTCATGGCTGATCGCCCCGTCCTGGCTCTCGTGGCCCACGACGCCAAGAAGGATGCGATGGTGGAATTCGCCAGGCGCAATCGGGACAAGCTGGCCGACTTCCGCCTCGTGGCGACCGGCACCACCGGCGGGCGTATCGCCGAAGCCTGTCCGGAACTCGACATCACCCCTTTCAAGAGCGGCCCCCTGGGCGGCGATCAGCAGATCGGCGCGATGATCGCCGATGGCAACCTCCAAGGGCTGATCTTCTTCGTCGACCCGCTGACGCCCATGCCCCACGACGTGGACGTGAAGGCGCTGATGCGCCTTGCCCTCGTCTACGACCTGCCGATGGCGCTCAATCTGTCCACGGCGGAAATTCTGCTTCGCTCCGCCCGCCTGACCGGTCTAAAAACGACTTCCACGACGCCCGAGATCGATCTTTTCCGTTCATGAGCATGTCCCTGCCGTCCGCAACGTCCTTTGCCTTTCCCGTCCTCGTCGCCGATATCGGCGGGACGAACGCGCGCTTTGCCCTGGTTGACCACGCGCAAGCGGAAACGGATCTGCTCCCGTCGGCGGCAACGGCCGACCATCCCGATATCGTTTCGGCGATCAAGGCGGCCCTTTCCGCGACCGACAAAGCGCCGCGCACGGCGATCGTCGCGGTCGCGGGCCCGGTGACCGGCGACCGGATCCCTTTGACGAACGCGGACTGGGTGATCGAACCACGGAAGATGATCGCCCAACTCGGGCTCGACGACGTCGTCATCCTCAATGATTTCGAGGCCCAGGCGCTCGCCCTGCCGGGCCTGAAGGACAGTGACACGGAGCAGATCGGCAGCGGCAAGGCCCGGCCGGACAGCACCAAATTCGTTCTCGGCCCGGGAACCGGCCTCGGAGCAGCGGCGATGATCCATGCCGCTGACACCTGGATCCCCGTTCCCGGCGAAGGTGGACATGTGGAACTGGGGCCGGTCAGCGCCGACGACTATCGGATCTGGCCTCATATCGAGCGCCTTGGCGGACGGATCGGCGCCGAACAGGTTTTGAGCGGCACCGGCCTTCCCCGACTGGCCAGGGCGGTCGCCGCATCCATGACGGCAGAGCGGAATTTCTCCTCCGCCGCCGATATCACCGAAGCCGCCGATGCCGGCGATGCCGTTGCCGTGAAGACGCTGGAAGTCTTCGCCGGTGGCCTCGGCCGTGTGGCGGGCGACTTCGCCCTGTCGCTGCTTGCCCGGGGCGGCGTCTATCTGACCGGTGGCGTCACACTGCATATTGCGCGTTTCCTCACCGGCGGCGCCTTCAGATCGGCCTTTGAAGCCAAGGCCCCGCATGAGGCCCTGGTCGGATCGATCCCGACCTTCATCGTCCGCCATCCCAATCCGGCGCTCGAAGGGCTCGCCGCCTTTGCCCGCACACCGCATCGCTTCGCCGTCGACATGGCCGGGCGGCGCTGGCGACAAGAGGCACAGGCCTCCGCCTGACTGCTATCCGATGTCGAAAACCCGATCCTTCGCCACGCCCCTGCCCGTAGACGGCGTCCTGCCGCACTTGCTGGAAGCGCTTGAAGGCAGCCCGAATGCGGTTCTCGTGGCAGAGCCCGGTGCGGGCAAGACGACACGGGTTCCACTTGCCCTGCTCGATGCCCCGTGGCGCGAGGACGGCAAGATCCTGGTTCTGGAGCCGCGCCGGCTAGCGGCACGGGCGGCCGCCCGGCGTATGGCCTCGGAGCTGGGCGAAAAGACGGGCGAAACCGTCGGCTACCGGGTCCGCATGGAAACGAAGGTCAGTGCCCGAACGCGGATCGAGGTCATCACCGAGGGCGTGTTTACCCGCCTGATCCTGGACGACCCGGAACTCACCGGCGTTGCCGCAGTCCTGTTCGACGAATTCCACGAACGATCTCTGGATGGCGACCTGGGGCTGGCGTTGGCGCTCGATGTGCAAGGCGCCCTGCGCGAGGACCTGAGGCTGCTGCCCATGTCGGCGACGCTGGATGCGGCGTCCGTCGCCGGGCTGTTTGGCAACGCCCCGGTCATCGAAAGCAAGGGCCGGAGCTTCCCCGTCGAAACGCGTTATCTCGGCCGCAAGGCGGAGGAACGGATCGAACCTCAGGTCGCCCGCGCCGTCCGGCAGGCGCTCGGAGAGGAGACCGGATCGATCCTGGTGTTCCTGCCCGGCCAGGGCGAGATCCGCCGGACCGCGGAGATGCTTGACGACAAGCTGCCCGCCGGCTGCCAGCTGGCCCCGCTCTACGGCGCGCTCGACAGCAAGGCACAGGATCTGGCGATCCGCCCTGCTCCCCCCGGCACGCGCAAGATCGTGCTGGCCAGCGCCATCGCCCAGACGTCACTTACCATCGAGGGCGTGCGTGTCGTCATCGACAGCGGCCTGTCCCGCGTACCTCGCTACGAGCCCCAGACCGGGCTGACCCGGTTGGAAACCGTCCGGGTGTCGCGCGCCTCCGCCGACCAACGGCGCGGGCGCGCCGGGCGAACCGAACCCGGCGTGTGCTACCGGCTCTGGGACGAGGCGCAGACGGTCTCCCTTGCCGCTTCGGAAGCCCCGGAAATCCTCGAGGCGGATCTGTCGGGCCTGGCGCTCGATCTGGCCGCCTGGGGCACGACCGATCCGGCGCAACTGAAATTCCTCGACCCGCCTCCGGCTGCGGCCTGGTCCGAAGCCGTAGAGCTGTTGAAGGCACTGCATGCGCTCGACGACAACGCACACCTGACCGAGCAGGGCAAGGCGCTCGCCCGCCTGCCCCTGCAGCCGCGGCTTGCCCACATGCTCGACCGCGCCGCGTCCCGGGGCGAGGGACTGACTGCGGCGATGATTGCGGCCCTTCTCTCCGAACCGGGGCTCGGTGGACCGGATCCGGACCTCAGGGTCCGGTTGCGGCGCCTGAGGGAGGACAAGAGCCCGCGTGCACGGGACACCCGTCTGCTGGCGGAGCGCTGGCACAAGATGGCCGGCGGATCGGACAAACGGATCGAACCGGAGGACGCGGGCGTTCTGCTTGCCAACGCCTATCCGGACCGGGTCGCCCAGGCGCGAGGCCAGCGCGGACGGTTCCGGCTAGCGAACGGCCGCGGCGCCGAACTTCCAGAAGAACATCCGCTGGCGGGCGAACCGTTCCTGACCGTTGCGGACATCCAGGGGAAGGCCGCCAGTGGCCGGATCATGCTGTGCGCCCCGATCGCGAAGGCGGAAATCGAGGAACTGTTTGCCGACGACATCGTCGAGGAAGATGAGGTCCGTATCGAGAAGGAAGGCGCCCTGAGGGCTCGGCGCGTACGCCGCTACGGCGCCGTCGAGCTCGAGGCCCGGCAGATCAACACGCCCGATCCGGAAGCGGTCACACGCGCCCTGCTTGGCGAAGTGCGACGGCGCGGGGTCGGGCGCCTGCCCTGGACGAAGGACCAACTGCGTCTGCGTGCTCGCATCGGGTACCTGCGCGACAACGGCGAGAGCGATCTGCCGGACTTGTCTGACGACGCCCTGGCAGAAACGCTCGACGACTGGCTCGGTCCGTTTCTGGCGGGCAAGACCAGCGTCTCGGCCATCGACGCCGCCTGCCTCGGCGACGCGCTTGCGGCCCTGCTTCCGTTCGATGCCGCTTCCCGGCTCGACCGGCTGGCGCCGTCCCATTTCACCGCGCCAACGGGAAGCAAAGTCCCGATCGACTACGGCGGTGAAACCGGGCCTGCCATTTCCATCCGCGTGCAGGAACTGTTCGGACTTTCCAGCCATCCGTCGGTGTGCGACGGCCGCATACCGCTGACGCTGGAACTGCTGTCTCCGGCCCAGCGCCCGATCCAGATCACCCGCGATCTTCCCGGTTTCTGGGCCGGATCCTGGGCCGATGTGAAGGCGGAGATGAAGGGCCGCTATCCGAAACATCCGTGGCCGGACGACCCGACCTCCGCCGAGGCAACCCGCCGGGCAAAGCCGAGAGGCACCTGAGGGGCGCCCCTTTTCCGACGCCTGTGCCGCACCCACTCACAAAGCCTTGTCTTGACCGCGCCGCTGCCTTTGGGCAACAGAACGGACAAGAAGAAACAGGGGGTTAGCCGATGTCCTTGAAACGTGTCATGCCGATTGCCGCAGCTCTGGCCCTGACGGCCACACTCGCGCAGGCCCAATCCGCCAAGGACCCGTCCTGGGACGATGTCACCGCGGCGGCGCGCGGGCAGACGGTCTACTTCCACGCCTGGGGCGGTGAACCGCGGATCAATGCCTATATCGACTGGGCTGCAAGTGAGGTCAAAGACCGCTACGGCGTCACGGTCAAGCATGTAAAGGTCACCGACACGGCCGGCACGGTCACCCAGATCGTTGCGGAAAAGACTGCGGGCCGAATAACAGGAGGCACGGTCGATCTGGTGTGGATCAACGGCGAGAACTTCAACACGTTGAAATCGCAAGGCTTGCTCGCCGAGCCGGGCTGGGCGCAGACACTGCCGAACTGGGCTTACGTGGATGTTGAAGGCAAGCCGACAGTTCTTTCCGATTTCACGGTTCCGACCGACGGCCAGGAAAGCCCCTGGGGCATGGCGAAGCTGGTCTTCATGCATGACAGTTCAAGGCTTGCCGAACCGCCACACAGCCTCGACGCGCTGGCCGCCTATGCCGCCGATCATCCCGGCCGGGTCACCTATCCGCAACCGCCGAACTTCTATGGCTCGACCTTCCTGAAGCAGATCCTGATTTCGAAGATCGACGACCGGAGCAAGCAGGAACAGCCGGTCAATCCGGACCGGTTCGACCAGGATGTCGCGCCGCTGTTTGCCTATCTGGACCAGATCCATCCCAACCTCTGGCGCAAGGCGGAGGCCTTCCCGGCCAATGCGGCGGCGATGCGCCAGCTGCTGGCCGACGGTGAACTGGATATTGCCTTCACCTTCAATCCGGGCGATGCCTCCAGCGCCATCGCCAACGGCGAACTGCCGGACACGGTGCGCAGCTTCGTGCTCGATGGCGGCACCATCGGTAACACCCATTTCGTCGCCATTCCGTTCAACAGCTCCGTGAAGGAAGGCGCAAAGGTCCTGGCGAATTTCCTGTTGTCGCCGGAAGCCCAGGCGCGCAAGCAGGATCCGGCCGTCTGGGGCGACCCGACCGTCCTGAAGATTTCCAGCCTGCCGGAAAGCGAGCGGGCGCGCTTCGAGGCGATCGATCTGGGCATTGCCACGCTCGGCCCGGAAGACCTCGGCCCCACCCTTCCCGAACCGCATCCGAGCTGGGTCGCGGCCATCGAAAAGGCCTGGGCCGCCCGCTACGGCGGATCCTGACAACCTGCCGTGGCACGACGACCGGCCCTCTTGCAGCGCGCGCTTCCGAGCGTGGTTATCCTGATCCTTATCGCCGGACCGGTCGGTCTCGGTCTGGCAGCGACCCTGCTGCCGGCCTTCGGCTATCTGCCGGCGCTCGGCGGGTCGGCCGTGTCACTTGACCCGTTCCGGGCTGCCTTGAGTGAACCGGGCATCGCCCGCTCCCTGGCGCTCAGCCTGGGGACGGGCCTCGCTGCGACGGCCGTCTCCCTGGCGATTGTGGCGCTTTTTACCGCCGCCTGGTTTGAAACCCGGGTCTTCCGGGCAATGACCCGTTTTCTGTCGCCTTTGCTTTCCGTCCCCCATGCTGCGGCGGCCATCGGCCTTGCGTTCGTGATCGCACCGTCCGGGCTGATCGTCCGGCTGCTGTCCCCGTGGGCAACAGGTCTCGACCGTCCTCCGGATCTGTTGATCATTCACGACCCGCTCGGCCTGACCATGACGGCAGGCCTGATCGCAAAGGAAGTGCCGTTCCTCTTCCTGATGACACTTGCCGCCCTGCCGCAGACGGAGGCCCGCCGTCACATGCGCATCGCTTCGAACCTCGGTTACGGCCGGATCGCCGGTTTCTTCAAGGTCGCCCTGCCGCAGATCTATCCCCAGATCCGCCTGCCCATCCTGGCGGTGCTGGCCTATGGGACATCCGTCGTCGATGTCGCCCGGATCCTTGGGCCGACGATACCCGCCCCGCTCGCACCCCGGATCATCGACTGGATGGCCGATGCCGATCCCGCGTTGCGCCTTCAGGCCTCCGCCGGTGCCGTGGTGCAACTGCTCCTGAGCATCGGTGCCATCCTCATCTGGCGCTTCGGCGAAATTCTGTTTAGCCGGATCGCCCGCTCCGGCTGGAGCAGCGGCCGTCGGCATCTCCGCGACCGGTTGATGCGGCATTCGGCGGCTGCCTTCGTCGGCGTCCTGATCGCCGCCATGGTTGCGGCCCTGGCTACGCTTGTCCTTTGGTCCCTGACGGCAGGCTGGTGGTTCCCGCAAGCTTTTCCGTCGGCGCTGACATTGCGCCATTGGACCGGCCTTTACTCAAGCGGCAGCCAACTCATTGCCGATACGCTCCTCATAGCATTGCCGGCGGCGCTGGTTGCCATCGCGCTGATCGTCTGGCAGCTGGAATTGTGGTCCCGGACCGGCCCTCGTCGAAGCCGCACCGCGTTCAGAAGGCTCATGTTCCTGCCGCTGCTGGTACCGCAGATTTCGTTTCTCTTCGGTCTGCAGGTGTTGTTTCTCGTCGCCGGATGGGACGGCACCCTGGTCGCCGTCGCCTTGACCCATCTTGTCTTCGTCCTGCCTTATGTCTTTCTCGCCCTGTCCGATCCGTGGGATCATCTCGATCCGCGTCTTGCCAAGGTCGCCGCATCCCTGGGTGCTTCCCAAAACCGGATCCTGTGGTCGATCCGCCTGCCGATGCTGCTGCGCCCGCTGATCGTGGCCGCGGCGATCGGGTTCGCGGTTTCCATCGGCCAGTATCTTCCAACCCTGATGATCGGGGCCGGACGGATCGCTACGATCACGACCGAGAGCGTGGTGCTGGCTAGCGGGGGCAGCCGTTCGGTCGCGGCCGTCTATGCCTTACTGCAACTGCTGTTGCCGCTTCTGGGCTTCTTGTTGGCAAGCGTCGTTCCCGCAATCGCGTTCCGGCATCGACTTGGCCTCAGACTTCAACGATAAGACAGGCATGGCAGACCCTCCGCCCTCCCCGTCCGGCCTGAAGCTGGATCACGTTGAAATCAACCTTGAGACAAGGCGACTGGTGACGCTTGACCGGCGGATCGCTCCCGGGGACGTGTTGACGGTGATGGGCGACAGCGGCAGCGGGAAATCCTCTCTTCTGGATTTCATCGCCGGCTTTCTGGATCCCGCCTTCCGGGCAACCGGGCAAGTCTGGCTGGATGGCACGGAGATCACGACGCTTCCGCCGCAGGAACGCAAAGTGGGGCTGATGTTCCAGGCCCCGCTTCTGTTTCCGCACATGTCGGTCGGTGAGAACCTCCTGTTCGGCCTCAACAAGATCAAAGGCCGAGACAACGGGCAGCGCCGCGCCATTGCCGAAGATGCCTTGCGCGATGTGGGGCTTGCCGGGTTCTTCGACCGCGACCCGGCCACCCTGTCCGGCGGCCAGCAAACGCGGGTCGCCCTCATGAGGCTGCTTCTTGCCGAGCCGGGGGCACTCCTGCTCGACGAGCCGTTTTCAAGCCTCGACCAGACGCGGCGCGCCGATCTACGCAATCTGGTGTTTTCAAAGGCGCGCGAGCAAGGCTTGCCGGTCTTGCTCGTCACGCACGACCCGGACGACGCCGAAGCGGCCGGCGGCGACGTGGTCCGGCTTTAGGACCGGTCGGCCTCACTCAGTCAGCAGCGTTCGCGGGCGACGCCTGGAGCAGCGCATAGTTGTCGATACCGATCTGCTCGATCAGACCCAGCTGGGTTTCGAGGAAATCGATGTGGCTTTCCTCATCCCCCAGAAGGGTCTCGAACAGCTCCATGGAGACATAGTCTTCGCATTCGCGGCAGACCTGGCGCGCCTCGTGATAGAGGGCCCTGGCGACATATTCGCCTGCAAGGTCGCATTCGATGCATTCCTTGAGCGACTGGCCGATGCGCATCGGATCGAGCACCTGCAGGTTGGGCAAGCCTTGCAGGAAGATGATCCGGTTGATGATCCGGTCGGCGTGATCGCGTTCTTCCGCCGATTCCTCCCGCTCCTTGGCGGCGAGCTTGGTATAGCCCCAGTCGTCCATGAGGTTTGCGTGCAGCCAGTACTGGTTGACCGCAGTCAGCTCATGGCGCAGCGCCTTGTTCAGATACTCAATAACCCTCGGTTCGCCCTTCATGATGCCTCTCCGTTATCGCCCGCGGTTGCCGGCGGCTTTTAGTCTTGCATAGCCGCTTTGGGAGCCGCCGTCTTCTGCATCTTCGTGAATAATTCGAATCACAGCCGGGAAACAGCTGCCGCAACGGGGCCGGCAGCCCAAATGCCGGAACACGGCGCCAGGGGTTGGCACCTTGCCGTTCGGATCGGCGCGCATCTCGTCCGCCGCCTTGCGAAGCTGCGCGTCCGACAACACATTACAGGAACAGATGATCATTCCGGGCCCCGGGCCATCCTCGTCTCAGATCGTAAACTCACACTCGGCAGACGTGACGGATGTAAGGCCCAGCCAACCAATCACAAGGTTCTGAAAACCGGAAGAATTTACGAAACCCCGCACTGATCATGCCACCAAATTCGTTCACGCCAACCCTGCTTCGTTTAGGAATTCCCAATCGGGCTCATTCTGGCATACAAAGGTTGGACCGCATAAACTAAAGTAACCTGAAAAAGTCAACTTTTTCGCATCAGGTTCCATATTGAGGCAAAGTCCGCATGAGTGACAGCAATCCGATTGATGAGCGTCGAACCGTCGTCCTGACCGGTGCAAGCCGGGGGATCGGCCACGCGACCGTGAAGCGGTTTTCCGCCGCCGGATGGCGCGTCATCACCTGTTCGCGGCATGCCTTTTCCGACAAGTGCCCCTGGCCGATGGGTCCGGAGGACCACATCCAGGTGGATCTGTCGGATCCCGAAAATCTCGGCTACGCAATCCAGGAGATGCGCAAGCGCCTGGAGCCGCACGGATCGAAGCTGCATGCGCTGATCAACAATGCCGGCATCAGCCCCAAGGGCGACGAAGGCGAGCGGCTGGATTCGCTGACGACCTCGATGCACATCTGGCGTCATGTCTTTCAGGTGAATTTCTTCGCGCCGATCATGTTGGGCCGGGGCCTGTTCAAGGAACTGAAGAATGCGGGCGGGTCGATCGTCAACGTGACCTCCATCGCCGGCAGCCGGGTCCATCCGTTCGCGGGCACTGCCTATGCGACGTCCAAGGCCGCGCTCTCCTCCCTGACCCGCGAAATGGCAGCGGACTTCGGACCGCACGGCATCCGGGTGAACGCCATCGCGCCGGGCGAGATCGACACGTCCATCCTGTCGCCGGGGACGGAAAAACTGGTCGAGGAAATCCCGCTTCGCCGTCTCGGTCGACCGGACGAAGTTGCCGACACGATTCACTTCCTGTGCACCGCGCCGTCTTCCTACGTGACGGGTTCGGAAATCCACATCAACGGCGGTCAGCACGTATAAGTCGCATATTTTTATTGAAGCCAGTTACCCGGCGATTGGACCGGGTGCCGGCTTTTGCCGGAATCGTGGGTTTTGCTGCAGCGCGATACCGACGAGGCCACAGTTGGACCATTGTCTTAAACACCAATGGCAGGAATACCTTAGCACCAGCAAATACTGCCCAGGCGAAGATACTACACATCTTAATCATTATTCACCGAAACAATATGCGAATACGTTTTCTCTGCAATTTAATACCCAATATTTGATTTACATATTTTTCACCTATCTCAACGACAGTTTCTCCCAAAACATACGGCAATTCTTGGAATTGCTTGTTGGGGGACACTATGAAACAATTCTTCAAGTGGTTGGTAGATCTGCGTTTCGGCTACAAGGTCAGCGGCGGTTTCGGCGCCATCCTTGTCCTGACCGCCATCGTGGGTGCGGTCGGCTTTTTCGCGATCCTGAACCTGTCGTCACGCTTCGAAGTTGCCGATCAGGCGGCCCAGGTGTCCAGCCGGATGCAGGCGACCTCCCTCAAGCGAGAGGCCTTTCTGACGAATGCCAGCGCGGAAGCAGCGGAAGACACCCGGCAGGAAATCAAGCAGCTGACTGCTGCTTTGGACCAGTTGCGGGAAACCGCCTCCAGTGAAGGCGAAGCCGGCAACCAGGTTGCAGATGCCGCGTCCGCTGTCTCGGAATTCTCCTCCACGTTTGATGAAGTGGTCAGTCTGACAGACCAGCAATCGATGCGCCTCGCCACCCTGATCCAGGCGACGGATGCTCTTGCCGGCCAGGCCGACCGCATCAACGAGACCGTGTTGAAGACGGAAAAAGACATCAGGGCGGAAGTCGTCAATGCCAACAAGGACCTGGAAACGGCAAACGAGCTGGCCCGCCGGGTCTTTGCCCTGCAGGAGCAGGCCTTTGCCATTCAGCTGACCTATCTGAAAGCAAGCGGGAACCTGTCCGGATCGCAGCTGGAGGAATCCCTGCAGTCGACGGAAAGCATCGCCTCCGAAGCAGCGGCCCTGACAAGCCTGCAATTCGCAGGCATTTCTTCCGACAACTTCGACCTCCTGGCCAAGGAAGCCAACACGCTCAAGGAAAACCTGACAAAGATGTCGGGCGACCTCGGCTTCGGCGAAGCCTTCACGGTCAAGGAAGCCGCAGGCACCGCGATCGAAAAGATTATCAGCATCGCGCGTGAAATCCGTTTCCAGCTTCTGCCGGCGGTCTCGAACGCAAAGACCGTGGCCCAGTCGAATGCGATGAAACTTGAGAGCATTCGGGTCATCAAGGAAGAAGCCACCAAGCTCGACGAGCTGGCACTGCAAGCCCGGGCCGACATCCTCAAACTATTCGGCGGCTTCGGCGCGACGGACACGAAGCCGGTCGAGGATGAGGTCGGCCAGCTGGTTGCGCTGGAAGAAGCCATGTCCGCTTCGTCGCAGTTTCTCCCGGCGGTCAAGGAAGTGACCGGGGAAATCGCCGAAGCAATCGTGACCTTCGACAGAGCGTTCAAGGAGATGGTTTCGACGAAAGCGGACCTGAAGACGCGGCGGGGACAGCTCGACGAGCTGACGATCCGGGTCAATCAGCAAATCGCCTCGCTTACGTCCTCCCAGTCCCACGGCGCCCGCGATGCCGGCTGGACGGCGTTGACGACAATCGGCATCACGATCTTGCTGGCCATCGCCGCTGGGTTCGCCCTTGCCTTCGTACTCAATCTCGTCATCACGCGTCCGATCCGCGAGATCACATCGGTCATGTCCACCCTTGCAAACGGCAACAATGACGTCGTCATAAACGGCCTGGACCGGGGCGATGAGATCGGCGACATGAGCCGGACCGTCCAGGTCTTCCGCGACAACGCGCTGGAACGGGCGCGGCTCCAGGACGAAAGCGCCAGGGACGAGCAGGCGCGCCTGCAGCGCCAGGAGCGGATCGACAGCCTGATCGCTTCCTTCCGCGCAACGGCAGAAGATGTCATCGGCTCGGTCGGCCAGACGGCCGATGGGCTGGACAAGACCGCGAACGCTCTGACGGAAATCGCGCGCGAAAGCTCCAACCACGCCACCGAGACGCTCGAATCCTCCGATGAGGCGACCCGCAACGCACAGACCGTTGCGAGCGCGGCGGAGGAACTGGCTGCTTCCATCGGCGAGATCTCCCGCCAGGTTTCCCAGACGACGGAAGTCGTCGGGCGGGCGACCCTTGGCACCCAGAAGACCAACGAGAAGGTCGAAGGACTTGCCGCATCGGCGGCCAAGATCGGTGAAGTCGTCACCCTGATCCAGGCAATCGCCGAACAGACCAACCTCCTGGCCCTGAATGCCACCATCGAGGCGGCACGGGCCGGCGAAGCGGGCAAGGGCTTCGCAGTTGTCGCGGCCGAGGTCAAGGAACTGGCCACCCAGACGTCCAAGGCGACGGAGGAAATCAGCCAGCAGATCAGCGCCATTCAGGGCGCGACGGAAGAGTCGGTCCAGGCCATCGGCGAGATCACCGAAATCATGGAAGAGGTCAACAATTATACGTCGACCATTGCCGCCGCCGTCGAGCAGCAGGGCGCCGCAACGACGGAGATCTCGCAGAACGTCCAGCGTGCGGCGGAAGGCACCCAGTCGGTCTCTTCCGCGATGTCACAGCTCTCCCAGGCCGTCGATCACACATCCTCCTCCGCTGATCTGGTTCTGTCGGCATCCGGTGAGCTCAACGCAAAGACCGACCGGCTCAAGCAGGAAGTCGATCAGTTCCTGGCCGGCGTAGCGGCAGCCTGATCGCCAACGACGGAAATCGCTTCGAACAGCGGCCTCCGGCTCCCAGCCGCAAGCCGCTGTTGCTTATGCTCCGCCTGCCCCACCCGCTCAGGTGTTTAAACCGGGGACATGGCTGACAGGTGTTCGGGGACATGGTTGACACATTTGGCATGACTTACGTCGAAGGAGGCGGGCATGCCGTGGCAGGAGATGTCGATCATGGAACAGCGAGAAGAGTTCGTCCGGCTCGCGAGGCTTGAAGGCGTGAACCGGCGTGAGCTTTGCCGCCGGTTCGGGATCAGCCCTCAGACCGGCTACAAGTGGCTGCGCCGGTTTGAAGCGGGAGATGTGCTTGAGGACCGCAGCCGCCGGCCGCGATCGAGTCCGCAGCAGCTTTGCCCCGCGTTGGAAGAAGCAATCCTGTCGGTGCGCACGGCCCATCCGGCTTGGGGTGCGCGCAAGATCGCGGCGGTGCTTTCACGCACCGACGACAACACTCCAGCGGTATCGACCATCCATGCGGTCTTGCGTCGCCATGATTGTATCCGGCCCCGGGACAGGAGCGGGACAGACTGGCAGCGTTTTGAAGAAGAGGAGGCCAACCGTATGTGGCAGATGGACTTCAAGGGTCGGGTCCGTCTGGGCAATGCACAGGAGTGCCATCCGCTAACGGTTGTCGACGACCATTCCCGCTTCGCGGTGTGCCTGGCGGCTTGTCCGGATCAGCGCACACATACCGTCCAGACCCATCTGGAGCGCAGCTTTAGCCTCTATGGCCTGCCGGATGCATTTCTGGTCGACAATGGCGCCCCCTGGGGTTCCAGTTATCGGGACAGTCATTGGACACCGTTACGGGTCTGGCTGGCCAGGTTGGGCGTGAATGTGATCTACGCCCGGCCATTCCATCCGCAAACCAAGGGCAAGAATGAACGCTTCAACCGAACCTTGAACGAAGAGGTGCTGGCCTTGCGCTGCTACCGTAGCCAGGAGCAGCTCCAGCAGGCCTTCGACCGCTGGCGGCTGGTTTACAACCATCATCGCCCGCATGAAGCCCTGTCTGACAAGGTTCCCGCGAGCCGCTACCGTCCGTCGCTGCGCAGTTGGTCAAAGACCTTGCCGGAGATGATCTATGAAAACAGCACCATCACCCGCAAGGTCCCCAGAACCAAGGCCCAAATCAGCTACAAAGGACGCCTCTGGTCTGTGCCGAAAGCATTCAGGGGACACAGCCTGGCTATTCGCCCAACTTCTCACCCGGGAAAATACGGCATCTATTTCGGCGCCAACAAGGTCGCACAAATCGACCTCAACGCGATATAAATGTGTCAACCATGTCCCCGAACACCTGTCAGCCATGTCCCCGGTCTGTACATCAAGTCGGGGATCAGACGTCAGCTTCTCGCTGAGCGATCCCGCCCGGTCACGCGAATCGGTTTGAGGCGCCATGCTGCGCATGCAAATCAAAAGTTGCACCGCACAATAAATTCGCCGCTTTTCCATTGGCATTTATGACAATAAAAATCGCGCAAACTACATAACACCCTGAAAAAATCGTGTTTTATACTTTGTTTAACTCACGCTGAAGATATTCGATCCAACGAATCGCGGCGGAGTTTTCCTGAATGCCAAATATCCTGTCCAAATTTTCAATCGGCCACCGTCTGTTCGGTCTGGTCCTCATTTTTGCCCTCGGTCTCGCTACCCTGATGGGAGTGGAATCCTGGAACCAGTACAAGAGCCTGAAAAGCCAAAAGCTCGCAGAACTGCGGAGCCTGACCGAATCCGCCATCAGCATACTGGCGGATTATCAAGCCCAGGTCGAAAAGGGTGAATTGACCCTCGATGAGGCGAAAGCGCAAGGTTACAACACCCTCCGCCACATGAGATACGGCAACGGTGATTACTTCGCCGTCCAGACCCTGGGCGGTGACTATCATCTGGTTATGCATCCCATCAAGCCGGCTCTTGAAGGCAAAGATCAGAGCAAGGCAGAGGATACGAACGGCAAGCCGTTCATCCGGATGATGAACGACATCGCCGAGAAGGATGGCAGTGGCTATATGGACTACACATGGCCCAAGCCCGGCGCCGAGGAGTCTTCCGCCAAAACCGCCTATTTTCAGGCCTTCAAGCCCTGGGGCGTCCTGGTTTTGACAGGCGTCTACATCGACGACCTTTCGAAGATCTTCTGGAGTGAATTTGTCAACCGGCTGGTGCTGGACACTGCTCTTCTAGCGATTGTCGCCGGGGCGGCCTTCCTCGTGGTGCGCAGCATTACCCGGCCCATCCGTGGCCTGCAGGACGCCATGCTCGGTCTTGCGAACGGCCAGCATGACGTACATGTCCCCGGCACCGCGCGCGGCGACGAAATCGGCGACATGAGCCGTACCGTCCAGGTGTTCAAGGACAACGCCATCGAACGGCTGCGCCTCGAGAACGAAAGCGCAAGCGAGGCGGAAGCCCGCCTGGTCCGCCAACAGCGGGTCGATGAACTGATCGCCGCCTTCCGGGCAACCGCATCGGATGTCATCACCTCGGTCGGGGAGACATCGTCCGCCCTCGACGATACGGCCCACAAGCTGACCGAAATCGCGCGCGCCAGCTCCGGCCGGGCATCTGAAACCCTCGGTGCCTCAGACGAAGCGACCCGCAACGTGAACACGGTCGCCTCCGCGGCAGAGGAACTCGCCGCCTCCATCGGCGAGATCAGTTCGCAGGTGGCCCGGACGACCGACGTGGTCAACCAGGCGACTGAAGGAACCCGCGTCACCAACGAGAAGGTGGAGAGCCTCGCCGCTTCGGCTGCAAAGATCGGCGAAGTCGTCACCCTGATCCAGGCAATTGCGGAACAGACCAACCTCCTGGCCCTGAACGCCACCATCGAGGCGGCCCGGGCCGGCGAAGCCGGCAAGGGCTTCGCGGTCGTTGCCGCCGAGGTCAAGGAACTCGCAACCCAGACGTCCAAGGCAACCGAAGAAATTTCCAGCCAGATCGCGGCGATCCAGTCCGCCACTCGGGAATCCGTGGAGGCGATCGGCTCGATCACCGAGACGATGCAGGAGGTGAACACCTACACCGGTGCCATCGCGACCGCCGTCGAGCAGCAAGGGGCCGCCACGACGGAGATTTCCCAGAACGTCCAGTTGGCCGCCCAGGGGACCAACATCGTGACGGCGAATATCGGCGAGCTGTCCCAGGCAGTGGACGACACCACGAAGTCCGCGGACCTGGTTGTGTCCGCCTCCGCCGAACTCGGTTCCAAGACCGCCTTGCTCAAGCAGGAAGTCGATCGCTTCCTGAGTGAGGTTGCGGCGGCCTGACACCGACCGGTCCGATACCTAATTGAAAAGGGCGGCTTGCGGGCCGCCCTTTTTTGTTGCGATCGCCTCGATTTGAGAACTTTCCGTAACGTAAGCTATTCAATTTTAAAGATTATTTCGAATCAACCAGCTTCCGGTTATGTCAATTTTAACGGTTGGAAGCCGATACATGCTCGTAGTTGTTGCCGCTGGAGTATCAAGATGCCCACCGTTTTTTCCAAGCTGTCGATCGGCCATCGCCTGTTTGGCCTGCTTGCCCTGTTTGCGTTCGGTCTTGCCGCCATCATGGCCGTTGAATCCTGGACGCAGTATTCAAGCCTTAAGGAACAGAAGTTCGCCGAGTTGCAGCATCTGACCGACGCAGCGATATCCGTCATGGAGGATCACCAGAAACTGGTCTCAGAAGGCAAGATGTCTTTGGAAGACGCCCAGAAGCGCGCCTTCGGCATCATCCAGTCGATGCGCTACGGCGACAATAACTACTTCGTCATTCAAGGCTTGGACGACAAGTATTCGGTCCTGATGCATGCCGGCAAGCCGTCCCTGGTCGGCGCCGACATCCTCGCCCTGAAGGACGGGAACGGCAAATTCTTCGTCAAGGAATTGGGTGACCTGGCAAAGAGCCAAGGCTCCGGTTACGTCGATTATGTCTGGCCCCGTGCAGGGAGTGACGAGCCCGTCGACAAGATTTCCTACGTCGAGGCATTCAAGCCCTGGAACCTGTTCGCGATGACCGGGGTTTATGTGGACGACCTGTCCGCTGTCTTCTGGAACCAGTTCATCTACCGCCTGGCGCTCGACCTGGCGCTGCTGGCGGTGATCGCCGGCGCCGCCTTCATGGTGGTGCGCTCCATCACCCGTCCCCTTGGCAAACTGCAGACCGCCATGCTCGGCCTCGCGAACGGCCAGCACGACGTAGACGTTCCCGGCACCGACCGAAGCGACGAAATCGGCGACATGAGCCGAACCGTCCAGGTGTTCAAGGACAACGCTATCGAACGGCTGCGGCTTGAAAACGAAAGTGCCGGCGAGGCGGAAGCCCGGCTGGTCCGCCAGCAACGGGTCGACGAACTGATCGCCGCCTTCCGGGCGACTGCCTCGGACGTCATCTCGTCCGTCGGCGAAACCTCGGCGACCCTTGACGACACCGCCCACAAGCTGACGGAAATCGCGCGCACCAGCTCCGGCCGTGCGAGCGAAACGCTCGGCGCCTCGGACGAGGCAACGCGCAATGTCAACACCGTGGCGTCGGCGGCCGAAGAACTGGCCGCTTCCATCGGCGAGATCCAGTCCCAGGTGTCCCGCACCACGGGTGTGGTCAATCAGGCCACCGAAAACACTCGCGTCACCAACGAGAAGGTGGAAAGCCTGGCCATTTCCGCCGCCAAGATCGGCGAGGTCGTGACCCTGATCCAGGCCATCGCGGAACAGACCAACCTGCTCGCGCTCAACGCCACCATCGAGGCAGCCCGCGCAGGCGAAGCCGGCAAGGGCTTTGCGGTGGTCGCGGCGGAGGTCAAGGAACTCGCAACCCAGACCTCCAAGGCTACGGAAGAAATCTCAGGCCAGATTTCCGCCATCCAGTCGGCGACCAAGGAAGCCGTCGATGCCATTGCCTCGATCACGGAAACGATGCAGGAAGTGAACACCTACACCGGTGCGATCGCCTCGGCGGTGGAGCAGCAGGGAGCTGCGACCGAGGAGATTTCCCAGAACGTCCAGTTGGCGGCCCAGGGAACGAATATCGTGACCGGCAACATCAGCGAGCTGTCGCAGGCCGTGGACGAAACGGCCAAGTCCTCCGATCTGGTTGTTTCGGCTTCCAGCGAACTCGGCTCCAAGACGGCACATCTGAAGGAGGAAGTGGACCGCTTCCTGAACGAAGTGGCCGCCGCCTGATCCGGCAACCCAGAAAAACGCCAAGGGCGGCCGCATCGGCCGCCCTTTTTCGTATCCGCTCCCGAGGCTAGAACAGACCACCAAGCCGATAGGTCAGGACCAGCGAAATGCAGGCTTTCACCTCTTCGGTCGGGAGCTTCCGGTCCGCGGAAAACAGAAGGCCGCGCGTGCCGTCGAGCGTGAAGGTGTTCGGATAGAGATCCGTGATCCGTTCCGCAATGCGGGTCCGGCAATTGAAAAACAGGCCATAGGTTTCAGGCAGTGCCTTCTTGACTGCCAGCCGCAACGTGGTGCCGGACCGGGTCGCTTCGGTCAGATAGGACGGTTCGCCCCATTTCAGGGTTTCCTGCAACGGGCCGATCCGTTGATCTTCGGCTGCCACCTGATAGACCAGCGCCCGAAGACCGAGCAGGCCCTCCTGAATGAAGGGCGGACACTCCGCCAGATAGGCCGCGACGGGCGGAGCCGGATCGGGCAATCGCGCGGTCGCCATGGTGCCCATCCTCGCCTCTTTTCCCATTCGATCTTCCCCTCATCGCCGCGCCCAAATCGGAGCGTTGCGATTGACCCCGGCGTTCTGCCGGAATAATGCCTGTTGAAACCGACCCGTCAAACCATTGAGAGACAACCTTGCCGGACATTCCGACAAAATCCGACTTCGCCCCCCACGGGCAGCCCCCCGTCCAGAAGTGGCCGGTCATCCTGGAGAACCGGGGCTGGAAGGATTATTGCCTGCTCGACATGGGAGAGGGACAAAAACTGGAGAGGTACGGCCGATTTTCCATCGTCCGGCCCGAGCCCCAGGCAATGGGGCGCCGCCGTCAGAAATCCTCCGTCTGGGATCGGGCGAACGCCGTCTTTTCCGGTGACACGGAGGAAGAAGGACCGGGTCGCTGGAAATTCACCGGCAACGTGCCCGAGACCTGGGAGATGGCCTACGGCCCAGTGAAATATATCGGCCGGTTCATGTCGTTCCGCCATGTCGGCGTCTTTCCCGAACAGGCCGCGCACTGGGACTGGGTCAATGGCAAGGTCCGCGCGGAACGGACGAAAAGCCCAGACCGGCCGCTGAAGATCCTGAACCTGTTCGGCTACACCGGGCTCGCCTCGCTGCTGCCTGCCACCGAAGGCGCGCAGGTCACCCATGTGGATGCGTCCAAGAAGGCGATCGGCTATGCCCGGGAGAACCAGGCCCTGTCCGGTCTGGAAGATCTGCCGATCCGCTGGATTTGCGAGGACGCATCGAAATTCGTCGCCCGGGAAGTCCGGCGGGGCAACACCTATGACGGCATCATTCTCGATCCGCCGAAATATGGCCGAGGGCCCAAGGGCGAGGTCTGGGACATCTACACCAGCCTGCCGGAAATGCTCGACAACCTGCGCCAGCTTCTGTCCAGAGACGCGCTGTTCATGATCCTGACCGCCTATGCGATCCGCTCCAGCTTTCTCGCCATTCACGAGCTGATGGCCGAAACGCTGGACAAGCAGGGCGGCCTGCTGGAATCCGGTGAACTGGTCATTCGCGAAGAGGACGGCAAGCGGGCGCTGTCCACGTCGCTGTTTTCCAGATGGAGCAGCCGATGAGCCAGAACGAAAAGCCCCAGCGGGCCGGAGCGGTGAAGCAGATCACCAGCCACTCCAATCCGATCATCAAGGAAATCAAGGGGCTGGTCGCCCAGCGCAAGCACCGGACCCAGTCAGGTCTGTTCGTGGCCGAAGGCCTGAAGCTGGCAACGGACGCCATGGCCGCGGGCTGGGGTGTGCGATATCTCGCGCTCGGCCCTGAAGCGCGGGACAATCCCGTTGCTCAGAAAGCGGCCGCCAATGCCAAGGCGCGCGGCGCCCTGATCCTGGAGGTCAACACGGCGGTTCTCGCCGCCATGACCCGCAAGGACAATCCGCAGATGGTGGTCGGTGTCTATGAGCAGCAAATGCTTACCGCCGAACAGATCGATCCCGCCAAGGCAACCGTATGGGTGGCGCTCGACCGGGTGCGCGACCCGGGCAATCTCGGCACCATCATCCGCACCGCCGATGCGGTGGGAGCGTCCGGCGTGATGCTGGTCGGCGATTGCACCGACCCGTTCGCAGTCGAGGCGGTGCGCGCGACCATGGGATCCCTCTTCCACGTCCCGCTCGCCAGGCTCACCAAGGACCAGTTCAAGGCGTTGGCCGCAAAGTGGCCGGGAACCGTCGCCGGCACCCATCTGAAAGGCTCGGTCGATTATCGGACGCCGGAGTATTCGGAACCCGTTCTGCTTTTGATGGGCAATGAACAGCAAGGTCTCGAGGACGACATGGCCGCGACCTGCTCGACCCTGATCCGGATCCCGCAGGTGGGCGAGGCGGACAGCCTGAACCTGGCGGTCGCCACCGGTATTTCGCTTTACGAAATCCGTCGAAAACACCTGGACCTTTGAAGAGAATTCATATGCGGCTTTTCGTTTTCGGGATTGGGTATTCCTCAACAGCCTTCATCGAAAAGGTCAAAGACCGGTTCGGCTGGATCGGCGGAACCACCCGTTCGGCTGAAAAGGCAGCCGCGCTTGCGGCGAAAGGGATCCACGCCTTTGTGTTCGACGGCACCATAGCGGGAGACGGTGTCGCCGACGCGCTTTCCAAGGCAAGCCACGTTCTGATTTCGATCGGTCCTAACGAAGGCGGCGATCCGGTTCTCAACACCCACGCGGACGATATTGCCGCCGCTCGCCCAGCGTGGATCGGCTACCTTTCGACCGTGGGCGTTTACGGAGACCACGGCGGTGCATGGGTCGATGAAGACACGCCGTGCAGACCGGTGTCCAAACGGTCGGTGCAACGGGTCGCGGCCGAAAACGCCTGGCTGGCTTTTGCCGGAGAAAACGCGCTGCCGGTGCAGATCTTCCGTCTCGCCGGCATTTACGGACCCGGGCGCAATGCATTTGAGAATTTTCGCAAAGGAACGGCGCGGCGCCTGATCAAACCGGGGCAGGTCTTCAACCGGATCCACGTCGCCGATATCGCAGGGGTCCTGGAAGCCGCCATGGCGCACCCCTCCACCCGAATCTTCAATGTCGCCGACGACGAACCGGCCCCACCCCAGGATGTCGTCACTTACGCCGCCGAACTGCTCGGCGTTGAGCCGCCGCCCGAGATCCCCTTCGAAAGCGCGGATCTCTCCCCCATGGCCCGGTCCTTTTACGGAGAGAACAAGCGGGTCTCGAATCAGCAGGTCAAGAAGCAACTCGATTATGCGTTCCGGTACCCGAACTATCGGACCGCGCTACAGGCACTGCGCAATTCTGTTTAATATAAATCGAAGGCCGGCAAACCGCGCCTGATTACTCTGTCTTGCCGAATGCAATCACTCAGGCTAGCAGAGTCTTCCAAGACCGAAGCTGCATAATATTTATACAATTGCATATTTGTTAAACATAAAACAATCCACTCCCGGCTTAATACTGCTCTCAACAGCCCCGAAGGATCTCCATTCCTCCACAGAGGGGAGGTTCATCAACGAACTGAAACGACCAACACATCTGCCGGTTGTGCAATTATCAAAAATCAATCAAGTAACACTACGTAATTTTTCCAATACCTACTATCCTTCCTCAATGTAACCAGCGAACGATAAGGCAGATTATAGACGTAATTTAAGAATGATTTTCATTGTTATTGATCCAATATTAATTTTTTACTGGAACCTTATCCTTCATTCGGAAGGAGATCAAAATGGTTTCGAAAAAGTCGCTGGTGGGGCTGTGCCTGATACCCCTGACATTTACGGCAGCACATTCCGCGGAGCCGACGCCGCCTGACACGACAGCCCTCGTGACGCAGGATGTCATCTCCAACGTCAGGGACTGGTTGGCCAATCCGATCGTCGGTCTTTCGATCAATACTCAGAACGATTCGCGTGGCTCCCTGTCTCAGGCGCAGATCGATGCGCTTGACAAACAGTGGCGCGCGGAACGGGAAGCTGACGACAAGCCGCTGATTTCGGCGACATTGACTGCGCCCCTGTCCGTCTATCTCCTGCGGATACAGGCTCAGAACCTGGGTCTCTACACGGAGATCTTCGTCATGGACGCAAACGGCCTCAATGTCGGCCAGAGCGCGATTACCAGTGACTACTGGCAGGGCGACGAAGCCAAGTTCCAGAAGACCTTCCCGGTTGCCAAAGACGCCGTGTTTATCGACGAGCCCGAATGGGATGAGGACCGCAAAATCTGGCGGGCCCAGATCAACCTGTCCCTTGCGGATACCGAGACCGACAAGGCCATCGGCGCTGCAACGGTCGAAGTCAATCTCACCGAACTTCAGCGCCGCGCTGGTTTCGGCAGCTAACCCCGAGGGATCAGATGTTCGCGAATTTATCCGTATCCAAAAAAAGCGCGGTGGCCTTTTTCTGCCTGGCGCTGATTGGTGCCGTCGCCGGCGGCTTCTCCTTTTACAAGTCGTCTTCGGTCGCGAATTCGGTTCAGGTGACCACGGCCATCAGCCAATCCACAAAAAATGCCATGGCGCTGGAAGCACTCATTTTGAACCAGGCGCTTGCCTACAAGACCTTCCTGACGACCGGGGACCGTGCCCTGTTGACCCGGGCAGACGAGCTCACCTCGCAGATCGATACCCTGTACGGCAAGATGAAGTCGGAG
Organism: uncultured Roseibium sp.; assembly: GCF_963675095.2. GTDB lineage: Bacteria > Pseudomonadota > Alphaproteobacteria > Rhizobiales > Stappiaceae > Roseibium. Next base: position 81,634 of record NZ_CAXXSJ010000014.1, on the reverse strand, counting down.
TTCGACGCCCAGGCTCCGGCCTCGATGCAGCAGAAGCTGACCGACATCGACCAGGCCTGGAAGACATGGCGAACGGGTTTCATCGACCGGCAGATCAACTTCATGCGCGACCCGAGCACGGTCGACATGGCACGTGCGCTTGAGTTGACCCGGGACCGGCAGAGCCTGCTGGATGCCATCGAAAACGCGAACAACGCTCTGCTTACCGAACTTGACGACAAACGGCAGGAAATGCTGGCCGACCAGGATTCCCAGTTGCAGCAGGTTCAGCTGTTCGCGATCGGCAGCGCCCTGCTGATGGCTGCCTTCGCGGTTCTCATCGGCTTCCTCAACCACGCTCTGGTTTCCCGCCCACTGGCAAAGCTCAGCGAGATCGTTCACGCGCTCGCCAAGGGCGACACCGACCAGCAGATCGATTTCGGCGACCGCAAAGACGAAATCGGCACCATGGGCTCCGCCCTTGGGATCTTCCGCATGAACCTGATCAAGAACAAGGAACTGGAAGAAGACGCGGCACGGCAGCGTGAAAACGCGGATATCGAAAAACGCGCCGAGATGGAGCGGGTCGCAAGCGAGTTCGAAGAAACCGTTCTGTCCATCAGCGAAGAGATGATTTCCTCGCTGGAAGGTCTCAATTCAAGAGCCGGCACCCTGTCGGAAATCGCGAACGGAACCACGGAGCAGGCGCTTTCTGTTTCGGCTGCCGCCGAACAGGCCACGAGCAACGTCAACACAGTTGCCGGTGCCACCGAGGAGCTCTCCGCGTCGATCCGGGAAATCTACGAGCAGGTCCGCTCGTCGTCCCAGCTCGCCGACGATGCCTCGACGGAAGTGGAGCGCTCCAATCAGGCGGTTGCGACCCTGCAGCAGGTGGTCGCCAAGATCGGCGATGTCACCAGTCTGATCACCGACATTGCCGAGCAGACCAACCTGCTGGCGCTGAACGCGACCATCGAGGCCGCCCGCGCAGGCGATGCCGGCAAGGGCTTCGCGGTCGTTGCCTCCGAGGTGAAGGCGCTGGCCGAACAGACCTCGAAAGCCACGGAAGAAATCGACCGGCAGATTTCCGAGATGCGCGGGGCTGCCGACGAATCCATTTCGGCGACCGAAAGCGTCGCCGGGATGGTCCGCTCGATTGCCGAAAAGACGGCAAGCATGGCCGAGGCCACCGAGCAGCAGAACGTCGCAACCAGCGAAATCGCAAGCAGCGTGACGGAAGCCGCGGACGGAACGCAGAGCGTGTCCAGGTCAATTTCCCAGGTCAGCTCCTCGGCGACCGAAACCGGCGGACTGAGCGGCGAAATGCGAGACGCGGTCCAACAGCTTCAGGGGAAGTCGGCAAATCTGCGCGACGCCATGCACGACTTCCTGAAACAGGTGAGAGCCGCCTGACCTGACGAACCAAGCAGGAATTAAAAACGCCCGCAGGATTCTGCGGGCGTTTTTTTCAGCCTTACTTCGGCTCAGGCACGATCCTGAGATACGGCTTCAGGGTTTTCCAGCCGCCCGGGAATTTTTCCTTCGCTTCCTCGTCGCTGACGGCCGGGACGATGATCACGTCTTCGCCGGACTTCCAGTTCGCCGGCGTTGCGACCTGGTGCTTTGCGGTGAGCTGAAGGGAATCGATCACCCGGATAACCTCATCGAAGTTCCGGCCGGTCGATGCCGGATACTCGATCTTCAACTTGATCTTCTTGTCCGGACCGATGACAAACAGGGACCGGACGGTCAGCGTGTCGCTGGCATTGGGATGGATCATGCCGTAGGCGGTGGCGACCTGCCGGTCCGGATCGGCGATCAGGGGAAAATTCAGCGCGACGCCCTGGGTATCCTTGATGTCGCCGATCCAGGCGTGGTGATCTTCGATCGGGTCCACGGACACACCGAAGACCTTCACCCCGCGTGCCGCGAAGTCATCCTTCAGCTTGGCGGTCATGCCGAGCTCGGTGGTGCAGACCGGGGTAAAATCCTTGGGATGGGAAAACAAAACCGCCCAGGAACCGTCGATCACATCATGAAAACGGATCGGACCATCGGTGGTCTCGACTTCAAAATCGGGGGCTTCGTCGCCAATCAGCAATGCGGGCATGGTCACTTCCTCTTTTCGGACAAACGTGAACCCCGGACATGGGGCCGGGCCAATACCTACCACAAGCGCACCCTGTTAAAAGTGCTTATCCTCACTCCGCCGCCCATACGGTTGACAGATATGTCCCACTTGCGCGAGCTTGCCTGCGCATCTGCCGATGCGGCAGCAAGAACCTAAAAACTCAGGGAGCTTCCGATGACGACATGGTCGGTATATCTGTCCGGAGAAATCCACACGGACTGGCGCGAACGGATCATCGACGGTACGGAAAAGCTCGGCCTGCCGGTCACGTTTTCCGCGCCTGTGACCGATCATGACGCCAGCGACGACTGCGGCGCCTTCATTCTCGGCCATGAGGACAATAAATTCTGGTACGACAACAAGGGCGCCAAGGTGAATGCGATCCGGACCCGGACGCTGATCGAGAAGGCGGATATCGTCGTTGTCCGCTTCGGCGACAAGTACAAGCAGTGGAACGCCGCCTTCGATGCGGGCTATGCGGCTGCGCTCGGAAAATCGCTGATCGTCATGCACGACCCGTCGCTGACGCACCCGCTGAAGGAAGTCGACGGGGCAGCGCTTGCGGTGACCGAAACGTCGGAACAGGTGGTGAGTGTGCTCCGCTATGTCATCAAGGGCGAACTGGACCGCTAGTCACCCGAATCTGAAGTTCGTCTCTTTTCTCAGCGTGTTCTGAACGAACTTCAGATTCAAAGGGGTGACTAGCAAATATATGTTTCTAATGTGGTTTTCGGATTTGAAATACGCTCCGGCATCCGCTGAAGAAATGAGGCGTATTTCAAATCCACCACACTAGGGTCAGGACCCTAAGATATTGAAATTTCCCGCACCCCTTGAATTCGCGGCGCGGGACCCCATTTGGAAGTACAAGGTGCAGCGCGATGCATTTCAGTTATGAGCACGCGCTGCCGTTCCTTGCCTGACAATTCATTAACTATCTCTACGGTAGTCTGCAGATCAGGCGAGCAATTGTTTTGGACGCTTTTCTTAACAAGCGCCCCATACCTTCAAACAAAACTGTCATGAAGACGTTGTGTTCGCGGGGTAATACGCCTCGATTTAGACGACGTAGATATAAATTTGGAAAGTACACAGTCATGTTGCACGGCAACGTAAAATGGTTCGACAACGGCCGGGGAATCGGCTCCATCGAACCCCAGGATGGCGAAGACATCTTCGTCGACATTTCGGCATTGCGCCGGTCCGGCATTGAAACGCTCGAAGAGGGCCAGCTTGTGGTCTTCGATCTCGAGTGGCGCCGCGGCAAGGCAATGGCCGAGGATCTGACGATCCTTTAAATCAGGTCGAAAAGACCGAATGGAAGGGCGGTTTTCCGCCCTTTTTTATTTTCCCCACACGCTTCCCTTTCGTTCCCCGTAAAATCCAATAGAGTGTGGCGAACGGTCGGCACTGGTGCCGCCGGAACAGTGAGGGATCACAGACACGCATGAGCGAACAAACATGCAAGGCACTCTTGATCCATCCGCGCTTCATGGCGGGGTCCTTCTGGAACTACGGCAAGACCTGCGAACTGGTCGGTGCGAAATATCCCGCTCCGCCGCTCGGTCTCATCACCGTCGCTGCCATGCTCCCGGAAAGCTGGGAGATCCGCCTGATCGACCGCAATACGGCGGAACTGGATGAAAGCGATCTGAACTGGGCGGATATCGTCCTGACCGGCGGTATGCTGCCCCAGCAGGGCGACACGCTGCAGATCGTCCGCGCCTGCCGCGCCAGGGGCATTCCGGTCGCCGTCGGCGGGCCCGACCCGACGACCAGCCCGGAACTCTACGAAGATGCCGATTTCCGTATCATCGGCGAAGCCGAAGGCGTCATCGACGAATTCCTGAGCGCCTGGGAGAACGGCACCCGCTCCGGCACGTTCACGGCGGAGAAGTTCAAGGCGGATGTCACGGCAACGCCCGCGCCCCGGTTCGATCTCCTGAACTTCGACAATTATGTCCAGGTCAGTGTCCAGTTTTCCCGCGGCTGCCCGTTCACCTGCGAATTCTGCGACATCATCGAACTTTACGGCCGCAAGCCCCGCACCAAGAACGCCGACCAGATGCTGGCCGAACTGGACCGGCTCTATGCGCTCGGCTACCGGGGTCACGTCGATTTCGTCGACGACAATCTGATCGGCAACAAGAAGGCGGTGAAGGCGTTCCTGCCCCATCTGATCAAGTGGCAGAAGGAGCGGAACTATCCGTTCGAGTTCTCGACCGAGGCCTCCCTCAATCTTGCCGACGATCCCGAGCTTCTGCGCCTTATGCAGGAAGCGAGTTTCTTCTCCGTCTTTATCGGCATCGAGAGCCCGGATCCGGACGTGCTGGTGGCGACGCGCAAGAAGCAGAACACAAGGCGGGATATCGCCAAGAGCGTGCACCAGATCTACGACGCCGGTATCTGGGTGCTGGCCGGCTTCATCGTCGGCTTCGACGAGGAAAGCAACCATGTCGCCGACGAGATTTCTGGCCTGATCGAGGAGGCCGCCATTCCTGTCGCCATGACCGGGTTGCTATACGCACTTCCGACCACACAGCTCACCCGAAGGCTTGCCAGGGAAGGCCGGCTGCATGCCGATTTCGGGACCGACGATCCGGACACGACCCACGGGGACCAGTGCACCGCCGGCCTGAACTTCCAGACCAAGCGGCCGCGGCAGGAGATCCTGCGCGATTTCCGGGAAATCATTGCCCGCGTCTATGCACCGGACGCCTATTTCAGACGGGTGCGGAACGTCGCGCGCATGCTCAAACTCGGCGGTGCCAACGGATCGATCGTCAGCGCCGGCTTCTTCCATGACCTGAAACTCTTCGGGCGCCTGATCTGGTCGATGACCTTCGTCAACAAGAGCTACCGCTGGCCGTTCTGGCGGACCCTGATCGGGACCGCCCTGACCAATTTCCGGGCGATCAAACCGGTCCTGGAAATGATGGCACTCTATGTCCATCTCGGCCCGTTCTCGCTGTTCGTCATCGAGCAGATCGACCGGCAGATCGAAGAGATCGAATCCGGCTCCTGGACGACACCGGAACTGGTGGCTGCCGAATAGGCGGGGATCGGGATCCTGTTAACTTCCGGTTTCCTCAACGTCCGATTCTGCTAATCTTTGCTGGCTTCGGCAGGAGAGTCGCCGACGGGACGGAGGATTGCGGATGAACTTGAAACGCGTTCTTGCAGCGGGCCTTGCGGCCTCCATTGTCAGTGCGACACCCGCTCTGGCGGCCGGATGCGGCAACGGGGCTTCGGGATTTCCCGCGTGGCTTGCCCAGTTCAAGGCCGAAGCGCCTCGATACGGCCTGAAGCCGCGCGCAGTTGAACGGGCTCTGAGCGGCGTTTCCTACGACAGCAAGGTCATCAAGCTGGACCGGTCACAACATTCCTTCAAACTGTCCTTCGAGCAATTCTACCGGAAGCGGGTCAACAACGCGATGATCAAGCGCGGCCGGCAGTTACAGCAACGCTACGCCGGCATCTTCCGGCGGATCGAAAAACGGTATGGCGTACCGGCCCCGGTCCTTTTGTCGATCTGGGGCCTGGAGACGAACTACGGCAGCTTCAGCGGTAACATGTCGGTCCTGCGGTCGCTGGCAACCCTCGCCTATGATTGCCGCCGCTCCCGGTTCTTCACCGACGAGCTGGTCGCCGCGATCCAGATCGTCCAACGCGGTGACATGCGCCCGCAGGAAATGCGCGGTGCCTGGGCAGGCGAGATCGGCCAGACCCAGTTCCTCGCCACGAACTATCTCAAATACGCCGTCGATTTCGATGGAAACGGCCGCCGCGACCTGATCCGCTCCTCCCCCGACGCTCTCGCCTCGACCGCCAATTACCTGAAAGCCCACGGCTGGCGCAGAGGTCAGGGATGGGGTCCGGGCACGGCCAATTACAATGTCCTGAAACAGTGGAACAAGGCGACGGTCTACCAGAAAACCATCGGCGTCATGGCGTCAAAGATCGCTCAATAGGGACAGATCGATACCAATGCCCATTCTGGACGGACCGCGTCTTTCGCCTGCCTCCGGCGGAAAAGCCACCCGGCTCGTTGTCTTCCTGCACGGCTACGGTGCCGATGGCGCGGATCTGATCGATCTCAGCCGCGCCTGGGCGGAGGTTCTGCCGGATGCGGCCTTCGTTGCTCCCGATGCCCCGGAGCCTTTGCCGTTCGAGGCCCTTGGCGGGCGGCAATGGTTTGCCCTCACCGAACGGGACATGCGCGAATACCGCATGGGCGTGGAAGCCGCACATCCGGTGCTGGAGGCCTTTCTGGAAAGCGAACTCGACCGCTGGCAGGTCGGCGCCTCCGTCCTCGCGCTCGTCGGTTTCAGCCAGGGCGCGATGATGGCGCTGCATACGGGCCTGCGCCGAAAAATCGCGCCGGCGGCCATTCTCGCCTACTCCGGCCTGCTTGCCGGACCCGACCGGCTGGACGACATACAGACGACACCTCCGGTACTCCTGGTCCACGGCAGCGAGGACGATGTGGTGCCGCCCTACCACCTGCCGGTCTCGCGGGACGCTCTGGCAGGGCGCGGCGTTGACGTCGAAAGCCATCTTCTCGAAAAACTTGGTCACTCCATCGACGAACGTGGCATGGTTCTCGGCGGACGGTTCCTGAAAACCGCACTTTCCGGCCGCTGAAAGGCCTGCGTTTACATTCTGTTAACCCGGCTGACCGCATTGTTAACGTCTGTAGCGCCGGCAGAAGGCCGTGCGCCTTTGCACTGACGGCCAGGACCAAGCCCATGCAGCTTTCCATCGAGACAACGACGCAAAGCACCAGCATCCTGAGCGCCTCCTTTTCCTCAGGCGGCGGCTCGAAATCGCTCCTGGACCAGTCCGGAAAAGACACCGAAAAAGCCCCCTCCGTCAGCCTTCTGGAATCCGCATCCAAGAAAGCGGAAGAAGATGCGGTCGTGATCGCCGCGCTTCAGGCCGCGGTCGAAAAGGGCAAGGGCGAAACGGAAGAGGATGCCAACAAGTCCGCGCTTGCCACTGCCGAGGACTATCGGAAAACGGCAGGAAAGATCAAAACCGCCCTCGGTCACGAGGACGGCAGCGGCAAATCGTCTTCCATCGCTTATGAGAGCGCGACCATTACCACCACGACTATAGAGGCGGAAATCGACGGCAACACGCTGTCGGCGCAGTATGTCTCCTTCGAGCGCCAGTCCTACGACAGCGCTACCGGCCTTTCTGTCCGTTCGGCAAACGCCACCACCATCGAGGCCGACTTCGGCAATGTAACCGCCAGCTACCAGAATGCTTCTGTCAGCTCGCTCTATGCCGGCACCGGCGACCAGGTCGGCAACCTGATCCAGGGTCTCGCCTGAGGCGATCTGCCTCCCCTACGCATTCCTACCCCTTGAGCCCCCCAACCGGCTCCTGTACATCCGGAGCGAGTTTCCGTTTGGTACAGATGAGCTAAGGGACAGTTTTCCGTGAACAATCTGAAGGCAGAACTTCTGCGAGGCCTGTGGTACGTCGCCTGCCCCGGATCGGAGATCAAGTCGGGCAAGATGATCGGCAAGAAGCTGATGGGGGAACTGGTCCTCCTGGCCCGGGACAACAACGGCAAGGTCTTTGCGCTCCGCGACATCTGTCCGCACCGCGGCATCCCGCTCCGCCACGGCTGGTTCGACGGCGAGCATGTGCAGTGCTGCTATCACGGCTGGAAATTCGATACGCAAGGTGTCTGCGTCGACATTCCCTCCACGCACGAATATCAGACGATCGACTTTTCCAAGATCACCTGCGGCGCCTACCCGATCGTCGAACAGCAGGGGCTCATCTGGATCTATTTTTCCGAGAACGGTGAGAAGCCGGAAGACGGGCGCCAGCCTGCGCCGCCCATGTTGCCCGACTTCGGCGTCGATGACGCACCCAGCGTTGCCATCATGCAGCCGTTCATCTGTTCCGTCGACCATGCCGCCCTCGGCCTGATGGACCCGACCCACGCGGCCTTCGTCCATACCTCCTGGTGGTTCAAGAAGGAGGGCGCGAAGCTTCGGCCGAAGGAAAAGCAGTTCGAGCCGTCGGATCTGGGCTGGGCCATGGTGCGCCACAAGATCCCGCCGCAGAACATCGCCTACCGGAAACTGCTCGGCGACAATGTCACCACCGAAATCCGCTACCGGCTGCCGGGTCTCAGGATCGAGCACATCAAGGGCGACAAGCATTCCGTTGTCGGCCTGACCACCATCACGCCGGTCACGGAAGACGAGACCGAGGTGCGCCAGATTTTCTGGACCACCATGGGATGGGTCACGCCGCTGAAGCCGCTGGTGCGCCACCTGATGAACGTCTTCCTCGGCCAGGACCGGCGTGTCGTCATCCAGCAACGCGAGGGACTGGAGTACAATCCCAAGCTCATGCTGATCAACGACGCCGACACCCAAGGCCGCTGGTGGATGCAGCTCAAGGAAGAATGGACCAGCTCCCAGGCGGAGAAACGGGACTTCGACAATCCGGTGAAGGCGAAGACCCTGCGCTGGATGAGCTGAGCAACCGCAGCCCGAGACGCTGCCTCAGGCGGACCTCACCTCGTCCCGATCTGGATGTGAATGTGATCGTCATGGCGGGCGGCGCGGCAGCCCTGGAACCGAATGACATCGCTGTTCACACGAAGTGTCCGTTTCAGATGCGGTTCAAGTAGGATTTTGGATAGACCGGCCCTTCTGCCGGAAGTGGTCAGCCAGCGGAGCGCCTCGCGGGTTCTATCCTCATCCAGTTCCAGATCCGAATTGAAGACCCGAAACCACCGCATATCCCACTGCAATGATTTCCAGTCCTGACCGGGAGGACAGGGTGTGGCATAGCCCTCCGGTGCTTCCTCAAAGGCCCAGTAACCGATCGGCGACTTCGTGACGCCGGGAACATAGCGGCCATCGATGCTGCGATAATAGAAGGCCAGGTCGACCTTGCGACCGTCCTTGTGCGACAAGTGCGGCAGAAGCGGAAAACCGTCGACAAAGGGAAAGCCGGCATCCAGAATAAGCGTTTTGGTTCCGGGAAACTCCCGATCCATATGCGCGGCGAGGTCGGTCACGATCCCGGCCAACTCCGGCACGACATAATTGCGGTTCAAGGCACAGTAGAGAACGGATTGCTCAACAGGTTCCGCATCGGATGCGGCAAGGCAGGCAATCGGCACGCGCCCTGCAAGCGGCGCGATCTTGGTCGCGGCAAACCAGAAAAATCCGTAGGACACGACAAAAAGTCCGGCGAGAACGACCACCGACCGCCGGTGCCGCTTGAAGAGCCAAAAGCGGATCGCCCATGCCACCGCATAAGCCAATCCGCCGATTTGGGTGAGCAGCGTCAGGACCGCGACAATGCCCAGATGCACCGCGGTCCTGAACAACGTCTTCAACATGCCTCCGACACCGATCAGACCCGTCCTTTACGCCACCTTCAGATAGGCCGCGATGATGTCGCGGGCGGCCTTCAGGTCGTCGCGGTGGATCATTTCGGTGACCGTGTGGATGTAGCGGGTGCCGACCACGATGCCGACCGCTTTGGCGCCGGCCGCGGCCTGCTGGGCCGCCGCGCCGTCCTGACCACCGGCGCGCAGCATGGTGCGCTGGAACGGGATCTTTTCCTTCCCGGCGATCGCCTCGATTTCCTTGACCAGGTCCCGGTCGGCAATGAAGCTGGAATCCTTCACATGCAGCCCGAAGCCTTCGCCCTGGACGGTGGTGCGGTCCTGCTCGGGCACGCCCGGCGTGTCGCAGGCAAGTGTGGTGTCGATGCCGAGACCGATGTCCGGCTTGACGGCGAAGCTCGCGGTGCGCGCGCCGCGCAGGCCGACTTCTTCCTGGCAGGTGAAGGCGACATGGATCTCGCAGGCATGCTTGGCCTTGCCCAGCGCACGGATCGCCTCGATACCGAGCCAGCAGGCGATGCGGTTGTCGAGAGCCTTGGAGACGATCTTGTCGCCGATCTCGATCAGCGGCTCGTCCATGGTCACCATGTCGCCGATCCGGACCTTTTCCTTGGTCTTTTCGCCGAGGCCCAGGTCGATGACAAAATCATGGGGCTCCGGCACCTTCTTGCGCTCTTCCGGAGAGGAGATGTGGATCGGCTTGCCACCCGGGTTCATCACGCCCTTGAGGTCGCCGTCGTCGGTGGAGACCAGTACCCGGCGGGAGAACAGGTTGCGCGCATCGAAGCCGCCGACGGGCTGGACGTGGACGAAGCCTTTGTCGGTGATGTGGGAGACCAGAAAGCCGATCTCGTCCATGTGGCACAGAAGCATGACCTTCTTCGGCTGCTCTCCCTTTTTCGGCGCCTTGCGCGCATCCCGCCGGCACAGCATCGACCCCATGGGATCGACCGTGACCTCATCGAACAGGCCTTTGATTTCGGACAGGATCAGCTCACGGATCCTGTGTTCGTGACCGGGAACGCCCGGGGTTTCACAAAGGCGGCGCAGAAGATCGATGTTCATGAAGGGTCCTGTCGGTTGGATGGAGTTTGGCGCGGATCTTAGTGGTTACGATGGGCCGGGCCAAGCCATCCCGTGTGGATGGCGAGGAAGCAACGAAATGAACAAATGGCTTTGGCATAATTTAAACCAATTCGGCGTGAAAATACCGGCAATCTCCTTCCCGGAACCCCGCCATACGCGTATGAGAGCGCGGTTCCCCGGAAGGCACGCATAGGGTCATGGAACATGTGCCGGCTCGCCGCTTATCTCGGAACTGAAATTCCCCTGGAAAATATCATTGCCAAGCCCAGGCATTCCCTGCTCATCCAAAGTCACGATGCGCAGGAAGCGAAGCTGCGGGTGAACGGCGACGGCTTCGGGATCGCCTGGTACGGCCACCTGCCCGAGCCGGGCCTGTTCAAGGACGTCCTGCCGGCCTGGGCGGACACGAACCTGCGCAGCATCTGCCGCCTTGTGCGCTCTCCGCTGTTCCTGGCCCATGTCCGCGCCGCAACGACCGGCGCGACCTCGCGGGACAACTGCCATCCGTTCACCTACGGGCCCTGGTCCTTCATGCACAACGGCGGTATCGGCGACTTTCCGCTCATTCGCCGGGACATGGAACTGCTGATCCCCGATCCCTATTACGGAGCCCGGCGCGGGACGACGGATTCCGAACTGTTCTTCCACCTGCTCCTGACCAACGGCCTTGAGGACAATCCGCTCACGGCGCTCCAGACATCGATTACTCAGGTACTGGAACTTGTGGACCGGCACCAGGCGATGGAAAAGCCTGTCCGGCTCACCTGCGTCTTTTCCGAAGGATCGCGCATCTTCGCCTTCCGCTATTCCAACGACGGCCTTGCCCCGTCCCTTTACCGGTCGGAGAACCTGGATCATGGTGGACGGGCGGTTGCATCCGAACCTCTGGAGGGTCAGTGCGCCCGCTGGAAGCCGTTGCAGGAAAACATCCTGCTTGAAATCAGTGCCGAAGGGACGATCGAACGGTCACTGTTTCCGGATGCGGTGCCCGCTGTCCCTGTTCCAGGGGCTTCCGCCCTTCCGGTCCAGGAACGGGCTGCCGCGGGACCGGTGTAACCGCAGATTGCCATTTCCTTGTCGCATTTGGGCGCAAAGCTGATGGCATTCCGGCAGAGGGACTATCCCGGCCACAAGAACACCCGGTTTGTTTTGACAGTTGAAGGGGGAACGAAATTGGCCCGTAAGAAGCATTTCATACTTTCCATCGACGGCGGCGGCATTCGCGGCCTGATCCCCCTGCGCATCCTGGAATCCATCGAAAGCCGGATGGCGCACAGGGGCGTCATTCTGCCCATGCACGCCTGTTTCGACCTGATGTGCGGCACTTCGACCGGCGGGTTGATCGCCGCCGGCCTGTCCGCCCCCAAACCGGGCGGGCGCAAGGGAGAGGCCGTGGCGACGATTGCCGATCTGCGGACGCTCTTCGAAGCGGAAGCGCGAGATATCTTCACGCCCAGCCTTCGCTACCGCCTGGCCCGGTTCATCGCCAACCCGTTCACCTTCTACGACGAGAAGCTGGATGCAAGGCCGCTGGAGCGGCTGTTGAAGGAGCGCTTCGGCTGGACATCGCTGGCAAGCGCCATGACCCACCTGGTCCTGACGGCTTATGACATCGAAAACCGCAAGCCGGTCTTCATGTCAAACACCCCGCAACACAACGGGGCCGCCCCGGATGATTATTACATCTGGCAGTCTGTCCGGGCCGCGACGGCCGTGCCCTGTTTCTTCGAACCCGCCCGGGTGGAAAACCTCACGAGCAAGCGCGAGGAAGCCCTGATCGACGGCGGCGTCTTCCTGAACGATCCGTCTATTGCCGCCTATATCGAGGCCCGCAAGCTCGGCTGGGACGCGGAGGATATCGTGATCCTTTCGCTGGGCACCGGACATGCGCCGGAGCACGCCTTCCCTTACGCGGAAGCCTCTGTCTGGGGTGCCCCCGGCTGGTTCTCCGCTGCCAAGGGCGCGCCGCTTCAGGCCATCGCGACCCACGGCCAGTCCGCGACCACCTCGTATCAGGCGGAGTGGCTGTTCGGTGAGATGGGCAAGACGCGGTTCATTCGTCTCGACGGTGTCCTGCCGGCCGATGCGGAGGACATGGGCAACGCCCGGCCTGGCAACATGATCACCCTCAATGGTGCCGCCGACCGGATCATTCGCGACCAGACCATCCTCCTGGACGAACTGGCCGAGATGCTGATCGACGCCAAGGCCCCGCCGGTTGTGGATGATAAAGAAATTGTAAACGCGGCGTGAGTGACCCTAGGGGAAACCGCATTTCCCCAACCGAATCACGCGGAGCAAGCTGGACATGACGATTTTGAGATCGCCGAGCATCAGGCTGTGTGCGCCCTTGTCGACGCGACTTCGTCGCACGATCGCCGGCGCCGGGTTCGGTTTGCTGTGCCTGTCCGGTTTGGCTGGAACACAGGCCGGCGCGGTGTCGTCTCCGCCGCCTGCGCCCAAGCCCGGTGCGACCGATCTTCTACAGATGGCCGCTGTTCCCGTACCGCGGCCGAAGGCGGAGCTGTCGGAAGAAGGCAAGGCGACACCTTACAATCGTAGCGGCAAGTTGGTGTTGCGCGGCGACCAGCCGGCGAAATTCTACTTCGGCGCCATGAAGGGCCCCGCCCCTTTAAAGGCGCGTTCGATCGGCTCCTATGCCAAGGGCTGTCTGGCCGGCGGGGAGGCTTTGCCGATCGACGGCGCCACGTGGCAGGTGATGCGTCTATCGCGGAACCGGAACTGGGGCCATCCGGATCTGATCGAATTCATGGAAGACCTGGCAAACGACGCGCCCAAGCTCGGCTGGCGCGGCTTGCTGGTCGGCGACATTGCGCAGCCGCGCGGCGGACCGATGACCTCGGGACACGCCAGTCATCAGATCGGCCTCGATGCTGACATCTGGCTTACCGAAATGCCGGATCATCGCCTGTCGCGGCAACAGCGCGAGGACATCTCCGCAATTTCGATGCTCAAGGGCCCGCTCGACGTCAAGGGTGCGGACAGGTCCGTCGATCCAAAGAAATGGACCGACGCGCGTGCGCGCCTGATCAAGCGCGCAGCGAGCGACAAACGGGTCGCACGGATCTTCGTCAGCCCGGCGATCAAGAAGGCGCTGTGCGACTTTGAAAAAGGCAAGGACCGGTCATGGCTGCGTACGGTGCGTCCCTGGTGGGGGCACCACTATCACTTCCATGTCCGCATGAACTGTCCCGCCGGCGATCGAAGCTGCAAGGATCAGAACCCGCCACCGCCCGGAGACGGCTGCGGCAAGGAACTCACCTGGTGGCTGTCCGACGAGCCCTGGGTTCCGAAGAAGCCGAAAGACCCGAACAAGAAGGTCGTGAAGAAAAGGCCCCTCGCCCTGGCGGCGCTGCCCAAGGCCTGCGAAGACGTCCTGACAGCGAACTGAAATTCGTTCTAACCGGCAGCCGCGGCCCGAGACAGCTGCGCATCGGGCAGGAACAGGGCCCGCATCATGTTGCGGAACAATAGTACCTGCTGCGGCAGGACCTTTGGCGCCCCCAAGGCCTTCGACATGACGATCCCGCCTTCCAGGATCGTCGAAACCATATCGGCCAGCGCATCCAGGTCGATGTCTTCCCTGGGCGGATAGCGGGTCGAGATATCCTCAAAGATCGCGCGGAACCGGCTGCGCCAGCCGAGCACGGCATTGCGGTTCAACTCACGCACGGACGGGTCGAAGAGCCGTTCCTGGTAGCAATAGGTGGCAATCAGGCAGCCGGGATGGCCTTCAGGCAGATCCTCCACCGTGCGGGCGAGCAGTTTCAAGCTGATCAGAAACGCCTGTAAGGGATCGTCGGCAAGGTCCCTACCCTGATCGAAGATGTCATCAAGAAGCTTTTCCTCTTCCTCGATGTAATCCTCCAGCAGCGCCCGGGCGAGTTCCCCCTTGTCCTTGAAGTGATAGAAGAAGCCGCTCTTGGTGATGCTCACTTCGGCGATCAGTTCATCGATGGATGTGGCTCCGAAGCCCTTTTCCAGAATGGACGCCTTGGCCGCCTCCACAAGCCGCTGCCGCGTGTTCGATCCCTTGTTCATGAACGCCTCTCGAATACCCTTCCCGGCATTACTGTACCGCCGGTACAGTTTTTTCGACAGGCCAGCCTCATCCGGCCTGTAAAAAATGACGACCATTCTTCTATGCTGCTGAAATAATTATCAAATAAATTTGTCGAAGCGACTTTACCACGAGCCTGCTAGTTCGAAAGGAGGCATTCGGCGACAGTCATGGCTATCGGAACGGGACTTGCCGTTCCCCAATCTGAACAAATCGGAAGAGCCAGAATGACCACCATGACACACGAAACGTCACAACGATTGCCCCATCAATCGGAACGCCTGTTCCTGACCGACGGCGGCCTGGAAACCAGCCTCGTCTTCCTGGAGGGCGAGGACCTTCCCCTGTTTGCCGCCTTCACGCTTCTGCAAAACAATGCCGGTCGGGAAAAGCTGAAGGCGTATTTCCGGCCCTATGCGGAACTGGCCGTCAAAAGCGGATCCGGGTTTATCCTGGAAAGCGCCACATGGCGCGCCAATCCGGACTGGGCGGAACAGCTCGGCTACAGCGATGTCGCGCTCGAGGCCGCAAACCGGGAATCCATCGAGATGCTGCGGGAACTTGCCGAGGAATACCGGATGGTGGACAGCCCGTTTCTCATCAGCGGCTGCATCGGGCCGCGCGGCGATGGTTATGTGGTCGACAAACAGATGACTGCCGACGAAGCGCGCCATTATCATGCCCGGCAGATCCAGGTCTTTGCCGAGGCCGGTGCGGACATGGTAACGGCCCTGACCATGACAAATGTGGAGGAAGCGACCGGAATCGCGCTAGCAGCCCTCGACATAGATATTCCTTCGGTGATCTCGTTTACCGTGGAAACGGATGGGCGCCTTCCCTCCGGAATGCCGCTCGGCGACGCCATCCAGGCGGTCGATGCGGCCACCGGAAACGGTCCGGCCTACTACATGATCAACTGCGCGCACCCTGTCCATTTCGCTGAGGTTCTGGAAGCCGGCGGGAACTGGGTCAAGCGCATCGGCGGTCTCAGGGCAAACGCCTCCCAGTTGAGCCACGCGGAACTGGAGGCTTCTGAAGAGCTGGACATCGGCAACCCGCAGGATCTTGCCGCGCGCTACCGCACCATCCTGGACGCCATGCCCTGGGTGCGGGTCGTCGGCGGCTGCTGCGGCACCGACCATCGACACATCTCGGCGATCAGCCACACCTGCTGCCATGGGGCCGCCGCATGAGCGATATCCTCGAGAAGCCCGTGACCTACAGGCGTGGAACGGCGGCCGATGCCCGCGACATCGCCCGGCTGTTCCTGATGTCTTCCGATGGCATGGCGGAATATATCTGGCGCAAGATCGATCCGGAGGCGTCCGATATCCTGTCCGTCGGCGAAATGCGCTATGCTCGGGAAGGGGTCGATTTCGGCTACGGCAACTGCCTGCTGGCCGATGCAGGCGGCGAAATTGCGGGAATGATGCACGGCTTTTCCATGGCCGACGGTCCCGGAGAACCGGAGACCGATCCGGTTCTGCGCCCCTATTCGGAACTCGAGCATCCGGGCAGTTTCTATATCGCCGGACTGGCGGTCCACGACCGGCACCGGCGCTCCGGCATCGGCCGCGACCTGATGAAATTGGCCGAGGTACAGGCACGCAAGCTAGGGCACGATGTTATCAGCCTGATCTGTTTTACCGAAAACAACGCCGCCATGGGCCTCTACGAGGCGCTCGGCTACCGGGAAACGGACCGCTGCGCCATCGTTCCCACGCCCTGCCTGAAATATCAAGAAGGCGAGGCCGCCCTGCTGGTCAGGGATCTTGGTCAAGCGCCGGTGTGAAGACGAAAGGCTGCGGGGCTTCCATTCAGCCCCGCCCGCCGACCTCAATTCTCCGGTGGCACAGGCCGATCGTCGAGCACACGGGTCATCACGAGGAGATCGAGCCACTGGCCGAACTTCATCCCCACCTGCGGCAGACGACCTGTGACCTCGAAACCGCATGTCTGGTGGAGGGCAACGGACGCGGCGTTTTCCCCGTCAACCGCGCCGACAAGCACGTGATAGCCGTCCGCCCTGGCCTGCTCGATCAAACGGACCAACAGGGCCTTGCCGACACCTTTGCCGCGGGCTTCCGGCGCCACGTAGATCGAGTGTTCCATGGTCAGGCGATAGCCTTCCTTCGCTCGGAACGGGCCGTAGGAGCCGTACCCGGCGACCGTACCATCTTCCAGTTCCGCGACGATGACTGGCAGGCCTGCGGCCTTGCGCCCATCGAACCAGGCCTGCCTGTCCTCCAGGGTGTCCAGCCTGTCGGTCCAGATGGCCTTCAGAGTCCGGACGGCGTCGTTGTGAATATCAAGCAGCGCCGGCAGGTCGGCGGATGTGGCGTTTCTTATTTTCATTGGAAGCTCTTTGAGATTAGATAAGCTTACTTTAATCCGGAAAAACGAAAAAGAAATTATCGTATCGATAAACAATTCTAATGGATATCAATCAGCTCAAGGCCTTCGACCGCGTCGCACGCGACGGCAGTTTCACCAAGGCGGCCGCACGTCTGAACGTGACCCAGGCGACCATCTCCATGCGCATCCGCGCCTTGGAATCGGAAATCGGGGCGCAGCTTTTTGTCCGCGGCCGGCATGTTCACCTGACCGACCAGGGGATCGGCTTCCTACCCTATTGCCGGCGCGTGCTCGGCCTGTTGCAGGAGGCCCGCGAGACCCTGCGGCGCGCGGAACGGGGCCGCCTGACCGTTGCCTCGCTGGCGACCATGATCATGCCGCTCGTCAGCAACGCGCTGCTTCGTTTCCAGCGCAACAACCGGGAGATCGACGTGGTCATCCGCGACGGACGGCACAACCAGATCGCCGCCATGCTGCACGAACGGGAGGTGGAACTTGCCGTCATGTGCTGGCCGAACCTGGATCCTCTCCTGACCAGCGTTGAGCCGTTGCTGGTGGTGCGCGAGGACGTGCCGCTTGTGGCTGCACCCGAACTGGCAAAGGCTTTCGGCCCGTCTCCGTCGATGGCCGAAATACTGGAAAAGGCGCCGCGCTACCTGACCCTGAACTGGTGGCAGATCGCCCCGCCGGCCGCGACCTCGATCGCGCTGTCCGCACCGGTGCGGGTCGAATTGCCCACCGATCCGGGGCGCAGTCTGGTGGTAGCCGGCGAAGGCGTCGGCTTCTTCGTCCGCTCCTCGGTTGCCGGCGCCCTCAAGGACGGCCGCCTTGTGGAGATCGAGCCGAAGGACCAGGAACCGCTGTTCCGGGACATTGCGCTCACCGTGCGCAATATGGAAGCGATGGAGCAGGTGCACCTGATGGAATTCGCAAGGGAAATCGCCGTCGACGGACGAAAACTCGGCCGGGTGCTGAAGGACACGCTGCAGGACCTGGATTGAAGCTGTATTGGCCCGCTTTGGTCCACAGGAACGACGTTTTGAGAACCGGCAACCCGGTCCTTTGCGATGAAACGCGAAAAACCCGCTGATACCGGGGCGATAGCCCCACCAAATCCCTTTGCGTTCCGCTTACTCGGTGATAAACGAGCGCCATGACGACCCAGACGCTTTCCAATATCCGCAATTTCTCGATCGTTGCCCACATCGACCACGGCAAGTCGACGCTCGCCGACCGCCTGATCCAGATGACCGGCACGCTGACCGATCGCGAAATGACCGAACAGGTGCTCGATTCCATGGATATCGAGCGCGAACGCGGCATCACGATCAAGGCGCAGACCGTCCGGCTGATCTACAACGCCAAGGACGGCCGGCAGTACACGCTGAACCTGATCGACACCCCGGGCCACGTCGACTTCGCCTACGAGGTTTCACGTTCGCTGGCCGCCTGCGAGGGTTCGCTGCTGGTGGTGGATGCCAGCCAGGGCGTGGAAGCGCAGACGCTCGCCAACGTCTACCAGGCGATCGACAACGACCACGAGATCGTCACCGTTCTGAACAAGATCGACCTGCCGGCGGCCGAACCGGACCGGATCAAGGAGCAAATCGAGGACGTGATCGGCATCGACGCGTCCGAGGCCTGCATGATTTCGGCGAAGACCGGTCTTGGCGTGGACACCGTTCTGGAAGCGATCGTCGCCAAGTTGCCGGCGCCTCAGGGCGATCCGGACGCGACCCTGAAAGCGATGCTGGTCGACAGCTGGTACGACACCTATCTCGGCGTGATGGTGCTGGTGCGCATCATCGACGGCTCGCTGAAACGCGGGCAGAAGATCAAGATGATGGGCACGGGGGCGGCTTATGACGTCGACCGCGTCGGCGTGATGACGCCGAAGTTCCTGCAGGTCGACGAACTCAAGGCCGGCGAGATCGGCGTGATCACCGGCTCGATCAAGGAAGTCGCCGACACCCGCGTCGGCGATACGATCACCCTGGACAAGAAACCCTGCGCGGAAGCACTGCCCGGCTTCAAGCCGGCCCAACCGGTCGTGTTCTGCGGGTTGTTCCCGGTCGATGCCAACGACTTCGAAGACCTGCGCTCCGCCATGGGCAAGCTGCGGCTCAACGACGCCAGCTTCTCCTACGAGATGGAAACCTCCGCAGCCCTCGGGTTCGGTTTCCGCTGTGGCTTCCTCGGCCTTCTGCACCTGGAAATCATCCAGGAGCGCCTGTCGCGCGAATTCGACCTCGACCTGATCGCCACCGCGCCGTCGGTGGTCTACCAGATGACCCTGACCGACGGGTCTGACGTGGAACTGCACAATCCGGCGGACATGCCGGACCTGGTCAAGATCTCCGAAATCCGCGAACCGTGGATCCGGGCGACGATCATGACGCCGGACGACTATCTCGGCGGCATCCTCAAGCTGTGCCAGGAGCGGCGCGGCATCCAGGTGGACTTGTCCTACGTGGGCTCGCGCGCCATGCTCACCTACGACCTGCCGCTCAACGAGGTCGTGTTCGACTTCTACGACCGGCTGAAGTCGATCTCCAAGGGCTACGCCTCCTTCGACTATCAGCTCTCCGACTACCGGGCCGGCGATCTGGTGAAGATGTCGATCCTGGTCAACGAAGAGCCGGTCGATGCTCTCTCCGTGCTCGTGCACCGCTCCCAGGCGGACCGGCGCGGCCGGGCCATGTGCGAAAAGCTGAAAGAGCTGATCCCGCGGCACATGTTCAAGATCCCGATCCAGGCGGCCATCGGCGGCCGGGTGATCGCCCGCGAAACCATTTCCGCGCTGCGCAAGGACGTGACCGCCAAGTGCTACGGCGGCGACGCCACCCGTAAGCGCAAGCTTCTGGAAAAGCAGAAGGCGGGCAAGAAGAAGATGCGCCAGTTCGGCAAGGTCGAAATCCCGCAGGAAGCCTTCATCCAGGCATTGAAGATGGATGAGTGAGCAACGGTCGGGCTCTGCCCGACGCAAAGGTCCAGTGGACCTTTGCGAGTTGCGAACGCCTGCGAGGGAAAGCAAAGCGTCGAGCAGGCCAACCGGTCGGTTTCGAACTTAAAACCGCTGCCAGCGGCTGCAGGTCCCACCCGAAGCGAGCTGCGAACGCCGGCAAGACAACCAGGCAAACGGAGCCGTCATGACGACCGAAACCGAATTGCGCGAGCGCGCGGACAATAAATGCGAGCTGAGCGGCGCAACCGAAGACCTTGTCGTACTCGAAGTCGGGCCGGACAGCGACGGCAGCGCGGACAAGTCGATCCTTGTCTCCGCAACCTGCGCCGGACAGATCGAGGGCAGCGCGGAGCTCGATGCCAATCACTGGCATTGCCTGAACGAAAGCGCCTGGAGCCAGGTGCCTGCGGTGCAGGTGACCGCCTGGCGGATGCTGAACCGTCTTTCCGGGGAAACCTGGGCGCGTGATCTTTTAGACATGCTTTATCTGGACGACGAGACGCTTGCCTGGGCGAAGGCAGGTACTACAGAGGCCTCCGCCGGCGATACCGACGCCGTCGTCCACAAGGACACCCACGGCGCGATTCTGGCCGCCGGCGATACGGTGACGCTAATCAAGGATCTGAAGGTCAAGGGCGCCAATTTCACGGCCAAGCGCGGCACGGCGGTGCGCAACATCGCGCTTGTTCCCGACAACCCGGAACAGATCGAGGGCCGGGTCAATGACCAGCGGATCGTGATCCTGACGGAATTCGTCAAGAAGTCGTAAGACAGCGGGCCGATCCTCAGATCAGCCCGGATAATCAACGGTGATGAACCGCCGTCAGTTGACCGCGCGGTCCAGCGCCTGCCAGTCGCCCATCTGCCAGGCCTTGCCGACGATGCCGCCCATCAGGATGGAAAAGGCTTCGGAGGGCAGGCCCATTTCCATGCCGGTGACCATGGCAATCCTTTCAGGCTTTGATGCGGCGCCGAGCATGATCCTCCCGTACCGAATCATCTCCGGCAGCGGAATGGACTGCACGATGCGCTGATGGATCCCGACAAGTTCGTCGTTGGAGAAGTTCTTCTCCATCAGCGGCATCAGTTCCGTTTCTTCCTCGTGCATGTGAAGCAGGTCATTGGCAAAGAAGAGGGCGAAGCGCTGATACAGGCGGCGCAGGCAGGCCGGGCGGTCGACCGTGGCCGAAGCGACATCCTCCGCCAGCCGGCGCAGTTCGCCGAAAGCGTGCAGATGGTCGTCATGATCCTCGGCCGCGTGATCCGAAGACCCCGGGCAACGGCCCTCGATTGCGGTGTGGACTTCGCGGTTTTCATGCTCCAGATGGCTCAAGCTCAGATCGAGATGGGCCGATAAGGCGGTCAGAGTTTCGACAACCGCCTTCTCATCGGCCGGATCGAGCTGCCCGAGCGCGAGCAGCATCCTGGCATTGGCAAGCCGAATGCCCTTGTGAACGGCGTAATAAAGGTCTTCCCCGGCCTCGGTTTCGGCCGCAATTTCCGTCTTCGCATTCATCATCATTCTCCTTGTTTGCGCCGGACCAACCGGCGCCGGAATGCGGTGCGTGTACCGGATTTCCTTTTCGCGAAAAGCCACCTAGGATCGGATTGAGAATCCGGAAATTTCGGGCAATCCATTTTCAGGCAATCCATGGATCACCTTCGGGCAATGAGGGTCTTCATCAGGGTCGCGGAGCGCGGCAACCTGACGGCGACGAGCAGCGATCTCGGTCTGTCGCGCGGCGGCGCCAGCGCGATCGTGTCTGAACTGGAGAAATATCTCGGCGTCCAATTGCTGGAGCGCACCACGCGCCGGTTGCGGCTGACCGAAGACGGACAGCAGTATCTGGAACAGGCGCGTGACATCATCGCCATGGTGGAAGGCCTTGAGGACGACATCGGCTCTTCGGAACGCCAGCCGCGCGGGCGGTTGCGCGTTCAGGTACCAAGCGGCCTCGCCCGGATCGTCATCGCACCGGCGCTGCCGCAATTCATCGATGCCTATCCGCGGATCCAGTTGGAAATCCTGTCTCGCAACAACGTGCCCGATTTCGTCGGAGAACGGATCGATGCCGCCCTGGTCGTCGGAGACCTGCCGGAACTGGATATCGTCGCCCGCCCGGTCGGCAAGATCCCCTATCTGACGGTCGCCGCCCCTTCCTATCTGAACCGGCACGGCATGCCCGAAACGCCGGAGGACTTGGACAGGCACTACTGCATCCCGCTGCTGTCATCGGCAACCGGCACCGCCCTGTCCTGGCGGTTCCGCGTCATGGGAGAGAACATTACCGTTCCCGTCCGCGGCGCTCTTGCCTTCGAAGCCCCTGAAGCTGCGGTCGCCGCAGCCTGCCGCGGTGCGGGCATCCTCCAGCTGGCGAGCTATCTCGTTTATGATGAAATCCGCTCCGGGCGCCTTGTTTCCATCCTCGACGAGATCCGACCGAAAGCCCAGGAGATGCACATCGTCCATCAGAAGCACCGGCTGAAACCGAAGAAGCTGCGCGTGTTCGAGGAATTCATCATAGACCTGAACCTGCAGGTTCGCCGCAAATGGGGCATCCGGCAGGTCGACTGAAGCGGCCTGTCCCCCCTGTTCAAGAACAGGCCTAAGTTTGCCCGCCCTCTTCTCCCCCGAGCAGCTGGAATGCGCGGACGATGGCCGACGCAAGCCCGGCGTCCTCGGGAGTCGTCAGCCGATGAAACAGGGCCATGCGGGTCTTCGGCAGTGGGGGAAGACCGTAAACCTCGCCAACCTCGACACAGTCCCGTGGCATGTTCCGCCGGTTCAGGCAGGCAATACCGATCCCGGCCGAAACGGCTGCCTGGACCGCAGACACCCCCGTGCCGCTGAAGACTTCGTTCCAGGCAATGCCGGCGTCTTTCAACGTGCGCGTCGCAAGCCCCGAGATGACGCACGCGCCGCCCAAGAAGACCAGAGGCATCGGCATGCTCTGCTCCCAGGTGAACGTCCTTGAGGCGATCCAGACGAGGTCGTCGCGAAACACAGTTCGCGCCGGCAGATCCGGATCTTCCGCACTTGCAATGACGGCATCGAACAGCCGCGCTTGATACGCCTTCAAAAGCTCCCCGGACAGACCAGCCGTGACCAGAAAGCGGTAGCCCACAAGGTCCTTGTTCAGGTTCGACAGAAGGTCGGGCAGCCGACTGCCCGCCGCATGGTCGCTGATCCCCAGGCGGAGTACCTGCCGATGCTCGATGCCGGTGGCTTTCGCCGCCACCCTGTCATGCAGATCCAGGAGGTGTCGTGCATCCTTCAGAAACCGGGCACCGTAACTCGTCAGCTGGACTGAGCGCGGCGAGCGGGCCAGCAGGTCGTTGCCCAGACGCTCCTCGAGCTTGCGAATGCGGACGCTCATGGCGGACTGGCTCGCGCCGACCGCTTCGCCGGCCATTGTGAAGCTGCCCGTATCCGCCACCTGCACGAAGGCCCGGATCAGATCGATATCGAGGGTCATCATACGAGCCATTATAAAATCGAATTTTTGGAATACTATAAATTCGTTTCTATAATTTTTGAGCAACCAGTAGCGTTTCTCCATCAACCAAATGAAGGGAGAAACCAATGCCACTGGTACGCGTTTCCATGCGAAAAGGCCGCACGGACCATCAGAAGAAGGTCATTCTGGAACAGATTTACCTCGCCATGCGCGCGACCTTCGACGTTCCCGAGGACGACCGGTTCATGATCCTGAGCGAACATGACGAGGTCGATTTCGTGTTCGGCCGCAGCTATCTCGATATCGAACGCACCGACGAGCTGGTCATCATCCAGTTGACGGTCAACAACACCCGGACGCCGGAGCAAAAGCGGGCGCTTTATGCCGAAATCACACGCCGGCTGGAAACCGAAGCGGACCTGCGTCCTCAGGACGTGTTCATCGGCCTCATCGAAACGGCCAGGGAAAACTGGTCCATGGGGAACGGCATCGCGCAATATGCGTGAGGCACAGACCGCGTGATGGCTTCGCCTGCTCGGGTGTTTGCCCTTAGCGGTCGAAAGGCAGATCCGCCAGCTCGTGCGGCGTCATCCGCCGGAGGGCGGGATGCGACAGCGGATCGTGCCGCCATCGCGCCTCGTCCGACATCCTTTCCCGCTGACGAAAAAGCGACGTCAGAAGCAGCCTTTTGAGGATGAGATCGAAATTTAACATAGCTAAATAGATAGCGCTTACATCCCCTTTAAAATATCGATTTTCTCTGAGTTTAAGTTTAGGTTTTCTATATGAAAAATCTGAACCGGATCCATCTTGCAGGCCTGCGTGCCGTCGAGGCTGTCGGCAGGCTCGGCTCCCTGAAGACGGCTGCGGACGAGCTTGGCGTCACCATCGGGGCGGTCAGCCAGCAGGTCCAGAAGACCGAGCAACAACTCGGGACAGCCCTGTTCGAACGGCGCGGCCGCGGCCTGCATCCGACCGGCCCGGGCGAAGCCGTTCTGCGCCAACTCACCGTCGGCATGTCCGCGCTTTCTGCGGCCGTCGCCATGACGGAGCGGCGGCGCGACGACAGCCTGACCGTCTCGGTCGCACCGGTTTTTGCCGGCAAGTGGCTCGTCTGGCACCTGAAGTCTTTCGCTAGAGATTATCCGGATATCCGCGTGCGGGTGGAGGCGACCGTGGATCTGGTCGATCCCGATCTCAGCGACGTCGACCTGTGCATTCGTGTCGGCAAGGGGCCCTATCCGGGATTGCACGCGGAAAAGCTGCTGGCGCAGAAGATCTTTCCGGTCTGCAGCCCGGCAGTTGCCGCAACACTCCAGGATCCTGCCGATATCGCGAACGTGCCCATCATCCGCGACCGGGGACAGATGTTTTCCTGGCGGACCTGGCTGGAACCAAACGGCCTGGACGAGGGCCTGCTGGGCGAAGGCCCGGTGTTTTCCGACGGTGCGTTGTGCCTGGATGCTGCCATTGCCGGCCAGGGCCTGTTTCTTGCCTGGGAAACGCTTGCCCATCACGCGCTTCAGGTCGGTCAGGTCGTCGCCCCCTTTCCGGGGCGTTTTCAGACCGGATTTCACTACTGGCTGTTGACCGGGAGAAACCGGGTGCAGACCCGGCCAATGAAGGCCTTCGGTTCGTGGATGAAGGCGGAACTCGCCCGTTCGATTGGAACCTGATTGTTTCCGGGATATGGCGAGTGCCGCAATAGATCTTGTGAAAGGGACGGCACTTCGGCTACCTTCCCGTCCGGCGAGGATCCTTCCTTCGCCCGATAGAGGCACCGAATGACCCGTTGTTCGAGAAACATGACCGGCACGACACTTCGCGGCAGGACAGCCGGCGAGTGCCTGTCTTCGTTGCGCCTCGCGACCGGCCATGGCCCCGCCTGCGGGCGATTTAGGCGCTAATTCCGATCAAAACGCCTATTGGCCGACGTTCCTCTTTTCGAGAAACTGCATGCCGATTGTGGCATCCTCCGGCAATTCTGCTAAAAGACCCGTCGAATTCACTTTCGACCGAAAATCGCGCGTTCGCGCAGCACGATAGATCGAGCACTCATGTCCGACCTGAACACCCTTGAATCCGAAATCCTCGCCGCCATCGACGCGGCGGCAACCGAGGCTGGCCTTGAAGACATCCGTGTCGCGACGCTTGGCAAGAAGGGCAGCATTTCCGAGCAGATGAAAACGCTCGGCAAGATGAGCCCGGAAGAACGCAAGACCATGGGACCGGCGCTCAACGGTCTGAAGGATCGCGTCACCGACGCCATTGCCGCCCGCAAGACGGTGCTGGCCGAAGCCGCCCTGGAGGCGCGCCTTGCCAGCGAGCGGGTCGACGTCACCCTGCCGATGCGGCCGTCGCCCGTCGAATCGGGACGTATCCACCCGGTCAGCCAGGTGATCGACGAACTCTCCGCCATCTTCGCCGACATGGGCTTTGCCATCGCCGAAGGTCCGGATGTCGAGACCGACGAGCTCAACTTCACCGCGCTCAACTTCCCCGAAGGCCATCCGGCACGTGACATGCACGACACCTTCTTCTTCAACGAGAAGGCAGACGGCAATCGTCTGCTGCTGCGCACGCATACGTCGCCGGTCCAGATCCGCACCATGCGCACCCAGGAACCGCCGATCCGCGTGATCATCCCGGGCCGCACCTATCGCTGCGACAGCGACCAGACCCACACGCCGATGTTCCACCAGGTCGAAGGCCTGGTGATCGACAAGGGAAGCCACCTCGGCCACCTGAAGTGGATCCTGGAAGAATTCTGCAAGACCTTCTTCGAGGTCGATAACATCAAGATGCGGTTCCGCCCGTCCTTCTTCCCCTTCACCGAACCGTCCATGGAAGTCGACATCCAGTGCGACCGGTCCGGCGCGGAAGTGAAATTCGGCGAAGGCGACGACTGGATGGAGATCCTCGGCTGCGGCATGGTCCATCCGAACGTCATCCGCAATTGCGGACTGGACCCGGATGAATACCAGGGCTTTGCCTGGGGCATGGGCATCGACCGGATTGCCATGCTGAAATACGGCATGCCGGACCTGCGCGCCTTCTTCGACGCCGATGTGCGCTGGATCCAGCACTACGGTTTCCGCCCGCTCGACATGCCGACCCTCGCAGGCGGCCTCTCCAGCTAAAAACGGCCCTTTCTGCAAAAAAGGCAGAGCGACATGACCCTTTTCATTCGTGCAATTGCAGTCGTCTTCCTGACCCTGGTTGCCGTCTTTCCGGCAAACGCCCAGAAGACGGAAGACCGTTCGAGCCGCGTGGCCACGCCGACCTCTTTCGTCGAGGCCTGCGCGGAGAAAAGCCAGGAGCGCGGCCGCCTTCGGTTTTGCGGCGACTATTTCCGCCAGAAGCTGGGCACCCAGGCAGACGCCTTGCTCTACCTGCGTGACCGGATCACCCAGTTGCGCGCCTCTCATGCTTCGTCGGCCGCAGAAAAATACGACAGCTTCCTGTCGTCGATCTATATCGTCGCCTTCCTGACGATCTGCTCGATGGTCCTGGTGGCGGCCGACAAGAAGCTGGCGGGAACCGCCAGATGGGCCACGCTGACCAGTTCGGCGGCGCTGCTGGTGGTGATCGTCGTCATGTCGCTCGGCTGGCTCGGCAAATACCGGGCGGAATATGCGGCCCAGATGGAGCTCGGCATCCTGCGCGACCGGATCGAGGCAGAAACGGCACAGGTGATTTCGACCGGTCAGACGCTGACACCGGAGATCGTGCGCGAATGGACACACGAATTGACCGCGATCGGACGGCGCTTTGCCGACAATTACACCAATGCGACGCCGATCCCGGAGATCAGCCGTATCCAGGGCCAATAAGCCGCACGACCCAATTTCAGGCGCTGAAGCGCCAAGACGAATACGAAGAGTGAGCAGATGAAATTCACCCTGTCCTGGCTCAAGGAACACCTTGATACCGACGCCGGTCTCGACGAAATCGTCGAGCGGCTGACCATGATCGGCCTTGAGGTCGAGGAAGTGACCAATCCGGCCGACCGGTTGAAGCCCTTCATGATCGCCAAGGTCATCGAAGCAACGCAGCACCCGAACGCGGACCGCCTGCGCGTCCTGAAGGTGGATGCCGGCGACGGCGGCGAGCCGCTGCAGATCGTCTGCGGCGCGCCCAATGCCCGCGCCGGTCTGGTCGGCGTCCTCGCCCGTCCCGGCGATTACGTGCCGGGGATCGACGTGACGCTCTCCGTCGGCAAGATCCGTGACGTGGAAAGCTTCGGCATGATGTGTTCGGAGCGCGAGTTGGAATTGTCCGACGAACACAACGGCATCATCGACCTTCCGGAAGATGCCCCCGTAGGTGTGAGCTATGCCCAGTACGCCGGGCTGGACGATCCGGTGATCGAAATCGGCCTGACGCCGAATCGCCCGGACTGCACCGGCGTTTACGGCATCGCCCGCGACCTGGCCGCGGCCGGCCTCGGCACGCTGAAGGAACGCTCCCACGACCAGATCCGTGGTAGCTTCCCCTGCCCGACGGGCGTTACGCTCGACTTCGGCGACACCAAGCCGCTGTGCAAGGCCTTCGGCCTGCGAATGGTGAAAGGCCTGAAGAACGGGCCCTCGCCGAAGTGGATGCAGGAGCGGCTGATCGCCATCGGCCTGCGCCCGATCAACACGCTGGTCGACATCACCAACTACATGACCTTCGATCAGGGCCGTCCGCTGCACGTCTTCGACGCGGCCAAGGTGAAGGGCGATCTGGTCGTCCGCCGGGGCGCGAAGGGCGAAAGCATCGAGGGCCTCAACGGCAAGACTTACGAAGTCGACGACACCGTCTGCGTGATTTCCGATGACAGCGGCCTGGAAAGCCTGGGCGGCATTCTCGGCGGCGAAGTGTCGGGCTGTACGGATGAGACCGTCGATGTATTGATCGAATCCGCCCTGTGGGACGAGGACGGCATTGCCGCCACCGGCCGCAAGCTCGGCATCAACACCGATGCCCGCTACCGGTTCGAGCGTGGCGTCGATCCCGACTACATGCTGCCGGGCCTGGAAATGGCGACCAAGCTCGTCCTGGACCTGTGCGGCGGCGAGCCGTCGGAGGTCGTCGTGGCCGGCAAGGTTCCCGAGGACACCCATATCGTCGACTTCCCCTATTCGGAAGTGAAACGCCTGACGGGTCTCGAAGTGTCCCAGGCGGAGATCAACGTCACCCTGAGGGCGCTCGGCTTCTGGATCTCCGGCTCCGGCGACACGGTCAAGGTGGCCGCTCCGAGCTGGCGCCCGGATATCGAAGGCAAGGCCGACCTGGCTGAGGAAGTGGTCCGCATCGTAGGTCTCGACAAGGTGCCGTCCACGCCGCTGCCGCGCATCGGCAGCGTTGCCGCCAAGGTCCTGACCCCCGGCCAGATCCGCCGCAACCGGGCCCGCCGTGCGCTGGCCGCACGCGGTCTCAACGAAGCGGTCACCTGGTCCTTCGTCTCAAGGGAAGAGGCGGAAGCCTTCGGCGGCGGCGCGCCGGAACTGGCGCTTGCCAATCCGATCTCGCCGGAATTGTCCGACATGCGCCCGAGCCTGCTCCCGGGCCTCCTGACCGCGGCCCAGCGCAATGCGGACCGGGG
Source organism: uncultured Roseibium sp. (assembly GCF_963675095.2). Taxonomy (GTDB): domain Bacteria; phylum Pseudomonadota; class Alphaproteobacteria; order Rhizobiales; family Stappiaceae; genus Roseibium. The sequence continues at coordinate 52,602 of NZ_CAXXSJ010000014.1, read as the reverse complement.
CTATCCGGACGTGGCGCTGTTCGAAGTCGGCCAGATCTTTGCCGACGACACGCCGGAAGGCCAGAGCATGGTTGCCGCCGGCGTTCGCCGGGGCACGGCTGTCCTGGACGGGGCCGGTCGCCATTGGTCCGGCTCCTCGCCGGCCGTCACCGTGTTCGACGCCAAGGCCGATGCGGCCGCGGTGCTGGCCGCCATCGGCGCGCCTGTCGACAAGCTGCAGGTCTATACGGACGCGCCGGACTATTTCCATCCCGGTCGCTCCGGCGCGCTGAAGCTCGGTCCGAAGAACACGCTCGCCGTCTTCGGCGAGATCCATCCGCGCATGCTTGGACTGCTCGATATCGAAGGTCCGCTTGTCGGCTTCGAGATCTACCTGGACAACCTGCCTCAGCCCAAGGCCAAGGCGACCCGGTCCAAGGGCGCGCTCGACGTTTCCGACCTGATGCCGGTGCGCCGCGACTTCGCCTTCGTCGTCGACAAGGCGACCCCGGCCGAAACGCTGTTGAAGGCGGCCAGGGGCGCGGAGAAGTCCCTGATTGCCGACGTGACCCTGTTCGACGTCTATGAAGGCAAGGGCATCGCCGAAGACCAGAAGTCGCTCGCCATCGACGTCACCCTGCAGCCGACGCAGAAGACGCTGACGGATGAGGAGATCGACGCCGTGGCGAAGAAGATCATCGCGTCCGTGGAAAAGGCGACCGGCGGCACCCTGCGCGGGTAAGCGCATAGTCTTTAAACGAAAAGGCGCTCCACCTTCCCGGCGGAGCGCCTTTTTCATTTCCAAACACCGATATCAGGCGACAGCCGATATGGCCTCGCCGTCAAAGTCCCGTGCCATCGATCTGCGGGACGTCCGGGTCAAGGTTCCGGACGGGAGACGTCTCCGTCGTGGCTGAAACAGAGTCCGGCTCGTCGGCCGCGGAGGACCCACTTTGATCGACCGTCTTGCCGCCACCGGCCGCAGCCTGGGTCAGGGTGCTCTTCACCAAGGCCTGCATGAACCCAACGGCCTTCGCATTCCCTGCTCCGAAAAGCCCCGAAGCGGAACCCATAGGCGTCAGCGCGCCTGCAGCGAAAAAGCCGGCTGCAAGAATGGACAGGTGTTTGACCTTCCGGCAAGGATGCATTCTGGCCATGGCCTCACATCTCCTCCACAATACCCCTTCAAGCCGCAAGCATGAGCGCGGTGCAACGATTTGATCGGGATAGGCTACGAAGAAAAGAAAACACCGAGGCAAACACAAAGGGTCGGATTTTAACTAAAGACCGTCCGCTCTGATTTTTGATTTCGTTTCAATGATATAGCGCGACGAAAATCATCTGAAATGGACCTGACGCCAGTTCGTTTGTCTGTTCTCACCCGTTCGAGGCCTATCCTTTCCGCAATGGATAAATATCAGATCATGGACCTTCAAACGCTTGGAAATCCCTCTGCTGCAACCGAAGATCAGCGGATCGCGGCCCTGCAGAAAATCGTCCTCGGGACCCCGGTGCTGATGCGGATCCTGCACGCGATCAAGGATATAGGTCTACCGGATGCCTGGCTGGTCTCCGGAGGCGTCTACCAGACCGTCTGGAATGCGCTCACCGGCCGGCCTTCGGATTTCGGCATCAAGGACTATGACGTCATCTATTTCGATGGCACGGACCTGTCCTACGAGGCAGAGGACGCGGTGATCCGGGACATGAATGCGAGGCTACCGGATCTGGCGGACAAGCTGGAAGTCCGTAATCAGGCACGGGTTCACCTGTGGTATGAAAGGCGTTTCGGACGGCCTTACTTTCCGTTGATCTGCGCCATGGAATCCCTGACGACCTATGCCGCCAAGACCCACGCAGTCGCCGTTCGGCTCGGAGACAGGGGCACCCTTGAAGTTCAGGCGCCTTTCGGACTGGCGCCGATTTTCGCGATGCGTCTGGTTCCCAATCTTTCCACGGACAACCGACCGACCTATGACGAAAAGGCAAGGCGAATGACGGCCTTGTGGCCGGAGCTGACCGTCGTTGACTGGGACTCGACCTGAAAGCGCTCAGGCGCCGATCGCTACGCACCAGCAGTCCAAACAAAAAAGCCGACATAAAAAAGCCGGCCACTGGGGCCGGCTTTTCTCATGTCTGTTCAACGATCGGTCACGCGGCGGCCACATCCCGCAGGAAGCCGTCGATGGAGGCCTGCATTTCCGTCGCCTGACGCTCCAGCTCTTCGGCGGAGTTCGCGACGGACGTGGCAGACCCGGTGGTCCGTTCAGCCGCTTCGCTCAAACCGCTGATGTTGGTGGCGACAAGACCGGTGCCGTTGGCGGCTTCCGCGACGTTGCGCGAAATCTCGTCCGTGGCCGCACCCTGCTGTTCGACCGCCGCTGCGATCGCCGAGGTGTAATTGTTGACTTCGTCCATGGTGGCGGCGATTGCGCCGATCGCATCCACAGCCTCCTTGGTTTCGCCCTGGATCGCAGAGATCTGCGCGCCGATTTCCTCGGTCGCCTTGGACGTCTGGGTGGCCAGTTCCTTCACTTCCGCGGCAACCACCGCAAAGCCCTTGCCGGCCTCGCCGGCCCGGGCGGCCTCGATGGTGGCATTCAGCGCCAAGAGGTTGGTCTGTTCGGCAATCGCCTGGATCAGAGTAACGACTTCACCGATCCGGTTGGCGGCTTCGGCAAGGCCGGCAACCTTCTGGTTGCTGGTCTGGGCCCCCTGGGTGGCCTTTGCGACAATCCCGGTGGTCTGTTCGACCTGGCGAGAGATTTCCGCGATGGAGGAAGACAGTTCCTCAGCCGCGGAGGCGACCATCTGCACGTTGGAAGACGCCGTATCGGACGCCTGAGCGGCGGTCGCGGCCCGGTCGGATGTGTCTTCGGCAACGGAGCCGAGATCCTGCGAGGCAGAGCGCATCGCCCGCACCTGCTGCGTCACGCTTTCCAGCTTGCCGGCAATTTCCTGCCGGAAGGCGGCGATGCGCTCACCGACACGGACCTGATGATTCCGCTCTTCCGCCATGCGCTCGTTTTCGGCCTGCTGCATCGACGAGGCCTGGATTTGCGAGGCCTCGGCATCGTTGCGCGCCCTGTCCGCGGCAGCGAAGGCGCGGGACAGCTGTTCCACGATCCACCACAGGGCAGCCACTTCGACCACCACAATCACCGCATGGAAGACGACGCGCAGGAAATTCGAACCACCGGGAAACACCGCCCAGGGAAGCGCGAAGTTGAAGACGATGTGGTGCACCGCCACGACGCCCGCATAAGCGACAAGCGCCCGCCAGTCGACCCATCCGGCGAGGATGGCCAGCACGGCGAAGAAATACATATGCCCGTCGACCTGGAATGAGGTAGCCGGGTCGTCCGTCGACAGCGAGGCCACGAACAAGGCCACCAGCGCCGCAAGCGAGATTGCCGTGGCGATCCGGGTTTCGGTTCCCGCCTTGTATTTGACCCAGGTCCCGGTCGCCGCCGCCCCAAACAGAAGCGCCGCGCCGGAAACGGTCACAACGGAGATGGTTCCGACCCACCAGGCGGTTCCCATGACCAGGAACACATTCGCCCAGACGAAATAGATGATGTAGCGCGAATAGGTTTCGCGCATGGCATCGAGGCTCGCCACAGCCTGCGTTTGCTCACTCATGATTTATTCTCCCCCATAGACTTTCACGAACCCTGCGCAGGCCCGGGCAACAACCGACGACGCAACAAACGCGGCACCGGAGGCATACAGGCGGCCGACGAGACCGTCGGAGTCGGCTTCAGTGACTGCGATCCAGCCGGATGAATCCGTTGATATGATCCGCCCGCCGGCCTCTGCCACGATCTCCGGAGCGGTCTCGCTCCACGGGCTCGCGAAGACGGCTATCTTTCCTTCGGCTCCAGGTTGCAGGCCCGCGAAAACCATGACCAGGCAGGCGCCGGAAAAATAGGTAGCGACAAAACGTTTCGATATTTTCGCTGACATATCAGGTCCCAAAGCGCACTAGGCGTAGGGATGTTTATGACCCAGCTGATTTAACAATTTCTGAAATTCATTGAATATCTGATGAAAAAGCGCCGCGTCCTCTTCGTCATGCTGCATTGCAATATTGCATGAGAGAAAACACGTATCGGTTGTTTTCTGGACGTTATTTCAGGAAACTTGAGACAGACGAAGTTTCTTTGCGGCACACCACAAGCCGATAACCTGCCGAGAGGAGCCGCCGCCTGATGCGGCTATTCGGTCTCCAGCGTTATCGAATAGGGAGAAATGCCGTCAAAGTGGCGCCGCGCAGCTGACACCCGTTCCGCGAATGCCGCAGTACCCGCCCGGATTTTTCGCCAGATACTGCTGGTGGTAGTCTTCCGCAAAGTAAAACGTATCGAGTTGACGGATCTCGGTAGTGATCGTGGCCTTGATCCCGGCTGCCCGCAGGGCCTCCTGATAGGCCTGTTTCGAGGCTTCCGCAGCCGTCACGTCTTCGGCATCGGCAAGATAGATCGCCGACCGGTATTGGGTTCCGGTATCGTTGCCCTGGCGCATGCCCTGGGTCGGGTCATGATGCTCCCAAAAGACCTTGAACAGGTCCTGCAGGGAGATTTTTTCCGGGTCATAGACAACCAGCACGGCTTCCGTGTGTCCGGTCCTGCCGGTGCAGGTCTCGTTATAGGTGGGGTTGGGCGTGTGCCCGCCGGCATAGCCGACCGCCGTCACGTAGACGCCCGGCAATTGCCAGAAAAGGCGCTCCGCGCCCCAAAAGCACCCCATGCCAAACAGGACCGTGCGCATTCCCTCCGGATAAGGCTCCGTCAGGGACCGGCCGTTCACGAAATGCGGTTCCGACGGACGGGTGGCATCGTCCCTCCCCGGCAGCGCTTCGTCTGCCGTCGGCAAGGTAAACTTCTTGGTCAGCATGGTCATGAAGGACATGGTGGCTTTACCTCCGGAAAACGTCGCCCCCCGCCCCTCGCAAGGCAGGCACAGATCTCTTCCAGAAAGATGGCGCAGAGAACCGAATTTGCAAGGAAAGTTTGGGCCAACGTAGCCCAGGCGCACTGACGGTCTGCTCAAGTCAGACCAGAACGACCGTCTGTCTGTTCCTGCGGGAGCCAAGCCACAGGAAGATCAGCCCGAACAAGCCAAATACACCCCAGACCGGCCAGGTCAGCAATGTCTGGATAATCGGGTCCCAGAGGAAGGGGCTCACATGCCGCTGGATCGCCGCCTGCGCCATGTTCAGGGTGTCCGGCGACTGATCGAACCACAACTGGCCGAGCGGCAGCAGGACCAGCTCGGATTGGGCAATGCTCTTGCTGGCATCGGCGATGATCGCGACCAATGCACACGCCAGCATGACATAGCCGCCAAGCCGGAACAGTAATCTCAACAACGCAAACACTTCGGGCCTTCGTCTCAACGATCAAAAACAAATATTTAGTCTAAGTGGCAATCCACGGCATTATATGGCCTTCCGGACGGATGATGACCGGGCACAGGGCGCCGCCGCACATGATGAATACATTGACAAGGAATCTCATAAAAAACAACAGCAAAGATCCTGACACTACGTTTTCAGGCTGACTTGAAGCGGCTTCCGCAACCCCTGCACAGCTTATTTCAACCGGTGCAATCCCGAAAAATCGGGCCTGTTCGAAGGACATATGCACCGGCACGCAAAAAAACTTTCACAGTCGCTTGCACTCCGGCAATGCCTGAGTATATTGCGCAACTCGCGGGCGGGGTTTTTCGCCAGCGAATAAGGACAGGTGGCCGAGTGGTTGAAGGCGCACGCCTGGAACGCGTGTATAGGGGCAACTCTATCGAGGGTTCGAATCCCTCTCTGTCCGCCATTTTTTCTCATAAAATATTGATATAATTTAGTTTTTCGATTTCTCGATCTGCTAGCCCATCATTTAGCCCATCACGCGACATGGTTTTTCACAGCCCCTCGTGCAATCAAGATTTTTTCGTTTCAGACTCTTGCACGACATCTTAGCCGGGCTTAACAAATATGTAGTTCGGGTGAATCGGTTTCATCTGAGCTTTTCGACGCTTAGCGCAGGACGTGCTTGCTATCCAAAACCGCTCGATCTTTACGGGCGTGACTTAGGAGGCTTGCATGTGCCCGGCACAGCAATCAGATCTATTCCCCGCTATTGAACCCTCCAGCTCTGAAGCTATGCCTGAAGAGCATCCGCAAGCGCGTTCATCCGAACAGGCTGCGCCTGATCGACCGAGGCCCGCATCGAAGCCATCCAAGAAAGCACCAAAACGAACGCCGAATAGGCCCGACATCCAAACTCCCTGGATGAATGTTCGCGAAGTCGCAGCCTTTTTCTCCGTAAGTGTACCGACTATCTGGCGCTGGGCCAAAGATAACCCGGAATTCCCAAAGGGACACGAGCTCTCCCGAGGAACGACCCGTTGGTACCGGGAGGACCTGGAACGGTATAACGTAATGCTGCGGGGTAAAGCTGAATGAGCGCACCCGCAAACACCAAACCCGCAAGATGGAAGAACCGCCAAAGCTCACGAGCCGCGCGGGCCCACTGGTTCTATACAATCGAGGATGCTCGGGCTCTTTACGGTGTTTCCAGAAATACCATTCGGAACTGGCTATGCTATGGCCTGAAAGCGATTGACGCTCAAGAAACCCTCTTTCTTGGTCAATCCCTGAACGAATTTCAGGCCCGCCGAAAGAAAGATGCGAAGGTGCCTTGCTCCTTTGAGGAAATTTATTGTGTCTGTTGCAAGCGGAAGCACTCGTTACTCATAGAGCCATTCAAGATTGAGGAACGTTACAAGTTCCGAACCGCTGTCTCCATCCAATGCCCCGAAACAGGTGGAAGAACGAGAAAGCTCGTCCGCGAGAGCGATCTACCCCGGTTGAGAATGCTTCAAAAACACAAATCCAACACCGAGATTCCCGATTAAGGAATCTCGTCTCTCCAAGCTGAATTTGTTTGTATCCCGCAAGCTGAAGGTAGGAAACATGCACGGCCCCACGGCATGGATGCTTTATCTGTACCAGACCCATATGAAAGAGGCCCGCGGCCTGGACGTAAAGACGATCGATGCCCGGATGCGCCATCTCGGGCAGTTTGCGGCAAGCCTTGCGGGCAAAGACCTTACCAGTTTGAAGCCAAATGACATTATTTGCTTCAAAAAGAGTTTGAATGGGCCGGATAAAGAAAATGTCCCTGAAAGTGTGTCTTTGGCAGCTCCGACCATCGTGCAGACCTGTCACGATCTGAGAACGTTCATCGAGTGGCTCTCTAAACAGCCTGGCTATCGGTCCCTTCTAAGAGATCTGGCTGACTACTGCACCCCATCTCGCCGCATGACTGCCCTGGCCCATGCTCCGAAGGCCAGGTACGAGCCGTCTCCAGACGAAATTAAATCGATGCTGGAGGCCATGCCGACAACTACGTCACAAGAACGACGGGACCGCGCGGCGATCGCCTTCCTTTACCTTACCGGTGTTCGGGACGGCGCCCTCATCAGCTTGCGTCTCAAGCATGTAGACGCGGCGAGCAAGCTCGTGAACCAAGATGCGAGTGAGGTGAATACGAAATTCTCTAAAACCATGCGGACACTTTGGTTTCCTGTGGGAACAGACATCGCGACCATCGTGACGAACTGGATTGACGAAAGACGCGCCTCCGGGGCTCAGGATGATGATCCGCTCTTTCCGCGCACGCCCAGCGCAGTTCGCAGTCGAATGTCGAGTATCAGGGACGAGTTCTGGAAAACCTCGTCTCCGGTTCGCGAGGTTATTCGGAAGGCAACAGAGGCTGCAGGCGTTCCATATTTTCGTCCCCATGCGATAAGGGCGACAATCGCCCGCATGTGTTTAACCTGGGCCCGCTCCCCGGAGGAATTGAAGGCTCTCAGCCAGAACCTAGGTCATGAAGACATTGGAACGACCATGAAGCACTACGCTACGCTCGGCGAAGATCGCCAGCACGAGTTGCTTTTGGGAATGTGGGAGCGAAGGGAAGCTCCCGAAGAGGATGAAGAGCTGGCAGACCTGATCAAACGACTATCTCCAGAGGATCGGTGCGTGTTGAAGACTATGGCTCATGCTCTTCTGAAAAACTGACTGAGAGGCAGGATGCATCTGACTTGCTTCCTGGTTTTCGGAGGCACCGATCGCATTTATACTAAGGCGGAATTATAAAAGAACCGGCGGTTGCAGCGTTGGCTTAGACCATGACCAGTGCACAAGCGAGCCACCGCACTTCGCCTTGCATTGGTTGCAATCACTTTTTTAAACAGTAGCGTACAGCCTGGCGTTGTTGAGAATGGCCTCCACTAGGAGCTTCTGGAGCTCCGTTCCTCCTACAATCATCAACCACCTTCTGACCGCTCTCCTAATCCCGCAAAATGTCGATAATCTTGTCTTCCGTAAACCGTGAACGCTTCATTTCGTCCATTTCCTGGTACCGACGAATTCTACTTCAAACTGGATGTTTTCGTGTCTCAGGTTAGATTCTAGAAGGGAAATTTGCGAAACAGACTTGTCGTCCTGGCATCGAACCTCTGCAGATTCCGGACGGCAATGACGGTCACGAAGGCCAGCTGCTTTTGCGGTCGCGAGATGGCTTCAAAGGTGATGCCACCTGACTTTCAGAACGCGATATTCAGGCGTGCGGATCCGGAGAGGTTCCGGCTTTCGGAAGACAGCAGGCTGTCGACGCTTGCCTGGAAGGAAAAACCTTCTCGGATCTCCGCCTCGATCGAGACGCCCAGTTCGGCAAACAGGCGCTCGCCCTCGTCGGCAAGCCCGAACTTCGGTCCGCTCGTGGCGACGGCCGCGAACTGCGCGGTCGCGGAGCGGTCCGTGTCGCCTGCCAGCGCCAGAAGACCCGTGTGCAGCGTTGCTTTGGACTTGAGCCCGTTCATCAGGAAGGCGGCGGTCAGATCCACGCCGGGATTGAAGCTGTAGACCGTGTTCTCGATCTTGCTGACCCGCAAATGGGTGTCGCCCTGACCCGATTCATTGAAGGAGGGCTGCAGGGTATAGGTGGCCCCGACATCCATGGACGGCTTGATGCTGAAGGCCTCGCTCAGCGCAAACTCGTGGGCAAGCATCACATGGGCCGCCCCCCACCAGAGGTCCGGGCGCGCTGTCGCCAGTCCCGTGCCGTTGGCCTCGAACGTGTCCCGCCGGAACCGGTAAGAGCCGTAGCCGCCGGAGAGGGAGGCCGACACATCGGTTGCCCCGAAGGCATACCCCAGCAAACCGCCGCCCTGGAGCCGGAACCCCTTGGAGTTGGAATTGCGGTTTGACTGGGCGACATCTTCGTAAGCGAAGGCGGTTCCGCCGTACCAATTGCCGGCAAACGGAATGCGGACACCGCCGGCGGTGCCGAGCGCCGTTTCTACATAATCGATCGCATTGGAGCTCCCATCGCGGTGATGGTGGTTCGCGCCCACCTTCAGCCAGGCACAGGCGCCCGGTTCCGACAGGGCGACCGACCGACCGCCATTGCCGGCGCAATCCGACGCCATCTGTCCGGCAAAGCGCAGCGAGGCGTAGAGTGCGGCGTCGGTCGCGGCAAAGACATCACCCGGCGCCAGCTGGTCATAGGCCGCTTTCAGCTCTTCCGCCGTCTTCAGGTTCATGATGCGTGCGGCGATCGGCTGAATGAAGGCGTAGTAGTTTACAGAGGTCGCGGCCAGGGCGTCTGCGGACGACGATCCCCCGAGGCTTGAGGCCGATACCGTCGAAAGCTCCGCACTGGACGCCGCGTTCGCCGCCGCTTCGGCCTTTCTAAGGTCGATCAGGGTCTCAAGGTGTGTGCCGGCCGTCAGTTGATTGCCGGAGAGGCCCAGGGTGTCCGACGTATAATCCACGGTGTAGCTGAGAAGCGCCAGATAGTCGTCATATTCCGTGGAGATCTCATAATCGACCGTGGCCGTGTCGGTGACCGTCAGGCCACTGATATCCACCGTATTGACGAGGTCGAACACTTCGGCAAAACCGACCGAGCCGCTGTCGCCGGAGGACATCAGGCTGTCGGAGGTGACGTTCACATCGAGCGTGCCCGTCAGATACCAGGTTTTGTCACTGAGGCTCGTATCCTGGAACTGGAGCAGGTCCATCTCGCCTGCCTCGTAACCTTCCTGCAATTCCGCATCGAACAGCAGGGTGCCATCGGTCGTATCCTGATCGAAGGCCCCGGTCACATTGGTGTTGATGATATTGTTTTCCCCGCCCGGCGACAGGGTGCCGGAGTTGTAGAAGGTGCCGCTGGTGCCGATGTCAAAGGTCGACCCGGGTTCCAGCACACCGGTGCTTTCGTTGATCAGGCTGTTGGCAACGCTATCCTTCAGATCGAAGTTGCCGTAGATCGTACCGCTGTTGGTGATATTCACCTTCGTCTCGGAGACGATGGCGTCGCCGGCATAAAGGTTGGTGATCGTGCCGGCGTTCTTGATGCTCACACCGCCGCCGAATATGGCGTTGATGGCCGCATTGCCTTCAACCGTGGAACTGCCCGTGGACAGGGTGACGCCGCTTTCCACGTTGATGTAGACGGCACCCCCACTGTCATAGCCGTCGCTCTGGGCGACGATGCCCCAGCCGCCGGTGCCCGACGACGACAGGTCGGCGTTCAGGGTGATCGTGATTTTGCCGCCGTCGCTGTCCGAGCCACCCAGGCTCTGCGCGAAGATCCCGGTCGAGTAGTCGCCCGACAGGCTCATGGCATCGTTCAGGGTGATCTTGATGTCACCGCCCTCTCCCGTATCGCCGACATTGCCCGCCACCGCGGAGGACGAACTGCTGTCTCCCGTGCCCGAGGCGCCGCCACCGCCACCGATCGACTGGGCCCAGATGCCATGCGCCTGATCGCCGGTCGTGGTAATCGATCCGGCACTGATGGTGATATCCCCGCCGTCGCCGCCATCGCCGCTGCTGTCCTGGTCGATCACCCCGAGGCCGACGTCATCGGTGGAAAAATCGGAGCCGAAGATCAGCTCGACATCGCCGACCAGGCCGCCGCCGCCACCGATCGACTGCGCGACGACCCCCATCGCGCCGTCGCCCGACGTGGTGATCGTGCCGCTGTGATTGATCTCGACCGAGCCGCCATCGCCGCCACCGCTGCCCTGTCCGCCGGCAGCCGCATCGGTAATCACGTCCCCAAGGCCATCGCCCGCCAGGCCGCCGCCACCGCCGATCGACTGGGCGACAATCGCGGAGCTGCTGTCGCCGCTGGTCTTGATGGTACCGGTATTCGTGATCAAGACCTCGTCCGCGCTGCCACCGTCACCGCCGGATCCGCCCAGGGTCATGGCGATGTCCGCACCGCTGACGTCATCGATGGACAACACCCAACCGGCCAGACCGCCGCCGCCGCCGATCGATTGGGCGACAATCGCGGAGCTGCTGTCGCCGCTGGTCATGATGGTGGAGCTGTTGGTGATCCAGACCTCGTCCGCGCTGCCGCCGTCACCGCCGGATCCGCCCAGGGTCATGGCGATGTCCGCACCGCTGACGTCATCGATGGACAACACCCAGCCGGCCAGACCGCCGCCGCCGCCGATCGATTGTCCGAGAACGCCATAGGAGGCAAAGCCCGTCGTCTCGATTTCCTCATTGACCGTGACGGTCACCGTGCTGCCGTCACCGCTTGCATCGCTGGCGCCAAGCGTGGAGGACAGGGTCAGGTCGCTCGGCGTCGAGCCCGTCAGCGTAAAGCCGGTGTCTCCGCCGCCACCGCCGATGGACTGGGCGAGAACGCCGTGGGCATTGCTGCCGCCGGTGGTCACGTCGCCATCGACGGAGACGCTCACATCCTCGCCGTCACCGCCGTTGCCGCCGCTTGCTCCCAGGATCACCTCTGCCGTCGCATCCGTGTTGGTGGAATACTCGAGCACACCACCGGCGGATCCGCCGCCGCCACCGATGGACTGGGCCACCAGGCCGTGAGCGTTGTTGCCGCTGGTCGTGGTCGTAAAGTAGCTGTGAGTGATATTGACTTCGCCGCCATCGCCGCCTGCGGAACTGCCGTCGCTTTGGCCGAGCGACAGCTTGATCGAGATATCGTCGGCGGTGGTGATTTCCTGGACACTGTCGCCGCCGCCGCCGCCGACGGATTGGGCGACAAGGCCGCGCGAGCGTTCCCCCGCAGTTTGAACGCTGCCGGTTGTGCCGTCGCCATCGACCGTGATGGTGCCGCCGTCGCCGCCATCGCCACCGCTGCCCCCCAGAACCTGCGAAAGGTCGCTGGTGCGGGTGAGCACGCTGTCGCTGACACCGCCGCCATTGCCGACCGACTGCAGCAGGACACCGGTTGAATAATTGCTGTTGCCGGTCAGACCTGCCCCGTTCAGCGTGGCCGAGACCGTGCCGCCAGTGCCGCCGAGGCCGCCGGAAGCGCCCAGGCGCGTGACGTGGTCCGACTCGTCATAGGCGGCTCCACCGCCACCGCCGATGCTTTGCAGCACCAGAACAGAGGCGGCTTCATCTTCGGTCTCCAGCGTCACCCCGGAGCCAAGGGTCGCGGTGGCTTCGCCGCCATCCCCGCCCGAATGGGAGTCCATTCCAAGCTGGGTGACATCATCGTCCGCATCCGCCTTGCCACCACCGCCGCCGATGCTCTGGACCAGGACGGCCTCCGCATTGACACCGCCTGTCTTGATCACGGTGTCCGTGCCGCTCAAGGTCACGCTGGCGGTTCCGCCGGCTCCGCCGCTTTCCCCCGACAGCCCATAGGCGGAAACGGAACTGGCGTCAGAACTGGCGCCGTAGAACCCGCCGATGCTTTGGACGAGCAGGCCGGTGGCATTGTCTCCCGAGGTGGTCACCGTTCCATCGAAGGTCAGGCTGGTCTCACCGCCGGTCCCCAGTTCGAAGGTACCGCCGTAGGAACCGTTGGTGCCATAAGTAGTCGTTCCACGATCGCCGCCGACACCGCCGTAACTGCGCGCCAGAACACCGAAGGCGAGGTCTCCTGAGGTCGTGATGGTGATGTCCGACAGTTCGACGGTCACCGTGCCGCCCGCACCGCCGCCGCCGCCATCGCCACCTTGGTTCTCTTCTCCCCCGCCACTGGTGGCTTCTCCGCCATCGCCCCCCGTTCCGCCGAACGACTCGACCCGAACGCCGGCGATCCCGTCGCCGGTCGTGGTGGCGGACAGCGTGTCGATGCCGGTCAGCGTCAGGGTGACATCGCCGCCGGCCCCGCCCTGTCCGCCATCACCCCCTTCTGCTTTGCCATCGCCTTCGTTCTTAATTTCACGGCCGTAGCCTCCGTCGCCGCCCTGCGAGGACAGGAAGACCAGGGTGCCGTCGGTGGACTGCAGGGTGTCGACATCGCCCTCGATCTCAAGCGTCAGATCTCCTGCCGCACCGCCTGCACCTCCATCCGTCCCTCGCACCGTTCGTCGTTTAGAGGTCTGCCTTTTTGTGTCATCACCACCATCACCACCGGTGACCGTGATGGAAATCGGGCTTTCGCCGGAGATCTCAGTCGTATCGGTGAAAGACAGGGTTACCGCCCCACCGAAACCACCATCGCCACCGTCCGAACTATTTGACGCCTTGCCGCCGTCGCCGCCCGAGAGGACGATCTCAAGGGCCGTGCCGTCGGCATTCACCGCGCCATAGGTGGACGAACCGTCAAAGGTGACGTCGATCGTGCTGGCATCCCCGCCCGGATCGCCTGTGGTGGAACTGTCTGCGGCGGTCTCCGACAGGGAGATCTCACCGGTATCCGCAGTCAGATTGTCGATGTTGACAGTACTGACGCCCGTGACGTCCACATCGACCCCGCTGGACAGATCGCCCTCGCAGGTGACCATGCCGCTGGCCGTGGAGCAGGCGGCCACCGCCGGAACCGTCGAATAAACGGCAAAGGACCCTGCAAGTGCCGTCAGAGCAAGACAGGCGGGAGAATAGAAGGAGGCAATGTTACGGGTCATCAGTTCTCCAATTGGGTGTCGTCTTGCTCTGCATGCTGCGCTTGGCGGACGTCAGGTGCTGTGGGTTCAGAACGCGAAGTTGAGCCTGGCCGAACCGGAGAGGTTCTGGCTTTCGGTGGACAGCAGGCTGTCGACGCTTGCCTGGAAGGAAAAACCTTCTCGGATCTCGGTCTCGAACGAGACGCCGAGTTCGGCAAACAGGTGCTCGCCCTCGTCGACAAGCCCGAACTTCGGCCCGTTCCTGGTGACGGCTGCGAATTGCGCGGTCGCGGATTGGTCCGTGTCGCCCGCCAGCGCCAGAAGACCCGTGTGCAGCGTTGCTTTGGACTTGAGCCCGTTCATCAGGAAGGCGGACGTCAGATCCAGACCGGGATTGAAGCTGTAGACCGTGTTCTCGATCTCGCTCACCCGCAAATGGGTGTCGCCCTGCCCTGATTCATTGAAGGATGGCTGCAGGGTGTAGGTGGCCCCGACATCCATGGACGGCTTGATGCTGAAGGCCTCGCTCAGCGCAAACTCGTGGGCAAGCATCACGTGGGCCGCACCCCACCAGAGGTCCGGGTGTGCCGTGGCCAGGCCCGTGCCGTTGGCCTCGAACGTGTCCCGCCGGAACCGGTAAGAGCCGTAGCCGCCGGAGAGGGAGGCCGACACATCGGTTGCCCCGAAGGCATACCCCAGCAAACCGCCGCCCTGGAGCCGGAACCCCTTGGAGTTGGAATTGCGGTTCGACTGGGCAACATCTTCGTAGGCGAAGGCGGTTCCACCATACCAGTCGCCGGCAAACGGAATGCGGACACCGCCGGCGGTGCCGAGCGCCGTCTCTACATAATCGATCGCATTGGAGCCCCCTTCGCGGCGATGGTGGTTCGCGCCCACCTTCAGCCAGGCACAGGCGCCCGGTTCCGACAGGGCGACCGACTGCCCCCCATTGCCGGAGCAATCCGACGCCAACTGGCCGGAAAAACGCAGCGAGGCGTAGAGTGCGGCATCGGTCGCGGCAAAGACATCGCCCGGCGCCAGCTGGTCATAGGCCGCCTTCAGCTCTTCCGCCGTTTTCAGGTTCATGATGCGTGCGGCGATCGGCTGAATGAAGGCGTAGCGGTTTGCAAAGCCCGCGGCCGGGGCGCCGGCGGACGTCGATCCGTCGAGGCTAGACGCCGAGAGTGCTGAAGCTTCCAGGCTCGAGGCCGCGCTTGAGGCTGTACTCGCCGCCACTTCGCTTTTGCGCTCGCTGATCAACGTGTCCAGATGATCGCCGGCCGTTTGCTGGTTCGACGAAAACTCAATCGAGTCTGACGTATAATCCACGGTGTAGCTGAGAAGCGCCAGATAGTCGTCATATTCCGTGGAGATCTCATAATCGACCGTGGCCGTGTCGGTGACCGTCAGGCCACTGATATCCACCGTATTGACGAGGTCGTACACTTCGGCAAAACCGACCGTGCCGCTGTCGCCGGAGGACATCAGGCTGTCGCTGGTGACGTTCACATCGAGCGTGCCGGTCAGATACCAGGTTTTGTCACTGAGGTTCGTGTCCTGGAACTTGAGCAGGTCCATCTCGCCTGCCTCGTCACCTGCCTGCAATTCCGCATCGAACAGCAGGGTGCCATCGGTCGTATCCTGATCGAAGGCCCCCGTCACATCGGTGTTGATGATGTTGTTTTCCCCGCCCGGCGACAGGGTGCCGGAGTTGTAGAAGGTGCCGCTGGTGCCGATATCAAAGGTCGAGCCGGGCTCAAGCACGCCGGTGCTTTCGTTGATCACGCTGTTGGCAACGCTATCCTTCAGATCGAAGTTGCCGTAGATGGTACCGCTGTTGGTGATATTCACCTTCGTCTCGGAGACGATGGCGTCGCCGGCATAAAGGTTGGTGATCGTGCCGGCGTTTTTGATGCTCACGCCGCCGCCGAATATAGCGTAGATGGCCGCATTGCCTTCAACCGTGGAACTGCCCGTCGACAGGGTGACACCGCTTTCCACGTTGATGTAGACGGCACCCCCACTGTCATAGCCGTCGCTCTGGGCGACGATGCCCCAACCGCCGGTGCCCGAGGACGACAGGTCGGCGTTCAGGGTGATGACGATTTCGCCGCCGTCGCTGTCCGACCCGCCGAGGCTCTGCGCGAAGATCCCGGTCGAATAGTCGCCGGACAGGCTCATGGCATCGTTTAACGTTATTTCGATCTTGCCGCCTTTACCTTCGTCGCCGGAGTTACCCGCAAATGTAAAAGGGTCGTCAACATCGGCGAGGCCGGCGGCGCCACCACCCCCACCAAGCGACTGTGCCCAGATGCCATGAGATTGCTTGCCGGTTGTCGTGATCGCGCCGGACTCAATTGTAATATCACCGCCGTCACCGCCGTCGCCGGCGTCTTCTTGCGTTGCCACACCCAGGCCAAACGTGCTGCTCAGATCGAGAACACTTTCACTAAATCCGAGTTCGACGTCCCCTGCCGCTCCACCGCCGCCGCCAATGGACTGAACGAACATCCCCATGGCTCCGGCACCTGTCGTTTTGATGGTCCCGGTGTGGTCAATGTAGATCGTGCCGCCATCGCCGCCGCCACTGCCGCCGCCCCCGACGGTCGCATCCGTCAGCAAACCACTGCTGCCATCGCCGCCTGCGCCGCCGCCGCCGCCGACGGACTGGGCGTAAATCGCTGTGCCGCTGCTGCCCGTTGTCGTGATGTCACCGGAGTTGGTTACGGTCACATCACCGCCATCACCAGAAGCCCCGCCGGCCCCCCCGATAGCGACCGAAAATGAGTCCAAAACTGACGAGATGCTGGTAACATCGCTGATGTCAGAGTACCAGGTGAACGCCTCATCTGCGATTGACTTGGAGGTGTACAGAAAGTCTTGAAAAGCTGACTTGGCGCTGTCGGTATCGCCCGCTTCAATCGCGTCATATACGTCATCCACAAAGGCAGTCGCGCCAAGTGCGCCATCGCCGCCATTGCCGCCCCCGCCGCCGACCGATTGTGCGAAGATGCCGTAACCTGCGATGCCGGAGGAACTGATGGTTTCGGTGTTCGTCGCTTTTACAATGCCGCCATCGCCACCCGCACCGCCATCTCCGCCCAGTGAGAACGACACGCTGAACGTGGAGGCATTGCTCGACGAGCTACCCAGGATCGAATTATAAGAATAGGCAGCTGCTGAACCTCCATCCCCACCACCACCGCCGACCGATTGGCTGAAGATGCCGCGTGAAGCGATGCCCGAGACGTAGATGTCACCGTAATTTTCGGCTGTGACCTCTCCTCCGTCGCTGCCGGTTCCTCCCTCTCCACCGATCGAGACGTCTGCCGATATTGCAAGGGAAGAGGAGGAACCTGATGTCAAGTCGACCAGGAATGTGCCTGCGGAGCCGCCTTGCCCGCCGTTGCCGCCTATCGACTGGCTGTAAATGCCGGATGAGGAGTTGCCGCTGGTGGTCAGCGTGCTGGCATTGAGGACACTTACATCTCCCCCGACGCTGCCGGAGCCTCCGGATCCACCGACGGCAACACTGACCGCAACGCTCCCCTCCGCGGAGCCATCGCCGGTTACAACGAAAGAACTGCCCCCCGATCCGCCATCGCCCCCAATGGATTGTACGGCGATGGCGTCCGCGTAATGCCATTTCGTTGTCACGTTGCCGTAGTTTTTAACCTCGGCATCGCCGCCAGTCCCCCCGTCGCCCCCGTCACCGGAGATGGAGTAATCCATTGTAAGTGACGATTCACTCGACGCAGAGAGTGTGCCGGAAAGGGTTGCATGCGCATTGCCGCCCGAACCGCCTATGGATTGAACATAAATCCCCCGGGCCTGGTAATCCTCGGTGGTGATATCGCCCGTGTTACTGACAAAAGCCAGGCCGCTTTCATTTCCGGATCCACCATCACCGCTCGCTGAAATCGTGATATCGCCGGTATAAGTGCCTGCCGTAAAGCCGCCATCGATGGAATAGCCGCCGTTGCCTCCATCCCCGCCAATCGATTGGGCAAGGATGCCGTAGGATGCGACACCGGAGGTGTTGATGTCGCCGGTGTTTGAAACTTTTACTTCTTCGCTCTTGCCGCCTTCGCCGCCTGATCCGCCGACGCTTACGGATAACTCGCTCATCGTGAGAGCATCGACATCGATGCTGCCGGTGGTGTTCCCGCCTCCGCCGGCGATGCTTTGCGCGATGATCCCGCTGGAATTGTAGCCTTCAGTGGTGATGCCGGCGCCGTTGTCGATCGTGATCGTGCCGCTGCTGCCACCGTCCCCGCCATTGCCCGAAACGTTCGCGCTGAGCGACCCCGCGTTCAAGGTGTTCGCGCTCATCGCAAACGACGTGTTGCCACCGGTATTTCCCAGGCTTTGAGACAAAATGCCGACGCTGTTTGCGCCTTCGGTCTCAATCATGCCGTCGGTCACGATGATAATATTACCACCGTCACCGCCATCGCCTCCGGAGCCGCCGGTTGTCAGGCTGAGCTGGGCTCCGGACAGAAGGTCGCCGGAAACAGTGATGTTCCCATCGCCGCCGCCGCCGCCGATGCTTTGCGTATTGATACCGGCCGAGTTGTCGCCGGTCGTCGAGATTGTCGCACCGGTCTGGGAATAGACCTCCACACGGCCACCGTCGCCACCGTCGCCACCGGAGCTCCCCGTGGTGAAGTCAATCGTCGCACCGGATATGGTATCGATGGATGACGTCCAGCCCCCGGATCCGCCACCGCCGCCCAACGACTGGGCCAGGATTGCATCGGAACCGTCGCCTTTCGTTCCGATATCGGCCTTGGTCGTTACGGTTACTGAAGAACCGTCTCCACCTTTGCCACCACTGCCGCCGACCGTATCCGTCATTGTGGCGGCGGATGGTGAATCCCCTGCGATTACCGTCCCCGAGGCTCCGCCGCCGCCGCCGATCGACTGAGCGAGAATGCCATGCGCTTTATCGCCTTCGGTCGTGATCTTTTCATTGGCGGTAACCTGGACCTTGGCGCCATCGCCGCCTTCGCCACCGGAACCGCCGGTGGTTGTATTCACGTCCACGCCAACGGCTCCGGAATAGTTGATGTCCGAGCCGGAAGACCCGCCGCCATTCCCAATCGACTGGGCGAGGATGCCGTGAGCGTGATCCCCCTCCGTGTCGATTGTGAAATAGGTGTGCTTTATGTCGATCTCACCGCCGTCACCCCCGGAGCCCCCGCCGCCGCTGGACCCAGTGCTCACATCCACGACAATTCCGGCACTGATGGAAATATCGTTGCCGCCGTGGCCACCGCCATTGCCAATCGACTGAGCGACGAGACCGCTCGCCCGGGACCCGCTGGTCTGAATGCTTCCGATCGAGCCGGAGTCGCTATCGAAGGTGATGGTGCCGCCGCTGCCCCCATCTCCGCCTGACCCACCAACGGCTGTGGAGAAGTCGACGCCGATATCCAGGGCATTCGAGCCGCGCCCGCCGCCGCCGCCGATCGAGTGCAGGACGATACCGGATGCATCATTGCCCAGGGTCTGAATTCCGGTTCCTGCAAGCGATGCTTCGACGGTACCGCCATCGCCACCGGAGCCGCCGCTTCCTCCGATGCTGGTGATGCCGTCCGTCGATTTCGCCGAGCCGCCGCCGCCGCCATAGCTCGATGCATAAACCCCTTCGGATGCGAGGCCGGAGGTATAGATGGTCGCCACACCGAGGGTCAGCGATATTTCGCCGCCATCGCCACCGGAGCCGCCCGACCCACCGACCGACTTGATGCCGTCTGCTCCGCCTCCCGAGCCGCCGCCGCCGCCGCCGCTCATGAGCGATATGGCGGTCGCGTTTTCACCGGCCGTAGAAATATAGTTGCCGTCATCGACGATCAGGGTCGCTGTGCCGCCGTCGCCGCCCGCGGATCCGGACCCGCCGAGAGCGGTTATCCCGTCGCTGGAGCTCCCCTTGCCGCCGCCGCCGCCGAGACTTTGCACCAGGATGGCGTGGGAACCGTCGCCCGAAGCGCTGTAGGTGCCATCCGCCTCGAGCGTGAGCATGGCAGCTCCGCCATCCCCCCCACTCTCGTCGCTGGCTCCGTAACTGGTAATTGTCGATGTCCCGGCATCGCCGGCGAACCCGCCGACGCTTTGCACGAGAACGGCACTGGAATCGTCGGAGTAGGTGGTGACCGATGCGGAAAGATCGACAGTCACGTCTCCGCCAATGCCTCCCCCCTCGCTGCCGCCCCCGGAGCCGTCGCTGGTATGCCCGGAGCCGCCGTCTCCGCCCGCGCCGCCATAGCTGCGCACCAGCACCCCGATTGATCTTTCGCCGACAGTCTTGATCGTCGCGCCCGAGAACGTCAGCTCGACGGTGCCGCCCGCGCCGCCTGAACCACCGTCCCCACCGGACGCCACTTTTGAAAAAGTGCCTTCGGTCTTTCCGCCTTTACCGCCCGCACCGCCGAGAGATTCCACCCGCAACCCCGGTTCGTTTTCATCCTCCGTCGATGTTGTTGCGGTCGTCGACAGGGTGACCGTTACGTCGCCGCCCGCGCCACCGTCGCCACCGTCGCCGCCATGGACGTTGGTGGCGTTAATGCCTTCGTCCTTGCCTTTGCCGCCTTCCCCGCCATCTCCGCCCTGGGAAATGAGATAGAGCAGGGACCCGCTGTTCGCGGTCATGGAGGAGAGTTCACCGTCGTCGACGGTGATCGTGATCGCGCCGCCATCGCCGCCATCGCCACCGTCGGACGCATGGGCCGAACTGCTGGCGGTGTTCTTCGCCGCGCCGGCTTTTCCGCCGTCTCCTCCGACGACAACGGTATAAAAAACCGTGTCCGCGCTGAAGGTCGTCGCATTGCCGATGGTCAGCTTGACATCGCCGGCCGCGCCTCCGTCACCGCCTGATCCGCTGACACCTGTCGACTCGTCGCCCTCGCCGCCCGTCCCGCCGGTGGAAGAAAGCTCGAACGCATAATCGCTGCTCGTGCTTATGCCGTAGTTCGAGGACCCGTCGAAGGTGATCGTGTAGGAGTTTGCACCCGATCCGTCGCCGCCATCGATGTCCTCAAACACCCCATCGCTGCCGTCGTCCCCTTCCGAAGAAATGCTCAATTCGCCCGTGTCATCGGTCAGATCTTCGAAATCGATTTCGGTTACGTCATCCACATCGATGGCTTGGTCCGAGGACAGGTCCCCGCTGCAGGTAATGATCGAATCCGAGGTCGAGCAGTCGGCCAGAGCTTGGGTTGTGGTGTTGATAAACAACAACCCCAAGAACAGGGGAAGAGCGTTCGATGCGATAAACGCACGCAAGGATCTGCCTGTCAGTCTTTCCTTTTCACTTGCCCGGACATCAAAGAGAGTAATGTCCGAGAAACATTTTTCGTAGTCACGCCCTTTCGAACAAGCAAAAACCCTTACACTTTCGCAAAAATTATTTCTTCTTTTCATGGCCTCACGCCCCAGCCCAGGATAAGTATTTCTGAATATTTCTGCTTTCGCGGCTCGCCTCACGTTGACAACTGAAAAAACGAATCGGAGACTGGTTATGAGATTCTGTGTATTGCCGGGTTTTGTCGATGGATGAGGGTCTCGAATGTTGTTGGACAGGTTTCTCGAAAACCGGAAATTTCCGAAGGTGGAAGCTGAGAACCGGATGCTGCAACCTCCTTCCTGCCGCCCGAGAGCTATCGGATAGAAGGTGAAAGACTTGCCACGTCTCGCGGTTCTTTTTGTCGTCTTCGTGGATATTCTTGGACTGGGGCTCATGATCCCCGTATTGAGCGAAATACTCCTGGATCCGGGACAGAAATTCTTGCCAAATTCGGTGAGTGGGGACCGGCGCGAACTTCTTTACGGAACAATCTTAGGTGCGTTCTTCTTTTCCTGGTTTTTTGGCGCGGCATTCATATCGAAATTGTCCGATTATATTGGCCGCAAGAGCGCGATCCTGATCTGCCTTTGCGGTGCCTTCTCCGGATATCTCCTGACATTCCTGGCGCTGGAAACTTCGAGCGTTCTGCTGCTGCTGGCCGGCCGTGTCATCGGAGGGTTTACAGCCGGCAATCAGCCGATCGCCCAGGCCGCCCTGATCGATGAAGCGGAAGACGCTCAGCAGAAAGCCAAATTCATGGGGCAAATGGTGGCCGCGGTTGCAATCGGCCTTGTTTCCGGCCCCCTCCTGACAGCCTCCCTCACGAGCAAGGCCGTCATGGGGGAATCCGCAGGCTTCGAACTGCCGGTCCTGGCCGCGCTTATGCTTGTCGTCGTCAATATTGTTTTGATCCTGCGGTATTTCCGCGAGACCCTGCCGGCGCGCCGCAAAATCGATTTCGGGCCGAGCGAGGTTTTCCTGACGCTTGTCCGTGTCGTCCAGAATCCGGTTACCCTTCGGCTTGCACCGGTCTTCTTCTTTGCGGTTATGGGCTTCAACGCCTTCTACATTTTTCTCGATGATTTTCTGATCGCCCGTTTCGCGTTCGGCGCTTTCAAAAACAGCGCCGTACTGGTGGTTCTCGGGGCAACCATGGGGTCCGTAAGCCTGTACCTGGTCGGACCTGTCTCCAGGCGCTTCCGGAGTATCGACATTATCGCCGTCACGGTGTCGATCATGATCGTGTTCATGACGGGTTATCTCCTCAATCAGGTCGCATGGCTCGCCTTTGTGCTGGTGATCCCGATCATTGCGGCCTTCGGGATTACGTATCCGACCTTTTTGTCGATGTTTTCCGCCAGCGTAGACGCCAGTCGTCAGGGCTGGGCAATGGGCGTCTGTGTCGCGCTCTATACGCTGGGCTCCGGGTCGATCTCGATCGCCGGCGGAACCGCGACGGCACTTGATCCCGCACTCCCGCTTTATATCGCCATCGGGAGTTGCGCTTTGGCCTTGGCGCTCATGACCGTTCTCTGGCGGGGCAACAAGGCAGTCCTTGCCCTCGTCTCAACAGAACAATCGCCAGACCGGGCCGCATGAAACAACTCTCCAGTCAAACTTGAGACATCCGTCTATCGACAGAATCAGCACTCGGCCGCTTATCTAAAGGAAAAGGCAGGGAACGAATTGGAAACAATCGGGAAAGCTTTGAGAAGAAGTCCGATTGTCGATCCCTTTTCCCTGGCCGGAGATAAATATTTCGAGGCGCGGGCGTCGCCGGAAAGCAATTTGACCCTCGGACTGCAAGCCGCCCAGGCGACTACAATTGCGCCGCCACCGAACCGCTCCGGTGGTGCAGAGAAGGCAGGATATTGATGCGCTTCAGATATGGTGTCGTTTGCGTCATCTCGGCTGCCTTGACATCTCTTCAAAGCGAAGTCAGGTCCGCACTGGCGGCCGATTTTCCGGTCGCACCGGAGCCCGTCGACTACGTGCGCATATGCAACGCGTACGGGCTTCGGTTTCATTATGTTCCGGGGATACAAACCTGTCTGCGCGTCGGCGGCCGTGCCCGGCTCGACTACGAGTTCAACGACTTCGGCAGTTCGCCCAATGAATGGGACGACAACGAGGATGATGCGACCGCCTTTCTGGCGCGCGCCTACGTCTATCTGGACTCACGGACACAAACCGAATTCGGTCTCCTTCGAACCTACACCAGCGTGTATTTCACGCATGAGTCCGGTGCTGAATCGACCACGGTCGAATATGCATATGTCGAATTCGGTGGGTTCACATTCGGTCGGGCGCAATCCTTCTACGACTTCTGGATCGGTTACAACTTCGGCGCCCAACTGGACGACGCCTCCGACGCCCAGAACGAGGTTCTCGCCTATACGGCCGATTTCGGAAACGGCCTGTCCGCATCCGTTTCGCTTGAAGGATCCGTGACACGGCAGTCCATGCTCGTCGCTCCTGCAACCCCAGCCTCATCTCCAAACGGCAATGCAGGAATGAAATGGCCTGACCTGGTCGCCAATCTCCGGATCAAACAGGGATGGGGAACGGCCCAGATCATGGGTGCGCTTCATCATGTCAGGTTTGCAGACAGCGCGGCCGAGGGCGCTTTGGGCTGGGCGCTTGGCGGGGGTCTGGAGGTCAATGTTCCGGCTTTCGGAAAGGGCGATACAATTGCCCTCCAGGCCGGTTATGCGGAGGGGGCGAGCGGCTATCCGTTTGATGACTGGGACAGCTTTATCACGGACGCGATCAATTCCGGTGGCGTCACCCGCACGACCCGGTCATGGAACTTGTCCGGTGGCTGGAGTCACAATCTCACCGAGATGCTGCAGGCTAACCTCGAAGGTGGCTATCACATCGCCGATGCGTCAACGGATGCCCGCGACCTTTCCCAGTGGGGCATTACCGGCAACCTGGTCTGGTCACCCATCAGCGGCCTCGATGTCGGCACGGAACTTCAGTATCGTCGCGTCAACTACAAGGCCGCCTCGGGCATGACCGACAAGAATGAACTCTACGCCACATTTCGGGTTCAAAGAACCTTCTGAAACGTCGCCATGCGCGCCGGTCGGGCATCCCTCGGCAACGGGCAAGGACGCGCCAACCGAAGGCACTGGGCGGCTTGCGTTTTACGCCTTGCGCAGATCCTCCGGGAAGAACCTGTCGTCATTGCTGCCGACTTCCTTGGCGATCATGCGATTGAGCAGGCCGTTCATGCGCATGATCAGCTCGGCATTTGTCTTCGTATCGACGCCAAGATTATCGAGTTCGTCCGGATCATTTTTCAGATCGAACAATTCGATCTCATTGTTTGCCAACAGATCCTCCAGCGTCTCGGGCGTATTGAAATTGTCGGGAGCGTAATAGCGCGAAAACTTGAAGCGCCCGTCAAAGACAAAGCTGATGAAGCCGCGGCGGGACATGTCCGGTTTGGCTTCGGCAAAAGGCGGAGCGAAGCGGCCTTCGGATATGTCGCGGCAAACACGCATCATGTAGAGGGAATCGACGGTCTGCAGGCCCACATAATTGAAGAGAACGGCTTCGCGGACAGCGTCTGCGGCAGCCTGATCCGGCGAAGACAACACGGACGAGAAATCGTGGCCCGGCAGGCCGGATAGTGCAGCCTTGCGCTTGGCCTCATCTGCGTTCGTCATTCCAACGAGTGTCGGTAGCAAATCAATATGGCTTGTCAGCGCATTGCAGTTCCCGCCGCCTGGATGTTCGGGGTGAACAACAACGGCTGGGGACATGAACTTCCTGCTCGTAAGGCAAGGGGCCCTTGCCGCGCAGCCCGCCGTGGGAGCCTCCCAGCTCGCCATGATCGGCCGTTCTCACAACGACGGTGGACTCCCAAAGATCCAGCGCGCTGATCGTATCCAGCACCGACTGAAGGTTCCGGTCATTATCGCGAATGAGGTTGAGATAGAAGTTGTAGTAGGTGTTCCACATCCGGGTTTCGTGAACCGGAATTTCTCCGAGAAAAGCCGACCAGCCAACCATGTAGGACAAATGCGCACGCGGCCTGCCGGGGGAATCCATCGGCTCAAGCGCGCTCGGCGACGGCGGAAATTTCCATTGCGTTTCAAAGTGAGCGTTGTCCGGCGGCGGTACGATCTTCATGCCGACCTGCGAGACCTGCACTTTCTCACCGGGCGGGTTGACGTCCGCATACATGATGTCATGCGGCGACACGAAACTGACCACAAGACACCACGGCTTGCCCTGGCGGTTGATCTCTTGTGCATTGGTCCTTAGCCAGCGAATGGCCGCACCAGCGGTGTAGGTGTCGGTATCATAAGCCTGATCCGGCGCACCGACCTTGTCGCCGTCCGGAGCAAAGGTGTCGAACCCGTATTCCCGCAGTGCATCCGTGTAGTTCACGTCGGTTTTGGGTGAGATGATATCCTTGCGCAGCTCGAATTTGCCGAAATAGGCGGTCTCGTATCCCAGGTCCTTGAAAATCGTCCCCATGCTGGGCTTGTCGGTTCGAAGGCTGG
The DNA here is from genome assembly GCF_963675095.2 of uncultured Roseibium sp. Taxonomy (GTDB): domain Bacteria; phylum Pseudomonadota; class Alphaproteobacteria; order Rhizobiales; family Stappiaceae; genus Roseibium. The sequence goes on along the minus strand of NZ_CAXXSJ010000014.1, from coordinate 26,868 downwards.
GCACATAGCCGGCCTCCATTTGATCGAAGACACCGTTTACCTGCGGGGTCTGGCCGGAAAACATGACGCCGCGCGAAGGGGTACACATGGCCGCGCCGATGTAGTGGTTGTGAAACGTCGTGCCCGGCGCTGAAGTTCTCGCGGGCGGGCGTGGATAACCGTCCGCCGGCCGGATGTGGTAGGCCTCTCGTCCGAAATGATCAGGATCACGTTATAGGGATGGTCCGCCGGTGTCTCGCGGCTCGCCGGTTGAGAACCGGATTGCGTTGTTTCGGCGGGACGCGGTCGTCAGTGCGTCGGCGGTTGAGAGACCAGCGATGGTTCCAAGAGCGGCCGCGCCCGTTCCGGCCTGCAGGACTGTCCTTCGGCTCACCCCTGCGGAACCACTTTCGGATTTCGATTGATTGTCGGAAGTTTCACGCTTCTTCATAGGTCCCAACCTTATCCCCTGGCGCAACAAGCGCATGCAACTGAGCCTGAGCGGAAAAACGTAAATCGAAGTCTGCAGGTTTTGGAAAGCAAAGACCAAGCAGGCCGAGGCCCGCGGATACACGGACTTTAGGGGAGCAACTGGGCCGGAGCCTTGAACTTCAGCCCAAAAACGCTTCGCCGCATTCATTGTGGATAGAAAAGCGGGTCAGGCACCATGAGATAATCATCCAAGAAACTTAGAGACGTCCATCCATGGACAGAATCAAGTTTGAAAAAGCCAAATGACAGCGCGCGCTGAGGAAGAGGCACTACCCGGCTCCAAACTCAAAGGTCCTCGAGTTGGGATTCCGTGCCGGAGAATTGGCGCATTCAGGCCCGCACAAGATTGCCGGAATACCCTGCGCAGCCAAAGACGGAGGTTGGTCGCGATTGGATACGACACGCCGTAATTTCCTGAAAACGACCGTGGGCGGCATCGCGCTGACGGTGTGTTCCCTTGGGCAGACCGGATTGCGCCTGGGGCCGGGAGCGGCGAATGCGGCGACGATCGCACCGCCCGCCCGACTGGTCCGGCGGCCCCGGCAAGGCGAAGTTTCGTATCGACGGCCTCGACAAGGTAACGGGGCGGAAAATCTATGCACGTGATTTTCGTGCGCGCGATCTGGACGGATGGCCGGATACGGAAGAGGTGGTCCTGATTGCCAGGACACCGATCGCGGACCGGATCTTTCTCGGCCTCGACCTCAGCCGCCTTCCCAAAGAGTTGATTCCGACAAAGACGGTCACCGCGGAGAACCTAAAGGTAGACCGGACCGGCCTGGCGAAATCGGACTATCCGGAAGGCGATTATCTGCTGCCGAAGAACAAGGTTCCCGATTATCTCGGCCAGGCCGTCGGACTGCTTTATTTCGACGACTATCATACGATGGACAAGGCCAGGCGGGAGATCCGATCCGACATGACGACATGTCTCGTCTTCGGTGACGAAGTGCCGGCGGACAGGACGAAATACTACGCACCCGAAACCAGTATTATTCACGTCAAGTCGGCGGCAGGCAAGGAGGTCTTCTCCCAGGTCTCCGGCGGCCCGGTCCGTCCGCAGCTCGCCACGACCAAGCGCGATATCGAGGCGATGGGCTGGGTGGACAGGATCCGCGAGAAATTCGAGGGACGCCGAAGCCCAGGATTGGAAGGTCATCAGCGGGACCTATGAAACCCAGATGGTCGATCCGATGTTCATGGAACCGGAGTCCGGCCTTGCCTGGTTCGACAGGGCGGAAGGAACGCTGCATCTGCTGATCGGGACCCAATCGCCAAGCTACGATGCCACGGCCGCCCTTCAGATTTTCTCCGAACCGATGTCTGCCTTGGGAGTCAAACGCGTCAACCTGATCGCGGCTTATCCCGGCGGCGGGTTCGGCGGTCGCGACACTTCGATATTGTGCCTGCATCTTGCGATCGCAGCCGCCTATTCGGACAAGCCGGTCAGGATCGTCAACGACCGGTTCGAACAGTTCCAGGCGGGCGTTAAACGTCATGCTTCGCGCTGCGAAGTGAAGCTTGCCGTCGGTCCGGACAGGAAGTTCACGGCGCTCAGCAACTACATCTATCTGAACGGAGGCGGCCGCCGAAACGTCAGCGGGTATGTGGCCCAGGTAGCGGGCATCAACGGAACCGGTCCCTATTCGGTACCGCTTGCCGATATCTGGTCCCGGGCATCCGAAAAACCCAGGCGATCACGGCCGGTTCGGATGCGCGGGTTCGGGGCTGTCCAAAGCCAGTTTGCGATTGAAACCATCGTCGACGAGCTGGCGGTGGAAATCGGCGCCGACCCGATCGAATTCCGCAGGCTGAACGTTCTTTCAGAAGGCGATGTTCTAGGCACCGGCGCACCGGTGGCGCCTCCCGGTCTGGCAGAGATGTGTGAGCAAGCCGCCGCACACCGCCTTTGGCAGGACCGCAACAGCAGGCAAAAAGAAGCCGCCGGCAGCGACGAGGCCTACGGTGTCGGCTTCGCCGCGGCGATCAAGAACTACGGCACCGGCGCGGATGCCGCGCTCGACGAAGTGGCGATCGATGCGCAGGGCAATATCACGGTAACCACCAACGTCATCGACATGGGCTCCGGCACTGCGACGACCCTGGCGATTGCCACGGCAAAACACCTGGGCGCGAATGCGGCGAAGATAAACACCGGCTTCCTGGCACCCTTTGCGGATCTGCAGCTTGAAGAAGGGTTCAAGATGCAGCCGGACAATCCGCGATGGACGCCGCTCATTTTCGAATCCACCAAGGCATCGTCGACCTCCTCCAAATGGGTGCACGGCGTTGAGCAGGCGTGTCTGGTGCTTCTGGCGACCGGGTCTTCTGCCCGCTGCCCGCGCGCTTTGGGGCTCCGGCGAACTTTCTCTCGATGCCGTGCGATGGGAGGACGGCAAGCTCGTCAGTGACGGGCATGCGCCGATTCCGCTTCCCGTACTGGCGAAAACCGCGCACGAGAAGGGCCTTGTCGTGTCGGCCATGATCCACGCGTTCTTTAGCGGACGCTGGGTGGAGGCGGATTACACGGTCGGTGAAGAAACGTTCCGCTGGCAGATCGATGCGCTCTCGGTCCGGCGCGGCGGACGGCAGGACCGGGACCTGATCGACCGCAAGAACCCGAAGCTCTACACGGTTGAAAGCATCTGGGAAGGCAACGGGCAGTCTTTCGGGCGCTTCGGCCTGCCTTGCCGCGGTTCGTGTCAACCGCCGGACCGGACAGGTCCGGCTGGACGAAGCCGTTCAGTTCCTGGCGCCCGGCAAAGTCCTGCAGAAAGACCTTGTTGACGGGCAGATGGACGGAAGTTTTGCGATGGGGGTCGGACAGGCCCTGCTTGAAGTGACGCCAGCTGACGGAACCGGTGCGGGAGACGGTCTTTGGAACCTTCACCGCTATCACGTCCCTTTGTCGTCCGACATCGCCCTCGGCAAGGTCGAAAAAGTCATCCTGCCGCCTGAAGCGCCCGATGCCCCCGCACGGGGCATTGCGGAAGTCGCGATGATCCCGATTGCCCCTGCCATCGGCAATGCCGTTCGCGCATGCCACCGGCATCCGGTTCCGGAAGCTGCCGATCCTGCCTGAAGACGTCCGGGCCGCGTGGAGGGGATGATGGAAAAGATCGATCTCGCGTTCACACTCAACGGCGAAAAGGTCAGCCGGACGGGCGTTCCAGGTGACATGAAGCTCGTCGATTTCCTGCGGGAAGACCTCGGTCTGACCGGCACCAAGTTCTGTTGCGGCATCGCCGTCTGCCGGGTCTGCACGGTCAGTGTTGCCCGGGAGGAAGGCGCCCATCAGGAAGCCATCCGCTCCTGCACAACGCCGCTTAGCGACATCAACGGGCGGCATGTAACGACGGTCGAGGGGCTTGAAGAAGCGGGAACCCTTCATCCGCTTCAGCAGGCGTTTCTGGACAATTTCTCCTTCCAATGCGGCTATTGCTGCCCGGGTTTTCTGATGGCGTCCTATGCGCTTCTGGACAGGCTCAAGCGGCAACCGATCCCCGCGGACAAGGTGGACGAGGCCATCGAGGACGCCGTCGGCCAGCACGTCTGCCGATGCACCGGCTACGTCCGCTATCACCAGGCCATCCGACAGGTCCTTCTGGAAACACCGGGGCTGGTGACGTGATGGGAGGGGTGGCCATGAAAAACCTGACCGGCGCAGTCACCGCGATGCTGTTGAGCTGCGGCCTCGGGAAGGCCATTGCCGAAGAGAGCTATACGCTCAACGACTACGGCAAGGAATGCGCCAGCCTGATCGCGGAAGCGCCGGTCTTCAATTGCCTGGACCTCGATCTGGTTCCGGTAACGGTCAATGGCAAGGTTCCGGAGACTTACACGCCGGACATGATATGCGACCGCCCGGCGATGTTGCCTTATCCGGAAAAGACCGACGGTCAGTGCGCGCCCTACAGCCGTATGACGGCCTACCGGGACGACGATGTGCAAATGGTCCTGTTGTGCCGCCGCATGTTCATCCGGCCGGTCGACGATCCGCATTTCGATTCCATCGAAATCATCATGCACAACGTCAAATCGGGCAGCACCTGCTTCTTCATTTCCAAGAACTTCGGCGAAAAACCCGAAGGCGACGACGGCAGCCGGGTCCCGCCTCCGTCCGAGCTTTCGCCGCCGGAGGGCAAGATTTCCGCAGAAAAGCTCTGGGCAACGCCTCAGGAAGTTGTCCAGCACGGCTGCATTTACTGCCATGACAGCGACCCCTGGATGCGAACGCCATGGTCGGAACAAAACGGCCAGTTGCCGGCCGACCCCTGGGGGTTCCATTCGGTGGATGCCGGCGGCCCGTTCAAGACATGGCCCAAACCGAAAAGCATCTCCACCCGAGGCAACACCTGCACCGGCTGCCACAGGATCGGATCTCTCAACACCTGCGGGTCGAGGGATATTCCGACCTTCGGCGAGCAGCCGGCGAAAATGCTTCAGTCCATCGGACAGGCCCCGCACGGGCGGCTCGGTGCGCGTCCCGGAACAATCCACGAGGCACCGCCCGATCCCTACAGCAAGTGGGCTTCTTCCTATCCGCATTCCTACTGGATGCCGCCGGGAAACGACCTGCCGCTCGCCGAATGGAACAGGATCTACCAGCAGGACGTGATGGACCTGCAGCGCTGCTGCGACAACCCGGAAGCCGATGGCTGCATCGTCTCTCCGATCCAGTCGCTGAACGAATGGCTCGCGGAAAAGACAGCCGATGAGGAAACGGCAAATTGAATGTGAATGATCTGCAAGGCGCCGTCGGCGCCCAAAATCCCAATCCATAGGGGATCGAATTCATGGCAAAGACCAACCGCTTCGTTTCTGATCACGGTGAAACCGAAAACGCGACCTTGAGCAACGGAGTCTCCAGAAGGGCGCTTCTTTCCGGGCTTGCCGGAAGCGCCGCATTTTTTGCCGCGCCGCCGTTTTCATATGCCCAGACCACGACCAACAAAGAGGCTCTGCAGGGCGAGCCGCTGGTGCCGGTGAAGCCGGATTATGAACTGGTCGCCAAGTTTGCGACCTATCCCCTCGAGCTGGAATACGGTGTCGACAAGAACGGCAAGGTCGACCAGGGCAGCGATACAATGGCCCGGGGCCAATTCGAGTATCTCTGCCGGAGCTGGGGGCTTGACGGGGTCTTTGACGGAAACTTCCTCGGCCCGGTCCTGGAGCTGCAGCCCGGCCAGACCTTCAGCATCAAGATCGTCAACGATTTGAAAGAAGACGGTATCTACGAAGGGATCGGTCCCGCCGAGCCGAAGGCGGAGGACTGGCTGAACATCATCCGGCAGAAGAACGGTCCCTATTCCTTCCTGCACGAACAGGATCCGCTCGGCATGCCCTTCGCCAATGTGTGCAAGCCGACGACGCCGATTGCAGACTTCACGGTCGACGAGGTGAACGTCCCGAAGAATTACAACTGGACCAACCTTCACCTGCACGGCCTTCAGATCACGCCGCATCTGTTCGAGCCGGAAGGCACGCTCGAAAAGGCCTCCGACTACATCACCATCAAACCGGGCGAGGAAAAAACCTACACCTTCACCCTGGCCGAAGATCATCCCTGCGGCACCTTCTGGTATCACCCGCACCGGCACAATTCCGTCGCCATCCAGGCCTGGAGCGGCATGGCCGGCATGGTGCTTGTCCGCGGCAAGTACGACGCGGAACTGAAATCCTACGGAGTCACGACGGAAATTCCCTTCGCCGTTCACGACCCGCATTACACGGTTGAAAAGGCGCCGGAAAAGGCAACGCCGGGCGTTGCCAAGGTCGCCCGGTTCCTGGCGGCCCAGAATACCGGCGATGACTATTCCTTCATGGTGACCGGGCGATACCGGCCGGAATATACGGTCAAGCGCAACGAGGTGTTCCTCATCCGTCATCTCAGCGCGACCATCGAAAACCTCAACGCCTTCCGGATCGTCAAGGCCAGGGGAACGGGTACGCCAACTCCACCTGACACGGATGACGACAACATTCCCTTCCACATCATCGCATCCGACGGCATCGCCTACGATCGGCCGGTCAGGCGGATGTCCATGGTCATGGGCGGCGGCGAACGGCACGACCTGCTGGTGCAATTCCCCGAAGCCGGGATCTACGAGGTCTGGAGCGATCATTGCGGCACCATCCAGTTCTATGGTGGCGGCCCCAAGGATCAGTTGCTGGCAACGTTCCGGGTGACGGAGGAAACGGCGGAAGGACAAGCGCTGATTTCCGAAATGACCTTCACCCCGGGTATCCCGCCGGAACAGAATATCCGGCAAGAGGAAATCGTCCGGCGGCGCCATTTCGTCTTCGATCTGGCCGGCGACACTTGCAAGTTCCCGTTCCCCCAGTTCCGGATCGACGACAGGGACTACCGCCCGGACGACACCTATTTCGATGTGAAGGCCGGCACGACCGAGGAATGGGTGATCTCCAGCCCTTCGGCAGCGACGCACCCGTTTCATATTCATGTCAATCCGTTCCAGGTGAAGGAAGTGTACGGCGCCTATTCGGTCGACGAGAAACTGGTTCCGGAACACCAGCGCCAGATCGTGACCAACCGTATCAACGCCATGCGCCACCTGGACCGGCCGAACATGTGGCGCGACACGATCATCATCCCGCAAAAGGGAATGCTGCGCATATGGATGCGGTTCGATCCGGAGCTTGTGGGCAAGACCGTGTTCCACTGCCATTTCCTCGCACATGAGGAAACGGGGATGCTGCAGAATTTCAGGATCGTTCCGTAGCGAACAGAGGTCGGCGGCAGCACCCCTTCCCGTCCCCGATCGACAAGAGGCAAAGGGATTACGATGCTCAAGAAACTGGTTTCAGCCGTACTGCTTTCAATAATCGTCTCTCCCGCTGTGGCGGAAGAAACGGACTATTGCCGGCAGGTGACCCCGCAGGCCGCGGCAATGTTGAAGGACAGGCCCGCGGTGGTGACCGACATAGACGGTGTGCTCGGGCAGTACATCCTGCTTGACTACGGTCCGACGAATGGAGCGTTTCTCGACATCGGCGTGAGTTACCCGCGCAAAGATGCCGCCTTGATGCTCAACATCTACCATCGCCGCGGATATGCGATCGTCTATATGGCCGGCCGCCCCCGGCAAATGGAAGTGCTCGGCAAGTCGATGTGTCAGGCGACCCTGGACTGGCTTCAGGAAAACGGTTTCCCGGTGGAAGAAGGCGACACGCTCCTGTTGCTGCGCAATGGCGATGCCGCGGTGACGGAAGCAAAGGACCGGGGAACCGCCATGGCCGAGTGGATGGGCGATCACGGAACGGCGCTGATCAAGTCCTTTGTCGAAGAGGCGAAAGGCAAGTTCGGCCTGGATCCGCGCTATGGCTACGTCGATTCCGATGTCGTGACGGATGCGTTCATCGATGCCGGTCTCCCGGCAAAGAATATTTTCACAATCGGCAACAAGGGCATTTCGCGTCTCGGCTATCGCGGCTCTACGCCGATCATCGGGCCGGAAAGCAACCCGGGCTATTCCGGCCACACCAGGGACTTTGTGATCCCTCAGGTTCCCGACGAAAGGAAGGTCCCGTGAGAGCCTGTCTGTTCCTGCTGCTTGGGCTGTTCCTGCCCGTTTCCGCTCTCGCGCAAGCGCAGGGTAGTGGCCTGCAGCCATTCATCGGTTGCTGGGTCAGCGAGAGCTTTGCGCCGACATCCTTGCTGGCCGATGCCAGCAAGCCCGAAAGCGCGACACTCGTACGCGAAAAGATGTGGCTCAAGATCCGCATGATCGAGGACACGGACTACCTTGTCTTCAGCCATATCTATGAATGGGATGACGAGAACACCTATGTGCTCGGCCCGACCTACCAGAATGGAGCCTACAACCCCCAGGCCGGTTACCTGACATTCGGTTTCCCCAACGGCGGGTTGGACCATGTGACGATGTCCGGACCGGACAGGCTCCTCTACGTTCATGCGAAATCGGCGACCGACAAGTCTGCCATGTCTGTACGGATGCTTGCGAGGCTGGATTGCGAAGACGCCGGCAGAATGGAAACAGAGCTGAAGCAGCGCCAGGAAATGTTTCAAGAATAATATAACATTTAGTCCGGTGCACGGTTACTACCTGACTTATGTTTCTATTTGTTTCTGGAAGTCGAAAACGAAGGGTCGGAAAGTGTCAATTACTGGCAGTACTATGGGGATAACCGCTATCGAACCATTACGGAGTTTTGTTTTTGCGGATAATCTTGGAAATGAAACGCGCCTTTGGCGTCTGCTGAAATGCATGCCGACTTTTAAGACATCCGTAAATGCGTCCCCGTGGAGGCCAAACGGAACCGCCAAGGCCCATATCCCGATGTAGAGCTAGGTAAAAACGACAAGAAACCAAATCGACCCTATGACCGACAACACCTCTATCCCATCCCTGCATCTTGATGCGTCGATTGTTGGAGATGAATACTGCTTCGACGCGTGGCGCGAGGCCGTACGCTCGGTATACGACGTCAATCCTTTGGCGGACGGTTCAAGTACCAGGGAAAGCGTGACTGCGTGGTTGATGAACGGGTTGATATTCACAGATGTGGAGTTCTCCGCCCAGACCTTCAGTCATGGCGCAAGGCTGGCACAAGACACGAATTTCATTTCCCTTCAGCTTTATAAAAAAGGCGGCTCCAAAGGATTGATCGAAGATCAGTCCTGGCAGTTATCTCCTGGAGACATCCACGTCTATGATTTTTCGAGGGAGTTTTATTCCTCGGCTTGCGATTCGAATGTCGTGGGCGTCGTCATTCCGCACGAGAAAATCGGCTACGATCCTGCCCTGCATCCGGGCCATATGGTCTTTTCGCATGATACGGGGATCGGGCGGTTTCTCGCCAATACCTTGCGCGCTTTGCTGGATCAGCTCCCGGACATCAAAAAAGACGAAGAGGAGGATTTGGCGAGCGGGTTTTGCGGCCTGATGGAAAATGTTCTTGTTTCCGGATCTCCGCTTGGGCCGTCCGAAGAAAAAAAGCGCGACGAGCGGCGAAAGGAAATGCAGGCCTATATCAACCGCAATTTGGCGACCCCGGAACTGGGAGTTGCGCATCTTTGCCGGATCTTCAATATCTCCCGGCCGTCCGTGTACAGGGAGTTCGCTCAGTACGGAGGCGTCGCAAACTACATCACCATGCGCCGTCTGGAACGCGCCTTTTATCAGCTCATATCCGTCCCCTTCGGACAACGCCGCATCAAGGAAGTTGCCTACGGTGTCGGGTTCTCAGATCCGGCTCATTTCAGCCGGCTGTTTCGCCAGCGGTTCGGAATGACACCCATGGAGGCAACCAATTTGCGGGGCGGAAGGCACTTTAAAGAAGCGCAGAGCCCCATAAGCCACAACACTATCAACTACGGTCAGTTGAGCGCGTGGCTGCAGAGTATCTAGTTCTTGAATAATTTGCCGCGTGAGACGGGCATCCTATTCTTTATGATACGCTGATCCTATTTTACTCATATTCTTCAATGGTTTAATAAGGTCTGCATGATAGTTCTCCAAGAACCGTTTTAAGTCTTCCGAGAGTATTCCGGCGTTTAGCGGGAGACTTTGGGAAACCTGATTGACGTCTGCACAAGTCGATAAACGGCTCGATCAGAACGTCAGCAGCTCTGGACAGGAGAACCTTTGAATGCCGACTCTCGACGCGACTCCGTTTCCCTATGAATTCGATATCGACCACATTGCCCTGATCTGCATCGACATGCAGCGGGACTTCTGTTTGCCCGGCGGATTTGCGGAATCGCTCGGCAACGATCTCAGCAACATTCAACCCTGCATTCAGGTCATCGCCGATTTGCAGGCCGCCTTCCGCAAGGCCGGCCTTCCCGTGATCCACACCAAGGAATGCCACAAGCCGGACCTCTCGGATCTGCCGACAGCCAAGCGCAACCGTGGCAATCCGAAAATCAAGATCGGCGATATGGGCCCGATGGGCCGCATCCTGATCGATGGCGAAGAGGGATCGGATTTCATTCCGCAAAACGCACCGTTGGAGGGCGAACTGGTTATCTCCAAGCCCGGCAAGGACGCGTTCTATGACACCATCCTTCACGAGTATCTGATGAAGCGGAACATCTCCAATCTCGTGATTACGGGCGTCACGACGGAAGTCTGTGTCCAGACCACCATGCGCTGCGCCAACGACCGCGGCTATGATTGTCTCCTGGTCGAAGACGGTACCGACAGCTTCTTTCCCGAATTCAAGGAAGTCACGCTGCGCGCCCTGACCGCACAAGGCGGGATCGTCGGCTGGACGGCACCGTCCAAAAAGGTCCTCGACCTGATCGCCGCGCTTTGATGCAACCGGGTTGCGGACGCGCTGCTGCCGTCCGCAACACCGCTGCCAATCATTCCCGGATTGGTGACGCTCAGGTGTGTGAGGCTTTGGTTCCATGACCCCATTGGTAGAGATGATCCTGCCTCCGGCAGTCTCCGGCAAGCTTCCGTATTGGAGGCTGGTGCTCAGGGGCTGTTCCCAGCTTTGTTTCCAGACCAATGAACTGACGGGGCTTTTGTTTCTTGCGGCCGTTCTTGCCGCCTCTCCGCTAACTGCAGCCTATATGCTGGTCGCGGCGATCCTGGCACCCGGCGGACGCATGCTGCTGGGCCAGAAGCAGACACTCGAAACCGGGCTGCCCGGCATCAATCCCTGTCTGATCGCGATCTCACTTCCTTCGTTTTATCACACCGGATGGAACGACTTCGGCATGTGGGGCGTGTTGCTGTGCTGTGTGGCTGCCGCGATCGTTCTTGTGCGCATCCTGGTTGCCAGGCTGCCGTTCCCGATCACCGCACTGCCGTTTCTCATCATTTTCTGGGTCCTGTGGGCTCTCGCACCCTATCTGGATGTGCTTCAGCCGATCGAATTCAGCGCGACGCAGGTTGCGGATTTTCATCCGCTCACGGCGGTCGGTCGCAGCCTGGGAGAGGCATTGTTCTCGCCAACGGTCGTGTCCGGTTCCCTGTTCCTGCTCGGGCTTCTTGTGAGCAACTGGCGTCACGCCATTATTGCCTTACTTGGAGCAGCAATAGGGACACTGGTTTCCTACTATTACGGCGGCACCGGTGCGGCGAACGCCGACACGGGCCTCTATGGCTTCAACGGTGTTCTTGCGGCTGTCGCAGTCTATGTCATTTGCGGAGGACGCCTGCCGCTTTCTCTTCTTGCAGCACTTCTTGCGACCGTTCTGATGCCGCTATTTTCGCTCCTGGGCCTACAGGCGCTATCCGCCCCGTTCGTCCTGACGGTTTGGTTTCTGCTGGCGCTGGACTGGATCGACAATCATGGTTTTCGGGCCCGGACCGAAGATGAAAACGAGCCGGGGTCACCGCTCGCATCTCCGCAGCGCCGAGGACCGGTCAAGGAACAAGCGACATGATCGAAATGCCCCCCATGCTGAACTTGCAGGACCTCGCCGGATACGCAAACAGCCTGAACGGACCTGCGGATTGGAAACCCTTCCATGAAGGCGTGACCGCGCATTGGTTTTACGATGACGGGAACGGCGGCGCGGCCTCCGTGCTCCTACGATACGAAGCCGGTGCGCGGGTCCCTCTGCATGAACACCTGGGGCATGAACATATCTATCTCATCCGGGGGGACCAGTATGACGAACATGGCACCTATCCCGAAGGCAGCTTCGTGATCAACCGCCCCGGCACGCGCCATTCGCCGGGCAGCAAGAACGGTTGTATCGCGCTTTTGATCTATGAAAAGGCCGTCCGCTTTGTAGGCGCTGAATAGACGCGGTGTCCTCGGTTTGAGGGCTTCAAAGGAAACGCCTTCTGAAGGCGGCAATCCGTACCTGACCGAGGCCGTTCCTCATCCCGACGTTTTTCGAACGATCGCGTCAAGACTGATCGGTCCACCGCCCGCGGCGGCAAGGTAGAGAAAGACGAAGCAGTACAAAATCGCTTCGGCACCGCCGTTGATCAACGGGAAAAAGCTCTGGGGAGCGTGCGCCATGAAATAGGCGACCGCCATGGTGCCGGAAGCGATGAAAGCCGCGGGTCTGGTGAACAGACCGAGCGTTATCAGGAGCCCGCCGATGAGTTCAATCGAGCCGGCAAATCCGGCCATGCTCATGAGTTCGGTCCCGGAATACTGGCTGTGCGGGAAATCCAGGAATTTCGACGTGCCGTGTTCCAGAAACAGGAGCCCCGCGACCAGGCGGAGCAGGCTGTGGCAAAAAGGGGCGACTTTTCCAGGAATATCCAAGTTGAACCTCCAATTGGCCTTTAGCACGTCCCGATGGAAGGACGTTCTTCCTGTCAAAGGAAAACCCCATTCCTCTACCTCTGCAATGGTATTTCCTTCTCTCTGAAACGGGATCAACAGAAGATTATAAGGGAGGTATTTGGCGCGGTTTACATTGACGCGTGAGAAATCTGCTCGGTTACAGCACCGATATTCGATAGGGCATAATGGAGAATTGGCCGCGGCACCCGTTCGCATCCTCGGGGCACGTCAAGAATGGCAATGACCTTGCAAACCGTACCGTATCACTCTTGCCGCAGTCTGCTTTGAAAGAAGCCGGTGCGGCTCCGGCAGTGCCACCAGAGGTGAAACGCCAGAGCCGCAGAGGGATGTCAGTTACGCAATCTCGTCGTTGCCGAGAACTTCCAATTGATCGATGACGCCATCCTGATCATTCAGGACCCCGTCATTCCAGGACGCTGCCGCAAGATTTTCGAGGCTGAGATCCTCTGCTTGAACATCCTCGATGATGTAGGTGTGACCACCGTTTCCGAGAACTTCGATATGCAGGTCCCCATCGACTTCCGAAATCTCAACGTGCCTTGAGGAGAGCGAGCCGAAATCGAGGACGTCCTCAGACGGATTGAAATCCGAGATGACCTCTTCGGCACCCCAGTTCCAGGTCATGTGGACGGTATCCTGGGTACCGTCTCCCGAGTTCGTATCGCTGTCATCGGAGCCCGTATCGCCTGTATCTGTATTACCGGTATCCGTGTCGCCGGTATCCGTGTCACCGCTATCCGTGTCGCCGCTATCGTCATCATCCGCATCATCATTCGAAGAGTCGTCCTGTCCGATCAGGCTTAGGATTTCCTGTGCGGCGTTGGGATTTCTGATCGTGAAATTATCGGCGCTGAGATCGGACAGGGAGACACCTTCCAATGTCACCGTCTGATGCGTCGAGGCAATTGTGAAAACGACATTGCCGTCGGTTTCGGTCACCTCGATCTGCCTCGCATTGAACCGGCCTATGAAGATCGTGTCGGTATCAGGATCGAAATCCGTGATGACCTGGTCGCTGCCCGGATCTCGGAGAATGGCAACAGTCGCTGTCTCCGGGGTTACATCCGCGGTCCCGTGTTCACGGCCCTGATCCGGATCCTGACCGGTGTCGGTATCGCCACTATCCGTATCACCGTCGTCGGCGTCGCCGGTATCGGTATCGCCCGTATCGGTATCGCCTGTGTCGGTGTCCCCACTGTCAGTGTCACCGCTATCGTTATCACCGCTATCGGTATCACCCGTGTCGGTGTCGTCCGTATCGTCGTCCGAGCTGTCTTCCTGGCTGACCTGGGAGAGGATTTCCTCAGCGGCAGTGTCGTCCATGATGGTGAAGTTGGCGGCGGTCAGGTCTGAAAGAGAGACCCCTTCCAGCGTGACGGTCTGGTTGTTGGACGAGATCGTGAAAACGACATTTCCATCGCTTTCGGAAACGTCGATCTGGCTTGAGGTGAACCAGCCGATATAGATCGTGTCGGTATCCGGATTAAAATCGGAAATGACCGCGTTCGTGCCCCAGTTCCAGTCAATGACCACATCGGCAGTATCCGCGGTGACATCTGCCGTGCCGTTGTCGTCGTTGTTCAAGCCCTCGTCGCCGGTCAGGCGTTCCTCGAAATATTCGATGAGTTCATCGATGCTGGGAGAATCATAACCGCCGAACTGATCGATGTACTGAAGGATCGAGGTTCCGTATTCATCGTTGGCGAGCGTTCCGTTGAGCAGCAAAGAGACGATGGCCGGAGCGCCGCTCAGGTGGGCGCCGGCGAGAATACCGGTCAGCGTCAGCTCGACGGTAACTGCGGAATCCCCGGACCCGTAGGTCACGGTCGTTCCCAGGTAGTCGTCGAGGCTCTTGCCGGCAGCAGCCAGCCCATCCTGGATGGTCTCCAGATTGAATCCGAAGGCCTCCCGGATAGCGACGTCCTGCGCTTCCTGGGTCATGAATTCTTCAAGGGAGTCGACACCGTTCTTGCCGGTCCAGGTGCCGTCCCAGGTGTTCGTCGAGGCGCCGTTTCCATAGTAGGCGTCATCGTCATAATAACCGAGATCGATCAGGAACGGCTCTCCGAACTGGTAGCCGACGAAGCCATAGGAATTCATGGACCGATAGGCCATGGTTTCCCATTCCTCGTCGGTCAGCTCGCTCCAGCTCGAGTAGTCAGGAAAAAAGTCCTGAACCGATCCGCCGGCCCATGTGTCGAGCTGCGAATCCACAATGATGCCTGCATCGTAGCGCTCCCGGTCCCAACCGGATTCATACGCCAGAAGTGCATCAAGAAAATCTTCGAAAGTACCTGCCATGAGGGTTTTCCTTTATCAGCATTCCCCCACCCAACGCCTATGACTTGTCTATCGATTAGTATATCTCAAGATTAATAATGTATCAGATTGTATCAGTTGATGATAAAATCCAATACTTACCTCTGCTTTTTTGATTATTAAAAATATGTAACTTGCATAAAATAAGAATTCGACGAATTAACAATTACAATAAAGGCGGAAAACTACCTCGTTTTGCGTCATCATCTCTTTGATATTGATGTCGGTGGGTTTTGATCGCATGTCCTACGTTAACCATAACCTGAAAGAGACAAGTTCTCTTTATGCGCTTGGGCAGGCAGGTGAGGAACAGTCGCCGCTCGCAAGTGTGCTTTCCTCTCTTCGGGGTTGGCTGTGGGGCGTTGGTGGCGTCAGTTTCGTCATCAACATGCTGACGCTGACCGGCCCCCTGTTCATGCTTCAGGTTTATGATCGTGTGCTCGTCAGCGGATCCGTGCCGACCCTGGTGGCGATCGGTATCCTCGCGCTGGCTCTCTACCTGTTTTTCGGTGTGCTTCAGGGGCTGCGTGCGCGCGTCCTGTACCGTATCGGGCAGCAGGTGGATGCGCACCTGTCATCGGAAGCCTTCGTTCTTTCGTCGCGCATTCCAACGAGGATGGGCGCGAAGGGACGCTCCCTGCGTCCCGTCCAGGATCTCGATACGATCACGCAGTTCATGTCCGGTCAGGGACCTGCCGCCATTTTCGATATTCCCTGGCTCCCCTTCTATCTGTGCTTCGTCTTTCTCCTGCACAGCCTGCTCGGTTTTGTCGCCCTAATTGGGGCTGTCATCATTCTCGTCCTGGTGTTGCTCAACGAGGTATCGTCCCGCAAACCGTCCGCAATGGCTGCGCGGATGCGGGGCAGACGCGGCGCGCTGGTCGAGGAAAGCCGGCGCAATGCCGATGCGATTTCAGCCATGGGCATGGGCCATGCCTTGTCGGAACAGTGGAACGCGGAGAATGGGGCGTATCTCGCCGGGCAGCGCTTTGCCGCAGACCGGTCGGGCTTTTACAGCTCGGCCATCAAGACGATCCGCTTCATCCTGCAATCCGCGATGCTGGCGACCGGCGCCTGGCTCGCAATCCGCCAGGAAATATCGCCGGGTGTCATGATCGCCAGTTCGATCATGACTGCGCGGGCCCTTTCTCCGGTGGAGCAGGCCGTTGCCCATTGGCGCGGCTTCGTCTCGGCACGGCAAAGCTTCAACCGCCTGCAGGAACTGTTCCGCATCCAGATGGAACCATCACAGAACGTGGAACTGCCGCTTCCGGGCAAGCATCTGTCCGTCGAACAGCTTTATTGCGGGCCGACAGGGATGCGCCAGCCTGTCATTCACGGCGTTTCCCTGGACCTTGCCGCCGGCGACGGCCTGGCGATACTGGGGCCTTCCGGCTCCGGCAAGACCACCCTGGCCAAGGCGATCGTCGGCACGGCCTCCTTGCTCAAGGGTGACATTCGCTTCGATGGCGCGACGCTCGATCAGTGGAGCACCGACCGGCGCGGCCGGATCATCGGATACCTGCCCCAGGAGCTGCAGTTATTCGACGGAACGATTGCCAGCAATATCGCCCGTTTCGACCCGCGTGCGACGTCGGAAGAGATTATCGAGGCGGCTCGTCTTGCCGATGTGCACGACCTGATCGTTTCCCTGCCCAATGGCTATGACACGATCATCGGCTCCGAAGGGGTGTCGCTTTCCGGTGGCCAACGCCAGCGTATCGCCCTTGCACGGGCCCTGTTCGGCAATCCCTTTGTCCTCGTCCTCGACGAACCGAATTCCAATCTCGATGCGGAGGGTGAGGTTGCCCTGGCGGAGGCGGTCCTGAAGATGCGTGAACAAGGTTCCATCGTCATTCTGGTCGCCCATCGCCCCCGCGCAATCGGTGCGGTCAACAAGGTTTTGTGCCTCAAGGACGGGCGGGTTGCGGCCATAGGGCCGAAGGAAGAAGTCATGCGCAAGATGATGACGCCGGTTCAATCCGTAGCAGCCGGGAGGCAGCAGGCATGACCATGTTTCCGAACAGGTCGCCCCAAGGCAATGAAACGCTGACACTCAGCATTCGCAACCATCTGTCGCTGGCTGTGACGATCGTCGGCATCCTGGTGGTGGGCATGGGCGGTTGGGCCACGTTCACCGAGATCGCGGGTGCTGTGATCGCGCGCGGCACCCTCGTTGTGGAAAGCGAGGTGAAACAGGTTCAGCACCGCGAAGGCGGGATCGTCCGGGAGATCCTTGTTCGGGAAGGAGAGGAAGTGTCGGCGGGCGATCTTCTCATTCGCCTCGACAACACGATGGCGCGGAGCAATCACTCCATCATCATCAACCAGCTGAGTGAGTTGACGGCGCGGCGAGCGCGCCTGGAAGCAGAGCGGGACGGCAAGGACCAGATCGAGTTTCCACCGCGCCCGGAAGGTATCGCCAGAGAAAAAGCCGCGGAAACGGAGCTTCGTCAGGCGTTGTTGATGCGTGCCCGAAACGGAAGCCAGACCAAGCGCAAGGAACAGCTTGGAGATCAGATTCAACAGCTTGAAGCGCAGATCAGCGGGCTGGAGGCGCAAGTGTCCGCGCAGGCGGAGGAGCTCGACCTTCTTGACGATGAACTTGCCGGCGTAAAAGCGCTCTTTGCCAAGAAGCTGGTCACGAAAAACCGCATCTCCAGCCTCGAGCGCGACCGGACCCGCATGGTCGGTCAGAAGAGCGAACTGCTATCGGAGATCGCCGGCCTGAAGGAAACCGTCAGCGAACGGCGAATGCAGATCCTTCAGATCGACGAGGATGGGCGTGCCGAGGTGCTGCAGGAATTGCAGGACGTTGTCTCCAAGATCGCGGAGCTCGAGTTGCAGAAAGTGACCGTTGAAGACGAGTTGAACCGTCTGGAGATCCGCTCACCGCGCGCCGGCTACGTCCATCAACTGGCCGTCCACACGATCGGCGGCGTCGTACCGGCCGGCGAAACGATCATGGACATTGTTCCACGGGAAGATCAATTGGTCGTCGATGCTCAGGTCACGCCATCGGATATCGATCAGGTTTACCGGAACCAGGACGCATTCATTCGCTTTCCGGGTCTGGATCACCGGACGACGCCGCGCCTGGTCGCCAAGGTGCAGCGGGTTGCGGCCGACGAAACCATCGATCCTGGCACGGGTGAACATTACTACAATGTCCGGCTGAAGATCCCCAAGGACGAACTGGCCAAACTCGACGGTCAGGGTCTGGTTCCCGGAATGCCGGTGGAGGCCTTCGTCACCACAGCGAACAGGACCATATTGTCCTACCTGATGCAGCCCGTTACCGATCAGATCGCCCATGCGATGAAGGAAGGCTGAGCAATACCCGGGAACTTGTTGAAAGTGTCGGATACGCCATCGTTTGAAGGGTCCCAGTCCCGCGGCCTCTGCCATGAGTGTTGGATGAGACAGCCCTTCTGATGGTGAGATAACTCAGCTTGCGTCGAGTCCAAGCAGCGTCATGCCATATACGACCCAGCCGTAACATAGCGCCAGAGAAACGATCGTAACCGGCAGAACGTAGCGGGCGAATTCCCAGAACTGGAACGGGCGGGCGCCGAGTTTTTCGGTTTGCTGGACCACGATGACATTGCTTGCGGCGCTGATGATAAAGAGATTGCCGGCAAGCGTGCTGATCCCGGCGAGCAACATCAGGGTCGCCGTATCCGCGGACGGGAGCAGGTTCAGATAGATCTGGACAACCGGCACATTGGAAAAGAGCTGACTGGCCCAGAAGCTGACTTTTGCCACGATGAACGGTTCGTTGAGACGGTCCTGCCAGGGCCCGAGCATATCCTGTAAGGCTCCGGATTTCAGAACAGCACCGGTGACGATGAACATGGCTACGAAAAACATCAGCGTGTGCCAGTCGACCTCTCGCAGGATCGTCAATCTGCGTCTTGAAAACAGATAAATCGGCAGTGAGGCGGCCACACTGATGAGCCCGAGCGGGACGTCGATTTCCGGGAACCGGCTTTGCAAGCTGCTATCGGCAATGACGAGAACGGTGAGAAGCGCTGTTGCAGAGAGCGCGGGCCAGGGGCGGTTTGATGTCGGTTCGGGTAACGAAAGGCTATTGGTCTCAACCTTTGCCTCGCGGGCGAGACAACGGCGGTACCAAACATAGGCGAAGAGCAGAGACAGCAGCGTTGGTGCGAATAGCCAGCGCAGGAACGTGCCGACCGGATTGTCGAATTGACCGGCGGTTACAATGAGAATGTTTTGCGGGTTGCCGACCGGCGACATCATGCTGCCGATGGTCACCGCAACGCACAGGGCAATCAGCGGGACCGCCGGGCGGATTCCAAGTCCGAATGCGATTGTGAGCGCGATCGGGGTACCGATCGCTGCTGCGGCATCATTCGTCAAAACCGCCGAGATGAGAGCGGCAAGAGCCATGAACAGGAGTAAGGTCCGGTCCGCAGACTTGCCTTTGTCGCGGATAAGCGCACTCAAACGATGGGAAATTCCGCAGTCGTAAAGGGCATGGGAGATCGAAAAAACACCGAACAGATAGGCGATCACGTTCCAGTCGACCGCGCTTATCGCCTCCGAGGGGTGAATTTCGCCGGAGAGCACAAGGACAAGCGCACCCGTCGTCATGATCTGCCAGATACGAACCGACTCCGGCAGCCATTGCCGGATCGAGATCAGGGCGAAGATCGCAGTTGAGACTGCCAGGCTGAAGGTCATGTTGCGATGTCAGGTCTTCGTAATGCCAGGATCATGGGTTGCCCCACCATCCGTCTTTTGCAGCGTCGGTGCCGTTTCGGGCATGGCAAGGCCGAATACCAGGGCGCCGACAACCGCGATCGCGGCGAGAAACAGGAGGCCCGTGGAATACCCGGCCAGTTCGACGATCCAGCCAGAAATGAGGTTGCTGAAGGTTGCTCCAAGACCGATCAGGGTCGTCAGAGCGCCCTGGGCGGCGTTGAACCGCCCGGTACCATGGGTCAGGTCCGCCAGAATGAGTAGAAAAATCATCCCGAATATGCCGTTGGCCAGGCCGTCGAGCGATTGCACGCCGACCAGGTAATAACTGTCGTTGGACAGGGTGTAGAGCAGGCCCCTGATCGGCAAGACGGCAAAAGCCGCCAGAAACAGCGGTTTGCGGCCCCAGATGTCGGCCTTCGCGCCGCAAAGGAGCGCCATGGGGATCATGAACAGCTGGGCGGCCACGATACAGGCGGCGGTGAAGGCAATGCCCATGCCTGTGTCGCTGCCAAGCGCCAGTTGCTGGCTGACCAGGGGCAGCATGGCTGCATTGGCGAAATGAAAGATCACCACCGATATCGCGAAGGTGAGAAGACGCTTGTCGGAGAAAAGGGCCAGAAATCCCTCCGCCCGTCCCTCGTCGGGGCCTGTCTCTTCAAGCCCGCCACGGGCCACATCATGATCGATCGCGTTCTTGTCGATCATGGCGATGCTGGCGAGCATTCCGCAGGCCATGGCGGCAATCAGCCAGAACACCCCGTCCGGCAGCCACCAGATCGCCAGGGCCGCTCCCAGAGCCGCGCCGAAGACATTGCCTGCATGATTCCAGGCCTGGTTGGCACTGCTTTGTGCAGTAAAGCGGTCGGGACCGGTGATGCCCAATGTCACCGCCGCAATGGCAGGCCCCAGAAAGGCACAGGCGATGCCGATGGCAATCTGGGCGGAGTAGATGAGCCAGGGCGGATCGTCGGTAATGACGATGATGATCGCCGAAACACCGATGATGATCGTGCAAGCGGCAAGAATGGCCCGTTTGAAACGCGTGGCGTCTATGATCGCCCCCGCCGGTGTCTGAACCAAAACGGTGGCGATCGAACCGGCGGCAAGGGCCATTCCGATACCGCCCGGCTTCCAGTGGTAGGCGGACAGAAGATAGATCGCGAGATAAGGTCCGAGCCCTGCGACAACATCCCCGGCAAAGAAATTGGCGCCAAGAAGAGGCCTGTTTAATCGTGTTCCCAAATCCATCCGCCCCAATCAATCAGCTTCAAAAATAAACTTCCGCCTTTCAAAAGTAATTACCCGCCTATCGACAAGAACGAATTTAAGACTTCACTCTTAATATGGCATTAAGTTTTGCCGTTTTTCCATCTTAAATAGGACTTGATTACACGGATTCATTATTTGATACATACAAGAGAATTCGTGGCGGCAGCGCCGGAATTCGCCGCCTTGAACTATGCAATACTGGTGGAGGCCTTCGTGGCCACGGCCAACAGGACCATATTGGCGCACCTGATGAAGCCGTTTACCGACCAGATTGCCGATGCGATGAAGGAAGGCTGGCAGCCACCAAGACCCAGCTCTCCCAATCCAGCATCATTTCCCGACGCTGCTCCAACAGATCTGTCCGGTGGTAAGCCGCCTCGGTCGCGTTGCGGATCGTATGCGCCAATGCCCGTTCGGCAAGATCGCGGGGATAGCCGTTCTCGGAAGCCCAATCGCGGAAAGATGACCGAAAGCCGTGGACGGTCGCGATACGACCGGGAGTGTCACTCTTCACATTATGATCCCGGACGCATTTCGTCAGCGTCATGTCGCTGATCGGCGTATTGTTGCGGGACGGGAATACAAGCTGTGATGTCTCGTCCTCGTCGGTCGGCTTTAGCCCCTCCAGGAGCTCAACCAGATAGGGCGAGAGAGGCACGCGATGCGCGACCTTGGCCTTCATGCGCTGGGCTGGCAGCGCCCAGACACCATTATCGAAGTCGAGCTCAGACCATTCCATCTGACGGATCTCTCCCGAGCGTGCTGCCGTCAGGATCAGGACTTCCAGCATCAGCTTGGATTGCGTCAGCAGGCCTGAATGCAGCACGTCCTGAACGAAGGCCGGTACATCCCGCCAGGGAACAGCCGGCTGATGCGCGACCCTCTCCCGTTTACCCGGCTGTTTCGGGAGGAGTTGCGTCACGACACTGACGGGACTTGCCACAATGAACCCATTGGCAGCGCACCAGCTCATCACCGTATCGCAACGTTGTTTTACGCGCGAGGCTGTTTCGGGCTTCTGCAGCCAGATCGGTTTGAGCGCCTTGGCAAAGTCCGCTGCCGTCAAGTGGGGAACTTGGATATTCCCGATGAATGGGAAGACATATTGTTCCAGTGTGTTGATCCACTGGTCCGCATGCTTCTTGTTGCGATACCCCTCTTTTCTGTCCCCATGAACCTTGCGAGCTGCCTCCGCAAAACTTGGAATCGAGAGCTTAATTCGCTCCGTCTCTAAAAGGCGCTTGCGTTCCTCAATCGGATCCTTGCCCAGCTCGATCAGCTTGCGCGCTTCAAAGCCGAGTTCACGTGCCTGGCTCAGGGAGATCAGCGGGTAACTGCCAATACCCATGTCCCGGCGCTTCATGGTTTCAGGGGAGGTGAACCGCAAGATCCATTTCCCCGCACCATGGGTCTTCACTGGAAACAGATAGAGGCCCTTGATGGAGCCATCAGAGAGCGGCTTGTCGCCAGGTTTTATCTTCCGTGCCTTGGCATCACTCAGCATGTCCCCCCCCTCAAGACGCTACGATGGGCTAAAGCTCCAGCCCATCATTCAGCCCATCAAAAAACGTGAGATGGGATGTTGGGAGCTGATAGTGATTGATACGATAATTGATGATGGATTTACAAATTAATTCGTAAAAACAATATGTTGCAAAACTCGAATGAGAGCATATGAGACTGATATAGATACACATACTGGCGGACTCTCTGTCCGCCATTTTTTTATCATATTGATACAATTGAATTTTCCAGAGCGCAGCGCCTATCGGTCATCATTCTACTCGTCGCGCGGCACCGTTTTTCACAGTCCCTCGCCCAATCAAGATATCTTGCTTCAGACTCCTGCACTCCATCGCTGCAGGGCCGACCCATAGAGAAATTCGGATAACTTGGATTCATCCAGGTCATTCATCTGCTCGTCCAGGACGTTCCAGCCACCCGACAGCGCTCGATCTTTACGGGCGCGACTTAGGAGGCTTGCATGTGCCCGGTACGGCAATCTGAGCTATTTCATGAGAGTGCACCTTCAGGCTCTGAAGCGATCTCCGCCTGGAGCGGTACCAGTGTGGGCTCGCCCTCTCTTCCCTCCCCGTTTTTCAGCCGTCGGATTGCGCAGTGTCGCGCGTCACAGGTCCGTCGCCCTTTTCCGCATTAGGTATTGGTCATCGGCGGCGCAAAACCTGCCGAAGTCAAAAACCAACAGGAGAAACGCAATGCTTCGTCGAACGACCCGCTAGCTGACGAACTCGCACGATCGCGGAAACAAGCCGCATCCCCTCCCACTCAGGAGCTGGAGCCACCCGCAAACCCGGCTTGGTTCATTTCGCCTGTCTTGACATGTCACAAGAGAACAATCATTTGTCGTCACGATAACTCGTTATGATTGCTATCAAATCAGCTCTTGCAGGCGCGGTGTTCATTTAAGCGATTTCATATCTCCTGTAAGAAATATCATTATGAGGATTAACACCGACATCATGGCGCATGACCAATTGCTGAGCGCATTCCATCAGAGTCAAAATTCGATTTTTCAAGTCTTGAATAGAAATCAGCGTCTAGCAAGGAAGTTCAATAAAACCTTGGCTTCCGGCAACACGCACTTCAGCGCAGCTCGGTGGGAGAAAGCCCTCGTTTGTTATGAGACTGCTCTTACTTGCAGTCTCGATCCAGATCAGTCCGCGCATGTCCATTTTCTGATTGGCCGAACACTGGCCAAGTCCGACCGGCGCCCTGAAGCTGTCCGTCATTTCCATCAGGCTCTGAAAATCAATCCCGATCATCCGGACTATCGCGGTGCCGCTTTAAAGAACCTCATATGTCTTGGGGATGCAAAATTCGATGCAGGCAGATGGGATGAGGCCGTAGCGTCGTACAAGGCCGCGCTCGCAACAAGTCTCGACCCCGATCAACTGAACCATGCGCATTCCCAGCTCGGCCGCACACTGATCAAGTCCGATCGCCGCGTTGAGGCGGCCGGTCATTTCGAGCAGGCTCTGAAGATCAAACCCGATCACCAGGGCTGTCGAAGTGCAGCTTTCAAGAACCTCATATGCCTTGGGGATGCAAAATTCGATGCAGGCAGATGGGATGAGGCCGTAGCGTCGTACAAGGCCGCGCTCGCGACCGGTCTCGACCCCGATCAGTTGGCCCGTGCGCATTCCCAGATCGGCCGAACACTGGTGATGTCCGACCGGCGCGCCGAGGCGGCCCACCATTTCGAGCAGGCTCTGAAATTCAAACCCGAGCGCCATGACTATCGAAGTGCCGCGGCCAAGAACCTCATATGCCTTGGGGATGCAAAATTCGATGCCGGCAGAGGGGATGAGGCCGTACAGGCCTACAAGACGGCTCTTGCGATCGGTCTCGGCCCCGATCAGCTGGCCCAACCGCATTTCCTGATTGGTCGAACATTGGCCAAGTCCGGTCGACGCGCCGAAGCTGCCGATCATTTCAATCAGGCCCTGAAACTCAATCCCGATCATCAGGACTGTCGAAGTGCGGCTTTCAAGAACCTCATATGCCTTGGTGATGCAAACTTCGATGCCGGCAAATGGGATGAAGCCGTACAGGCCTACGAGACGGCTCTTGCGATCGGTCTCGGCCCCGATCAGCTGGCCCGTTCGCATTTCCTGATCGGTCGAACATTGGCCAAGTCCGACCGGCGCGCTGAGGCGGTCCGTCATTTCGATCAGGCTCTGAAAATCAAATCCGATCACCAGGACTGTCGAAGTGCGGCTTTCAAGAACCTGACTTGTCTTGGAGATGCAAACTTCAATGCCGGCAGATGGGATGTGGCCATCCAGTTTTACCAGACTGCCGCCGCAATCGGTTTCGATCCCGATCAGTTGGCCTATGCCCATATTTTGATTGGCCGGGTCTTAACAAAGATCGACAGGCATGCCGAAGCCGGAGAGCGTTTTGCTCTCGCCTTGCAGATCAAACCGGGCGATCGCGGCTATCAGGATGCAGCCATTCGAAACCTTCACTTTGTTGGAGACACCCATTCCGCTCAACAACGGTGGGAAGATGCTCTGCAGGCTTATCAGGCCGCGTTTGCAATCAACCCCAACGACGCCCGGACCTGCGTACGCATCGGAGAATTGCTCTTCAAGACCGACAGACGTTTGAGCGCCGCAGTCTACTTCGACCGGGCCGTGAATTCTCGATACGGAGGATTGGACGTAAAAGAATCCGCAGTCAAAAGACTGTTTCGTTTAAAGGACGACCTTGATAGCAATCAAAAACATGAAGACTCCCGGAAAATATTTGAAGTGATTCTTGCGCTTAATCCTCAATCTCAGTTTAAGACGAGTGACTATGACGGAGACCGACCTTACCGTTTCATGTCAAACGAACGCCTGAGATCGATAGTCGATACCTATTCCGAAAACCGTTCAACAGGGTCAAAAGACAGGTGCGCGATCTATAGCTGCATTACCGGAGCCCACGACCCCGTAATGCCGCACGAGGATCTCATAAAGTCATCCGATTATCATATGTTCCTGGATGACGCCAAAGGCAACACATATGCTTTCGATGTAAAGGAAACACCTTATTTCGATGACGATTCAGCAAGATCCGCCCGATACGTCAAAACGCATCCGCACATCTTGCTGCCCGGCTACGAAATCGCCGTCTGGATCGACGGCAATATCTTGATACGCAATGACCTGTCGGACTTGATCGAGCGCTTTGCTCAATCCGGTTTCCCTGTCGGCGGCATCCCCCATCCGGTGCGAACTTCGGTTTACGGAGAGGCCGAGGCGTGTATCCGAAAAGATAAAGACGATCCGGATGTTATCCGAAAGCAGATGTCCAGATATGAAGCGGAAGGGTTTGAATGCGACGACCTAGTCGAGACGAACCTTCTGATGTTTCGACTGGATCACCCCAAGCTCTCTTCCTTCCTGAATATCTGGTGGTCGGAAATCGAAAAAGGGTCCCGTCGCGATCAATTGTCTTTCAACTATTCCCTTCGCAAAGCGGATGCGGACTATTTTCGCCTGACGACACGCCCTGACAGCGTTCACAATCACCCGGCTCTGGCCTGGTTCAAACACGGTTACGATCAGGTTCCCGATTGTTCTTCATCTGCTTTGCCTGCGCGCCCGAAGCGCAAATACGCAGACGTTATGAATGCGCGCGCTGCTGCCCAGGCAGAGAGAAAAGTCGACGTCATTGTCTGCGTTCACGATGCGTTGGAAAGCGTGAAACCCTGTCTGACATCGGTTGCAGAATGCAGGAACCCGGAGCGTCACAGGATCATCATTGTCAATGATGGCTCGTCTGCAGAGACGGCCGAATGGCTTGAAGGCTTTGCCGGGGAAACCAGCAATACTGAACTAATCTCTCGCGCCCAACCTTGCGGATATACGAGTTCTGCGAACCTGGGCCTGCGGGAAATGGCTCCGGATGCGGATTTGGCCATTCTTCTCAACAGCGACACGGTCGTTGCCCGCTCCTGGATCGAGAAACTGCTGGACACCGCTTTTACCAACCCGGGCATCGGCGTGGTCGGACCGCTTTCGAGCGCTGCAAGCCATCAGTCTGTTCCCAATCACAAAGGCACGAAAACGCAAACCGCCATCAATGACTTGCCGAGCGGCTACACAGTGGCGGATATGAACCGCTGGTGCGAAGAGAACAGCCCGGAAGATTTTGTCCCGCGCGTCCCGCTCATACACGGGTTCTGCTTTGCTCTGACCCGGGAAGCGATCGAAAAGGTCGGCTACTTTGACGAGGAAAACTTTCCAGACGGGTTCGGAGAAGAAAACGATTACTGTTTTCGGGTGTCGGACGCTGGCTTATCGCTCG
>NZ_CAXXSJ010000013.1:0-54318 GCF_963675095.2 uncultured Roseibium sp. | reverse complement strand
AGTCATGGGATGACGGCAGCGAGAGGCGAAGACCTGCCTCCGGCACAGTTGTCGTCCCGGACGGAGCGCAAGCAGAGATCCGGGACCCAGTACGCCGTGTGGCTTGCGAGTGGAAAGAAAAGCGAATTCAGTAGTTTACTGGATCCCGCCTTCGCAGGGATGACGAAGGAGAGGTCCGGTCAGGACTCCATCTCCTCCTTCAGCATCTCCAGTTCCAGCCACTGTTCTTCCGCGGAGTCCTTTTCCGCAGTCAGTTCGGTGATTTGTGCCGAAAGCTTCGCGAATTTGTCCGGGTTCTTCGTGTAGAGCGCCGGGTCGTTCATCTCCTGCTGCAACTGGCCAAGTTTTGACTCAAGGGCCTCAATGGTTTGCGGCAGGGTCTTCAATAGGTGCTGCTGGGTGAAGCTGAGCTTCGACTTTCCGGCGGGCTTGGCCGCCTTTTCCGCTGGTGCGGGCTCTTCCCTGGTCTTCTTCGGCGCCGCCTTTTCCACCTTGCGCGCGGTCACGCCTTCGCCGCGCTGGGCCAGCATGTCGGAGTAGCCGCCGGCATATTCCTGCCATTTGCCGCCTCCTTCCGAAACGATGACGGAGGTCGCCACCCGGTCGAGGAAGTCACGGTCGTGGGAGACGATCAGCGCGGTGCCCTCATAGTCGGAGAGCAGTTCCTGCAGCAGGTCGAGGGTTTCCAGGTCGAGGGTCGTTGGTCGGCTCGTCGAGCACCATCAGGTTGGATTTTGCCGCCAGCGCGCGGGCAAGCATGGCCCGTGCCCGTTCACCGCCGGAGAGCACGCCGACGGGCGTGCGCGCCTGTTCCGGCGAGAACAGGAAGTCCTTCATGTAGCCGATGACGTGCTTGGTCTCGTTGCCGACGACCACCGTGTCGCCGCGCCCGCCGGTCAGAACGGAGGAGAGCGTGTCGTTCGGGTTCAGATGTTCCCGCTTCTGGTCGAGGGTGACCATCTCCAGGTTGGTGCCGAGACGGACGGAGCCGGTGTCGGGTGTGAGTTCCCCGGTAAGCATCTTCAAAAGCGTCGTCTTGCCGGCGCCGTTCGGGGCCGACGAAGCCGATCCGGTCGCCGCGCTGGATGCGGGTGGAGAAGTCCGTGACGATCGCCCGGTCGCCGTAGCTCTTGGAAATCGCCTTCGCCTCGATCACCAGCTTGCCGGAGACTTCGGCGTCCGTGGCGGCGAGCTTGGCGGTGCCCTGCGGCCCGCGATGATCGCGCTTCTGCTGGCGCAGGTCGGCGAGTTCGCGCACCCGGCGCATGTTGCGCTTGCGCCGGGCGGTGACGCCATAGGTCATCCAGTGCTCTTCGCGCTTGATCTTCTGGGCAAGCTTCTGCTGGTCGATCTCTTCCTGTTCGAACACCTCTTCGCGCCAGGCCTCGAAATGGGCAAAGCCCTTGTCGAGTCGGCGGGACGTGCCCCGGTCGATCCACACGGTGGCCCGCGACAGGTTTTCCAGGAAGCGCCGGTCGTGGGAAATCAGCACGATGGCTGATTTCAGACCTTTGAGTTCCTCTTCCAGCCATTCGATGGCCGGCAGGTCCAGGTGGTTGGTCGGCTCGTCAAGCAGGAGCACGTCCGGCTCAGGCGCCAGCGTGCGCGCAAGCGCTGCCCGGCGGGCTTCGCCCCCGGAGAGCGCTTTGGGGTCTTCCTTGCCCGTGAGGCCGAGCACGTCGAGCAGATACTGGCCGCGATAGGGATCGTCGCCGGGTGCCAACCCTTCGTTCACATAGTCGAGCACGGACTTGTAGGCGGAAAGGTCCGGTTCCTGCGGCAGGTAGCGGATGGTGCGACCCGGCTGGAAGAAGCGCTCGCCGCCATCCGCCTCGATCTGGCCGGCGGCGATCTTCAGCAGCGTCGACTTGCCCGAGCCGTTGCGCCCGACCAGGCAGATCCGGTCGCCTTCGGAAACGGAAAGCTCCGCGCCGGTCAGGAGCGGCGTGCCGCCGAAGGTCAGGTGAATGTCGCGCAGGGTGAGGAGAGGAGGGGCCATGAAAATCGATTGCGTGTCTGGAGGGGTGTCCGGAAGACCGGTTGCCGTCAGGAATACGATCCGCGCGAGAGTTTCAAGTGAATTCCTTATTCGCGCCCTGATTTCGGTGTCTTGTGGTAACCTTCGGAATGTGGGTCGGGGCTTTGGAAGTGTCCATGCTGTGGAGGATGGAGATGATACCGTCTGTGTTTTCTCTCAAGGCCAATCGACGGGTTGGCAATGTCTGCCTGGCCGCGATCGCCACGATCGGTCTTGTCGCCGTTACTCTTTCCTCGGCCGAGGCGGGTGGCCGCCATCATGGCCACTACTATCGCGGCGGAAACTACTGGGGTGGCGCGGCAGCGGCCGGTGTCATCGGTCTGGCGACAGGAGCCATCATCGGCTCGGCCTTGTCCAGCCCGGGTTATTATGCCGGACCAAGCTATTATGGCGGGCCGATCTACTACGATCCGCCGCCCTACCGGTATCTTCCGCCCGCGCCTTATCCCTACCGGTCCCGGGCCTATGTCAACCCGCCGCGCTATTATCAGCCGCCGGCCTATCGCCCTGTCCAGTGGTCGCCGGAATGGGTCGCCTACTGCGCGCGCAAATACAAGTCCTTCAATCCGCGCACAGGAACCTACCGCACTTACAGCGGCCGGGTCCGGATGTGCCGTTGAAGCGAAAGATCAGAGTGCATTCGACACGGAAAGCGCCGGATTCCAAAGTTGTTTCGGTGTCATCTGCGGCTCGCCCTCCGGGTCTTTCTCGAAAACGATCGCGTAGATCTCTGGTGCGAGATTGTGGACCGACTGGGCGATATGACGCTTCATCCGCCGTTTGGCGGAGGCTGCGTCGCGGCGTTCGAAAGCGTCCAGGATGTCGATGTGCCGCGACCCCTCGTTTCGGTTCCACACAATATTACCCTGATGGCCGGAGACCATGTAGCGGTGCAGCTGTAAATGCGCCCGGTTCAGGAACGGTTCGAGCATGGGCATGTCCGCCAGATCGAAAATGAAGCAATGCAGGCGCCGGTCGATTTCCGAGCAGGCAAAGACGTCGCGCTTCTCCCGGCTTTCTTCGTAGAGGTCAATAAGCTCCCTGAGGTCGGCGATCTTGGCATCATCAGCTGCCGCAACCGCGCGTTCGACGCCGGTGCATTCCAGATGCACGCGCATGCGGGTCAGGATGACGGCTTCGTCCTGGGTCGTTCGGGTGACGAAGGTTCCCTGGTAGCCGCGCCGGTCGACGAGCCCGCATTCCTGCAGCCGGAGAAGCGCTTCACGCACAGTGCCCTGCGAACAGCAAAACTCCTGCGCCAGAGCCTGTTCGGTAATTGGTGAATCGTCCGTGAGATACCCCAGCAAGATCCGGCGTTTCAGGATTTGATGCACCGTCTCGGACTTGCTTGTGTTTTTCCCGGCAAACAGCGGATTGGCGGCTATGTCGGCCAATGTCATTGGTCGGTCTGTCTCCCTCTAGATCCAGACTGCCATCCCCAAAACCGCACAAGCCGTACTTCCGGTCGAATGCCGGATTTTATTCGGTCGCTTCGGTTTAATCCGGTCGATAATTCCTGATCGACGGATCGATGGGGCCGTGCAGATCCTTTTAAACGTCCGGTGCACTCAGGTTCCGAAGGCTATTGTTTTGGTGAGCTCCATTCCGGCTTTTGTCCGGTAACGCAGCTTCTTGTTGAAATCGTTTGCCCACGACACTTGACTGCACCCGCCCGGAACGGACCTTCCAGAAGGTCTGATCCCGGCATTTGTTGCATGTTTTATCCATTGTTATTTTGGCTGAGAATTCGGACAATTACTATATTTGACTATTCGATCACAAATTCGCGACTTTTTGAACGATCAGTCAATTCTGCGTGTGAGATAATACGCGCAGCCAGTTTTTGTAGGACAGTTTTTCAATGAGCTTTTCATCGAAACCGGCATCCCGAAACGCATGAACCAGCTTTTGCAGGCCGGAAGAATCACCAAGCTCCGCCGGCACCATGCAGCCGTCGAAGTCTGATCCAAAGCCGACACGATCCTCGCCGAGCCGTTCCACGAGATAGGCAAAGTGGCGAACGATGGTCTCCAGCGGTGTGCTTCGGTCGTAGCGTCCGTCCTCGCGCAGGAACGCAATATGAAAATTGACACCTACAAGGCCATCGCTCTCCCGAATGGCGTCGAGCTGGCGGTCGGTCAGATTGCGGGCGCTCTGACACAGCGCATGGGCATTGGAGTGGCTCGCGACGAGGGGATGGCGGCTCGTTTCGGCCACGTCCCAAAACCCTTTTTCCGTCAAATGCGACAGGTCGATCAGGATCTTGAGGTCGTTGCAGGCGGTCACCAGGGCCCGGCCGGCATCGGTCAGCCCCGGCCCGGTGTCCGGAGATGAGGGAAAGGCCATCGGCACCCCGTCGGCAAAGGCGTTCTTGCGGCTCCAGACCGGACCGAGCGAGCGCAGGCCGGCCGCGTGCAGAACTTCCAGCGCGTTGAAATCGGTATCGATCGCCTCCGCGCCCTCGATATGCAAAACGGCGGCGATGCTGTCTTCCGCCATGGCCTTTTCGATGTCGGCAACACTGCGGCAAAGGGTGAAGCCGCCTTCGGAGTCCCGCTCCAACCGTCGCGCGCGGGCCGCCATACGCATCGTGAAACCCAGAGCTTCCGGCTGGGATATCTCGGCGTAATTGGCCGGATCTCTCGGATTGAAGGGCTTGGTGAAGTCCTGGTGGATGTTCGAAGGCACGAACATGGCGAACAGCCCGCCGGCAAATCCGCCTTCACGCGCGCGCGGCAGGTCGATATGTCCCTGTTGGGTACGGTCGAAAAAGCTGCGCTCCTTCGCCGTGCCCGCCTCGATTTCCAGTTTCAAAAGGGTGTCGTTGTGACCGTCGAAGACGGGGATCTTGTTCGAAGACAAAAGCGGAAACCTCGGGCTGACGGGAGGAGGGGAGGGAGAGACAAAATTAAAGCCTGTCTCATATTTGTCGATACCTGTCCGAAATTTCCAGTGCCGACCGGGTCCGCCCCAGAAAGCGCTTGCCAATGGACGTCAAACTGCGCATGAAAATGCGAGGAAAACAGCGGAGCCATCATGCCGAGCGAATTTGACCCGACGAAAACGTCCCCTGCGGAATCTGTGAGCAATTCGTTCAGCCGTCGCGCCCTATTGGGTGGCGGGCTGGTGATGATGGCAGTCCCGCTTTCGGGCGGCTACTCGGTCGGTCTGCACGACCAGCCGGACCTGCCTGACGAAACCTTCGATTACGCCTCCGCCTATGCGGCATGGCCGGATGGCGACTACACCTGGCCGGCGATCAACTACAAGTCGTTCGACCAGAAGTTCTGGCGCCAGGTGGTGGACTACAAGTCTCATGAACAGCCGGGCACGATCATCGTCGACCCGTACAACAATTTCCTCTACTGGACCCTGTCCCGCAAGAAGGCCCTGCGCTACGGCATCGGCGTCGGCCGCTCCGGCTTCGCGTGGTCCGGCGAGGCTCTGATCCGCGTCAAGCGCGAACACCCGCTCTGGCGGCCTCCGCAGGAAATGATCGCGCGCAAGCCGTCGCTCGGTCGTTACTGGGAAAAGGGCATGGAGCCGGGGCTGAAAAATCCGCTCGGCGCCCGCGCGATGGATCTCTGGCAAGGCTCCACGGACACGCTGTTCCGCATCCACGGCACCAACAAGCCCTCCAGCATCGGGACGAAAGCGTCCTCCGGCTGCATCCGCATGTGGCAGCAGGACGTGATCGACCTGTTCAGCCGCGTTCCCCTGCGTACCAAGGTCATCGTTCTGACCAAGGAACAGGCGGAACAGCATCAGGTCGTCTGACCGGGTTTCGGAATATCGACGAGACAGAGCGGCCTCCAAGAGGGCCGCTCTTTTCGTTTTAACTCGCCGTCACCGGCATAAGCGCCACGTCATAAAGCACTGCGCTGAAATGGCAGATGGCGGCCGCCAGCACGAAGGCGTGCCAGATGGCGTTCTGAAACGGCAGTCGTTTCCAGGCATAAAACGCCGTGCCGACCGTATAAAGCAGGCCCCCCAGAAGGATCATGCTGAAGCCGAAGCCCGAAGCCTTGTCGAGCAGGGGCTTGAAGGCAAAGACCACCACCCAGCCCAGAGCCAGGCACAGGGGCACGGTGATCCGTTCAACGCCCTTCAGATTGACGAGTTTCAGCATCGCGCCGGCGAGTGCCCCCGTCCAGACGACGGCAAGCAGGATGCCGCCGGTCCAGCCGCCGATGATCATCGAGGCCAGCGGGGTGTAGGTGCCCGCGATCATCAGGAAGATCGCCGCGTGATCGAGCTTGCGCAGCAGTCCCTGCTTCTTTTCCTTGGCAAAGATGTTGTACAGCGCGGAGCAGATCAGCATGGCCATCAGGCAGCCGGTATAGACGAACACGCTCACCTGCCGTCCGGTGTCGGGCGAATTCCACAAGATCGCGATCAGGGTGATGGTCGCCGCAAGGCCGAGGCCGATGCCGATCACATGGACGGTTCCGTCGGCGATCTTTTCCGCAAGCGTTTCAATGCGCATGGCTGCTCCCGCTGTGTGCGTTCAAGACACGGGTGAGCGTGATGGAAACTCAGGGCGCTTTCAAGGCGGGATATTGGGCAGACGGGACAATTATCCGGCAGCACTGCGGAGCGGCTGCTCGGCTTCCGCCTCTTCCTGGTGCGAGGCGACCGAGGCGACGAAATCGTTGAAGCGCTCGCCCTGGATCAGGACATGCTGGCGCAGGAGGTCACCGGCTGCTTCCGCATCGCCGCGGGCGATGGCATCGACGATCTTCTGGTGTTCGGCCAGAGACATCTCGACACGATTGCGCACGCGCAATTGCAGGCGCCGGTAGACCTTGAGCCGGTTCTGCAGGGTCCGGGCCTGATCGGCCAGGAAGCCGTTGTGGCTTGCCTTGTAGATCGCCTCGTGAAAGGTCTGGTTCGCGTGGTAATAGGCGTCCGGGTCCCCGTCCTCGCAGGCGAGATTGCAGGCCTCGTGGGCCGCCTGGAGACTGGCGAGTTCCTTGGAGGAAATCCGCCGTGCGGCAAGTCGGCCACACATGGCCTCCAGCTCCGCCATCACCTCGAACATCTCGATCAGCCGGGGAATGCCGATTTCCCGCACGAAAGCGCCCCGCCGCGGCCGGATTTCGACCAGGCCGGAGACGGAAAGTTCGATCAGGGCTTCCCGGATCGGCGTGCGCGAGACGTTGAAACGGGTGGCAAGCGTGACTTCGTCGAGGCGGGTACCCGCGGGATAGCGTCCGGTCGCGATGTCGCCTTCGAGGGCTTCGCGTAGGGTTTCGGCACGCCGGGCTTTGCTGCGGGATTTGGTCATGGGCTCAATTTATGCAAAAAGCCAATTCTTGTATACAAAAAAGATTGACTCGCATGCGAGAGCTATGTTTGCCTTGGACTTGGCGGGTAACCGCCCGCGCGCAGACTTCCGTAAAAATTGGATGGCGCGCTAACGGGAGGAAATTATGAAGACATTTATCAAGACGGCGCTCGTCCTGAGCGCTGCCGTATGTGCCGCCATGCCTGTGGCGAATGCTGCCGATGTTACCTTGAAGGCGTCGCACCAGTGGCCGGGCGGCAAAGGTGACGTTCGCGACGAAATGGTCCAGATCCTGGCGCGCGAAATGGAAAAGGCTAATGTCGGCGTCAAGATCCAGGTCTACCCGGGTGGTTCGCTGTTCAAGCCCAAGGAACAGTGGGGCGCCATGGTCAAGGGTCAGCTCGATGTTTCGGCCTTCCCACTGGACTACGCCTCCGGCCGCCATCCGGAATTCTCCGCCACCCTGATGCCGGGTCTGGTGCGCAACCACGAGCGTGCGGCGCGCCTGAACACGTCGCCGTTCATGGACGACATCAAGCAGGTCATCACTGACGCCGGCGTCGTGGTTCTGGCGGATGCATGGCTCGCCGGCGCATTTGCGTCCAAGAAGCAGTGCATCACCAGCCCGGACTCCATGAAGGGGCAGGTAACTCGCGCGGCCGGTCCGGCCTTCGAGCAGATGCTCGTCGGCGCCGGCGGTTCGATTGCCTCCATGCCGTCTTCGGAAATCTACACCGGCCTGCAGACCGGCGTTCTGGACGCTGCCAACACCTCGTCCGGTTCGTTCGTGTCCTATCGCCTCTATGAGCAGGTGACCTGCCTGACCAAGCCGGGCGCCAATGCGCTTTGGTTCATGTATGAGCCGATCCTGATGTCCAAGCGCAGCTGGGACAAGCTCTCCAAGGAGCAGCAGGACGCCCTGATGGCGGCGGCCAAGGTGGCCGAAGACTATTTCGCCGGTCAGGCCAAGGGGCTCGATGACAAGCTGGTCAAGGCCTATGAGGATGCCGGTGTCGAGGTCGTCGAAATGTCCGCCGACGATTACAACGCATGGCTCGCGATCGCAAAGGAGACCTCCTACAAGAACTTCGCCGAAAAGGTCGAGGGCGGTCAGCAGCTGATCGACAAGGCTCTGGCGGTCGAATAAGCCGGTAGATACTTTCCTCCGGCCCGGCGCGCATCAGCGCCGGGCCGGCAGACCTTCATGACAACCAGTAACTGGCAGCTTGCTGCGTGCGGATGACGTGCGCGCAAGGTTGGCTGCCGCGACCTCGGACGTCTCGCATGACCGCCTATATCCGTTGGGTTTCAGCTCTCTCGCGTGGGGCCGCCGTCATCTCGCTTCTGCTTCTGGCAGCGGCCATTCTGGTTGTGACCCAGATGGTGGTGATCCGGTATTTCCTGAACGCCTCGACCGTCTGGCAGACGGAATTCGTCATTTATGCCCTGGTCGCCATGACCTTTCTCGCAAGCCCTTATGTCCTCATGGAAAAAGGGCATGTGAATGTCGACCTGCTGCAAATGGCGCTGAAGCGGCCCTGGAAGGAATTCATGCAGTCACTTGCCGGCCTGATCGGCCTGGCGTTCGCGGCCATGCTTGCCTGGTCCGGATGGACCTATTTCGAGGAAGCCTGGAGCTATGACTGGACGACGGATACGGTCTGGGCGCTGCCGCTTTGGATCCCGCTCCTGCCGTTGCCGGTGGGCATCGGACTGATGACGCTGCAATACATCGCCGAACTGGCCAAGATCTGGGGAGCGCACGAATGAGCCCGCTTGTTTCCGGCCTGCTGGTGCTGATTGCGCTCCTGGCGCTGCTCGGTATCGGAACACCGATCGCCTTCGCTCTGGGGTTTGTCTCGGTCATGGCGCTCCTGATCGTCGACGGCCCCGGCAGCCTGTCCATTCTGGGCGAGACCTTTTTCGGCGGACTGGCGTCCTTCGGTCTCGTCTCGATCCCCATGTTCATCCTGATGGGGGCGGCGGTCGCGTCCTCGCCCGCGGGCAAGGATCTTTACGAGGCGCTTGACCGCTGGCTGAACCGGGTCCCGGGTGGGCTGGTCCTGTCGAACCTCGGCGCCTGTTCGATCTTCGCCGCCCTTTCCGGATCGTCCCCGGCGACCTGCGCGGCCATCGGCAAGATGGGCATTCCGGAAATGACCAAGCGCGGCTATCCGAACGGGATCGCCGCCGGGTCCATTGCCGCGGGCGGGACGCTCGGCATCCTGATTCCGCCGTCGATCACCATGATCGTCTATGGCATCGCCACGGAAAGCTCGATCGGCCGCCTGTTCATTGCGGGCCTCCTGCCGGGGTTCATGCTGACCGCACTTTTCATGGCGTGGACGGTATACGACTGCAAACGCCGGGGCGTTGGGCTATCCGACCTGACGGAAAGCTTCACCATGAAGGAACGCTTCGCGGCATTGCCGCGGGTGCTGCCGTTCCTGACCATCATCGTGGCCATTCTCTACGTGCTTTATGGCGGGGTGGCCACGCCGTCGGAGGCGGCCGGCGTCGGCGCGCTCTTCTGTATCGTGCTCGTGGTGGTGATCTACAGGATGTGGGATTTTTCCAAGGTGACGCGCATGTTCCGCGACACCTTGAAGGAAAGCGTGATGATCATGATGATCATCGGCGCGTCGGAACTGTTTTCCTACACCTTGTCGTCCATGTTCGTCACCCAGTCGATCGCCAGCTGGATTGCGGATCTCGACGTCAATCGCTGGGTCCTGATGGCGATCATCAACCTGTTTCTGCTGGTCGCGGGCTTCTTTCTGCCGCCGGTCGCCGTCATCCTGATGACCGCGCCGATCCTGCTGCCGATCATCCTCCAGGCAGGTTTCGATCCCTACTGGTTCGCGGTAATTCTCACGATCAACATGGAAATAGGTTTGATTACACCTCCGGTGGGTTTGAACCTATATGTGATTAACGGGATCGCTCCGAACATCACGCTGGCCGAAATCCTGCGTGGGTCGATCCCTTACGTGCTGTGTATGGTGGTCGGGATCGTGATCCTCTGTCTCTTCCCGGGGATCGCCACATGGCTGCCGGAACTCATGCTGGGCAGGGCCTTATGAACACAAGTTTCTTCGGAGAATTGCTGTCTTCCATAACCGAACAGGGACGCGCGCTGCTCGATTCCCGGCGGAACCGGAATTCCGGTATCCCCGTGGTCGAATTGTGCGAACAGCTGTTGTCAGGGCGCGGCGAAGCCTCCGGAGTTGCCATCGCCCAGGATGTCCTGTCGACCTACGCCGGACTTGGCAGGGAAGACAAACAGGCGTTTTTCCTTGCTCTGCTGGAGCGCTTCGGCCCCGATCTTGACCTTGTCCAGCAGGCGGCCGCGAAGCTTCAGGAGGCGCCGGACGATCCTGCGGTGCTGAGGCAGCTGCACGCGGTTTCCGAGCCGCGCCGGCAGGAGTTGATCCGTCGTCTGAACCTGTCACCGGGCGGAACCCGCGCCCTTGTCGATATGCGTGCCGAACTCCTGAACTACCTGGCGGACCACCCGGAATTACGGGAGGTGGACCGGGATTTCGAGCACCTGTTTTCGTCCTGGTTCAACCGGGGCTTCCTGGTGATGCGCCGGATCGACTGGTCGACCCCGGCCTCGATCCTGGAAAAGATCATCGAGTACGAAGCCGTGCACGAGATCTCTGGCTGGGACGATCTGCGTCGGCGCATCGGTCTGGAGGACCGAAGGCTCTACGCCTTCTTCCATCCCGCGCTGGTCGATGATCTTCTGATCTTTGTTGAAGTCGCGCTCACCCGGGAAATCCCGGGCGCGATCGCCCCGATCCTGGCCGAGGAGCGGGCGGAGATCGGAGCGGAAGAGGCGAATACCGCCGTCTTCTATTCCATTTCCAACTGCCAGAAGGGCCTGCGCGGCATTTCCTTCGGCAACTTCCTGATCAAGCAGGTCGTCGAGGAACTGCGCCGGGAGCTTCCCGGCCTGAAGTCCTTCGTCACCCTGTCGCCGGTGCCGGGCTTTGCCCGCTGGCTCGCCCGGGATCTGAAGGACGAGGCGGGACGTGCCCGGTCGGCCCTTGGGGACGACCTGTACGAGGAATTACAGACGGGCGACTGGTATCTCAACCAGGAGACCTGCAAACGCCTGGAGCCGGCCCTGACGGGCCTTTGCGCGCATTATCTGACCCGCGAAAAGGACCGGAAGGGCAGGCCGCTCGATCCGGTCGCCCGGTTCCATATCGGTAACGGCGCGCGCCTGGAAAAGGTCAACTGGCTCGGAGACGTTTCCCCCAACGGTCTCGCCCAGGCACACGGCTTCATGGTGAATTACCTCTATGATCTGAGATATATAGAGCGGAATCACGAATCCTACGCCGAAACCGGGGCGGTCGCCTCCAGTTCCCAGGTCCAGAAACTGATCAAAGCCGTTCCCCAAAACAAATCCTTGACGCCGGTGAGTTAAGCCCATGAACCATCTCTTTTCCGAAATCCGCGCCAACATGCCGGACACCGGCAAGGTTTTTCTGGAAACCCATGACGGGCGTCAGATCACCTACGGAGATGTGCTGACCCTGTCGGCGCGTTATGCCAATGCGTTGACCGATATCGGTGTCGCGCCAGGCGACCGGGTCGCGGTGCAGGTGGAAAAGACGGCGGAAGCCTTGATGCTTTACCTGGCGACGGTCCGCGCGGGCGGTGTCTTCCTGCCGCTGAACACCGCCTATACGCCGGCCGAGATCGATTATTTCGTCACCGACGCGGAACCGGCCGTTCTCGTCTGCGATCCGGCGAAGGCCGAAGCGCTCGCGGCGACGGCGAAGAAGGTCGGCGCCAGCCTGCAGACGCTCGATGCGAACGGCGAGGGGACCTTGCGCACGCTCGCGGACGGCGCCGCCGAACAATTCGAGGATGTGGCGCGTGAGGACAGCGATCTCGCCGCGATCCTTTACACCTCCGGCACCACGGGCCGTTCAAAGGGCGCCATGCTGTCCCATGAGAACCTGGCGTCCAACGCGCGCACGCTGGTGAACTACTGGCAGTTTACCGGCGACGATGTCCTGCTGCATGCTTTGCCGATCTTCCATACCCACGGCCTGTTTGTCGCCACCAACACCCTGCTTCTGGCCGGGGGCTCCATGCTGTTCCTGCCGAAGTTCGATCTGGACACGGTCCTGAAGCTTTTGCCCAAGGCGACTTCGATGATGGGCGTGCCGACGTTCTACATCCGCCTTCTGGGATCGCAGGCGTTCACGAAAGAACTGGTGTCCCACATGCGGCTCTTCATTTCCGGGTCCGCGCCGCTTTCGGCCGAAGTGCACAAGGAGTTCAGCGAGCGCACGGGTCTTGCGATCCTGGAGCGCTACGGCATGACCGAAACCAATATGAACACCTCCAATCCTTACGACGGCGAGCGCCGGGCCGGGACCGTCGGCTTCCCGCTGCCGGGCGTGGGGTTGCGGATCTCCGACCCGACGACGGGCAGGGAACTGCCCCAGGGCGAGGTCGGTGTGATCGAGGTCAAGGGACCGAACGTGTTCCAGGGCTACTGGCGCATGCCGGAAAAGACTGCGGAAGAATTCCGCACCGACGGCTTTTTCGTCACCGGCGACATGGGCCGGATCGATGAGCGCGGCTATGTCTCCATCGTCGGCCGGTCCAAGGATCTGATCATTTCCGGAGGTTTCAACGTCTATCCGGCCGAGGTCGAGGCGCTGCTCGACGAAATCCCGGGCGTCGCCGAAAGCGCCGTCATCGGCGTGCCCCATCCGGATTTCGGCGAGGGCGTGGTCGCGGTCGTCGCCGCCCGTCCGGGCGCCAATCTCGATGCCACTGGTATCACCGCCGCCCTGTCCGACAAGCTCGCCCGCTTCAAGCAGCCCAAGGAAGTCCACATCGTGGAGGCGCTTCCGCGCAACACCATGGGCAAGATCCAGAAAAACGTTTTGCGGGACACCTATAAAGGCGATTTCGGATAGGCGATTTCTGCCGTCGCCACCCGCACCTTAACCTGCCGCTACGCCTCATTCCGAAGGTCCGGATGAATGCTTAGAACTCTGGATCCGGGCTGATAATTACCTATGTCCGGACAGGTCGTTCTCTGTCGCCAGTCTCTGTCTGAAAACGGAGGCTTTGACGGAATGCCCGAAAATGGCCGTTTTTTGGTGTTCTTCGGTCAAACATGGTGATTTCGTAATCTTCGATTGCGATCGTTTTCGTAAACGTCTTGGTTACCAAGTTTCTTCATAGTCGGAGATTGCTGGGGACCTCGACAGGCAGGGGCAGGGTTGCTGCCTTTAAGTGTCGATTTGTCGAACACGCGGTTCGTAATCCGCGGGTAAAGCAACGTTTGGGCGCATATGTATCGTAGTAAACAGCCTTCCGAACCTCAGGGTCAGGCAGCGACGAAGTCTGGTGTCCGCGCAACACGCGTGGCATTTTTCGGCGGGGCCATCGCTCTTTCCGCTCTGGTTCTATCCGTAACCCTTTCGCAATCTTCCGTTGGGCCGATTGAAGAGACCCTGTCGCGGATCTTTTCGGACCCGGAAACCCAGGCCTTTGTTCCTCCTTTGCCGGAGAACAAGCCAGACAACATCATTACCGGCAGCATTCCGCCGGCGCATGCCAGCGCTGTGGCGGGAACCGTTGATCGCCTGACGACGACCGGGCAGGAGCTGACTTCCGAGCCGTCTCGCCCGCGTGCCTATTCGTCCGAAGAAACGCTCGCGCTGGTTCTGGCCAAGCGGCAGCAGGAAAAGGACGAGGCGGCGGCGAAGGTAGTTCTTGTGGCCGAACTGGCCAAGGGCCTGCTGCGGCGCAGGCTGATTGCCGCTCGGGAAACCGGCAACGAGGCCGGTTCCGGAGTTGAGGAAACCATCACGGTCGCGGCGCTGGAACCCGACACGAATGAGACGGAAACCGGCGAAGTGATCGCCGAAACCGAAGTCGCGGTTGCGGAAACGCTGTCCGAAGCGCCTCCGGTGCCCTCCAAGCGACCGGAAGTGCCCGAGTGGGCGCGGTCCAAGGCTGCCGAGAAGGCCAAGGAACGTAAAAGCTATCCCCAACTTGCCTATGCGGCGCCGGAAGACCCCACGACCACCGACGACAGCGGCCGGGGCGGTCTCTTCAGCGGCCTGTCCAAGGTGTTCAGCGGTGGCAGCGCCAAGGGCGGGCTTCCCGGGCATGGCAGCGGTATCGCGGTCTATGACATCAAGTCCGCCACGGTCTACATGCCTGACGGCCAGAAGCTCGAAGCCCATTCGGGTCTGGGACATATGAAGGACAATCCCGATTACGTTCATCGGAAAAACCGGGGTCCGACGCCGCCGAATGTCTACAATCTCGTCATGCGGGAACGCCGCTACCACGGGGTCGAGGCCGTGCGCATGCTGCCGACCGATCGGGCGGCAATGAAAGGCCGTGACGGCATGCTTGCCCACACGTCGCTGGTTCGCGGCACCAACGGATCCCATGGCTGCGTTGCCTTCAAGAACTATTCCCGCTTCCTGAAAGCCTTCAAGGAAGGCAAGGTGAAGAAGATGATCGTCGTGCCGGACCTGAGCGAACTGCCGGTCTATATGGCGTCGCTGTAATCGCTCCGGCTGGCGGACAAGTGCCGCCAGCCTGTCGGATGGGTTTTCGAGACACGGGGGACAAAGCAAGTCTCCCGTTGTCCAGACCGCTTCAGGCCGGGAGACGCCGGTCATATTCCTCTTTCAGTCGCAGCCAACCCTCCCAGAACGGATCCGGTTTCCGGCCGCGGGCCTTGGCGACCAGAATATCGAGATGCATGTGCCAGCCGGCGCCGACCATGAGCATGTTGGCGCGGTCGGAAATACGCCGGTGGATCACCGTCAGCAGCACCTCGTCGCCCTCAGGTTCCAGCTCAAAGGTAACTTCGCCGCTGTCTCCCCAGGCGAAGGACAACTTGTAGGGCGCGTGCAACTCCGTGATCCGGCTTTCCATGCTGTGTTCCTCGGAAAAGCCTTCGGGTCGGTTGCCTGGAGGTTCGCTCAGCTCATCGTTGCGCCAGGTGAAGGTGAACGGTGCGCCGACCTTCAACTCCATCTCGCCGGATGCAAGCCATTGGCGGCGTTGATCGCTTTCGGTGAGATAGGCCCAGATGCGCTCGACAGGGCCGGGTAAGCGGCGCTGGATCTTCAAGGTGGCTGGTTCGGTCAGGACGCCATAGGCATCGACGGTGTCTACATCGGTCATTTGTCCTCTCCTTTGTTTGGGTCCCCACTGTTCGGGGTCTTTTCCGGCTCCCCTTGCCGGAGAATGTGTTCGAGCGCATCCAGACGGCCGGTCCAGAACTGCCGGTAGAAGCCGAGCCATTCGTCGGCGCTGGCAAGCGGTCCGGGGTCGAGGCGGCAGTAGTGGGTGCGGCCGCGCACCTCGCGGCGGATCAGCCCCGCGTTCTCCAGGGCCTTGATGTGTTTGGAGGCGGCCGCCAGCGAAATGTCGAAAGGTTCGGCAAGCTGGCTCACGGTTCTTTCGCCGTGGGTCAGGTCACGCAGCATCTGCCGCCGTGTGGCGTCGCCGAGAGCGTGAAAGACAGTGTCGAGCTGGGATGTATTTAATTCAACCATGTGGTTGAATATATCGGCATGCCGATCAATAGTCAACCAAGTGGTTGAATGAGGCGCTGCCGATCCGATTGGAACCTGGTGGCCTTACACCCGCTCAAGCTTCGGCAGAAACACCGTCAGAATGCCGAAAAAGGGCAGGAAGGCGCACAGGTGATAGACATAGTCGATCCCCTTCACGTCGGCGACTTCGCCGAGGACCGCAGCGCCGAGCCCTGCAATCCCGAAGGCAAAGCCGAAGAACAGGCCCGCGATCAGCCCGACCTTGCCCGGCACCAGTTCCTGGGCGAAGACGATGATCGCCGAGAAGGCCGAGGCCAGCACCACGCCGATGATCACGCTCAGCACTCCCGTCCAGAACAGGTTGGCATAGGGCAGCATCAGGGTGAACGGCAGCACGCCGAGGATGGAAATCCAGATCACCACCTTGCGGCCGATCCGGTCGCCGACCGGGCCTCCTATGACGGTGCCGGCCGCGACAGCTCCCAGAAACAGGAACAAGAGCAACTGGGACTCGCGGATGCTGACGTCGAATTTATGCATCAGGTAGAACGTGTAGTAGTTCGTCAGGCTGGTCATGTAGATGTATTTGGAAAAGACCAACATTCCGAGAATGGCAATTGCCAGGATGATCCGTGACCGGGGCAGATCCGGGCGGGCATGGGCGATCGCATGTCTCGCTGTGGACCTTCTCTTTCCCGCGTACCAGCTGCCGACCTGCCACAGCACGAGCATGGCCAAAAGGGCTGCGGCTGAGAACCAGGCAACGCTTTTCTGGCCGTGGGGCAGGACGATGAAGGCGGCGAGCAATGGCCCGAGTGCCGTACCGAAATTGCCGCCGACCTGGAACAGCGACTGGGCAAGACCATGCCGCCCGCCCGAGGCCATGCGGGCAATGCGCGAGGATTCGGGGTGAAACACAGCCGAG
Organism: uncultured Roseibium sp.; assembly: GCF_963675095.2. Classification (GTDB taxonomy): domain Bacteria; phylum Pseudomonadota; class Alphaproteobacteria; order Rhizobiales; family Stappiaceae; genus Roseibium. Next base: position 37,504 of record NZ_CAXXSJ010000013.1, on the reverse strand, counting down.
CCCAGGCCGATCAGCGCACAGGCGATCAGCATCAGTTCAAACCGATGGGCATTGGCAAGTAGGATCAGCCCGGCAAAGGTCGAACCCATGCCCACGGTCAGGGAATAGGGTTGCGGGCGCTTGTCGGTATAGATCCCGATCAGCGGCTGCAGCAGGGATGCGGTGACCTGGAACGTGAGTGTCATCAGGCCGATCTGTCCGAAATCGAGCGCATAGCCGTCCTTCAGGATCGGATAAATCCCGGCCAGCAGCGATTGCATCATGTCGTTCAGCATGTGGCAGAAGCTGAGCGCGGCGATGATCGCAAAAGCCGTCGTTGGGGCTGATGGTTGGTCGGCGGTCGTTGTGGCGGTTGTCACGAAAATCTCCATCGAGCGCCCGCTGACACGAGGCCGGACAGGCAGATTAGCAGGTGTGGATGGACACCTCCATCGCCTTGCCGCCAGCGAGTGCAGCTTGGAAACGGGAGACTTCCTTTGCTACCATTGCCGTCTGTCGCACGCATCAATCGGGTGATGCTGGTAGTTATATTATTCCGCTCACCGTGCGAATGATGGCGGATGAAGATTTATTATAAAAATAACGAATTAATACTTATCGACACTTGCGTCGCATCTATGCAAAAATATTACGTTAATAGCTATTAATCGCGCTATCTAAAATAGATTCAATTTCGAATGTATCGATATCGATGGGAAATATTCGGGAGGCGTCGATGAAAACGCGTATTGCCGCCAGTGATAGGGTTTTGGCACATTATGTTCCCGTGATTGCATTCTGTCGGGTGGGATAGCCCCGCCCCGGGACATCCGGACGTAGAGGGATAGCGCTTACACGCCCCGCATCACCTGCCGTAGGGCCGAAGTGAAAGGGGCATTCAGAGGAGACGCATCGAAATGACGAATAGACGCAACTTCGCACCTACGATCATCGCATCCCTGATTGCCTCCCTTTGTGTCGCCAGCCCAGCGACGGCGCAAATCATCCCGTCCAAGGAATCCCTCTCCGGGCTTTATCCGGGGAAGGCCTATTCGCCCTATGCGCAGCGCAGCTTCCCGTCCCAGGTGTTCTGGGGCGACACCCATCTGCATACCCGCCTGTCGGCCGACGCCGGGCTCTTCGGCAACACGCTGGGCCTCGAGGAGGCCTATCGTTTTGCACGCGGCGAAGAGGTCACCGCGTCGACGAACCAGCCTGCGAAACTTTCGCGGCCGCTGGACTGGCTGGTGATCGCCGATCATTCGGATGCCATGGGCTTTGCGGAAGACATCGCCAGGGGCGCACCCAATATCCTCAAATACCCGGACGGAAAGTTCTGGTACGAAGGCATGCAGGCCGGCGGCCAGAAAGCCGCCGACGCGGCGGTCGATCTGATCACCAAATTCTCGCAGCAGAAACTGCCGGACGGACTGCTGGATGACTATTCGCCGGGCGCGAAAATCTACGCCTCGGTCTGGGAGCGGGTCGTTAACGCAGCGGAAAAATACAACGATCCGGGCCGGTTCACGACGATCATCGGTTATGAATGGACTTCGCTGGTCAAGGGCAACAATCTCCATCGCAATGTTCTGCTGCGCGACGGCGCCCAGAAGGCCTTGCAGGTGGAGCCGATGATCACCCAGCCTCCGATCGGGTCCACCGATCCGCTGGACCTTTATAAATGGCTGGAGCAGTACGAGGCAAAGACCGGCGGGGCAGCGCTCGCGATCGCCCATAACGGCAATCTCTCAAACGGGCTGATGTTCCCGGTCGATGTCCAGTACACCGGGCACAAGATCGACAAGTCCTACGTGGAAAAGCGCAGCAAATGGGAACCGCTCTACGAGTGGACCCAGATCAAGGGCGACGGCGAGACCCATCCGAAGCTCTCGCCCAACGACGAATTCGCCGACTACGAAACCTGGGATGTCGGCAATCTCGACCTGACCGAGAAGAAGACCGATGCCATGCTGCCGTATGAATATGCGCGCGAGGCGCTGAAGAACGGCCTCCTGCTGGAATCCAGGCTCGGCACCAATCCCTACAAGTTCGGCTCCATTGGCTCGACGGATTCCCACACCTCCCTCAGCACCGCCGAGGAAGACAACTACTTCGGCAAGGCCACCAGCGCGGAACCGTCGCCGAAACGCATGGCCCATCCGTTCGTCAAGACCGAACTGGGCGAGTATCGGGGCGACCAGCTCGTCGCGTCGGGCTGGACCGGCGTCTGGGCGACGGAGAACACCCGCGAGGCGATCTGGGATGCCCTGGCGCGCAAGGAAGTCTACGCGACCACCGGTCCGCGCATGGCGGTGCGTTTCTTCGGTGGCTGGGACTATACCGACCAGGACCTGAACAGCCGGCAGCCGGCGTTCCGCGGCTACGAAAAGGGAGTGCCCATGGGGGGCGATCTTCCCGGACGGGACGGTAACGGCGCACCGACCTTCATGGTCTACGCCCTGCGCGACCCGATCGGCGCCAATCTCGACCGCATCCAGATCGTCAAGGGCTGGCTGGATGCTGAGGGCAAAACCCACGAAAAGGTCTACGATGTCACATGGTCCGGCGACCGCACGCCCGGCGCGAACGGTAAGTTGCCGTCGGTCGGCAATACGGTCGACATCAAGAACGCCAACTGGACAAACACCATCGGCGCCTCGGAACTGGGGACGGTCTGGACCGACCCGGAGTTCGATCCCGGCCAGAGTGCATTCTACTACGCGCGCGTCATAGAAATCCCGACACCGCGCTGGGTTGTCTACGATGCCTTCCGCTATGGCATCGAGATCCCCAAGCAAGCGCAAACGATCCACCAGGAACGCGCCTATACCTCGCCGATCTGGTACGCGCCCAAAGGGTGAGGCAAATGGTCAGACTGATCCCGCAGGCAACTGAAAACTGGTGAGCCTCTCTCGAAAGATTTGGCATGTCTTTAGGGGTGATCGAAACATGCCTTCCGAAGGGAACACGCTCCGCCGGTTGCTCTTTGATGACCTTTCTTCACGACATCGTTTAAGGTGAGGATCTTGGGCCTTTTCCGCGAACCTCACTCGACAGTTCACAGTGTGCCGTTGCCCGGAGTTCGATGAAGTCCTCATGTCCATCCGAACCATCCTGAAGTCGCCGCTTCTGCATTTCTTTGCGCTCGCAGGTCTTATCTTCGCGCTCTACGCGGTGCTCGATGACACTGTGCCGGCTCCCCCGCCTGACGCGATCACGCTGAACCCGGAAGAGGCCGGACGGCTCATCACCCGGTTCACGAAGACTTGGAGCCGCCCGCCGTCAAAGGAGGAGGTGAACGGATTGATCCGCTCCTGGGCTCTGGAAGAGGCCTACGTACGCGATGCGCTGGCGCTCGGTCTGGACCGGGACGACCCGGTGATCCGGCAGCGGCTGATGCTGAAGATGCAGTTTCTGGCGGAATCCGGTGCTGCGGGCGAACAGCCCGGCGATGCCACCCTTCAGGCCTATCTTGACGAAAATCCCGAACCGTTCCGCCAGCCCGCGCGTCTGGCCTTCTCCCAGGTGCTTCTGCCGCCGGACCGGGCGGAGGAAACGACGGAGATACGCGCCCAGTTGGAGAACGGAGCCGACCCGGCGACGCTCGGAAAGGCGAGCCTGTTGCCGGTCGCTGTTCCAATGATGCCGGTTCCGGCCATTGACCGGACTTTCGGTGCCGGTTTCGGCGAGAGCCTCGCTGAACTTCCCGAAGGCCAGTGGGGCGGACCGGTTAAGAGCAGTTACGGCCTGCATCTGGTGCAGGTGAGCGGGCGGACCGAGGCCAGTCTGCCGCCGCTTTCGGAGATCCGCGACCGGGTCGAAGCCGAGTGGCGCTCGGGCAGGGCGCGGGACATGCGCGCGGCATTCGAGGACGCGCTGCTCGCACGCTATACCGTTACCTTGCCCACCGCGGAGGAGGTTCTGGCGCAATGAGGCGGATCCTTCTGGCGTTGGCGATGATCTGCGTAGCCTTTCTGCCGTCGGCCTCCTTCGGCCATGCACTTGATCCCGGCTACCTGGACCTGACATCACTCGGGTCGGATCGCTGGCGCGTGACCTGGCGTGTGCCCGACGTCGGAGGTCGGCCCATGCCGCTCGCAGTTCGGCTGCCGCAGACCTGTTCGCAGGAGACGTCCCCGCCGCCGCACTTCGATGGCCGGGGCTGGACCACGGGCTGGATTGCAGACTGTCCGGACGGCCTTGCCGGCGGCGAGATCCGGATAGAAGGCCTTGAGCAGACCAATACGGACACGCTGGTGCGCTTCGAACTTCAACCGGGGAGGACACAGGTCAAGCGCCTGACCGCTGCGGAGACCGCCTTCACGGTACCCGCCGACGCCAGTGTGATGGAGATCCTCGGCAGTTACATCGGTCTCGGCGTCACGCATATCCTGGAGGGTGTCGATCACCTGCTCTTCGTGTTCGCCCTGTTATTGCTCGTGCCCGACCGGCGGCGCCTGATTTGGACGGTCACGGCCTTTACACTGGCCCATAGCATCACGCTGGCGGCTGCCACGACCGGCCTGCTGAAAATTCCCTCGCCACCCGTCGAGGCCGTCATCGCGCTTTCCATCGTTTTCCTAGCCTATGAACTGACCCTGCCGCCCGAACGCCGGGATTCGCTGACCCTGCGTTTTCCCTGGCTCGTGTCCTTCGGTTTCGGCCTGGTCCACGGGCTGGGCTTTGCCGGAGCGCTGCGGGAGATCGGCCTGCCCGACGGCGATATTCCCCTGGCCATGTTCTCCTTCAATGTCGGGGTGGAACTCGGCCAGCTCCTGTTCATCGCGGCCGTGCTGATAATCGGCGGAGCCGTGAAGCTGCTTTACCCGCGGATCAAACTGCACACGGTCCTGATGTCGCGCGTCGCGAGCTACGGCATCGGCAGCGTGGCGGCGTTCTGGGTCATCGAGCGCATAGCCGCGTTTTGATCGTAATGCGGGGCGCGTGCTGCGAGGAGACTTTAATGGCTCCTCGCATGCCGCGTATGCGGGCTCAGCAGCCTGTTCCAGTGCTGTTTTTCAGTCCAGGACCAGCCTTGTCTTCAATGAACAAGACCAGGTCAGCGTTCTTGACCCAGGTCATTTCAGTTTTTCGAAAGCTTTAATACCCTCCAGGCATTGCGCAGTGAGGAGGGGGCATGCATTACCGGATTTTCGTGAGCGTATTGGTCCTTTTGGCCGGTCTGGTAGCGGTCTCGGCCCAAGCAATCGATCCGGGCGAGATCGGGGGGCGCTGTCTGTCCGAAGACCGGTGTCTCACGGGGATATGCAACGACCGGGGAATGTGCGTTGCCTGTGGACAGATCGGCCAACCGGCTTGTCTCGACGCGGACCGGCGACCCGTCTGCACATCGCCTTCGGCCAGCCCGGCACCGGCTGGTCGCGGTGGCTCCGTCTGTGTCAGCGACAGCGGTAGCGACTGCGGTCACATCGGTGAGCCGGCTTGCGCCTACGAGAACGGGCCGTTTTGTTACTATGGCGTTGCCAGTTCCCTGCGCGGCGGTGGCAGCGTTTGTCTCGACTGCGGCGATTACGGCCAGCCCTGTTGCCCGGGAACGGACAAGCCTTGCGATTATGGCACTTGCCAGAACGGAACCTGCCTTCCGAAGGCCGTGTCACTGAAATCGCAGATCCTGAAGGCGATTGCCGACTGCCGAGGCAAGGACGCGCGCGCCCTGATCGCCCAGTTGCCACAAGGCAGCGCGGTGCAAAAGGAAATGCAGGCGGCCTATGACAGGGCCGATCGGCGCGAGGACGAGGTTCGCGCCCTGTTCGAACAGGCGCGTAGCCTGTCGCGCGAAGCGCGGGTCGCCTTCAATCGGGGCAATGTCACCGGCGCCCAGCCGAAGCTTCGTCAGGCACGGCAACTGCTGGAGCAGGCCAGAGCGAAGACGGCCTGTCCGAAGACGGCCTCCGCGCTGGACAAGGGTATCGCGCTGGTGAAGTCCAATCTGGACAAGACACGGGCGGGCGATGCCGTGCGGAAGGTGGTCGACGCCATCAAGGCCTGTGATTTTACTGCTGCCAGGGAGGCGCTGGCCAAGGTCAGCAAACAGGACCCGGACTATGCGGACATCCGCAAACGCTATGAGGACGCCCGGTCCTGGGAGGAGCGCCTGCGCAAGAGCTACGATGAGGGCTACGACCTCTACAAACGCGGCAACCAGCTCTTGAAGGCTAACCGGGATCAGGAGGCACTTCGGACGTTCAAACGGGCGCATGAGCTGTTTACGAGGGTGCGCAAGGAAACCAACTGCCAACGGGCACGCGACGTTGCGACTGCCGCTCTGCATGAGGTCAGCACGCGGATAGAGAGGGCGGAGGCATTTCTGAAGGCGGCAAAAAAGAAAGGCGCAAGCCCGCCGAAAACCAGCAGCAATATGCCGGGCCGTTACCAACCGGCAGGCGGCGCGCATCCCTGCCTGGATCCGTCCGTAAAGCCAACGCATACGGCGGCGGGCTATTCCCCCTTGGGTGGCGGCCAGACCACCATCTACATCAAGGGAAAGTACATCTGCGACTATCAAGGCAGTTTCAGCATTCTGACCGGATCCGAATTGGTCAACTACCATTGCAAACGTGAAGGCAACCGCTTTGTCGAGTGCAAGGAAACCGACCGGGACACGCTGACCAATAGAATCCAGCGTAAAGGGTTCACGACCTACGAGTTCGATAAAAGGAAGTTCTGGCTGGACGTTTATCCGGTGAAGAAGTGACAGCAGGCAGGGAAAGATTGGGCATGAAACGGAAACGCGCGGGAATTCTGGTCTTTGCAGCATTCAGCCTGCCGGTCATGTTGGGGACGGGCTGTGCCTTTGCGGCGGAGGTCTGCGCAACGCTTGGCACGACCCAATTCGTCGACGGTATGCGCTACTGCGTCACTTCTGTTTTGCGCGGGCAAGGCCGGAACAGCTATACGCCGGACAATCTTTTCGACGGCGATCCCGCGACGGCCTGGTGCGAAGGCGTTCGCGGCGACGGTACGGGCGAGAGCGTGACCGTTACCATTCAGGGCGGCGCCCCGTTCCGCCGGGTGATCGTTCGCAACGGATACGGAAAATCGCAGGCGGCCTACCTCGACAATTCCCGTCCGCGTACGGTTGAAATCGCCACCGATACCGGGGTGCGGTTCCAGGAGGTTCTGCCCGACAGCCCGTCCGACCACTATTTGATGTTGCCCGGACCGGCGGTCTACGGGCAGGTCCGCATGACGATCCTGGATGTCTATCCTGGCCGGAAATATGCCGACACCTGTATCGGCGACATCCTTCCCGACTTCGAGTACGAGGAACTCCTGCTGCAGCGAGAGCAGTTCGCTCAGCCGGAAACACCGGCACCCGTCGCGCAGCCGGACGCAGGCAACGGCGACCTGGAAGAACTTCCGGAGCTTCCGTCCCTGGACCGTTTCTAGAAAGACCGAAGCCGGATTTCGAAAGCCTGGGAGGTTGCGGCGTGTATTCGCCCTTCCTTCGCTGTGCCGCCCGTCACAGGTCTCCGGCGGTGATTTCTTCTATTCCGTTCTGGTGCGCTTCCCTTTTCAGGACGCGGCACAGTCAAACAGACGGAAAGAGAGAAACTTATGAAACCTGTCTTCTTGAAAATGCGGATGGTCTTAGCCGCAGCGATCACGGCGCTGCCGTTGATCGGAATGGCCGGTGTGTCGTCGGCAAACGCGACAACGGTCGCCGAAACGGTCACGGCCCTGAACATGAGGGCGGGCCCGGCCACGTCCTATCCCATCGTCACGACACTGCCGGCCTATGCGGGTGTCACGCTTCACGGCTGCAACGAGGGCACGACCTGGTGCGATGTCAGCTGGGGTGCGGATCGTGGCTGGGTCTCGGCCAGCTACATCACCATTGCCTATAACGGCGGGTACACGGTGGTGCGCCCCTGGGTTGCGCCGGCCGCCGGGATCGTGGTTGTCGCCTACGGTCCGGCCTACTGGCACACCCATTATGCCGGCCAGCCCTGGTACAAGCAGTGGAATACCTTTCATGCCGGACACAGCGGTCCGAAGGGCGCCTATGGTGTTGCGGGCGGGAAGGGTCCCAACGGCGGTGCCTTCGGAGCGGCCGGTGTGAAGGGCCCGAACGGCAACGGGATCGGTGTTGTCGGCGTCAAAGGCCCGAACGGGGGCAAAGGCGTTGGCGCGGTGGTGTGCGGTCCCAACAAATGCGGACATTTTGCCACCGGCAACAAGCCCGGAGCCGGAAAGCGGCCTGTCATTTCAGGCTCGAATCCTCGGCCCAAGGCGGTTTCGAACGGCGGCTTCGGCGGCGGCAAGCGGCTGAGCGGAGGCGCGTTCGGCAAATCGGGTGGCGGCTTCCGCAACCGTTGAGACGGGATTAGAACCTGAACTGCCACAGCACGGTCAGACCTGACCGATCTTCCGATACCGGCCCGCGCTCTCGCAAGCGCCGGCCGGTACGCGGAGTCTACGATTTCTTTATTTGAACCAGAGGCTCAGAACATGTCTTCCGCTACGGTGAGCCCCAGCACGGCCCAGTCCTGCATGCCGCCCCGGTAGTAGAAAATCTTCTCCACCGGATAGCCTTCACGGGCCATGGCCTTGATCGCGGTCGGGCTCTGCGGGCAGGCCGGACCATTGCAGAAGGCGATCATGTTGTCGGCATTGGAGCAGTCCCAGGACCCCTGGCCGCCGGTGCAGCCCAGTTCGTTCAGCCGCATGGCGACTTCCGTGTAAGGGATGTGAATGCTGCCGGGAATGGTGGACTTGGTACGCCATTCCAGCGTGCGCATATCGACCACCTTGGCGCTTTTCGTCTTCAGCGCGTCGAGCACCTCCAGCTCGCCGACCGGTGTGACGCCGGGAACCGGGACCATCGGCTGCAGGACACCGCCGATCAGGGCGGCTTCCGTCTTCTGGCGGGTGATGTCGACCGCACCGTCATCGGTCTCGATGGTGACGACCGTCTCGTCGCCGGTGATTTTCAGGTCGCCGTCGGCCGCAGCCGCCGGTACTGCAAAGGTCAGGCCCAGAGCCAGTAGTCCGATTAGTCCAGTACGCATGAAATCCTCCCTTTGCGCCCGGAGTTGATATTGCTCCGGGTCGCGTTTATCGAATTCAAAAATTCATATCATTGAATATGATATAGGCGGGCAAGTTCGGCAAGATACGGATGTCATGCAAGAGGGGGATAGCTCACGCGAGATGACCCGTCTTCCGATAGACCCGGGCGTCGGTCTTGCTGGTAATCGTCTGCGTGGAACCGGCCGGCAGCCGCAGCCAGCAGCCTTCCCCATAGGTGCCGTTTTCGTCGGTAAAACTGCCCGAAAGGACGAAATACTCCGCGCCGCCGGGCAGGGAAACGGTCTCGAAGGCAGCCCCTTTCTCCCAGTCGAGCATCACGACCTCCTCATGGGTGTTGGAAAAAAGCGGCAGAAGCCGTTCGCCCCTACGACCTGGCTGCCAGGCGGTTTCGTCATGGGTGTCGATGCGAACAAAGGCACCGTCCTCCGGATCCATCTGGCGCAGCTTGACCAGGATCGTGGCGCCCGGCGCACTGGAAGGCACGTGGCGGGAGCCGGGAGGATTGCGCACATACATGCCCTCGGCGAAATCGCCGGTCTCGTCGGAAAAGACCCCGTCGAGTACCAGGAATTCCTCTCCGAGCGCATGGGTATGGGCGGAAAAGGCCGAGCCCGGCGCATAGCGCACCAGCGAGGTGGCCCGGGCGACCTCTGCGCCGTCGCGCTCCAGCATGCGGCGCTCGACGCCGGCCATGGGGGAGGGGACCCAATCCAGTGAATTGCTGTCCACCGTTGCGCGCTTGGTCAGATCTGCATGGATCTGCATATCTTTCTCCCTTCCTGTTATAGATCAGAAATAGGGCCTACGGATTTCGGGGAAAAGTCCGGATGGGTCACGAAGCTGTTGACTTGTTGGCGAGGATTGGGGAAATCGGCTGCCTGACGCACCTGCGGTTTTGCACTGCGCCGGGAATCATGCAGATTTCTGACTGCATCTGAAAAAGAGTTCCGGAGTTCTTGCGATTTGAGCGCCGTCAGGCCGGAGAAGTGGCTCGACGCCAGGAAGACGTATGACAGTTAGCATCGATATCGGGGAAATGACCAACGGCCAGCAGGCCGGCATGGATCTTGAGGAATTGCTGGCAACGCGCCTGCTGGTTCAGGGCAATTCCGGCTCGGGCAAGTCGCACCTGCTGCGACGTCTGCTGGAACAGTCGGCGGAATGGGTGCAACAGGCGATCATCGATCCGGAAGGCGACTTCGTTTCGCTGGCCGACAAATACGGTCACGTGGTCGTCGATGCGGTCGGAACCGAGAAAGACCTGCAGATGATTGCCGGCCGGGTGCGGGCGCACAGGGTATCGGTCATCCTCAACCTGGAAGGGCTCGACGCCGACCGCCAGATGAAGGCGGCCGCCACCTTCCTGGACGGACTGTTCGATGCGGACCGGGACCTCTGGTACCCGATGCTGGTGGTGGTGGACGAGGCGCAGCTGTTCGCGCCCGCCGCCGCCGGTGAAGTCTCCGAGGAAGCCCGCCGCCGTTCGCTCGGTGCCATGACCAACCTCATGTGCCGCGGCCGAAAGCGCGGGCTGGCCGGCATCATCGCCACCCAGCGTCTGGCCAAGCTTGCCAAGAACGTGGCGGCGGAAGCCTCCAACTTCCTGATGGGCCGGACCTTTCTCGACATCGACATGGCGCGCGCCGCCGATCTGCTCGGCATGGAACGGCGCCAGGCTGAGACCTTCCGCAATCTCGACCGCGGCCACTTCGTCGCCCTCGGTCCGGCCCTGTCGCGCCGGCCCATTCCGGTGAAGATCGGCCCGGTGGAGACCGCCGGCCGTGGTGGTAGCCCGAAACTGATGCCGCTGCCCGAGCAGCCGGCCGAAGATGCCAAGGACCTGATCTTCACCCCGTCTCCCGGCGAGGCGGTGCCGGTGCGCGTGCGCCAGCCCGAGCCGGTCGCCACGACTTCCGACGTGCTCGATCAGCTGACGGGCGCCGAGCGGGCCAATGAAGGCGCACCGGCGGAAAATCTGCTCGACTACGGCGCGCGTGAGGAGGGGATTGCCGAGATCATCGGCCAAATCCTGTCGGAGCCGGAGGCGGCCTTCCAGCCGATCGCGACCCTTTACCAGGATTTCCAGGTCCGCTGCCGGATCGCCAAGCTGCCGGGCGGTATCCCTGACCTTCAGGTGTTCCGTGAAAAGCTCTCCGTCGCGCGCGCCGGCGTGGACAAGGGCGAGGTGGACGACAGCGCCTGGGCCCAGGCGGAACTGGTCGCCGCCGAACTTCCCGAAGACATGCGCGGGGTCTACCTGCTGCTCGCCAAGGCGGCCAACGCCAAGGCGCCGTGTCCAGGCAACATCGAGATCGCAACCGCCTACGGCACCCGCTCTCCAGGCCGGGCACGCTGGCTGCTGAGCCATATGGAAGAGCGCGGCTTCATCCTCTGTGCGACAGACCTCAGAGGCAACCGCATCGTCACCCTGACGGATCTCGGTTGGCAGACGGCGCCGGGCGACGAGGCCGCTGCCTGAGCGATCTGCTTATAATGTGGGCGTGACTGGCCTAATTCGCCAAGCGTTTCGGCCCGATCAGCAGGACGATCAGAATTGAGACTGGCCAGATCCCCGCGCAGCCAAGCGTTGCCAGGACGACGACCGGCTTGAGCTTGCGATGTCTGGCAAGTTCGGAAAGGCTTAAAAGAAAAAAGACGGATGCTCCTATCGCATAGGCCATCAAAAGCGGGACCCCGACCGCTGACGTAATCATGCTTCTACCCCGATTTATGCAGTTAATGACTGCTTTTCCGAAGGGTAAACTATCAAAAGTTGCGGGCTTCGGGAGGAAAACCGGACAATCGGGCTCCAGAAGTTTAACTGTTGGTTAACCTGTGGAGCTGGTTCACATCGCCGGCTGCATGCGGCCGGTCGGGGCAGCGGATGTGGAAACGAACAGGCCGGCCAGGCCTGGCGGCACGGGATAGTCCGGGTGGGCAAGGAGATAGCGAAGCTGGGTCATCTCCACGGCGATGCTTTCCATGGTCTTTGCCAGCACCTTGTCCAGGTAACTGCCCACAGTCGTGCGCTCGCGAATCTGTTCCGCCTTCGACAAGGTCTTCTGGAGATAGACCAGCATGGTCTCCACGTCCGTCGCGGTGACGTCGATAATGCGGACTTCTGCCGGCCCGGTTTCCTGTTTTCCGGCGTTGTGTGCCGCGTATCCGGTTGCAAAAACCTCTTCGGTGACGGGATCGGCCAGCATGAGGGTCTCCATTAATGTTCCTGTTTTGTTCTAATAACAGATAGAGGTGGAGCTGACAAGATGCGCGAGGGCTGGGGGGCTGTGCGAGGTCGTTCCGGGAACGCCTTTTGAATGTCCGCGGCAGTGAACCATCCGCATTCTCCCTTGACCCCCGAAATCAAAATGGTTACAAGTGAAACTAAATTATGTCAGCCCCTCTCGGGGCCCCTTTCAGGGAGGATATGGACATGGACCAGATCGACAGCGACATCGTCGGAAAAGGTGCTGCGCAACACGGCCAGAACGAGTTGCAGTACATGCCGGGCTTCGGCAACGACTTCGAGACCGAGGCGCTGCCCGGTGCTTTGCCCCAGGGCATGAACAGCCCGCAGAAATGCGCCTACGGCCTTTATGGCGAGCAGCTTTCCGGCACCGCCTTCACTGCGCCTTCCCATCAGAACGAGCGCACCTGGTGTTACCGCATTCGCCCGTCGGTGAAGCATTCCAGCCGCTACACCAAGATCGACCTGCCGTACTGGAAGTCGGCGCCGAATGTCGTCGACGATGTGGTATCGCTCGGCCAGTACCGCTGGGATCCGGTGCCGCACACGGATCAGAAGCTGACCTGGCTGACCGGCATGCGCACCATGACCACCGCCGGTGACGTCAACACCCAGGTCGGCATGGCAAGCCACATCTATCTCGTCACCGAATCCATGGTGGACGAATATTTCTACTCCGCCGATTCCGAACTCCTGATCGTACCCCAGGAAGGCAAGCTGCGATTTGCCACCGAACTCGGCATCATCGATCTGGAGCCCAAGGAAATCGCCATCATTCCGCGCGGTCTCGTCTACCGGGTGGAAGTGCTGGAAGGACCGGCACGCGGTTTCGTCTGCGAAAACTACGGCCAGAAGTTCGAGCTGCCCGGCCGCGGCCCGATCGGCGCGAATTGCATGGCCAACCGGCGTGACTTCAAGACGCCGGTAGCGGCTTACGAGGACCGCGAAGTCCCCTCGACCCTGACCATCAAGTGGTGCGGCCAGTTCCACACTTGCAAGATCGGCCATTCGCCGCTCGACGTGGTCGCCTGGCACGGCAACTACGCACCGGTGAAATACGATCTCAGAACCTATTGCCCGGTCGGCGCGATCCTGTTCGACCATCCGGACCCGTCGATCTTCACGGTCCTGACCGCGCCGTCCGGCGTGCCCGGCACGGCGAACATCGATTTCGTGCTCTTCCGCGAGCGCTGGATGGTGGCTGAAAACACCTTCCGCCCGCCATGGTATCACAAGAACATCATGTCGGAACTGATGGGCAACATCTACGGCCAGTACGATGCCAAGCCGAAGGGCTTTATCCCCGGGGGCATGAGCCTGCACAACATGATGCTGCCCCATGGGCCGGACAACAATGCCTTCGAGGGCGCGTCCAATGCCGATCTCAAGGCGGAAAAGCTCGACAACACCATGTCGTTCATGTTCGAAACCCGTTTCCCGCAGCACCTGACGGCGTTTGCCGGCAAGGAGGCCCCGTTGCAGGACGATTATGTCGACTGCTGGGACGGTATCGAGAAGAAGTTCGACGGCACCCCGGAAGGCACCTGGGACAAATAACAACACACACCTGCGGTTCACGACGCCGGTCCGTCGTTTTAAGACGGGCCGGTCCAATCCGGTTCGGGCCGGTTCGCACCGCAGAAGACGAAATGAATTTGAAAGGTCAATCATGCCTCTGATGCGCAGCTGGGTCGCCAGCGCCAATTCCGCGGAGACCGCGTTTCCGCTGAACAACCTGCCTTACGGCGTTTTCGCCATCGGTGATGAAGCCCCCCGCTGCGGTGTGGCGCTGGGCGACCGGATCGTCGATGTCGCCGGCATGGAAGCCGCCGGTCTTCTCAAGCCGGGCGGCGACGCCAAGGTTTTGAATGTTCCTTACTGGAATGATTTCATGGCGCTGGGCCAGGCGGTCTGGGCCTCTTTCCGTTCCGAGCTGACCGCGCTTCTTGCCGAAGGCTCGGCGAAGCAGGCCGAAGTGGAACCATTCCTGGTGGCGATGGCCGATGCCACGCTCTCCCTGCCGTTCAAGGTCGCCGAATACACCGACTTCTATGCCGGCCGGAACCACGCTTTCAACGTCGGCACCATGTTCCGCGGACCGGAAAACGCCCTGCCGCCGAACTGGCTGCATATCCCGATCGGCTATAACGGCCGTGCGTCGTCCGTCGTTGTCTCCGGCACTGACGTTCGCCGCCCCTGGGGCCAGTTGAAGTCGCCCGACAAGGATATGCCGGCCTTCATGCCCTCGCGCCGGTTCGACATCGAGCTGGAAATGGGCGCCATCGTCGGTCAGCGCTCCGAAGGCCCGGTCACCGTCCAGGAAGCCGATGACATGATCTTCGGCTACGTTCTCCTGAACGACTGGTCCGCGCGCGACATCCAGGCCTGGGAATACCAGCCGCTTGGGCCGTTCCAGGCCAAGGCGACGGCCAATACGATCAGCCCCTGGATCATCACCAAGGCTGCACTTGAGCCGTTCCGCACCTCCACGCCACCGCGCGAGAAGGAGCTTCTGCCCTATCTCGCCGAGCCGGGCCCGATGCTCTATGACATTCCTCTTTCCGTCTCCATCCAGCCGGAAGGCGCGAATGAGGCTTATGTGCTGTCGCGGACGAACTACAAGGAAATGTATTATTCCGCGGCCCAGCAGCTTGCCCATCACACCACCGCCGGGTCTCCGATGAATGTCGGCGATCTGCTTGGTTCCGGTACCATTTCCGGCCCGACCAAGCCGGAGCGCGGCTCGCTTCTGGAACTGAGCTGGGGCGGCAAGGAGCCGATCGAGCTGCCGGATGGCTCTACCCGGACCTTCATCGAGGACGGCGACACGCTGACCCTGTCGGGCGCCGCCGAGGGCGACGGCTACCGCATCGGCTTCGGCGATTGCGTCGGCAAGCTTCTGCCGGCACTGGAGGACCCGTACGCCCGGAACAAGTAAGTTTTGAACCGGTCGTTCCATATTTTGAGCCATCGAACAGGCGGTTGAAAAGGACGATGTAGCTAAACACCTTTCCCAGCAGTGCAGTCTGACTAATCTGAGTGGACTGTGTTCTTCAAAGGGGTTGGCGAAAATGGATACGACCGAAAGGCTGCCTGACCAAATAGACATCGATGGCTTGGAAAACGTGACCCGCTTGGAGGTCATTGGTGAGTATCGGGAGTTGGTTCGCTACGGCATAAGCATTCGCTTTATGTTGCTCCAGGACGAGGGGCGGACGCTCAAGATCTTCATCGAGCAATCGAATTCCGGAACTGACGACACAGCAGACAACGAGAAAGTACCGAGATGAGCAAGAAATTCGCATCCCAGGGCGACATGGCGGAAAAGAAGATCTCCTTCACCGAGATCGGCAAGGACCTTTGGGCGTTCACCGCCGAGGGCGATCCGAATACGGGCGTCATCATCGGCGACGACAGCGTCATGATCGTCGAGGCACAGGCAACCCCTGAACTCGCCAACAAGGTGATCGAGAAGGTGCGCTCCGTCACCGACAAGCCGATCAGCCATCTGGTGCTGACCCACTATCACGCCGTGCGCGTGCTGGGGGCTGCCGCCTACAAGGCGCCGACCGTCATCATGAGCCAGAAGGCCCGCTCCATGGTCGTCGAGCGTGGTGCGGAAGATCGGGAATCTGAATTCATGCGCTTCCCGCGCCTGTTCATGGGCTATGACGATATCGCCAAGGTGCCGCCGCTCACCTGGCCGACCACCACCTTCAACGACCGCATGACCGTCTATCTCGGCAAGCGCCGCGTCGACCTGCGCTTCGTCGGTCGGGCCCATACGGCAGGTGACATCGTCATTCACGTTCCGGACGCGAACGTCATGTTCACCGGCGACATCGTCGAGTATCACTCCGCCTGCTATTGCGGCGACGGCCACTTCAACGACTGGCCGGGAACGCTGGAAGCGATCCGCTCCTTCGATGTCGAAGCGATCGCACCCGGCCGGGGCGATGCTCTCGTCGGCAAGGACATGGTCAACAAGGCCCTGACCGCCACCGCTGACTTCGTCTCCTCCACCTACAAGCCCGTGGCGCGCATCGCCCAGGGTGGTGGCTCGCTCAAGGAAGCCTGGGACGCCTGCCGCGCCGAGTGCGATCCCAAGTTCGCCGACTACGCGATCTACGAGCACTGCCTGCCGTTCAACGTGGCACGCGCCTATGACGAGGCGCTGGGCATCGACACCCCGCGCATCTGGACCGCGCAGCGCGATGCGGACATGTGGGCCGATTTGCAAGGCTGATTCGCGATTGAAATGGCATGCCGTCAGAGATTGGTGTCAAAATCGGATTTTGGCATCAACTCGGACGCCGGGATTGGCAAGTCTCATGCCCCCCCTTGCGCCAGTCTCCCCCCTTGAGGGGGAGATGTCCGCGCCAGCGGACAGAGGGGGGTGTTCTGCCTCGCCGAAACAAAAGCGGTCCGGTGGAATGACGCCAGTGCCGTTACCCCCCTCTGTCACCTTTGGTGATGTGCAACCCGGATGATGGGTAACAGTTCTATCCGGGAGGATGGGTAACAGTTTTTGTTTTTCTGCCTCGTGTGGGCCACCGCAGTTTTAGGTCTTCTGTGATGTAGCCGATGAATACCGGTCCGTAACGGAGTTCAAGCTGCCCGGTGTCGGCTTCTTCAATGCTGACCGGCTCTCCGACGAGGGCCATGGAGACATAAACGGTGCCGCCGCGCCACTTGATTTCGCCGTTCTGGCGCACCCTGCGCACGCATGTTCCTTGATCATAGTCGGGTGATCTCAGCCTGCCGCTCCAGGGTCTTGATGAGTCTGTATAGGCGGCTGCCGGGGTTGCCATGCCGAGTGCCTCATGCGGACGCTCTTCATTGTAGGTCTGCCGAAAGCGGACAAATCGGTCGGCCTGGGCCTTCAGGTTGGCCGCCGGTGGATTGGCGGTTTCATCCTTCAAGGTTCTGTGCAAGCGCTCCAGCCGGCCGTTCTGCTGCGGCGAGGCCGGGGCAA
Organism: uncultured Roseibium sp.; assembly: GCF_963675095.2. Taxonomy (GTDB): domain Bacteria; phylum Pseudomonadota; class Alphaproteobacteria; order Rhizobiales; family Stappiaceae; genus Roseibium. The sequence continues at coordinate 20,249 of NZ_CAXXSJ010000013.1, read as the reverse complement.
TGCGTTCAGGACGAACGCCAGCCTTGATGAGCCGGACTGCCAGCCCCGACAGGCCGGCAGCTCCGGTCGAGGCAAAGGGCGCCCCATTGTCGGAACGGATAGCCCGTGGCAGGCCGAACTCGCGGAAGGCTGCATCCAGAACGGACCAGACATGGGTCGTGTCGGGACGGGGGACGGCAACCACCCGCAAGAGATAGCGGCTCGCCTGGTCCTGCAACGTGAAGGGATCGCAGCGGCGACCGTCACCGGTCCGGAACCAGCCCTTGAAGTCCATGCTCCACACGTCGTTGGGCAAGGCCTGGTCAAAGGGGGACACGGAGCAGGGCGGCGCGCGGCGGCGGCGTTTGCGCGCAACGCTCAAGCCTTCCCGGCGCAGCAACTCGCCGATCGTCGAAGCAGCCGGAACCACAATCACCGGATCGGCATGCGCCTGAAGAAAGGCGCGCAGTTTTTTCGGACCCCAGCTTGGATATCGCCGGCGCAACGCAAGCACCGCCTCCCGGGATGTCTCCGCAAGCGCATGCGGACTATGATGCGGGGCGTGACTGCGCGGTGCCAAAGCTGCCGCGCCACCCGAACGCCAGCGCCTCAGTACCTCATAACCGGTCTTCCGGCTAATCCCGAACTGACGGCAAAGCTCCGACATCGACACCTCTCCGCTTTCAACCGAAACGCAGAACCGGACACGCTCTTCCATCGCACAGGTCTCCCGAAATCCCATACCCCGAACCTCCCTCGTTCGGCGTAAGTCTGACCTGTTACCCATCCTCCCGGATAGAACTGTTACCCATCATACCGGTTCATACCGTGACATCTCCCCCTCAAGGGGGGGAGAATGGAGCAAGCGGGCATGGTCCGGCCTGCTTCATTCGCCGGTCCCGGATCTTCGCTGGCGCGGCGTCCGGGATGATCAAATAGGGTTTGTTATGGACCTTAGATGGCGCGCCATTTTTGCTGACCGGTCCGGAAACGCCGAAAAAACCTCAAAATTACGCAGTATTCCGGACCAGAAAAGACTTGCATCAAATTAGTTACGAACGTAACTAATTGCCGGAACACAGGGAGGCCAAGGGAGGCCATATGTCTAAAATCTTCGAAACGCCGCTCTATCCCTATCAGCGGTCCGCCGACCAGGACACGAGCAAACCTGTCCGCCATCCCGTCATCGTCATCGGTGCCGGTCCGATCGGCCTGGGCGCTGCGATCGACCTGGCCCAGCAGGACGTGCCGGTTCTGGTGCTCGACGACAACGACAAGGTGAGCTGGGGCTCACGCGCCATCTGCTTCGCCAAGCGTCCGCTGGAAATCCTCGACCGCCTCGGCTGCGGCGACCCCATGGTCGACAAGGGCGTCGTCTGGAACACCGGCAAGGTCTTCTTCGACGAGCGTCAGGTCTATGGCTTCAACCTGCTGCCCGAAGAGGGCCACCGCCGCCCGGCCTTCATCAACCTGCAGCAATACTATTTCGAGCTCTATCTCTATGAGCGCCTGCGGGAACTGGAAGCCGAGGGCAAGCCGGTCCAGATCCGCGGCGGCAACAAGGTCGTCAGCGTCACGCCCAAGGACGACTACGTCGCGCTCACCATCGATACCCCGGACGGGCCGTACCAGCTCGAAACCGACTGGCTGATCGCCTGTGACGGCGCCGGTTCGCCGACCCGCGCCATGATGGGCCTCGACTTCGTCGGCCGGGTGTTTGAGGACAACTTCCTGATCGCCGACGTGGTGATGAAGGCGGACTTCCCGACCGAACGCTGGTTCTGGTTCGATCCGCCGTTCAACCGCAACCAGTCGGCACTGCTGCACAAGCAGCCGGACGATGTCTGGCGCATCGACCTGCAGCTCGGCTGGGACATCGACAAGGACGAAGAGAAGAAGCCGGAAAACGTCATTCCGCGCCTGAAGGCCATGCTCGGCCCGGATGTGGAATTCGATCTGGAATGGGTGTCGATCTACACCTTCCAATGCCGGCGCATGGAACAGTTCCGCCACGGCCGGGTGATCTTTGCAGGAGACGCCGCCCACCAGGTGTCCCCGTTCGGCGCCCGCGGCGCCAACTCCGGCCTGCAGGATACGGACAACCTGATCTGGAAGCTGAAGCTGGTCATGGACGGCAAGGCGCCGGACAGTCTGCTCGACACCTATGACCTGGAGCGGGTCTACGGTGCGGACGAGAACATTCTGAACTCGTCCCGCTCGACCGACTTCATCACGCCGAAGTCTGAGGTCAGCCGTCAGTTCCGCGATGCGGTTCTGGATCTGTCGGAAACGTATGAATTCGCCCGCCCGTTCGTAAACTCCGGCCGTCTGTCGGTACCCTGTACCTATGACGGCTCGCCGCTCAACGGCCCGGATGCAGCCGGCCTGCCTGTGCGCACCCGTCCCGGATCTCCGGCTGTGGATGCCCCGGTCTCCGGCGGCTGGCTGCTCGACCGTCTGGGCGACCGGTTCCAGCTGCTGGCGATCAACGCGGAGGTTCCGACGTCGCTGGAAGAGGGCGGCATCGCCATCGAGGGCCTGTCGCTGACCACGAACGACGATCCGAGCGGTGCACTGAAGGACCGCTATCTCGGCGAGGCGGCATCCGCCGTCTACCTGATGCGTCCGGACCAGCACGTGGCTGCCCGCTGGACCGCCTATGACGAAAAGGCCGTTCGGGCCGCACTCAACACCGCCACCGGCCGCGCCTGAGGAGAAAGATCATGGCAACTCTGAACACCAGCGTGAACATTGCCGGAGCGGACGATTTCTACGCCGAACTGCTTGCCACGCATGAGGGCCTTTCCAAGGCGGAAAGCGATGCCCTCAACGCCCGGCTGATCCTGATCCTCGCCAATCACATCGGCGACCGGGCGGTACTGACTGAAGCGCTCGCCGCAGCCGCGAACGCATCTGCAGGGGACTAAGGCCTGATCGGCGCCGCAGCGCCGGATTCACTGGAGGAGCAATTCCATGAAGATCGAGAAAATTCACCACGTCGCCTATCGCTGCAAGGATGCGAAGGAAACGGTCGAATGGTACGGCAAGAACCTGAACATGGACTTCATTCTGGCGATTGCCGAGAACCATGTACCCTCGACCCACGAGCCGGACCCTTACATGCACATCTTCCTCGATGCGGGGAACGGCAACGTGCTGGCCTTCTTCGAACTGCCGACCAAGCCGGAAATGGGCCGCGACCCGAACACTCCGGCCTGGGTCCAGCACATCGCCTTCAAGGTCAAGGACCGCGACGAGCTGGTGGCGTTCAAGGAGAACCTGGAAAAGAACGGCATCGAGGTGCTCGGGGTCACCGATCACTCGATCTTCCATTCCATCTACTTCTTCGACCCGAATGGCCACCGCATTGAACTGGCCTGCCCGGATCCGGAGGAAGAAAAGATGCTGGAGAAGCTCGACGCCGTGAAATGGGACATGCTGGAGGAATGGTCGAAGACCAAGAAAGCCCCCAAGCATGCCGCCTGGATGCACGAAAAGGAATTGTCGGAAGTCTGACGATCCGATCCCTTTGAATGAAAACAGCTCGGACATCCGTGTCCGGGCTGTTTTGCTTTGGTTGGGTGTACCGGAAGTCCACACGCGGAAATTTTGTGCATCGCGGTAACTAGGTCGTTGATCCCGTTGCGTCAGGCTGCTGCACAGTTTTTCAACTGTCTGAAATGACAGTGTTTTTTCACCATTTGTTTATGGCTGTCGCCCTGTAGTGCCTTCGATTTTCCGTTCTGGAGGGGTGCTCGTGAACTGGTTGTTGAAGCCACTTGGCCATCTGCGGTTTTCCATAAAGGTCGGCGGCGGGTTTGCCGCAACCACCATTCTGACCGCGGCTGTCGGGCTGGTCGGAACGCTGGCCATTGTCCAGTTGCGCAATCAGTCGGACATGAACGCCAAAGCCACCGCGGTCATGGCAAGCCTGCAGGAAGCTTCCGCCGACCAGAAAGCCTATCTGACCGACAGGACACCGGAACGGGCGGACGCCGCTCTGGCACAGATAGACCGGCTGCGCGCAGACCTTTCTGCCGTCGGCAATGGCATCGAAGACAGTTCCTCGGAAAAGGCAACTGTCAGCGCCGCTGTCGACAAGGTCGACAACCTGACGACGGAGTTCCGGAAACTGGTCGGCAGCAGCACGGCCCAGTCGGAGCAGGCAGACCGGCTGACGCAGTCCGCGAGCCGCCTGGAAGCGATCGCAAAGCAGATCGCCGACGAGATGGACAAGGCAAAGACCGCAGCCTCCAACAAGGAAGCGGCGGCCCTTGCCAATCTGACCGCCGCCGATGAACTCGGCCGGACCATGTCGTCGATCCGCGAGGGGGCGATCCTGCTCGAGGGGATGTTCCTGAGCGAGGCGGCTCAGGCGGCGTCTGACGAGGCGGTGACCGCGCAAGAAACAATGGCGCGGAAGACCCTCTACAAGGAAGCCCTGAAGAAGGTCGAGGAACTGACGGAGGAGGTCCGCTGGGCGGCCGGAATGACGGTCGAGGGCGTGAACGCCAGCATGCTGGACGGTCTGGTAAAAATGCTCGGCGACTTTGAAGCCGCCCTGAAGGACGCAATCGCAAAGGCCAACCCCTTTACGATCAACAAGCCGGACGCCAGCCTTGCGGGCAAGGCCAAGACGGTCAACAACCGCGCGAACATGGTTCGTGGCCTGATCTATGGCGTCATCGATTCCGCTCAAGGAGCCTCGGTTTCTGCCCGGAACCAGCTGGCACGCGTCGAAGCGGTTGCAAAAAGCGGCAACAGCCTGTTGCAGGCAACGCTCGAGACGCGTTCGGCCACCATGGAGTTGCTGTCCGACTTCGGCGAGACGACCCCGGATACCGTGAACGCCAATATCGAGAACCTGCGCGCGACCCTGGCGACGCTTGAAAAGAAAGCCAAGGGCTTTTCCCAGATGCGGGACATCCTGGGCCAGATCGCGTCCGAGGTGGACGGGTATGAGGCGGAATTCGCCTCGATGCTGACGGCGCGCGATCATTTTCAGGTCGCATCGAACGAGCTGACGGCCCTGTCCGATCAGGTGCGTGCACAGATTACGGATTTGGCCGAACAGCAATCAGTGGCTACCGCCAGACAAGCAGATACGGCGTTGGTGCTGATCGGGGCTGCCATTGTAGCGGCCATTGCCGTGAGCATTCTGCTGGCCTTTGCCCTGACCATCGTAATCGCCGGCCCGATCCGCCGGTTGACGGACGTCATGGCACGGCTCGCCGGCGGTGATACGGACGTGGAGATCCCCGCGACCGCTCAGCGCGACGAGATCGGTGCTATGAGCCGGACCGTTCAGGTGTTCCGCGACAACGACCTGGAACGCAAGCGCCTCGAAGAGCGGACGGAAGAGGCCCAGGCCCTTCAGGTCAACCGTCAGGCCCAGGTGGATGCGCTGATAACCGGGTTCCGCGACAGTGTTCAGGGGCTGCTCGGTTCGCTCGACGAAACCGCGCATGACATGGACACGACCGCGAAGGCCTTGAGCGACATTGCCGCGCACAGTGCCGAACAGGCTTCCAACACGGCAAGCGCAAGCGAAGGCGCCAGCATGAGCGTGGAGAACGTGGCCGGCGCGGCCGAAGAACTGTCCGCCTCCATCGGCGAAATCGGCAGCCAGGTTCAGCGTACGACCGATATCGTCTCGTCCGCGACCGATGCGGTGCGCGACACCAACGGCAAGGTGCAGGATCTGGCGGAGGCCGCCAATCGGATCGGCGAAGTCGTCACCCTGATCCAGGCCATTGCCGAACAGACCAATCTCCTGGCCCTGAACGCGACCATCGAGGCCGCGCGTGCCGGCGAAGCGGGCAGGGGCTTTGCGGTCGTGGCCGCGGAAGTCAAGGAACTCGCGACCCAGACCTCCAAGGCGACGGAGGAAATCTCCTCCCAGATCGCAGCGATCCAGGGCTCGACCACCGACGCTGTCAACGCGATTTCGGCCATTTCCAGCACCATGGAAGAAGTGGACGGCTACACCCAGTCGATCGCCTCGGCGGTCACTCAGCAGGGCGCGGCCACCAGCGAGATTTCCGGCAACGTCCAGCGCGCCTCGGAGGGCACCCGCGCCGTGCAGGACAACATGCACGATCTCGCCGAAACGGTGGAGCAGACCCAGGCGGCGTCTGGTACCGTCCTGACCGCGGCAGGACATCTGGGCCAACGCAGCGACGCGCTGAAGAGCGAAATCGAAACCTTCCTGGCGCGGGTTGCCGCCGCCTGATGGCGCTACGCCACATCTAGAATGAAAAGCCCCCGGAACAGACTTCCGGGGGCTTTTGTATGGATTGCGAAAATAGGCTGCAGGCTTAGAACGCGACCTTGTCGCCGCCCTTCAGGGACAGGATTTCGCGCGCTTCGTCCGGCGTGGCGACCTCCAGGCCGAGGCCCTCGATGATCTTTTTCGCCATCTTCACCTGATCCGCGTTGGATTCGGCAAGCTTGCCCCGTCCGGCCCAGAGGCTGTCCTCCAGACCGACACGGACGTTACCGCCAAGGGCTGCGGCCTGGGCTGCGATCCGGAGCTGGCTGGAGCCGGCGCCCAGAACCGACCAGCGGTAGTCGGAGCCGAACAGCCGGTCGGCGGTGCGTTTCATATGCTGGATGTCTTCCGGATGGGTGCCGATGCCGCCGAGCAGGCCGAACACGGACTGCACGAAGAACGGCGGTTTGACCAGGCCGCGGTCCACGAAATGCGCCAGGTTATAGAGGTGCGAGATGTCGTAGCACTCGAACTCGAACCGGGTTTCGTTCTCGTAGCAGGTCGTAAGGATATACTCGATGTCCTTGAAGGAGTTGCGGAACACCAGATCCTTCGAGCCTTCCAGATAGGGCTTTTCCCAGTCGTATTTGAAGGTCTCGAATTTCTCCGCCATGTGGAAGAGGCCGAAGTTCATCGAGCCCATGTTGAGCGAGGCGACTTCCGGCTTGAAGGTCGCCGCCGGCAGGGCGCGCTCCTCCACCTTCATGAACGGGCTGCCGCCGGTGGTGATGTTCAGCGCGGCGTTACAGGACTGCTTGATGCGCGGCAGGAAGCGGGCGAAGCCTTCCGGGCTCTGATCCGGCTTGCCGTTTTCCGGGTCGCGCGCATGCAGATGCAGGATCGCGGCGCCGGCCTCGGCCGCGGCGAGCGCTTCCGAGACGATCTCGTCGGGCGTGATCGGCAGGTGGGGCGACATCGTCGGCGTATGGATCGACCCGGTGATGGCGCAGGTGATGATGACCTTGCCCTTGTTAGCAGTACTCATTTGCCGATGTCCTCCTCAGCCTTGCGTTTGTGGGCCGCGAGCGCCATCAGGCGGCGGTCGCGCCATTTCTGTCTGTCTGCCAGACCCTCGGCGGGCAGATGTTCCCGCCGCTCGGCCTCGATCGCGTCGAGGACCGGTCCGGCCCAGTCGACGCGGTATTTCATCTGTTCGAACATGTTCGCGAACATGCCCTGGTAACGGGTGGCATAGTCCCTGACACCTGCCGGGGCATTCAGGTCGATGGTCTCGAACGGGCCCATGAAGGCCCATCTGGCGGCAAGGCCCTCGCGGATGCCGATGTCGACGTCCTCCGCGCTGGCATAGCCGTTCGCCACCAAGCGGAAGGCTTCTTCCAGGAGCGCGCCCTGCATGCGGTTCATGATGAAGCCGTCGATCTCCTGCTTCATCATGATCGGCGACTGGCCGGCATCGAGCATGAGTTCGCGCGTCTTCTCCATCGCCTCCGGCGAGGTCCAAGGCGCCGGGACGACTTCCACCGCCTTGATCAGATACGGCGGGTTGATCGGATGGGCGACGAGGCACCGGTCCCGGTGTTTGATGTGCGCGGTGAATGTCGACGGCAGCAGGGCCGACGTGGAACTTGCCAGAATGGCGTCAGGGGGCGCCAGTTCGTCGAGGCGGGTGAAGATCTCCCGCTTTACATCGACCTGTTCCGGCGTGTTCTCCTGAACGTAATCGACGCCCTCTAGACATCTTGCCAGGTCGTCTTCCGCGCTGATGCGGGCAAGAACAACGTCCGGGGTCTGGCCGTCGAGAAGGTCATTAGCCTGAAGGTCCTCCAGCACATCGGCGATATAGGCGATTGCCTTTTCCGGCTGGGCCGGATCCTTGTCCCACAGGACTACGTCGTGCTGCGCGCGCGCAAAACTGATGGCCCAGGCCCGGCCGATAAAGCCCGAGCCCACGATCGCGATTTTCGCCAAGTTAAGTCCTCCCGGTGCGACCGGATTTCAAGGCGACATCATTCGCCGGAATCCGTTTTGAGGCCTAAGCAAAGCAAACCGGCGACAGGAAGAAAAGCCATCAAAAAGACAAATCGGTTCGCCGTCGGTTTTTGTCCTGCGGAAACCTTGAACGGTTTGCACGTTAAAGGGTAGCGCCGGTCAGCCTGTCGGCAAATCCATGACGCCACCTGACATTTTTGCTCCCGATGCCCCGCAGTTTCTGAGTTGCAGCAGTATGTCGGTCACGGTTGCGCCGATCTGCTTGATGGCGGCGTCGGCAACCGCCGGCTGGGCATCGCCGAGTTTGACGACGGCGGCCTTCAATTCGCTCAACGTCGTATCGAGCCCCGCGATCTGCGCCCGCAGCGGGCCGTCGTCATTCTGCTTCGCCTGGGCGAGACCGGCCTTGAGGGCCTCCATCTTCTCTTCAAGAGAAGCGAGCTTCATTTTCAAGGCGTCCGGTGTCACGCCGAGTTCGGCAACGGCCTTTACGGTGAGGTCGGCAGCGAGATTTGCGCCGGCGGTTTCGAACCGGTTGAATGCGATGATCGCCAGGATGGCGGCAACAATTACCAGAATTGCCGTCGCATTGATAAGGGCGAGCAGCAATTGTCCGGGAAGCCGCATGATCCGGCGGCCAAGTGTCTGTTCCTGCGCGCTCATCCGGTCGCTCCTGCATATCGATGGGATTTGAAAATCTTCGCACAGCTCGGCGAGTCGAAAAACCGGAATATGCAGGGATTGGGACCAGCGCTTGCAGGGTGTCTTGCCGCTTCAGGCCGCGTCCACCGCCGCGTTGAGCATGTCGCGGACCTGGGAGGCAACCGCCTTGAGCTCCGCATTGTCGATCGCAGCCATGGAAGCCTCCGGATCGATGGCGCTGACTTCCACGCCGCCGTCGACGGTCCGCAGGATCACATTACACGGCAGCATGGCGCCGACACGTGGTTCCAGTTCGATCGCCTTGTGGGCCATCATGGGATTGCAGGCGCCGAGAATGAGATAGTGCTCCATATCCACGTCGAGCTTCTTCTTCATGGTCGCCTTGACGTCGATCTCCGTCAGCACGCCGAAGCCGTTTTCGGCGAGCGCTGCGCGAACCCTCTTGTCGGCGTCCTCGAAGCTCACGCCGGAAAGAATGCGGTTGTAGGTGTAGCTCATCTCAGGCCTCCTAAGCCTTGTGACCTGTGCGGTCGGTACGATCTACAATGACGTCCGGCTGATTTTCTTACCGGGCAGCATCTGTTTGCGCGTCTTCAAGTGGAACCATCCGAAAGAGGCAAGAACGCGACACCGAACGGTTTCACCTTTTCAACCCCTGCCGGTTTTCGCGTTGATCGACGTCAATGGCAGCAGGTTGCATCGGTGGGAGGATGAAGCCTTAAGGACGGGAAAAGACGGCAATGGCTGACGACAGAATGCAGGCGGCTGTGACTGCGGCCGAATTCACGATCCCTTTCACGCGTTATCTGTCCGTTGACGGCAAATTGGCTGCTTCAGCACCCGGATTTGCCGCCGACAGAACCGAACTGGTCCGGCTCTACGAGGGGATGCTCAAAACGCGCGCCTTCGATACGGAGGCGATTGCCCTTCAGAGAACCGGCCGGCTCGGCACTTATGCTTCTTCCCTCGGTCAGGAAGCGGTCGCCATCGGCATCGCCGCGGCCATGCGCCCCGATGACGTGCTGGTGCCGTCGTTCCGCGAGCACGGCGCGCAGATGTGGCGCGGTGTGCGCATGGAAGAGCTGCTTCTCTACTGGGGCGGCGATGAGCGAGGCTCGGACTTTTCCGGGCCAAGGGAGGACTTCCCGGTCTGTGTTCCGGTCGGTACCCAATATTGCCACGGCGTCGGTGTCGGTCTGGCTTTCTCCCTCCGACAGGAGGACCGCTGCTCCGTCGTCGTCGGCGGCGACGGCTCCACGTCGCGGGGCGACTTCTACGAAGCGATGAATATGGCGGGTGTCTGGAAAGTGCCCGCCGTTTTTGTGGTCAACAACAACCAGTGGGCCATCTCCGTGCCCCGCGCCGCCCAGACGGCGGCAAAGACCCTGGCGCAGAAGGCCATCGGCGCCGGTATGCCCGGCGAACAGGTCGATGGTTGCGACGTGATCGCCGTACGAGACGCGGTCGAGCGTGCACTCGAGCGCGGGCGGATAGGCGAGGGGCCGACGCTGATTGAATGCCTGACCTATCGTCTGTCCGATCACACCACCTCCGATGATGCCACCCGCTACCGGGAGGATGCCGAGGTCAGCAGCCATTGGCCCGAGGAACCGATCGCGCGCCTGCGGACGCACCTGACCGAGGCGCACGGCTGGAGCCGGGACGAGGAGGAGGCGTTGCGCAAGGAGATCAACAGCGCGGTCAAGGCGGCCTCTGAAAGCTATCTCGGAATTGACCCGCAACCGGCCACGGCCATTGTCGACTACACCTATTGCGAACTGCCCGCGGACCTGAGGGCCGCGCGCGACCTGCTGGCGGAGCGCTGAGATGGCCGAGCTCACTCTTGTCGAAGCGGTCAGGTCCGCGCTTTCCAAGGCGCTGGAGGAGGACCCGGCGGTCATCATCCTCGGCGAGGATGTCGGCATCGACGGCGGTGTGTTCCGGGCAACGGACGGGCTGTGGCAGCATTTCGGGTCGGGCCGGGTGCTGGATACGCCCCTGTCGGAAGGGGCCATTGCCGGGGTCTCGGTCGGGCTGGCGGCCCAGGGCATGAAGCCGGTCGCCGAAATCCAGTTCCAGGGCTTCATTCATGCGACCCTGGACCAGATGGCCAACCATGCCGCCCGGCTGCGCAACAGGACCAGGGGGCGCCTGACCTGTCCGATGGTCCTGCGCGCGCCCTATGGCGGCGGCGTCCACGCGCCCGAGCACCATTCGGAAAGCATCGAGGCGATCTTCGCTCATATCCCCGGCCTGCGGGTGGTCATTCCCTCGTCGCCTGCGCGCGCCTATGGCCTGCTGCTCTCGGCGATCCGCGATCCGGACCCGGTGGTGTTTTTCGAGCCCAAACGGATCTACCGGGCCTTCAAGGAAGAGGTGGCGCCAGACGGCGCCGGTTTGCCGCTCGACAAGGCCTTCGTTCTGCGCGAGGGCCGGGACGTCAGCGTGATTTCCTGGGGCGCCATCACCCGTGACTGCCTGGAGGCAGCCGAAGCGATGGCGGAGGAGGGCGTCGATGTCGAGGTCATCGATGTCGCGACCCTGAAACCCTATGACGCCGAAACGCTGCTTGCCTCCGTCAGGAAGACCGGACGCTGCGTGATCGTCCATGAGGCGCCGCGAACCGCAGGCTTCGGCGCAGAAATCGCGGCGAGGGTCGCCGAAGAGGCACTCGATGCACTGGTCGCGCCGGTCCGCCGGGTGACGCCGCCGGATATCGTGCCGCCGCTGCCGCGCCAGGAACAGCTTTATCTGCCGTCGAAGGACGACGTCTGTGCTGCAATTCGGAAGGTCATGGCATGGCAGTGATCCCGTTCAATCTGCCGGATCTCGGCGAGGGGCTGACCGAAGCCGAAATCGTCGAATGGCATGTCTCGCCCGGTGACCGGGTGGTCTCCGGCCAGCCGCTGGTTTCCGTGGAGACCGACAAGGCGGTGGTCGAAATTCCGTCTCCCTGGTCGGGAACGGTGAAGGCCCTGAACGCCGAAACCGGTGAACAGATTGCCGTCGGCGCACCGCTGGTCGATCTGGAAACCGACCAGCGGGTCGATCAGGGCCAGATCGTCGGGGACCTTGAGGGAAGCAAACCGGAAGTGCCGAAAACAGCGCAAAGCCTATCGGTAGACCGCTCCTCGAAGCCGACGACAGGACCTGTCCGGGCGGCGCCGGCAGCCCGGGCGCTGGCGCGCGAGAAGGGCATTGACCTTGAAACGGTGACCGGGAGCGGACCGGACGGCACCATCACCCGGGCCGATGTCGTGTCTTTGGCCGGGACGGAAACGCGGGCGGGGTGGGAGCCCTTTTCCGCCGCGCGCAAGGCAATGGCGCGCAACATGGCCGAAGCCGGGGCGCAGGTCGTGCCGGCGACGGTCCAGGACTGGGCCGATGTCTCGTCGTGGATCTCGCCTGAGGCGGATGTGCTGGTGCGGCTGGTCAGGGCCATGGCTAAGGCTGCCGAGGCGGAACCCGCACTGAACGCCTGGTTCGACCCCAAGGCAATAACCCGAAGGATCCACGAGACGGTCAATCTCGGCGTTGCCGTGGACACGGACACGGGTCTCTATGTGCCGGTCCTGCAGGACGTCGGATCGCAGGAAGCCAACCAGATCCGGACCGAACTGGACCGCCTGATTGCCGTCGCACGGGCCCAAAGGCTGGGCCGGCAGGACCAGCTCGGGGCGACAGTCAGCCTGTCCGACTTCGGTCCGCTGGGCGGCGCCTTCGCCGCGCTGGTGATCCGCCCGCCGCAGGTGGCGATCCTCGGTGCCGGCAGGGTGAGCGAAAAGGTGGTGTGGGGTGAAAACGGCCCGGAACCGCGGCAGTACCTGCCCTTGTCGCTGACCTTCGATCATCGGGCTGTTACCGGCGGCGAGGCGGCACGGTTTCTGAACGCGGTCTTGCACGACCTGGAGCACCCGGGTTGAGAGGGAGGGATTTTCATGGCAGGCAGATTTGAGTTCGCGGATACTCTGGGGCCGGAAAAGGTCATCGAGATCACCGATCCGAAACGCGGGTTGCGCGGGCTTCTGGTGGTCGACAACACCGCTGCCGGCCCGGCGATCGGCGGTTGCCGCATGGTTCCCGATGCGACGGCCGAGGAATGTTTTCGCCTTGCCCGCGCCATGACGCTGAAAAACGCCTCCGCGGGCCTGCCCCATGGCGGCGCCAAGTCGATCGTCCTCGAGGATCCTAACATGCCGCTGGAGGCCAAGGAGGATCTCCTGCGTGCCTTCGCCAGGGCGATCGGCGAGATCAAGAGCTATATCGTCGGGCCGGACATGGGCACCAATGAGACCGTGATGGCCTGGATGCGCGACGAGATCGGCCGCTCAGTCGGCCTACCGCGGGAAATCGGCGGCATCCCGCTCGACCAGATCGGCGCGACCGGTCTTGGGCTGGCCGCGGCCGCCCAGGCAGCCGAGGAGGTTCTGGGGATCCGGGTCGAAGGCGCGCGCGTGGCGGTGCAGGGCTTCGGCGCCGTCGGCCGCTGGGCCGCGCGCTTCCTGGCGGACCGCGGCGCGGTCATTGTCGCCGCCTCCGATTCCCGCGGCGGGATTTACAATCCGGACGGACTGGATATGGGCCGGCTACTGGCCCTCAAGGCGGAAGGCAAAAGCGTTTCCGCCTATGAGGGCGGTACGGTCATCGGCCCGGAAGGACCCATTACCAGCGATTGCGATATCATGATCCCGGCGGCACGCCCGGATGTCATCCGCATGGACAATGTCGATGCGATCAAGGCGCGCCTTGTCCTCCAGGGCGCGAATATCCCGGCAGCGTCCGGAACCGAAGAGCACCTCCATGCCCGCGGCGTGCATGTGGTGCCCGATTTCATCGCCAATGCCGGCGGGGTGATCTGTGCCGCCGTCGAATATCGCGGCGGCTCGCAAAGCGATGCCCTGACGTCGATCAGGGATCTGGTCTACGGCAACACCATGGAAGTGCTGAAACGAGCGAAGGCGGAACAGATCCTGCCGCGCACCGTCGCGCTTGCTATCGCCGAGGAACGGGTCCGCAAGGCGATGGCTTTGCGGCGATAACCTGCTCTATTTTATAAGCCGGACGGGCAGGGACTGCAGGCCGCGCTGATTGGTTCGGTCCGTCCACCAGACGGGCTCGCCGGCCAGCTCGATCCGGGAAAACCGGTCCAGCAGGGCGGTGAAGGCGGCCTGGACTTCGAGCCGCGCCAGCGGCGCGCCGATACAGACATGCGGCCCACCGCCGAAGATATACTGGGCATTGGGCCGGCGGGTGATGTCGAACGCATCCGCGTCGTCGAACCGCGCCGGGTCCCGGTTGATCGCGCCGATCAGGCCGAGCGCCAGCGATCCGGCGGGAATGACCATGTCGCCGTATTTGAAATCCTCGATCGCCACCCGGAGGATGAAGTTGATGCTCGGTTCGAAGCGCAGCATTTCCTCAATGGCGGTGCGCATGTGCTCCGGTTCGGAGCGCAGCTTGTCGAATTGATCCAGATTGCGGAGCATCGACAGCAATCCGTTGCCGAGGACGTTGACCGTCGTCTCATTGCCGGAGATCAGGCCCTTCATGTTGTTCAGGGTCTCGTCCTCGTCCATCGTGCCGTTGTCGAGCGCTTCCAGCGTCGCATCGACAAAGCCGTTTCCCGGATGCGCCCGACGGTCGGCCAGATGGCCGCGCAGATAGGCCTTGTAGGCGCGCAAGGAATCCAGCGCCTCCTGCTTCTGATCCTGGGTCATCATGATGTCCCCGATCTTGATCAGCGCCTGGTTCCAGCGGGCCATTTCGCTGTCCATCTCGGCCGGAATATCGAACAGGTTCCGGGAAACGCGCAGCGGCAGGTGATTGGCGAAGCCGGTCATGAAGTCGACCGGTTCACCGACCGGCAGCGCATCGAGCAGTTGCGCGCATTCGCGCTCGATCATCGGAAGCAGCGGCGGGATCTCGGCCGGGCGGAACGCTTTCTCATAGACGTCCCGCATTCGGCGGTGATCGGGCGGGTTGGAATTGACCATCTGGCGCTGGAACTCGCTGAAGAGTTCATAGCTCAGCGGGTCCCGGTCCTTGCTTTCCGGCCGGCTCCAGCCGTCGGTCCAGAGCCGGGTGTCGCGCCCCATTTCCGAGGCGCGGACCATGGCGTTGAAGGCGTCATGACCGAGCACGAAATAGATGCCCGAGGCCGGGTCCAGGTGGATCGGCGCGATCTCGCGGATCCGCTTGAGATGCGGATGCGGGTTGGTGAGATAGTCCGGATCGGTGAGCAGGGTCCACCAATCGATGTCCGCAGATGTCGCTGTGTTCATGTCCCGTTTCCCAGCCGCAGGGCCCCCAACCTCAGGGGCAGTGTGTGGAGGCCGTGCTGATCGCTGCGGTGTCCCCACCAGACCGGATCGCCGGCGAGTTCGATGTGATCATACCGGTCCATAAGGGCGGTAAAGGCGGCTTTGGCCGTCAGGCGGACTTGCGCCTTGCCAAGACAGATATGCGCCCCGGCGCCGAAGACGTTGTGCGGATTAGGCTGCCGCTCGATATCGAAGACGTCCGGGTCCGCAAAACGCTCCGGATCGCGGTTGGTCGCCCCCATCAGTCCGATGGCGAGCGATCCTGCGGGGATATTGACCTCTCCGCATTGGAAGTCCTTGATGGCGACGCGAAGGATAAAGCTGCAGCCCGGTTCAAAGCGCAGCATCTCTTCGATCGCCGGATTGAGAAGATCCCGGTTCGCCCGCAACCGGGCGAACTGGTCCGGATGCCTCAACAGGGTCAGCAGCCCGTTGCCGAGAAGGGTGGCCGTTGCCGTTCCGCCGGCGATCAACGTGATCAGGTTGTTCAGCGTCTCGTCTTCATCCATCGTGCCGTTGGCGAAAGCGGCAATCGCCAGGCCGACAAAACCTTCGCCCGGCCTGTCGATGCCCGAAGCCAGACGATCTCTCAGATAGACCTTGAATTCGCGCAACGCTGTTTGCGCGTTCTGCTTCTGCTCCGGCGACATGATGATGTTGCCGATTAGGCCGAGCGCTGCGATCCACTCCGCAACCTGATCCTCCATATCCGGCGGTATCTGAAAGGCAATGCGGGCGAGGCTGCGCGACAGGGGATGGGCGAACCCGTCCATGAAGTCGACCGGCTCGCCCGGAGGGAGTGCATCCAGAAGCCGGGCGCATTCCGCCTCGATCATCGGGAGAAAAGACTGCAGATCCGAGGTCCGATAGGCTTTCTCGTAGACCCCACGCTGGCGCCGGTGATCCGGCGCATTCGCGTTGGTCATCTGCGGCTGGAATTCGCTGAACAGGTTATAGGTCAACGGATCGTTCTGCCTGACCTCGTCCCGGTTCCAGCCGTTGGACCACAGCCGCGTGTCACGGCCCATTTCGGGCGCGGTGGCCATCTGGCGGAATTCGTTGTAGCCGAGTACGAAATAGACGCCGGTCACCGGATCCTGATGGACCGGCTTCTGTTCCCGGATCCGTTTCAGGTCCGCGTAGGGGCTTTTGAGATATTCCGGATCGGTCAGCATCGTCCACCAGTCGATCTCCGGACCGGCAGGGCCGGATTGCTCGAAACGGTGCTCAGCCATCGCGGTTTGCCTCTCTTTCCGGCTCTCCCTCAGGCTGCCGTCAGCTTCAGGGGCAGGGACCACAGACCCCGCTGATCGCTTCGGTCCGTCCACCACTCGGCATCTCCGGCCAGCTCGATCTTGTCGAACCGGTCCATCAGCGCATTGAAGGCCACCTCGGTGGTCATGCGGGCGAGCGCCTTGCCGATGCAGATATGGGCGCCGCCGCCGAAGGAGGAGTGATGGTTCGGCTTGCGGGTGATGTCGAACCTGTCCGGGTCTTCGAACCGTGCCGGGTCCCGGTTGATCGAGCCGACCAGACCGATGGCCAGCGCGCCTGCCGGAATGACGATGTCGCCCAGCTGGAAATCCTCGACGCCGGCGCGCGGAATGATGCTGCTGCCCGGCTCGTAGCGCAGCATTTCCTCAATCGCCCGGGGCATCAGGCTGCGGTCGGCGCGCAACTTGTCGAATTCCGCCGGGTTCTTCAAAAGGGTGACCAGGCCATTGCCGAGCAGCGTCAGCGTCGTTTTGCTGCCTGCAATCAGCATCACCACGTTGTTGAGGGTTTCCTCCTCGTCCATGGTGCCGTCCTCGGCGGCCGCCAGCGCCAGGCTGATCAGGCCGTCGCCCGGATTTTTCCGCAGCCTGTCCAGATGCCCGCGCACGTAGTCCTTGAACTCGTGGTTGGACTTCTTGACGTTGCGCTTTTGCTCCGGCGTCATCACGATGTTGCCGAGCCAGCTCAGGTCGGAAATCCAGCCGGCAATCGTTTCTTCCATGTCTTCGGGAATTTCGAACAGCTTCAGCGATATGCGATGCGGTAGCGGGTTGCCAAAGGCGGCCATGAAGTCGAACGGTTCGCCGACCGGCAACTGGTTCAGAAGCTTGTCGCACTCCTGCCTGATCATCGGCAGATAGCGCGCCATGTCCTTCGGGCGGAACGCCCTGTCATAGACGCCGCGCATGCGCCGGTGATCGGGCGGATTGGCATTGATCATCTGAGGCTGGAAGTCGATGAACAGCTCGTAGGTGTCCGGGTCGTTTTTCCGGTTTTCCGGGCTGCTCCAGCCATTGGCCCAGTAAAGCGTGTCGCGCCCCATCGCCTCCGTCTTGGCCATCGAGGTGAATTCCTTGTGGCCCATAACGAAATAGATGCCGGAGCCGGCGTCGTAGTGGATCGGCGCAAGGTCGCGGATCCGCTTCAGCTCGGGATAGGGGTTCTTGAGATAGTCCGGATCCGTCAGCATCGTCCACCAGTCGATGTCGAAGGACGGCGGCAGGGCGGAACCTGCGCCTTGAACGGATTCCTGGGTTCCTTGCTGGGTACTGGGCATAGAGGCGCTCCGGAGCCGAATTGAGGAAAATAAAACGGCTTACGACACACTGCCGCTCGTATGCGCCGTCGATACAGAACACGTCGGATCAGATATTGCCCACCCCATGGCCGCTGTGCAAGACCGACACCTGACGCATGGTCAACTCAATCCAGATATTTTTTCAGGTCGTCCCGAAAACGGGATGTCACAACCTGTGATATTTAGCCGATTCCGGGCGATGGGCATAAATGTGGAACACCGGCGCACCGCCCTGGGCCATCGGATGGTCTTCAACGACGGTGCTGTAACCGTGTTCCTCAAATTCGGCGCGGATTTCCTGCAATTCTTCCGGACCCTGGTGTACTTCTACCAGGAGTTGCCGGATGCGCGGCCAAAGGGTCGGGCTGATCCCGTCCAGAACCGCGCGCTCCTGTCCTTCCGTGTCGATCTTCAAGAGGTCGATGGTGTCGATGCCGAAACGCTCCACCACATTGTCGAGCGTATCTACATCCGCGGTCACCTCTTCGCTTTGAAACAGGTGCTCGATGAACTCCTCGTCGCCGAGCCGCTCATAGGTGCCGGTGCTGTCGATGACCGCGCGGATATCCGCGCTGGCCCCGCCCTGACCGAACAAGAGCTTCTTCAGTCCTTCGGAAAGGGTTTTGCCAACAGCCGAATCGCCGGTGGAAAGGGCGGAGAGGGCCGGATAGTGATCGAATTTGGCCTGACCGGGGGCAGCTCCGAGCGCCAGGTGGTTGGCCTTGACGTTTTCGCCCATGGTAGCGGCATTGTCCTTCAGGGCCTCGAAGGCGGCCGGCATCGGCTCAAAAGCGAAGATCCGCCCGTTCGGGCAGAGGTCGTGCAGGCGCAGGCAGAACAGGCCGATATTGGCGCCGACGTCGAGATAGGTGCCGTCGGAGGGCAGGTCCAGGCCGCGCTCCGTGAGGTCGTCGGAGACGACTTCGTGCCAGCCGTATCCCACTTCATAGGCATTCACACAGTGTACGGTCCGTCCGTCCGGAAGCGTCGTCGTCTGGCTCATTGTCTAAAGCTCTCCCTGCAATGAGCCTCACGGCTCCCGTCCATCCGATTGAATTTGTCTAGCATGATCCTACTGGTACGGGAACCAAGCTGCGGCACTTGCGCCACTCCAATACCCAGCCAAATGAAGAGCGGTGAAAACTCCGGGTCGGAGGGCTATAGTCGCCGGGCGGCGCCCGACACGGGGCGGCGCGCAATCGCAATGGCAACAGCGGAGACGACGTGGAAAACGCCGCGCAGAAAGACACTTTATTCGACCGGCTTGGCGGATCTGCCGCGATCGACCGGCTGGTGGATCTGTTTTACGACCGGATGGATACCCTGGACGAGGCCAAGGGCATTCGCGCGCTGCATCCGGCTGATCTCGGCCGGACCCGGACTGACCTGAAGCGGTATCTCACCGAGTGGACCGGCGGCCCGAGGCTCTACACGCCCGAAAAGGGCCATCCCCGGATGCGCCAGCGGCATATGCATGTCGCGATCGGCGAAGGGGAGCGGGACGCCTGGCTCATGTGCATGCGTGGCGCCCTTGAGGAGGTTGTCAGCGACGCGCAAGCCCGCGCCGTGCTCTATGAAAACATGGCGAAGCTTGCCGACTGGATGCGCAACCAGCCGGAAAAGCCTTAAAATCCGCGGAGCGCTTTACGGCGCCGGAAAGAATTCCGTGCCGCGTCCGGTTAGCCAATAGGCCGCCAGACCGATCCACTCCCGGAAAGCGATATCGAACCGTTTCAGCCCTTCGGAGGCTCCGGCAAAGCCAAGATATTTGCCGTCCGGACCTCGTGTGCGGTAATCGACGGGCCAGGCCGTCAGTCCGCTCCAGCCAGCGGCTCGGAACACGCTGATGGCGCGCGGCATGTGATAGGCGGAGGTCACCAGCAGCCAGGTCTGGCCGGGTTTGGGCTTGACCAGGTCCCGGGTGAAGACCGCGTTCTCCCAGGTATTCCGCGATTTGTCCTCCAGAACGATCCGCTCCGGATCGATCCCGAAATCTGTGAACAGTTCAACGGCCACGGCCGATTCCGTCGTCTGGCCAGGCACGAGAAGGCCTTGACCGCCCGTGTGGATGATCTTCGCGTCGGGAAGCTTTCGTGCGAGACCGGCGACGGTCGTCAGCCGTTCGGCCGATGACGTCAGCGCGGGCTCACCCCGCGCGCCGGACGTCACCGTGTCCACGGCCCCGCCGAGAACGATGATCCCGTAGACTTGCGGAAGGCTGGCCGGCTGCGGGAAGCGGTCTTCGAGCGGTTGAAGCAGAAGATTGGCCGCAGGCGAAAAGCCGAGGATCACGAGCCCTAGAAAAGAGGCGACGATCGCGGTCATGCCGGTCCGCGGCCAGCGGCCAAGTCTCAACAGAAGGCCAAGGCCCAAAAGGATGATCAGGAAGTTCGTCGGCCGGATCAGGAAAAACAGGATCTTGGAAAGGTAGAAAAACATGCACGGGTCCGGGAATCAGAGGGTCCGGCAATTAAACCATATCCTTTGGCGACTT
>NZ_CAXXSJ010000012.1:0-59488 GCF_963675095.2 uncultured Roseibium sp. | reverse complement strand
TGTCGTAGTGCCGGCGGTGGAATGCGCCCGTCAGGTGATCCTTGTTCACGACCTGAAGCAGGTCCTCATAGCGTTCCCGGTAGGTCAGGACCTGGAAAGCATCCTTGAACGACCGGTTGGAGAGCCAGGAATTCTCATCATCGAAGAATTTCAGGTAAATCACGAAAAACAACGTGAAGACGAGAGCGGCGGCCATTTTTGCGGCCCACCCGCCGAAAAACACCTCGATCGGAACCTGGGCGACATATCGAAGCGCCAGATAGAATCCCGCCTGGTCGAAGGTCAGAACGATCGCTCCGCAGATCAGGAATCGCAGGCACAAATGCCGGCCGAACCATTTTCCCAACCGCTCGTAGAGCAAGATGATCGCAATGGAATCGATGAACAGGAGACTGGTTCCCCAGACCATGAGCCAGCCCATCTCGTCGACAAAGCCGATATCCGGTACGCGGCCTCCCACGGCGCCGATCGTGTCATGGTTCCGCAGAAGCATCACCAGGGCAACGATCAGGAAATTGCCGATGAGCAGGCCGTAGATCGGCTGGCGCGCGACCAGCGCATCCTCGCGAATGTAAAGCAACAGGATCATCAACAACTTGCCGGAAAAAAGCACGGTCGAGCCGGGCGACAGGATTCCAACAGGTGTCGTAACGTAATAAACACTCGCCAGATAGGTCTCCAGAAAGTGCATGACCCCCAGCGCGCACATGAACACACCGATGCCTATTACCCGACGGGCATGCAGCAGTGCCATCATGACGGTGAAGTAAACCGTGGCCTGCGCCACAAGTAGAAGCGTATTCGCGAGGACCATGCCTTTTCTGTAGCAACACTGACTGTTTTCACAAGCCCTTGGTTGCACTTAAAGAAGGCACCTGCCGCCTTATATGCAAAATATTCAATACATGACGTAACGGTACACTCGTGACGTGCCCGGAAACCGCCCGCGGTTGTGGGCAGACCCCTCCCGTCGCATTGCCGATCCCGACCCGGCATGCTAGGTGACCGCGGACCTGACCAAGCTGCTGGAGAGTAATTCCGACAGCACATCCGTAATGCCTTGAGAGACAGCCCGCCATGAACATCCTGCTGATCGGTTCCGGTGGCCGCGAACATGCCCTCGCCTGGGCGATCTCCAATTCGCCGCTTCTGACGAAACTTTATGCATCGCCGGGCAATGCGGGGATCGCGCAGGTCGCCGATCTCGTGTCCCTTGACATCGAAGACCACGAGACCGTGATTGCTTTCTGCAAGGACAAGGCGATCGACTTTGTCGTCGTCGGACCGGAAGCGCCGCTGGTCGCCGGTCTGGTCGACGATTTGACCGCCGCCGGCATCAAGGCCTTCGGTCCGACCAGGGCCGCGGCCCAGCTGGAAGGTTCCAAGGCGTTTACCAAGGGTGTCTGCGACGAAGCCGGCATTCCCACGGCAGCCTACGCGAGATTCGATACCAAGGACCCCGCGCTCGCCTATGTGCGGGAAAAAGGCGCCCCGATCGTCGTCAAGGCCGACGGGCTCGCCGCCGGCAAGGGTGTTGTCGTCGCCATGACGCTCGACGAAGCGGTTGAGGCGGTCGAGGCCTGCTTTGACGGCAGCTTCGGCGACGCCGGCGCGGAAGTCGTTATCGAGGAGTTCCTGACCGGCGAGGAAGCCAGTTTCTTCGTGCTCGTCGACGGAGCCACCGCTCTACCGCTTGCAACGGCACAGGATCACAAGCGCGCCTTCGACGGCGATCAAGGTCCGAATACCGGCGGCATGGGCGCCTATTCGCCCGCTCCAGTCATGACCGAGGAGCTCGTCGCGCGCACGCTTTCGGAGATCATCGAACCAACCGTCGCAACGATGGCCAGGCGCGGCATGCCCTTCAAGGGCGTGCTTTATGCCGGCCTGATGATTACCGACCAAGGCCCGAAACTGATCGAATACAACACCCGTTTCGGCGATCCGGAATGCCAGGTGCTCATGGTGCGGTTGAAAGACGATATCCTGACACTGATGCTTGCCGCCGCGGATGGAACCCTGGACAAGGTCTCCGCCCGCTGGAAAGACGACGTGGCCATGACCGTTGTGATGGCCGCCAAGGGATATCCCGGATCCTACCAGAAAGGTACGGAAATCCGGAACCTGGAGGATGCTGCGCAGGATCCCGATATCGAGATCTTTCATGCCGGCACCAAAGCCGACGGAGACCGGATCCTTGCCAATGGCGGCCGGGTTCTGAACATCACCGCGGTCGGGAAATCCGTTGGAGAAGCCAGGGACAAGGCCTACGCCGCCATCGCCAGGATCGACTGGCCGGAAGGGTTCTGCCGTTCCGATATCGGCTGGCGTGCGATCTCCCGGGAAAAGTCCTCGTAAGCCAAAAGACGACGATCGTTTTCGGGACGGCGGCGACTTGCACGTCTCATTTGCCCGTGCAAATCTCCCGGCGCAGAACACAGCCGAGGGAGCGATCACATGTCGGAAGCCGCATTGCCGGACCTGTTTCCGGGCTTCGAAACCCGGCATATTGAAACCCGGTCCGGCAGACTGTTCTGCCGCGTGGGCGGTCAAGGGCAGCCTCTGCTTCTGGTCCACGGATATCCGCAAACCCACGCGATGTGGCACAAGGTGGCGCCGGAACTCGCCAAACGCTTCACGCTTGTGATCCCCGATCTGCCCGGCTACGGCCGGTCATCGATCCCGGCCCTCAGTGACGATCACGCCGCCTATTCCAAGCGGGCCGTTGCAGATGCCCTGGTCGATCTGATGCTGTCTCTGGGACATGATCGCTTCACACTGGTGGGACACGACCGGGGCGCCCGGGTCTCCTACCGCATGGCGCTCGACCATCCGGACCGTCTCGTCAGAGTCGCCGTTCTCGATATTCTGCCGACCTTCGATTACTGGCGCAGGATGGACCGGGCCTTCGCGCTCAAGATCTATCATTGGGCGTTTCTGGCGCAGCCGGCTCCTTTTCCGGAAAACCTGATCGCCGCATCGGCCGGCTCCTATCTCGACCATACGCTGGCGAGCTGGACCGCAACGAAGGACCTCTCCGCCTTTCACCCGGATGCACTTGCCCACTACCACGCCTTCTTCAGCCAGCCGGACCGGATCGCTGCCACCTGCGAGGATTACCGCGCCGGCGCAACCATCGACCTCGACCATGACACCGCAGATGTCGAGGCAAGACATAAGATCGACGTTCCGCTTCTGGCCTTGTGGGGCGGCGCAGGGATCGCACAATCGGGCGAAACGCCACTCGATGTGTGGCAGAGGTGG
This sequence comes from uncultured Roseibium sp., assembly GCF_963675095.2. GTDB lineage: Bacteria > Pseudomonadota > Alphaproteobacteria > Rhizobiales > Stappiaceae > Roseibium. The sequence goes on along the minus strand of NZ_CAXXSJ010000012.1, from coordinate 56,224 downwards.
GCCTGCGATGTCCAGGGTTTCGCGATTAACGGCGGTCATTTCATGGCCGAAGAAAACCCGGAAGAACTCCTGGAAAAGCTTCTGCCTTTTTTGCAGGAAGCGGCCTGAACCCAAGAGAAAAATATTCTAAAAAATACCTAGTTTCGGATCGATCCGCATTCAAATCGTGTTTTGGCGCGCAGACTTGGCCGTTTCGCAAAACCTTGGACACAGGGAAACAGATGCATTGCGCAAGGCCCCGGCTTGCAAGGCAGGGCTTTTCCTCCAGCGGCGAAAACACCAAGCTTTTCCCCGGTTATTCGACATCCATTTCTTGCTTACATAGCCTGACCAATGCACCGCTCAACTGCTTTTCCCGGAAGCATGTTAAATCACATACTGGAATTTACTGCCTGCCCAACACGTTACTGGTCGGTTAATCTTGAAAGATTCAACCCAGGTTAACTTGTGCAGTGTAAATTGCTTGTTGTTGATGGTGCGTCTTAAGCCCATTCGAGGAAACCAGAGAACAGAACTCCTCGACCGGGCGGCCAGTTCCGACGGACCAACATCACAGGAACAAGCAGCAAAATGCTGCCGGGGAGTTAGTTGTGGGCGTCGAAAAGCCATCGTCGAACACCAATGGTAATCGCTCGTACGGTGCACGGTTTTCCGCGCGCCTCGACCGAATATTACGCGATTGGACCGCAGGTGGCCGTCAGATCGCCAGACCTCTGAAGGCGATTTTCCTGCTCTTTCTCTTCCTGACCGTAGCAGCCCTGACGACACAAAACTTCGTCAATGAATATCATAACCTGGAAGCTCCGCTGGATCAGGCGACAGACACGGCGGAAAAGCTGCTCCAGCATCAAAAGGCTATCGGTTCATCCGGACTTGAACAGACGCTTTTGGGCATCACGACCAACAGCACAATGATCGAGGCCATGAAGAGCGGCAGCACAGACAGGATCCGTGCCGCGGCCTCCAAGCTGCTTGCCGAAATGGAGACCTTTCACGACGTCTCCGAATTCACGATTTACGACGCGGGCTTAACCCACGAATATCAGGCTTTTGAGCCGGGCCTGTTCGAAAAGGCAGACACGACCTATCTCGTCCAACTTGCGAAGACGGTCGACCGGGTAACCCGCGGTTTTGAACTGGACAGCAACGGGCAGACGGCAATCGCGGCCGTTCGACCGTGGAAGGTGGACGGAGAACTGATCGGTTTCGTCAAGCTGACCATGACTCTTCAGCGGCCGCTTATCCTGATCGGCTCATCATTGAATACGGAAGTGCTGGAGGTGTATTCCCAGGATCACCTGCAGAACAATCCGGGACTTATGCTGCGTTCCGACGGATGGGACAGCAGCGGCGGATATGCTTACCTCAAGGCAACGTCCGGGCATCTTCCGGAGAGTTTCCACACGTTGCTCGAACAGGGCCTTACCGCCAGTTCGTTCCTGTCCAGAGTTTTCGTGGACCGCGGGCGCCTGAAAGTCCTGTCGAGTGTTCCGCTGACCATGGCCGACGGCAGCATGCCGAGCACGCTGATCCTTCTGCACGACATCACCGACAGTTTCCGCTCCTTCGCCCGAAGCACCGGTGTCTCGCTCCTGATCGGCGTCATCCTTGCGACCCTGTCCTGGTTCATCTTCAAACGCCTGATTTTCTCACTCCAGAACTCGATCCGCGAGACGCGGCAAAAGCTGGAAAGCGAAGTCGCCGCCAATACCAAGGAACTGGAACACAGCCGGTACCGGCTCATCGAGGCGCAGAAGATCGCGGCCGTCGGAAGCTGGGAACGGGACCTGACGACCGGGATGCTGCACTGGACCCAGGAAATGTTCCGAATCGTCGGCCTGCCGGGCGATACGGATCCCATTGTCGGCAGACAATATCTCTACCGGATCATTCCGCCTCCCGAGCGGCCCTATGTGGAGGCCTGCCTGGACAAGGCGGTCAAGGATTGCGCCGACTTCGACTTCGAACACCAGATCGTCCGTCGCGATGGCGCAATCCGATACCTTCGCGTGCGCGGCTATGTCATCGCGGACGAAAACGGCGTTGCGTCACGGGTCATCGGAACGACCCATGACATCACGGACTGGCACGCAGCCCAGGAGCAGAACCAGCGCCTGGCGGGTATTCTCGAAGCGTCTCTGAATGAAGTCTATGTCTTCGACGCCAACACGTTCCTGTTCGAGCATGCAAACAAATGCGCCCGCGAGAACCTCGGTTACTCGATGGAAGAGCTGCTGATCATGCATGCCTGGAGCGTCAATCCGGACTATTCGGAAGACTATTACCGGGACCTCATCAAACCGCTTCTGAGCGGAGAAACCACACTCTTGAACATCCATGGCGCGCTGAAGCGGAAGGACGGCTCCGAATATCCGGTTGAAGTGCGCCTGCAGGTCCATCGGGAACGCAACAAGGATCTGATTGTTGCCATTGCCAATGACATTTCCGAACGGATGGTGCGCGAAAAGGAAACAGAGGCGGCCCGGGAAAAGGCCGAACGGATGGCCTATTTCGATGCCCTGACCCAATTGCCGAACCGGGCCGGATGTCAGCGCGAGGCAGAACGCCTGTTTGCCCCGGAAAATCAGGACCGGCCCGCGTTCATCATCCACATGGACCTGGATAACTTCAAGCGCATCAACGACACGCTCGGACACACAGCCGGCGACAGCTGCCTGGAAGAGGTCGGCGAGCGCCTCAAATTGTGCTGCGTCGGACTTGGCACCGCCTATCGCTGGGGCGGCGACGAATTCGTGGTGATTGCTCAGGATCCAGGGTCGGATCCGGAAGAACTCTGCGAACGGCTGAACGTCGTCATGCGTGCGCCGATGGAATTCGAAGGCAACCAGATCTGGCCATCCGTCAGCATGGGCGTCGCCCGCTGTCCGGAGGACGGCGATGATTTCGGTACCCTGCTGGTGCACGCCGACCTGGCCCTTTACCGGTCGAAGGACGATGGAAAGGACCGCTGGAGCTACTTCACCAGCGACATGAAGATCGACAGCGACGAAGAAGCCCGCATGGACAAGGAGCTGCGCCAGGCGATCCGCCGCGACGAGTTCTTCCTCGTGTTCCAGCCGCAGGTCAACATCCGCACCCAGCGGGTGACCGGCATCGAGGCGCTGGTCCGCTGGCAGCACCCGACGCGCGGCACGCTCGGACCGGGCGCCTTCCTGCCTGTCGTGGAGAAATCCAATCTTGCCTCCACGCTTGGCGAAATCGTGATCAACAAGGCCCTGGCCGCGGCCCGGTCCTGGCAGGACCAGGGCGTGGAGTTCGGGCGGATCGCCGTCAACCTGTCGCCTTCGCACCTGACCTCGGGCACCTTGCTTCACGATTTCAACAAGGCGATGGAGCGTCACGGCGTGGGGCCGGAAAATATAACCGCGGAAGTGCTGGAATCGGTATTCCTCGACGACAGCCGCTCCGACAACGTACAGGTTCTCGACGAATTGCACAGGCTGGGCGTACACATCGAGCTGGACGATTTCGGCACGGGCTATGCGTCGCTGTCCCATGTCGCGGACCTGCCGATCAACGGCCTGAAAATCGACCGTTCCTTCACGGCCCAGATCCTCGATGACAACCGCAAGGAAATCGTGGTCAATCAGTTGATCCACCTGGCCCGGGCGCTCAATATCGACCTGATCTGTGAAGGCGTGGAAACGGAAGCGCAAATCGACCGGCTCCAGATGATGGGCGACTTCTCCGTACAGGGGTACTTTATCGCCCGGCCGATGCCTTATGAGGATATCACAGGCTGGCTTCAGGATGCTCCGGAAGAACTGGTCTCCATGATCTGATCTTCCGCCCCGGCCTCAAACACCCAAAAAGATGTCCTGGGCTAGGGACAGGCGATATCATTTTCCTGCCGCATTGGATTCGCATTTACGCTCGCCGGCTCCCGCTAGCGGGCGCCACCGGCTGAATCCGGGGCTTTGACATTGCCTATCTCATCCCCACTTTCAAAATGGGCAGCAAAGGAGAAACCGACCCATGACGCAGCCGCGCATCGGCCTTGCCCTCGGGGGCGGAGGCGCCCGGGGCATTTCTCATATCCCGGTGCTGGAGGCTTTCGACGACCTGGGCATCCGTCCGCACGCGATTACCGGATCCTCGATCGGTGCGATCATGGGCGCGGCCTACGCAAGCGGCCTCACCGGCGCGGATATCCGCAAGATTGCCCTTGAGACGTTTGCGGACCGAAACACGGTCCTGTCCCATCTGTGGAAGTTGCGGCCGAAACGCTTCGCGGAAGTCTTCACCGGCAATCTGGTCACATTCGATCCGCAGAAGGTGCTTGAAGTCTTCCTCGCCGAATATCTTCCGGATACGTTCGAAGACCTTGCCATACCACTCAACGTCATGGCGACGGACTTTTACGGCTGCTCGGAAGTGGTGATCAGTTCCGGCCCGCTTCTGCCGGCCATCGCCGCCTCGATCGCCATTCCGGCGGTCTTCAAGCCGGTCGAGCGCCAGGGCCGGATCCTGATCGATGGCGGCGTGATCAATCCCCTTCCCTTCGACCGGCTGCCCGCAGACTGTGACATCGTCATTGCGGTCGACGTGGTCGGCGCACCGGTCAGACAGGCGGGGCGGGAGGTGCCGACAACCATGGAATCCCTTTTCGGCACCTCACAAATCCTGATGCAAAGTATTACCGCCGGAAAGCTGCAAAAACAGCGGCCGGACATTCTGGTTCAGCCGGAACACGACAACGTCCGTGTTCTGGACTTCTTGAAAACAAAGGACATTCTGGAGCGGACGGCGCCTTTGCGGGAGCATTTGCGCGCCCAGCTGGAAGACCTCGTCCTCCATAGTTTTACCAATGAACGGTAAGAGATATCTCAAATATAAATTATAGACAGTACTACCTAATTATTTTACCCAAGTCCGCAATTAATAAAAAATTAATTCCGTAACGCGACTCTAGTCTCACGTTAATGGAGACTTTGATCGATGCTTCGGGGTGCTGGGTCAATAGACATCGAAGGATGTCCGGTCGCAGAGGAGTTTTTGAACACGCTTCTGCGCCTGACGCCGACCGATGTCACACAACAGACGAATGCCTTGCCCGATGAGCAACGCGGCCGGCTTGCCGTCTACTGCTATCGGCGCTCGCATCTGCGCAGACTCGGCCTGACGATCGCAAGCCAGTGCAGCCGGCGCAGCCTGGTCGAAGAAGCAGGGCACGCCGGAGAACTCATTCACTTCCAGGCCACGCACATGGCTGCGACGCTGGCAAGCGACACCTACATGTCTTCCCGGATCCCGAAGCGGCAGGTCAGCCTGCATAAAGTCTGAGGTTTCCAGTCCGTATTTCCGGGGCAGGTTCTTCCTCCCACCCGCCCCCACCTGGCAACCGTTCCAATCCCTTAGAGTTTCCTCCCGGAACGGTTGCCAATTCTTTTTCTCCTTCGGCCACGACGCACCCTCCTCACCCTGATGGCGCGAGAATAGGCTTGCAACGGCCGGCAGCTGCCCTACCCTTAGGTAATCTGGACATTCGGGTCCGGATGCAACGGCCAGCCTGCGGGAGGACCCATCTTGAGACCTCTTTCATATGCATTGCCGCACCAGAACGCCTACGCGTTCCTCGCACTCCTCTTCTCCCTTCTGATTTCAACGCCCGCGTCCGCGGTCTGTCAGTTGATTGCGGACAATGCGCCGGCATACGGACCGCGCCTCGTCCGGGTCGCGCTGGCGCCGAACGAGGTTCAGATCCGCTATATCGGCCATTCGACCTTTGAGCTGGAGACGCCTCAAGGCATCCGGATCGCGACGGATTACAACGACAGTGTCCGGCCCCGCCGTGCACCAACGGTCGCGACCATGAACGGCGCGCACAGCACCCACTATTCCCTGCTTCCGGACCCCGCCATCGAGCACCTGCTTTACGGCTGGAACCGGCAAGGCGGACCGATCGACCACGATCTCACCGTGGGCGACGTCCGGATCCGCAATATCCAGACCAATACCCGCGGCTGGGACGGAGAGGTCCACCGGCTCGGAAATTCAATCTTCATCTTTGAAGTCGCCGACCTGTGCATCGCGCATCTGGGCCATCTGCATCAGCGGCTGACCCAGGAGGATTTGACGCGTCTCGGGCAGATCGACATCGTCTTCGCCGCCATCGACAATACCTCGACCCTGCGGATCGACAGTCTGATGGATGTGCTGGCCGCAGTCCGCCCGGCAATGGTCATCCCCATGCACTTTCACTTCCATGGGGCGCTGGAAACCTTCATGGCGCGCGCGACCGCGGACGGCTATGACGTGCAGATGGCGACGGACCCTGTTCTTATCGCAAGACGCGACAAGCTACCTCTTCAGAAGACCGTTTACGTGATGATGCCCGGTGGATCCTAAAGCCGGGTCCTAAGAACGCTTCAGGAAGATGACCTGGCTGTCGCCCGCAGTCCGGCGATCCAGTTCCTCGAATCCGGCCGGCCGTTCCACGAGCACGTTCGCCCGTTCTTCCAGCACGCAGATCGCGCCGGGTTTCATCCAGCCGCCGGAGGCCGCCGAAGCAAGCGCCTTTTCGCCCAAGCCCATGCCATAAGGCGGGTCGGCGAAAACCAGATCGAAGGGTTCGATCGTTCCCGCGTCCCCCATCCGGGTTGCGTCCCGTCGGAGGATTTTCGCGGCCCCGTTGAGGCCGAATGCTTCCATGTTCTTGCGAATGACACCGCGCGCTTCGGCGGCATCTTCGATAAACGTGCAATGGCGCGCGCCCCGGCTGATGGCTTCAAATCCGAGCGCGCCGGTACCGGCAAAGAGGTCCAGGACCCGCATGCCGTCCAGATCCAGTCCGATGCCGTGGGCGAGGATATTGAAAACCGTCTCGCGCAGGCGGTCGCTTGTCGGCCGCGTCGCCTGGGACTTCGGCGTCGCCAGTTGAGCGCCTTTGAAACGGCCCGCAACGATCCTCAAGAGCGGCCGCCTCTCGAGCCCCCGTCACGGGGCGGACCTTTGGGTCGGGACGTCCGGCTTTCCTGCTGCTTGTCCTCGACCAGCCCCTCGTCGCTCCAGATGCGGCGCTTGGGTGCTGCCGGCGCTTCGTCCCGGTCGAAGTCTCGCCGGGGCTTGGGTTCCGATGTCATGCGGAACCGGCTGCGCGGCGAAATCTTTTCTTGGCGCTCGCCCGCATTCTTGCGCCGCTTGGGCTTGTCGCCTCCCCGGTCCGGTCCGGACGGTTTACGAACCTTCTTGCCACGGGATGTCGCCTCAGCCCCGTCGCGGGCGGTCATCCAGCTGCCTTTCGGTCCGTCCTGCCGGCCTCTTTCCTGAGACCGCGCCCGGCCTCCAGCCGGTTTTTTCTCGGCAACCGGTTTCGGCTCGTGGAGGATCGGTGCGTCGAAATCGGCGCCGGCTTCCTCGGCCAGTTTTTCACCGAGCTGATCCCGCAGAACCCGGCCGCGGATTTCGCGGACCGCGCCTTCGTCGAGATCCTGAAGCTGGAAGGGGCCGAAAGAAAGACGGATCAGGCGGTTCACGGCGAGGCCGAGATGTTCCAGCACCCGCTTGACTTCCCGGTTCTTGCCCTCGCGCAGACCTACTGTGAGCCAGACGTTGTCGCCCTGCTCCTTGTCCAGGGTTGCCTCGATCGCCCCGTAGAGGACGCCGTCGATGGCAATGCCTTCCGCCAGACCATCCAGATCCGCCTGGGTTACCTTGCCGAACGCACGGACCCGGTAACGGCGCAGCCAGCCGGTCGCCGGCAATTCCAGAACGCGCGCCAGGCCGCCGTCGTTGGTCAGCAGCAGCAGGCCCTCGGTGTTGATGTCCAGCCGCCCCACGGCCAGCACCCGCGGCAGATCGTCGGGCAACCGGTCGAACACGGTCGGCCGGCCTTCCGGATCGCGGTTGGTCGTCACCAGTCCGCGCGGCTTGTGATAGAGCCAGAGCCGGGTGCGCTCGCGCAGCGGCAGCGGCTCGCCGTCGACCAGCACCTTGTCGCCTGCCGTTACTGTGACGGCCGGCGTGTCGAGCACCTTGCCGTTGAGTTCCACACGGCCTGCTTCGATCCATTTCTCCGCCTCGCGCCGGGAGCACAGGCCGACGCGTGCCATCACCTTGGCGATGCGCTCGCCACGATCCTGGCCCTCGTCTCTGAAAGAAGGTGCCTGCTCCGGACGGTCGCCCCGCTTTTGCGTGCGGGACGGAGCCCCTTTTTTCGGTCCGGCCGAACGGTTCTTGGGCCCGCCCGGTCCGGACGGACGATCGTTCTTGCGCGGCCCGGCATGGTCGCGGGCACCTGCGGCACGCTTCTTACCGCCTGAACCCTGGTGCGGAGGACGGCGTTTGCGGGAAGTCTGATCTGTTGTCATGCGCGCGTCATAGCAGAGCTTTGCCGTTTCGGGAATCGGCAAGTTCATCCATATTCGTCTTCCGTAACATTTTGGAAAAGCCTGCCCAGCGCGCATCTGCTGACTTTTTCCCGGCGCGCCGCTAGAACGGGGACAGGATCCACCATCGCGCAGCCGGCCACATGACGAAAGACAGCACCGCAAGTTCCATGAAATCCTTCATGGATATTGCCCATCAGGAAGCCGAGCGCGCCGGCGAACGCGGAGAGGTGCCCGTGGGCGCCGTGCTGGTCAGGGACGGCGAAATTCTTGCACGCGACGGCAACCGAACCCTGGAGTTCAACGATCCGACCGCCCATGCGGAAATCCTCGTGATCCGGGCAATTTGCCAGTCGCTTCAATCCCAGAGACTTCCCGATTGCGATCTGTATGTCACCCTGGAACCCTGCCCGATGTGCGCGGCGGCCATTTCCTTTGCCCGGATCCGCCGCCTCTATTATGGTGCGGGAGACGAGAAGGGCGGCGCGGTCGATCACGGCACCCGGTTCTTTTCCCAGAAAACCTGCCACCATGCGCCGGAAGTCTATGCGGGCATCGGGGAGCGACGTGCGTCCGAAATATTACGCAACTTTTTCAAGATCCTGCGATAGTATTTACGTTACGTTAGATGTAAACGTTCACGGCCCTAGCGTTAATTCAGGTTAAAAATTGCTTTCCAACACCTGTAGATCGCCCAAAATTTAGTCAATTACCTAAAATTAGTGCCGTTTTGATTTCGTCAAATTTTGCTATGAAAACCACTACTTAAGGAATTGGCCTCCAGTCTGGTACCCGAGACACCTCAGGGCCAGTTCATGAAAACGCTCACCCGTAACCTGTTCGGGTTATTCTTCATTTTGCCGATCTTTTCGCTCGTTTCGGGCGGGCAGGCCCATGCCGAATCCGTCACTCCGAACGTGGTGGCCGACCTTCAGCATCTCCTGAATCTGGTGTGGGTGATGATTGCCGCGGCACTCGTCCTGCTGATGCAGGTCGGGTTCATGCTGCTGGAAACAGGGATGGTCCGCTCGAAGAACTCCATCAATGTGGCACAGAAGAACCTGCTCGACTTCACGTTTTCGGTTCTGATTTTCGCCGCCGTCGGCTTCATGTTCGCGTTCGGCCAATCCAATGGCTACTGGGTCGGCATCGACAGCAAGCTCTTCATGCTGCAGGGGCTGGACAGCTGGTGGTTTGCGGTGTTCGCGTTTCAGGTCATGTTCTGCGGGACCGCGGCGACGATTATCTCAGGCGCTGTCGCGGAGCGCATGCGGCTGGCGGCCTATGTCTGGTGTTCGCTGATCACGGCCGGACTGATCTATCCCTTCTTCGCCCACTGGGCCTGGGGCAGCGCGATCGTTCACAATACCAGTGCCTTCCTTGCCGAAGGCGGGTTCGTCGACTTTGCTGGTTCGACCGTCGTTCACGGAACCGGCGGCTGGATCGCGCTGGCCGCCTGCCTCGTCATCGGACCGCGTATCGGCCGGTTCGATGCCAAGGGCCGGGCGCTACGGATCCAGGGGCACAGCGCCGCCACGGCAACGACGGGCGCCTTCCTGCTGTTTGTCGGCTGGATCGGCTTCAATGGCGGCTCGACGCTGGCCGCCAACAGCGACGTGCCGCTGATCATCGTCAACACCGTTGTGGCCGCAGCCGCGGGAGCTTCCATCGGCTATGGGCTCGGGTGGTATCGCGACAAGATCGTCCTGCCGGAAAACTCGATCTCCGGCATGCTCGGCGGGCTGGTCGCCATCACGGCCGGCTGTCACGTCTTGACCCCTGGCACATCGGCCGTCATCGGCCTTGTCGGCGGCGCTGCCGCTGTCTTCGGAGCGACACTCATCGAGCGGTTCAGGATCGATGATGCGGTCAACGCGATTGCCGTTCACGGCATTGCCGGTGTCTGCGGAACACTGGGACTTGCCCTGCTCGCTCCGCTAGAAAATCTTCCGCTCGACGACCGGGGCGCCCAGTTCCTGATCCAGCTCGAAGGGGTCGCGGTCAATTTCGTCTGGTGTTTCGGTCTGGGCTATCTGTCACTGAAACTGCTCAGCCTCGTCGTTCCCCTGCGTGTCGACCGGGAGGCTGAGGAAATCGGCATGAACGAGGCCGAGCACGGAACACGGCTCGGGATCGGCCATGTGGAGGATGCCCTCGACCGGTTGATTGCCGGCAAGGCGGATCTGACCATGCGTCTCGATGTGACGCCCGGTGACGATGCCGAACGGCTGACGCGCATGTTCAATGCCTTGATGGACACGATCCAGAGCGAGGAAACCGCTCATCTGAAAGCGGCTGACGCAAAGCGCACACGGGAAGAGGCAGAGCGCATGTCGGCGCTTGCCAATGCAACCTTCGATGCCATCGTCATTTCCGTGGACGGCCGGATCCTGGACGGCAACGCGGCACTGGAAGGCCTGCTCGGCCATCCGGTCGAAAAATTGAAGATGCGCGGACTTTACGAATTCGTGCAATCTGATCTCGCCGGAGATCTCGAACAGCATCTGGTCAAGGCGGAGAAAGAGCCCCGTGAGCTTCAGGTCACCCACAGCAGCGGCGAGCTGATCCCTGTCGAAATTCGCACCCGGGTGATTTCCTATCGCGGCATCCCGACCCGGGTTTCGGCCCTGGTCGACCTGCGCGACCGGAAGAAGGCGGAAGCCCAGATCCTGCATCTGGCCCAGCACGATCCCCTGACCGACCTTCCGAACCGGGCGGTGTTCAACGCGGAACTCGATCACGCGATCGACCAGGTTCTGACCGGTGTCGACACGGCCGCCCTCTTGCTGCTTGATCTGGACCGTTTCAAGGATATCAACGACCTGCACGGCCATCCGATCGGCGACACGGTGATCCGGATCACGGCGGAACGCCTGCGCAAATACACACGCGCCTGCGATACCGTTTCCAGGCTTGGTGGCGATGAATTCGCGATCATCCAGCACAAGATCCAGTTCGCCAATCAGGCCGAAGACATGGCCCACCGGCTGGTCCGCAGCCTTTCCGAACCGATCAATTGCGGCAACGGCCTGATCATCCGTCCGAGCGCCAGTATCGGCGTTGCCATGATCGGCCGGCACGGAACCATTGCCGAGCAACTGATCTCCAACGCAGATATCGCTCTCTACAATGCCAAAAGCCTTGGCCGGCACACCTATTGCCTCTTCCAGGAGGGAATGGGTGACAAGGTCCGCCAGCGCCGCGAACTGGAAGGCGACCTGCATGAGGCGATCAGCAAGGAGCAGTTCGAACTCTACTTCCAGCCGCGCCTCAACCTGCGGACCGGCGTGATCGATTCCTATGAAGCGCTGATCCGTTGGAACCATCCGGAAAAGGGTCTGGTCAGCCCGATGGACTTCATCGCGGTTGCCGAAGGGTCCGGCCAGATCATCCCGATCGGGAAATGGGTCCTTAAAGATGCACTCAAGACGGCGGCAGACAAGATCCGCGATGCCCGCATCAGTATCAACGTCAGCCCGGTCCAGTTCCGCGACGCGGACTTCGTGGACAATGTTCGCGCGGCGATCGAGGAGTCCAATGTCGCGCCACACCGTCTGGAGCTGGAGATTACCGAGAACCTCCTCATCGAGGACGACGCACGCGCGCTGTCGATCCTGACCCAATTGAAGGGCATCGGGGTCAATATCGCGCTGGACGATTTCGGAGTGGGCTATTCGTCCCTCGGCTACCTGAGCCGCTTCCCGTTCGACACGATCAAGATCGACCGGTCATTCGTTCGCGAAGCCGGATCGAACTACAGTTCCTTCGCCATCATCGAAACGGTCGTCCGTCTCGGCAAGGTCCTGAACATGACCATCGTGGCGGAAGGCGTGGAAGACCTGGAAAAACTGCGTCTGCTCGCATCGAACGGCTGCGACGAAATCCAGGGCTTCCTGATCGGCCATCCCGAACCCCTGGAGCGGCTGTGCACGACCGTGCCGCAGGAAGTTCTCGATGCGCTCAACGAAGATGAGACGCCGGCAGCCGACGAGAAGAAAACGGCCTAGCCGGACTATTTCCGCCCGAACAGACGCTCGATATCGGAGAGCTTGAGTTCCACCCAGGTCGGACGGCCGTGGTTGCACTGGCCCGACAAGGGGGTCGCCTCCATGTCGCGCAAAAGGGCGTCCATTTCCTGCGGCCGCATGCGCCGGCCGGCCCGGACAGATCCGTGGCAGGCCATGGTCGCCGCTACATGGTCGAGTTTTTCCCTCAAGCCCGTGGCCGTATCCCATTCGACCAGCTCATCAGCAAGGTCCGTGACCATGCCACGAATATCCATGTCGCCAAGCATGGCCGGCGTTTCCCTCACCGCGATGGCGCCGGGGCCGAACGGTTCCAGGACGAGGCCGACCTCCTCCAGTTCCGCCGCGTGCTCCGCCAGACGGCCGACGTCCTCCTCCGGCATCTCGATGATCTCCGGGATCAGCAGCAGCTGCCGGGCCACCTGTTTGCTGGCAAGCGCCTCTTTCAGCCGTTCATAGACGAGCCGTTCATGGGCGGCGTGCTGATCGACGATCACCACGCCGTCTTCCGTCTGGGCGATGATATAGGTTTCATGCACCTGCGCCCGGGCGGCCCCAAGCGGCAGCCGGGTCCGGTTTTCCTCAACCGGTTCCTCGTGCGTCCGGGCATCTGCGGACGGACGGACCAGTTCGGCGAGGCCTTGTTCTTCCAGCGGCTGTGAAAATGCCTGCGCAGGTTCAGCGAAACCGCCGAACTGAGGCGCCGGGGTTGTTGCATGGGGGCGAAAGGCGGAAGCGTCCCAGCCTGCGGAGCGCTGGAAGCTGCCGGACCAGCCGGCTTGCGGACGCGCGCCCGGACCGACTGCGCCGGATCGGATCGCTTCCATGGCGACAGCCGCATTGGATGTCGATGAGCGGTGCCCGGACTGGACCAGGGCCTGCTTGATCGCGCCGACCAGGAGACCGCGGACCAACTGGGGATCGCGAAAACGGACATCCGCCTTGGCCGGGTGGACATTGACGTCGACCAGGGCCGGATCGAGTTCGATGAACAGAACCACGACCGGATGACGGTCGCGGGCCAGGACATCCGCATAGGCGCCGCGCAAGCCGGACAGCAGCAGCTTGTCCTTCACCGGGCGGCCGTTGACATAAAAGAACTGCAGCTGGGCGTTGCCGCGATGGAACGTCGGCAAACCGGCAAAACCGGTCAGGGTCACGCCTTCGCGCGCCGCATCGATTTCCATGGCGTTGTCGACGAATTCCTGGCCCAGAACCTGGGCAATGCGTGCCTGGCGCGGGTCCTCGCCACGGGCGGCCGGCCAGCTCTGGCTTTGCCGGTCGGCGCCGGAGAGAGAAAATCCGACCTCCGGATAGGCCAGCGCAATGCGCTTGACCACCTCGGTGATCGCGGACGCTTCAGCCCGGTCGGATTTCAGGAACTTGAGCCGGGCGGGCGTGGCGAAGAAAAGATCCCGCACCTCGACCTGTGTGCCTTTGGTCCTGGCGGCGGGAACCGGCGGCGTCTCGGTGCCGCCTTCGACGGCGATCTTCCAGGCATGGTCATCCTCCGCATGGCGGGTCTGGATCGCCAGGCGGGCGACGGAACCGATGGAAGGCAGCGCCTCGCCGCGGAACCCGAGGCTGCGGATATCGAACAGATCGTCGTTGGAGATCTTGGACGTGCAATGGCGGCGGATCGCAAGCTGCAGGTCCTCCCGCTGCATGCCGATCCCATTGTCGGAGACGCGCATGAGGGTCTTTCCGCCGGCCGCGGTCACGACATCGATGGAAGACGCATGGGCATCGACGGCATTTTCGACGAGTTCCTTGATCACACTGGCCGGCCGCTCGATAACCTCACCGGCCGCTATCCGGTTGATCACCGCCTCGCCGAGCTGTCTGACCTGCATTCAATTCCCTTTCTGCGGTTTCCCGTTACGCACCATTCCTATATGGTCCGCCGCGCATCACTGTCGAATCCTTAGAGCGAGGCGCATTTAAATTGAACCATTTGACCGAGGTGATTTTGTCTGCTGACAAGGCGGGTTGCGCGCCGTGGTGTAGGTCCACCACAAGTGCGAGCCAACGCAGTCAGCGGGCAAAACCACCCGGCCCTTCGGGTGGAGAAAAGCGGTCCATCGGCAGCGTTGCGCCGCTTGCCCGATGCGCCGCATCGCGCTTCACGACGCGCCTTGCCGAGTGACCCGCTTTTCTCCATTAAATGGCTCAATTTAAATACGACTCGCTCTAATCCTACCAGATCCTACCATCCCCGAGTGACCCATCATGAACGCTTCTGCACCGCTTCTTGTTCCCGGCCTTGAAGCCCTTTCGGCCGACTATTCCGCTGTTCTGTGCGACGTCTGGGGCGTGCTGCACAATGGTGTCGCCGCCTTCGAACATGCGCACAAGGCGCTCAGGGCCTTCCGCGAAGAAACCGGTGGTGTCGTCGTTCTGATCACCAACGCCCCCCGCCCCGCTCCGCCGGTGCGCGAACAGCTCGCCCAGCTGGGCGTTCCGAACGAAGCCTATGACGACATCGTCACCTCGGGCGACGTCACCCGCGAATTGCTGGTGCAGAACGCCGGATCAAAAGTGTTTCATATCGGTCCGGGCCGGGACCTGACGGTCTACGAAGGGACAGGCGTCGCTCTCGGCACGGAAGGTGAAGCAGAGATCATCTGCTGCACCGGGCTGTTCGATGACGAACAGGAAACGCCTGACGACTACCGCGATCAGCTCCAGGCGCTCGCGGCACGCGGTCTGCCGATGATCTGCGCCAATCCTGACATCGTGGTGGAACGGGGCGAGCAGCTGATCTGGTGCGCCGGTGCCCTGGCGCGCCTCTACGAGGATCTCGGCGGTACCGTGATGATCGTCGGCAAGCCGCATGCGCCGATCTACGCCGCAGCCCTTGCCAGGGCCGCCAAGGCCAGCGGCAAGGATGTCGACAAAGGCAAGGTTCTCGCCATCGGAGACGGTCTTCCGACCGACATTCGCGGCGCTGTCTCCCAGGACATCGACGTCCTGTTCATCACCGGCGGCATTCACGCCTCGGATTTCGGACCGACCGACGCTCCCGACGAACAGCTCATCCGCCGCCGGCTTGCGGAAGAGGGACTGACCGCCCTCGCCGCAGTGCCGCGCCTGGTCTGGTAACGTCCACTTCCCCTTTCAAAAATTGTCAATCCGGCCGGGTCCGTTTGCCAGCAATTGGCAGACGGGCCCTGCCCTGCGACGTCTTCTGCCTT
The DNA here is from genome assembly GCF_963675095.2 of uncultured Roseibium sp. GTDB lineage: Bacteria > Pseudomonadota > Alphaproteobacteria > Rhizobiales > Stappiaceae > Roseibium. Next base: position 40,657 of record NZ_CAXXSJ010000012.1, on the reverse strand, counting down.
GGCGTAAGGGAGCGCTTATGTTTGAAATAGTGAAACTATAAATGCGCGAGGTCCCGGAATCACCCCGCGACGGCTGAATGCCGGCCCATCGCCCTGGAGCTGTTCATGTCCCTGCTGCGCAAGTTTCTCATCCTTCCGCCCATTCTGATCGGAGCAGGGCTTGTCTTTTATGCCGTTTCGCACCGCCAGCCACCGGTCAGAACGGAAATCGCGGAGACCGCGACAACGGCACGCGTGATAACGACCGCTCCGCAAAGCTTTGTCCCGCGCATCAGCGGCTTTGGCACCGCCGCACCGGCCCGGACCTGGAACGGCATCGCCCAGGTCGCCGGCCGGGTAACCTATCTCAACCCGAATTTCGTCAAGGGCGCCTTCGTCAGGGCAGGCGATGTTCTCGTGAAACTCGCTCCGGAAGACTATGAACTCGATATCGCGGAAGCGCAGACCGGTATCGCCTCGGCAGAGGCGGATATCGAAGAACTCAAGGCCACATTGGAGTTCAAGAACAAGTCGCTGGAAATCGAAAAGGCGGTGCTGGACCTGGAGCAAAAAGATCTTGCCCGCAAACAGGAACTGTCCGGGCGCAATGTGGTGTCCAGCCAGACGCTTGAGAACCAGCAATCCGCCCTGTTGCAACGGCAGATCTCGGTTCAGAATCTTGAAACCGAAATCGCCCTGATCCCGACGAAGCTGAAAGCCCTGGAGCAAGCGAAAAAGAAGAGCGAAGTCCAACTGGACAATGCCAGACTCGATCTGGAACGCACCACCATCACCGCGCCATTCGATGCGCGCGTCGCGGAAGTGACTATCGAGATCGATCAGTTCGTCGGCGGAGGCAGCACCATCGGCCATCTCGACGGGATCGATGCCTCGGATGTCGAGGTCCAGATTACCCCGAGAAAGATGGCCGGCTTCATCAAGCTGCAGTCGAACCACGGCTCGGCGCCGACCATCAGCTTCGAGAAGATGACCCAGCAATTGTCCCGCATGTCGGCGACCGTGCGCCTCGATCTGTCGGGACTGTCGGCAACCTGGCAAGCCGATGTCAAAAGGATTAGCGATACGGTCGATCCGGCGACACGATCGCTCGGGGTAATCGTCTCGGTCGCTGAGCCTTATAGGAATTTTGTCCCGGGAAGAACCCCACCCCTCATCAAGGGCATGTTCGTGGATGTGGAACTGCGCGGACCGGCGGTTGACGGCGTGACGGTGCTGCCGCGCAGCGCCCTGTTCGAAGGCCGTCTCCGCCTGGTCGATGGAGACAACCGACTGCGGTTTGAGCCGGCCGAAACGCTTTTTGAATCCGGCGATGCGATCGTTCTCCAGAACAGTCTTCCGGACGGAACGCGTGTCGTCATCGGCGATCTCTCCCCTGCCGTAGAGGGCATGCTTCTGGCGCCGATGGAAGATCCCGCCATGGGAGATTACCTGAAGCGCCTCGCCGCGGCCGACGACGCTCCGGAGGCGAACGACCAATGATCCGGTTCTTCGCCAAACATCCCACCGGGGCCAATCTGCTCATGGCGGGCTTTCTGCTCATCGGCCTGATCAGCCTGCCCAGGCTCTTGATCGAGACGTTTCCGAAGATCCCGATCAAGGAAGTCACGATCAGTATCCCCTATCCCGGCGCGACGGCGGCGGATGTGGAACGCACGATTTGCCGGCGGATCGAAGATGCGATCGACGGCGTCGAGAATGTCGAGGAAATCCAGTGCGATGCCCGCGAGAACGTGGCCATTGCCACCGTCACCATGATCGAGGGGAACGATATCGAACAGTTTCTGCTCGACATCGACCGGGAGATCGGCGCGATCAACGATTTTCCGGAAGCGGTCGAGGACGCTGTCGTCGAACAGGCGGGCCGGATGAGTTTCGTTGCCTCGCTTGTGGTCACGGGTATCTCGGACCGGACCCAATTGAAGGTCTATGCGGATGACCTCAAGGATCGGCTGCTCCGGTTCGGCGGCATTCCGAAGGTCGAAGTCAAAGGCTTCTCCGACCGGCAGATCCGGATCGAGGTGGACGATGCGGCGGCACGAGAACTCGGCCTGACGCTTGAAGAAATCGCCAATACCGTTTCTCGCCAGAACATCAACCTGCCGGCCGGTGAAATCGTCTCCAGGGACGGAACGACCCTCCTGCGGTTTTCCGATGAACGGCTCGCGGCCGACGCCTACCGATCCGTGATCATCCGGTCGTCGTCGCAAGGCGGCCAGATCCGTCTCGGCGATATTGCGCGGATTTCCGACAGGTTCGAGGATGAGGAGGTCGAAACCCGGCTCAACGGCGAAATCGCCGCGGTTCTCGACGTTTACATGACCCGTCAGGACGACCTGATCAAGGTCATCGATCGCCTCAAAGCGTTTGCCGACGCGGAACAGCACAGGGCGCCACCCAGTCTCAAGCTGACCGTGATCCGCGACGGCTCCGTTGCCCTGAAAGACCGTTTGAGAATTCTGATCTCCAACAGCATTCAGGGGCTGCTCCTCGTGGTCGCGGCCATGTGGATTTTCTTCGGCGGGCGCCAGGCGTTCTGGATCGGAATGGGGCTGCCTGTCTCGTTCCTGGGCGCCGTCGCCCTGATGGTTGCCTTCGGCATCACGATCAACATGCTGTCGCTGGTCGGGCTGTTGATCGTCATCGGCATCGTCATGGACGATGCCATCGTGATTTCCGAAAACATCGCCACCAAACGCCAGAACGGTTTGCCGCCCCTGGAGGCGGCGGTCGAAGGAACGAAGCAGGTCCTGCCCGGCGTGATGGCCTCGTTCCTGACAACCGCGGCCGTTTTCGGCGCGCTTGCCTTCCTGAGCGGGGATCTGGGAAAAATCCTGCGCGTCGTCCCGATCGTCATGCTGATGGTCCTGTGCGTATCGCTGGTCGAAGCGTTCCTGATCCTGCCGAACCATCTTTCCCACGGCAGCGGGTTTGAGAAGCCAAATTGGGTTACCCGGAAGGCGGAAGCCGGGATTGGTTGGGCGCGCGATCATTTCATCGGTCCGGTCGCCTCCTGGGCGGTCAGATACCGCTACATGACGCTCGGAATCGCAGTCATGATGTTCCTGGGAACTCTGTCCCTGCTGCTCGGCGGCGTCGTCAAGTTCCAGGCCTTTCCGGACGTCCAGGGCGACCAGATCGAAGCCCGGATCGAACTGCCGTCGCGCGCGACGCTCGGAGACACGCGAGCGGTGGTGGAGGAAACGGTCGCAGCACTCCAGCGGGTGAGCGACGAGCTGTCGTCCGGCAACGTCGATCGGCAATCGCTTACGACCAATATACTTGTCCGTTTCAACGAGAACGTCGACGCCGGCACGAACGGCGCCCATCTGGCGACAATCAACGTGGATCTGATCGCGGGAACGCTCCGGTCCGCGACGAACGAGGACATTATGGCCCGATGGCGGGAAGAACTGCCGGAGACGCTCGATGTCCGGAAGATCATTCTGACCGAATCCACCCGCCGCGCCGCGGGCCGACCCATCGAGCTGCGCCTGTCTCACGCCGATGTCGCCACACTGGACAAGGCTTCGGCCGACCTTCAGGCCTGGTTATCCGGCTACAAGGGCGTCTACAACATTTCCGATGACCTGACCGCGGGCAAACCGGAATTGTCCCTGTCCCTGCGGGACGGCGCCGGCGCCCTCGGGCTCGATGCCCGCTCGATCGCCAATCAGATCCGGGCGGCCTTCAATGGCATTGTTGCCGATGAAATCCAGATCGGCACGCAAAGCTATGAGATCGACGTCCGGCTGACGTCTTCAGGGCGGGACAGCCTGGAGGATATCGAACAGTTCACGATCGAGACGCCGCAAGGCAATCGGGTTCCGCTCGGCGCGGTCGCCAACGCGTCCTACGAGCGCGGATATACGCGGATCAACCGGATCGACCGGATGCCGACGGTGACTGTCACCGGCGACATTCAAACCGGTATCGCCAACGCCAATGAGATCGTCAGGAACACGCAGAAAGCGTTCCTGCCGAAACTGCTCGCCGCCTATCCGGGCCTGAGCGCCTCGACGGAAGGACAAAATGCAAAGGCCGGCAAGACCCAGGGCTCGATGATCACCTCCCTCGGGATCGGCCTGATCTTCGTCTTCTGCCTCCTGTCCTTCCAGTTCCGCAGCTACGCCGAACCCATCGTGGTCATGACGCTGATCCCGTTCGCCCTGATCGGCGCGGTGTTCGGCCATTATCTGATGGGGATCGACTTTTCGCTACCGAGTACGCTTGGCTTCATTTCCCTGACCGGGATCGTGGTCAATGACTCCATTTTGCTGGTGGAATTCATCAAGAACCATCATGCGCCGGGTGTCACCAGCGTCAGTGAAATCGCGCCGGCCGGGGCCAAGGCCCGGTTTCGGGCGATCCTGCTGACATCGTTGACGACAATTGTCGGGATGATGCCGCTTCTGTTCGAAACCAGCACTCAGGCCCAGGTCCTGGTGCCGCTGGTAACGTCCATTTCCTTTGGTCTGCTCGGCACGACCCTGATGATTGTTTTCATCGTCCCCGCTTTCTATACGATCCTGGACGATTTCGGCCTGACCTCGCTCGCACGGGAACGCAAACGGGCAGCAGCGGTGGAAGCCGGCAGAGAGCCGGCGCCAGCGGAATAAAGCGGTTTGCGCCTAAACGTCGTCAAGACATGAAAAAAGCCGCCCCGATAACGGAGCGGCTTTTTTGATTCTTCCGAATTCGGAACCGGTCAGTCGAACAGCTTGTCGATCTCGCTCTGGGCTTCGGCGAGCATGGCGTCGACATCGGACTGGGACACACCCTCACCCGCATGCTGCGGCCCGTGCAGGATGAGCTCGCGCTTGCGGCGCTCTTCCTCGGTTTCCTCGGTGGAAACACCCTCACCTTCCGGCAGCCGGAGCTTGTCCACGAAAGCCGAAACGCGCTCATCGATGAAGTTGAGCGTGGAGACGACCTTGGAAATCCGCTGCCCGGTGATGTCCTGGAACGTGCAGGCTTCGAAGATCGTGATCATCTTGCCGCTGACGAAATCCTGGTAAGCCTGCGGATCGCTTGCATCCGCGCTCATGATTTCTTCGGCCGCTTCCATGATGGTGTTGGTCGCGTCCTCGGTCGCCTCGACAATGGCGTCCAGCTCGCGTCCGGCTTCCGGAATGCGGCTGTTCTTCATGTCGTCGGCGCGGAGGTCCGTGATCTCCTGCTTCATCCGGGAGATTTCGCGAGCGATCGCGGTCAGCTCCTCGGTGACGGCAGGCTGGATCTTGGTCAGAACCTCATGCATCGAGCCGGACATGACCTCGGCCAGATGCATGACATCGGACAGGGACACGTCGCCGCCGCGGTTCTTGTTTTCTTGCAGGAAATCGATGACTCGCGCCACGTTATCCTTGGTCATTGCGGCCATTTTCTAAGCCTTTTCTTCCAGTCTGCTCCCTGCCGCAAACCTGTTTTCACATTGTTGCAAACAAGGAACAGGAGTCCGTTGCGCCAATGCCCCCGCACCAGTTTGTCAACGAACTCTTCCAATTCCGGTGGCAGATCCGGCCTGACGCCGGGGTCCGCCCATGTCGCCCGATTAGTCGGAGAAGACAGCTTCGATCTTGCCCTTCAAGGTCTGCGCATTGAACGGCTTCACGATATAGTTGTTCACGCCGGCCTTCTTGGCGGCAATGACGTTTTCCGTCTTGGATTCCGCCGTCACCATGATGAACGGGGTCTTGCTGAGGCTTCCGTCTGCACGGACCTGCTTCAGCAGCTCGTAACCGGTCATGGGTTCCATGTTCCAGTCGGAAATCACCAGACCGTAGCGGCGCTGCTTCATTTTTTCGAGCGCTTCGGTACCATCTGCTGCGTCATCAATGTCTTCGAAACCAAGCTGCTTGAGCAGGTTCCGAATGATCCGGATCATCGTCTTGTAGTCATCGACCACGAGGACCGGCATCTGAAGATCAAGGGCCATCATCTACTCCATACTGTCAATCGGCGCGGCCCCTGGCCTTGAGCCGTGGAAACGCGTTCTGACTTCAAAGGAGAGAGACACTTCACGTGTCCTCGCCTCCCCATACTCAAGCGAAATTACGCCAAGCCCCTGAAAAGACCGTTAATAAGACAAGTTTTTTTCTTCGCCCAAAGCCCAATTGTCGCCGCAACACCGCTCGCCTAGGGTCATTCTGCTTGGAATCCTCAAGACAAAACCAAAAAAGGCCCACAATGCTTGAACTGCAAAAACTCTGTTTCGAAGATCTCAAAGTCGGCATGACCGAAACGCTGCTCAAGCATGTGAGTTCGTCTGACGTTGTCGGTTTTGCCGAGGTCTCGGGAGACCGGAATCCGATCCATCTCTCCGAGCACTTCGCCGCACGGACCCCTTTCAAGACCCGCATCGCCCACGGGCTCTATACCGCAAGCCTGATCTCCGCCGTTCTGGGCACAAGGCTTCCCGGCCCCGGCGCGATCTATCTGTCGCAGACGCTGAACTTCAAGGCCCCGGTCAAGATCGGCGACGATGTTCTGGTCACGGTGAAAGTGGAAGAGCTGATGGAACGGGGCAACCGCGCACGGTTGTCCTGCGTCTGCAGCGTTGATGACATGGTCGTGCTGGAAGGCGAAGCACTTGTCAAGGTACCTTCCGCGGACGAAGACCGCTCCGGGCTTTAGGCGGTTTCGGCCAGCGCTTCCAGCCGGCCGGCCATTGCAACAGCAGTGCTTGACCTTTCGTGGCGGAGACGGCAGTTTCCAGCGCGCATTACCCCTGAGCGCGTCTGGAATCGCGGCATCGGGCGATGCGCACGAATCCCAATTAAGAGGGTAGCCGGGCGAGGCCGGTTCTGCCCGGCCACGAAGGTACCCTGAATGTCCGTTGCAAACCCGGCTGAATTTTCGGTTATCTCCGGTCTTGAGGCCTTTCCCGATCATCTGAGGGGCGGCGTGGTTGCCATCGGCAATTTCGATGGGGTTCACCGCGGGCACCGGGCCGTTCTGGAAGCCGCTCTTGCCGAAGGGCGCAAGGACGGGGTTCCTGTCTTTGCCATGACCTTCGAACCGCATCCGCGCACGGTGTTCAATCCGGACAAGCCTGTCTTCCGTCTCACGCCCCGCGACCAGAAGGCGGATATCCTGAAAGCCTGCGGTCTGGACGGCGTCCTGGTGCTGCCGTTCACCCGCGAATTCGCCGGGATCGAAGCGTCCGACTTTGTCGGCAACATCCTGATCGACCGGCTCGGGATCAGCCACGCCGTGACCGGTTATGATTTCCATTTCGGCAGGGCCAGGGCCGGAACACCGGATTTCCTGAGGGCCTCGGGCCAGACGCACGGTTTCGGCGTGACCATTGTTCAGGCCGAACAGGACGAAGCGGAGGAGACCATCTCCTCCTCGCGGATCAGGGAGTGCCTGGCGAACGGCGAACTGACCCTTGCAAACGGCCTGCTCGGTTACCGGTGGTTCGTGGATGCGGACGTCCGCCATGGCGACAAACGAGGCCGGGATCTGGGGTATCCGACGGCGAACCTGCAACTCGATCCCCATTGCCCGCTCAAGCACGGCATCTATGCGGTCAGGGTCAGGACACCGAAAGGTGTCTTTGACGGCGTGGCGAATTACGGCCGGCGCCCGACCTTCGATAATGGTGCGCCGCTGCTGGAAGTGTTCCTGTTCGATTTCGAAGGCGACCTCTACGGCGAGACGCTCCGGGTGCATCTCGTTTCCTTCCTGCGAAGCGAAGAGAAATTCGATTCCGCTGACGCGCTGATCGCCCAGATGGACCGGGACAGCGAGGAGGCGCGCGCTGCCCTTGCCTCGCTGCGGCCGATCTCCCCGGTCGACCTGACGCTGTTCGAGTTCGACAGATGACGGCCCCGGCGGGCGCGTCCGGCTCGAGCCAGGACAACAACCTCGTCGCTCTTTCGCTGATGTCCGGCGCCATGATGATCGTTCCGATCATGGACGTCATCGCCAAGTACCTCGCCCTGTCGCTTCCGCCGCTGGAGGTCACCTTCGGCCGGTTCGTGTTCCAGCTCATCATTTCGCTGGCGGCCGCCATTCTGACCTGGAACCTGAAGGGCCTGCGCAGCAAAAGACCCGCGGTCAATTACCTGCGCGGTATCCTGCTGTCGGCAGCGGTTTTGTGTTTCTTTACCGCCGTCAAATACATGCCGGTGGCAACCGCGATCTCGATCTTCTTTGTCGAGCCGATGATCCTGACGATCCTCGCCGCGCTGATCCTGAAGGAAAAGGTCGGTCTGCGCCGGATCACGGCCATCTTCATCGGACTTGCCGGCGCGCTGATCATTCTTCGGCCAAGCTTTGTGGAGATCGGCCCGGCGAGCCTGCTCCCTTTGCTGACGGCGACCTTCTTTGCAAGCTATCTCCTGCTCAACCGGCTCTACGCGGGCGCCGACGGGCTTCTGGCGATCCAGTTCAGTGCCGGGCTGGCGGGCAGTGTCGTCTTGGGAATTGCCCTGGCGGTCGGTACCTTGTTGGGCAATCCGGACTACGCCTTTGCGGTTCCCGACCTGAACCAGACCGGCTTTCTCTTTGCCATCGGCGCGATTTCCTTTGTCGGCCACGGTCTGGTCGTCTCCGCCTTCCAGAAAGGCGAAGCGGCCCTGTTGGCACCCCTGCAATATCTGGAGATCGTCAGCGCGACGCTGTTCGGCTTTCTGGTGTTCGGCGATTTTCCAGACGGGCCGACCTGGATCGGCATCGCCCTTATCGTCGGCAGCGGGCTTTACATCACCCAGCGCGAACGGGCGCTAAACAAGCGAAGAGCAAACGAACCGGGAGCTAAGCTGTAGCCGTTTTCCCGGTCGCGCCCTCGGTGCAACGCCAACCGATCCAGATCATGATGACCAACAGGATCGGTCCGAGGAACGGGAAGCCGACCTCACCCGCAAAGCGGGTCCCGGCCGCCATCAGTACGACAACGAGAGCAAGCGTCGCGCTCCAGGGCGGCAGGCTTTCGGTCTGGCCGAAGCGAAGCAGGAAGGCCAGCGCCACAGCCAGAAGAGCGAGGTCATAGGACAAGGCAAAGGGTGTCGCCAGCAACCCGGCGGCAACCAGAATAATTGCCTTCGCCTCAAACGGCATGCGGCTTCGCCAGGACAGCCAAACCGTAACCAGGGCTGTGAGCGCTGTTAGAGCCTGGAGGCCATAGGCAATTTGGATCGGCGCGCCGATTTGCCTTGCCGCCGCGTAGACCGAGATCATCTTGTGCAGGTCGACCAGGCCAAGGTTGAGGGTTTTCTGCGCAAACCCTGTCTGGGCGAAAAAGGCCTCCCAGGTCGCCGTTCCAAAGACGAGCCAGCTGAAAACGGCCAGAAGCACCGTTGTCACCGCCGCAGACAGAAACGTCCGTCCATACCCGCCCGCAATCAGCGCGAAGGGAATGAGCACGCCCAATTGCGGCTTGAATGTCATCAGGCCGATGAAGACACCGGCCAGGATTTGCCGCTTTTCGGCCAGCATGATCAGGCCTGCACCGAGGAATGCCGCAGCCAGCAGGGAATTCTGTCCATAAAAATAAGTGTTGAAGCTGGTCGGAAGGGCCGCCGCCAGAAGCAGCCCGTGCCAGTGGCGCATGATCCGGCAGCACGCCCATCCAGCCGCAAGGGATGCGAGGATCTGGAAGACCCAGTAGGCGGCCACGCCGCCCAACAGGCCGAGCGGCAGGAGCATCAGAAGGAACGTCGGCGGATAAAAGAATGCGAAATAGTGACCGGCACCGATATAGACCGCCTGGAGCGCGGCAAAATCCTCGATTTTGTAAGGCGTGGCAGGAGCCCCGCCAACGGCTTCGCGGGCGGCGACCCAGAAACTGAGAAAGTCGTTGACGACAGCAGTCCAGCCCGGGGCGGTCAGGATGCCCGGATAAAGGTAGAGGTAGCCGAGGACGACAAGATAACCGCCAAGGGCCATGAAACCAGCCGGAACCAGCCGGTCGCGGGTCGCCCAGCGCCCCTGCCTCAATGCCTCGATCATCGTCCCATCCATTCCCAGGTCCCTGCCCGTTCCTAAGGCAGGAGCGTTAAGAAACGATTTGGTGCGGGCGCGTCGCTCGATCATGCGCGCCAATGCGCGGAATGACTTTATTCATCGACAAAGTGCTGCTATGTCCTGCGCATGCTTCGCTGGCTGGAAACGAAAAGAGACTGCACCCTGCTGCAGCACCGTCGAATTACCGGCCCGGCCTTCGGCTGACGCATCCCTGCGGCGCCCAAGGACCGGGATAAATCTCTCATGGCCGGCATCTTCCGATCGCCGTGCAGCCGATAATGACCGTAGCAGCGCGCACGGGGCCTTTTCTCAAACCTGCCGTGCGCCTCTCCGAACGGATCCCATACGTGATGACCGAGACACCTGAACGCGACTATTCAGAAACCCTGAACCTGCCCAAGACCGACTATCCCATGCGCGCCGGCCTGCCCAAGAAGGAGCCGGAAATCCTGCAGCGCTGGCAGGAGATGAACCTTTACAAGAAGCTTCGGGAAGCCGGCACCGACCGGAACAAGTTCATCCTCCACGACGGCCCGCCCTACGCCAACGGCAACATCCACATCGGTCACGCGCTGAACAAGACGCTCAAGGACATCGTCACCCGCTCCATGCAGATGATGGGCTGGGACTCCAACTACGTTCCCGGCTGGGACTGCCACGGCCTGCCGATCGAATGGAAGATCGAGGAACAGTACCGCGCCAAGGGCAAGAACAAAGACGAAGTTCCGGTCAACGAATTCCGCCAGGAATGTCGCGAGTTCGCCGAGCACTGGATCGGCGTGCAGCGCGAGGAATTCAAGCGCCTCGGTATCGAGGGCGACTGGGAAAACCCCTATCTCACCATGCGCTTCGAGAGCGAGGCGGTGATCGCCCAGGAACTGATGAAGTTCGCAATGTCCGGGCAGCTTTATCGCGGGTCCAAGCCGGTGATGTGGTCCGTGGTGGAAAAGACCGCGCTGGCCGAAGCGGAAATCGAATATCACGACTACCAGTCGGACACGATCTGGGTGAAGTTCCCGGTGGTCGAGGCCGGCGGCACCAACGACGCGGAAGCGGACGAGTTGCTTGACGCCTCCGCCGTCATCTGGACGACGACCCCCTGGACGATCCCGGGTAACCGGGCGGTCTGCTTCTCCTCCAGGATCCATTACGGCCTCTACAAGGTGACCCAGGACGACCTGCCGGAGGAGAACTGGGTTCAGAAAGGCGACAAGCTGATCCTGGCCGATGCGCTCGCCGGCGCCGTCTTCGAGCAGTCCCGTGTGGAACGCTACGAACACGTGCGCGCCGTGACGCCGGAAGAACTGGCTGCGCTGACGCTCGCCCATCCGTTCCGTGACCTGGACCTTGGCGGTTACCAGTTCGACGTGCCTATGCTCGATGGCGATCACGTCACCGACGATGCCGGCACCGGCTTCGTTCACACCGCTCCGGGCCACGGCGCGGACGACTTCGAGATCTGGATGGCGAATGCCCGCGAACTGGAAGCGCGCGGCATCGACACCGCCATCCCGTTCACGGTCGCCGACGACGGCTTCTACACCAAGGATGCGCCCGGTTTCGAAGGCAACCAGGTGATCACCCACAAGGGTGAGAAGGGCAAGGCCAACAAGGCCGTGATCGAGGCGCTGAAGGAAAGCGGCGCCCTGATCGGTCTCGGCCGGCTGAAGCACCAGTATCCCCATTCCTGGCGGTCGAAGAAGCCGATCATCTTCCGCAACACGCCGCAGTGGTTCGTCTATATGGACCGCGACATCGACGGCAAGGACGACACGCTGCGCGCGCGCGCGCTGAATGCGATCGACAATACCCGCTTCGTTCCGGCCTCCGGCCAGAACCGGTTACGGTCCATGATCGAGAACCGGCCGGACTGGGTCCTGTCGCGCCAGCGCGCCTGGGGCGTGCCGATCACCGTGTTCATCCACAAGGAGACGGCGGAGGTCCTCAAGGACGAGGCGGTCAATGCCCGCATCTACGAAGCCTTCGTCTCCGAGGGCGCCGATGCCTGGTTTGCGGACGGCGCCAAGGAACGGTTCCTGGGCAACGACCACAAGGCCGACGACTGGGACATGGTCACGGACATCCTGGATGTCTGGTTCGATTCCGGCTCCACCCATGCCTTCTGCCTGGAAAAGCGCGAAGACCTGATGCCGAAACGCAAGGGTCTCGGCGGCGACGACTACGTGCTTTATCTGGAAGGCTCCGACCAGCATCGCGGATGGTTCCACTCCTCGCTGCTGGAAGGCTGCGGCACCAGGGGTCACGCGCCTTACGACGCGGTCCTGACCCACGGCTTCACCATGGCCGAGGACGGCCGCAAGATGTCCAAGTCGCTGGGCAACCAGGTGTTTCCGCAAGACGTCATCAAGCAGTACGGCGCCGACATCCTGCGCCTGTGGGTGGCCTCTTCGGATTATGCGGAAGACCAGCGTATCGGTCCGGAAATCCTGAAGACCAGCATCGACAGCTATCGCAAGCTGCGCAACACCCTGCGCTGGATGCTGGGTTCGCTCGGCCATGCGACCGGTGAAGAGGTGGCTCACGCGGACATGCCGGAGCTGGAGCGGCTGATGCTGCACCGGTTGGCCGAACTCGACGATCTGGTCCGCAAGGCCTATTGGGACTTCGACTACAAGCGCATCTTCCATCACCTGTTCACGTTCATGACGGTGGAACTGTCGGCCTTCTATTTCGACATCCGCAAGGATGCGCTTTATTGCGACGCCGCCTCCTCGGTGCGCCGCAAGGCGTCCCTCTATGTGATCGACAAGCTGTTCAACTGCCTGGTGACCTGGATGGCGCCGATGCTGCCGTTCACCATGGAAGAAACCTGGATGTCGCGCCACGGCGACGACGCTTGCGTGCATCTGGAACAGTTCCCCGCCGTTCCGGCGGACTGGCGCGACGAAGCGCTGGCCGCGAAATGGGCCAAGATCCGCACCGTTCGCCGGGTGATCACCGGTGCGCTCGAGGTGGAGCGCCGGGAAAAGCGGATCGGGTCTTCTCTGGAGGCCCATCCGGTCGTTCATGTGACCGATCCGGACCTCATGGCCGCCCTGGAAGGCAAGGACATGGCCGATATCGCCATCACCAGCCAGCTAACCCTGAGTGCCGATCCGGCTCCTGCCGGCGCCTTTGCGCTGGACGACACACCGGGTGTTGCGGTCGTTCCCGGCCTTGCCGAGGGGCGGAAATGCGCCCGTTCGTGGAAGATCCTGCCGGAAGTCGGGTCCGATCCGGACTACCCGGATGTGACGCTTCGCGATGCGGCAGCTCTGCGGGAATGGGATGCAGCGCATCAGGCGGCCTGATCGAGAAACCGGCAAAGGACAGTGGAACCGCCGATGAGAGATGGCGAAACCGCACAGAGCCCCTCGTCCTGGACTGCCCGCTGGCTCTGGGGGCGGCAGAGCGGTTTCGTTCTCGCCATCGCCTTTGCCGGACTGCTGCTGGACCAGGCGTCGAAGCTGTGGCTTCTCCATGGCTTCGGCCTCGCAGGACGCGGCCCCGTGCAGCTGCTTCCGGTTCTGGATCTCACCCTGGTGTGGAACAGGGGCATTTCCTATGGCCTGTTCCAGCAGGACAGCGAGGTCGGACGATGGGTCCTCGCCGTGGCAACCCTGATTGCCGCCATCGGCCTGTGGATCTGGTCGGTTCGCGCAGGTCACCGTTTCCTTGCCCTGGCATTGGCCCTGGTGATCAGCGGCGCGATCGGCAATGGCATCGACCGCCTTCTTTACGGCGCTGTCGTCGACTTCATCCATTTCCATGTCGGCGATTTCTCGTGGTACGTCTTTAACTTCGCCGACGTATGGATCGTTGCCGGAGTTTGCGGACTGCTGTATGACGGGTTGAAATCCGGTCCTAATTCAGCCGCAAAATAAGTCTTTATTGGGTGGACTGATCAGGAACTCAGGCTGAGTCCGGCTGCGCGCCCGAAGGTATGCGGCGGGAATCGCTTTGACGAAAACTAAGGAGTCTGCGGTGCTGCGGACCTATTTGAGAAAGCTTTCACGCCCGGTCGCCCTTCTGGCGTTTTCCGCGCTCGCCGCATGCCAGGCAGCCGATGGAACGACCCAGGCCCCGGATACGGCCATGGTCAGCGCGATCATGTCCGGGCTCGGCGCTGTCGACCCGAAGGCAAAGCCGATCGATTACAAGCCGCGTGCGCCGCTTGCCATGCCGGCTGAGCCGACCGCGTTGCCGAAACCGGAAACCAAGGTCGCCGGCTCGCAATCCCAAGACTGGCCAGCCGCTCAGGCGTCAGACGATTACGAAGCCGTGAAGGCGCTCTACGCACAAAAGAACGTTGGTGGACACGACGGCAACGAGAACACGCGGCTGACCCCGGAACAGGCCCGCGGGATCAATATCTACAATACCAAGCCGCGCGACTTTGCAGCCGAAAAACGTCAGAACGAGTTGGAAGACGGCGCCAGATTGACCCCGGAAGAAATGCGGGCGCAGGGCGCGGCAGCCGGCGATTTGAAGCAACGGGCGACCGGAGGCTCGCAGGATAAACTGGCCCGGCGGTACCTGATCGAGCCCCCGAGCGAATACAGCACGCCTGCCGAAGGGACGACTTTGCCCGAAGTTGTCGACGATGACGTCAAAAGGAATGCGTCCAGCGCGATCGCCTGCACCGGCGACAACCGCAACCTCAAGTGCAAGGATTAGAGCATCGGGCGATAACAGCGCCGGATTTCGGCGCTCCGTCAAGATGACCAATAATTAACGGGACCGACGCGGATCTCCACCCTATATGGGAAGGTGGAGTCTGTGCAGGTCCAAGCGAATCAAGGGCCTGCGGAACCGAGGAAGAACCCGGAGACGGATGTGCCCTGTTTCGAAAAACCAACCGTTCACAAGAAACCTACCCGCCTGACCCTTCCCGCGCTAGCGATGTGCCTGGCCGGCTTTCTAAGCGTTGCGCCCGGGATTTCCGCCTATGCCGCGGAGCCCGCGGCATCGGACCCGTCGGCGGGAATCTTGAAAATCGCGCCGAACCTCAGCCACTTCACGCTCGAAAACGGACTTGAGGTCGTGGTCATCCCCGACCACAGGGCGCCGGTGGTCACGCATATGATCTGGTACAAAACGGGCTCCGCCGACGAGCCGGAAGGCCAGTCCGGCGTGGCACACTTCCTTGAACATCTCATGTTCAAGGGTACGACCAAGCATCCTGACGGAGCCTTTTCCAAGATGGTTGCCGACATCGGAGGCCAGGAAAACGCATTCACCTCCACGGACTACACCGCCTATTTCCAGCGGGTGGCAAAGGAACATCTGCCCCTGATGATGGAAATGGAGGTGGACCGCATGGAAAACCTCCATCTGACCGATGACATGATCGGCTCGGAACGGGATGTGGTGCTGGAAGAGCGACGAATGCGGGTCGACAGCGAGCCCGCTTCGAAACTGCGCGAGACCATGAACGCGACCCTTTTCGTCAATCATCCCTACGGTTCGCCGGTAATCGGTTGGGAACACGAGATCCAGGCGCTCAACAGGACAGCGGTCATCGCCTTCTATGACCGCTTCTACACGCCGAACAACGCGGTGCTGGTGGTTGCCGGAGACGTGACGGCCGACGCGGTCCGGAAAATGGCCGAGGAAACCTACGGCAAGGTTGCCCGCCGTGCGGAACCGGGTGCCCGCGTCCGCCCCGCCGAACCGCCTCTGACGGGAGAACGCAGGATTTCGGTCTCCGATGCGCGCGTCCGCCAGGAAAGCCTGTCCCAGACATGGATTGTGCCGAGCCAGACGACCGGCGAAGGCCGTGTCCCCGTGTCCTTCGATGTTCTGTCCTACATTCTCGGCGGGGGGCCGACGAGCCGCCTCTATAAATCCGCCGTGCTTGGCAGCAAGATCGCCATCAATGCGGGAAGCTACTATCAGGGCGATGCGCTGGATCAGGGCAAGTTCGGGTTCTACGGCACACCTGCCCCAGGACATTCCCTTGGCGAACTCGAAACCCTGTTCACCGAAGAACTGAACAAGCTCATTGAAAACGGTGTCACCGAAGACGAACTGAAACGGGCCAAGCACAGCATGGTTGCCGACGCGATCTATGCCCAGGACAGCCAGTCGAGCCTTGCCCGGATATTCGGCAGCGCGCTGACGACAGGGCAGACCCTGGAAAACGTGCAAACCTGGCCACAACAGATTCAGAACGTCACCGCCCAGGACGTGCAGGATGCGGCCCGTACCTTCCTTTCGGGCCCGCCGGTAACGGGTCTGCTGAAGCACGCCGAACCGATCAAGGAAACCCGGACAGGGACTGCCGGCTCCGCAGAAGCGAAAGGAAAGTCCTGAACCATGCGTGCTCTTTTTGAAAAAAGCCTGGGTGTTCTGACTGCAGGTTGCCTGAGCCTGTTTGCCGCCTCCCTGGTCGTTCTGCCGGTACAGGCCGTCGAAATTCAAAAGGTCATCAGCCCGGGCGGCATCGAAGCCTGGCTGGTCGAGGACCACACGATCCCCCAGATTGCCGTGAATTTCTCGTTCAAGGGCGGCGCGGCCCAGGATCCGAAGGGCAAGGAAGGCCTGACCCGGCTCCTGGCGGCGACCATGGACGAAGGCGCGGGCGACCTCCCGTCGCAGGCCTTTCAGGCCCGTCTGGAGGAACTGGCCGTCAACATCAGCTTCGACACCGGAAAGGACCAGTTCTACGGCAATCTGCGCACGCTGACGCCGACGCGGGACGAAGCCTTCGACCTGCTGCATCTCGCGCTCACCAAGCCCCGGTTCGACACGGAAGCGGTCGAGCGAATGAAAGCGCAGCTGATTTCGAGTGCGAAACGCAACGCGGAAGATCCCAACGCGATCGCCGCCCTCAGCTTCACCGAGGCCGCCCTTGGCGACCATCCTTACGCGCGTCCGACCGGCGGCACCCCGGAAAGCCTCGAAACATTGTCGCCGGAAGACCTCGTAGAGCATCACAAACGGCTTGTCGCCCGGCCCGGACTGACGATCGGCGTGGTCGGCGCGATCGATGCGAAAACCCTGGCGCCTCTGCTTGATCGCGTGTTTGCGGGACTGCCGGAAGACAGCGACCTGTCACCGGTCCCGGAGGCAACGCCGAAGACCGGCCTGACCATTTCCAAGTCGCTGCAGGTTCCGCAAACGACCCTGATGTTCGGATTGCCGGGCCTGAAACGCGACGATCCGGATTACCAGGCCGCTTATGTGATGAACCATATTCTGGGCGGCGGAAGCTTCACATCCTGGCTCTATGAGGAAGTACGCGAAAAGCGCGGACTGGCCTATGGCGTCAATACGTCCGTTATCCCCTACGATCACATGGGACTGATCCTCGGATCGACAGCGACCCGCGCCGACCGGGCGGACGAAACCCTGAAAATCGTCCTGGAACAGGTAGACCGGATGGCCACCCAGGGACCGACGCAGGCGGAACTCGACAGCGCCAAGCGCTACCTGACCGGGTCCTATGCGCTCCGCTTCGATTCTTCGGGCAAGATCGCCAGCCAGCTCGTCGCTCTGCAGAATGCCGGCTTGGGGATCGACTACTTCGACCGCCGCAACAGCGAGATCGAAGCCGTCACGCTCGAGGATGTGAACCGGGTCGCGCAACGCCTGCTGGCCGGGAAGGAACCGACCGTCGTTTCGGTCGGGCCGGCGACCGACTAAGTAAAAAAGATCAGCCGGCTGCCCGCTGCTTGCGCGGCGCGGGAGCCGGCGCGCCCTGCAGGACTTCCGAGCGTACGGGGCGCGGCGGCGAGAACAGGTTGCCCTGGGCCAGCTTGACCTCGTAGTCGAGAAGTTCCAGCACCTGACTTTCGGTTTCCACGTGGTCGGTAATCAGCTCCATGCCATACCGATGAAGAAGATCGCCGAAATCCGACGGATGGATATGTCCGTGGTCTGTTGACCGGCGGCCGATCAGGAAGTCGGCTTGAAGCTTGGCGTATTTGAAGCCGCGCTGCGCGAGCGACTTGAAGTCCATCTTCATGTCGGTGATGCGGTCGATGGAGAAGTGGAAACCGATTTCCGCAAGCGCGTTCAGGCTCTCCATTTCCACGACGCCCATTCTGGACACATCGTCCTGAGAAAACTCGAAAATCAGAACATCGGCGATATTCTTGTTTGCGCTCGCGAAATCAAGGAACCCAGGGAAAAAGGTCTCGTCCACCAGGGATGAGGACGAAATATTGCAGAAAAGCGCGGCATTGCGGTTTCGGGACGTGAGGCGACGGATCACCTGGATCGACCGGAACAGCAGCAGATTGTCGATACGGGCAATCAGTCCAGCCCGAACCGCCTCGGGCAGGAAGGTGGCTGCCGGAACCAACTCGCCCTTCCCATCACGCAGTCTCGTAAAGGCCTCGTAATATTTCACCTGGCGCTGTGGTAGCGTCACGATCGGCTGCAAATGCAGTTCGACACGGTTCGCGTTCAACGCCGCGGTAATCAACTCCCGCATTGCCGGATCCGGCTGCGGCTCCGCCTTCCGGACGCCATCCGTTCCGAAATCGTCGCCGCCACCGAAAACACCGGAAGTTTCGGGAGTGTCGTACGGATCCTCTCCCTGAGGGAGATACGCCGAACGCGAGGCCGGTTCGTCCCGGCGAAAACCGGATGCGGCATCATGGTCCGAAGAGCCATACGGCCGTCCATAGTCTTCGCCCCTGGCGTAGTCGGAGGTACTGCCGTAGTCAGGCCCCCTGCCGTAATCAGTCGACCTCATCTCCGGTTCCGCTCGGGAATTCGGAGATCGATAAGGATCGTCCATAGGCGGAACACGCCGCACCGGGCTGGATGTCGCGCCCGGATCATAAGACGATACCGGAGTCCTATAGTTGGGTAGACCCGGCGCGGCAGGCGGCGGTGCCAGGCGTTGCTGATCATCGAAACGCGTTTCGAGGTCGGTCATGGCCTCTGCCATCTGCTTGACCAGAGAGCCCAGAACCTCCACTTCAGCGAACAGCGGATCGATTTCCTCGCGCGTCCGACGGGGGATGTTGCGCTCGACGCCGGTCAGGCGCCCTTCCAGATTGCCCACATCCTCATCGAGTTCCACCATCCGGTCTTCCAGACGATCCACGGTGTCGCTTACAGCGCTTCGGTCCGTCGCCCTGGCAATGAGCAGGTGGAACATGATCATCGTGCACATCAAGGCCAACGAGAGCGACACCGCTTCCCCGAACGGCCTACCGAACTGGAACACCAGCACAGCCGCAGCAGAAAGCGCAATCACGCTCATGCATATCGCTATGAATATGGTCGCCGTGCGGCCCATGTTCGCAAAACGCTCTCAACTCGAATCACAAATTCACCGTTAATCATGCCTTAAGAATTGGCCGCTTCCGAATCCGTTCCAGAGGCCATCGGGCGGATTCTCGCGGTTGTCCCCGATTAAGCGATCCGGTTTTCGGCAGATTGCGCATATTTACCCGTGATCCGCGGGGCGGATCGAAACAACCGAACTCATGAGCTGCCTTGTTTTTTTGCTTCCCTATCATCAATGTCTTGGCTAACCTTACGTAACGACATTTTCGATCCTGATTTCATACGTCATCGGAAGAATGCACGACTGATCAGAAAATGCAGGGGGGCAGACCATGACGACAGCCGGGCAACATTCCCGGCTTCCGCGGGAGAGCGAAAGCGAAACGGGCAGCCCCATATCTGCCGATCAACCGTCCGGCTTAACCGATCCGGCTCTGGTTTCCCGCGACGACGCGCGGCTGGCCCTGCACAAGGTGCTCACCAGCCCCGAATTCAACTCCGTCATTCAACTCCGCGCTTTCCTGAACTACGTGGTCTCCAAGGCGATCGAGGGCCGGCTTGACGAAATCAAGGGCTACACGATTGCGGTCGAAGCCCTCGGCCGGGACGTTTCCTTCAATCCGGTCACCGATCCGATTGTCAGGGTGGAAGCCGCCCGATTGAGGCGTCGGCTCACAAAATATTATGCGGGCAGCGGTTTACATGACCCGATCGTGATTTCGATCCCCAAGGGGAGTTATGTGCCGGTCTTCGAATTGAGGGCGAACGGCCCCGGGTCGACTGTCCCCTCGCCCGATAAGATCGCGGAACCAAGTGGGCAGCCTTGCGAAAATCCAAACCGGATCCCCCCCATCACCGGACAGATCCTTACCTATGCGGACAGCCCGGTTGCGAAGACACCACCCGAAACGGCCGCTTCCGAAATCCTGACCGGGACGGATTCCTTCGAAAATCAGCCGCCGACTTCTGCCGAAGCGACCACGATCTTGGGAAATATTCCGAACAAAATCAGGCTTCCCGTCGCAATTTGCATCCTGCTTCTTTCTTTTATTGCCGGCTATGCCCTTTGCACGGTTCTATGAGGCAAGCCCTCGTTAATCCGGGCCATTCTTGCTGAATTGACTGCGGGGCCCCCGCCGGTCCGGCACTATCCTGTATCGTTCTCCCTCCATGACAACGCTTTGTTTACCCTGTTCGTAGAAACATTCATCAGGTGATCAGTTCGATCCATGTCGAACCCTGCTTGAAATGATGGGGGATGCCCAGCGATGGGGAGTAATGAGGGTCTCACCGGACCCGTTATGGTACGCGTTCTTGACGCTTCGATCTCCGAAGCCACTCGCACCGCCGCGGTTTGTGCAAAACTGGCTGCTCCATGCGCGCAACCCGCGCTTTATACAAATCCGGACTCCTGTCTTGGAGAGCTTGCCGATAAGACGACCGACATCCTGATCCTGGACCTGGAAACAATCGGTGGTGAAGACGTCCTGGAATCTTTTGCGGTGCGCTGCCCCAAAACTGTTCTGGTCGCCGTCTCTTCGAAAGGCTCCGTGTCACGTGCCGTCAATGCGATGCGCGCCGGCGCGCATGATTTCCTGACCAAACCGTTCTCCCTGGACGCACTGGCTTCAAAAATCAATTTCCAGCTGGACCAGCGGGACCCGCGTCCCTGGGCTGAAACCGCCGTTTGTGCCGACGACCACACCATCGCCGCTGCGCCCGACTTGAGCGCGCCGATCATTGCCCCCGCCGCACACACCCGAGGTCTTGAAAAGCTGATTGGAAACTCGGCGCCGATGCTTGCCGTGTTCGATCAGGTGAAACGGATGGCGCCTTCGCAGGCCCCCGTTTTCATTACCGGGGAATCCGGAACCGGCAAGGAGCTGTGTGCCAGTGCCATCCACACGCTCTCCGACAGGAACAACAAGCCGTTTGTCACCATCAATTGCGCGGCCATTCCGCGAGACCTGATCGAAAGCGAAATTTTCGGCTACATGCGCGGTGCCTTTACCGGAGCGACCGAAAGCCGACCGGGCGCGGCCGAACAGGCGGATGGCGGGACCCTGTTTCTCGACGAGATCGGCGAAATGGACCTGCTGCTTCAGAGCAAGCTGCTGCGGTTCCTGCAGACCGGGACGTTTCAGCGCCTCGGCGACACAGCCAGCCGCCAGGTGGATGCGCGCATCATCTGCGCGACCAACCGCGACCCTCTCGCCGAAATTACCGCTGGCCGGTTCCGCGAGGACCTCTACTACCGGCTTCATGTCCTACCGGTCCAGCTTCCGCCCCTGCGCGAACGCCGTGATGACATCCTCCCGCTCGCCCAGACCTTCCTGGATCGGTTTTCCGCGGAAGAACGTCGCGGTTTCAAGGGCTTCGACGCTGACGCGGAAGCAAAGCTGCTGACCTACCCCTGGCCGGGCAACGTGCGCCAGCTTGAGAACACAATCCGCCAGATCGTCGTGATGAACGACGGAGCCGCCGTCACCCTGGATATGCTGCCGATGCTGATCCGCGACCCTTCCGGACGCGGGCACACGATCGTCGACCTGTCGCGGGAACGGGCGCGGGCGGCTGCGCCAAGCCGGGCCTTCGGCGCCATCGAACCGCTCTGGGCGCAGGAACGGCGGATCATCGAGGATGCCCTGGACGCCTTCGACGGCAATATTGCCATGGCGGCAGCGGCGCTTGAAATCAGCCCGTCGACAATCTATCGCAAGCGTCAATCCTGGACGGGGCGAAGCCTTTAGCCGGTTTCGCGTTTACCGCACTGCACGCAAATCCTTGTGTCTTGGCCAAAGGCGGTCTATATCGGCTGAAAAGCAGCTGAAAAAACAATGCTGTTGGGCTGGCTCAGGGGTAAGTAAATGCAAAACGGTTTCTTTGCACGGCAAGCGGTAAGGGGCGCGCTATTCCTGGCCGCGACGACGCTTTCCTGTGCATCTATCGCTCAGACAGGTACACCGGACTTTCCAAAACCGGAAGGCGCGCTTGCCGATAGTCTGGCCGCGCTCTCCGATGCCTGGAATACTTCCGGACTTGCCTTCACGGTGGCGGCCTTTGCCGAAGCGCCCGCAGCCGGATACGGACAGTACACGCCGCGCGCCAGCGCGTCCTTTGCCGCCGATGAGCCGCTCACGGTTTATGCAGAACCGGTCGGCTACGGATTTTCCTCGTCGGATGCCAGTTACAGCTATTCCCTTCAGGCAAGCTACCGCCTCTTGAATACGACCGGACAGGTTCTTGCATCCCAGGAGGGGTTCGCGGATTTCTCGGGCACGACCCGGTCCGCCAAACGGGAACTGTCGGCCTCCCTGTCGTTCCAGTTCAGCGGCCTGCCGGCCGGCAAATACACGCTGGAAACGACGTTCGCCGACAAGATCGGCGGAAAATCGGGAACGATCTCCCTCCCCTTCACCATTTCCACCAGCCAATAAGCCCTGCCGGGGAGCGGACGCGCACAGGCGAAGCGACCCGGCGGCGGACGCCTGATCGGTTAATGACGGTTAACCTGTCGTTTTCATCGGTTTCACAGGCGAGTTTTCTCCCGACCGACCATTGACAAGCCCCGGCGGCGGACCTAAATCGTCGCTTGTTAGCACTCGCCCGATGGGAGTGCTAGCAGACGCCGCGCCCGAGGGCCGGTGTCTTTATAAGACCCTTAAGTTCATGCCAGCACGCTGCCGTTAAGTGTGGGGCGTGCCCCATGAGAGGAAAAAGCCAAATGACATTTCGTCCGCTGCACGACCGTGTCGTTGTCCGCCGTGTCGGTTCCGAAGAAAAGACCGCTGGCGGCATCATTATCCCGGATACCGCCAAGGAAAAGCCGCAGGAAGGCGAAGTCGTTGCCGTTGGCAATGGCGCTCGCGACGAATCCGGCAAGGTGGTCGCTCTCGATGTGAAGGCCGGCGACCGTGTTCTGTTCGGCAAGTGGTCCGGCACCGAAGTCAAGATCGACGGTGAAGATCTCTTGATCATGAAGGAATCCGACATCATGGGCGTGATCTCCTAACCGGAGCCCCCTGATTTCATCCGATATTCCAAATAAAAAGTGAGACGGAAAAATGGCTGCGAAGGAAGTTAAATTCTCCTCTGATGCCCGCGAGAAAATGCTCCGCGGCGTCGACACCCTTGCAAACGCTGTAAAAGTGACCCTCGGCCCGAAAGGCCGCAACGTGGTCCTCGACAAGGCTTTCGGCGCACCGCGCATCACCAAGGACGGTGTTTCGGTCGCCAAGGAAATCGAACTGGAAGACAAGTTCGAGAACATGGGCGCCCAGATGGTGCGCGAAGTGGCTTCCAAGACCAACGACATCGCTGGCGACGGCACCACGACCGCAACCGTCCTGGCTCAGTCCATCGTCAAGGAAGGTGCCAAGGCTGTTGCCGCCGGCATGAACCCGATGGATCTGAAGCGCGGCGTCGACATGGCCGCTCTGGAAGCCGTCAAGTACCTGGAAAGCGCTTCCAAGACCATCACCACCTCTGAAGAAGTGGCTCAGGTCGGTACCATCTCCGCAAACGGCGACACGCAGGTCGGCAAGGACATTGCCGAAGCCATGCAGAAGGTCGGCAACGAAGGTGTCATCACCGTCGAAGAAGCCAAGTCGCTGGAAACCGAACTCGAAGTCGTTGAAGGCATGCAGTTCGACCGCGGCTACCTGTCGCCGTACTTCGTCACCAACGCCGAAAAGATGCTGGCCGATCTGGAAAAGCCGTACATTCTCCTTCACGAGAAGAAGCTTTCCAACCTGCAGGCCATGCTGCCGATCCTGGAAGCCGTGGTTCAGTCTTCCCGTCCGCTGCTGATCATCGCTGAAGACGTCGAAGGCGAAGCTCTTGCGACCCTCGTCGTCAACAAGCTGCGTGGCGGCCTGAAGATTGCCGCTGTCAAGGCTCCGGGCTTCGGCGACCGCCGCAAGGCCATGCTGGAAGACATCGCGATCCTGACCGGCGGTACCGTGATCTCCGAAGATCTCGGCATCAAACTGGAAAACGTTACCCTCGACATGCTCGGCACCGCCGAGAAGGTGTCCATCACCAAGGAAAACACCACGATCGTCGATGGTGCAGGCTCCAAGGACGACATCCAGGGCCGCGTGAGCCAGATCAAGGCTCAGATCGAGGAAACCACTTCCGATTACGACCGCGAAAAGCTGCAGGAACGTCTTGCCAAGCTGGCAGGCGGCGTCGCAGTCATCCGCGTCGGCGGTGCGACCGAAATCGAAGTTAAGGAAAAGAAGGATCGCGTCGACGACGCCCTGAACGCAACCCGCGCTGCGGTTGAAGAAGGCATCGTTCCGGGTGGTGGCACTGCTCTGCTTCGCGCCAAGGCGGCCGTTTCCAAGCTGACCTCCGACAACCCGGACATCATGGCTGGCATCAAGATCGTGCTCCGCGCTCTGGAAGCTCCGATCCGCCAGATCGCCGAAAACTCCGGCGTTGAAGGTTCGATCGTCGTCGGCAAGATCCTGGAAAACGACGACATCACGTTCGGCTTCAACGCCCAGAGCGAAGAATTCGTCAACATGATCGAAGCTGGCATCATCGACCCGACCAAGGTCGTGCGCACCGCGCTTCAGGACGCTGCTTCCGTCGCAGGCCTGCTGATCACCACCGAAGCCATGGTTGCCGAGCTTCCGAAAAAGGACGCACCGGCCATGCCGGGTGGCGGCGACATGGGCGGCATGGGCGGCATGGGCTTCTAAGAAGCCCCGCTCAAAAGCTTACGGAAAGGGCGGTCCTCGGGCCGCCCTTTTTGCATGTCGGCTCGCCGCCTATCATCCCGTCTAGCGCAGCTGTGCTGCGCGGGGGGCGGCATGGGCGGTATGGGCTTCTAAGAAGCCCCGCTCAAAAGCTTACGGAAAGGGCGGTCCTCGGGCCGCCCTTTTTGCATGTCGGCTCGCCGCCCATCATCCTGTCTAGCGCAGCTGTGCTGCGCGGGGGGCGGCATGGGCTTCTAAGATACCCCGCTCAAAAGCTTACGAAAAGGACGGTCCTCGGGCCGCCCTTTTTGCATTCCGGCGACCCCGCCCATCATTTTGGTTTGCGCAGCTGTGCTGCGCGGGGGCGGTATGGGCTTCTAAGAAGCCCCGCTCAAAAGCTTACGGAAAGGGCGGTCCTCGGGCCGCCCTTTTTTACGTCTCGCGGTCTCTGCGGGAGGGAAGATATTGTTAACCATCAGCCCTCAAGCTTAATTGCGGCACAGCGCCGCTATAACGGATAACAAGGCCCACCGGCTTTTTGACCATGCACAGACGTTGGATTGAATGGACACCGGCCCGGACACTCTTCGGGATCGATCTGCGAACCCTGGCCCTGTTCAGGGTGCTGCTGGGGTTCTATGTCCTGTTCGATCTCCTTCTGCGCGCCCGTGACCTGACCGCCCATTACACCGATCAGGGCATCATGCCCCGCGCGGTTCAGATCGATCAGCTGAATTCCGGTTCCTGGTCCCTTCATCTTGCGAACGGTCCCGCCTTTTTCCAGGGCCTGCTTTTCGTCATTGCCGCGCTGGCGGCCATCGGGCTGATCCTCGGATGGCGCACGCGGCTGATGACCGCACTTTCCTGGGTACTGCTTCTGTCCGTCCAGAACAGAAACATCTTCATCCTGTCGGGCGAGGACAATCTCGCGCTTCTGTTGATGTTCTGGGCCATGTTCCTGCCGCTCGGCGCCCGTTATTCGCTGGATCGTGCCTTGAGCCGAACTCCGGACTACACGGATAACGCTTATTTCTCCGTTGCAACGCTCGCCCTGCTTATCCAGGGCATGTCGATGTATTTCTTCAGTGCCCTTCTGAAAACCCACCCGATCTGGGTGTCTGAGGGCAACGCGGTCTATTACGCGCTTCAACTTGACTACCTGGTGACGCCATTTTCGCTGTGGTTCCGCCAGTTCCAGGGCGCGATGACGGGCCTGACCTACTACGTCTATGGGCTGGAACTGATCGGACCGTTCCTGATCTTTTCGCCGATATTCCACCGCACGTTCCGGACGCTCATCATGGTCGCCTTCATGACCATGCATCTCGCCTTCTGTTTGTTTCTTGAGATCGGGCTCTTTCCCTACATCTCCATCGTCATGAACCTCACCTTCATGCCTTCCTGGATGTGGGATGCGATCGCCGGACGCTTCTTCCGCAAGCCCTCTCCGGCCATCATCCTGTGGTACGATAAGGGCTGCACCTTCTGCGAAAAGACATGTCGTATCCTCCGGGTGTTTCTGCTTCTGCCCGAGGCTACTACTCGCCCCGCACAGGAGGATCCGGAGATCGGGGCCGAACTGACGGCGCGCAATTCATGGGTCGTGACGATCGGCGATGACCGGTTCTTCAAGGCAGGCGGGCTGATCGCGCTCCTGTCCGCATCCCGGGTGTTCCGGCCTCTGGCAATGATCCTGAGCTTTGCGCCGTTTCGAAGGCTCGGCGACCGCTGTTATGACTTGGTCGGCCGGCACCGGAGCGGATTTTCGCGCCTTACCACACGGCTTTTGCCATGGCGGGAGAGAACCGTCCGGATCGGATTGCCGACCCAGGTACTGGCGGCCGTTTTCCTCGGGTTCATCACCGTCCAGAATATCTCGACGCTACCGGCCAGCCCCTTTTCGCTGCCCAACGCCTTCATCAACCCGCGCCAGGCTTTGGGCCTCTATCAGAACTGGACCATGTTCGCTCCCTATCCGGAGATGAACAGCCCCTGGCCGGTCATTCCGGGCGAGCTGGAGGACGGAAGCCAAGTGGACGTCTATAACGGCAGGATCGGCCCCGCCGTCTTCCAGAAGCCCGACGTCGTCTCGAGGGTCTATGCCAATTACCGCTGGCGGAAATTCCTGTCCAATCTGGAAGACAATTCCTATGAGGACGGTCCGCAGATCCTTGCTCTGAATTACGCACGGTTCCTGTGCCGGAACTGGTCCGAGGAACATCCGGACCTGCCCGCCCTTTCCACCTTCAAGATTTACTTTCAGGTGGAAGAGACACCGCCTCCGGGGGGCAGCAAGACGCCGAAACCGCGGCTGGTCTGGAGCCACAACTGTTTCGGCTGATGACGGCAAATAGCCTTCGCGTAGGCAGTCCAGGACCAATTCCCCGCCGACCGGCCTCCAAGCTATCCCCGCAGATATAAAAAGGGCGGCTGAAACGCCGCCCCTCACCGGTTGAAATCGCACTCAAGGATGCCTGCAGTAACGCAGTTCCGACCCGGTTCATGCTACGCGCACCTGGGCCAGGAAATCGTCGACCTGGTGGCGCAGGGTTTGCGCATGGTCGGAGAGATCCACGGCAACGTCCAGCACTTCCCGCGCCGCCGAGCCGGTCTCAGAAGCGGCCCTTGCCACTTCGTTGATCGTGTGTCCGACTTCCGCGGTACCGGCAGCCGCCTGTTGCGTGCTCGCGGCGATTTCCTGAGTCGCAATGCCCTGCTCGCCCATGGCGCCTGTGATCGTATCGGAGATATCCTTGATACGGCCGATGGTCTGGCTGATCGACTGGATCGCCTCGACCGCATCGCCCGTCGCCGACTGCATGCCGGAAATCTGCATTCCGATTTCCTCGGTGGCCTTTGCCGTCTGCGTGGCAAGGTTCTTGACCTCGGACGCAACCACCGCGAAGCCCTTGCCCGCTTCACCGGCGCGCGCGGCCTCGATCGTCGCGTTCAAGGCAAGCAGGTTGGTCTGTTCGGCAATGCCGCTGATGAGCTCGATGACCTCACCGATCTTGCTTGCGGCGTCGGCCAGCCCGCGCACGGACTCATTCGACCGGAGCGCTTCGGCATTCGCCTGATTGGAAATTTCCGCGGATTCGCCGACCTGCCTGTTGATCTCACCGATGGATGCGGACATCTCTTCGGCGGCGGAGGCAGCGGTCTGGACGTTCTCCGATGCACTTTCTGCAGCGGATGCGACCGCGGACGCCTGACGCTGTGTCTGTTCGGCGACCGATGACATGGACTGAGCGGTCGTCCGCATCCGGTCGGAAGAGGCCGAGACCGTCTCGACAATATCCACCAAGGCGGCTTCGAACCGATCGGCAAGGGCATTCATGCTGGCGCGCTTTTCTTCCGCCGCCCGTTGTTCGTTCGCGATCTTTTCCTGTTCCATACGCTCGACTTCGATCGCATTTTCACGGAACACTTCCAAGGCCTTCGCCATCCGGCCGATTTCGTCGCGGCGCTCGGTCGCCGGGACGTCGACATTCGCATCCCCGGCCGCAAGAGACGTCATGGATCCAATGATTTCGGTGATCGGGCGGGAGATCATGCGGGTGATCAGCCAGTTGAGCAGAATGCCCATGGCGGCGACAACGGCAACCGTAATCAGAAACAGGCGCAAGGATTCATCCGCACCGGCCATTGTGGTTTCTGTGGCGGAAACCCGGAGCGCATCGACCGCCTTGTTCAGGCTATCCACTTCCTTGACCAGTTGCTCGTGCGTGATAATGGCGTCGTTCATAAAGATGCTTGCGGTCGCAACATCCACCGTAGCCATGTCAGAGGTACCCAGCGCGGAAGTCTGGTATTCGCCGGACCTGGCAACGATGGCATCGCGCATTTTCTGGATTTCGGCGTTCCCGAGCGCGCTCAGGTCCAGGGCTTCGAAGTTCGAAACGATGGCGTTCAGCTTTTGATTGGTTTCTTCGAACTGGGCATTGATCTTGTCGGTATCGGACTCATTCACCGCAGTCGTCATGAGATCGTAGAGGGACAACTGCGCATCCGCCAACTCCTCCTTGACCTTGCTCATATCGGCGAAAGCCTTGATCTGGACATTGCTCAGTGCGTCGATCGCGTTTCTTTGCTGATCGATCGCGAAATAAGAAATCACTGACACAATACCCAGGCCGACCAGCAAGATGAACGGTGCTACGAACATCTTCTTGGCAAGGGCGAGATTGGCGAACCAGTTCATGGATTGTCCCCATCCGTTTTTATTCTTGGAAGGACCGATGGCTGTTGGGTCATCGGTCCTTTTGTAGATTGGTAAACCAAAGCAATCCGCCAGAAGCGGCCGTCTGACTTACTTGTAGATACCTACACCGCAGACATAGTCGCCTGCCTGCTTCACGATCGAGGACTTCTGCTCCACCTTCTTGCTGACCGGGTTCGGCCACCGGTAGTCGACCCAGCCGCCGCCGGCATACCCGGTCGAAAGCAGCTCGCCTACGAAGGCCTTGCCATCCGCATCCTTGAGCTGGGAGAGGTCACGGCCCAGCAATTTTTCGTTGGCGCCGTGCGCGAGCGTTGTTCCGTTCTTCTCGAAGCAAAACACATAGAGGTCGCGATCCTGCCAATCACCGCCTTTCGCGGTAAAGTCCTTGAACGCCTGATCCGCACCCACTTCGTTGTAGTGGGCAATTGCCTTATCCAGCATTGCCGTTGCTTCATCGGCCGAGCCGTATTCGCCTGCCATGGCGGACGCAACGCCAAACATAAGAGTGCCAGTGATTGCAAGCGCTGCGATTTTAGCTTTCAGCATTTTTATCTCCTCCTGAGAGCTTGGCTAACTCTCCGAAGATTAGAGAAAAGCACTAAAATAAAGCTAATTCCCTCAATATAAATATTTCAAATATTCCATTTAAGATCGATCATTTCAAATAAAACCAAAATTTTGGAAGTAGTATTGTTATAATTACGGATACTTTCGCGGCGTAATTCGCCATTACCGGCGAATTTATTCTTACCTAACGTAATCTATACTAATTATCGTATTTTATTCTAAATTTTCGAAATTATAAAATATTCTTCGTATTCTGTCAGATGAATCGAAGATTTTCCGCTCCCGCCAAATACATTCTCACCATTTTATCGATATATTCTTCTTCCTCAGCCTCTCCTCCTCCCCAAGGGACCTTGCCTGCCACCGGAGACGTCACACCGTTCAATTGTCATCCTTTGTCCGGTTCAAATTCCCAGCACCTTGTGCTGACCTTTTGTCCATGGATGGGGTAGAAAGGGCGAATGATACCCGTAAGGAGCCGCAAACCGTGAGTGACGACCACGAATCCCGCATCGAAAAACTGGAAATCGACCTGGCCCACGCCACTCACACGATCGATGAATTGAACACGGTCGTCTTCGACCAGGGCCGGCAGATCGACCGTCTCACCCGCAAGTTGTCAGACATGACCGATCAGATGGAAGAGCTGATCGAGAATGCCTTACCCGGACACCGGGTCGACAAGCCGCCGCACTACTAGGGTACGAACTCATAAAATAGCTCAGCGTTACCCACAGGGTCCTGGCTGCCCGCCACCTGCCAGCCACAGTTGCCGGCTAACGCTCGATCCGTGCTTGCGGAGATGAGGGACCCGTGTCATAAGGCCCGCCATCATCAAGAGAAGGGCTGGCGCCCTCACCAACCTGCCTGACCGGGCAAGGTGGTTCCCGCCGGGGATGTGGCCGAGTGAAACGTCTTGCAGGACGTTCGGCAACCAAGCGGTTCGACCAGGAATTTTTGCGCCAGTCCTCCTCGGGAAACCGATGGAGGATTTTTTGTCTCAAGACGCTCTTGCCGGACAGGCGGCCAGCCTGATTGCCGGTTTCGAAAACCCGGATACGGGCCACAGCTTCGCCGACGAAGCACAGCGATGGATCGAAGCGGCCGAGGCGTGCGTTCTGATGCGCATCGATCAGTTGCGTCTCATCGGCGGACTGCCGCGCCACGAACCGCCGCTGTCCGTTGAGGAGCGCCTGCACCGCCTTCAGCGTCTCATGCACCTTTGGGCAGAGGGATGTCTTTTTGCCATCGATGAAAGCCTGTTTGCCGATATTCTGAACCGGCGTGCAGGCAGGGCTTAGAATCCTTGGGGGCATTCCTTCGGAACGGGCCTCGGACGGCCGTCTTCATCGACGGCAACCATGGTGAAGGTGGCCTGGGTGACCTTTTCCCGGTGGCCGAAACGATGGCGCAAGGCCCAGGCTTCCAGTTGCACCTCTATCGAAGAGGTTCCGACACGGCCGATGCGGCTGTAGACGCACAGGACGTCGCCGACATGGACCGGACGGATGAATTTCATCTTGTCGACGGCGATCGTGACGACGCGGCCCGCGGCCCGCTGGCCGGCGGCGATCCCGGCGGAAAGGTCCATCTGGGACAACACCCAGCCGCCGAAGATATCACCGGCCGCGTTGGTATCGGCCGGCATGGCCATGGTACGCAGCGTGAGTTCGCCGAGAGGGGTTTCTTCGGTGTCTGACAATGTCCACTTACCTTTGTTTTCAGAAAATTACAGTGTTGCCGCCTGCTGCAGCAGCTCCGGCTGTTCCAGGCAGTAATAGCCGGAGATCCGGCTGATCGTGCCCGCGCGCTTCCAGTCGTTCAGCACCCGGCTGACGTTTTCACGCGCCGCTCCAGCCATGTTAGCGATGTCCGCCTGGCTCAGCTTGTAGTGGATCAGGACGCGCCCGCCGTCGATCGGCTTGCCGAAGGTCTCCGCGAGCTGCAGCAGCGCCTGTGCGACACGCCCGGGCAGCGGCAGGAAGGATCGTGCCGCAAGGACGTCGTTCGCCTGGCGCAGGCGCTTGCCGACGATCGACAGCATGTGCCGGTAAACGGCCGGGTTGGCATCCGCGAAGCGCTCGAATGCGGCCTTTTCGATAAAGGCGATATTGGCGGCCTTCAATGCGCTGACGGTCGCGGATCTGGGTCGGCCGTCCAAAAGCGCCAGTTCGCCGACGAGATCGCCCGGCCCAAGAACGGCCAGCAGCTGTTCATCGCCGTCCACCGAGAGAATGGAAACCTTGAGAGACCCTTCCAAAACGGCATAGCAGCCGTTGCCCGGGTCACCGTTTTCGAACAGGATCGTACCGGCCCCGATCTTCATCGGCCGCGCAAGAGACGATAGACCTTCCGCCAGTTCCGAAGACAAGCCTTCCAGCGAAAAACTGTTTTGCAGAAATTCCTGTATTTCGGCCACTGCCCCGCCTCCTGCCCCGACACCCGAGGCACATCTTTTGCCGCCAAGCGCACTTTTGTGACCCACATCACGTGCACCCGATCAAACTAGCCCTATATACAAAGACATGGAAGCGGGTTCCCCCCTCCCCCTTCCTGACCTCCCCGAAAAACGGTTCCGTCTCCCCGCCGGAACCGTTTTTTCGTTGTGAAGGAGCTAAACCGACGTCCCGCCAACGCGCCAATCGGCAGCCCCCCGGCTAATTCAGGAAAACATCAGTTTCCTCAAGGGTATGGAAGAAGCGGTCGCTGCGAAGCACTTCCCACTGGCACTCCCGAATGGCGACCTTTTCGCGCGGCTCCTCGCGGCGCAACCGATCATCCACCTGAGCGGGGATGCAGTGGACGAAGGTCATGTCCTGCAGGCCGTCGAAATGACGCCGGAGTTTGCGGTGCAGATCTTGGGAGTCCGCCGTTTCAGGAAGAGATGGCCCCTTTGGCAGCACCTCAAGCCCTTTTTTCGCGGCGATCCGGTTAAGGCGCCTGGCATGCAACCCCGGCTCGAATGGCGAAATGATCTTCGGAGGGCGTTCAAATCCGGCCCGTTCGATGGCATCGAACACATGCCTTGCGATCGCCGACCGCTCCATGAGCCCTTCCCGGACGGCGATGAAATCCGGTTCCCGGTTCATAAAAAAGGTAAAGCGGGTCAACTGGGCATCGGCCTCCGCAGCGAAGACCTCATCCGGCAACAACCGCAGCATAGCCCGGCGCTCGACCAGGCCTCGGCTCGGCATTTTCTCATGGTAGAGTTCGCGCATCCGTTCGCTGACCGGCTGGACCCGATCGCCGCTGAAGGCCAGCGTGACGCCGATCAGCGCCCGTTGCCCCACCTTCTCGGCGACTTCCTGCATGGGCTTGAATTCGCGCGCCCAAAGCTCGCTCGCCACCAGACATCCGACCGCGCTCAGGCGGCCTTCAAGAAGCAGGGAGCGCAAGGCTCTGTCGACGCCGAAGGCCACCGCGTAGTCGAGGGCGCCCAGTGTAATTCTTTTCATTTTCCCAAATGCCCAGGATTGGCGGTAACCATGACGGTATCTATCCCTGCGGCAATATCATGCGGAATTCAACCTTTGAAAGACTAATCCTTTCAAAGATCAATCGTCTTCGTCAGGTAGAAACGGCATGTTCGGAAGTCCGGGAACCTCATAGACCACGATATGTTCCAGAAAAGTTCCGTCCACACTCCGGGTCAGGGAGGCGATCTTCGGCACGTCGCCATAGATTTGCCTGAGCCGATCGATCCGGTCGCGGCGTGCCAGGGTGACATAGAGCCCCTTTTGGCCGAACAGAGCCGGATCGGGCGGCGGTGTCATGGCATAGCGGATGCGTTCGTTGAGCTGAATGACCGGTAGCTCGTCCTTGAACAGATAGGCAAGCTGGGCATTGAGCCCGTAGCCCGTGGTCTCGATAAAGGCGGCACCGGTCCTGTCCGCGATGCTCCGGATCTCCTCGCCGATCTCGGGCCAGCCGCGTAGCTGGAACGTGGGATCCTTGCGAGCGAGCGTACCGGTGAATGGCGTGACCGCATGGATCTGGATAACGACGGCAACCGCCACGCCCAGCGCGATGCCGGCGATCGACAAGCGCCGCCACCAGGCGTCCCCTCCGTTCGGATGGGCAACGAAGACCGCCGCCATGATGGCAAAGGCCGGAAATAATGGCGCTGGCCAATTGGCCTGAACCCTGGCATGCAGCGAATGGAAGACGAGATACGCGAGGAACGGCAGCACGGTCAGAATGATGAGCGCAGCCGCTCCGTCCCGACGCAGCGCTTTCCCGCCAAGACGAACAGCACCAAACAGTGCCGGGATCGCGATCAAGGGATTGATCAGCCCCAGAAGGGCGCCAATGAGCTCGAAGACGTATTTCGAGGTCCAGTCGCCGCGCCCCGCCCGACCGAATTGCTTGTAGAAGCTCGCCCACTCGTGGAGATGGTTCCAGTAGAGGACCGGAACGAAGAGAAGCAGCGCGAGTATGCCACCGGCCCAGAGCTTCCAGGTGAAGAACCAGCGCCGCGCGTCTCTCGCCCACACCAGCCACAAGACGATGCCGGCCCCGAGGAACAGGACCGAATACTTGGACAAAAGTCCCAGGCCTGCAAAAAGACCGACGGCCAGCCACCAGTTGGCGTTGTCCGACCGGTAGAGCTCCGCCAGCGCCCATAACGCCAGGCCCCAGAAGAGGACCGATGGAGCATCCGGGGTCGCCAGAATGCCGCCGACGCCGACCAGAATGCTGGCATTCAGGAACAACACCGCCCAGCCCGCGACGCGCCGGTCGAACAGCAGCATGGCCGTGCGCCAAAGGGCCAGCGACCCGAGCACCGAGGCCAGAACAACGATCAGCCGTGTCCCAAGGAACGTATCGCCGACGAGCTGCTGTCCCGCCCAGGCCCACCAGCCGATCATCGGTGGATGGTCGTAGTAGCTGAGCGCCGGGAACTGCCCCCACAGGCGATAGTAGGCTTCGTCCTCGACGAACCAGGCGTTGGCCGCCGACCAGAGCTTCAGTGCGGTCAGGGCGAGTACGAACAGACATAGAAAGGCCGGCCGCAGATAGAACGGCAAGTCCTGCCTGTCAGACATGCTTTTCATTTCCATGCCCTTTTTGGCGATCAGCCCTTGCGCCAGGTCAAGGCCGAACTTGCCGCATAATTCCAGACAGCCCCCATGATCGCACCGGACGCGCCGGCAAACCACCAGTAGGACGGTTCGGAATAGATCAGGCTGGCAACGCCCACATTGGCCAGCACCCCGACGCTGCAGACCGCATAGAATGTCAGCAACCCCTGAATGGCCTTGAAGCCGCGCAAACGCCGGTCGCGATAGGTGAGCTGGTTGTTGAGGAAGAAGTTCGAGGTCATGGCGACGAAGGACGCCGCCGTCTGCGCCAGATTGAATTCAAAGGCGCCGACCGTGAGAAAGAGACGGAGCGCGACCAGATGCACGAACAGGCCGCTTGCGCCGACCAGGCCGAACATCAGGAAGCGAACGGAAATCATGTTGCCGAAGTATTTTGCGAGCAACAAGCCGAAGTAGTCGAGCGTGACCAGCGTATCGAGCTTGCTCTCGCCGTGCTGGCGTTCGCGGAAGGTGAAGGGCAGTTCCCTGATCTTCAGGCTTCCCTTCGCGCTGGAGACCATATCGAGCAGGATCTTGAACCCCTGGGCCGACAGCTTGGGCGCGAGCGCTTCCGCCTCTTCCCGGCGGATCATGAAGAAGCCGCTCATGGGGTCCGACAGGGACACGTTCAAAAGCTTCTGGGCCAGGCGATTGGCGACATTGGAGCCCCAGGTGCGGATGGAGGACAGGCCGGTGCCGATGTCGCCGCCCTCAACCTTGCGGCTGGCGACCACCAGATCGGTATCGGTATGGCGAAGTTCCTGCAGCATGCGCGGAAGCAGCGTCTCGTCATGCTGCAGATCGGCGTCCATCACCGCCACGTAAGGTGCGGAGCTTGCCAGCATGCCTTCGATGCAGGCCCCGGAGAGCCCGCGACGGCCAAAGCGGCGGATCACCCGGACGCGCGGATCGCGGCTTGCGATGTCACGCGCAACATCCGCCGTACCGTCGGGCGAATTGTCATCGACAAATATCGCTTCCCAGGCGATGCCGTGCAGCGCCTCGTCGAGAAGCCCGATCACGATCGGAACGTTTTCCGCCTCGTTGAACGTCGGCAGGATGACACTCAGTTCAGCCGAAGGCCCCACGGCCTCCTCCGCTTCGACTGAGACTTTATCGATCATGAGCATGAAACTTCCGTCCATGGCCACCGCTGCCGGAGGCCGTCCTATCCCGGAGGGATAAAGTGGCCGGGACCATATCCCAAACACTATTCGTTGCAAACCGAGCGTGATGACGCCTTATTCATGAGACCCATTGCCACACAGACCCTAAAACCGGCTTAATTTTGCTGGCTGAAGTGAACTTCACCTCCTACATCTGGACGAACCAAAGGGCCTCCCGACCGGAAACGACATGGAACCCAATATCGACATTCGCCCCGCCGTCCGCAGGCAGCCGGCGCACCCGTCCATCGACGGCACGCAGATTTCCGCGCTGGTCGACACGTTCTACGAACGGATCCGTGAAGACGACCGGCTCGGCCCGGTCTTCGACGGCAGGCTAGGCGACCGCTGGGAGCCGCACCTTGGAAAAATGAAAGCCTTCTGGCGGACGGTCCTGCTCAAGACCGGTGAATTCAAGGGGCAGCCGGTTCCGACCCATTACAAGCTGAAGGAAGTCGTTTCCGACGACTACCGGATCTGGCTGGAGCTTTTCCGGGAAACCGCCTTCGAGGTCTTCAGGGACGAGGAAGCTGCCCGCATCGTCATCCGCCAGGCGGAGAAGATTGCCCAAAGCCTGTGGATGGCGACCATCGCCTCTCCATTTGACAAGGTTCCGGACTTTCTGACCACCGCCGATACCCAGGCTCAAAGCACAACCTGAGTTAAGCCTGACCTCCCTGCCGCCTTGCCCTTGAACGACGTTTCGTTCAGCCCGCATTTTCCACACTCCCTGCACCCTGCGCCGGTTGAAACAGGCAACTGGGCAGGAGAATAGCGCAGTACGATGTGGGTCATCGGACTAGCTATTCGACGCCCCCAGTTGCCTGTTTCAACCGGCCCGAAGGGGCGTATTTTGGCCGCCGCCTGCAGGCGAAAGCCGCTTGACCATAGCACCAGCTATGCTCTACGCGTCTTTCGCCTGCACTCGACTGGCCAAAATGCGCCGCAGAGTGTAGTGAGTGTGGAAAATGCGGGCTAAGACAGCGCGTGAAAATTGCGGTTCCCGCAGGTTTCGGATTTGCCGACACCTGAAAGGGATCCGAAAAGAGCTCGCCGGGACGTTTAAGATTTCATGGCCAAGAAACCAAACAAGCTGAAAGCCCGCCTGCCGCGCGGCTTCGTAGACCGGTCTGCCAGCGACATCCGGGCAACGGACGAGTTGCTCGGGCGGATCCGCGAAGTCTATGAAAAATACGGCTTCGATCCGGTCGAAACGCCCGCTTTCGAATATACGGACTGTCTCGGCAAATTCCTGCCCGACACGGACCGGCCGAA
Source organism: uncultured Roseibium sp. (assembly GCF_963675095.2). Classification (GTDB taxonomy): domain Bacteria; phylum Pseudomonadota; class Alphaproteobacteria; order Rhizobiales; family Stappiaceae; genus Roseibium. The sequence goes on along the minus strand of NZ_CAXXSJ010000012.1, from coordinate 3,426 downwards.
TGCCGGCGTGTTCTCCGTGCAAGACGACGACGAGCAGTGGATGAGCCTGCGCTACGACCTGACCGCGCCGCTCGCCCGCCACGTCTCGGAGAACATCAACGACATCCAGCTTCCCTACCGCACCTACCGGGCGGGCTGGGTGTTCCGCAACGAAAAGCCGGGCCCCGGACGGTTCCGTCAGTTCATGCAGTTCGACGCCGACACGGTCGGCGCGCCCGGCGTCCAGGCGGATGCGGAAATGTGCATGATGATGTCGGACACCATGGAAGCGCTCGGCATCGCCCGCGGCGACTATGTCATCCGGGTCAACAACCGCAAGGTTCTGGACGGCGTCATGGAAGCCATCGGCCTCGGCGGCGAGCAAGACAACGAACGCCGTCTCACCGTGCTGCGGGCCATGGACAAGCACGACAAGTTCGGCTCCGAAGGGGTCCGCCTGCTTCTGGGCGAAGGACGCAAGGACGAGAGCGGCGACTTTACCGCCGGCGCGAACCTGCACCCGGATGCCATCGAGGCAATCCTGGAAATTCTCGATGCCTCGGCCATCGACGACCTGATCGACTATACCAACGACCTAACTTTCAAGACGGCGGCGCTTTCGAAATTCGCCATCAACGAGCATTTTGAGGCCGGCTTTACCGAGCTGAAGCTGATCTCCGACCTGGTCAAGGGCGCGGGCTATATGTCCGACCGGATTTCTATCGATCCGTCGGTCGTGCGTGGCCTGGAGTATTACACCGGCCCGGTCTACGAGGCGGAACTCCTGTTCGACGTGACCAACGAAAAGGGCGAAGTGATCCAGTTCGGTTCGGTCGGCGGCGGCGGGCGTTATGACGGCCTGGTGAAGCGCTTCACCGGACGCGACGTGCCGGCGACCGGTTTTTCCATCGGTGTCTCGCGCCTGATGACGGCACTGAAGAACCTGGGCAAGCTCGGCACGGCGGATGTGGTCGCGCCCGTTCTGGTCACTGTGATGGACGGCGAGACGGCCGCGCTTGCCCGCTACCAGAAGATGGTTCAGGACCTGCGCGCTGCCGGCATCCGCGCCGAGATGTACCAGGGCAACTGGAAGAAGTTCGGCAACCAGCTGAAATACGCCGACCGGCGCGATTGCCCGATTGCGATCATCCAGGGTTCCGACGAACGGGATGCGGGCGAAGTCCAGATCAAGGACCTGATCGAGGGCAAGCGCCTGTCGGAAGAAATCACCGACAACGTCACCTGGCGCGAAAGCCGGCCGGCACAAATCACCGCGAAGGAAGACGCGCTGGTGGACACCGTGCGGCAGCTTCTGGCCGATCAGGCCGAAGACCGCAGACGCGCGATCGAGGGCCGGTGAGATGAGCAGTCAGGCCCGGATAGACACCGTCCTCAAGCTGTTTCAGGACGCAGGCCACCTTCAGGTGGAACCGCCGATCCTGCAGCCCGCGAACACGTTCCTGGACCTGACGGGCGAAGACATTCGCCGCCGCCTGTTCCTGACCAACGGTCCGGACGGGTCGGACCTGTGCCTGCGTCCGGATTTCACCATTCCGGTCTGCCGCCAGCACCTGGAACTGGGCGATGCCGGCCGGCGTGCCGACTATTGCTATTCCGGACCGGTTTTCCGGCAACGGGCCCAGGGCAGCGGCGAAATTCCGCAACTGGGCGCGGAAAGCCTCGGCCGGGACGACCGGGACGAAGCGGACGCGGACATGCTCGGCCTTGCGGTCGCAGCGCTTGATGCACTGGGTATCGGCGAGCGCGACATCATCATCGGCGACGAGACGCTGTTTGCCTCCGTGCTGAGCGGGCTCGACCTTCCCGCCGTCTGGCAGCGGCGCCTGCGCGACCTTTTCGGCGAGACGGACAAGCTCTCGGCCGCCATCGACCGCATGGCAGGCGCCGACCGGTCGAGCGACGACACGAGGGATGTCCGGCTCGGTTTTCTGGCGGCCCTGGAAGGCGCCGATCCGGAAGCCGCCCATGCCGTCGTGGAAGACCTTCTGTCGATCGCCGGCATTTCCGCCGTCGGCGGCCGTACCCCCAGCGAAATTGCCGACCGGTTTCTGGAACAGGCCGCTCTTGCCAACGGTTCGGGCAACCACGCGCGCGCAGCCGAGGTGCTGAAGTCCTTCCTTGCCATTCGCGGCAACGCGGCGGACAGCGTGTCGGCGCTCGAAAAATTCGCCGGTGAGACCGGCCTCGATCTGGGCGACGCGATCGCAGGCTACAAGAACCGGCTTGAAGCCATTCGGGCGAAAAACATCGATCCGGCCGATCTGACCTTCGCGGCGGATTTCGGACGGCGGCTCGACTATTACACCGGCTTCGTGTTCGAGATTCACAGCAAGAACGCGGAGGCCGGCGGCCAGCTGGTCGGCGGCGGGCGCTACGACCGCCTCGTCAAGCTGCTTGGTGCCGGCACGGAAGTTCCCGCGATCGGATTTTCCATCTGGCTTGACCGGATTGCAAAACTGTCGGGGCGCAGCCAATGACGAAGCTCACCATCGCCATTCCGTCCAAGGGGCGCTTGCAGGAAAATACGCACGACTTCTTCGGCCGAGCCGGCCTGAAAGTGCTGCAGCCCCGGCGGCGCGCGGAACTATCGCGGCGCGATTGCCGGACTGGATAATGTGGAGATCGCCTTCCTGTCGGCCTCCGAGATCGCCCGCGAACTGTCCGCCGGCAGCGTGCACTTCGGCATCACCGGTCTCGACCTGGTCCATGAGAACATCACCGATCCGGATGCGAACGTGCACATCGTGACGCCGCTCGGCTTCGGCCCGGCGGATGTGGTCGTTGCCGTGCCTAACGCCTGGATCGACGTGGAGACCATGGCCGACCTCGGCGATGTGGCGTCCGATTTCCGCAACCGGCATGGTCGCCGCCTGCGGGTGGCAACCAAATACGTTACCCTAACCCGGGCCTTTTTCGCCCGCCACGGGATTGCCGATTACCGGATCGTGGAAAGCGCAGGCGCCACGGAAGGCGCGCCCGCAGCCGGGTCCGCCGAACTGATCGTGGATATCACCACCACCCGCTCGACGCTGACGGCCAACAACCTGAAGATCCCTGGCCGACGGTGTGATCCTGAAAAGCCAGGCCCATCTGGTCGCGTCCCGCAACGCGGATTGGTCCGAAGAAGGCCCTTGCCGGCGCCCGCGCCATTCTCGACCGCGTGGCGGCGGAAGAACAGGCCCGGACGACACGCGTCTGGTCAAGGCGAGCGTGAAGGATCGGACCGCCGCCCTGGCTGCTGCGGAAAAACTCGGTGCCAGCGAACCTTTCCCGAGAGCACAGAACAATCGGTGCTGACCCTGCCTCTGTTCGAAGAAGGCCGTTCCGGACTGCGCCAAGATCCTGATCGAGGCCGGCGGTGCGGATACGGTCACGGTGGAAACGCTTGAATATGTGTTCAAGCGGGAGAACCGCCTGTTCGAGCCG
>NZ_CAXXSJ010000011.1:0-44240 GCF_963675095.2 uncultured Roseibium sp. | reverse complement strand
TATTACCAGCCCGGCTTCACCCTGATCGCCGCCGGCCTGAAGCCGTCCGGCTATTCGGTGAGCAAGACCTCCGACTGGCTGCCCCGGTCGGTGGAGTGGGTCGCCGAAGGCGCTGCGGAAATCGACCCGGAGGCAAAGACGGTCACCACCACGTCAGGCAAGAGCCTGGACTACGACTATCTCGTCGTCGCCACCGGCCTGAAGCTGGACTTTACGGCGATCGAAGGCATGTCGCTCGACCTGATCGGCACCAACGGCATCGGCTCCGTCTATGCCGGGCCGGAGTATGCGGCCAAGACCTGGGCGGCGATGGAAAGTTTCACCGATACCGGTGGCGTCGGCCTGTTCACCCGGCCGGCCACGGAAATGAAATGCGCCGGCGCGCCGCTCAAATACACCTTCCTGACCGACGATCACGCCCGGCGGAAGGGCACGCGCGGCAAGGTGGAGATCCTCTACGCCGCCCATAACAACGCCTTCTTCTCCGTGCCGATCGTGAACGAGAAGGTGCGCATGCTTTACGAGGATCGCGGCTTCAAGACGGCCTACAACCACGTCATGACCGCCATCGATCCGGGCCGGAAGGTCGCGACCTTCGCCACGCCGGACGGACCGCAGGAAATCGGCTTCGATTTCACCAACGTCATTCCGCCCATGCGCGCCCATGACGTGGTCAAGGACAGTCCATTGTCGTGGAAGACCGGCAAATGGGTGGACCAGGGCTGGGTCGAGGTCGACAAGCACACCCTGCGCCATACGCGGTTCGACAACGTGTTTGCCGTCGGCGACGTGGCCGGGGTGCCGAAAGGCAAGACGGCGGCCAGCGTGAAGTGGCAGGTGCCGGTGGTCGAGGACCAGCTGGTTGCGGCCATCGAAGGCAAGGAAGGGACCAAGACCTACAACGGTTACACCTCCTGTCCGCTGATCACCCGGGTCGGCCGGGCGATGCTGGTGGAGTTCGACTACAACAACAATCTGACCCCGTCCTTCCCCGGCATCATCGCGCCGCTGGAGGAACTGTGGGTGTCGTGGCTGATGAAGGAAGTCGCCCTTAAGGCGACCTATAACGCCATGCTGCGCGGCCGCGCCTGATAACGGGAGAAACGTCCATGCAAGAACTCACACCCGGCATGCTGATTGCCGTTTTCGAGGAGATGTTCGGTCCGGTCCTGTTCTGGGCCATGGTGGCCACGGCGGTCGTGATCACGCTCGCCTATCTCTATGTGCTGATCCGCGACCGGTCGCTCTCCATGCGCAAGTTTTTCCTGGCGCAGCTGTCCATGCCCGTCGGCGCGGTGGCGGCGATCTGGTTCGTCCAGGAGGTCACCCACTCCAGCTACAAGGACCTTGGCGGGCCGATCGACCTGATTGCCTATCTGGGCATCGGCGCGCTCGGCGCCGTCGGTATGGCGGTCCTGGTCTACACGCTCCAGTCCCTGGTGCGCCGGGGCCCGGCCTTCAACGAGGAGAGATGACATGACCACCGCCCATGAGACGGCACCGGCAAACGGGGCCGCGAGCCGGCTGGAACATTATCCCGTGACCTTCTTTGCCATCGTCATGGGCCTGATGGGACTGACGCTGGCGCTGCGCGCGGCGGAAAGGGCCTGGTCGCTGCCGGCGATGCTGTCGACCTGGTCGCTCGTGCTGTCGTGCGGCGTGCTCGTCCTGGTGACCATCGGCTATGTGGCCAAGGTCCTCAGGGCGCCGGGCGCCGTCGCCGAGGAATGGCGTCATCCGGTCAAGGTCGCCTTCTTTCCGACGATCTCGATCTCGACCATCCTGCTGGCCATTGTGCTGCTGCCGATCGCTCCGGCCGCCGCCCATGCGTTCTGGCTGATCGGGACGGTCGCCCAGGGCGTGCTCGCGCTTGCCGTGATCGGGGTGTGGATCGGTCACCGGCCGTTCCAGACGCCGCATCTGTCGCCGGCCTGGTTCATCCCGGCCGTCGGCAATGTGCTGGTGCCCATTGCGGGCATGGAACTCGGTTATACGGACCTCAGCTGGCTGTTCTTTTCGGCAGGTCTCCTGTTCTGGATCGTGCTTCTGACGCTGGTTTTCAACCGGCTGGTGTTCCACGATCCGCTGCCGGGAAAACTGATGCCGACCCTGACCATCCTGATCGCCCCGCCGGCGGTCGCCTATGTGTCGTGGAGCCATATGGTCGGCGATCCGGGGCCGTTCGGCCAGATCCTGTTGAACCTCGCCTACGTGTTCTTTCTGATCGTGCTGACCCAGGCCGGGCGCATCCGGACGCTTCCGTTCGCGCTGTCCTGGTGGGCGTTGTCGTTTCCAGTGGCGGCGCTGGCGATCAGCAGTTTCCTGCACGCCCATCACACGGGCTCCGACACCTACCGGATCATCGGCACGCTGGCGCTGGCGCTGCTTGCCGCGATCATCGCCACCCTGCTTGCCCGGACCGGACTGGCGATCAGCCGCCGGGAAATCTGCCAACCTGAATAACCTCAAGAAGGAGATCGGACCATGAAACTGAAGCTCTTTACCGCAGCCCTGATGACGGGCGTCATGATGTCTTTGGCGCCGGTCAAGGCGGAGGGGCCGGACAAGCTGGTCACCATCGTGACCGCGCCGGAGCCGCAGACCCAGCTGATGGCCATGGTGCTGACCATGCAGTCCGTGCAGCAGAAGGCCTCCGCCCGGATCCTGCTCTGCGGCCCGGCCGGCGATCTCGCCCTGAAGGACGCGCCGGAAAGCGCCACCGCGCCTCAGGCGCCGAAGGGCATGAGCCCGCAAGGCCTGATGAAGAAGATCATGGAAGCGGGCGCCAAGGTGGAGGTCTGCGCGATCTACCTGCCGAACAAGGGCGCTGCCCCGGATGCGCTGCTCGACGGTATCGGTGTCGCCAAGCCGCCGGAAATCGCCGGCGCGATCATGGCGGACGATACCCGCGTGATGTCGTTCTGAGTGACCTGAAACAGCCGGTTCCCGGGAACCCCGGGGACCGTCCCCTTGTGATCGCGGGTCATCCGGCGCAGACTTGATCGCTAAGGCCGATCCCTTCGGCTCTCGATCGACAGTCAAGCAGGAGACTTTCCCGTGACAGCCCCCCAGGTCCTTCCCGTGGCCCTTATCGTCGGAGTCGGCTCCGGCCTGTCCGCCTCGCTTGCCCGCAGGCTGCACCGGGAAGGCTACCGGGTCGTCCTGGCGGCGAGGGACATTGGCAAGATCGCCGATCTTGCCACGGAGACGAACGCCCGCTGCATCACCTGCGACGCCTCCAAACCGGAAGAGGTCGACGCCCTGTTTGCCGGCCTGGACGGGCCGTTGCGCGTCGCCGTCTATAACCCGTCCGCCCGCGAGCGCGGCCCGCTCATTGATCTCGACCGGGAGGGCGTGCGCCACGCGTTGCATGTCACGGCCTTCGGCGCGTTCCTCATCGGCCAGGCGGCGGCGCGCGTCATGCTCGCCTCAGAGCCGGACAACGGTGTCCGGGGCACGATCCTCTTCACCGGCGCCTCGGCCGGGGTGAAGGGCTTTCCGCAATCGGCGCCCTTCGCCATGGGCAAGTTCGCCCAGCGGGGCCTGGCCCAGTCCATGGCGCGCGAACTGCACCCGCAGGGCATCCACGTCGCCTGGATCAACATCGACGGCAGCATCCGCAATCCCGGCCGCGTCGAGCCCGCCGACAAGCCGGATTCCATGCTCGATCCCGACGCCATCGCAGAGACCTATCTGAGCCTGATCAACCAGGACCGCTCGGCCTGGACGGAGGAACTGGCCGTGCGGCCTTGGGTGGAGCGGTTTTAAAGAGGCGAGTGGGCTGGCCCCAATTTACCTCTCCCCATTTTAACTTCTTGGGGGAGAGGTCGGAGCGAAGCTCCGGGTGAGGGGATGTAGCCTTTCCATATCCTTGAGAGTTTTGTTCCCCTCACCCCAACCCTATCCCCCAGAAAAACTGAAATAGGGGGAGAGGGAGCTCTTCTTCACCTCTTATCTGCCCGCGACCTCCTGTTCATCGCCGGTTCATCTTCGGCTTTTTAAAAATTTGCCAGGCTTCGATGCCGTGTTTTTCACGCCAATTTTTCCTGAAACAGAAGGCAATACATATGTTTTTTGAAATGATCCGCCCACGCATTTTCGTTCAGATGCCGGCCGTGGCCGCCGTTGCTTTGGTTGCCGGGTTTTCCGGCCTTCTGTCCGGCCCCGCACAGGCGCAGCAGATCATCCTCCGATGCACGCCGCCGCTGGTGGCCAACAGCGACGGGACGGATTGCGTGCGGCCGGCCGCGCAGCAAAAGAAGCCGGGCGGTCTGACGGCTTTTGCCATTCGAAAGCCGAACGGGCAGCAAGTGGGGCTCTACAGAAAAACCGGCAACAACACCTGGGTCGGGCCAATTCCGAATGGCGGTGGCGTCGTCCAGTGGTCCGCACGGTCGGATTCGCGCAGCCTGCTTCTTTACAGGAAGGTCCCGACGAAAATCACGATCGGCGTTTATGATGACGGAAGCGTCGTTGCCCCCGGTTTGCCGGTCGGTTCGGTCCTGGGCGATCGGGCTTACTGAGCCCGGGGTCCTGTCCTCAACAGACATCCGGAAACACAAGGCCCGGCCCGATGCCGATCTGGACATCGGACCGGGCCCGTGTCACATCTCCCGCCTATGAAATCCTTTGTTCGGACCTTTTTCGGCGACCGTACCGGTCGAATTAGTCTCCCGGCCTGATCAGCCGGGCCGGGCCGTCTTTTTCCGAAATTGCATTGGTGCACCACGCGCCGGACAGGGGTTTTCATGACACAAGCTTCTCCGACACTTCACCTCGTTTGCGGCAAGGCCGCTTCCGGAAAATCGACCCTGACCGTCAGCCTCGGTGAGGCCGCGGGAACGGTCGTCATTGCCGAAGACGACTGGCTGGCCGCGCTTTTTGCCGATGAGATGGTGTCGATTTCCGACTACGTGCGCTGTTCCGCCAAATTGCGCGCTGTCATGGGGCCGCATGTGGTCTCCCTGCTCAGGGCCGGCCTGTCGGTGGTGCTGGATTTCCCGGCAAACACGGTCGCAACCCGGGCCTGGATGCGGGACCTTGCCGAAGGCGCGCAGGCGGCGCATCGGCTCCATTTCCTGGATCTGCCGGACGATATCTGCAAAGCGCGGCTGCGGGCGCGGAACGCCCGCGGCGAACATCCGTTTTCCGTGACGGACGAGCAGTTCGACCAACTCGCCAGGCACTTTGTCGTGCCGTCCGAGGCCGAAGGTTTCGTGATCGTCCGCCATTGCCCGGGCGATGGGTGAACTCGGCCTGAGAGGGAGGAGGCTTGGCCTTCCCGGGGGCAGAAGGAACACGAAAACCGGTCCCGCCCACTCCCGTCTCCCCCCTTGAGGGGGACATGTCGGCAAGCCGACAGAGGGGGGTGAAACGGTGCCGCATTTTCTGAAAAAGCCGAATTTTCCGAGAGGCTTATACCCCCCTCTGTCTCCTGACGGAGACATCTCCCCCTCAAGGGGGGAGAGGAAAACAAGCCGAGACGTTCGGGTTTCAAGGCATAGGCCATCAATCCGGACAGCTGTGGACTGCGCCGTGTGATGACGGACCGAGGGGGAGGGGAGGTCGTGTCGGTTCCTCCCTGGGAGCCGTTGGGGACTGGACTGTCCGCCGTCACCCGATCGCCCGGGTCCCCCCGGAAACCCGCACGGGCGCGCCCCTGGTGTCGTCCAGGGTCACCCGGATCAGGGAGGGGCTGCCCATGTCTTCGCCCTGGCGGATGGTGAAGGCGCCGCCGTGGGGCCAGCCGCTGTCGCGCAGGTAGCCGGCAAAGGCGGCGGCGGCCGCGCCGGTCGCCGGGTCTTCGAGGACGCCGCCGGAGGCAAAGGCGTTGCGGGCGACAAAGGATTGATCCCCCTCGATGAAGACCAGCATCACCGTGACAAGCCCGTGCCTGCGCATGATCGTCCGCCCCTGATCGAGGTCATAGGTCATGGCGGCGAGCCTGGCGCGGTCCTTTAAGGCCAGCACGATGTGATCCGCGCCGCCGTGGATGCGCGCCGGGGCCAGCCGCGGGTCGAGATCCTCCTGGCCGAGAGCGAACAGGGACAACACGTCCCGGCGTTCTTCCTCCGAAATCGCCTGGCTGCGTGTCGGCGGGGACTGGAGGGTTGCCAGCAGTCCGCCCTCGGTCTCCTGAGCCTCGACCTTGATTGCAGCCTCGTTGAGCGTCAGGGCAAATGTGCCCGGGCCGCTGTGCTGTCCAAGCGCTGCACCCAGGGCGATGGTCGCATGGCCGCAGAAGGGAACCTCGGACTCCGGCGAGAAATAGTGCACGCGCCAGCTCTTGCCGGTGTCGTCCTGTGCGACCGCGAAGGCCGTCTCCGAATAGCCGACCTCGGCCGCGACGCGGGCCATGTCGGCTTCGCTTGCAGCCTCTTTTAGCAGAACCACCCCGGCCGGGTTGCCCCCGGCCGATCCCTGGCTGAAGGCTGCGATGCGTTGAATATCCATGACAATCTCCTGTGTTCGTTTGACAGGATATTAGGGTCTCAATAGGCTTCCGTCCCGGCGATGGCGAAGGCGTTTCGGCCCATTCGCCTTCATGTCAAAGCTTCCGGGAGACGATTTCCTTCATGTCGAAAGCACTGGATCAGACCGACTGCCGGATCATCGAGATCCTCGAAACCGATGGCCGGTTGAGCCTCGCGGATATCGGCAAGGAGGTCGGCTTGTCCGGCCCCGCCGTCGGCGAGCGTCTCCGCTCTTTGCGCGACCACGGAGTCGTCTCAGGCTTCGGCGCGAAGGTAAACTTGCGCGCGCTCGGCTACACGATCCAGGCGCTGGTGCGGATCAAGCCCCGCAGCGGGCAGCTTCATGTCGTCGAAAAGATGATCGAGGAACAGCCCCGGTTCCTGTCCTGCGACCGTGTCACCGGAGACGACTGTTACGTCACGCGCCTCGCGCTGGCGGACGTGGCGGAACTGGACGACATCCTGCTCCCGTTCCACGAGCGCGCCGAAACCCATACCTCGATCGTGAAATCCTCGATCTTCGAAACCCGCCTGCCGCCTTTGCGGCCGGTTAGATGAGGACGTAGGTTTGAGTTAGACGCCGTCGCCCTAGCCTGTCCCAGTCTGATCAATCAGGAGCGCAGGCCGTGGTCGGAGGAACTGGCCGTGGGTGGAGCGGTTTTAGAGGGCAAGTATGGGAGGTTGGGTCTGCTGAGCGACCGCTTTCGGCCCTAACCGGTCGTTCACCTTGCAGATAGGGTGCTGCGATGCAACTCGCCGAAGCGACCATTCGTTGCATCTGCGATGACAGCTAGCAACCAAACGCCGACACTACGGGACTTTTCGGACCTTTGTTTGAGGCGCTTAAGATCAAAACGGTAACAATTACATCAACGGTGACGACGACGACGCATGTTACGGCCGATACGAATTCGAATCCCTCGTTCAGCCAGTTGGGTTTGCATGAGAACTGCAAATCGAGTTTCCCAGCCTAAAGTATGGATGATGCGGTCATATTGGCTTGTTTTCAGCTTAAGAAGCTCGCTTCTAGGTCTTCTAGATAACTCCATCCAATTTCCGTAAAGAACATATAGTGCGTTGCCGTATTTTAAATTTTCAAATACCACCAGGTCATCAGCATATTTTGCTCCGATATAGTGATCATTTCCTCCAAGCCCGCGTAAATACTCAATCGGTTCAAATTGCTCGAAAAGCCTGAGACGCTCTGAAACGGTATCCTCAGGAACGGCTCGTCGCCCTTCGCACAACGCAGTTCGAAGTTCCTCCAAGTCACCAGGAGGGAAAACGTCCCAATCCAAGTCGCTTGAAAAGACGTATTCTGGATTCTCTGCTGCAACGACACCAGAAACGCCGGTGTTTTCTTGAAGCAGATTAACCGCAAACAGTAGGTCATTATCGAAATCGGGTGTACCTTTTAGAAACACCTCATCTATCGAAAACACCACTCCAAACGCCCCGTCTCGCTTCTGTTCTTGAATGAGTACCTGAATATGAAAAAGATACGGTGGAAATTCATCCCTCTCATAAACTTCTCGCGGGATTGCGGCTGTTGTGGTTCCGTTGCGAGCGGCGTCGCCGTAAATCGCAATGTCATGGTAGAAGTACTTTCGAAACTTCGGCAAATCTTTTCTAACGACTTCCCAGCCTTCGACGTTACGTTTTGAACGGATTCCTATAGTGGGGGATGGGATGATTTCCCAAGAATTTCCGACCACTAATTTTTCGATATTTAAGTCAACATGAGCGTATAGACCTTCTTGTACCTCCTCGGCTGTGACGAGTTTCCCTGCTAAAACCTTGACATTCGGAGAGTCGATACCGGCCAATTCTGCTCTCATTTTTGGTGACAAAGCCTTAAAACTTTTCTTCCAATTCGCCATTACTCACAACTCCATGCTCATTAATTATAGAGTAGCAATCAAGAATAGTTGTGTCCATAAGTAGTGCTCTATAATGATTTCTTTAGGCTCGGAGCTTCAGTTGCCTGCTTCACCAGGAATCGACATATCATTGCTTGCTCGAATGTCGCGAGCGTTGCGGTGGGTAGGAGTGGTTCGGAGGAATCGCTATGTCTGCTATCAACCTGCCGATGGTGGTGCCCGCCAAGAAGGCATGGAACCACGCTCGCATTATCGGTCAGAAGAGGCCACTGCTCCCAAAGCATGTCTGGGCGATCCGTGTTCGTCTCGAATTGGCTGGCGCCGTCCGTGATCTGGCACTTTTCAATATGGCAGTCGATAGCAAACTGCGCGGCTGCGATCTGGTCCGGCTGAAAGTCGCAGACGTCTTCTCGGCTGGCGCTGTCAAGGAACGAACCTCGATCTTGCAGAGCAAGACAAAATCGCCGGTGCGGTTCGAGATCACCGACGGCACCCGAAAGTCACTTATAGAGTGGATCACCAATCCGGTGATGGCCGGCCACGAGCACCTCTGGCCCGGTCGTTTCCACGATCGCCCGCATATTTCGACGCGGCAATACGCTCGTCTCTTGAAGGATTGGGTGCGCTCGATCGGCTTGGAACCTAGCGCTTATGGCACGCATTCCATGAGACGGACGAAGGTCGCCCAAATCTATAAAAAGACCGGCAACCTGCGAGCGGTTCAGCTTCTTCTCGGCCATACGAAGATGGACAGCACCGTCCGATACCTCGGCGTGGAACTCGAAGACGCGCTAACGATCTCTAAAGGCGTAGAGATATGACGAAGGGGCCGGTGGCAACACCGGCCCATTGCTGACAGCCGGTAATCGTTTCAAGCAGAATTGTGGCGTAACCAACTCGGTCATTCGCGCCAATGGCAGCAAAATTGAACGAGAATATCGTGGCGCAATAATTTGGGGAAAGCCTCTGAATTGCAAAAGACGCATTTCGATCGGCGAAGTCGAGGAGGGCCAGGCTGGTCCTCCTCGCTTGCTTTATCCGCGGGGCGGGAAAGGATCGTTTCCGTAGCTGTTTCGCTCGCGGATGCGGCCGTTCTCTCCGTGGATCAATACTTCGCTTTGCTGGTTACGTGCAATTTCGGTAGCCCGCTCGATTGCCTTCGCCTGCGTCGGGAGATGCGCGGTGTCCTTGTCATTGCCTTCGCCGCGGACGGCCCAACCATCTTGGCGTCTGACCACGTGCTGGTTCTTGCCTGCCATGAGTATCACCCCCTTTCGTTGGCATATCCGTTATCTGGCGATCGGAAATCGAACTTTCAAGTAAGAATTTGACGTTATAGTTCGATAAACCTATGTTGTGAGTAAGGTGGTGGCAGGGAGGAGGCCATCGCACGAACCCCAAGGAACCAACATGAATCGTCTTGAAATCGCTCAGCGCCTGAGGGCGGCCCGTGAACTCGCATCGATCAGCCAGAATGAAGCGGCGGACGCCCTTGATCTGCCCCGCACCGCTGTGACCCAAATCGAGGGCGGCAATCGTGCCGTCTCGACTATGGAGCTAGTGAGCCTTGCTGAGCTCTATCGCCGCCCTGTGAGCTGGTTTTTTGCGGAGGCGCCGGATGCTGAGGAAGACGTCGTCATCGCGCTGCATCGGATTGCTCCTGGGCTTGACGATGCACCGAATATCCGCAGCGAGGTCGATCGTTGCGTCCGGATTTGCCGCGAGGGGGTAAGTCTCGAGGGGTTGCTTGGTCGGGAAGAGCGGGATGGCCCCCCTGCCTACCGAGAACCGGTTCCAAGATCAACCGGCGAGGCGGTTATGCAAGGTGAGAGGATTGCAGAACAAGAGCGCAAGCGGCTTGAACTCGGGAGCGCTCCGGTTGCCGACATGACGGAGCTCCTCGGAGATCAGGGGATCTGGGCATCCGTCGCGGAACTCCCTCCGACCATGTCCGGTCTATTCCTCCATCATCGGAGCATCGGAATGGCGGTTCTCGTGAACGCCAGACATGTACGCGCTCGTCAACGCTTCTCGCTGGCGCACGAATACGCGCATGCGCTTCTGGATCGGGATCGGGTCGTCGGCGTCAGCAGTGCCACCAACAGCAGTGAGCGGATCGAGCAGCGGGCAAACGCTTTCGCGGCGGCCTTCTTACTTCCCGAAGCTGGCCTCGAAGAGGAACTCCGTCAGCTTGGAAAGGGGCAACCGGCACGGACCGATCAGATTGTTTTTGACGTGGCGACGGGAGGAAGCATACAGGGACAGTTGCGGCCGGCACCGCGTTCCCAAACCATCGGCTTCCAGGATGTCGCTTTCATCGCATATAGGTTCGGTGTGAGCTATCAAGCGGCAGTCTATCGGCTGAAGAGCCTTCGATACGTCAACCAGCCTGAAAGCGCTTTGCTGTTGTCGTCGGAACATGAGGCAGCCGGTGGAGATTACCTACGGGCGCTGGACTTGTTCGATGATCTCGAAACGCCCGTCAGTGCGGGTAAGGGGACTCGCGAACTTCGCAGCCGCGTCGCACATCTTGGGCTGGAGGCATACCGGCTGGGGGAAATCTCCCGCGGCCGCCTACTGGACGTCGGCAAGACCATCGGTGTCGACGGACGCAAGCTGCTCGATCTTGCTGAGGCGGCGCGAGCCGAATGACGTCGACAATGTCTATGCCTCCACCGATAGTGCTCGTGACCGACACGTCCGTTCTGGTGAATTTTCTCCGGATCGACAGGATGGATTTGATCGGGGATTTGTCAACGCAGTTCCTTGTGACAGACCATGCTGCTGGTGAGATTTGTGAAGTCTATGAAGAGCAACAGGCGCGGTTCGAGGCAGCGGTCGCCGCTGGATGCTGCGAGGTCTGCCGCGTTGAAGGCGACGCAGCCCTTGAGATGTTCGGCCGACTGACTGGGACACAGCGCCTCGGCATCGGCGAAAGTGCCACGATCGCACATGCTCTTTCGATTGGTGCTGGTCTTGCCCTCGACGATAGGCGCGCCGCAAACGAAGCGCGTCGTATCGATGAACGCCTGGTAGTTCTCGGGACAGCGGAGCTAACGGTTCAGATGATCCGAGAAGGCCTCTTGAGCGTCGCCAAAGCGGATACCATCAAGGATGACTGGGCCGCAAACCACCGGTTCAGAATGAAGGTCGAGACTTTCCGCGACCTGCTCTAACTCGGAGCCATCTCCTGGACAAATGAGTAAAAGCGCCCACAAAGCGCAAAAGACCCTGATAAACTTCTAAACACTTTTCGGTGCCGCTCTGCTGAATTCCCCCGCCCCACATAAATGGATGGTCTTGGGCGAGTTCGACATTCGAATGTCCACTCGTGCATTCAGAATGCGGCTATATCGCTCCCGCAGCGAACGTCCGCGTCCCGTCCATGAAAGACATTCGAAGAGCGGCCATTTCCCAGACGCCTCCGAACCTAACCCACCCCCAACCCCTCCTCACTCAACGCCAGCGCCAGCTGGTTGGCAAACCGTGCCGAGGCCACAGACAGCGTCCGGCCCTTGGCCTGCAAGAGCGCCAGGTGGCCGAAGGCGATGTCGCGGCGCGGCAGCGGGCGGAAGGCGAGGCGGGTGTCGTTGGCGATGTTCAGGCCGATGGGAAACTGGAAGCCGACCGCCTTTTCGTTCTGGACGTAGTGGCGCATGAACTCGAAGGAGTCCGCCTCGATGGTGTGGGAGAGCTTCTTGGTCATGCGCCCGGTGGCGAGGTCGAGCAGATAGCGGATGCCGATGTGGCGTGACGGGACCACGTGGGGGAACTCCAGGCAGTCGCGCAGGCGGAGCGTCTCCTTTTTCGCCAGCGGATGATCCACCGCCATCACCGCATAGACCGGCTGTTCCACCGACACGATCACGTCGAATTCCTCCAGGTGGCGCGGCTCGAACACCAGCGCCAGGTCGCTTTGAAAGCTGCGCAGGTCGTCTTCCGCGCTGTCGCGGTCGCGGACGTGGACGGAAAAGGTGACGCCCGGATGCTCGGTGCGGTAGGCGGCGATGTGGCGGGGCATGAAATAGGGCTGGATCGCCTGGGAACAGGCGATGGAGACATGGCCGCGCCGCAGACCCGAGAGATCCGCCACCTGGCTGCGGACGCGCTCCAGATCGGCCATCTGGGCGCGGATGTGCTGGATCAGCAGTTCGCCGGCCGGGTTGAGGCGCACGCCGCGGGGCAGGCGTTCGAAGATCGGCGCGCCGAATTCCTCCTCGAAGCGCTGGATGCGCCGGTTGAGCGCGGACGAAGTGATGTTCATGTCTTCCGCCGCCTTGCGGATCGAACGGGCCTTTGCCACGGCTTCGATCAGGGACAGGGTCGTCAAGTGCTTCATATCGCGCGCCAATTTGTCGACTGCTGCATTTTCGGAAGCAGTTTACTGCAAAAATAGCATTAGAAAGAAGCGCTTTTTCCAATCAAGCTTTCCCCCAAGGGCGCGGCCATCGCCTTCCAGGTGGCTTCGTTCAGCCAAGAGGGGACCCGAAATGACAGTTGAAACTTCCCGGAGAAACTTCCTGAAAGCGGGCGGCGCCACGGTGCTCAGCGCATCCATGCTGCCGTTCCTGAAAAGCCTGCCGGCCGAAGCCGCCGGCAATGACGTGATCGTCGCCGTGACCGGCCAGACCGTGAACAGCCTCGACCTGCACCGCACGGGCACGAACCGCGCCAGCTACCAGGTCGCGGTCAACGCCTATGACCGGCTGGTCAGCTTCGGCACCAAGACGCTCGCCGACGGCAGCCTGTCCTACGACTATTCCGTGATCGAGCCGGAAGCCGCCGAAAGCTGGGAAATCTCCGAGGACGGCAAGAAGATCACCTTCAAGATGCGCCCCGGCGGCAAGTTCCAGGACGGCTCGCCGATCACCGCCCATGACGTGAAATGGTCCTTCGACCGGGCCGTTTCCGTCGGCGGCTTCCCGACCGTGCAGATGAAGGCCGGCTCGCTGGAAAAGCCGGAGCAGTTCGAGGCCATCGACGACATGACCTTCGTGGTCACGCTGCCCCATGCTTCCAAGCTCAGCCTGCCGGATCTCGCGGTACCGGTGCCGATGATCATCAACTCCAAGGTCGCCAAGGCCCACGCCACCGCCGACGATCCCTGGGCGATGGAATACCTGCACAAGAACCCGGCCGGCTCGGGCGCGTTCAAGGTGCTGTCCTGGAAGCCGGGCGAGCAGCTCGTCTACGAGCGCAACGACAATTACACCTCCGGTCCGGTGCCGGCGGTGAAGCGGGTGGTCATGCGCGAGGTGCCGAGCCCGGCGACCCGCCGCGCCCTTCTGGAACGCGGCGACATCCAGATCTCCTTCGACATGCCCAACAAGGACGCCAAGGAACTGGCCGGGGCCGAGGGCCTGACCGTGAACACCACGCCGGTGGAAAACGCCTTCTACTGCCTGTGTCCGAACCTGATCTTCGAACCGTTCAAGGACAAGCGCGTCCGCCAGGCCATCGCATGGTCGGTGCCTTACGAGGAAGTGTTCCAGACGGCGGCCTATGGCCGGGGCAACCCCATGTGGGGCGGGGAGAGCACGAGCCCGGCGGATATCGCCTGGCCGCAGAAGTTCCCCTATTCGACCGATCTCGACAAGGCGAAGGCCCTGCTTGAGGAGGCCGGCTACAAGGACGGTTTCGAGGTACCGCTTTCCATCGCGCTTGACCAGTCCGACTGGATGGAACCGGCGGCCCTGCTGATCCAGGAAAACCTGGCGAAGATCGGCATCAAGGCGCCGATCGACAAGATCCCCGGCGCCAACTGGCGGACCGCTTCGCTGGTCGAGAAGCGCCTGGCGCTGCCGCTGGAAACCTTCGGCGGCTGGCTGAACTATCCCTGCTACTACTTCTTCTGGGCCTATCTGGACGGCCATCTCTTCAACGCCTCCAACTACCGCAACGAAGAGATCGAAAAGCTGACCGGCGAGACGCTCTACATGTCGGTCGACGATCCGGACTACGCGCCGAAGATCAAGCGCATGATCGAGATCGCCTGGGACGAGGTTCCGCGCATCGCCCTGTGGCAGCCGGCGGTCAATGTCGGCCTGCGCCAGGTGGATGGCTACGAGTACTGGTTCCACCGCCAGCTCGACGGCCGCACCCTGAAGAAGGTCTGACCGCCATGCCGGGCCGCCTGAAAACAGTGCTGATCCGAATTGCGCAGGCCATTCCTGTTGTGATCGGTGTCGTGATCATCAGCTTCGTGCTGACGCGGGCATTGCCGGGCGACCCGGCCGTCTATTTCGCCGGCATGGCCGCCGACGAGGACTCCATCGCGCAGGTGCGCGAAAACCTCGGGCTGGACAAGTCCCTGCCCGAGCAGTTCCTGGTCTATGTGAGCGATCTGGCCTCCGGCAACATGGGCACGTCGCTTTCCACCGGCCAGCCGGTGGCCCAGGACCTGGCGAGCCGGTTGCCGGCCTCGCTCGAACTCACGCTGACCGCGCTGATCCTGTCCTGCGCGATCGCGATCCCCCTCGGTGTGCTCGCGGCCACCAACCCCGGTTCCATGATCGATCATGTCTGCCGGGTGCTGGTGACGGCGGGCGTCTCCCTGCCGACGTTCTTTACCGGCATCGTGCTGATCTACGTGTTCTACTATTTGCTCGGCATCGCGCCGTCGCCGCTCGGCCGGCTCGATTTCACCTATATCGAGCCGGACCATGTCACCGGTTTCTACCTGATCGACGCGGCGCTCGCCGGCGACTGGGAAACCTGGCTCGGGGCGCTGAAACAGCTCGCGCTGCCGGCGATCACGCTTGCCCTGTTCACGCTGGCGCCGCTTGCGCGCATGACCCGGGCGGCCATGCTGAGCACGCTCTCCTCCGATTTCGTCCGCACGGCCAGGGCCGCCGGGCTGACGGACGAGACGGTGCTTTTCACCTATGCGTTTCGGAATGCGCTACTGCCGGTGATCACCACCCTCGGCATGGTGTTTTCCTTCACGCTCGGCGCCAACGTTCTGGTGGAGAAGGTCTATGCCTGGCCCGGCATCGGTTCGTACGCGGTGGAGGCGCTGGTCGTCTCCGACTACGCGGCGGTGCAGGGCTTCGTGCTCGCCATGGCGCTTCTGTTCGTCGTTCTCAATCTCCTGATCGACCTTGCCTATACGGCGATCGATCCGCGCATAGGGTTCAACAGTCAATGAGCGACCTCGCAACAGACCCGGGGATCGGGAAATCCAACGGCGCGCTGGATCATCTGATCTACGTGCTGAAGGAAAACCCGGTCACGCTGATTGCCTTCGCCATGTTTGGCGTTCTGATTTTCGTCGCCGTCTTCGGCCCGGTCATCGCGCCGTACGATCCGCTGCAGTCGGATGCGGCCGCCGCCCTGCAGCCGCCGTCGCTGGCTCATTGGTTCGGCACGGACAACCTCGGCCGTGACGTCTTCAGCCGGACGATTATCGCCGCGCGGCTCGACCTGATAATTTCGGTCGCCGCCGTGGCGCTCTCCTTCGTGTTCGGCTCATTCCTGGGCGCTGTCGCCGGGTACTGGGGTGGCCTCATCGACGGGGTGCTGAACCGGGTCTTCGACACGATCATGGCGTTCCCGCTGTTCGTGCTTGCCATGGGCATCGTCGCGGCCCTTGGCAACACGGTGGAAAACATCGTCTATGCCACGGCGGTCATCAACATCCCGTTCTATGCGCGGCTGGTGCGGGCGGAGGTCAACATTCGCCGAACGTCGGGCTTTGCGCAGGCGGCGAAGCTTGCCGGCAATTCGGACCTGCGCGTGCTTGCCTGCCACATCTACCCCAACGCCCTGCCGCCGATGATGGTGCAGGTGTCGCTGAACCTCGGCTGGGCGATCCTGAACGCAGCCGGCCTGAGCTTCATCGGCCTCGGTGTGCGCCCGCCCACCGCCGAATGGGGCATCATGGTTGCCGAAGGGGCGAATTTCATCGTCTCCGGCGAATGGTGGCTGGCGCTCTTTCCGGGGGCGATGCTGATGTTCGCGGTGTTCACCTTCAACCTTCTGGGCGACGGCCTGCGCGATATCGTCGACCCGCGGCAGAGGACCTGAGGATGCTGAACGTCAAGGATCTCAAGGTTTCCTTCCAGACCCGCGGGGGGCAGGTCGATGCCGTGCGCGGGGTATCCTTCGAGCTGGACAAGGGCGAAACCCTCGGCATCGTCGGGGAATCCGGCTCCGGCAAGTCCGTGACCTCCTACGCGCTGATGCGCATCCTGGACAGGGGCGGGACGATCACCGGCGGCGCGCTCGATTACGAGGGGGTCGACCTGAAGGCGGCGACGGAAGCCGCCATGCGCGACATTCGCGGCCGGGAGATTTCCATGATCTTCCAGAACCCGCGCGCGGCGCTCAACCCGATCCGCAAGGTCGGCCATCAGCTGGAGGATGTGCTGCGCCGCCACGCAAGGGCGACCCGTTCGACGGCGAAGGCGGAGGCAATCCGGGCGCTGGAGGCGGTCAAGATCCGCAATCCGGAAGAGCGCTATCACGCCTATCCGTTCGAACTCTCCGGCGGGATGTGCCAGCGCATCGTCATTGCCATCGCGCTCGCCTGCGATCCGCACATCCTGATTTCCGACGAGCCGACCACCGGTCTCGACATCACCACCCAGAAGGCGGTGATGGATCTGGTCAGCGACCTGATCCGCGACCGGGGCATGAGTTCGATCCTGATCACCCACGACCTGGGCATGGCCGCGCAATATTGCGACCGGATCGTCGTGATGAAGGACGGCGCGATCGTCGAGACCGGCAAGCCGGAAGCGCTGTTCTTCTCGCCGCAGCATGCCTATACCCGCAAGCTCGTCGACGCGACGCCGCGGGCAGGGGCCTCGGTGCGCGAGCTGTTGCCGGAAGAAATGCGCACGCCGCTGGCGCCGCCGAAACGCTCCGACACGGTGCTTCTGGACGTGCGCGACCTGAAGAAGACCTATCAGGGCAAGTCCGGCCCGGTGCATGCGGTCAAGGGGATCTCGTTCCAGATCAGGGAAGGGGAGTGCGTCGGGCTTGTCGGGGAATCCGGCTGCGGCAAGTCGACCACGTCGTCCATGCTGGTGCGTCTCGACGATCCGACCAGCGGCGAAATCCTGTTCGACGGCGAGGACCTTGCGAAGTCGCCGGCGCGGGCCTTCGCGAAGGATCCGCGCCGTTCCAGCATCCAGATGGTGTTCCAGGACGCGACCGACAGCTTCAATCCGCGCCACACCGCGCAGCAGCTGATCCAGGAGCCGCTGGACCGCCTGTCGGATCTCAATAGGTCAGAGAAGAAGGCGCGGGTGGAGGAACTGGCCGATCTGGTCGGTCTGCCCCGGCCGCTCCTGACCCGCTTCCCGCATCAGCTTTCCGGCGGCCAGAAGGCCCGTGTCGGCATTGCGCGGGCCATCGCGCTCAACCCGAAATTCCTCATTCTTGACGAGCCGACGGCGGCCCTCGACGTGTCGATCCAGGCGGTGGTGCTCAATCTTCTGGTGGATCTGCGGGCCAAACTCGGTATCAGTTATCTGTTCGTCAGTCATGACCTCCATGTCGTGCGCCTGTTGTGCGACCATGTGATCGTGATGAAGGACGGCGAGATCGTCGAGGAGGGACCGTCGGAACAGGTGATGCAGAACCCGTCGTCGGACTATACGCGCGAGCTGCTTTCAGCCGCCCCCCATCCGCCCGCAGCGGCCGGCCTTGCCGCGCCTGAATTCCAAGAAAACATCGCATAAGCTCAGGTACGAAGATCCCATGAACGACCTTCCTTTCACGCTTTCCGCCCTCAAAGCCGCCTATGCCTCGGGAACCAGCCCCGAAGCGGTGATCGAGGAAGTCTACCGGCGCATCGCCGAGGTCGACGATCCGGGGATCTTCATTCATCTCTACGACAAGGCCGATGTGCTGGCAGCCGCAAAGGCGCTCGGTTCCTACGATCCGGACAAGCCGCTGTGGGGCATTCCCTTTGCCATCAAGGACAACATCGACGACGGCGGCAAGCCGACGACGGCCGCCTGTCCGGTGTTCGAATATACGGCCGAAGCGGACGCCTTCGCCGTTGCCCGGCTGAAGGCCGCCGGGGCGCTGGCCATCGGCAAGACCAACCTGGACCAGTTCGCCACCGGCCTTGTCGGCGTCCGCTCGCCCTATCAGCCGCCGCTGAACGCGGTCGATCCCAAGATCGTGCCGGGCGGATCGTCTTCCGGCTCCGCGGTCGCGGTTGGTCACGGCATCGTCAGTTTCTCGCTCGGGACGGACACGGCGGGCTCCGGCCGGGTTCCGGGGATGATGAACAACATCGCGGGGCTTAAACCCACGCTTGGCGCCTTGTCGGCCAGCGGCGTGGTTCCGGCCTGCCGGACGCTGGACACGATTTCGATCTTCGCCCTGACTGTTGCCGATGCCTATGAGGCGTTCGCCGCTGCTGCCGGCTACGACCCGGAAGACGCCTATTCGCGTCACATCCGCGTTGCCCCCCTGGGCGACATGCCGCCTTCCTTGCGCGTCGGCATTCCGGACGACGCCAGCATCGAGTTTTTCGGCGACACGGTTCAGGCGGCCTCGTTCTACGAAACGATAGAGACCCTGAAGGCGCTGGGCGCCACGGTGGAAAAGATCGACTTCACGCCGTTCTACGACGTGGCGAAGATGCTCTACGAGGGCGCCTGGGTCGCCGAGCGCCATACGGTTCTGCAGGAGCTGATGGAGACCCAGCCGGAAGACGTTCATCCGGTCACCCGCGAAGTCGTCGGCAAGGCGATCGGCCTGACGGCGACCGATGCCTTCCGCGGCATCTACCGGCTGAAGGAACTGGGGCGGAAGACCGAATCCGTGCTGGCCGGCCTCGATCTGCTGTGCGTGCCGACGGCGCCGACCTTCTATTCCGTCCAGGACCTGATCGACGATCCGATCGGCCCGAATTCGCGCTACGGCACCTACACCAATTTCGTCAACCTGCTCGACATGTGCGGGCTCGCCGTACCGGTCTCGCCGCGTGCCGACGGGCGTCCGGGCAGTGTCACTCTGCTGGCAGCGGCCGGCGAGGATGGCCTGCTGGCCTCCATCGGGATCCAGCTGGAACAGGCCTGTGCCCATGAACTGGGCGCCACCGGTTGGGAACTGCCCGACGCGCCGGAAACGGCCCCGGTCGCGCAGCCGGACGAACTGGCGCTTGCCGTCTGCGGCGCGCATATGTCCGGCATGTCGCTCAATCCCGAACTGACCTCGCGCGGCGCCCGCTTCCTGGAAACGGCAAAGACCAGCGATGCCTATCGGCTCTACGCCCTTGCCGGCGGTCCGCCGAGCCGTCCGGGCCTGGTCCGCGGCGAGCCCGGCTCGGGCAGCGAGATCGACCTGGAAATCTGGGCGGTCCCGCTGAAGGAGGTCGGCTCGTTCCTGGCCACCATCCCGGCACCGCTCGGTCTTGGAACCCTTGTTCTCTCCGACGGCCGTACCGTTCAGGGGTTTGTCTGCGAAGCTGCCGGAATTGCGGGGGCGGAAGATATCACCGGCCTGAAGAGCTGGCGCGCCTATATCGACGGCACCCTGGCCGCGACGGCCTGATTTTCAGATCCTGCCTGATCCCGGCCCCGACCGTCTGAAGGCGGTACGGGGCAGGGGCAGCTGGCGTTTCGGCACCGGCGTCACCTCATTCTTCCACATTATTAGTTGACCTCCCGGGCGGCGCAGCCGTGCGGGACTGTAGTCGCGTGCTCTGAGCAGACGCAGCGGTTTGGACGGGCGCGCCGGGCCCCGCAGGTGTCCATTCGAATTTCGCTATACGTATTATTACGAAATGCAAATTGCCCACCTCCGGGTGGGTCCATAACAATTGCCGAAAATAAAGCGGTCATGATCGGTGTTTCGCGGCACCGGACGCATCGAAAACAACAAGGGAGAGGCGGGAACCTCCGGTTTTACGACCGGTCGAGCGAGAGTTGTTTTATGAAGCCCATGGACGCGCACCTTCCATCGCCATCCGCCCACACCGGTTCGCCACGCCCTTTCATCACCTTAAGCGGAATTTCCAAGACCTTTCCCGATAGCAGCAAAGGTAGTGACGGTGCCGTCGAGGCGCTGAGGTCCATCTCGTTTTCCTTTCCGCGCAACAGCTTCATCTCCATCGTCGGCCACAGCGGCTGTGGGAAGTCGACGCTTCTGCGGATTGTGAGTGGCCTGGAAACGGCGTCGTTCGGTCTGATCGAGATCGACGGCATGAGCCCGACCGAGTTCAGCAAGGACCGGCCTTTCGGCTTCGTCTTTCAGGACGCTGCCCTGCTGCCTTGGAAGACCACGCTGGAGAATGTGCGCCTACCGCTCGACATCCTCAATATCGAGACGCCGGCGATCCGCGACCGGCGCGCGCGGGAGATGCTCGAGCTTGTACATCTGAACGGGTTCGAGGACCGGTATCCGGCCCATCTGTCCGGCGGCATGCGCCAACGCGCCTCCATTGCCCGGTCTCTGTGCTACCGGCCGGACGTCCTGCTGATGGATGAGCCCTTCGGCGCGCTTGACGACTTCACCCGCCGGGAAATGGGCGACGAGCTCCTGCGCATCTATGCCCAGCGCCAGGCGACGGTGCTGTTCGTCACCCATTCGCTGAGCGAGGCGGTACTTCTGTCGGATTTTGTGGTTGTGCTGCTGCCCCGTCCGGGCCGGGTGGAAAAGATCATTCCGATCGAGCTGGAGCGACCCCGGGGCAGCGCGGTGCGCTCCAGTTCGAAATTCCGCGCCTATGTGGCCGAACTCGAGGCCCTGATTTTCGGAGAAGGGTCATGAGCGGCAAGACCGGCAAATTCGCGGATGTCTTCAAGGGGCAGCTCATGAGCAAGGGGCCGCCGCTACTCCTTTTTCTGACCCTCGGCATCGCCTGGGAGGCGGTGGTGGTTTTCCGGGACATCCCTAAGTTTCTGCTGCCGGCGCCCTCGGTCATCATCGCGCGCATGGTCACCGATTGGCACAGCCTGGTGACCAATGCCGGGGTCACGCTGCTGGCCGCCTCGCTCGGGTTTCTGATCGGAACATCGATCGCGATCCTGCTGTCGATCAGCTTCATCTATTCGCGCAGTTTCGAACGGGCGGTGTTTCCCTGGGCGATCGTGTTGAAGACCATTCCGATCCTGGCGATCGCGCCGCTGCTGACCATCTGGCTCGGCTTCGGGATTGCCCCGAAAATCGCCATCGCCGCGATCGCCTGCGTCTTTCCAACCCTCGTCAATATGACACGCGGGTTGCGCAGCCTCGACAAGTCGGTGCTCGATTTCATGGGGGTCATTCATGCCGACCCGGCCGATCTGTTGCGCCACGCGCGGTTGTTCGCGGCGCTGCCCTACCTGTTCTCGGCCATGAAGATCACCGTCGGCATGTCGGTCATCGGCGCGATCGTCGCCGAGTTCACCGGCGCCAACCAGGGCATCGGCACCATCATCGTCAACGCCGGCTACCGTCAGGACGCGGTCATGCTGTTTTCGGCGATCTTCGTCACCTCGGCCGCCACGGTCATCTTCTTCTACGCCGTCGTCCTTTTGGAAAAGCTCGCGCTGTTCTGGCCGGGGGCCAACATCGAAAACTGAATAACCAAAAACCAAAACCGCATCCCAGAGGAGAACCATCCCATGCAGTCAGTCACCAGCTATTGCCGCCATGCCGCCGTCGTTTCGGCCCTTTCCCTGTCCGCCGTCCTGCCGGCCCATGCCGCAGAAGACGTCAGTCTGCGCATTTCCTGGCTAATGAATGTGCAGAATGCCGGATATGTCATGGCCCTGGAAAAGGGCTTCTACGAGGAAGCCGGGATCAACCTGGGGATTTTCCCCGGTGGACCCAACATCAACTCGACCGCCATGGTGGCCTCCGGCCAGAACACCTTCGGCACCAATGATGTGAGCTCCATCCTGTTCGGCAATGCGCAGGGCATGGACCTGGTGATTGTCGGTGCCTGTTTCCAGAAGAACCCCGCCGGCGTGCTGTCGCTCGCCAAGACCGGTATCAAGGAACCCAAGGATCTTGAAGGCAAGACCCTGGCCTATACCGAAGGCGGACCGTGGACCTACACCCAGGCCATGCTGAATGCTGCAGGCGTGGACATGGACAAGGTCAACAAGGTGGTCATGGCCGGCAACGAGGTGCTGATGACCGGCCAGGTCGATGCGAAGACTTCCTTCGTCGTCAACGAGCCGGTCGCCCTTCAGGTCCAGGGCTACGAGACGGCGACGCTGGTGCCGGCCGACTACGGCATCAACGCCTATGCGGAGACGATCTTCACCACGGCCGACTTCGCGGCCGCCAATGCGGATCTCATCAAGGGCTTCATGACCGCCACGGCCAAAGGCTGGGACTATGCATTCAGCCATCAGGAAGAAGCCGTGGCCGCAGTTCTGGCGCGCAATCCGGAGCTGAACCCGGAACAGCAGAAACGCCAACTGGCGCTCGAAGAGGATTTCGTCAAGTCGGCGGACACGGCCAAGAACGGCCTGTGCAGCGTGGAGACCGCGAAAGTCGCCGACTCCTATGAGATCCTCAAGACCTATGGCGGGCTGGAGGGGGATCTCGATATCCCTGCGATGGTCAAGACGGAATTCAACGTGGGTCAGTAGAGAAGAGGCTTTCCCTTTCGCTTCCGGGATGCGCGGCGAGGGGGATTGGATCACTCGAGCCTTGCCGTGTGACGGCGCTGTGAGGGAGGCACGGACGTGCCATACCTTCTGTTGTCATTCCCGCGAAAGCGGGAACCCAGTACTCCGTGAGGGCTGTTGTTTGAACGGAGAAGTCCGTGCGCAATCCGAAAAGGCACGGAGTACTGTTGGGGTGGACGGCCCCTACGGCATCGATGTGCCAGAATGAGGTTGTTAAAGATCTCAAACGATGGAGCCGTCCATGAAGAATATTAGCCGCGTTGGAATGGATACGTCCAAGTCTGTTTTTCAATTGCATGGTGTGGATGCTGGGGACCATCCGGTGTTGAGCAAGAAGCTTCGCCGTCGTCAGGTTCTCGACTTTTTTGCCGGCCTGCCTCCGGCGCAGGTGGGCCTTGAGGCCTGTGGAGCCTCGCATTATTGGGCTCGGGAGTTACGGAAGTTGGGGCATGAGGTCGCGCTGATCCCGCCGCAATACGTCAAGCCCTATGTGCAGCGGAGCAAATCGGACGCGGCGGACGCGGAAGCGATCTGCGAGGCGATGAGCCGTCCGAAGCTGGCCCGGACCTTCGTGCCGGTGAAAAGTCCAGAGCAGCAAGCTGCGCAGATGCTGGCGAAGCTGCGAGGGCAATTCCTTGGCCGGCGTACGCAGCTTTCCAATTCGATCCGCGGCTTTGCGGCAGAGTTCGGTCTGGTTGCCCCGAAGGGCCTGTTCCAGCTTGACCGGCTTGTCGAGCGGATCCGCGCGGACGAGACGCTGCCGGAGATGGCACGGGATATGTTCGAAACGCTGGTCCGTGACTACGCGCGAGTGGACAAGGAGATAGCCGATCTCAACGCAAAACTGCGAGAGCTTCACCGTGCCGATGAACTCAGCCAGCGGCTGGCCGGCATCCCGGGCATTGGTCCGGTTGGTGCGACCCTGCTGGCGATCAAGGTGAGCAACGCGCATGCCTTCAAATCGGGGCGCGATTTTTCTGCCTGGCTCGGCCTGACGCCGAAAAACCATTCCACGGCAGGCAAGAACCGGCTCGGTGTGATCACCCGCGCCGGGGACGAGATGCTGCGCGCCACCCTGGTTGCCGGCGCAAGCGCCGTTCTGCTGCAGTGCCGGCAGGGGAGGATCAAAACGCCCTGGCCCTGGTTGGAGAAACTGTGTCGTCACAAGCCGCACAAGCTGGTTGCCGTCGCGCTCGCCAACAAGCTGGCGCGCATCGCCTGGAAGCTGATGGTCAGCGGCGAAACCTATCACCCGCGGTCACCGAAGGAGCAACCGGGACTCGCCTGACGATCGACAAAACACTTGCCCCGGCCAAAGACAGGCTGGCGCGACAGAGGAACTTGCGAGGGAAGATGAGAAGGTGTGTTCGGTCGAACCGAGGCGGATGGGAAATACCGTGGGATCCAGTGGCGGCTTCAAGGCCGATATCGCTGTACTGTTTGGATCCCATCCGCTGCGGAACCCATCTTGGCCAGCGGCAAAACGGCCGCAAAGCAGGCCGTACATATGACCGCAAGCGATCCGGAACACCTGCCAACTTCAACCTTGCAACCACGGGGCCGTCCACATATGGGTCCCGGCTCTCCGCTTCGCTGCGGCCGGGATGACAGCCTGGGGATAAGGCACGGCTGTGCCCCGTACTCAAGGTCATCCCGGAAAAGCCCTCAGGCTTTATCCAGAACCGGCGAGCCCCTGCGACGTCTGTGCCGTGACTGGAACGGTTCTTGCTTTTTCAAAACCGATGGCGACGCCGGGCCTGGTCCGGTTTGCCGGCTTGCGGTTTCTGGTGACCGCGAGCGCTGGTCGAACAGGAGTATCCGCATGAAAAGCAGCAGTATGGGCAATGGGCTGGACGTTCGCTCCCTGCGTATTCTGGTGACCCTGCTTACCGAATGCAGCGTGACGCGCACGGCTGAACTGATCGGTCAGCCGCAGCCGGCCATCAGCCTCTGTCTCAGGCGCCTGCGCGCGATTTTCAATGATCCACTGCTGGTGCGTACCGGAAACCGGCTGGTTCCGACTGACCGGGGCCGGGAATTGGAGATTTCCATGCGTCGGGTTCTGGAGGATCTCGACCGGGAGCTTTGTCCCGACGAGAGCTTCGATCCGTCGAGCGGGGGGCATCATTTCCGGCTGCTGCTTGCCAATTGCTTCGGTCCGACGTTTCTGCCGCTCATCATCAGCCGCATCAACGAGGAGGCGCCGGGCGCGATCGTCGATGTCTCGCCCATGCCTGCCCACGACCAGCTCGTTTCGGTTCTGGCCGACGGCGTGGCCGATATCGTCCTGGGCAACTGGCCGCATCCGCCGGAAAAGCTGCGAACCGCGCCACTGTTTGCCTCAAATATGGTCTGTCTGGTGCATGGCAGGCATCCGTTCTCCAAATTGAAGCGGCTGACACTCAACCAGTACCTATCGGCGAAACACCTGTCCCTGACGCCTTCTGACAATGCCGGGCTTAGCCCCATCGACGGGCGCCTGTGCGACCTGTCGGTCAGCCGTCAGATTTCGGCTTCGGTACCCGACTACGGATCGGTGCCCTTCGTTCTTGCGCAGACCGACATGGTCTTCACCACCAGCCGGCATTTCGCCGAGGATCTGGCCGTCCATGTGCCGCTGAGCGTGGTGGAACTGCCCAAGGAGTTCGGTGCCATCCGTTTCTACGCGCTCTGGCACGAACGCAATCACCGCTCCCCGTGGCACCAGTGGTTGCGCGGCATTATCCGCGGTGTGGCCCGTGAGGTAGAGAATATGAGCTCCAACCTGTATCGGACGCCTCACACATCACCGGTTTAAAAGCCGCGTCGGCGTGAGGGACACCGCCGCGGGAGGAGGGGTCAGGCGGCGGTTTCTGCGTCCGCCGTCTCGATCAGGCGACGCAACTGTTTGCGCATCAGAACGCCCGGCCGGTCAGACGACATGTGAAGCTCCACGCCCTCGGACCTGTCCAGGGGCACGTTGAGGTCGGTGCTCGCCAGAATATCGCGGTCCTCGATCGTGACCTGCCGGTCAAAGGCGATTACTTTTTCCGCAGGCGTGTCTTCTTCGCTGTCGTTGCGCATCACCCACTGGATGAACTGTGTACGTTGATTGTCCATGGGGGCCAGGAAGGTGCACAGGATGTTTTCCAGTCCGTTCGGGTAGCAGATCCGCCCGACACGGGAGA
Organism: uncultured Roseibium sp.; assembly: GCF_963675095.2. GTDB lineage: Bacteria > Pseudomonadota > Alphaproteobacteria > Rhizobiales > Stappiaceae > Roseibium. The sequence continues at coordinate 18,135 of NZ_CAXXSJ010000011.1, read as the reverse complement.
ACGGCAGGTAGAAGCGGTTGCGCGTCCGCCGCCGGGTTTCGTCGTCCTCCATTCCGAGCGCCGATTTCATGTGCTCGGCGTTCTTCACCTTGATGTCGTTCTGGACGATGAAGCCGTTTTCCGTTTCATCCACGGAAAAGGGATGGATGGTCGGGTCCGGATCGCCGAAGCTTTCCTTGTGGACGAAGGTGATATGGGCGGCGTCGAAGGAATTCTCGATGATGCGCAGGGGATTGGCGGACCAGGTCTCGCAGAATTCGATCACCTGGCGGTAGCCGGGCTGGCCGAATTCCTCGATTTCCGGAATGCCGAAGATCGGATCTTCCAGGGCGACCCAGACGTGATTGTATTTTTCCGTGCAGTGATAGCCGGGCACGCCGAACGGATTGGGCTTGTCTTCGACATCCTGGGGAACCTTGACGCACTGGCCGGAACCGCTGAAGGCCCAGCCGTGATAGGGGCAGACGATGTTGCCGTTCTCGACATAGCCAAGCGACAGTTTCGCTGTGCGATGCAGGCAGCGATCCTTCACTGCCCGAACCGCCCCCGTGTCGTCCCGCCACAGGGCAATCGGCTCGTTCAGCAGGGTGAAACCGTAGGGCTTGTCGGTAATTTTTTCGCTCGGTGCCACGCAGTACCAGAAGCGGCGCAGCAGGGGAACATCGCAAGCTTGCATGTGGTCCTCTCCTTCCTGATTTCGACCTATGTCATTTCGTAGGAAGGAGGGGGGCAGGAGGCAATTCGCGGGATCGAATAGACGGTATAGCGTTTCGGCCATGGCGGGGTGATGGCCGTTCGGACCTACGCCTGTTCGATCGCGACAGCGGCAGTATCGAGTGCGGCGGCGATCGTGCGGATCTGGTCTTCGCTCAGCGGTCCGCCTTCCAGCCGCAGCCTGAGGGAGAGCTTCAGGTTCTCCATGGCGCGGACGAGCTGTGGCGGCGGGCCTGCGGGCGTTTCAGCGGCTGCGCGATCCATCCGGGCAAAAGCCGCGTCGGCTTCGGCCTGTTGTTCGGCGATCGCCGTGATGCCGGCTTCCGTTGCCGTATAGAGCTTCTTGCCCTCGCTTTCGGTCACCGTGGCGTGGCCCATTTCCTCAAGCATGGCCAGGGTCGGGTAGATGACGCCGGGGCTCGGGCTGTAGGCCCCGCCGGTGCGTTCCTCGATCTCCTTGATGAGGTCGTAGCCATGACGCGGAGCCTCCGCGATCAGGGCAAGGATCACGATCCGGAGTTCGCCGTGGTCGAACAGCCGTCCGGAGCGCTGGCCGCGCCGCCCGCCGCGGAAACCTCTGCCTTCGCCATTGCGACCGGGACCGCCTCGGCCTTCGCCGTGTCGGCCAAAGCCTCGGCCGCGCCGTCCCCGGCCATGGTGGTCACCGTCAAACATATCGTTTCTCATAACAGTCTCATTTCACTTTCGTTCTGTTTTAGATGGCATTTAGATATATCTAATTAGGGTCTATTTCAAGGGGTGCTGATTTGGTGGCCGTCTCGTGCCAGCGATCTGCGGCGCGCAGGGGAGGGCAAAAAGAGAGTGAAAGGAGCGAAAAGCGTACCGGGTGGATGGTTGCTTTTCATGTCGCTTCACTGGATGGTTGAAAGGAAGGTGGCATTGTCCGGGGCGAAGAGATCGCATGGAACTTGCAGGCAGGCTGGCACTGGCAGGAGTTCAGTTGGCAGGGCTGATCCTTTCAGCGTTTCTGGTGATCGTGACCTATACCAACCCGCAGCAAGTGGAAGAGAGGTTGCAGGATTTTGCCGTTGCGAAAGTCGAAGCGGCTGCCCACGAGGCTTGGGAGAAGGTCAAAGGTCCCTCTGCGGAAGGCGGACGGGCGGAACGGTTCGGCGCCCTTGCTGAAAGGTTCGGACGGGACGAGGACAGGGTCGATGAGCGGCGCAGGCAGATCGTACCTGCGCTGCTTGCGCCCGTGATGTCCGGTCGCTGCAAGGAAAACTGCGATTTCTGGGCCGTTGCGGCGGTGGTCGCCAACAGCGCGCTGGTGCAACGGATCGGCCGGCTGCAGTTGGGTCGAGCGACCCTTCGGGACTATGTCGTCGAACGCTATCAGAGCACGGTGAACGGTCTGCTGACCGATCTGCGTCGCTTCGGTCTGGTGAATGTCATGGCGTTGTCGCTGATGGTCGGGCTTGCCCTGTTCCGCAAGCCTCTCAATTGGCGGTTCACCGCCTTTTCAGTGGCGCTCACCGGCTATATCGCCTGGGCTGCCTATGCCTACGTGTTCGGCCAGAACTGGGCGCTTGCCATCCTCATGAACGAATGGGCGGCACCTGCTTATCAGACCACGCTGATTGTCGCATCATGCCTGTTTTTCGATTGGCTGTTTCTCGCCGGCGCAGTCACTACGACTGTGATCAACGCCGTCACAAGCATTCTGCCCGGCTGAGGGGCTGTTGCGATAAGCCCAACCTGCGTGGCTTGAATGGTGCCGGTCTTCGGCCGTACCCGCGATATTCTGTTGAGATTGTGGGCATCGCATCACGATCCGGGCGGAAAGACCTTTTTAGGCGGGTGCATGGATGTATAACCGGGCCCGTTTTCAAAGTTGCGGGATTTTTTCATGCCTGTTTTCATGATCGGCTTTATCGGCATTGCCGCTATTCTCCGCTTTGCCGCCCTGGCGGTGTCCATCCGCAACGAGAAACGGCTGAAGCAGGCTGGCGCGGTGGAATATGGCGCCACCACCTCCACGATACTGGCGCTGGTCCATATCGCTTATTATCTGGCGGCAATCGCAGAGGGCCTGTGGCGCGCGGCCCCGGTTTCGGCGGTCACGGTGGTCGGGCTCGTCATCTATACGCTTTCCATGATCGCGCTGGCGTGGGTCCTGATGACCCTCGGTCGGTTCTGGACCGTCAAGATCATCATCGCCCGGGACCACGAACTGGTGACCAACCGTTTCTTCCGGATGATCCGGCACCCGAATTACTATCTGAACATGATCCCCGAACTGATCGGCTTTGCGCTGGCGCTGCAGGCCTACGGCACACTGATCGTGGGTCTGCCGGTCTACCTCGTCATCCTCCGCCAGCGTATCCGTCAGGAGGACGAGGCCATGCGGGGCCGGTTCACGGCGTATTGAGCGGGGCTCGGTCCAACCGTTCCTCGGCGCGGAACCGTTCGACCCACTCCCGGCTGGTCTCATCGGCCAGTTTCTTGACGGAGGGGGTGATGCCGGCGGCCGCTGCCGGGTCGAGGTCCAGGCGCTCCAGAACGGTTTGCAGGGTTGCGGCCGGATCGGCGGAGAGGTCTGTGTAGGAAATACGGTGAGGTGTGATGCCTTCCTGTTTAAACCAGGCCAGCCAGCCATTGTCATAGCCTGTCATCGTCTCGACGCAGGCCCGGATCTGTTGCCTGTCGTAGGACGGGTCGCGATGCGGAGAAAGGCGTTCCAGTTCCGTGCCGTCGGGGGCGGCATGCCACAAGCCGGACTGTTCGGCCTTCAGGTAGGATACGGCCTGCTCGATCTTGTCGCGGCGGGTCAGGTGGATGAACAGGGTTGGCCCGAAGACCCGGTGAAGGCGCGCTCGATCCGTCGGTTCGTCCGGGTAGAGGACGGCGAGCTTTTCGCACAGAAACGGAAAACTTGGCCTTTGCTGGCGCAGACCGAACAGGCCGGTGCCTCCAGTTCCCTTTTCGATGGCAGCTTGGAAGACCGCTTCCAGAGTATCGCGCTCCGAGGCAGTTTCCTCAGGTGTGATTTTCATCCGGGTCAGCCAGTCCTCCAGTGAGGGGTCGTAGAACAGGGACGCGGGCTTTCCGGCGATACCGGTATCCGCGAGCATTCTGCACAACAAGGTGCTGCCGCTGCGCGGAGAGGTGCAGATGACATAGGAGCGGTAGTTCGACATGGCGGACCGGTTAGCTCTGATGCATGACGGATTGATGTCGGCGACGGGTTGGGGGGCTTGCCGCAATTCAAATCCCGAGGAGAGGCCTTGGAGCGGATGATGCGGGCGGAAAGGGCTTCGGCCGGCCCAGGAATTTTTTCCGCAGTCGCGTCAATCCAACAAGGGAAAGGCGTCGGGAATGACCTTGTACCCGATCACAAGTGCCAGGGCGAGAAGCAGAAGCCCGGACACTGCCAGGGAAAAGCGGATGGCTTGTTTGACTTTCGCTTGCCTGTAACGGGTCCGTGGCTTGATGCCGCGGACAAGAAAGACGATCTGGCCGGAGAGATGCAGCGCGGCAAGGTTTACCGCCAGCAACAAGGCTGCGTCACCGGCCATCAGCCAGGCCGTTTTTCCAAGGAACAGGCCAATAGCAGCCGCTGGCGGCATGAGGGCGACGGCGACCATGACGCCGACCAGGATCGAGGCTGCGCCTGCGGTCAGGGACAGCGCGGCTGCGGCCCCGGCGGCAAGGGCAAGGGCAATGTCGTCGAACCCGACGGCGGCGCGGGAGGCCAGTTCTTTCGACGAAACATCGAATGGTAGCGCGATGCCAAGCACGCCGCCGATGGCAACCGCCAGGAGGATGCCGACGGCACTGGCTTTCGCGGACTGGATGATCAGGCCGCGTTCGCCGAGCGAGACCCCGAGAATAGAGCCCAGGAGCGGACCAAGCAGCGGCGCGATGACCATCGCTCCGATAATGGCGGCAACGTTGTTCTCGATCATACCGAGCGCGGCAACGACTGTGGAAATCGCGACCAAGGTCAGGGAGGTTGGTGTAATGCCCGCATTTTTGGAGATCTCGGCCAGCAGGGCTTCCCGGCTCTCGGTGATCTCGTCTTCGTCTGGGTCCTCGTCCTGCTCCTTGGTGACGACGGCGTCAACCGGGGTTATGGCTATTTGCCAACCCTCGGTCTTTTGAAGCGCGCTTTGCAGATCGTCGAGAAGGGGCTGTTGGGCCTTGGCAGTGGTCAGAAACGACACCGTGCGCACCGGTCCCTTCGCCGCGGAAATGCCGGCCAGGGTGACGCCGTCGCGATCCGCGAATTCGATAATGTCATCGACCGTGTCCTTGGGACCGATGACATGGACATATTGATGCGACATGGAAGCCCCGAAGTGTCCGCCAGAATTTGACCTTACCCGGTGATAGCAAGCGGCAGACAAGCTTGAAAGCGACTATTCGGCAAAGGCGCGTTCCCGGCATGACCGGTTCCCATACGGTCCGTACCCGTCAACCGAGAACCGGAAGCGACTTCAAGCGCGGTGCCGCGTAGTCGAGAAAGCTGCGGACCTTGGCGGCGGCGCGGCGGCCTTCGACGTGAACGAGGTGGACGGGCAAGGGATCCGGTTCGAATTCCTCCAGGACCCTCCGCAGGATTCCCGTTTCGAGTTGCGGGGCGACCTGGTAGGAGAGGGCGCGGCACAGGCCCCAGCCCTGGCAGGCGACTTCAATACCGGCGGCGATATTGCTGACGGCGAGGCGGGAAGCAATGCGAACGGTCACGGGTCGGTCGCCGCCGAAGCGCCAGTCGGGCAATGGGCCGACCGGGCCGGCGGAAATCACCCGGTGGCCCTGCAGGTCCTGCGGTGTTTGGGGTGCGCCGTTTTCCGCCAGATAGGCGGGCGTAGCGCAGACCACCCGGCGGACCTGGCCGATCCGCACGGCGGTCAACCCCGACGACTGGAGCGGGCCGATCCGCACCGCAATGTCGAAGCCTTCCTCGACGATGTTCACGATCCGGTCGATCATGACGATTTCCGCGCTCACGTCCCGGTAGGTATCCAGATAGCCGGTGAGGACCGGCATCACATGGATGCGGCCGAATTCGTTGGGACAGGTAATGCGGAGCCGGCCGCGCGGCCGCGTGGCAGCCCCTGCAGCTGCGTCGTCAGCGGATTGCAGCAGGCCTAGAATGTGGCGGGCCTCCTCCAAGTACGCTTCTCCCACGTCGGTCAAGCGAACCTGGCGGGTGGTGCGGGTGAACAGGCGTGCGCCGAGGCGGGCCTCCAGCGCGTTGATGCCGCGAGTGGCGGAGGGGGCGCTGAGGTTCAGTCGGCGCGCGGCGCCTGCGAAGCCGCCTTCCTCGGCAACGGCGATGAAGACCTCAAGGCTTTGGAGCCGGTCCAGGATGACCTCCTATTATGTTCAAATCTCAAAATAAAGACTTTTGAAATACACTAATTCATTTGTTCCGTGATGCCAATTAGATGTCGTTCATCCCCAATCCAAGAGAAAACGGACGAGGCTCATGAACACGCATTTTCCGGCAGGCGCCACCCCGATCAAGCTTTACCGCAACCCGAAGTCCGGCCATTGCCACCGTGTCGAACTGATGATGGCGTTCCTGGGCCTGCCTTATGAGACGATCGATCTCGACATGGCCAATGGCGCGCACAAGGCGCCCGGCTATCTGAAGCTTCATCCCTTCGGCAAGGTTCCGGCGATCGATGACAACGGCACCATCCTGTGGGATTCCAACGCGATCCTGGTTTATCTGGTCAAGCGCTACGGCGCGGATACCGGCTGGCTGCCGGAAGATCCGGTCAAGGCTTCGGAAGTCCAACGTTGGATGTCGGTTGCCGCCGGTGAAATCGCCCCCGGTCCCGCGGCTGCACGGCTGGTGCATGTGTTCGGTGCGAAACTGGATCATGCCGCCGCTGTGGCACGGGCTCATGCGCTGTTCAAGGTAATGGAGTCGATCCTGGAACACAGTGCCTATCTGGCCGGCAATGCCATCACCCTCGCAGATGTGGCAGGCTACAGTTATATTGCTCATGCCCCTGAAGGCGGCGTCAGCCTGGAGCCCTATCCGGCAATCCGCGCCTGGCTGGAGCGGATCGAAGACCAGCCGAATTTCGTTTCCATGGTTTCCTCGCCAATACCGGAAGCAGCGTGAGCAGTTCAATGGATCAGAAACGGACAGCCTTTCACGCCGGTGAAATCGCCGTTCAGGAACGTGCCCACGGCAGTGGACCAGACTGGAGGAGGGCGGTGTCTCGGGTTTTTCGCGACACCATGCCGGATCAACACCGGGCATTTTTCGAAAGCCAGTCGGTCCTGTTCCTGGGATTGCTCGATAAGAAGGGCCGTGTCTGGGCCTCGCCGGTATTCGGCGAGCCGGGTTTTGTCCAAAGTCCGGATGCGCGGACCCTCAGCATAGGTGCCGTTCCGGTGCTGAGCGACGAACTGGCGTTCGACATCGCTGCGGGGGGCAAGGTCGGCGTCCTCGGGCTGGAGCTGCACAGCCGGCGGCGCAACCGGTTGAACGGCGAGGTTGTCAGAACCGGGGCCAACGGCTTCGACATCGCCGTCGGCCAGAGCTTCGGCAATTGTCCGCAATACATTCAGGCACGGGTGTTCGACCGGCGTAGCGGGATCGCGGATGCTTTTGAAGTCGGGCGGCTGAGCAGCCTTACCGGCGAGGCGCAGGCGCTGGTGGAACGGGCCGATACCTTCTTCATTGCCTCACGTGCGCCGGAGCTGACCGAAGACCCGCGGAACGGACTGGATGTCTCCCACCGGGGCGGGCGACCAGGGTTCCTGGGGGTGACTGGCGACAGCATCCTGTCCTTCCCGGATTTCAAGGGAAACCGCTTCTTCAACACGCTCGGCAATATCGAAGCGGACGGCCGGGTCGGGTTGTTCGTGCCGGATTTCGAAACCGGCGGGGCTGTGTTCGCTACCGGGCGTGCGATTATCGACTGGTCGCCGGAGCGTTCCGGAACCTTCGCGGGAGCCCGGCGGATTGTCGATGTGACGCTGGAGGAGATCTTGCTCGCACGGAACATCTTTCCGGCCGGTGGGCGCCTGTTGGAAACCTGGCCTGGGCTTGAGATCACCGGCACGTGGGACGAAGCGCTGAGGAAGGAGGAGTGAGTTGCTCGCCCGATTCAGGCCGGGAACAGTAAAGCCCCTTCATGAAGGCGATTTGGGAAAAAACATAACGTTCGACGCCGCGAGGCGGATGACAACCGCAGTTGCTATAGGGAAAATTGACAATTTCTAGCAGAAATTTGTTTTTTTCCGCCACGTGTTCGGAATTTTGCCCTATTCTGTTCCTTCCAGTTAATTCTGACGGGGAGGGTCTGAATGGCGGGGGTAAAGGATTGGGCTCGGGCCGATGCCCTGCGCGTGCTGCGTGACGGCACGCCTGCGGATGTGTTGGACTGGGAAGACCTTGCCGGCCGTCACGGCTTCGATCTCGACGAACTGGACGATCCGGAGGGCATTGTTCCCATTAGCGCGCTCTATGCGGTCTTCGAAGAGGCGGCCGAGGCCTCCGGCGATGACGCCAGGATCTTCGATGTCTTCAATGCCTCGGATGTCGGAGAGTTTTCCCTGTTCGACTATCTATTCACTTGTGCTCCGACATTGCGGGAGGGATGCCACGCCTGGCAGCGCTTTATGCAGATCCGCTCCAACGCCTATACGGTCACTTTCGCCGAGGAAGAAGGGCGGGGCGTGCTGGAATGGAAACTTCAGGACAGGCACGGCACCTGGCGGCAGAACATGTTCGCCCGCATGGCCTGGGCAGCCCGAGGATTCGAGGCGGCGCTCGGCACCCGACCCGCGCCTATCGAAATCGAACTTGCCACGGGTGCACCAGTTTGCACTTCGGATTTCCTGAGGCGCTACGGCAGCCGGATCAGGTTCGACGGGACGCGAAACATCATCTCCATCGAAGCGCGTTACCTGGATGCCCAACCGGTGCGCAACGACAACAATCTTTATGCCATCATCGAACGGGCCTCGCTCGGTGAGCTGAACCTGCGTGCCAGGAACACCTCTCCGCTGTCGGCCATCGCGGAGGTTATCGCCGAGACCATGAAGGCGGGCACCTGCACTCTACCCACCGTTGCGGCTACACTCGGCATGTCCGAACGGTCCTTGCAAAGAACGATGGAAAATGAAGGCGTGTCTTTCCGGGAACTGACGGCCCACGTCCGTCGGGCCGCGGCGCGGCGTTACCTGCGGGAAACCACTTTGCCGATAAAGGAAGTCAGCTACCTGCTCGGCTATTCGGAAGTGAGTACTTTTTCGCGTGCGGTCCGCCAGTGGTTCGGCTGTCCGCCCAGGGTTCTTCGCCAGAACCCGGAATTGTGTGTCACTGAGAGCCCGCAGGGTTTTCTTTCGGATTTTAGTTCCTCGTTGGGCCAGGAGGGGTGAGCGAGAATTGCCCATCCAAATGGGATCCTATCCGCCATGTCCTTCCATCGCCGCGATCTCGCCAAGGGGTGCCGACTTCACGGAGTGCGCCCGTGGCTGCGGTCATAGGCGTTGCGTTCAGGCGAGGTCCAGCCGGCGAGGGTCCCTTCCGCCGGGCGGTGGACTTCCATCACCATGGGATGGCAGGCGGCGGTGTCGCTGGAATGCTCGGAACTGCAGTCTCCGCCCGGACAGGCGCTCATGACGGCGAGCAGATCGATCTCGGCGAAGAATTCCAGGTGATCACCGGGGCGGACCGGGCTGGCCTTCATGAAATACTGTCCCGTGTCGCGAGTGAAGCCGGTGCACATGAAGACGTTGAGTACGTCGTGCACATGGGGCTCGGCCTCGGCAAGCGGCAGGTGGCGGGCGTCTGCGAGCGCCCGGGTCAGGTTGGAATGGCAGCAGTGGTGATAGTCGGTGCCGGCGAGGAGTTTCCCCGTGTAAGGGTCGCAGCGCGTGCCGATCACGTCATGGACCGAGCCGCCGAACTGGTCGATGCCGTACCAGTCGAGCGTGTCGGTGACCACGGTCGCCATGGGGCGCAGATAGGGAAAGCAGGACCAGAGCCGGTCTCCGGTGGAGACATGGGTGCCATGGAGCGCGCGGGTCTTGCCGGAATAAAAGCGCTCGGACAGATCGGCGCTGTTGAACAGGTTCAGATCCCCCACCTGAGGGCCTTCCACGCTGACGATGCGCAGGAAATGGCCGGCCGGCACCTCGATCGAGGCTGCCTCGCGTGGGGGTACGATGACTTCGCCGGTCTTTACCGCGGTTTCGCGTGCGGCAGCGTAGAGGGTCAGGTCCGGTTGCGGCAGCGTTTCCGGCGGGTAGGCGATGACCGGCGGAACCGCCCGGCGGGCGGCAGCATCTTGAGGTTCGGACATGGGGCTCCCGCAGAGTCGTGAGGACAGATGATCCCAGTTTTGAACCGGCGGCTGCGGCGGCGCAAGGGGGCGTACCTACGCGACGACATGCTTCCCGGCAAAGGATGTGGGCAAGCAATGCCCCTCGTTCTCATGTCTTGAGCGTGACAATCGGATTGGAAAACCGACTCGCCAAACGCCTGCGCCACTAGAACGCAGCCGCGGCCGGGTTGTCGGGACGATCCGCCGCATCGGCGGGAGGGTCTATTCCACCCATTCATTTTCGTGGAGCGAACGGGGCAGGACGGAACCCCTGCGGAAAGGAGAAGGGTTTTGCACTGCCGACGCTGATTCTTTAGCAGGCCCGCGGGCTATAGTTAAATATTGCAATAGGCGGTGGGTGGTTGCACTTCGCAGCTGCAGCGAGGACTGCCAAGTATCCGTATTTTAATGCTTTTACTTTTTGGCGTTCATCCTTTTTCAGGAATCCGATAGCCTTGTTCTAGTTGGTTCTTCCGGGGCTGTTTTCTGCACTGCAAAAACTATTTGTCAATCAGGTCTCTCAAGGCCTTCTTTTTAGAACTCCTCTAAACTAACCGCACTCCGACGGGGCTGAGCCTGACCGCTTCTGCCTCTCGGGGTTCCGTCCGCCGGAGGGGACGGGTCCGGCGGGGCCACTAGACACAGGAGATTTTGAAATGAAGAAAGCTGGAATTCTCCTCGCCTCGCTTTCCGTTTTCGCCCTCACTCATTCGGCCGCCTACGCCGAATCCGACCTGCTGAGCGAAGCGCGTGACACCTTCAAACCGATCCCCCATGCGGTGCCTTCCCTGCCCGATAATCCGGTGACACAGGAAAAGATCGAACTGGGCCGTATGCTGTTCTTCGATCCGCGCATATCGCGCTCGGGACTGTTGTCATGCAACACCTGTCACAATCTGGGCATGGGGGGCGACGATAACCTTGAGACTTCCATCGGCCACGGTTGGCAGAAGGGGCCGCGTAACGCACCGACCGTGCTCAACGCCATCTTCAATACGGCCCAGTTCTGGGATGGCCGCGCGGCGGACCTGAAGGCACAGGCCAAGGGGCCGGTGCAGGCAGGCGTGGAAATGGCGAATACGCCTGCGCGTGTCGAAGAGACACTGAAAAGCATGCCGGAATACGTGGGCCGCTTCGAACGGGCCTTTCCGGACAATGGCGAAGCGGTCAGTTTCGACAAGATGGCGAGAGCGATCGAGGCTTACGAGGCGACCCTGATCACCCCGGCCTCCAAGTTTGACCTGTTCCTGGAAGGCAACGAAGCCGCCCTGAACGACCAGGAAAAGGAAGGTCTGGCACTGTTCATGGATACGGGCTGCTCAAGCTGCCACGGCGGTGTGAACCTGGGCGGCGAAGGCTATTATCCCTTCGGCGTCGTCGAAAAGCCCGGTGCGGAAATCCTGCCGGCAGAGGACAAGGGCCGCTTCGCTGTGACCAAAACCGCGGATGAGGAGTATGTCTTCCGCGCAGCACCGCTGCGTAACATCGCGCTGACCGCTCCCTATTTCCACTCGGGCAAGGTTTGGGAGCTGAAGCAGGCCGTCGGCATCATGGCTGCGTCGCAGCTTGGTGCGGAGCTGTCCAACGACCAGGTCGAAGCGATCACGGCCTTCCTGCACACTTTGACCGGAGAACGGCCGGATGTGGAGTACCCGATCCTTCCGATCAGCACCAGCACCACGCCCAAGCCGGAACTGATGCAGCCGATGAAGCAATAATCGCTGCAAGACCAAAAAAAGGGGGAGGCCGGCGGGTGCCGGCCTCTTCTTTTCCATGAGAGGGAGTGGGGGGCGCCTCCCGCGCCGCAGCTGATCCCTAGTCTGAATCAGCTTGGGCCTTCCAGTGGCGGTAGGCGGTGGTGTGGTCGGCCGGGCCGTCCGCTGCCTTGAGGGCGGCATCCCACCAGCTGTCGGTCTGGGCGACCAGGGGCAGGTCGGCGCCGAGATCGCGCGACAGCTGCGCGGCAATGCCGACGTCCTTGGCAAGCAGCGCCAGCGCGAAGCCCGAGGCGAACCGTCCGCTCAGCACCTCGCCGGGGATTGTCATCTCGGTGGAGAAATTACGCCCGGTGGAAACGTTCATGATCTCCACCGCTGTCTTTGGATCAAGGCCGAAGCGTTCACCGAGGATCAGTGCCTCGCTGGCCGCGGCAAAGCCAGCGGCGGCGGAGAAGTTGTTCAGCGCCTTCATCGCATGGCCCGTGCCGAGGGGCCCAGTCGGGAAGATCTTTTCGCCCATTGCCTGGAGAACCGGCCGCGCGCGTTCCAGCTGAGCCGGATCGTCGGTGCCGGCCATGATGGTCAGCGTTCCGGTCTTTGCCCGCGGCACGGCGCCTGATACGGGCGCGTCGATCAGGCCGATACCGCGTTCGGCCAGCTTTCGGCCGAGTTCCACGGTGGTCGTCGGCGAGGAAGAGCTCATGTCCACGATCAAGCTGCCGTGCGCAAGGCCCTCTGCCAGACCCTGTTCCAGAACCACCTCGCGCACGATCGCGCCCGTCGGCAGCATCGTGACCACGATGTCGGACGCCTTGCCCAGATCCTTCGGGCTTGCGGCTGCTTTCGCGCCGATTTCCCTGGCAATGCGGGCGGTGCGCTCGCCATCCACGTCGTAGACCATCAGATCAAAGCCCGCCTGCGCGATGTTGCGGGTCATGGGCTCGCCCATGTTTCCAAGTCCGATAAAGCCGATACGCTCCGTCATCATCCAGCCTCCAGCTCGGTCAGGACCTCATCGCTGGCGCGCATGGCGTCGACCATCATCGGGATACCGCAATAGAGGTAGGAGTGCAGGAACAGCTCGCGCAGTTCCTCACGGGTGGCGCCGTTGGCGATCGCGCCGCGGGTGTGGATCTTGATCTCGTGGGTGCGGCCCATGGCGGTCAGCATCGCCAGGGTCAACAGGCTACGGGTCTTCTTGTCGAAGACCGGGCGCTGCCAGCCTTCGCCGAAACAGATGCGGGTGACGATGTCCTGCAGTGGCGCCATGTAGTCGGTCGCATTGTCGATCTGATCGTCTGCGCCCTGCGGGCCGAACATCTTGCGGCGCAGCTCGAGCCCCAGATCGTAGTTGGATTTTTCGTCTGTCATGTCTTTCCTCCCTTGAACCGCCGGATCCTTGTCTGCGGCTTTTCCTGATCCGCCCACGGCCTCCTCAAACCGGACGATCATTCCTTCAGCATGCGCCTGTCCGTGCGCTCCAACAACGGCAGGGCGCCGATATCTGGTATCGAACTTTTCGATGGGTTGTGCATAATCCATTGAAAATCAGGGAGGGTGTCCATGTCCCGCGAGCAGCATCTGAAAACCGACTTTCATGCCCTGCGCATTCTTGCGGCGGTGTATGAGCACGGTTCCATCAGCGACGCGGCCGAGCATCTGGACATGAGCCAGTCCACTATCAGCTATACGATCGAGCGGCTGCGCGGGGTCTTTGCCGATCCGCTGTTCGTCAAGCAGGGGCGACGGATAAGGCCAACCCGCCGCTGCGACGACGTGGCCGTTGGTGCGCGCGAGCTTCTGCAGCTCTATGAGAGGATGGTCGTTCCGGCCGAATTCGAACCGGCACTATCGACCGACACCTTTGTGCTGTCCTGCAATTACTACGAACGCGGCATCCTGCTGGCGCCGCTGGTGCAGCGGCTACGCCAGTTTGCGCCCAACGTGCGGCTGACGGCGATTTCCGCCGATGGCGACGGCTCGAGGCAGCTCGAGCAGGACCTGTGCGATGTGGTGATTTCGCCGATCAGCGACTATGGCTCGGGATCCTACTCGGAACGGATTGTGGCGGAGCGGTACGCCTGTTTCGTGTCGCACGACAGTCCGTGGTGCCACACTCGGATGGACCTCGACAGCTATGTGAATGCCAGGCACATCCACGTGCGCCCGTCGATCAACTGGCGGCCCTATTTCCATACGGCGCTGGACCGGCTGGGTGTTTCGATCTCACCGCAGGTCGAAGTCTGTTCCTTCGGGGATATCGACAAGGTGATCGAAGGCACCGACCTGGTTCTGACCGCGACGGAAGGATTCAGCCGGATCTATTCTAAACGCATCGTCTGCGTTCGAGCGCCCTTTGACTGCAGTTTTTCGATCCATATGGGATGGACCGGGCGAACCCATCGCTCACCGGCCCATATCTGGTTCCGCAGTCTGCTGCGCGAGATCGCACGGGAACTACCGAAGCCACGGCCGCTGTAACAGGATTTTTCAGGAAGTCCTCAGTTCCTGCTTCTCCTTGGGAAGGGAACATGACGCCTGAGATCCATTTCGCCTGGGTTTCTTGACCACAGTGGTGGTTTTCGGGGCTGGACGGTGTCCGTCTTATGCTCTCATAGACCGGCTTCAAGCGTGTCGAACAGCTTGTCGAGATCGTTTTCGTTTACATGCAGATGGGGGGCGAAGCGCAGGGAGTTGCCGCGGCGGCTGATGAAGATATTCCGTTCGGCGAGCCGGGGCAGCAGACCCTCCGGGAGTCCGTCCTTCGCGCTGGCGCCGAGAATATGCGGCGCGCGGAAAGGCTTTTCGACCGGTTCCAGCCCGATCCGGACCAGAACCTCGGCGATCCGGTCGTTGACGGATTCAAGCGTGGAGGCGATACCGGCCACCCCCCAGTCGCGCAGATGCTCCAATGCGACGAGGCCACCGGGCAGCAGGGTGGGGATGCTTTTTTCGCCCATGTCGAACCGGCGTGCGCCTGGCTGATAATCGTGGGCGTAGTCCACCAGGTTTTCGAACACCTCCGCACCGGCCCGGTTGAGCCAGGTTTCCTCAAGCGGGCGGGCGTCGTGCCATTTCGGATCGGCGTAGAAAAGGCTTAGCCCGTAAGGCATGAGCAGCCATTTATAGCCCGAGGCGACGAGAAAATCCGGACGGATCTGATCCAGGTCGAGCGGAGAGGCCCCCAGTGACTGGGTCACGTCGAGCACGAGCACGGCACCTGCGGAACGAGCGGCGTCGGAGATCCGACCCAGGTCCAGCATGGCGCCGTTGGTCCAGTGGCAGTTCGGGACGGCGACGATCCGGGTGCGGGCCCCAAAGGAGGACAGGACAGCCTCGGTCCAGTCTTGGTCTACGGGCGTGGGCACGGTGGCGAGCGTCGCACCGGTGACCTGCGTCAGACGATGCCAGGGCAGGTAGTTGCTGGGAAAAATCTCCTCAAGCACGAGGATCTCGTCGCCCGCACCGACTTCGGCTTCCAGTATGCGCGCGGCCGTTGAGATGCCGTAGCTCGTGGAAGGGATCACGGCGTAATTGTCCGCAGCGCCGCCGAAGCATTGCGCCGCGAGTGTCCGGAACCGCTCCGGATCCTCGAAGAAATCGGCGGGTTTGCGCTGCCACGGCCTGCATTTTGCCTGCGACCCGGCCACCAGCGCTTCGGCGGCCGACTTCAGAAGCGGGCCGTTATAGGCGCAGTTGAAGTAGGCGACATCGTCGGGAATGTCGAACAGATGCCTTTGGCAGGGCAGGTGGGGCATGGAAACCTCGAAGCGGGCGGCGTGCGGGGAAGAATGGCCGGTGGGGTGGGTATTCTGTACGCGGGAGAATACGTGCCGTGTGGTCTGGCGCAAGGGTAGAAGAGCATGTCGGGACCGTTGTTATGGTTCCGGAAGTGCTGAACGAAGGCAATCCAGACGTCGTTGCGCACTGCCTTTTCTGAAATCCTGAAAATCTGCACAAACGCTCGCAAGCCCCTGCAAACGGGTCCGGCACAACGGGGGCATGACCCGTTTGTGCTTCTCATCTCTTGCGGTCCGTTTACCGGCCGCCTTTTCGCCCGCTGCCATGGGGTTCGCTGTGGCATCGGGGGTGCTGGCCTACGAGCCGCTGCACTGGCTTGTCGGGACGTGGCTCGATCCGTCCTATCCGACGTCCGGTGCCGTCTATCTGATTGCCCTGTCCGGGCTGCTGCTGTGGTCGCTGATCAGCCCGGTCGTTGCGACCGGGGCGGGGGATCGGCATCGGCGGGGGGCGGTGGGACTGCTGGTGGTTTCCGCCATGATCCGGCTGGCGGGGCAGGTGCTGGCGGTCAATGTGGTCGGTGGGGTGGCACTGGGGCTCGACGTGTTCGCCCTGGCAGTGCTGCTGCGCACCGGTGAGAGCGCCCGTCCGGTGTCGGCTCTGTGGCTGGCGGTGCTGTTCCTATTCACCCTGCCGGTGGAGCGGATTTTCCAGAGGATCGCCGGTTATCCGTTGCAGTCGCTTTCCGCCGATCTTTCCTGCGGGCTGCTCGGAACTTTCTTCGACAACCTTTCCTGTTCCGGTGTGCGGCTGCAGCTTGCCGGGCAGGACGTGCTGGTGGACCTGCCATGTTCGGGAACCACCGGGCTGACGCTGTCGCTCGCCTTCGTCACGATCCTGCATGCGCTTTACCGGCCCCGGCTGACGACGGCCGTTCTCTGGACCCTGGCTGCCCTCGCTTCCGCGATTGCGGCCAATGCCCTGCGCATTTCCCTGCTGGCGGTGGGGCTCGGTTATCCGGACAGCATGTTCGGCCTGAATGTCATGGCGGAACCGGTCCACAGCCTGATCGGCTACCTGACCCTTGGCCTGTCGCTGGTGCCGGTGTTCCTGTTCTACGGGCCGACCGCCGTGCCGGCTTCCGAGATGGCGGGAGAGACCTTGGCGGGGAAGGCCCAAAGCCCCCACTGCCGAGCATCCGATCTCCAGGTGTCCGGATGGCTGCGCGGGGTTGCTGCGCTGGGCTTCCTGGGACTGGCGCTGGTTATCGTCAACCTGCCTCGACAAGCACTCGATGTCTCTGCACGAGTGACCACCCGCACGCTGCCGGCCGTGATCGACGGCGAGGTCGGGGTTGCAGAACCGCTCTTGCCGGTGGAGCAGGCCTATCTGACCCAATATGGCGGACATGCGGAAAAGCGCCGCTATGGTCCGCTGGCGTTGACACTGGTGCAGACCAGCTCGCCGTTACGTCATCTGCATGCACCGGACGACTGTCTGCGCGGGCTCGGCTACCGGGTCGAGTTCCTCGGCACGCAGATGGCGCCGGTGCCGACCGCCCTTTACCGGGCAAGTTCCGCCGAAGGGCGCCAGTGGCGCGTAGCCGTCTCCTTCATCTCCGACAGAGGCCACATCACCAACAACATCGCCGAGGCGATCTGGCTGTGGCTGCGTGAGCCGAAGACCGCCTGGAGCAGCATTCAGCGCATCACCCCGTGGCAGATGCCGGACGACGAGCGGAATGCCCTGGAAGCCTCCGTCGCTGCCGCGCTCGACCTGCCGAAATCCTGAAATTCCAAAGCCTTGAAAGGAAACAACATGACCTTTGTTGAAAGACGTTTTGCCGAAAGGCCCTATCGCAGATGGCCGATTTCGTGGATGCGGATCGGCCACGGAGCCGGGATTGCGGCACTTGCTCTCGGCTTGGCCCTCGCCGGTGTGGCATTGGCCCGGGCAGCCACGGAGGACGATCTGGGCGGGACGGTGATAGCCGAGGCCGGAGGCAAGGAGATCAACCTGCCGCTTTTAAAGTCGGACTACGATGTCTCCATCGAGGGGGACCTGGTTCACGTGTCGCTGACCCAGAGTTTCATCAATCCGACCAGGTTCGCGCTCAACGCCACTTATCTGTTTCCGCTGAACCAGAAGGCGGCGGTGCACGGCATGCGTATGGAGCTGGATGGTGAGACCATCGTGGCGCAGATCCGTCGCAAGGAGGAGGCCGAAGCCAAGTTCGAACAGGCCAAGGCGGAGGGCAAAGCGGCTTCACTCCTGACTCAGCACCGGCCAAACATGTTCACGCAAGACATCGCCAACCTGATGCCCGGCAAGACGGTGAATATCACCATCGATTATGTGCAGGCGGTGCCCAAGATCGACGGGGCCTATGAGCTGGTGATCCCGATGGTGGTGGGACCGCGCTACGAGAGGGCACCGGAGGCTGTGGCCGCGGAAGAAGCGCGGAAATCGCAGGACCGGATGGCTGCGGGTGAGGACCAAGAGGCTCTGCGTGATGTGAAGGTGGTCTCCGGATGGCAGATCGACAAGCTGCCCACCTATCCGGGGGTGATCGGATATGACGCGCCGAAGGATATCGACCCGAACCGGGTGGGCCTCAAGTTGAGCCTGAAGGCGCCGATACCCAT
>NZ_CAXXSJ010000010.1:0-77499 GCF_963675095.2 uncultured Roseibium sp. | reverse complement strand
GCCTATTTCCTTGTGTTCAAGGTGAAGAACGCCTCGGCGCGCGCCGCACTCTACATGGCGGTCGTCGCCCCGCTCTGGGTCAGCTATCTGCTGCGCGCCTACACCTGGAAGACGATCCTTGGAACGCAAGGCATCCTCAACTCGTTCCTGATCTCCACCGGCCTGATCAGCGAGCCGTCGTCGATCTTCCTCTATAATCAGGCCGCGATGGTGCTCACGCTCACCTACGTCTTCATCCCCTTCATGGTGATGCCGATCTACGCAGCGCTGGAGAAGATCCCCGTGTCGCTGAAAGAGGCATCCGCCGATCTCGGCGAAGGCCGCTTCGCCACCTTCTGGAAAGTGACGTTCCCCCCTGTCGATGACCGCGTGGTCGCGGGCTTCACCATGACTTTCTGCCTGGCGTTCGGCGACTTCATCGCCCCCTTCCTGGTGGGCGGCCCCGACGGGATCATGATCGCCAACGTGATCGCATCGCAATTCGGCGCGGCTTTGAACTGGCCGCTGGGATCTGCCTGGCGCTGGTGATGCTGATAATCGTGCTCGGCATCATTTCAGCCTCGGACCGGTTTTGAACGTCTTGGAGCGGGGCGCCTGTCATGATCGGCTACACCAAGACCTCCAACCAGGCGAGGCTACGTCTGGAGAATGCCGCCTGGGGTCTCGGGCATCGCCGGCATTCTGGCTTTTCTCTATATCCCGATCGCCGTGCTCGTTGCCTACAGTTTCAACGATTCCCGCTCTCTCAGCTGGCCGATGACCGGCTTCACGCTGGACTGGTATGTGAAGCTGTCGCAGAACGAACAGCTGATCACACCGCGACATGGAACTCGCTCTATGTCGCCGCCTGCGCCACGGCTCTGACCCTGGTGATCGGCGTTGCCGGCGGCCATTGCCCTCGACCGGTTCGACTTCCCCGGCAAGGGCGTCTTCCGAAAACTCATCCTGCTGCCGATCTCCCTGCCGGGCATCGTTACGGGCATTTCCATGCTGACCATGTTCCGGCTGTTCGGTTTCAATCTGAGCCTGCAGACCGTGATCCTGGGTCATGCCACCGCCCTTCTCGCCGTTGTCGTCACCCAGGTCTACGCCCGTCTCCAGCGCGTTCCGAAAAGCTATGCGGAAGCGTCCTCGGACCTCGGGCGCGAGCGGCCTGCAGACCTTTCTGCTGGTGACCTTGCCGAATATCCGTTCAGCGGTGATCGGCGCGGGCCTTCTCAGCTTCACACTCAGCTTCGATGAAATCCCCGTCACCTTCTTCCTGACCGACGGGACAACACTCTGCCGATGTACATCTGGTCGACGCTGAGACGCGGCCTGACACCGGAAATCAACGCCGTCGGCGCGCTGATCGTCGCCGCCTCGGCCATCCTCATTCTCGTTTCCGTGGTTCTGCTGCGGGACAATACAAAGGCCCGGTAAAGGGCCAAAAAAACCGGAGGTTTCATAATGAACAAGCATACCAGCGTAAATTCGGACGTGCTCAAGGCCGCGTTCATCGACGGAACCTGGAAGGACGGTTCCGCGGGCAAATTCGAAGTCCGCAATCCGCACAATGGCGAACTGCTGCATGAGGTCGGCTACGCCGGCCCGGACGACGTCGAAGCAGCCATCGCCTCCGCCCGCAAGGCGCAGCCGGCATGGGCAGCGCTTTCCACCATCGAGCGTGCTCAGATCATGCGCCGCGTGCACCAGATCTTCCTGGAGCGCGCCGAACCGATCGCCCGGATGATCACCGCCGAGATCGGCAAGACCATCAACGACGCGCGCGAGGAAGTAGTTCGAATATTCCGCTCCGTCCTGGGCGAAGTCGGCCGAGGAAATCCTGCGCCACCGCGGCCTGAGCTTTCCCTCCACCCAGGAGCGCACGCGCAACAAGCGCTCTGGTCATGAGCCACCGGCCCGCTCGGTGTCGTCGCAGCCATCACGCCCTATAACTTCCCGACCGACATTTCTTCATCGCCCTCGCCCACATCGCGGCGGCCGGCAACACGGTCATCTGGAAGCCCTCCGATACGCCGCCGTTTCCTGCGCCATGCTTGGTGAGATCTTCAAGGACGCCGGCGTCCCGGACGGGGTCATCAACATCGTTCAGGGCAAGGGCGATGTCGGCGCGGCGCTGGTCGATTCCAAGAATGTCGACGGCGTCCTTCTTCACCGGCTCGACAGCGACCGGCCGCAAGATCGCCGAAAAATGCGCCCTGCGTCCCCCATCTTCTGGAGCTGGGTGGAGACGGCCCCTTCATCATCATGGATGACGCCGATGTCGACGCGGCCGTCGATGGGCGCGATGAACGGCTGCTTCTACTATCCGGTCAGGTCTGCACCTCCGCCGAGCGCGTGCTCGTGCACGAGAAAGTCTATGACGAATTCCTGGAAAAGCTTCGCGCCAAGGCCGCCGCTCTGAAGATCGGCAACCCGGCGGACGAAGACACCGAGATGGGCCCGCTGTGCAACAAGGACACGCTCGCCCGGGTGAAGGCCCACGTCGACGACGCCGTCGCCAAGGGCGCGAAGATCGAGCAGTTCGGCCCCGAAGACGGCCTGTACTACCCGGCGACGATCCTCACTGGCGTCACCACCGACATGGACATCATGCGCGAGGAAACCTTCGGCCCGGTCGCACCGATCTACAAGTTCTCCGACGTGCAGGAAGCCATCGACATCGCCCACATCTCCGGCCTCGGCCTGATCGCGTCTCTGTGGACGAAGGACCTGGCGACCGCCTGGAGGGTCGGTGAAGCCCTGCCGCACGGGTCGGTGAACATCAACGAAACCTACAACTACTGGACCAGCTGGCCCCGTTCGGCGGCGCCGGGCAGTCGGGCGTCGGCCGGGAGCTGAGTCAGTGGTTCTGGATACATTCACCGAAAGAAACTTCTGGTGTTTGATCTGGGCGGTGAAACCTACAACCGTCGCGCCGAAGGCGGCTGGTAGGCCTAAGAATGCGGTCCGGCAAAAACGCCGGACCGCCCTTTTCCCAATTCGGCAGGAGGTACTTCCGACCATGCCCTGGTTGTTCCTGATCCTGGCGATCCTTGCCGAAGTGGTGGCCACGTCCGCACTGAAGGCCTCCAATGGCATGACCCATTGGCCGGCAAGCCACCCTGACCGTGTGCGGATATGCGGTCTCGTTCTACTTTCTGGGCCTGCGTTTCGGGTAATCCCGCTGGGTGTGGCTTATGCCGTGTGGGCGGGTCTGGGGCATCGTCGCCGTGACCCTGATCGGCGTCTTCTGGTTCGAGCAATCGCTCAAACCTGTGGGGCTTTATCGGCATTGCCATGATCCTGGGCGGCGTCCTGATGCTCCGGCTGCTTGCGCCGCTCAGCTAACGGCCGATAGACACCCGGAATAAAGACAACCGTTTTCAATCTCCGCGGCCGGTCACGGCGCGCATTCAACAAGGAAGTTCGATGATGGACACGCAAATGCTGATCGGTTCGGCTTTTGGAAGCCGGAACGGAAACCGAGGAAACCATCTACAATCCGCGCACCGGTGAAACGGTCCTGAGCCTGGCCGAGGCCTCTCTGGATCAGGTGGAGCGGGCCGTGGCTGCAGCTGAAAAGGCCTTCGCGACCTGGTCGAAGACGACCCCGGCCGAACGCTCCGGTTACCTTCTGAAGATCGCGGACCGGATCGAGGCGGAGGCAGACGGCTCGCGGCGCTTGAAGCCATCAACTGCGGCAAGCCGATCAACGCCGTCAAAAACGATGAAATGCCGGCGATCGTCGATTGCTACCGCTTCTTCGCCGGTGCCGCCCGATGCGTTCCGGCAAGTGCCGCGGGCGAATACATGGCAGGGCACACCTCCATGATCCGCCGCGACCCGGTCGGGATCGTCGCCTCCATCGCGCCGTGGAACTATCCCCTGATGATGATGGCCTGGAAACTGGCCCCGGCGATCGCCGGCGGCAACACGGTCATCTTCAAGCCGTCCGAACAGACGCCGCTGACGGCGCTGAAGATGGCAAAGATCCTCGCCGACGTCCTGCCCGAGGGCGTCGTCAACATCGTGCTCGGTCGTGGTGCCACCGTCGGCAACGCGCTGATCAATCACCCCAAGGTCAACATGATCTCAATCACCGAGACGTGGGCACGGGCAAGAAGATCATGCAGGCCGCCTCGCAGACGGTAAAGCGCACCCACCTGGAACTGGGCGGCAAGGCGCCGGTCATCGTCTTTGACGACGCGGACCTGGAAGCCGTCGTCGGCGGTCTGCGCGCCTTCAGCTATTACAATTCCGGCCAGGACTGCACGGCCGCGTGCCGGATCTATGCGGACGCCAAGATCTACGACAAGTTCGTCGCCGACCTCTCTCGGAGGTCTCCAGATCGCCTATGCGCAGGCGGACGACGAGCAGAACGAAATCGGCCCGCTGATTTCCATGCGTCAGCGGGACAGGGTCGCGGGCTTCGTCGAACGCGCGCTGGAGCAACCCCACATGGAAGCGGTCACTGGCGGCAAGGTCCATAACGGCAACGGCTTCTTCTATCCAGCCGACCGTGATTGCCGGTGCGCTTCAGTCCGATGAAATCGTCCGCAAGGAAGTCTTCGGTCCTGGTCGTTTCCGTGACCGGTTCAGCGACGTCGATGAGGCCGTCAACTGGGCGAACGACAGCGACTACGGCCTGGCGGTCCCTCCGTCTGGACCAAGGACGTTGTCCCGCGCCATGGCAACGTCCGCGCGCCTGCGCTACGGCTGCACCTGGGTCAACACCCACTCATGCTGGTTAACGAAATGCCGCACGGCGGATTGAAGCAATCCGGCTACGGCAAGGACATGTCGCACTATGCCCTGGAGGACTACACGGTCGTCCGCCACGTGATGATCGCCCACTAAAATCTGAAACGAATGGATCCGGCGTCGAGCAGACCGACGCCGGATCGAACGCACAGCGCCTTTGCCCCCCGGCCTAGCCGTACTGCATCTTCAGAGCAATTTCCGTTTCCGGTCGTCCGGAAAAAGACAGCGCGCGGTTGTCCTCGACGATCGTATAGGGCTCTTGGCCGCTCACATGGCCGACCAGTTTATCGTTCAGGTTACACCGGGCGCCTGATTAGAGAAAAAGCGCCCCTTCCAGCGTCCCGCCCTCGATCCGTTCCCGGGCAATGTCCACGGACAGGACCTTGCCCTGGTCATCGATATGCACCTGTTCGCCATCCGACGGAACGAGCCGAACCGACCGGTCGAGGCGGGAGCATCCGGTCGCAGCGGTCCGGCGCTTCGTAAATGTCCAGGGCGACGCCTGCCACAAGCTCGGCAATCCCCCGCACCGGAAAGATGGAATTGTGGATGACGGCACCTTTGAAGCGTCCGTCCTCACTGGAAAAAGGACAGGCTGCCGCGATCCTTTCGCCTGCAAACGAAGTCGGTATCGCCCATGGCTATTTCGCCCTTGCGGGTCAGGGCGATCAGCCCCGCGTCCGCCTGACGGTTGGCCGCAAGCGCCTGTGAGACGGCGACACGGACCGGATCGCCGCGCTTCAGGGCGTCCAGCACCATGACGTTCGGCGGCGGATTTCCGCATATGGCAACATTCGGCAGCCGATGCCCGGTGACGAGGCCGATGTCGGCGTCACCAGGCGTGAACTGCGACAGGGGTTCCGGCCGGTTGGGTCCGCTCGACATCAGCACCGCCAGGGGCGCTTGGGCATATCTCAGCCGGAGGGTCCTCGCCTCCAAACAGGGTGGTTGTACCGCCGTCCTGGGTCTGGGCGCGCAGCAATTGCCCGTCGGCGGTGATCACGGCGAAGCTGACGAACCCGCCGATGGAGCCGCGGCTAATCCTTTCGACCGCCGCGAGCGCCTTGAAAAGGCAGAGGCCCGCGTTCGGCCCGGAAAGTGCAATTCCGATGGTCATGACGCCGCCAGGTGATACTCGGAGACAGGCTCAAGCGGCCCCCTGGAAAAGGATGAGCGGTCGCTGACTTCCAGCTTGCCGCGCGTGCGCACCGGGTCCGGGATCGGAATGGCGTTCAGAAGTTCCCTTGTGTAGGCATGGGCCGGTGTCTTCAGGACTGCGTCCCTCGGGCCGACCTCCACGATCCGGCCATGCAGCATGACCGCGATCGAATGGCTCACCTGTTCGACCACCGCGAGATCGTGGCTGATGAACAGGTAGGACAGCCCGAGGCGCTGCTGCAGGTCGAGCATCAGTTCGATCACCTGGGCCTGGATCGAAACATCGAGCGCCGACGTCGGCTCATCGGCGACGATCAGCTTTGGTTCCACGCCCCAGCGCCCGCGCGATGCAGAGCCGCTGACGCTGCCCGCCGGAAAACTCATGCGGATAACGGCGCATCTGGTCCGCCGTCAGACCGACCTGAAGGAACAGGGCTTCGGTCCTGTCCTGAAGCTCCCTGCCCTTGGCGATCTTGTGGATACGCATGGGTTCGGCCACCAGCCGGTCGACGCGCATGCGCGGGTCGAGCGCCCCGTAAGGGTCCTGGAAAATCATCTGCATGTGCCTGCGCGCCTTGCGCAAAAAGCTGCGCGCGATATTCACGGATATCGCCGCCGTCGGATCAGCACCTCGCCGGAATCCACTTCCAGCAGGCGCAGGATCGCGCGGGCGGCGGTCGACTTGCCGGACCCGGATTCGCCGGACCAGCGCAAGCGTCTCGCCGGGCGGAATGGCGAAGCTGACATCGTCCAGCGCCTTCGTCTCGTGGGCCTTTGCTGTGAAACGTCTTCATCAGGTTGCGCGGCTTCCTCTACCGGAGCGACATGGCCGACAGATGAAACCGCGCCCTTTGCAGGCCACGTCGGAAGACCCGATCTTCGGGACCGCCGCGAGGAGCTTGCGCGTATAGGGATGCTCGGGCGAAGCAAACAGCGGCCCAACGTCCCGCTCCTCCACCTTCTCGCCCTGCTTCATCACGATCACCCGGTCGGCGGTTTCCCGCCACGACGCCATGGTCGTGGGTAATCGAGCAGCATGCTCGTGCCGAACTGGTCCTTGAGTTCGCGCATCAGTTCCAGGATCTGCGCCTGGACGGTCACGTCGAGGGCCGTCGTCGGTTCGTCCGCGATCAGGATCTCCGGCCGGGTTGATCAGCGCCATTGCGATCATCACACGCTGCCGCTGCCCGCCGGAAAGCTGGTGCGGATAGCGCTTCATCATACCCGAGGGGTCCGGAAGGCCAACGCGATCGAGCATGGTCACTGCGCTCTTTTCCACGCCCGGATACTTGGGGTCATGGGCCAGAACCACTTCCGTCATCTGCCGCCCGATGGTCAGCACCGGATTGAGCGACGTCATCGGTTCCTGGAAGATCATCGAGATGCGCTTGCCGCGAATTTCCCGCTGATCTTCCTCGCCAAGTTGCAGCAGGTCGCGGCCGTCAAACTCCGCCGTTCCACTCAGGATCCGGCTCGTGCCCTTCGGCAGAAGGCCGAGCAGCGCCATGCTGGAGACGCTCTTGCCGGAACCGGACTCCCCGACGATCGCCAGCGTCTCGTTGGCTTTCAGAAAATAGGACAGGCCTTTGACCGCCGGAGACTGTTCCGCGCTGCGGCCGAAGCCGATGGTCAGGTTATCGACGGTGAGGATCGCATTGCTCATGGATCAGCGCCTCGTCGTCTGGCGGGGATCGAGGATTTCGCGAACGCCGTCCCCCAGAAGATTGAAGCCCAAAACCGTGATCGCGATCGAGACACCGGGCACGATCATCATCCAGGGGGCCCGCGTGAAGTAATCCCGTCCCGCCGACAGCATCCAGCCCCATTCCGGCGACGGCGGCTGCGCGCCGAGCCCCAGGAAGCTGAGCCCGGCTGCCGCCAGGATCGCGGTGGAAACGCCAAGGGTGGCCACCACCACCATGGTCGGCAGGATATTGGGCAGGAGATGCAGAAACAGGATGCGCACATGCCCGGCACCTGCGGCAACCGTCGCCTCGAAATAGGGCTTGTTCTTCTCCACGATCACGGTGGAGTAGCAGATGCGCGCATAAAACGGCATCGTCGCAATCCCGACCGCGATCATCGCGTTCTTCAGCGACGGACCGAGGACCGCAACCGCGGCCAGAGCGATCAGGGTCTCGGTAAAGGAAAAGACCACGTCCACCAGGCGCATCACGACGCGCTCGGTCCAGCCGCCCGCATAGCCCCCGACCAGCCCGATCGTCAGGCCGATGGCGAGCGCGATGCCGACCGCAATGCCGGCGATCATCAGCGTGAGCCGGGAACCGTAGACCACCCGCGAAAACAGGTCCCGACCGAATTCATCGGTGCCGAAGGGGTGGCCGAACGACGGCGGCTGCAGCCGGCGTCCGGCCCCCATCATCTGGGGATCGAAGGGCGCGATCAGCGGTGCGAAAATTGCGACGAAGACAAGCACCAGAACGATCACCAGACCAATGACGGCGCCCTTGTTCCGGAAGAACTGGCCCAGCTTCAAAGCCATCTCGGAAGGCGCGCCGCCGGCGTCTGACAGGGATTGCATGGCCATCAGCTCAGCCTCACTCTGGGATCAAGAACGGCGTAAAGAAGATCCATCACCAGGGACACGGTGACCACGAGACACGCGAAGATCAGAATGAACCCCTGGATCAGCGGATAGTCGCGCTGGAAGATCGCCTGGATCGCCAGCCGGCCGATGCCATTCCAGGCGAACACATTCTCCACCACGATCGCCCCGCCCAGCATGTAGGTGAACTGAAGGCCGAGCATGGTCACGACGGGAATGAGCCCCGCCAGCAAAACGTGGCGATAGAGGATCGTCCCCTTGTGCAGCCCCTTGGCTCGCGCGGTTCGGACGAAATCCTGATTGAGAATGTCGATCATGGAGGACCGGGTCAGACGGGCGATGATGCCCGCATTGGCGACGCCCAGCGTGATCGCCGGCAGCACAAGCGAGCGCCAGTCCTCGCCGGCGACCGGCAGCCAGGCCAGATTGACCGCGAAAACGAACAGCAGGATCAGACCCAGCCAGAAATGCGGCATGGACACGCCGATCAGCGCGCTGATCATGAGCCCGGTGTCGACGGCTGTGCCGCGTTTATAGGCCGCAAAGAAACCGAAAATGATGCCGACAAAGGCCGCGATGACCAGGCTGACGCTCGCCAGCAGGAGCGTATTCGGCAATCGCCCCATGAGCAGATCCAGCACCGGTTGCTTGCCACGGATCGTCTGACCGAAGTCGCCCTGCAGGATCCGCCCCATGAACATGCCGTACTGGACCCAGACCGGCTCGTTCAACCCGAGCCGGGTGCGGATTTCCTCCAGCTGTTCCGGCGTCGTGCCCTGGGACTGGGCATACATGATCTGCACCGGATCGCCCGGCACGATATGGATCAGCATCGCGACGGCTATGGTAGTGATCCAGACCGTGAACAGCGCTGTGGCAATCCTGTGCGTCAGATAATGAAGCATGAAGCGGGCCGATGGGGTTCGTACCGGAGGAAGGCGGGAGAAGGCGGCGTCCCGGGAACCTGGGACGCCGCCTCGCCGGGAAAGATCACTCGGTGATCTTCACATCCATCAGCAGCGGCTGATCGAAGGCGCCGATCTTGAATCCCTCAACCTTCTTGGAGGTCACGTAGAGCCACATCCAGCCGGGGGTGTAGAGGGGAACATGGACCGCCTTTTCCAGGAGAAGGGCATTCACCTTCTTCACGACCTCAAGCCGGGCTTCGGTGTCGACGGTGGTACGCATCTCTTCCAGCATGGCGTCCAGTTCCGGCGTGTTGTAGCCGGAATAGGCGCCCGGCGAATGCCACAGCTGGTAGAGGATATCCGGGTCGTACCAGGACCAGCCCATCATGTCGAAAGTGGACTTGCCCTCGGTCTTCTCGTTTTCCTGCTTCACCCGGGCATTGAGCGTGCCGATATCCATGATCTCGATATTGGTCTTGATGCCGACCTGGGCGAGCTGGTTCTGGAAGATCTGCAGGATCCGTTCGCGGCCGCCGCCGGTCCAGGTCATCATGGTGACATCGATCGGATTGTCCGGACCATAGCCGGCTTCCTCCAACAGGGCCTTGGCCTTTTCCGGGTCATACTCCGGCAGGTACTTCGCGCAGAAGTCCTGGTCGTTGCCGAAGACACCGGCCGCGATCGGACACTTCTCGCGCTGCACGAGGCCCTGGAAGCCGATGTCGAGCGCCATGTCCACGTCGACCGCATGGGCCACCGCCTGACGGACCCGCTCGTCATTGAATGGCGGCCGGGAGATCGTGAACTCGAAGAAGACGTCCTGGCCGGTCGCCTCGGCGATATGCAAAGTCATGGACGGATCGTCCTTGATGCTCGGCACGTCCTCCAGCGGCGGCTCGATGATATCGAGTTCACCGGTCTTCAGGCCCGCGAGGCGCGTCTGGGCTTCAGGTACGGTCCGGATGATCAGGCCGTCCGCATAGGGCTTGCCCTTGTTTTCGACCGGATGACCGAAATTCTTGTAGGTCTCGTTGGCTGACAGAACGATCCGGTCGCCCTTGGTCCACTCCTCCAGCTTCCACGGGCCGGTGCCGATGGCGGCCTTGGAACCGAAGTCCGCGCCCAGCGCTTCGTTGCTGTCGCAGAGCATCGAGGAGAACGGATCGGCCATGAACGGCACGAAGGCACCGAAGGGCTTGTCGAACTTGACCACGATGGTCGACGCATCCGGTGCTTCGACCGACGAGATGGGACCCCAGGCGGATTTGGTCAGGCTCGGATGGTCATCCGACAGCGCCCGGTCGAAGGTGTATTTCACATCCGTGGAATCGAACGGCGATCCGTCGTGACACATGATGCCGTCGTTCAGCTTGAAGGTCACCATCAGCCCGTCGTCGCTCACCGCAACGCTCTTGGCCATGTTCGGCTGCGGCATGCCACTCTCGTCGAACGCCATCAGCGTGTCATAGATCTGCCGCCAGGACTGCATGGACAGCGTGGTGGTGCTGGCATGAGGATCGAGCGTGTCGCTGTCCCCGTACCGGGCCCAGACAATGTCGGCGGCCGAAGCCGGTGCGCTCAGGCCGATAAAAGCAACTCCGCACAGGAGTGCCATAAGCTTTCGCGAATTCATTTTACGCATGTTCAGATCCCCGTCTTGAAGGCGGCGAGGATTTGTGTTGCCCCCGCCCCGGGCGCACCGCGTTTCGCTCGGCACGCCCAACACCCGGGAATGCTTTCTTCAATTCCAAAGCACGTCAACAAAATTTCGAAAATGAAACAACTTATTTCATATATGACTACTTTTAAGCTTTTTAAGCGAATTTTGTTCGCAACTTTGTCCTCGATTTAGATGTGATCCGACAGAAGATCGTCCCATTCGGCATGAATCTCGTCGATCATGTTCAGCCGCTCCATCGCACTTTCACCGATATAGATCGCCAATGCGGAGCAGAGATAGTTGATCAGGCTGAGCGCCGGAACCACCGTATCGAACAGCCCCGTGCTGCGCGTCCGGCAGCGCAAGGTGACGGTCGCGATATCCTCCGCGGTACGGGACATCTGGTCGGTGACATAGACCACTTTCGACCCCGCCCCGATCGCCGAACGCAAGACATTGCGGAACTGCGGAATCCGCTTCAGAACCCCGAATGCGAGGAACGCATCGGAGGCTGAAATCGACGCGAATTCCTCCGCCACGGAGAAGCTTCCAAGCGGGATCAGGCGGATATCCGGCCGCACCCGGATGAGCTGGGCACGGGCAAAGTGGGCAAGCGGATAGTTGTCGGCAAACCCCACAACCCAAAGCTTTTCGCCACGTGCGAGGATCTGGACCGCCTGATCGAGATGGTCGGAGCGCTGCTGCTCCAGGGTCCGCACCATGTTCTGGACCTCGCTCTGCAGGTGGATACTGAGGTCCGGCTTGTGGCTCTTGAAGGTCTGCATGCGCGAGCCGTATTGGGACTGTCCGGAGCTGATCCCCTCCACACGCGCCTGGGCCTGAGCTGCCTTGTAACTGGGGTAACCGAGCAGACGGAAAAAACGTGCGGTCGTCGCCTTGGACACCCCGGCGCGCTCCGACAACTGGGTCGCCGTCTGATCCAGAATCGCCAATGGATTCTCCAGAAGCACATCCGCCAGATAGCGCTCGCCGCGGGACATTTCGTTATAGGCATCGAGGATCCGCTGGGAAAAGAGTCGGTCTTGATCGAAAGTCGGCACGACGGAGCTCCAAAAGTTTCATTTATGAAAAAATGCAGCCACAAGCATGGTCAAGTCAAGCGACAACATGGATAACCTGTCTGATTGCCCAATAACGGGAGCCGGGGATCCATCCCATGAATATCGACAGAATTGATCTTTTCCATGTGGCCATGCCGCTTCGCGAACCCTGGCGTACCGCCGCAAGCGACGAAACGGCGATCGAATCCGTTCTGGTCCGCATCACCTCCGGCGATCTGGTCGGCTGGGGCGAAACCGCGCCTCACAGCGGACCGAATTACTGCGATGAATGGGCGGCCGGTGCCTTTCTGGTTCTTGAAAGGAAGCTGGCACCGATGATTGCCGGCCAGGACATTTCCACCGGGAAAGACCTGCAGAGGCTCCTGAAGCCGGTGAAGGGCAACGGGTTTGCCAAGGCCGGCCTGGATCTCGCCTTTTGCGATCTGCGGGCGCGCTCAACCGGCACGCCGCTCTGGCAAATGCTCGGCGGCAAGACCTCGGAGGTCCTGGTCGGCGGAGACATTTCGGTGGAGCCGACCCTTGAAGGGCTGATCGAAAAGATCGGCGTCGCTGTCGACAGCGGACTGGCGCGAGTCAAACTCAAGTTCCGGCCGGGATGGGATGTGGACATGGTCGCCGCCGTCCGCTCGACCTTTCCCGACCTCATGATGCATATCGATTGCAACAGTGCTTTCACGCTCGATGACGTGGACATGTTCCGTAGCCTCGACCGGTTTCATCTGGCCATGATCGAACAGCCGCTCGGCCATGACGATATTCTCGATCATGCGGTGTTGCGCCGGAAGATCGGCACCCCGATCTGCCTGGACGAAACCATCGTCTCCGTCGACCGCGCGCGCCATGCCATCAAGCAGCAGGCCTGCGACATCATCAATCTGAAGCTCGGGCGCCTCGGCGGCATCACGCCCACCCTTGAAGTCCGGCAGATGTGCGAGGACGCGGGCATCGGCAACTGGATGGGCAGCATGCTGGAATCGGCCGTCGCCCAGAACGCGACCCTCGCTTTCGCGACCCTGCCCAACATGACCTATCCCGCCGATATCTTCCCGACGAATCGCTTCTATGACGAGGACCTGGCAGACCGCGACGTGACCTTTTCAGCCACATCCAAAATGCACGCGTCGGACCTTCCGGGCATCGGCGTTGAGCCACGGCCGCACATGCTGGAAGCCTTCACCGTACAAAAAGCCACGGTCTATCCCGGCGAAACTCGATAACCTCAGCCGTCGAGGTCGACGGGTGTGAGTACGAAATCATATGGCGAGCGCCAGATGGTTCGGCCATCGTTTACGTGCTCGAACGGCGCGACCAGGGTCTGCTTGACGCCGAACACCGTGTCTGAGGTGATGTAGGGATCATCACCAACGAAGGTATGCGTGACCAGCTTCTGGAAGCCCGGTGCCGTGACCAGGAAATGCATGTGTGCCGGGCGATAGGGATGCCGGCCGAGAGCTGAGAGCATCTTGCCGACGGGGCCGTCGTCCGGAATCGGATAGGACACCGGCTTGATGCCGATGAAACTGTAGGAACCGTCCTTGCCGGTGGTGAAGATCCCCCGATTGTTCCACTTCGGCTGAATGCCCGGCTGCTGCACGTCGTAGAAGCCGTCGGCATTGTCGCACCAGACATCGATCTTCGCGCCTTCGATCGGTTCGCCATGGAGATCGATGACCCGGCCCTCGAACAGGCAGCTCTCGCCCTTGCCGTCGAGCGAGATCACCTCGCCCATTTCGCGCTCGGGTGCGCCGGCCACATGGAAAGGACCGAACACCGTGTTCTCCGTCGCCCCAACCGGACGGCGATTGTTGATCGCGTCCACCAGCATGGAAAAGCCGAGCACATCCGACAGCAGGATGAACTCCTGACGCTCTTCTGAACAGATCTGGCCGGCCCTGGTCAGGAAGTCGATACCGAAGTCCCATTCCTCCTGGGTCAGGTCGATCTCCTTGGCAAAGGCATGCAGATGCTTGACGAGGCAGGCCATGACCTCCTTCAGGCGCGGATCGCTGCTGTCACCCATGCGGGCATTCACGGTCTCAGCGGACCCCTCTTCGGTGAAAAACTCTGTCATGTTTTCGTTCCTCCCACTTCATTTTCTTCCGGCGGCGCGCCTTCCCAGGCCCTCTGCAACAATGCCCGGATCGCGCCAGCCTCAACCGGGCGCGGGTTTGCGTAAGGTGATTTCACCGCAAGTCCGGCGACGTCGTCCAGATCTTCTTCCCTGACACCAAGATCCTTCAACGCCGTCGGCGCATCAAGAGAGCAAGCGAATGCATAAAGACCGGACCCGGCCTTTCCGCTGCTCAGCACGTCAGCGACGGGTGCGAGCCTGTCGGCGACCGCGGCCTCGTTAAACGCCGTCGTGTGGGGCAGAAGGATTGCATGGGTTTCTGCGTGCGGCAGATTGAGCGTACCGCCGAGCGTGTGACAAAGCTTGTGATGCAACGCCATGCTGACCTGCGCCAGCATCGTGCCGCAAAGCCAGGCGCCGAAAAGCGTTTCCTCGCGTGCATCGAGGTCAGCCGGATTGGCCATGACCTTTGGCAAACCACCGACAAAGGCCCGGATGCCGGCAAGCGCCAGTTCATCGGACAACCGGTTGGCCTCCGGGGAATAAAGCGCTTCCACCGCATGGGCCATCGCGTTGAGGCCGCTGGTCACCGTCATCGCCCGCGGCAGTGTTGCGACCAGTTCCGGGTCATAAACGATCACCTCCGGCTGTACCTTGGGAGACTTCAGCGTGATCTTCACCGCGTTTTCGGTCTGCCCAAGGACAGGTGTCGCCTCCGAGCCCGCATAAGTGGTCGGCAGCACGATCTGCGGCAGATCCGTCCGATAGGCAATGGCCTTGGAAAGGCCGATCGTGGATCCCCCGCCGATCGCGATCACGCAGTCGACTTCCCGCGCGGCGACCTCCGCCATTGCCGCTTCTGTCACCTCGACAGGGGTATGCATGATCGCGCCCGGGAACAGGCCAACCGCCCGCTCTCCGAGCGTCCCCGGCGATCTCCTCACCCTGCCCCACCTGTTGCGGCGTGGTCAGAACCAGGGCCCGGGAGGCTCCGAGGAGGTCCAGTTCGGGACCCAGGTTTCGGCGTGCACCGCCCTCGAAACGGACACGCACCGGTCGGCCCGACGGATCAAATCCGGCATGGAACACCGACATCGGCTCAGGCCGTCTTCTTCTGGAAGCCGGACACGTTGCGATAATTGGCGGCCACTTGTTCCAGTTCCTCCCGGGTGATCAGATCCTCGATCCTGTCGTCCGGTCCCTTGACCCGGGCATCGGCAATATCAAGCACCTGCTCCGGTCCGCCCTTGCGGTTGGTCAGAACCACATTGGCGGTGAAGGGGAGACGGATTTCCTCATAGGCCTTGAGCCCATCGGGTCCGGGGTTCTTCGACAACTCATCGGCGAGCACCTCCGCATCGAGGATCGCCTGGGTCGCGCCGTTTGCCCCCATCGGATACATCGGATGGGCGGCATCGCCCAGAAGGCTGACGCGTCCCCTGGACCAGAACGGCAGCGGGTCGCGGTCCACCATGGGAAACTCGGTGACGTTGCTGCTGGCCTTCAGAATCTCGGCGATATTCATGTCCGCCATCTGAAAATCATCGAATTCCTTGATGAAGTCGATGGTGGCGCCCCGGGACCAGTCGGCGTCCTGGATGTGCCGCGGCGTGTCATGGCGCACCTCCGCCACCCAGTTGGTCAGCGCCCGGCCCTTTTTGCGCAGCTTTTCGCTGATCGGATAGGTCACGAATTTAACGTCGTGGTTGCCGGCGATCACCATGGTCTTGCCGTCGCCGATCACATCCGTTTCGACCGCGCCGCGGAACATCATGGTCCCCTCGTAACAGAGCGGCCCTTCGTCCGGATGCAACTGCCGGCGCACCTTGGAGCGCAGGCCTTCCGCGCCGATGAGCAGATCACAATCGTGGCTACCGCCATCGGCAAAGTGGACCGAGACCCTGTCACCGGTCTGGCTGAAGCCTTCAACGGGCTTGTTGGCCTGCACCGCATCGCGTCCCAGGCGTTCCCACACCGTCTCAAGAAGCAGAAACTGCAACTCGCCCCGGTGGATCGAATATTGCGGAGCGACAAATCCGGCTTCGACATTGCGCGGGTCCGACTGGATCAGATGACCGTATTTGGTGCGGTACTCGATGCAGCGGGTCCGAATGGCAATTTCATCCAGTCCGTCGCCCAGGCCGAGATCGTGCAGGACCCTTGACGAATGCGGCATCAGATTGATGCCGACACCGAGCGGCTTCAATTCGGGCACGGCCTCGAACACCCGGACTTTGAAGCCTTTTTCATGAAGACAAAGCGCCGCCGTCAGGCCGCCTATTCCCGCACCCGCGATCGCAATCTCGGTCATGCTTCCCTCCCGAATGAATTTCAATTTTCGACAACGCCCGACCACCGAGACAGGCACCGCTGAAACTTCCAGTCCTAAGAAATTCACCATTTCAGGGTAGGAAGACAATGCACGGGCATGATAAAGAATGTCACTTTTTCAACATCGGAGCACCACACCGTGTCACTGACAACGCTGGACCGTGAGCGCTATGTGCTTGGTGATGCCTCCGCCCATGTCGGCTTCCTCAATTGCGAGCGGATTGCCGAGCGCAGCCACATCCACGACTGGACCGTGGAACCGCATTATCACGAAGGCCTGGCACAGCTATTCGTTTTCGACGCCGGCACCGTCGATGGCCTGATCGACACCAGACGGCAGACACTGACCGGCCCTGCTCTGGTCTGGCTGCCGGCCCTGTGCACCCATGCCTTCAATTATCCCAAGGACATGCAGGGCTGGGTGCTGACGGTCCCGACAGCAGACGTTGCGCGCCTGACGGAACGGGGCCCCTGGCTATCGCCCTGGATCGGGAGCCCGCAAATTCTTGCAGGCGACAAGCATAGAGCCTTGCTCGAGGAGGCACTGGAACTCTCCAAACGCATCGAAACGGAACACGAAAACCGGGATGAAGTCCGAAACGCTGTCTTGGAGGCCCAGTTCTTCCTGCTCCTTGTCCATCTGCATCGCGGACTGACGCAGCAGGCCGGCGGCAAGGAACCGGTCAGCGACCGCCGAACCGCTCTCATCAGGCAACTTCAGACCTGCCTTGACCGTCATATGCCCGAAACCCGGTCAGTTACCGAGTATGCGAAAATGCTGTCGGTGACCCCGACACATCTGTCGAGGGTAACGAAGGCGGTCACCGGAAAAACCGCGGCGGAGATCATTCAGGACAGGGTCCTACTGGAAGCGAAACGCAGACTGGCCTTCACCGATCTGCCTGTCTCCGAAATCGCCTACGCGCTCAGGTTCTCCTCGCCGTCCTATTTCACCCGCTTTTTCGCCGCCCGTATGGCCGAAACCCCCAAGGCCTTCCGCCAACGGTCGCGCGGGGCGTCCGTTTAGTTCGCGGACGCATTGGCGCGCAGCCAAAGACTGACGCCCGGACACGAATGGTCTATCGGTGTCCGCGCCGGGTGGAGATCGACAGCCCTACCCCCAACAGAACCAACACCACCCCGGCCGCGAACAGCGAGCCCATCCGGTCGCCGAACATGGCCGCTGAGGCCCCAATGCCGAAGACCGGCTGTAGGAACTGCACGCTCGCCGCCACGCGGGCGGGGACGGTGCGCAAGAGCCATAGCCAGAGAAAGAGGCAGACGGCGGACACGAAGAGGCCAAGATAGAGAGCCGAAGCGAAGGCCACGTGTGTGACTCTGAACGAGGTGGTTGCCACTTCCCACGCCGTGAACGGCAGGAGGGCGAAGAACCCGGCCAGCGTACTCCAGATAACGACCGTCACGGTGCCGTGGCGTGCCGATAATTCCACGCTCCAGACATAGTAGAAGGCGATGGCCACCGCCGACATCAGCACGAGGGCCACGCCAGCCAGGGTCGTCTGCGCGAGCTCACCCGTACCGTTTCCCTGGCCAAGCGCCACCAGCGCAACGCCAGCGAAGGCCGTCGCCAACCCGAATTGCTGCACCCGGCTGACCGACTGGCCGAGCCGCAGGGCCGCGAGGATGACAATGAAAACCGGAATCGTGGCCGAGACAATGGTGCTGACCGAAGCTGAGGCTCCCGCAACGCCGAAAGACTGCGAGAGATTGCCGATGCCGATCCCGACTACGCCGAGCGCCACCACATGCGGCAGGGCGGCAAGCGGGATGCGGTGTCGCCCAATGGCAAAGAGAAACAGGAAGGGAACGGCAAAGGTGAACCGCAGCGCGGTGAATGAGATCGGCGGCATGGACTCGAGACCGAGCTTGGTGATCGGGATCGACAGACCCCAGAAAACCGCCAGCAGCAGCATCCCGCCGATGCTCAGCGGCGAAAGCCGGGCGATGGGGCGCGCGAGCGGGAGAGTGGGTGTTTCCGGGGTGGTAATCGTCATGTTTGATACGCGAAGATTCGATTGCGGTCCGTTCACTTTCTGAAGGTGAACTGCCATGCTGACAAACGATTTCTTTAGCGGTTATGATTGAGCCAAATGCAATCATGAGATCACCATGCCTGTCCGCCCACCGCCTTTGCAGACCCTACGCGCCTTCGAGGCTGCTGGCCGTCTTCTGAGCATGGCATTCGCTGCACAGGAGTTGAACGTGACTCCCGGTGCGATCAGCCGCCAGATCCAAACGCTCGAGGAGGACCTGAGTGTCGCCCTGTTCCGGCGCATGACGCGCCGTATCGCGCTGACCGAAGAAGGCGTGGTGCTGCATCAGGTGGTCAGTCGCGCATTGGCGGAGCTGACGCGCGAAGCGGAACGCTTGCGCGCACGAGACACCGCGCCCCAGCTGACAATCAGCACAAGCGTCTCCTTCGCCAGCAAGTGGTTCGCCCCGCGACTGCACCGGCTTATAGCGCGCCTGCCGGATGTCGATATCCGGCTCGAAGTGAGCGACATTAATGTCGATCTGTCCGACGGCCGCGTGGACGCCGCCCTGCGCTACGGTACCGGGACCTATCCGGGCACCGAGACGGAGCGGATCCTCGATGAGACCATGAGTCCGGTCTGCAGCCCCGACTATCAAACGTATATGGGCGGTCTTACCGAACCTGCGGACTTGCTTCGGTGCACGCTGCTGAATGAAAGCCGCGTCCTGCATGATGACAGCACGCTGCCGAACTGGGGCCGCTGGTTTGCGACCGCAAGGGTCGCCGGCGCCCGCGGCCGGGGACCGACCCTGAGCCACGGCAGCCTTACCATCGATGCGGCGCTGCGCGGCGAAGGCATTGCCCTTGGACGAAGCGTTCTGGTCGCCGAGGACATCGCCGCCGGACGGCTGGTCGAGCCGTTCCCGCAGATCCGTCTTCCGG
Source organism: uncultured Roseibium sp. (assembly GCF_963675095.2). Taxonomy (GTDB): domain Bacteria; phylum Pseudomonadota; class Alphaproteobacteria; order Rhizobiales; family Stappiaceae; genus Roseibium. The sequence continues at coordinate 58,039 of NZ_CAXXSJ010000010.1, read as the reverse complement.
CCGGGCGGGGATACGATCTGGTGCACCGGCCGGGCGAAGAACATGAACCTAAGATCGCTGCCCTCCGCGATTGGCTGAAGGAAGAAGTGACAGCATTCTCAATGCGCGCGTCCTAGCGCTTGCCTACAATCACGACCCCTACGCCGCCAAAATAACGGGGTTCCGCTTCAAAGATTGATCCCGGCCCCGTCCGTAGTGTTGACCTACGCGCCATTGATCGGTGCCAGAGTTTCCGCCGGAAGCGGTGATCTGCGCTTAGCTATTCATGAATACACGCCTGGTCTTTGCCTGATCTCATATGCGCGTGCTTCGACAGCTTCTCTCAAAAATAAATGGTGCGTTGCAGGATTTTATGGAACCCTCTGCCGCAGGAAGAGCAGTCACACCGGACGGACCATGTCGATACGCGCAAGCATCTATCATCTGACCCATTACAAATACGACCGCCCGGTCACGCTCGGGCCCCAGATCATCCGCCTTCGGCCGGCGCCGCACAGCCGGACACGGGTCCTGTCCCATTCGTTGAAAGTCAGCCCTTCCGGCCATTTCGTCAATCACCAGCAAGACCCCTACGGCAACTGGCAGGCCCGCTTCGTGTTCCCCGAACCGGTGCGTGAATTCAAGATCGAGGTCGATCTGGTCGCGGACATGTCGGTCTACAATCCGTTCGACTTCTTCGTCGAGGAAGAGGCGGAACACTGGCCGTTCGATTACCCTTCCGAACTGCGGGACGATCTTGAAATCTACAAGAAGACCGAGCCGGTCGGCCCCAGGCTCCAGGCCTTTCTCGACGCCACGCCGAGGGACCGGACACGAACCGTCGATTTCATCGTCGGCCTGAACGCCCGCGTGGCCAATGAAGTCGGCTATGTCATCCGGATGGAGCCGGGTGTGCAGACGCCCGAGGAAACCCTGGAACACGCCAGAGGCTCATGCCGGGATTCCAGTTGGCTGCTGGTACAGGTTCTGCGCAACCTCGGCTTCGCCGCCCGTTTCGTTTCCGGTTACCTGATCCAGCTGAAGCCGGACCTGGAAGCCCTGGATGGGCCGTCGGGGACCGATCACGACTTCACCGACCTTCACGCTTGGGTGGAAGTTTTTCTGCCCGGCGCCGGATGGATCGGACTGGACCCGACCTCCGGGCTTCTTGCCGGCGAAAGCCATATTCCGCTGGCGGGCACACCGCATTACCGCAACGCCGCCCCGATCTCCGGCGTGGCCAGTGCGGCCGAAGTGGACTTTTCCTTCGACATGAAGGTTGCCCGCGTCGCCGAGCATCCGCGGATCACCAAGCCGTTTTCCGACGAAGCCTGGGATGCTCTCAATGCCATGGGCGAAAAGGTCGACAAGGTTCTGGAATTCGAAGACGTTCGCCTTACCATGGGCGGCGAACCGACATTCGTCTCCATCGACGATTTCGAAGCCGGGGAATGGAACACGGACGCGGTCGGCCCGACCAAACGCGCGCTGGCGGATAAGCTGATCCGTCGGCTGCGCGGGCGGTTCGCGCCGGGAGGTTTCCTGCATTATGGTCAAGGTAAATGGTATCCGGGCGAAACCCTGCCGCGCTGGACCTTTTCCCTCTACTGGCGCGGCGACGGCAAACCGATCTGGCAGGACGCTGACCTGATCGCCGACGAGGGAGAAAAGACCGGCGCGTCGGACAAAGAGGCCGAGGCCCTGCTCAAGGGCATTGCCGAGGAGCTCGAAGTCCAGCCGGACTATGTGGTTCCCGCCTACGAGGATCCGGCGGAATGGCTGGTCAAGGAATCCAACCTGCCGGTCAACGTCACGCCGAAGAACTCGGAGCTGGAGGATGCGGAAGCCCGTCACCGCATCGCCCGGGTGTTCGACCGCGGCCTGACCCACCCGAGCGGCTACGTTCTTCCGATCCAGCGCTGGCAAGCAAAATCGGCGGGAGCCGGCTGGCGTTCCGAACGCTGGAAACTGCGCCGCGACGCCCTGTTCCTGGTTCCCGGCGACAGTCCGGTCGGATACCGGTTGCCGCTGGAGGCCCTGCCCCACGTGCCGGCATCCCAGTATCCCTATATCAACACCGCCGACCCGACCGAACCGCGCGGCCCTCTTCCGGAGTACCAGGTCGGTCCAAGACCGGACCGGGAACAGGCGGTGGCCCAATTCACTGCATCCGAAGCCGGCCAGACACGAAATGAACAGGCCCTTCCCGAAGACCCCGGCGAAGATGCTGTCCGCACGGCAATGAGCGTGGAGCCTCGCGACGGCCGGCTCTGCGTGTTCATGCCTCCGGTCGAACGGATCGAGGACTACCTGGAACTGGTTGCAGCCGCGGAAGCCTCCGCTGCCAAATTGGGCTTGAAAGTCCATATCGAGGGTTACGCACCGCCGACCGATCCGCGCATGAACGTCATCCGCGTCGCCCCCGACCCGGGTGTGATCGAGGTCAACATTCATCCGGCCTCAAACTGGCAGGAATGCGTGGCGACCACCGAAGCGGTCTACGAAGAGGCCCGGCAAACCCGGCTCGGCGCCGAAAAATTCATGATCGATGGCAAGCACACCGGTACCGGCGGCGGCAACCATGTGGTGGTCGGAGGGGCGACGCCGCTCGACAGTCCGTTCCTGCGCCGTCCGGACCTGTTGCGCAGCCTGATCCTGCACTGGCAGCGCCATCCGAGCCTATCCTACCTGTTTTCAGGGCTGTTCATCGGCCCGACCAGCCAAGCGCCGCGCGTGGACGAGGCCCGGCACGACGGTCTCTACGAGCTGGAAATCGCCCTGTCCCAGATCAACGCGCCCAACGAGGGCCAGGCACCGTTCCCCTGGCTGGTAGACCGCCTGTTGCGCAATCTTCTCGTGGACGTGACCGGTAACACCCACCGCGCCGAAATCTGCATCGACAAGATGTATTCGCCGGACGGTCCCACAGGACGCCTCGGCCTGATCGAGTTCCGCGGCTTCGAAATGCCGCCGGATCCGCGCATGAGCCTTGCCCAGCAGCTCCTGATCCGCGCCCTGGTCGCACGGCTTTGGCAGCAGCCGCTCGGCGGGCATCTGACACGCTGGGGCACGGCGCTGCACGACCGTTTCATGCTGCCCCATTTCATCTGGAACGACTTCCTGGAGGTGCTGCGCGATCTGGAACAGCACGGTTTCCAGATGCGGCCGGAATGGTTCATCGCCCAGTCGGAATTCCGTTTCCCGTTCTACGGCGAAATCGACGTCGAAGGCGTGCAGCTCGAACTGCGCCAGGCGCTGGAGCCCTGGCATGTGCTCGGCGAGACCGGCGCCATCGGCGGAACCGTCCGCTACACCGACAGTTCCACGGAACGCCTGCAGGTGAAGCTGACGACCACCGACCCGGCACGCTACATCGTGACCTGCAACGGTCGCCGCGTCCCCTTGCAGAAAACCGAGACGAACGGCGTCGCTGTTGCCGGCGTGCGCTACAAGGCCTGGCAGCCCGCCATGGCGTTGCATCCGGTCCATCCGGTCGATGCGCCGCTCACCTTCGACATCTACGACCGGTGGAGCAAACGGGCGATCGGCGGTTGCGTCTATCACGTTGCCCACCCCGGAGGACGCAGTTACGACACATTTCCTGTGAATGGCAACGAAGCGCAGGCTCGGCGGCTTGCCCGTTTCGAGCCGCACGGTCACACTCCCGGCCACTATCAACCCGCGGAAGAATATCCGCATCCGGAGTTCCCTCTCACGCTCGACCTGAGACGGCCGGCAGGAATCTGACCACATGGGACTGGACCAGGCATCGGAAAAGACGGATGGCGTGCTCGGCCTGCTGCGCGCGTACCGCCCGCCTGCGGGCGTCGCCGATGAACTTCTGGATCCCAACGGTGCGGTCCGCCCGGTCTGGCGGTCCTTCCTCACCCATCTGTCGAAGCTGACGGCGAGCGACATAACGCAGAGATTCTCCCGGGGAGATCAGTATCTGCGGGATGCCGGTGTCTACTTCCGCCAATACGGCGAACAGGAAACGAGCGAGCGCGAATGGCCGTTGAGCCATGTGCCGGTTCTGATCGACGCCGATGAATGGCAGGCGATCGCGGACGGTCTGATCCAGCGCGCCGAACTTCTGGAAGACGTGGTCGCGGATCTCTACGGCCCCAACCGGCTGGTTGCGGAAGGTTTCCTGCCAGCCTGCATGGTCGGGCGAAGCCCGGAATGGCTGCGTCCGCTGGTCGGCGTCACGCCTCGCTCAGGCAAGTTCCTCCATTTCCTGGCGTTCGAGATCGGCCGGGGGCCCGACGGAAGATGGTGGGTGCTGGGCGACAGGACACAGGCGCCCTCCGGTGCGGGCTTTGCCCTGGAAAACCGGGTCGCCACCGGCCGGGTCTTCAACGATTTCTATGCCCGGGCAAACGTTCAGCGGCTCGCCGGTTTCTTTCGCAGGTTCCGCGACCAGCTACAGGCACTGCGGGGGGAAACCGACAGCCGTGTCGCGATCCTGACGCCGGGGCTGATGAACGATACCTATTTCGAGCATGCCTATATCGCCCGCTATCTCGGCTTCATGCTGCTTGAGGGCGAAGACCTCACGGTCGAAAACGGCAATCTCATGGTGCGGACCGTTGCCGGCCTGCGGCCGGTCAACGTTCTGTGGCGCCGCCTGGACGCGGCCTGGAGCGACCCGCTCGAACTTGACGAGCGGTCTCAGCTCGGCACGCCGGGGCTGGTGGAAGCCGTCCGCAGCGGCAGTGTCACGATGATCAATGCTCTGGGCGCCGGCATCCTGGAGACGCGAGCCCTGCTGGCCTTCCTGCCTCGGATCTGCGAGGACTGGAAAGGCGAGCCCCTGAAGCTGCCCAATGTCGCGACGTGGTGGTGCGGCGACGAAAGCGCCCGTGACTACGTCACGCAAAATGCCGGGCAGATGATGATCAGCCGCGCCCTCTCGACGGGTCTGCCGTTCGAAACGTCGGCGGACAATGTGGTCGGCGGACGCTTTGCAGGCAGCGATGGTCAGTCCCTCGCCGACTGGATCGCGGCACAGGGCAATAAGCTGGTCGGACAGGAAGCGGTAACGCTGTCGACCACACCGGCCTATATCGACGGCACGCTCGTGCCGCGGCCGATGAGCCTCCGGGTCTTTCTGGCCCGGACCGCCAGTGGCTGGGAAGTCATGTCGGGCGGGTTCGCCCGTATCGGCAATACGGACGATGCCAGCGCCATCGCCATGCAGGCCGGCGGCTCCGCGGCTGATGTCTGGGTCGTCGGCGGCCAGTCAACCCGGTCCGACACCCTGTTGCAACAGCCGGGCGCGCCCTATCTGCGCAGCCAGCCCGGTGTCCTGCCGTCGCGCGCGGCCGATAACCTGTTCTGGCTCGGCCGGTATGTGGAACGCGCGGAAGGAACGATCCGGCTTCTGCGCGCCTACCATGCCCGCCTCGCGGAAACCGACGATCCGGCTTCACCGCTCGTCGGCGCGGCGGGCGCCTTCCTGGAGGGACAGGGTGTCGATCCGTTGGAACCGGTTCCTGCCAGCCTCCATGCCATGCTGACATCCGCGGTCTTCAGCGCCAGCAAGGTGCGCGACCGCTTCTCCGTCGACGGCTGGCTGGCCCTGAACGATCTGGCCGAAACAACCGAAAAAATGCGCGCGACCGTCGTAGCCGGCGATGACGCGGCCCGCGCCATGGGCATTCTGCTGCGCAAGATCACCGGGTTTTCGGGCCTGGTGCACGAAAACATGTACCGGTTCACCGGTTGGCGTTTCCTCGGGATCGGGCGCTCGCTGGAACGCGCCATGGCCATGGCGACCCTGCTGGCCGTCTTCACGGCCGAAGACGCCCCTGAAGGGGCGCTCGAGCTGATCCTGGAAGTCGGTGACAGCTCCATGTCCATGAACCGCCGCTACACCGTGTCCGTCAGCAGCGCCCCTGTTCTCGACCTTTTGGCGCTGGATACAAAGAATCCGCGCTCGATCCTCTATCAGTTGAACGAAATGAAGGACCATCTGTCAGTGCTCCCGGGCGCCGACAGGTACGGGCAACTGTCCGAACTGTCCCGGACGATGCTGGAGGTTCACACCAGCCTGTCGGTCTCGACGCCGGAAACGCTGACGCCGGAGGCCCTGAATGACCTGAGCGGGCGCATCGCCTCCCTGTCCACCGGCCTGTCCACGACCTATATCCGCTGAGAGGCTGATGTGCTTTACGACATTTCCCTTTCGATCACCTATGAATACGCAAGTGCCGCGAATGCCGGGCGCCACGCCTTGCGGCTGCTGCCTGCCGATATTCAAGGCGAACAGCGCCTGGTCGCCGGTAGGCTGGACGTGGATCCGGCACCGGACGAGCGCACCGACAGGACGGATTTTTTCGGCAACAGCGTGACCGACATATCCTACCGGTCCGCCCATTCGGAAATCGCCTTCCACGTTCACGCGCGCGTCGACCGCACAGCGGCCCCGGTCGGGTTCGACATTTCGCCACCGCTCAACATGCTGCCGCACGAACTGAACAGCATACGGTCGATGGAGGCTCATCAGCCGGTCCATTTCCTGGACCACTCTCCCCGGATCGTTCTGGATCCAGAGTTCACCGGCTATGCCCGCAGCGTCACCGATCCTGGAATGAGCATTCTCGCGGCCGTGGAAACGATCGGCGAAACGCTTCACCGCGACATGACCTTCGACGCCACCGCAACGACAGTGCAGACGACGGCTATGGAAGCCTTTCAGAACCGGCACGGCGTTTGCCAGGACTTCACCCACATCATGATCTCCTGCCTCAGGGGCATCGGCATTCCAGCCGGTTACGTCAGCGGCTTCCTGCGCACCATCCCGCCGGAAGGCTCGGAACGCCTGGAGGGGGCCGATGCCATGCATGCCTGGGTCCGGGCGTGGTGCGGCATCGAAATCGGCTGGGTCGAATACGATCCGACCAACGCGCTGCGCGTCGGCCAGGATCACATCGTCATCGCCCGCGGCCGCGACTATTCCGACATCTCCCCGGTCAAGGGCGTTATGCGCACGTCCGGCGGACAGACGACCGAGCAAAAGGTCGACGTGGTGCCGCTATAAAATGTCTACCCGGGCCGCCGCGCGACGAGATCGATCTCAATCAGCGCGTCATAGGCAAGACCTGTGACGCCGACGCAGGTGCGTGCCGGCAGGCGATCGGCCGGGAAAAAGCTTCGGTAGGTCTCGTTCATCGCGTCGTAGTCTTCCTGGAACCGGGTCAGATAGACCCGCGCCATCACCACATGCTCCAGACCCAGATCAAGACCCGCGAGCACGGTGCGCAGGTTCTCCATGACATTGCGCGTCTGCGCCTCGATCCCGTCCGGCAGCACACCCGGCGCATCGGGCGTATCCGGCATCTGGCCGGTGACGAAGACGAAGCCGTCGGTTTCGACCGCATGGCTGAAAGGTGCGACCGGCTTCGGACCGTTCGCAATCATGTGAAACTGCATGGGTGCTCCAAGATTATTCAGATGTTTGAATTGCGTTCCCTGAACAAGGATTTCTTGATGATCGCGTGAACGCCCCAGTTGCCGTCCACGACCTGGGTCACGCCGAAATCGACCGCCGCCGACATGAGCGCGATCGCTTCGTCCTCGCTGAGTCCCTGTGTCGCCATGAGGAAACGGCGTGCCTTGCGGAAGGCATCTTTCATCGCCAGGTCGAGCGAGGATTTGGCATAGACCTGGCTCTGCCCCTTCGCGCCGAATTCGGCGAGGTAATTGGGATGGCTGAAGCCGGTCAGCACCCACTCGTCCGGCGTTTCAATGAGCGGATAGGTGAGATCCGCAAAGAACTCCCCGCCCAGATCCGCCTTCTTGTGCAGCACGAGCATGAAGGTGCCGGTCATCGAGCATTCGATCGCCGTCCCGGCTAGTTCTCCGTCGCCCTGGGCGGCATGAGGATCGCCGATCGACAGCAGTCCGCCAGGCACGGATACCGGAAGATAGATCGCCGAATTCTTGCCGAGCCGCCAGTTGTCCAGGTTCCCCCCGAAATAGGCAGGCGGGACGGAGTCCACCAGCGCCGCTTCGCGTGGTGCGAGCGCGATGACGCCGAAATGCGGACGGAGCGGGATCTTCACATCCTGCAGAACGGGCGCAATCGGATCGATCCTCTCTTTCGAGACGGGTACGCCGGGATAGTCGTAGGTCTTGTGTTCCGTGCCGAAGGGGTCGGTCTGCGTTTCCCAGCGGTAGGAATAGAGCGCCGAGGCATAGGGTTCGGCGGCGTCAGGGAAGATCTCGTAAAGAGTGATGTTTTCCCGAGGCTTCGGTTCCTCGACCAACTCACTATAGTGATAACCCCACCAGGCAGCCGCGCTGCTGCCGAAAAAACGTCCCTCATAGCCCGGGCTCCGGCTCGGGCGCGGGGTGATTTCGAGGATGCGAACCTCGACGACGTCACCCGGTTCGGCCCCCCGGATCGCTATCGGCCCGGTGCAGATATGCACGCCAAATCCCTCGCCCGCTCCGCGCCCGAAGATGGACGCATCCATCGGACCCGCACCGCGCCGGTCGACGGTTTTGTGCTCGGTGGTCCAGTCGAAGACGTTTTCAGCCGCTGCATCGCCGCGGATCATCAGGTCCGGATCGTCGGAAGCATGCTGTGTCAGGGTCTCGACCATGACCGTTTCGCCCGATGTCACTTCCAGAACCGGGCGCAGCTTGTGGCTGAAATAGCCCCAGTGAACGCGGGAGGCCTCGACCGACAGGTGGTGGTCAGCCGTATCATCCACAGCATCTGCCGCGGCAAACACCGGCGTGGTGCCGTTTTCCTCGACAATCACCCGGGGGGAGCGCAGGCGCTTGCCGGTCAAAGCCTGTTCCGGCCAGCCACGCTGTTCCACGCCCGGACCTGTATCGAGACCTTCCGCATGCCTCTTCCGGAAGGCGCCGGGAGACAGGCCGAAACGCTCCTTGAACAGGCGATTGAAATTTGCGGCATCGTTGAAACCGCAGTCATAGGCAACTTCCGCCACAGGCACCCGGACATCGGCGGGAGACATCAGCGTGGCACGAGCACTTTGAAGGCGCCGTTCGCGGAGATAGAGGCTGAAGCTCTCGCCCGTACCTTCAAACAGCTTTTGCAGATAGCGCTCGGAGATCCCTTCGAGGCTTGCCACGCGGGCTGCGGTCAGTTCCGGGTCCGCCAGCCGGTGCTCAATGGTCCGGGTAATTCTGTGAAGCAGGGCGGCAGCCGCCAACCCTTGCGCATCGGAGCCACTTCGGCCGGCGGATTGCGCCAGCACCGTCAGATAAAGTTCGGCGAGAGAGTGTTCGACCGCCTCCCATTCGCCGGGCGGAAGATGGTCCATTTCTTCCGCCGCCGCTTCCAACGTGCGACGAAGGACAGCCGCGAGCCCCGTTCCGGCGAAGACCTGCGGTTCAGCGATGCCGCCAAAGCCGGTCCTCCGGCCGTTGAAGAAAACCTCGGCCACCGAAAGCGCCACCATCCGGACGCCATTGGGACAGGAGAACTGCCACGAGCCTGAAGGAGGCAATGCGACAAGGTTTCCGGATGGGACGGCGATTTCCGCGTCGGCGGTTTCGACCACGGCGCCGTCATTGAGGACCAGCAGCAGAAGAGGAAGCCGGCCACGCAACGGATGCGGCGAAAGTGTTTGCGACTCCGCCGTCAGGCGCGCCACCTGGACCCCGTTGGCGGCACCGCTCAAAACCGCGTTGGCGTATCCGTCGAGACCGTCACCGGATTGATCCGAACTGAGGCCGATTTCAGCGAGCAGATCCAGCCAGGCCCCATGTCGGGTCCCTTCCGTGTACGCCTCACTGATAAACTGCCTGATGTTCATCCCTGTTTCCGCCGGGCGTCCGGCAGCAGCGTCCGCGCTGCCGGATGAGTGACGAGGTCCGGTATTACCGGCCGGCCGCACATATGTGCGGCGCGGCATGACCCTCAGGCTCATATTGCACCTGCGAAGAAAAGAATGCCAGTGCTGTTATTCAGTCGCATCGAAACACGTTCTTGCGGATGGACCCGTGCACACCCCAGTTGGCGTCGACCACCTGGGTGACGCCGAAATCGGCGGCAACCGACATCAGCGCAATCGCCTCATCCTCGCTCAGATTGTGAACCGTCATCAGGAACCGCCGGAGCTTGCGGAACGCATCCCGCATGGCCCGGTCGACGCTGGAGTGCTGCGCCACCTCGATCTGCGCATTCGCGCCGAGTTCCGCCAGGTAGTTGGAGAAGGTGAAGCCGTAGACAGACCACTGGTCGTCCGTCTCCAGCATCGGATGCTCCAGTCCTTCCAGCACTGTTCCGCCGAGATCGTTCTTCTTGTGCAGGATGAATTCGAAATCGCCGGTGAGCGAGGTTTCGATGGCCGTGCCGCCGAGTTCGCTGTCGCCCTGGGCGGCATGGGGATCGCCGACCGAGAAATAGGCGCCATCGACAGCAACCGGGTAATACATGCGCGCGCCCTTGCCGATGCGCCAGTCGTCGATGTTGCCGCCGGTATAGGACGGCGGAATGGAGCTGACGAAGTCTTCTTCCGACGGGGCAAGGCCCATGGTGCCGAAATGCAGCCGCGCCGGAACGCGCACATTGGCCAGGATGTTTTCCCGCTTCTTGATCAGCGAATGATCCACGCGAACGCCGGGATAATCGATGGTCGGGTGAACAATGCCGTCCGGATCCGTCTGCGGCGTCCAGACATAGTTGTAGACAGCCTTGGCGAAGGGTTCGCCAGTCGTATCGAGTTCGAAGATCGTAACCACTTCACGCGGCTTCGGCTCCTCGATCAGGTCGTGATACTGGAAACCCCAGTTGGCGGCCGCGTTGGAGCCGAAGCAACGACCGCAGTAACAGGCGTTGCCGCTCGGACGCGGACGGACATCGAGGATCCGGACCTCCAGCACATCGCCGGGCTCTGCCCCCTCGACGGCCACCGGGCCGGTCATCAGGTGAACGCCGATGCCCTCACCGGAACCGCGCTCGAAAGGCCCCTCGGTCGGACCGGAGCCACGCCGCGCGATGGTCTTTTCTTCCTTCGTCCAGTGATAGATCGCTTCTGCCGCCGGATCGCCCTTGATCATGCGCTCGTAGTCGTCGTTTGCATGATGGGTCAGGGTCTCGATCGTTGCCCGGTCGCCCGACTTGACCACCAGCGACGGTTCGACCTTCTTGCTGAAATAGCCCCAGTGCACGGTCTTGGGGGAGACGGGCAGAGTGTGATGTTTCATCTTCTTCTCCAATAGGTTACCTGGACCGCCGACGCTGCCGGCGAAGTCTTTTGGCCCGATCCCGGGCAAGGGCGGATATTCCGGAGGACGCGGCAGCGGCTCAGGCCGTCAGGGCGGCATCTTCGGATATGATTTGCAGGAACTGCGCGGTGCGCGGGTTCTTCGGTCTCGTCAGCACTTCCTCCGCGGGTCCCTCCTCCACGACGGCCCCGTCAGCGAGGAAGACGGCACGGTCGGCCACTTCCCGGGCAAAGCTGATCTGGTGGGTGGAGATCACCATGGTCAGGCCGTCTTCCACGGCCAACCGGCGGATCACTTCCAGCACCTCGGCAACCAGTTCCGGATCGAGCGCGGAGGTGGGTTCATCGAGCAGCAGGACCGCCGGATTGGGCGCCAGAGCCCGGGCGATCGCGACGCGCTGCTGCTGCCCACCCGACATGTGCCGCGGCAGGGCATCGGCCCGGTGGCTCAGGCCCACACGGTCCAGCAATTCCATCGCCCGCCGGTCGGCATCGAACTTCGACAGGTGCTGCACCCAGCGCAGCGGACCGGCGATGTTTTCCCGTGCGGTCAGATGGGCGAAGAGATTGAAGTTCTGAAACACCATACCGACCCCGACGGCGGTCCGCGCATCGGCGATCGCCCGTGGCGACAAACGTTTTCCGTCGGTGTCGACGCCGAGCTGACGGCCGGTGACCCTGATCGTGCCGCTGTCCCAGGATTCCAGGTGGTTGATGCAGCGCAGCAGGGTGCTCTTGCCGGAGCCGCTCGGCCCCAGAAGCGCAACCACCTCGCCGAGACGGACGGTCAGGTCGAGTCCGGCCAGGACGGTCTTGCCCTCGTAGCTCTTGTTCAAGGCGCCGATCTCGATCGCCGGTCTGCTTCCGGCAATCGCCTGGGCGCGCTTGTGGCGGTCAACCGGATGGCTCGCCTTGGCAGACGGCGCCGGCAGCGGCGTGGACACCACCTCCTCGACAGCCGGTTCGGTTTCTGCTTCGGCGACAGTGGGCTCCCGGTACCAGGGCAGGAGCCGGGCAAACCGCGCCTTGGGGTTCGGATGATCGAGATCCAGCATGATCTCGACAACGATCTGGATCGCCGCGATACCGCCGGTGAGGACCAGATACATCAGGCCGGAAGCGAAGAAGATGGAAAAGAAGTCGAAGTTGGCCGACGCGAGCTGGGTGCTGCGAAGGGTCAGTTCCTGGACCGACACGACGGAGGCGAGCGACGAGTTCTTGAGCGCGCTCACGGCCTCGTTGCCAAGGGCGGGAACCATGGACCGGAATGCCTGGGGCACGACGATGCGGATCATGGTAACGAGCGGCGTCATGCCGAGCGCCTGACCGGCGCTGATCTGGCCGCGGTCGACGCTGATGATGTTGGCGCGGATGATTTCGGCGATGAAGGGCGCTTCGTTCAGCGCCAGCGCCAGGCTGGCCGCCTCGACCGCCGTCAGCTTGATGCCGATCATCGGCAAGGCGTTATAGCAGAAGATCATCTGCAGGATGAGCGGCGTGCCGCGGAAGATGATTGCGTAGATGCGCGCGGTGATCGCCAGGGCGCGAAACCGGCTGAGCTGCATGCCCGCCAGCACGATCCCCATGACACTGGCACCGGCAAGGCCCAGGCCGGTGATGAGAAGCGTGTAGACGATCCCGGTAACCAGATAGGGCTGGGTCAGATAGTGGAGGAAGAGATCCATCGGAGCCTTCGCTGTATCGCAGAACGAGGGAGGCGGCCCGGTCTAATGCGACCGGACCGCCGCTTCGGTTTACTCGGCCAGGACGAGCTTCGGTGCTTCGATCTGGTCTTCCGGCAGGTTCCACTTCTTCATCATTTCCACCTGCATGCCGGACTCCTGGATCAGGGTCAGGGCCGCCATGATCGCGTCGCGGAACTCGACGTTGTTTCGGGGAACGGCGATGCCGACCGAATACGGCAGGGTGACCGCGGTGGCCTTGGCAAGCTGGTCCGGATAGGCCTTGACCGCGCCATCGACGGTGTTCACGTCGTTGACGTAAGTATCAGCACGACCTGAAAGGATTGCCTGGATGCAGTTGGCGTTGTTATCGTAAAGCTGGATTTCAGGCGCCGGCTTGCCCGCGGCCTTGCATTCCGCTTCCAGAGCCTGGATCAGCGGCACTTCCACGTAACCGGTGTTTTCAGCCGCAACCGCACCGCACATGGTCAGGTTGATCCCCGTGATCCCCTTCGGGTTGCCCTTGGCAACGAGCACGCCGTCGAACACCTTGAGATAGGTGATGAAGTCGGCGGCCTTGGCGCGCTCGACCGTGGCGTAGATGTCGGAAATCACGATGTCGGCCTGACCTGCCTGGAGGGTGGTCAACAGGGCCGCGAAGGTCACCGACTTGTAGGTCAGGCTGAAGCCGAGGCATTCGCCGATTGCTTCACCCAGGTCGATATCGAAGCCGACATATTTGGTCGGGTCATTCGGGTCGAGCGCCTCGTAGCCCGGCGTATGCGGGTTCACCGCGTTGACCAGGGTCTTGCCCTTGAGATCCGGATATTTCGCCTGCAGGTCCGCGCAGCCGGCCGGTGCGGCCTGGGCGGTTCCGGTGGAAAGGACCGTGGATGCGACCATCGCACCGGTCACGATCTGGACGGCCAGTCCGACGCCCGCACAAACGCTGAGTAAAGTTCGGGACTTCATGAAATTGGGTTTGGTCATCTCACGCTCCGTATAGTTGATCCTGAATTGCTGCATGCCGCTTCAAACAGGATCGAGCGTAGGAGAACCTTTGTCAGAATTCGTTGTTTTGAGACGCACTATTTATTGTTTCAAGTACGTCGAACTTGCTTCCACGAAGGTGGAATGCTCAATAAATATACTTTATATGCACAAATATCACTCAAGATGAGGAATATTTACTCTGACCGGACAACAGCCTCACGAAGGGTCGATATCAGGAAGCAGGCGGGCGACGGAAACGATGTAGTCGGAAACGCTGTCCCGCTTCGGATCGAACCATTCCAGGGACCAGTTCAGCGCGCCCACCAGTGCATAGCGCAGATACCGCACCTGCCGGTCCTCCGCCTCCTCGCCCAGATAGGCGCGAATGATGCCGTTCCAAACCCTGTCGTAATCCCGGCGCGCGCCCTTCAGTTCGGCTTGAACCGTATCGGGCACGAAGGGATAGCAACGGATATGGGCGGAGGAGAAGTCGCTGGCGGACAGCAGGGTTTCAAGGTGGATTTGCAGCGCGTTGACCAATTGTTCCCTCGGCGACAGGTCACCCGCCCGTTTCAGGCCGTCGGTGACCGCATCCGACACGATCTCGACCCCGAGCCGCATCACCTCTGTCGCCAGAACTTCCTTCGAGGCGAAATGATAATAGAGGCTTCCTGCCTTCATCCCCACCTCTGCCGCCAAATCCCTCAAGGACGTCTCCGCATAGCCGCGCTCCCGCATCATCCGTGCGGCGACCAGGAGGATCTCCTGGCGGGAGACGGCGGCCTTGGGTTTTTGGTCTGTCTTTTGAGCAGCGTTGGTTTTGTTCAATGGTCGGTTTCCTGAACACAGGAAATGCAGACGTTGCCGAAGCCGCCACCGCTTTCGAGCGCGCGAAAGGCATCCGGCGCCTTGTCAAAGGGGAAAACCGTATCCACGACCGGCCTGATCTGATGATGATCCATGGCTCGATTCAGCGCCACCAGGGCCTGGCGAGACCCGACTGAAACCGATTGCAGTGTCAGCCGGCGTGTCAGCACCAGCGGCAGAAAGAGTTCTGCGTTATTCCCGGTCACGTTGCCGACCAGAATGATGGTCCCGCCGATTTTCGACGCCTTGACCGACTCCATGAGCGTGGCCGCTCCGCCGAGTTCCACGACGCGGTCGCAACCGGCGCCACCGGTAAACTCCCGCACCGTTTTCGACCAGTTGGGAACCGCGTTCCGATTGATCACCAGATCCGCACCAAGCTTTTGGACCTGAGCGGCCCGTTCCGCCGAAGAGGTGGTCACGATCACCCGCGCACCGGAGGCCTTGGCGAGTGAGATTGCCAAGAGAGCAACACCGCCCGTTCCAAGGACCAGAACCGTTTCCCCGGGACGCAAAGGCGCGGGTTCGCTGAGCGCACTCCAGGCGGTGACACCGGCACATGGCAAGGTCGCCGCTTCCGCATCGCTCAAGTATTCGGGTACGCGTACAAGCGTCCTTGCCGGAAAAACCGCATGGGACGTGAGCACACCATCCAACGGCCCACCAAGCCGTCCGCGTTCCAGGTTCGAAGGCGGCGCCCCGCCGTCCCAATGCTGGAAGAAGGCAGGCGAGACGCGATCACCAACGGAGAAATCCTCGACCGCGGAGCCGGTTTCGATGACCTTGCCGACGCCGTCCGACAACGGAATGAGCGGCGTTGTCACGGCCTTGCCGTGTTGCCCGCGCATGACCACGAGATCACGGTAATTCAGGGAAGCCATACTCAGTTCCAGCAGAACCTCGTCCGGACCCGGCTGCGGTGTCTCGCCCTCGCAAACCACCAGATTTTCCAGACCGAAACCATCCCTGAACGACCAGTACCGCATATTCCTCACATCCGTTTGGCGACTTCTTCCAGCATGACTTCCGTCGCACCACCGCCGATCGCCTGCACCCGCGCATCGCGCGACATGCGTTCGATCGGGCTTTCACTCATGAATCCCATCCCGCCGTGGAACTGGACACAGGCGTACATCACCTCGTTCACCAGTTCGCCGCAATAGGCCTTGATCATCGATACCTCACGCACGAGCTGTTCACCAGCCGCCGCCCGCGCTGCGGTCGCGTAAATCATCTGCCGGCCCATCTCGACCTTCGTCGTCAGTTCCGCAAGCTTCTGCCGGATCACCTGCTTGTCCCAGAGCGGCGCGCCGAAGGCCTTGCGCTCCCGCACGTAATCGACCGTCAACTCGAGCGCCGCCTGGGCCTCGCCCATGGACATGGCGCCAAGAACCAGTCGCTCGTTCTGGAAATTCTTCATGATCTCGTAGAAACCGCGGCCCTCCTGGCCCAGCACCGCATCGGCCGGCAGACGCACGTCGGCAAAGGAGAGCTCCGCCGTATCCGAACTGCGCCAGCCATGCTTGTCCAGCGACCGCGACACGGAAAACCCGGGCGTTCCCTTCTCGACAATGAACATGGTCACCGACTGGCTCGCGGGACCGGAGGTATCCGTCTTGGCCGCCACGCAATAGACGTCGCCAAGGACACCATTGGTGATGAACATCTTGGAGCCGTTCAGCACGTAGTGGCTGCCATCCCAACGCGCCGTGGTGCGGATGCCTTTCACATCGGACCCCGCATCCGGCTCGGTGACCCCGACCGCCGTGATGATCTCGCCGGAAACCACCTTCGGCAGATATTTCGCCTTCTGCGCGTCGTTGCCGGCGTTGAAGATATGGACCGAGGCCATGTCGGTATGGACAAGCACGGTGATCGCGACTCCGGCATAGGTGCATCGCCCAAGCTCCTCGGCCAGGACCACAGTCGCCAGTTCGTCCATGGCCGAGCCGCCATATTCCTCCGGATAGCGGATGCCGAAGAAGCCGAGTTCTCCCATCTTGCGCAGCACGTCGCGCGGGGTCGAACCCTCTTTCTCCCAGGCGTCCGCGTGAGGCTTGATCTCCTCTTCAACGAACCGGCGGACCTGGGCCCGCAGCAGGTGATGCTCTTCACTGAAAAAGAAGTTGCTCGACGTGGTCGCGTCAAATCCCGGACTTGCCATATTTCCTCCCGACTGCTTGTCCGTCGGTTACGGCTCGCGGCCTGTAAATCGCGGACTGCGTTTCTCAAAGAAGGCGGACGTGCCTTCGGCAAAATCTCGCCCGTCGCACAGGCGGCCGTTCGTATCCCGCTCGTAATCCAGCTGGCTGCCGAGATCCGAGACGAGGCCCCGGTCGACGGCCGCCCGGATTTCCGCGAAAGCCGCGACCGGCCCTTCCGCCAGCTGGCGCGCCAAGGCCATGGCTTCTTCCATCAGGACATCATCATCGACGCAGTGCGCGATCAGTCCCCAGGCCTCAGCGGTTTCCGCATCAAGCGGCTTTCCTGTCAGCATCAACGACATGGCCCGCGCCCTGCCGATCGCCCGAGGGACGAACCACGTGCTGCCCACATCCGGCACCACGCCCAGCTTCGGCCCGAACACCTGGATGAACTGTACCGAGCGCGCCGCAAGCACGATATCCGCTGCCAACGCCAGCCCGACCCCACCGCCGGCGGCAATCCCCTGAACCGCCGCAACGACCGGCTTGGGCATGTCCCGGATCAGCCGCACCACCCGGTTCCATCCTGTATCCAGCAGCAGGGCGATCTCACGCCCCTTGTCCTCAAAGTCGTTCATTTCACCCACATGGGCACCAGTGCAGAAGGCCCGGCCAGTCGCGGTGATCACGAGGGCTCGGCAGGAGGCATCTGCCTGAATCTTTTCAAGCGTGCCGATCAGGTCGGTCATCATCTCCGCATGGATGGAATTCAGCTGCTTCGGCGCGTTCAGCGTCACGACACAGACAGGCCCTGAGCGTTCAAGGCGGATCCAATTCTCGCTGTCGCCCCGGCTTTGCATGTTTCCATCCGCATCGTTTCTGTTGACAGATTTTCTAACGGCCGTTAGTCAGAATGTCAAACCGGATTTCCGAGGAGGAAAGACGCATGGCAGATATTGACGCATTGGTTTCAACGCTGCGGGAAACGCTGAATAGAGCGTCCCAGGGCGGCGGCGGGAAGTTCCGCATTCGCCACACTGAGCGCGGCAAGCTGTTCGTGCGCGACCGGATCGACCTCATCCTCGATGCGGAAACCGCCTTCCTGGAACTGTCGCCGCTCGCAGCCCATGGCCTTTACGGCGGCGAGGTACCCGGCGCCGGTATCGTCACCGGGATCGGCTTGATCCACAGCCAGCCCTGCATGATCATCGCCAATGACGCGACGGTCAAAGGCGGCTCGTTCTTCGCCGAAACGGTGCGCAAGCACTCCCGCGCCCAGGAGATCGCCCAGGAACACCGCCTGCCCTGCCTCTATCTGGTCGACTGCGGCGGGGCGTTTCTCCCCGAGCAGGACCGGGTCTTTCCCGACCGAGACCATTTCGGCGGCGCCTTCTGGCGTCAGTGCCAGATGTCCGCCGAAGGCATTCCGCAGATATCCGTCGTCTTCGGCGGCTGCACCGCGGGCGGGGCCTATATTCCGGCCCTCAGCGACCAGGTGATCATGGTGCGCGGCACCGGCCGTATCCATCTGGGCGGCCCTCCCATCGTCAAGGCCGCCATCAACGAAGTCGTCGACGGCGAGACGCTCGGCGGAGCCGACATGCAGACGACCATTTCCGGGGTCAGCGACCATATCGCGCCGGACGAGATCACTGCCCTGCAGAAGTTGCGCGAGATCGTCGCCAATCTGGGTGACGGCCGCCGGGTCAGCTCGCCCCCGACGGAACCGGTCCCGCCCAAGGCCGACCACGGCACGCCCCAGGATCACGCCCCCGTTGATCTCAAGCGGCCAACGGACATGCGCGCCCTGATCCGCTCCATGGTCGACGGTTCGGAGTTCTCGGAATTCAAGCCCGACTACGGCTCCACGCTGATCACCGGTTTTGCCCGCATTCACGGCTATCCGGTCGGGATCCTCGCCAATGACGGCGCGCTGTTCTCCGAAAGCTCGGTCAAGGGCGCCCATTTCATCGAACTCTGCGACCAGCGCCAGATCCCGCTGATCTTCCTGCAGAACATCACGGGCTTCATGGTCGGCACCGAGGCCGAGCGCGGCGGGATCGCCAAGCATTCCGCCAAGCTCGTCTATGCGGTCGCCAATGCCCGCGTACCGAAATACACAGTCATAGTCGGCGGCTCCTACGGCGCCGGCAATTACGGCATGTGCGGCCGCGGCTTCCGCCCCCGTTTCCTGTTCTCCTGGCCCAACGCCCGCATTGCCACCATGAGCCCGGACGTAGCCTCGACCGTCGTCACCGAGTTGCGCCGCGCCAGCCTCAAGGGCTCTGCCTCGGAACAGGACATTGCAGACCTGGACGCCAGGACCCGCGCCCAGTTCGAGGAACAGTCCGACCCTTACTATGCAACCGCCCGGCTCTGGGACGACGGCATCATCGAGCCGAACCAGACCCGCGACGTGCTCGGCCTGTGCATTGCGCTCGGCGCGGGCCTGAAACAGGACACCGGCCCGCGCCCGGTCTACAGGATGTGAGGCTGGCCATGTTCGATAGCGTTCTCATTGCAAACCGCGGCGAAATCGCCTGCCGCATCATCAGGACCGCGCGCTGGATGGGCCTCCGGACCATCGCCGTCTATTCGGACGCCGACCGGGACGCCCTCCACGTGCAGATGGCCGATCAGGCCGTACACATCGGCGCGGCCCCGGCGACCGACAGTTATTTGCGCCCGGACCGGATCCTAGACGCGGCAAGGTCGACCGGCGCCACCGCCATCCATCCCGGCTACGGCTTTCTGTCCGAACAGCCCGACCTCGTCAGCGGGTGCGCGAAAGGCGGCATCGCCTGGGTCGGTCCGCACCTGGAAGCGATCCTTTCGATGGGATCCAAGATCGAGGCAAAGGCGATTGCAGAGCGAACCGGCGTGCCCTGCATTCCGGGCTATTCCGGCGCGAACCAGTCCGATGAGGCGCTGATCGCAGCAGCCGGAGAGATCGGCTTCCCCATCATGGTCAAGGCCAGCGCGGGCGGCGGCGGCAAGGGCATGCGCGCCGTCTTCGACCCGATCGACCTTGCCGGTGCGATAAGCTCAGCGCGCACCGAGGCCGAGAGATCTTTCGGAGACGGCCGCCTGCTGATCGAAAAGCTGATCCTCAACCCGCGCCACATCGAGGTCCAGTTGCTGGGCGACAAGCACGGCAACCTGATCCACCTTTTCGAGCGCGACTGCTCGGTCCAGCGCAATCATCAGAAACTCTTGGAAGAGGCCCCCGCGCCCAATCTCGATGAGGAGACCCGGGCCCGCCTGTTCCGCTCAGCCATCAGTCTCGGCAAGGCGATCGGTTACGATAGCGCCGGCACCGTCGAATTCGTCATGAACGCCGAAACCGGGGAGTTCTATTTCCTAGAAATGAACACCCGCCTTCAGGTCGAACACACGGTGACGGAGGAAATCACCGGCATCGACCTGGTGAAAATGCAGTTCCGTAGTGCGGCGGGCGAGAAGCTGCCTCTTTCGCAGGATGAGATCACCTGCACCGGCCATGCCATCGAGGCACGCCTGACGGCGGAAGATGCCGCCGACGGCTTCAGGCCCGAGACCGGCGAGGTCCTGCATTGGCGGGTCGATCCCAGCCTGAGGTGCGACACCGGCATTCAGTCGGGCTCAAAAATCGGCTCATCTTACGATTCCATGATCGCCAAGCTGATCGCCCATGGGCCGGACCGGGAAGCCGCCTGCCGGAAGCTGGCTTCCGGCCTGGACCGGCTTGAGATTGCCGGCCTAACGACGAACCGCCTGTTCCTGCGCGATGCGATCCGGAGCGAGCGGTTTGCATCCGGCAGCGCGACCACGAATTTTCTCACGCAGGAATGGCCGAAAGGCTGGTCACTGCAAGAGACGACAGACAGCCTTTCCTATGCGGCACTTGCCTGCCATCTGCGGGAGCGGCCGGCCACGTCCCCCTGGCAGAGCCTTGCCGGCTTTCGCTTGCTCTCAGGTGCAGGCCACCCGGCCCGAACCACTTACATCGACGCAAACAATCCCGAGCACCGCGTGGAAATCGCCGGGCAATCCGGCGAATACACGATCATCTGCAACGGCACGACCGAGACCGTCTCGGCAGAATGGCGGGACCCGGTCACCCTTCGCCTGACCCGCAACGGCGTCAACGAGACGGTCGGGGCGATCCACCGCGACGGCACCACTTATGTCTGGGGCCCCGGCTTTGACGCTAAACATCGCATTGTTCCCCTCGGCGACTTCAACCCCACCCGCCACAACGGTACCGCAGCCGCGCCGGACCGCATCACGGCCCCGATCCCGGGGCTGCTGGTCACTGTCAATGTCCGGCCCGGCGACACGGTTGCGGAAGGCGACACCCTGGTGGTGATGGAATCCATGAAGCTGCTGATGGATCTCAGGGCCGCCGCGGCGGGAACGGTCTCCACGGTTGGAGCAGTGCCGGGCACCACGGTCGAGGCCGGGGCCTTGCTCGTCCAACTCGATCTCACCGAGAGCTGAGGCGCGCGCTCGAAAAACTACGGACCCGGAAATGCACCCCGCCAGAGGCGGATGAACTGGTCTCGTTTCTGCCGGTCCAGGGCGACCAGAAGAGAGGGTGACAGGCCGATCGGCCGCAGCGCCGTTTCGCTGATCCCTTCACCGGCATCGGCGGAATCCCCGTCGAGACCCGGCGCGATCAGTAGGGCCTGACGCAGTTCCGTCCGGCCCTGTTGCGACAGGAGGAAATCCAGAAACGCGCGCGCATCTGCCATGTTGCCGGCCTGTTTCGGGATCATCAGCGTCCGGGAGAGGACAAGCGTATAGTCCTGCGGCAGGACAATGCCGATCCGGTCATCCGCCCGGGCGAGACCCTCCGCGTAGGATCCAAGCACATTATAGGCGAGCAGGTATTTGCCCGTCGCCACCCCCTCGATGATTTCCGCCGAACAGCAGGTCGCATCCGCACCGGTCCGGCCGAACGATTCCAGCAAGGCACCAAAGGTGGTCGCTTCCTGGGAATCCACGAAGGCGAAGAGATATCCGAGGCCGGAGGCTTCAATATCGTAGGTCGCGACCTTTCCAGCATAAGGCGTGTCTGCTGGCCGCAGCAGATCCAGAAGATCGAAGCGCGTCCGCGGCACATCCACCGGCGGTACACCGGCCCGGTTATAGACGATCACCGCGGGCTCCCGCGTGATGCCCCACAATTCGTCACGCCAGCGCAAGGCCTGCGGCAAGGCGCGGGTCAGGGGCGACTGGTACTTCGCGGCACAGGCGTCGTTGACGAGCTTGACCATCTGATGGACGCCGGAACTGATCACCACGTCTGCCCCGGTCCGGCCCGAGCGGCAATCCTTCAACGTGAGTTCGTAAAGATCGTTCGATCCCCATTGCTCATAGAGGACCGAAACACCCGGCCGCTCCGCCAGGAATGCCTCGACTACGCCGGCGAAGACATCCGTGTCAGTCGTTGAGCGGATGACGAGGCGTCGCGGCGCGTCTTCCGATCCGAACAGATGGGTCATCTCCTGGGCATCGAGGGTAACGGTCTGCAGGAAGACCGCCACAAACAACAGGCAGATCCGGACACTCGTCATGACATTTCCTCGACCACCGGAAACACCAAAACGACCCGGAAGCCCGATGGTTGCGCCCTCTCGAACTCGAGACGGCCGTTGAAGGCTTCGGCGACCGACTTGGCGATCGACAGACCGAGACCAGCACTTTTTCCATCCGACGCGGCGGAACGGACGAACCGCTCGCCCAGCGAATTGCGGACCGCCTCGGCAGGCCCCTCCCCCTGATCCTCGACCCAGAGCGACGCCGTCTCCCCGTCGCGGGAGGCGCCGAGACGCACCGGGCTCACGCCATAGCGGACCGCGTTGGTGAGCAGATTCTTCGCCGCTTCGCACAGGGAGGGGCTGTCAGCCAGAACCGGAACCGGCAGTTCGCCGATCTCCAACTGGATATCCGTTTCAGGCGCCAGCAGCTGCAGATCACCGCTTTCAAGCACTTCCAGCGCGACGTCCCTCAGGTCGACCACCTCCCGCCGGGCGCTGTCGGTTCTGTGCAGCACCAGGGCACGGCTGAGCATCTGGTCGAGAAGCTCTCCGAGGCTGACCGAGCGGCGATGGATTCGTTCCACGATAGCCCGACGACGATCGTCATCGGCCTCCTCCGCCGCCAGATCCGCCTGCGCCCGCAAAGCCGCTACAGGTGTGCGCAATTGGTGGGCCGTGTCGGAGATCAGGTTCTGCATGGAGGAAAACTGCCGGTCCAGCCGCGCCATGAAACCGTTCAGGGCCTGGATCATCACGGCGGCCTCCCGCGGCACCTGCGTGTCCATCGGCGTCAGGTCATGCGGATCCCGCTTCGCGAACGCCTCGCCGATGCGCGCCAGCGGTTTCAGGGCCGAACGGACCACGAGAACGGCAAGCAGCAGAAGCAGGGTTCCGGAAATGATCAGCCCGAACAGGACATTCTGCGTGATGTCCAGCGCCAGCGCGTTACGGGCAAGCAGGGTCTGGCCGACGATCACATGAACCGTGCCGTTGAGGCTGCGTTCTGCAAAGCGGCGCGTGACGACCGCATAACGCGCCGGCTCACCGAAAAACGCGGCATTGAAGAAGGACGTGTCGGCCCGACCGCGCTTGTCGGGAATTGCAAGGTCGTCATATCCGGTCAGCGTCTCGCCGTTCACGCCGACGACCCGGTAGGCAATCCGGTCATCGGGAGCAAGGGCCAGGAGCTGGAAGGCGGACAGGGGCAGGTCGACCACCGGTGCGCCGTCGACGACCGTAATCGATTCAGCTATGTCGTTCGCCGCGCCGACCAGCAGACGATCGTAGGTCTCCCGCGCCGCTTCCCGGCCATAGGCGAAGGCGGCAAGAGACACCACGACGCCACCGACCAGGAGCAGGGACCCGACCGCAAGCGCCACGCGTGCGGTCAGCGACATCGCGGCTGCGGACTCTCTGATTTTACGAATCCACATCGAGCTTGTACCCTAGGCCCCTGAGGGTCTCGATATGCACCTGCGAGCCGGCAAGTTTCTTCCTCAGCCTGCCGATATAAAGCTCGATGGCATTGAGACCGACCTCTGCGTCGTTGAAGGAGAACAGTCCCTCATAGAGCCGGTCCTTGCTCATCACCGAACCACGGTTGCGGATCAGAAGCTCCAGTAGCGAGAATTCGCGCCGGGTCAAGGTGAGGGGCACACCGTCCTTGCGCAGCACCTTGGCGGTCGGGTTGAACGAGAGCGTACCGAGCGAAATCTCATTACCCTTGTCGCCCTGCTCGCGCCGGTAAAGTGCGCGCACCCGCGCCTCCAGTTCGCGCTGGTCGAAGGGTTTGACCAGGTAATCGTCGGCACCGAGGTTGAGCGTCGACACCCGATCGTCAACGGAAAACTGCGCGGTCAGCATCATGACCGGCGTGCGGTCGCCTTTGGCGCGCATGTCCCGCAGCAGATCCGTTCCGAGCCCGTCAGGCAGGTTGATGTCGAGAACGATAACGTCATAGGACTGGGCATCGAGATAGCCCCGCGCCTCCTCGACGGTCCGGGCCAGATCGCAGGCGATCCCGGACCGTTCCAGCCGGATGATGACGGCCTCGGCCACATCAAGCGTGTCTTCCACCAGCAAGAGCCGCACCCGCGCGTCCTCCAGGATTTTTGTCTTGTTGCCGTCGTCAAACGGACGGACCGCCACCGTGTGACAGGTCAGTGACAGATTCAAGGACTAAGACAGCCTGGAGCCGCTCGGAGGAATTCGGGGGAGCCCGGGTCTCCGGGAAAGCGGACGAACAAACCGACGGAAATCCAATCCCGGTTCATATTGGAGGAGATAATCTCATGGCGTTCAAAGCGACACGTCTTGCCCTTGCCGCCGCCTTCCTGGGCCTTTCGGCTCTCGGTGCGCAGGCACAGGGCTTCACCCCTGAAAACCCCGAATGTATCGCACCGGCCAACCCCGGCGGAGGTTGGGACTTCACCTGCCGACAGGTCGGTAAATCGCTTCAGGATCTGGGTCTACTGAACAAGACCGTGCAGGTCGTCAATCTGGCCGGCGGTGGCGGCGGGGTCGCCTTTGCCGAAGTGGTCAACAAGCGCAACGACGACAACGATCTCATCGTCGCGGCCTCCTCGGCCACCGCAACTCGCCTCGCACAGGGCGCTTATCCGGGTAACACCATGGACCAGGTCCGCTGGGTCGCCTCCGTGGGCGCCGACTACGGCGTGATCGCGGTTGCTGCCGACAGCCCGATCAAGACGCTTCCGGAACTGCTCGACAAGATCAAGAACGATCCGACAACGGTCTCCGTTGCGGGCGGCTCCGCCGTCGGCGGCTGGGATCACCTGAAGGTTCTGATCGCCGCCAACGCCTACGGCATCACGGACGTTCGTTCGGTGAAATACATCGCCTTCGACGGCGGCGGCGAGGCGGTCACCCAGCTTCTTGCCGGTTCGGTCCAGGCCTTCACCGGCGACATTTCCGAAGCCAAGGGCTTTGTCGACAGCGGCGATATCCGGGTCCTCGCAGTGCTGGCTCCCGAACGCCTGCCGGGCGAATTCGACAAGTTCCCGACCGCCAAGGAACAGGGTGTCGATGCCATCGGCGCCAACTGGCGCGGCTTCTACGCACCGGGTGGCATGTCCGATGAAGCCTACAATACCTGGGTGTCGAAGATCTCCGATCTCTATGCCTCCGACGAATGGAAGCAGGTGATGGCTGCCAATGGCCTCGCGCCGCTCTCCCTGCAGGGCGAGGACTTCCAGGCCTTCGTCGCCAAGTCGGTCGCGCAGATCCAGCAAATCTCCCGCGACATCGGCATCATCAAGTAAGTCCGACAAGATCGGCGGCAGGCCGGAACGCATATGACCTGCGTCCCGGCCTGTTCCGTTCCAGAACAACAAAGGCAGGCGAAGCCTGTCCCCCGGGGAGGAAATAACGTCATGAGCGACCGTATTTTTGGGGTCGTCGGCCTGTTGCTGGCCATCGGCTTCGCCTGGTCCGCCCTGATCATCGAAGAAAGCTTTTTGTCCGACGCGGTCGGCCCGAAGGCCTTTCCTCTGATCATTGCCGGCGTCCTCGCGCTGGCCTCTATTGCCATTTTCGTGAAGCCGGATGCGGAACCGCACTGGCCGCAGCTCGGCCGGTTCTTGGAAATCGCCGCAGCCATTGCCGTCATGGTCGTCTACGCGCTGGCCCTGCCCGAGATCGGCTTCGTCATCGCGACCGCCATTGCCGCGAGCTACCTCACCTGGCGCCTGGGTACGACGCCGCTCGGTTCGCTGGTGACAGGCACTCTGACCTCGCTCGGGATCTACGCCATCTTCCACCTGGTCCTGGGCCTCTCCCTCGCCCGCGGACCACTCGGGTTTTAACGGAGCACCGTCATGGATACCCTTTCCTCTCTTGCAGACGGTTTCGTGATTGCCCTGACGTGGCAGAACCTGCTGCTCGCCCTGCTCGGCTGCTTTCTCGGCACCATCATGGGCGCCCTGCCCGGGCTCGGGCCGTCCAACGGGGTCGCGATCCTGATCCCGCTCGCCTTCACCCTCGGCCTCGGCGCAACACCGTCCCTGATCCTGCTGACGTCCGTTTATTACGGCGCCATGTATGGCGGCCGGATCTCCTCGATCCTATTGAACATTCCCGGCGACGAGCCGGCCATGATGACCTGTCTCGACGGCTATCCCATGGCGCAGAAAGGACGGGCCGGCGAAGCCCTGTCGCTCTCAGGGATAGCCTCCTTCGTCGGTGCGTTTCTGGCGACCTGGGGACTAATCCTGCTGGCGCCGCAGCTCGTCAAGATCGCGCTGCTGTTCGGTCCGGCTGAATATTTCGCCCTGTTTACGCTGGCCTTCGCCACCCTCGGCGGTGTGGCCTCGACCAACCAGGCCAAGACCGCCTTTGCCGCCGCCCTCGGCCTCGGGCTTGCCATGGTCGGTGTCGACACACAGACCGGCGTGCCCCGCTTCACCTTCGGCGAAGTTCATCTTTATGACGGCATCGATTTCCTCGTCGCCATCGTCGGTCTGTTCGCCCTGTCGGAAGTTTTCATCTTCCTGGAACACCGGCACGGATCGGCGGATGCGGAAGGCAAGAAAATCGTGATCGGCCGGCTGGTCCCGTCCTTCTCTCTTTTGAAGCAATGCACCCCGACGATGCTGCGCACCAGCCTGCTCGGCTTCCTGGCCGGTGTCCTGCCCGGTGCGGGCGCGTCGCTCGGTTCGTTCATTTCCTACTCCATGGAAAAGAGGCTGGTCGACAAGGAAGGCACCTTCGGCACCGGCGATCCGCGTGGCGTCGCGGCCCCCGAAGCCGGCAACAACGCGGCCGCCGGCGGTGCGCTCGTTCCCATGCTCGCGCTCGGCGTTCCCGGCTCCGGCACCACCGCCGTCCTGCTCGCCGTCCTGTTGTCGCTGAACATCACCCCCGGCCCGCTGCTCTTTGCCCAGCAGCCGGATGTGGTCTGGGGACTGATCGCGGCGCTGTTCATCGCGAACGTCATGCTGCTCGCCATGAACATCCCGATGATCGGCCTGTTCACCCGCGTCCTGATGATCCCGCCGCGCATCCTCATGCCCGTCGTCGCCATGGTCAGCTTCGTCGGGATCTACGGCATCTCCGGCTCGTCCTTCGATCTTCTGGTGATGGTCGGCTTTGGCGTAATGGGCTGGGTGCTGCGCAAGCTGGATGTGCCGCTGGTTCCGGTGATCCTCGGCACGCTGCTCGGCAATGCCATGGAAAGCAACATGCGCCGGGCGATCACCATCGACAACGGCAACTGGCTGACCCTGATCGACAGCCCGCTGTCTATCGCGCTCTGGAGCCTCGCCGTCATCGGCTTCGTCCTGCCCATGGTCTTCGGCAGGATCCTGAAGGGCCGGATGAAGATGGCCAAGGAAGAAGAAGGCGCGGTCATCGACTGACGTCCGCACAGACGGAAACAGGCGGCAGTGTCTGCCGCCTGTCTCTCAAAGATGGAATGTTCCCGGCCTTGTCAGCAGTGCAGGGTCTGGATGCAGGTGAACTCCTTCAGACCTTCGACACCGAATTCCGTTCCGATCCCTGATTGTTTGACACCGCCGAACGGGGCATTCGGATTGAGCCCCCCGTGCGCGTTGATCCAGGCGGAACCGGATTCAAGCCGGAGCGCCACGTCGCGGGCTTTCTGAAGATCGCTCGACCAGACAGACCCGCCCAGTCCCATGCTCGACGCATTGGCCCGTGCAAGCACGTCCTCAATGTCGTCATAGCGGATGATCGGCAGTGCCGGACCGAACTGCTCTTCGTCCACGATCCGCATACCGTCGGTCACATCCGCAATCAGCGTGATCGGGTAAAAATAGCCATCGCCGGCCGGGGCTTCGCCACCGAGCAGAACGCGCGCACCTTGCGCCTTCGCATCCTCGACGAGTTCGACAACCTTGGCATATTGCATGGCGTTCTGGACAGGACCCAGCTGGCTGCCCTCGGCCATCCCGTCACCGACAGGAACCGACTGCGCGAACTTCGCAAGCTCAGAACAGACATCGTCATAGATGCTGTCATGCACATAGAGGCGCTTGAGCGCAGCACATGTCTGGCCGTTGTTGATGAAGGCGCCCCAGAAAATCCCTTGCGCAATCCGGGCCGGGTCCGCATCCGGCAGCACGATGCCGGCATCGTTGCCGCCGAGTTCGAGCGTCAGGCGCTTCAGCGTTTCTGCGGCACTGCTCATGACCTTGCGGCCGGTTTCGGTCGACCCGGTGAAGGTGACCTTCGCCACATCCGGATGACCCGTCAGCACGGGTCCGATGCTGTCGGGTCCGGTCACGACATTGAGCACCCCTTCCGGAAGGACGGTGTTCAGGAGCTCCACCATGCGCAGGGTGGAAAGAGGGGTGTAAGGCGACGGCTTGATCACCACCGTGTTGCCCACCCGGATCGCCGGCGCGATGTGCCAGATGGCGATCATCAGCGGCCAGTTCCACGGCGTGATCGATGCGACCACACCCAGCGGTTTGCGGTGGACCTCGATCCGGCCCTCGTTGTCATCCTTGACCACTTCGACCGGCAGATCGAGCGCGGCGGTATTGCCGGCCCAGGCGCCACAACCGCCCAGCTCGAACCGCGAGCCGAGGCCGCCGAGCGGCTTGCCCTGCTCGCTCGTCAGAAGCACCGCAAGCTCCTCCGCGTTTTCGCCCAGAACACGGGCGATGTCGCTGCACGCCTGACGGCGAACCTCATCCGGCGTCCTGCTCCAGCTTGCATAGGCGGCCTTGGCCGCGGCGACGGCGGCATTGACTTCCGCCTCCCCGCCGGACGGGCACAGCCCGGCCACACCGCCGGTCGCCGGATTGATGACTTCGAATGTCTCAGCTGTTGTCACCGGCTTTCCGCCGATGGTCATGGTGAACTCGGTCACGCTTCAATTCCTCCCTAATGAAATATCAGTTGTGCGGCGCCGGATGCAGGAACGGCCAGGGCGACGTTTCCGAGCCGCGCGGCACGGGAACCTCGATCAGCGCCGGACCGCCGGAGGCAATTGCATTTGCGACCGCCGTTTCCAGTTCACCCGGCGTTTCGGCCTTTTCCGCCGCCATGCCGAAGCTGCGGGCAAGGGCGACGAAATCCGGGTTGGTCAGGTCCGCGCCGAGCAGACGTCCATCGAACACATTCATCTGGTCGCGGCGCACATTGCCGTAGGAGCTGTTGTTGAAGACGACAGCCACCACCCCGATGCCGTGATGTATCGCCGTTGCCAGTTCCTGCACGCCGAACATGAAACCACCGTCGCCAGAGACCGAGACGACGGGCTTGTCCGGATTGGCGACCTTGACGCCGAGCGCGGTGTTGTAGCCAAAGCCGAGATTGTCCTGGTAGCCGCAAGTCACGTATTGGCGCGGCGCATAGACCGGAAAGCCGAAGCGGGCGGTGAAGCCCATCTGGCTGACTTCCTCGACGAAGAAACCGTCGCGCGGCAGGGCGCGGCGGATCGCATCGAGATAATCCATCTGCGGCTGGATCGTCTCGGACGCTTCGCGAGCCCGCTTGCTGATCGCCTTGAATTCGGCGGTCCGATCCTCTGCCTTGGCACCGGTCAGGGCCGCGGTCAGCGCGGCAGCGCCTTCAGCTGCATCGGCGACGATGCCGAGATCCGGCTTGAGGCGCACCATCTCGGTCGGATCGATATCCAGCCGGATCACCTTCAGCCCCTGTGGCCGCCACTGCCAGCGCATGTACTGCAGTTCCAGGCGGCTGCCGATGCCGATCAGCAGGTCGCATTCCCTGAAATAGTCATAGGCAGCGATGAGGTTCATCGCATGCGGATTGTCGTCGGGGACAATGCCCCTGCCGCTTCGGTGGGAGGCGACCGGCGCCTGGATCTTTTCCGCAAGCGCGAGGACCTCGGCGGCCGCATCAAGCGCGCCGCCGCCGACCATGATCATCGGGTTCTTCGCCGCCGCGATCATCTTCGCCGCAGCCTCGATGCTCTCCGGATCGACCGGCGGGCGGTGGGGCGCAGACGGTTCGATTTCCGGCGCAGGCCCCTTCTGCCCAAAGACATCCCAGGGCACTTCGACGGCGACCGGGCGTTGGCGGTCGGAGAGCATCTCCCGGAAGGCGCGGGTCATGATATCCCCCGCGCCGGACGGGTGGTCGATCCGCTCCGCCCATTTCGTCAGCCCGCGCAGCGTCGCCAGCTGATCGGGAAGCTCGTGAAGCTGACCGCGTCCCTGGCCGATCAGGTGAGACATGATATTGCCGGTGAGACACATCACCGGCGCGTTGCCGCCATAGGCCGTACAAAGTGCTGCCCCGGCGTTGAGAACGCCCGGCCCCGGCACGACGGAAAACACCCCCGGCTTGCCCGTTGACTTGGCATAGCCGTAGGCCATGTAGCCCGATCCCTGCTCGTGACGGGAATGGACAAACCGAATATCGTTCGAGCGGCGGGCCAGCGCATCGGAAAGCTCGTAGCAATGGGCGCCGGGAATGCCGAACATAGTGTCGACACCATGGGCGACAAGTGCGTCCACCATGATGTCCGCGGTCGTTTTTCTCACGTCTGTTTCCTCCGGAACTGGCCCCTCGCACCGGAGCGGCCGCAGATGCATTTCAATTCAAGTTATCGGCGAGCGGCCCGGCCTGGCTACTCCGCCTCCTGCTCGGCAAGTGCCGTACGGAAGGCGTCGACCAGATGGCTTACGTGTTCTTCGAGCAGCCGCACCGCCTCATCCGCATCGCCGGATCGGCAGGCCTCCACCAGACCCGCGTGTTCCTCCATCGACCGGTCGAGCGTGGCATTCATGATCGTGAACAGATGGGTGCGCAGCGCCATGACCGGGCTGATGGTGCGTTCATAGGCCTGAGCGATGGACCGGTTTCCGCACGTCTCGATAATCGCCTTGTGAAACTGCAGGTCGCCGCGCGTATAGCGGCGCACATCCTGCTTTTCCAAAGCCGCCTGCATCTCCGTAATGCTCTTCGAAAGGCCGGAAACCAGCGCTTCCCGGTTGCGGGCAAGTGCCATGCGCAGGGCGGCGGTTTCAAGAACGGCGCGATACTCGCACAGATCGTCCACTTCCTTCAGATCGGGCGTGAAGACGAAAGACCCGCGCTTGGCGGAAATATTCACCAGCCCCTCGGTCTGAAGGGAGGCCAGCGCGTCCCGGACCGGCGAACGGCTGACGCCGAAAATATCCGCGAGGCGCTGCTCGGACAGCTTGGATCCAAGCGGCAACTCGCCGGACACGATCGCGTCGCGGATCTGTTCGGCAGTGGCTTCCATCAGCGATTTCGGCGGCTCGATCGGTCGCAAGGGTCCTGCACCTCCATCTTCATTCGAAATCAAAACTAGTATGTTACATGGTTCTTGACAAGCCAATCTGACATGTTGGATGTTAGTTTGTCTTTCAGAACGGCTCCGTCCGTGAACCTTCTCAACCCGGACACAGCATGGAGTGCGTTCCGACAATGTCGAACCCAATGGATTCAGCCACCTCGGATCTCCTGACCTTTCGGCTCCGGGACATTGTCGGAGCGGAAAACGTCCTGACGCAAGCCTCGGACACGGCCAGCTACACCACGGACTGGACGCAGCAGCACGAGGGTGAGGCCATCGCCGTTGTGCGCCCCGCAAACACGAATGACATTGCCGCCATCGTCAAACTGTGTGCGGCGACCGGCGTCGCCGTCGTGCCGCAAGGTGGACGGACCGGCCTGTGCGGCGGCGGCGTACCGATTGCCGGACAGCCTTCGGTGATCTTGTCCCTCACCCGCATGAACGCCATCCGCTCGCTCGATCCGGAAGGCCGGACGGTCGTGGCGGAAGCCGGTGTCATCCTGGAAACCCTGCATGAACGCGCGCTGGAACATGGCTTGATCTTCCCGCTGATGTTCGGCGCCAAGGGAAGCTGCACCATCGGCGGCAATCTCTCCACCAACGCGGGCGGCTCCAACGTCGTGCGCTACGGCAACACGCGCGAACTGTGCCTCGGCATCGAGGCCGTCC
Organism: uncultured Roseibium sp.; assembly: GCF_963675095.2. Classification (GTDB taxonomy): domain Bacteria; phylum Pseudomonadota; class Alphaproteobacteria; order Rhizobiales; family Stappiaceae; genus Roseibium. The sequence goes on along the minus strand of NZ_CAXXSJ010000010.1, from coordinate 25,702 downwards.
TGCCCGACGGCTCCGTCATCAACGCCCTGACGGGTCTGCGCAAGGACAACACCGGCTACGACCTCAAGGACCTGCTGATCGGAGCGGAGGGAACGCTCGGCATCATTACCGCGGCCGTGTTCAAGCTGTTCCCCGAGCCGGGAGCCCGCGCGACCGCCTTCCTGTCGGTCACGTCAATGGACGCCGCGATCGGGGTCCTGAACACCATCCAGGACCGGACCGGCGGCGCGGTCGAAGCCTTCGAATACATGCCCAAGCAAACGGTCGACGTGATCCTGGATACCTTTCCCGACATGCGTCCGCCGCTCCGGGAACCGGCCGAGACCGGGATCCTGCTGGAAGTGGCCTCCAGCCGTACGGCCGACGCGCAGATCATGGACGACGGCTCGATCCGCTTCCAGAACGATCTGATGGACATCCTTGCAGACCTGATCGAGGAAGGCCATGTCCTCGACGCCATGCTGGCCCGCTCAGAACAGCAGCGCCGGGACCTGTGGCGTATGCGTGAATCGACCCTGGAGGCGATTACGCAGTTCGGCCCGTCCTACCATCTCGATATTTCCCTGCCGCTGGCGAAGATTGCGGCCTTCGTCGAGGAGATCGACACGGCGACCCGGGAAATGGGCTTCCTGCCGCTGACCGTCGGCCATCTGGGCGACGGCAACCTGCATTACGCTCTCGCGGCCGCGGAGGGCTGCGTCTGGGAAGAGCTGCCGCTGGAAAAAGCCGGCACCATCGCCTACGACGCCCTGGTCCGGCTGAACGGATCCTTCAGCGCCGAACATGGAATCGGCCAGAGCAAGCTGCAGGTGATGAAGAAACTCAAGGAGCCGACCCAGATTTCGGCCATGCATGCGATAAAAAAAGCGCTCGATCCGCAGAATATTATGAATCCGGGAAAACTTCTTCCTCCGGAAATCTGACCATATCGCGCCGCAACACCGCAGAACTCCGCCATTAAACGCCGTTCCGGGAATTTTCGGACCGGGACGGCCACTGGCATGGCGGTTATTACTTCAGTATAGATTTCTTGTTTAAAATTGCGTTGGGATGGTTATCACGCCGGTAGGAAGCCGATCATCGGGCTTCGGCGAGATCAACGCATGTGTTTGGAGTTGCGTGTTCGACGGCATGAAACGTCTGCAGGGGCGTGCGCGTAAAAGCCGCGCCGACAAAACCTCTTCGACGGTTTTGGCCATCGCAGTGATTTTCTGCGGCGGGTGGATAAGTGCGCCTTCCGCCCAGGCGTTCGAAGTCTTCGGTTTCCGCTTCTTCGAAGGCGACAAGCCCGAAGTGGTCAACGAGGTTCCCGATCCCCTGCCCTATGCGGCCACGCTGACGGTTTCCGGCGGCGACAAGGACCTGGAAAAGTCCCTCCTGGAAACCTCCCAGCTGATCCAGCAGCAGGACACCCCGCCATCGGGCTCGCCGGGCCTTATTTCCAGAGCCTTGGGCGACCAGCAACAGCTGATCGCGTTGCTCTACGTCAAGGGTCTCTACGGCGGCACGGTGAATATCGACATCGCCGGCAGGCCGCTTCAGGCGGCGGTCGAGGCGGGAGAGGTCAACCGGCGCGCGGGCACCCCGGTTCCGGTCGTCATCCATGTCGTCACCGGACCGCAGTTCCATTTCGGCACCGTCTCCATCCGCCAGCTGGCCTCCGATGGCACGCCGGCGGCAACGCTCGATCCGGCCAAGTACGGTCTTGTGCCCGGCGCACCGGCCCTGTCGGACAAGATCCTCCAGACCGAAAGCAGGATCGTCGCCGACCTGAAGGATCAGGGCTATCCGCTGGCCAAAATCGCCGACCGCTCCGTAGTCGCCGACCATGCCAGCAATCGGCTCGACGTGACGATTTCGGCTAACCCCGGCCCTGCCGCGACTTTCGGCCATGTCACGGTCCAGGGACAGAAAAAAACCAAGACGGATTTCATCATTCGCCAGGCGGAGATCGACCCGGGCAGCCGCTATGACCCGGCGATCCTGCGCCGCGCCGCCAAACGCCTGCGCGATCTCGGCATCTTCGCCAGCGTCCGGGTGATCGAGGCGGATCGTCTCGACAGCGCTGGCAACCTGCCGATCACGATCGAGGTCGCCGAACGCAAACGTCACGTTATCGGCGGCGGCGGCACCATATCGAGCGTTGACGGGATCGGCCTCGAAGCCTACTGGCGGCACCGGAACCTGTTCGGCGCCGGCGAAACGCTCAGCCTCGAGGGTTCCGTCGGACGTATCGTCAACGGCGACTACGGCGACATGGAATATTCCACGCAGGTCGTCTTCACCAAGCCCGGCGTCTTCGGTCCGGCCACCAGTTTCAGCGCGACCGTCGGTGCCAAGCGCGAAAATCCCGAGGCCTATGAAAGCCGCGCGGTCTTCGGCAGCATGAAGCTGACGAACACGCCGACCGACAAACTGACCTACGCGGTCGGAACGGAGTTCGAATACAGCCGGGAAACCGACGTGCTCGGCCCGGACCATTACGCCCTGTTCGGCGTTTTCGGCGACATTGCCTACGACACCCGGGACAACATCCTGAATCCGACCCGAGGCCTTCGCGCCACTTTCCATGCCGAACCGGCCTATGATGCGGAAACCGGCGGCTTCATGGCCTTCACCAAGGCAAGCCTGTCGACCTATTGGTCGCTGAGCGGATCCGACCGCTTCATCCTCGCCAACCGTGTCGCCGGCGGCAGCATCCTGACGCCGAGCCTCAGCGATGTCGCACCGTCTCGCAGGTACTATGTCGGCGGCGGCGGATCCGTTCGCGGCTACGCCTATCGCAACGTCGGTCCGCGCGTTTCCGGCGAGGTCATCGGCGGACGCAGCTTCTTCGAAACCTCCACCGAGATCAGAACCCGGATCACGGAAAGCTTCGGTGCCGTCGGTTTCGTCGATGCCGGGGCCGCCTACAGCAGCCAGTTCCCGGACTTCTCGGAGGAACTCAAGGTCGGCGTCGGCGCAGGCCTCCGGTACTTCTCGCCGATCGGACCTTTGCGTCTCGACGTCGCTGTCCCCCTTGCGCCGGACAAGGACGATCCGGATTTCGCGATCTATGTCGGCCTCAGCCAGGCGTTTTGACCGGATTCCCGTAAACACCGCTTTTAAACCGCAATTCTCGCTCTAACTGTAGGTCATGCGCCGATTCTTGAAAATCCTGGTCAGGGCCCTGGCTGTCGTTGTCGTGCTGGCATTCGCGGCCATCGCTCTCCTGCACACCGGCCCCGGCGGTCGGCTGATCGCCTCTGTGGCGAACAGCGCGCTCTCCGGTCCGGATATGACCGTCGAGATCAGCCCGCCCATGCTCAGCTGGGGCGGAGACCTGCGCCTGGACAGCGTCCGCGTTTCCGACAGCGAAGGTCCGTGGCTTCAGGTAACCGGCATCGATGCCAAGTGGCACCCGCTGGCGCTGCTGGGCGCGCGCCTCTCCATCGACAGCATCGGTATCGCCAGTGTGGCGGTCGACCGCAAGCCCGTGCCGGCAACCTCTGAAACGGAGCAGGAGACATCCTCGGCCTCCGTGCCCGCCCTTCCTATCGACATCACAATCGGCAGGCTGCTGGTCCGTGACATCAGCCTTGCCCCGGAGATCGCCGGAACGCCAGTGCGTCTGACCGCCGACGGGGCCTTCGCCTTCGATGCCGCGACCATGGGCCTTGAAGCAAGCGCAAAGATCCGGCGGGACGACGACAAGGCGGGGAGCCTGACGGCTGCGGTCGGTTACCTTCCGGAGACGCAAAGCCTCAAACTGGATTTTTCGGCGAGCGAACCACGCGGCGGCCTGCTCGCCCGATTGCTCGACGTCAGCGAACTTCCGGCACTGGACGTTTCGCTGAAAGGAGACGGCCCGCTTCAGAACTGGGCAGCAGACCTCGCCATTGCCCTGGACGGTGTTCAGACCGTGACCGGTCAGGCCGGACTTACGGAAACCACGACGAACGGAGCCGTCACCCGCCACCTGGATTTCGATCTTGCCGGTCAGCTCGAACCTTTGACACCCGAGGCTGTCCGGCCACTTTTCGCCGGCGCCACGCAGGCGAAGGGAACCGTGGCCTTCGGCCAGGATTTCAAACCGCAGAACCTGCGGGTCGACGCAGAGACCGCAGCCTTCGCCCTCTCGGCGGATGGCCGGGAAACACCGGAAACGCTTTCGGCCAATGTCTCGGCCCGCTTGAAAACACCGGTCTCCCTGACGTTCGGCGACGATACGCTCTCCGCATCCGAGCTGACCCTGACGGCCAAGGCGAGCGGCAAGCCGGAGAAAGCCGACTGGAGTGCCGAGATCAACGGGCGGAACCTCGCCAGCCGGCACGGCACCATGGCGTCGGTTGCCGTCACCGCCAACGGCCAGGACGCAAATCTGGTCACGGCAACGCTCAAGGTTCCCGCCACCGTCGATCTTGTCGCCGATATCAGTTCGTTAAGCGATCCCCGCTTCGATGCCTTTACCGGCTCGACCCGGGCAACGGCCGAACTCATCGCCGGAGCCGGCAACTGGGTCGACGTCAAGGCGCTCGCCATCAACAACCCGGCGCTGCAGGCGTCCCTGACCGGTCTTTTCGCGCCTGAGGAAGCCAATGCGGACGCCAAGCTGATGCTCGGCGATCTTGCCGCATTGTCCGCGCTCGCGGGCCGGGATCTTGCCGGGTCCCTGTCGGCCGGCTTCAAGGTCCAGGCCGAGCCGCAATCCGGATCCGCCACCGTGGAGATCGACGGCACCGGGATGGATCTCGTCCTGGGCGATCCCCGCGCCGACAAACTCTTTCAGGGGCGCACCACCCTGACCGGAAGCCTCTCCAGGGACAAGGACGGCACGCTGTCCGCCGATGATCTGCACCTGGCCGCAAAGGGCCTGGACCTGACCATCACCGGCCAGTCCGATCTCAAGAACATAGAAGCGACGACCACCGCGGCCCTGGCAGACCTTGCCCTGCTCGATCCCGTGCTAACCGGTAGCGCAAATCTCGAGGTCTCCGCTGACGGACCGATCGAAGCACCGAAGGTGACCGCGCGCCTGACCGCCAAGCACCTCACCATGCAGGGCGAGCCGGTGAAGGATCTGACAGCCTCCGCCGACCTGACCGCTTCGCTCACCAAACCGGCCGGCACCATCGACATCGGAGCGACCTTCCGGGATCAGCCGCTCACCGGGCATGCCGGATTTTCCTCCGATGAAACCGGCACCCGCCGCGTCGATGACATCGAACTCACGACCGGTCAGAGCCGGATCACCGGAGCGCTGGCCCTTGATGGCGATGGGACGCCGTCCGGATCGCTCGCAGTCACCTTGCCGGACCTGGCCGAAATTGCGCCCCTGCTCCTGCAGAAGCTCGCAGGCGCGCTTGACGCGACCATCGATCTTTCCAGCGAAAGCGGCGTGCCCGTTGCCCGTGTAAGCGCCACAGCCAGGAAGATCGTCAGCGATGCCGCGACCCTCGGACAGGCAGACCTCAAAGCAACGATCGCCGACTTCCTGAACACGCCGCATATCGGCGGCACGCTGACCGCCTCCAATATCGTTGCCGGCGGAACGATGGTGGAACAGCTCACCGCCAAGGCCTCTGGCACAGCCAATGGCACCGATTTCGAAACCGACGCCCTGCTGGACGGCGGCAAGCTTTCGCTCGCCGGCCAGATCGGCCAGACGGCGGACGGCATAGCCGTGACCCTGAACAAGGCCAAAGGCCTCTACCAGGGGCAGGAAACAAGCCTGGCATCGCCCGCGCGCGTCGTCCTGCCAAACGAGGGTCCAATCGCCCTGGAGCAGGTGACGCTGCTGCTCGGCTCCGGCAAGGCCACTGTCGCCGGGACGGTCGGCGACAAGCTGGATATCAAACTCGGCCTTGAAAAGGTTCCCGCCGAATTGGCGGACCTGGCAGCACCTGGCATGCGCTTCGGCGGCACGATCACTGGCAAGGTCGATGTCTCCGGCACGCCCGCCTCTCCCGTCGCCGCGTGGTCGATGGCCTGGAAAGGCCTCGAAACCTCCGCCCTTTCCGGCTTCGGCCTGCCCGGCGCCGATCTCAAGAGCGACGGCCGTTTTTCCAATGAGACTGTCACCCATAAAAGCATCCTGAGCGTCGGTTCTGACGGTCGGTTGACCGCGGAAGGGTCAGTTCAGATCTCCGGTTCCAAGGCCATGAACATGACCGTGACCGGCAACCTGCCTTTCGCGCTTGCCCAGCGCGCCCTCACCCAATCGGGACTGCGCCTCGACGGCGCGGCGGCCGTCGACCTGAAGATCGGCGGCACGACCGCCAAGCCCGCGTTCAGCGGCCAGGTCACCACCCGCGACGCCACCGCGGTTAGCCTGAACACCGGCCTGGTGGTCAAGTCGATCGCGGCCACGGCCAAGATCGACACGACCCGCATCGAGATCACCAGCCTCACCGGAACCATCGGCGCGGGCGGCACTCTGTCCGCTTCCGGCAGCATCGGGCTGGGAGGGTCACTTCCGGCAAACCTCAACCTGAAAATCAACGACGGCACCTACACCGACGGCCGGATTGTCACCGCCAAACTCACCGCAGACCTGACACTGAGCGGCGACCTCGCGGTCATGCCCAAAATCGGCGGCAGTATCCTCATTCAAAGGGCCGACATCACCATCCCGAGTTCGCTTGCGACGACGCTTGCCCCGGTCGACGTCAAGCATATCAACGCACCTCAGGACGTCGCCCGGCAGACGGCGAGCCTGACGGCCGAAACCGGCAGCAAGTCTTCAGGCGGCGGCGTAGCACTCGACCTCGACGTCAATGCGCCGGGGCAGATCTTCGTACGCGGCCGCGGTCTTCAGGTGGAACTCGGTGGGCGTATCAGGATTTCCGGCACCTCCGCCAATCCGGTGACGACCGGCGCCTTCACGCTGAAAAACGGTACGCTTTCCATCCTGTCCCGTCTGCTGACGCTGACCAAGGGCCGGATCACCTTCCTCGGCAGCTTCGATCCGCTGCTCGACTTTGCCGCCACGACGACGGCAAGCGGCACGACGATCACGGTCGGCATCGAGGGGAACGCTTCGGATCCCGACGTTTCGTTCACCTCCTCGCCGGCCTATCCGCAGGAGGAAGTGCTGGCTTTGCTCCTCTTCGGCCAGAACCTCTCAAGCCTGTCGGCGGCCCAGGTCGCCCAGCTTGCGGGCGCGGTCGCGACGCTCGGCGGCGCAAGCCCGCTGGAAAACCTGCGCAAGAGCCTCGGCGTCGACAGCATCAACATCACCACCGACGAGAACAACAACACCACCGCGGAAGTCAGCAAGCGGCTTGGCGACAAGGTCTCGGTCGGCGTTCAACAGGGCACCCAGGAAGGGTCCAGCCGGGTCACCATCGACATCGACGTCACCAAGCATCTCCGCGCCCGCGGTGAAGCAGGCGCCGACGGCTCGTCCAAGGCCGGCATTTTCTTCGAAAAGGAATACTGACCTTCAAGGTCAGCTGCGCATTCACAAAAGCTGCCGGGCAGCGAGATTGCGCATCAGCGCCCGCGCACCAAAGGTCCATTCCGGACATTCCGTCGACAGCCGCACGGTATTCTCAAGATACCCGAGGCCCGGCGATGAAATCCGGACCACATCGCCGAGCTTGTGAGTGAAGCCACCGCCCGGCTCGTCCCGGTCCTTGGTCGGCGCGAACAAAGTCCCGAGGAACAACACAAGGCCGTCCGGGTACTGGTGATGGCGGCCGATCGCCTGCGCCACCAGATCCTCCGGATCACGGCTGATTTCCTTCATCGATGAATGACCGTCGAGGATGAAACCGTCCTCGCCTGTCACCGTCAGCTCCAGTTCGGCGGCACGCACGTCGTCGAGGGTGAAGCCTCCATCGAACAGGCGGAACATCGGTCCGATGGCGCAGCTCGCGTTGTTGTCCTTGGCCTTGGACAGGAGCAACGCCGACCGTCCTTCCACATCGCGCAGGTTGACGTCGTTGCCTAGCGTCGCACCGACGATCCGGCCTTTCGAGGAGACCGCCAGCACGATCTCCGGTTCTGGGTTGTTCCACCGTGAGATCGGGTGCAGCCCGACGTCCGCGCCAGGGCCCATGGAAGACAGGGCCTGAGCCTTGGAGAACACCTCCGCATCCGGCCCGATACCGACCTCCAGGTATTGGCTCCACAGGCCTTCGGCGATCAGGGCCTCCTTGACCTTAGCTGCTTCTTCGGAACCTGCCCGGATATCACGAAGCGAAACACCAATCGCATCGCCCACGCGGTCGCGGATTTCGAGCGCCTTCGCCGGGTCGCCGGCCGCCTTTTCCTCGATCACCCGCTCCACCATGGATGAGGCGAACGTTACCCCGCAGGCCTTGACCGCCTGCAGATCGCACGGTGCCAGAAAATGCGGCCGCGACAGATCTCCGGGTCGGTTCGCCGCGATCTCTTCGAGTGTCCCGACCGAATGCCCCGGCGCCTCGCGCACATAGGCTGCCGGATCATCCATATCGCAGATATCGGAGACAAGCGGTACCGCCTTCGAGGTGATGTCCAACACCTGACCGTCCCGGATCGTGACGACCGAGGGTCCCCCGAAAGCCGGTGACCAGATACGCCCGACAAAGACCCCGTCCTTGTCCTGCTCATGCGGAAAGAAAGCCATTCAATTCTCCCTGAAGCGCATCCGGCCGGCTGTGGTCACCGGCATGACCACAACCCGCGCACCCATCGTGCATTGTTGGACGACATTTGGTCGGACAAATAAACGCAATTCAAAGCACCGGTCAAGCATCTCAACTTAAAGAGGAATTCCCCATCACCCCGTATTTAAATGCATTTAGATATCTGAGAACAGCCATTTTGCACCGCATCAGAATTGTAATGCTCCGCAATGTTGACAGGGTTGGAAAGCGGTCTTACGAATCTTGGTCCAACAAATAGGCTGAAACTGGCCCAACCAGGCCAGCAGGGTATCGGGATGGCGCTGAATACGGACGAGAGCATCGTGTCGCTTGGAACAGATCCGGCAAACGGGTCTGCCGTCGATGCGGTGGTCCGACAGATACGCGAACTCATCGCGGAAGCCGGGCTGAAAGTCGGCGACAATCTTCCCACCGAGCGTGAACTCTGCGCGCAATTCAATGCCAGCCGCAACACGGTGCGCGAGGCCATGCGCATCCTGAAGGCCTACGGCCTTGCGGATGTCCGTCCGAAAATCGGCGCGACCATCACCGACAACCGCATGTCACGCGCCTTCGAGCTGTTTTCCTTCAACACCATGGAGGTGTCCCGCAAGACCTTCCAGGACGTCCAGGCGTTTCGCGATCTGCTGGAAGTCGGGTCCGTGGAGCAGATCTTCAACCGGCTGACCGATCTCGATCTCGATGACCTGCACCGGATCAACGGGCAGCTTTCCGAAAATCACGATCTTCAGGAAGCCTCCGAGATCGATTTCGCCTTTCATGTGCGGCTCGTGTCGATCCTCGACAATGCCGCGATCCTGGACGTCTACAAGGTCATGAAGCCGGTCATCCTGCGCATCATGCAGAAAGGCAAGACCCGGCGGACTTTCAAGACCGAAACCTTTTCCGAACATGAGGGTGTGCTGGAGGCCCTGAGCGCCCGGGACCGCCTGGCGTTCCAGTACAGGCTGCGGACCCACCTCATGACCGGCTTCCGGAATTTCAACGACGAGATGGAGGCGATTGCCTGACGGCCGCGGGAGGCGGCCGGTTTCACGAGTGATTTGCAAACGCGGAAGCGGGTGGCGTCGGCCCCGCTGGAGGAAACCGCGAAACGGCGCGACACGTGGGAGGAATAGCGATGAAAGCACTACTGAAACTGTCAACGGCAGTGGCTGTCTTTGCCCTGTCTGCACATATGGCGCTTGCCGGTCCGAAGTCCGTCTCCGGTCCGGGCGCCGACCCGCAATGCTTCAAGCCCTGGTCCAGCGAGACCAAATTCTTTCAATGGGATGCCAAGCCCGGTCCCTACCGCATCGCCGTGGTGAACGGCTTCGTCGGCAACACCTGGCGCATCCAGATGATCAAGACCGCGAAGGCCTTCGCCGAAGACCCCTCGGTCAAGGACAAGATCAAGGAATTCAAGGTCGTCTCCACCGGTACAGATGCCCCGGCGCAGCTCGGCGCCATCGAGGATTTCATCAACCAGGGCTACGACGCCATCGTCACCATCGCCGTTTCGCCTGACGGCTTCGACCGCGTCATCCGGCTCGCCGACAAGAACAACGTGGTCATCGTGCCCTTCGACAACGTGCTCGACACCGACAAGGTCATGCAGGTGAACGAAGACCAGCTGGCCATGGGGAAGACCTGGGCGAACTTCGTGCTCAAGGAACTGAAGGCGGAAGGCAAGACCTCCGGCAAGATCCTGGAAGTGCGCGGTCTGCCGGGCAACTCGGTCGACCGGGACCGGTCCCTCGGTATCCATGAGGTTCTCGATGCGTCCGGCGGCGACTGGGAAGTGATCCAGGTGGTCGGCAACTGGGATGACGGCACCGCGCAGAAAGTCAGTGCCGACGCCATTGCGGTCCATGGCGCGTTCGACGCCGTGATTGCCCAGGGCGGCACGACGGGCGTGGTCCAGGCGATGCTCGATGCGGAACACCCGATGGTCCCGATCGCCGGAGAATCGGAAAACGGCTACCGCAAGCTGGTCGCCAAATATGCCGACAAGGGCCTGAAGGGCATTTCCATCGGGCAGTCCCCGGGACTGGTGGCGATCTCCATGAAGGCGGCCATCTCCGCGCTCGAGGGCAACGTCATGCCCCAGCTCATCTCCGTCCCCCTGCCGGTCGCCGATTACACGGAACTCAAGGACGGTGTGAACTTCTGGACCGACCTGCCGGACAATTTCTTCACCGTCAACGAGTTTCCGCCCTGCGGCGTGAACATCTCCGGACCGGCGATCATGTCCCAGTCCGAAGCCGACGTGAAATAAGCGGCGCATCACGCCCAACCCGGCCCCGGGGTCCTTCCCGGGGCCATTTCTTCTCAACGATCGGGAACCGGTTTTGCACCGGTGAGAACGCACGCATGAGCGACGCCATCGTCGAATATCGCGGCATTTCGAAATTCTTCGCCGGCATCCGGGCCCTGGAGAATGTCGATTTCGCCTGCTCGCCCGGATCCATCCATGCCATCCTGGGTGAAAACGGGGCCGGGAAATCCACCCTCATCAAGATCATGTCGGGCGTGCTTCAGCCCGATGCGGGTGAAATCCGCCTGGAGGGAAAGCCGGTTACCTTTCCAACACCCGATGCCGCCAACCGCGCCGGCATCGTTTGCATGTTCCAGGAACTGTCGCTGATCCCCGACCTGTCGGTGGCCGACAACATTTGCATTTCCGATCCGCCGCGCCGGTTCGGACTGATCGACGGCCGCGCCCAGGTCGCACGCGCCGAGGAGCTGCTTGCCCGGGTCCGCTGCGAGGATGTCGATCCACGGTCGCTGGTGCGCGAACTGTCCCTGTCGCGACGCCAGATGGTGGAAATCGCCAAGGCGCTCGGCCGCAAGCCGAAGGTCCTGATCCTGGACGAGGCCACCTCGGCCCTGACCTCTCGCGACGTTCAGACCGTTTACGACCTTCTAGCGGAACTCAAGGCCGAAGGCGTGGCGAGCCTGTTCATTTCCCACCGGATGCATGAGGTGGATGCCCTGTGCGACACCCTCTCCGTCTTCCGCAACGGCCAGCACATCGAAACCTTCTCCAAGGGCGAAAAAAGCGAGCGCGAGATCGTGCACCTGATGATCGGGCGCGATGTGGAAGCCCAGTTCCCGCCCAAGCCACCGCTGACGTCTGCGGACGAGCGTGGCACGCCCCTGTTGAAGGTGCAGGGACTCAAATGGGAAAACAAGCTGAACGGCGTCGACCTCTCCGTCTGCCGGGGCGAGATCGTCGGCCTGGGTGGCCTCGACGGCCAGGGGCAAAAGGAATTGCTGCTTGCCCTCTTCGGCGCGCTCCGGGATGTGGACGGCGATGTCACCATCGGCGAGCGCAAGGGCATCCCCTCCTCTCCGGCCGGGGCCAAATCCGCGACGACACGCATGGCGCTCGTGCCCGAAGACCGCAAGACCGAAGGCCTGATGCTCGGCATGCCGATCTCCGACAATCTGCTCGCCGCTTCTTATGGGAAAATCTCGCGCGGGCCCTTCATCGATCCCGCTCTTGCCCGCCACGCGGTCGAGGACGGCCTCAGGAAACTCCAGATCAAGATCGGATCGGCAGATGATCCGGTAATGACGCTCTCCGGCGGCAATCAGCAGAAGGTCGTCATCGCCAAATGGCTGATGATCGATCCCGACATCATCCTGCTCAACGATCCAACCCGCGGCATCGATGTCGGCACCAAGCAGGAGATCTACCGGCTGATGCGCGCACTTGCCAATGAAGGCAAGGCGATCCTGTTCTATTCATCCGACTACGCGGAGCTGATCGGCTGTTGCGACCGGGTCTCTGTCCTTTACGACGGGCGGGTCGTCAGCGAACAGGAGGGCGACGCCATCACCGAGGAAAGCCTGGTCGCAGCCTCCCTCAACATCGACGTCGAGGCCGCATGATGCACGCTGTGAACTGGAAAAGATGGCTGCTGCAGAATGTCGGGTTTGCCAGCGCGTTGTTGCTGCTGACCGTTCTCTACATAAGCTACAACATACTGCATCCGCGGGGGTTTTCCTCCGCCGTCGCGGTCCAGAATGCGAACGAGACGGCGGCGATTGCCTTCGTCGCCATGGCGCAGACGCTGCCCGTGCTTCTGGGCGGGCTCGACCTTTCCGTCGGCGCCGTCATGACCCTGACGAGCTGCATTGCCTCGCACCTGGTGAACGGCTCGCCGGCCGAGATCCTGTTCGGCATGGTGCTGACGCTTTTGTCGGGAACAGCCTTCGGCCTGATGAACGGCCTGATCGTCGTCTATGGCCGCATCCAGCCGATCATCGCGACCCTTGCCACCGGCGCGATCGCCATCGGCCTTGCCCTGCTGGTGCGACCCAAACCCGGCGGCGACGTGGACGGTGATCTCAACTGGGCGCTGACCAACTCGGTCTTCGATTTCGCCGAAACCTACGGCCTTGCCGACGGCGGCAATGCCTGGTGGCTGCGCCCCATTGCGAACATCCCCGTCCCGGTCATTCTGGTGGCCCTGATCGCGATCCTGGTCTGGGTGCCCTTCCGCCGCTCGGTCACGGGACGGACCGTCTATGCCATCGGATCGGCGGAAGGCCCGGCCTTCATGTCCGGGCTTCCAATTCACCGCGCCAAGATCGCGGCCTTCACCATCGGCGGGTTCTTCGCCGCCTGTGGCGGGCTCTATCTCGCGATCCAGACGTCATCGGGCAATGCCGACATCCAGCAGGCCGGCGCCTATACGCTGAACTCGATCGCCGCCGTCGTGCTCGGCGGCACCTCTCTGCTCGGCGGCATCGGCAGCGCCATCGGCAGCATCGTCGGCGCCATGATCCTGCGCGTCATCTCGTTCTATTTCCGCATCCTCGACATCGACCCGCTGCTGCAGCCGCTGATTGAGGGGGTTGTCCTGCTTGTCGCCGTCTCCTTCGGTGCGTTCCGCACGCTGAGGGTAAAGAACAAGCTCGATCTGTTCAGGTAGGCCGCCATGCGCATCTCCATTTCAGCCGAAAACCGCCCCATCGTCATCGCGTCGCTGTTCATCGTCGTGATCCTGCTGGCAGGCACCGTCTACACCCTGTCGACCACCGGCACGGCTCCGCTGCTGTCACCCAGATACCTGCTGCAGCTGCTGCAGACCGGCTCCTTCCTCGGCATCTGTGCGGCGGGCATGATGATGGTCATCCTCCTCGGCCATATCGACCTGTCGATCCCCTGGACCCTGACCGCGGCCGCGATGACCGCCACCGCCATCGGTGGCGACATGGCCCTGCCCATGGCGCTTGCAGTCGGATTGGCCGTCGGCCTGCTGAACGGTTTCGGCGTCGCCTATCTGCGCATCCCCTCCATGATCTTCACTCTCGGCGTCGACACGGTGTTGCGCGGGTTGATGGTGGCGCAGACCGGTGGTTTCGCCCCGCAAGACTCCGCAACGCCGCTGATGCTGTTTCTGGCCAAGGACCGGTTGCTCGGTATTCCGGTCGCGATCTTCGTCTGGGCGGCCGTCTCCGCCGTTGTCGCGCTCATCCTGACCCGCACCGGCTTCGGCCGGTCGATCTATGCCACCGGTTCGCGAGAGGGCGCCGCCTACCTGTCGGGCATCCGCACACGCTTCGTCATCGTCGGCGCCTTTGTCATGTCCGGCCTGTGCGCCTCGCTCGCCGGCGTTCTCCTCACCGGCTATTCAGCCAAGGCCTATCAGGGCATGGGCAATGCCTTCCTGCTGCCGGCCATCGCCGCCGTCGTGCTCGGCGGAACCCATATTCTCGGCGGACGCGGGCGTTATTCGGGCACGCTGGTCGGCGTGATCCTGATCGTCCTGCTCAACTCGGTCCTGTCGATCATGCAGATGCCGGAAGCCGGCCGGCAGATCATCTACGGCGCCGTCATCATCGGTATGCTTTTGGTCTATGGTCGCAATCAGCGCGTCACGTCGTAAGGGAGGAAGACATGCCTGGAGAACATTACGACATCCGCGACGACCGCTTTGCAAAGCTGATCCACCGTAACGCCAATATGGACACGCTCTGGACCGGCGGCCGCTGGACCGAGGGGCCAGCCTATTTCGCCGCCGGCCGCTATCTGATCTGGTCCGATATTCCGAACGACCGGATCCTGCGCTGGGACGAAATGAACGGCGCGGTCTCCACCTTCGAACAGCCGTGCCGCAACCACAACGGCCACACGGTCGACCACCAGGGCCGGTTGATTGCCTGCGAACATCGCGGCCGTTGCGTCAGCCGCTACGAGATCGACGGCACCAAGACGATCCTGGCCGACAGCTACGACGGCAAAGCTCTCAATTCCCCCAACGACGTGGTCGTGAAGTCGGACGGATCGATCTGGTTCACCGACCCCTCCTACGGTATCGACAGCGACTACGAGGGCGATGCCGCGCCGATGGAACAGGACGGCCGCCATGTCTACCGGATCGCGCCCGACGGCGGCATCACCCGCGTCATCGATGACATGAAACAGCCCAACGGCCTGGCGTTCTCGGCGGATGAAACCACGCTCTTCGTGGCCGACACGGGCAAGACCCACTTTCCCGATTGCGAACCGAAGATCCGGAAGTACCCGGTGTCCGCGGACGGCAAATCCGTGGGGCCCGGCGCGGATTTCGTCGTCTGCGACACCGGCCTCTTCGACGGCTTTCGCCTGGACACCAACGGCAACATCTGGTCGTCGGCCGGCGACGGCGTTCACTGCTTCGCCGCCGACGGCACCCTGATCGGCAAGATCCGAATCGACGAGGTCGTCTCCAACCTCTGCTTCGGCGGCCCCAAACGCAACCGCCTGTTCATCTGCGCCACGACATCGTTGCGGTCGATCTACGTGAACGCGCGGGGGCTTTAGGGGTGGCCGATTTAAGGCTCGGAACATTTCGTTTTTAAACTGATTCAGCCCCGTGCACCCGTCTCCCCCCTTGAGGGGGAGATGTCCGCGTTAGCGGACAGAGGGGGGTATTCGGCCTCTCGGAAATTTGCAGCACCTGAGTGTGACGCTCACATCGTCACCCCCCTCTGTCACCAAGGTGACATCTCCCCCTCAAGGGGGGAGACGGGAGCAAGCGGGACGAGCGTTCTTACCTCAAGAGGCTTTCGCAATCTTCGCGGTCGCCTCGATTTCCACCAGGGCCTCGTCCTCGATGAGGTCGGCGACGACGAGCATGGACATGGCGGGGAAGTGCTTGCCGAAAACGCGGCGGTAGGCTTCGCCGACCTCGCGCTGGTGGGCCATGTATTCCTTCTTGTCCTTCACGAACCAGGTCAGGCGCACCACGTCGGAGGCCGTCCCGCCTGCCGCCTCGACGATGTCGAGGATGTTGCGCAACACCTGCTCCATCTGACCGATGAAGTCCTTGGCGACGAACACCTGGTCCTTGTCCCAGCCGATCTGGCCGCCGGTATAGAGCGTTCCATCCTCGGTCAGGACTCCGTTTGCGTAGCCCTTGGCTTGCACCCAGCCGTCCGGTTGAATGATCTGATGGGTCATGTCTGGCCTTTCATGAATTCTTCTTATGGCGCGCGAGCCCTCCGCCGCGCGTGTTAATCCGCCTTCAGCTTGAACCGCTGGATCTTGCCCGTTTCTGTCTTCGGCAGCGTGTCGGTGAAGATGATCGAGCGCGGGTACTTGTAGGGCGCGATCTTCGCCTTCACATGGGCCTGCAGCTCTTCCGTGGTCTTGTCGTTCGCCTCGTAACCTTCGGCCAGCACCACATGAGCCTGGACGATATGGCCGCGGGCTTCGTCCGGCGCGCCAATGACGGCGCATTCGGCGACCGCCGGATGGGCAAGCAGGGCCGCCTCGACTTCCGGTCCGGCGATGTTGTAGCCGGCGGAAATGATCATGTCGTCGTTGCGCGCGGCGAAGTGGAAATAGCCGTTCTCGTCTTCGGAGAAGCTGTCGCCGGTGACGTTCCAGCCGTCCATGACGTAGTTCTTCTGCCGGTCGTCGTTGAGGTAGCGACAGCCCGTCGGACCGCGCACCGCCAGCCGGCCGACCGTGCCCTTCGGCACCTCGGTGCCGTCCTCGCCGATCACCTTCGCCTCGTAACCGGTCACCGGCTTGCCGGTACAGGCCGGCCGGTGGTCGGTGAAGCGGTTGGAGATGAAGATATGCAGCATCTCGGTCGCGCCGATGCCGTCGAGCATCGGCTTGCCGGTCTTTGCCTGCCAGGCGTCATAGACCGGCGCCGGCAGCGTCTCGCCGGCGGATACCGCGGCGCGCAGGCTGGACAGGTCAGCGCCTTCCTCCATCGCCTGCAGCATGACGCGGTAGGCGGTCGGCGCGGTGAAACACACGGTCGCCCGGTATTTCTCGATGATCTCGATCATGTTCTGCGGCGTGGCACTTTCCAGAAGCGTGGCCGCTGCCCCGAAACGCAGCGGGAAGATCGCAAGTCCGCCGAGACCGAAGGTGAAGGCAAGCGGCGGCGAGCCGATGAAGATATCTTCCGGCGTCACACCGAGAACTTCCTTGGCATAGCCGTCGGCGATGATCAGCAGATCGCGGTGGAAATGCATCGTCGCCTTCGGCGTGCCGGTGGAACCTGATGTGAACCCCAGCAGCGCCACGTCGTCCCGGCCGGTCGGCACCGGCTCGAACTGCACCGTCTTTTCCAGCGCCAGCCGGTCGAGCTCGGCATCGTGATTGGAGGTGCCGTCAAAGCCGACGACCCGTTTCAGAAACGGGCTGTCCTTGGCGCAGAGTTCCATTTCCTCCATCAGGCGGGTGTCGCACAGGGCGAACTGGATCTCGGCCTTTTCGACGTATTTGGTTAGTTCACCCGCCCGCAACATGGGCATGGTGTTGACCACCACCGCACCTGCCTTGGTCGCGGCAAGCCAGCAGGCGACCATCGCCGGATTGTTGGCGGAGCGGATCAGGATGCGGTTGCCCGGCTTCACGCCCAGATCGTCGACCAGCACGTTGGCCAGCCGGTTGGTCCAATCGGCCAGCTCCTTGTAGGTGCGCCGCCGTCCGTTGCCGATCAGAGCGGTCCGGTCGCCGAAGCCCTTGGCGACCATGCCGTCGGTCAGTTCGACACCGGCATTCAGCCGTTCCGGATACTCGAAACCGTCGAGCAGGAAATCCGGCCACTGGCTTTCCGGCGGGAGATTATCCCGGGAAAATGTGTCGACATGGGCTGAGGGACTGAGCATCACGATCCTCCTTGGAATTCGGCAAGAGCCTGCCGTGCGATGACGACGCGCTGAACATCGGATGCGCCTTCGTAGATACGAAGGGCGCGGATTTCGCGGTAGAGCTTTTCGACGGTTTCACCCGACCTCACCCCGTCCCCGCCATGCAGCTGCACCGCCTTGTCGATCACGGCCTGGGCCTGATCGGTGGCAAAGAGCTTGGCCATGGCGGCCTCGCGGGTGACACGGGGCGCGCCGCTGTCCTTGGTCCAGGCGGCGCGGTAGACGAGCAGCGCGCTGGCGTCCACGTCGAGCGCCATATCGGCGATATGTCCCTGCACCATCTGCAGGTCGAAAAGCGGCGCGCCCTGAACCTTGCGCGAGGTGACCCGGGCAAGCGCCTCGTCCAGCGCGCGGCGGGCAAAGCCGAGTGCCGCGGCCGCGACAGAAGCGCGGAAGACGTCGAGCACGGACATGGCGATCTTGAAGCCCTGCCCCGGTTCGCCGAGCATCGCGGAAGCGGGAATGCGGCAATCGGTGAAGCGCAGCGTGGCGAGTGGATGCGGTGCGATCGTCTCCAGCCGTTCCACCACCTCGAAGCCCGGCAGCCCTGCCGGAAGGATGAAGGCCGACAGCCCCCTTGCGCCCGGCGCCTCGCCGGTACGGGCGAACAGGGTGTAGACATCGGCAATGCCGCCGTTGGAAATCCAGGTCTTCTCGCCGTTCAGAACATAGCTGTCGCCGTCGCGGGTGGCGGTCATGGTCGAGTTGGCGACGTCGGAGCCGGATTGCGGTTCGGTCAGGGCAAAGGCGGAGATGGCCTGCCCGGACCGGGTCTGCGGCAGCCACTCGGCCTTCTGCCCGGGCGTGCCGAACAGGGAGATCGCCCCGGTGCCAAGGCCCTGCATGGCGAAGGCGAAATCCGCAAGCCCGTCGTGACGGGCCAGGGTTTCGCGCATCAGGCAGAGCGTGCGCACGTCGAGCCGGCCGTCTTCGGCGCCCGTGTGTTGCAGGTAACCGGCCTCGCCCATTGCGGCGACCAGCGCCCGGCAGGCGGCATCCGTATCTGAATGATCGATCGCAGCGAGCTTGACTTCGGCCCAGGCATCGGCCTGCTCCGCCAGCAAGCGGTGCCGCGCCTCGAAGAACGGCCAGTTGAGGAAGCTGCGGTCAGCCATCTCAGTCTCCCTCGAACACAGGCTTCTGTTTGGCCACGAAGGCCTCGTAGGCCCGGCGGAAGTCGTTGCCCTGCATGCAGATCGCCTGGGCCTGCGCCTCGGCCTCGATCGCCTGTTCCAGCGTCATGGACCATTCCTGCGCCAGCATGGTCTTGGTCATGGAGTTGGCGAAGGTCGGACCAGAAACGATCCGGCTCGCGAAATCCATCGCGGTTTCTTCCAGAGCCCCCGCATCGACGACCCGGTTGAAGAAGCCCCAGTTCAGGCCTTCGTCGGCGCTCATGGAGCGGCCCAGATAGAGAAGTTCCGACGCACGGCCCTGTCCGATGATCCGGGGCAGGATCGCACAAGCGCCCATGTCGCAGCCGGCAAGGCCGACCCGGTTGAACAGAAAGGCGACCTTCGCCTCAGGCGTCGCGACCCGCAGATCCGACGCCATGGCCAGGATCGCCCCGGCACCGGCGCAGATACCGTCGACCGCGGAGACGATCGGCTTGCCGCAACCGATCATCGCCTTGACCAGATCTCCGGTCATGCGGGTGAAGGCAAGCAGTTCCTTCATGTTCATCCGCGTCAGCGGCCCGATGATATCGTGCACGTCACCGCCGGAACTGAAATTTCCGCCGTTGGGCAGGATCACCACCGCGTGGACGTCGTCCGCGTAATGCAGGTCGCGAAACCAGTCGCGCATCTCCGCATAGCTGTCGAAGGTCAGCGGGTTCTTCCGTTCCGGACGGTCGAGCGAAATCCGGGCGATGCCGCCGTCGATCTCGCATTTGAAATGGGTTACATCACTCCGCATTTGCTGCGCTCCCCGATTTTTCGTCTTTTTCGGCAGGGTGGAGCACCGCCTCCAGCAGATCGCTCAGCGTTTCGATCTGCTCGGGGCCGAACTCTCCCAGCATTTCATTGATCCAGCCTTCGTGCTCGGCGGCCAATTCGGCAAAGGCTTTCGACCCGGCGGCCGTCAGCTTGACCCGGTTGGCCCGCCGGTCGCCGGGCACGGCCAGGCGCAGGGCATGACCGTCTTCGACCAAGCGCTCGACAATGCCGGTGACATTGCCGTTCGAGACTTTCAACAGGCTGGAAATCTCGCTCATCTTCAGCCCCTCGGGCGTGCGTGCCAGTGCCGACATGACGTCGAAACGCGGCAGGGTCGAACCGAACTGGTCGCGAAGCCGACGGCGCAATTCCGCCTCGATGGACGACGAGGTCTTGAGCAGTTTCAGCCAGAGCCTCAACCGGTTCTTCGACAGGGAAGACGAGGGCGTTTCTTTGGTCATATCTCTCCTCCGGTCAGGCTGAGCGCATGGCCGTTGACCGACCGGGCCGCATCCGAACACAGCCAGAGCGCGCTCCCGGCCACTTCATCCGGCTGGATGAAACGGTCCTGCGGATTGCCGGCGCGCAGCTGGGCCGCGGCCTCTTCGGCGCTCATGCCGGTCTTGGCGATGATATTGTCGATCGACCGCTGCAGCATCGGCGTTTCGATATAGCCGGGACAGATCGCGTTGACGGTGATGCCGGTGCGTGCCAGTTCCTGGGCAAGAGACCGGGTCAGGCCGATCACGCCATGCTTGGCCGCGCAATAGGCGCTGACATAGGCGAAGCCCTTCAGACCGGCGGTCGAGGCAACCGCGATCATCCGGCCCCAACCCGCAGCCCTCATGTCGGCGAGTGCTGCCTGCCAGCAATTGACCACACCGCCCAGATTGACCGACAGCATGGAATTGAACATATCCGGCGTCATTTTCGCGAAGGGAACGCTATCCGCCGCCCCCGCATTGGCGATCACGACGGTAACCGGCCCGCGGGCCGCACGCGCCGCCTCGAACGCGGCGAAGACCGCATCCCGGTCGGTCACGTCGCAGGTCTCGTAGGGCAGTCCTTGCGCGGCAAGGGGCGCTTCGGAGCGCCCCATGATCGTGACCGTGGCACCGGCGGACGCAAAGGCCTGCGCCGTCGCCGCCCCGACGCCGGTGCCGCCTCCGGTCACGACGATATGCTTGCCGGCGAGTGGCGTCATACCTTGACCACCGTTTCCGCTTCCCGGTCGGCCAGCCGCCACAGCTGATCCCGTCCGGCGAGATAAGGCAGCGGCCAGTCGGACGCGTTCCGGTCGCCGATCTTTGCCGCCTCATGCAGCGTCCAGTAGGGATCCGACAGATGCGGACGGCCGACGGCCACCAGATCCGCACGTCCTGCAAGCAGGATCGAGTTGGCGTGATCGGCCTCGTAGATGTTGCCGACCGCCATGGTGCGGATACCCGCATCGTTACGGATCCGGTCTGAGAACGGTGTCTGGAACATGCGGCCATAGACCGGCTTCGCATCGATCGAGGTCTGACCGGCGGACACGTCGATCAGGTCGGCGCCGGCCTCCCAGAACAGGCGCGCGATCTCGACCGCCTCTTCCGGGGTGACGCCTTCGTCGCCGACCCAGTCATTGGCGGAAATACGCACCGACATCGGCTTGTCCGCGGGCCAGACGGCGCGCATGGCGGCAAACACCTCCAGCGGATAGCGCATTCGGTTTTCCAGGCTGCCGCCGTAGTCGTCGGTGCGCTGGTTGGACGTCGGAGAAATGAACGAGGAGATCAGATAGCCGTGAGCGGCATGAAGCTCGATCATGTCGAAGCCGGCGCGTTCGGCCATCTCCGCGGATGCAACGAACTCGGCCTTCACCTGGTCCATTTCGGCCCGGTTGATCTCGCGTGGCGTGTCGTTCTGGTCCGACCACGGAATGGCAGACGCGGAGACCAGTTCCCAGTTGCCCTGGGGGAGAGGCTTGTCCATCCCCTCCCAGCCGATGTTGGTCGAGCCCTTGCGGCCCGAATGGCCGATCTGGCAGCAGATCCGGGCATCGGTTTCGCTATGGACGAAATCGGTCAACCGCTTCCAGGCCGCCTCGTGCTCCGGCGCATAAAGCCCAGGACAGCCCGGCGTGATCCGGCCTTCGGCGCTGACGCAGGTCATTTCGGTATAGACCAGACCCGCGCCGCCCTTGGCCCGTTCGCCGTAATGGATCAGATGCCAGTCGGTCGGGCAGCCGTCGACTGCCTTGTACTGGGCCATCGGCGAGACGACGGTGCGGTTCTTCAGTTCCATGTCGCGCAGCTTGAACGGCGCGAACATGGGCGGACGCGTCGGTGCGGCAGCCGGCGCGCCGGCGTGATCCATGAACCAGCGTTCCGCCGACGCCAGCCACTGCGCGTCGCGCAGGCGCAGGTTTTCGTGGCTGATACGCTGGGAACGGGTGAGCAGGGAATAGTTGAACTGGACTGGATCCAGATCGAGATAACGCTCGACCTCCTCGAACCACTCCAGCGAGTTGCGTGCCGCCGACTGCAGTCGCAGCACTTCCAGCCGCCGCTCTTCCTGGTAGCGGCTGAAGGCAGCCTGCATGTCCGGCTCGGAGTGGAGGTAATCGGCCAGCGCGATCGCGCTGTCGAACGCCAGACGCGAACCGGAGCCAATGGAAAAATGCGCGGTCGCCGAGGCATCGCCGAGAAGCACGACATTGTCGTGATACCAGCGCTCGCACAGCACCCGCGGGAAATTCATCCAGACGGCGGAGCCGCGCAGATGGGCCGCATTGGACATGAGTTCATGACCATCCAGATGATCGGCGAAGACCTTTTCGCAGGTCTGGATGGTCTCTTCCTTGGACATACCCTCGAACCCGAAGTTGTCCCAGGTGTCCTGCGAGCACTCCACAATGAACGTCGCCGTATCGGCATCGAACTGGTAGACGTGCGCCCAGATCCAGCCGTGCTCCGTCTTCTCGAAGATGAAGGTGAAGGCGTCGTTGAATTTCTGGTGCGTGCCGAGCCAGATGAACTTGCACTTGCGGACATCGATCTGCGGCTTGAAATAGTCTTCGTACTGGGAGCGGACCCGGGAATTGATGCCGTCGCAGGCGACGACCAGATCGTACTCCTTGCGGTACTCCTCGACGTCGTCGAATTCGGTCTCGAAGCGCAGGTCCACGCCGAGTTCGCGCGCCCTTTCCTGCAGCAGGATAAGCATCTTCTTGCGGCCGATGCCGGCAAAGCCGTGACCGCCGGAGACCGTGCGCACGCCCTTGTGGACGACGGCGATATCATCCCAATAGGCGAAGTTGCCGCGGATCGCCTCGGCGCTTTTCGGATCGTTCTTCTGGAGGTTTTCCAGTGCATCGTCGGAGAGCACCACGCCCCAGCCGAACGTATCGTTCGCTCGGTTGCGCTCGATCACGACGATCTCATGCGACGGATCCCGAAGTTTCATCGAGATCGCGAAATATAGCCCTGCCGGCCCGCCTCCCAGACACGCAATCCGCACGACGACAATCTCCTCTTGGTTTGTTGCGAAGATGGTCGCGCGTTCCGCAAACTATTTCAAGCTTAAAATTTCAGGCTTGAAGTTTTTTCTATGAGCAACCCTCCAGCTAATGAAAAATCGCAAGGGGTCTTTGCGCCGGCGTCCTCTCCATGATCTAGTGCACGGCAACGCCTCGTCACGTCTTTTGGAAGATCTTCATGCGCATTTGTATTTTCGGCGCCGGTGCGATCGGCAGCCATTTTGCCGTCAAGCTGGCCAGGGCCGGCCATGATGTCTCGGTGATCGCCCGCGGACCGCAGCTTGAAGCCATTCAGTCGAAGGGCCTGACCCTCAAGGCAGGCGACCAATCCTGGAGCGTCGACCTGCCGGCCCATTCGGATGCGGCCGAATTGGGTCCGCAGGATCTCGTCATCGTCGCCGCGAAGGCAACCGGACTGGCGGCGATCGTTGACCCCGCTCAAGCCGCTGATCGGTCCGGAAACCGGCGTCATCTTCCCGCAGAACGGAATGCCCTGGTGGTATCCGCTCGGGCTGACCGACAAGCCGGAACCACCCTCCACACCGCTCTTCCGGCTTGCCGACCGGTATCTCGCCTATCTGTCGCCGGAACAGATCATCGGCGGCAGCGTCTATTCCGCCAACGCCATGATCGAGCCCGGCGTCGTGCAGAACAATTCCCCCAACCGCAACCGCATGTCCATCGAAGGTGTCACCCCGAACTGCCGGTTCGATGTCGCCGGTTTGCGCAAGCTGCTGGACGAGGCCGGGATCTCCTCCCCGACCCCGGAAGGCGGTATCCGTACAATCATCTGGTCAAAGCTCCTGCTCAACGTGAGCATCTCGGGCCTTGCGCTGGTGACCCGGAACGAAGCGTCGATTTCGCGGGTGGATCCGGATCTCAACGTCATCCTGCGCCGCCTTCTGGCGGAAGGACTGCTGATTTCCAAAGCTCATGGCTACCCGCTCGACGACAAGGTCGACGCGGAGGCTACCATTGCCCAGATCCCCGACCACAAGCCGTCTATCCTGCAGGATTACGAACTGGGCCGGCCGATGGAAATCGACGAGATCATCCGCGCGCCCCAGGCGTTCGCCCGCGCCGCAGGTGTGGAAACACCCTCCCTGGATTTTCTCAGTGCCATCGCCACGCGCCAGGCCCGGGGACCGCGGGCTTTACGACGGTTAGGCGTTCCAGACCGCTACGGCCTGATCGCCTCGATCAACAATTCGATTTTTATTGTCGCATAACCTTGATGCTGAACGAATAAGAGTGTGAAGTGTGCATTGCACCAAAAACGATTTTCAATGTCTTAGCGGGATAGCCGGACATGACAGCACGTACTGGAGGCAGCTTCGTTCTCGATGATCCGGCACCGATCGTCGACGCGTTGCGCGCGGACGGCTGGCGCGTGATCGGCCCGCGCCTGGGCGACGGCGCGATCGTCTATGACGAGATCGAGACGGCGGGCGATCTGCCACGCGGGTTTGTCGATGAACAGGACGGCGGTCACTACCGGCTGCGGGAAAGCGGAAACGACCGCTGGTTCGACTACGTGGTCGGGCCGCAGAACTGGAAGAAATGGCTCTTCCCCGCCCGCCAGAAACTCTGGTCCGCGTCCCGCACCGAAGACGGCTTTGCCATCGAACCGCATCAGGTCGACTTCCCCAAGACGGCGATCTTCGGTGCCCGTGCCTGCGAGATCGCGGCAATCGAGATACAGGATCGCGTCTTCAACAACGGCGACTTCACTGATGCCGGTTACAAGCACCGGCGGCAGAACATGCTGATCGTCGCCGTCCAATGCGCCCGCTCGGCGCCGACCTGCTTCTGCTCTTCCATGAACACCGGGCCGCGCGCTGAGGCTGGTTTCGACATCGCGTTGACCGAACTTGAGGACGGCGGATTTCTTGTCGAATGCGGCAGCGACCGAGGAGCAGGAATTCTGGATCGGATCGAAGCGGCTGCCGCCGATGCGGCAGCAGAGGAAGCAGCCCACGCGGTCACCGAGCAGGCTGCCCAAATGCAGATGCGGTCCATGCCGGAGAACATCGCCGGCCTGTTGAAGGACAATCTCGAACACCCCCGCTGGGCGGAGGTAGCGGACAGATGCCTGTCCTGTGCCAATTGCACGCTCGCCTGCCCGACGTGTTTCTGTTCCGACGTGGAAGACGTCAACGACCTGTCCGGCGACCACACCGAGCGCTGGCGCGTCTGGGACAGCTGCTTCAGCCTCGACTTCAGCTACATTCACGGCGGCGCGGTGCGTCGCTCCACCCAGTCGCGCTACCGTCAGTGGATGACCCACAAGCTGTCCAGCTGGCACGACCAGTTCGACACGTCGGGCTGCGTCGGCTGCGGCCGCTGCATCACCTGGTGCCCGGTCGGCATCGACATCACGGAAGAAGCCGCCGCCTTTGCGGCAGAACCTGCTGATGCAGGAGGATTGGAAACATGAAAATTCATGGCTTTGACGAAATCCTGGC
>NZ_CAXXSJ010000009.1:0-78626 GCF_963675095.2 uncultured Roseibium sp. | reverse complement strand
CCGTTGGGGCGCACGATCAGGGCGTTTTCGGCAGCCAGGCGTTGCAGAACCTCGCGCACGGGCATGGGGCTGACACCCAGTTCCTGGGCCAGGCCCCGCAAGGTCACGGCCTTGCCGGGAATGAACCGTCCCGTCAGCAGGGCTGTCCGGACCGCATGGTCGACCTGGTCGCGGGTGGCGCCTCGTCCCGAACGGGGTGCGGAATTGTCCGTCGGAAGGTTGGGTTTGACCTCCTGGCCCAATGCGGTTGTCCTCTTTTTCATCACGTCCTGGCGCGAAATTGCACAGCCGGCTCAAGTCAGCGGTCTTGACAGGCCTGCTCGAAAGTGATCACATTTTTAAGGAAAGCGCAAATGGCCGGCTGAAAAGGATACGCGTGCCTGAATGGTAGAAATGCCCCACCAAGTGCTGGAGCACCCGGCGGAACCCGGCTGGAAAGCCGGCGTCAACGAGTTCCTTGCCGAGCACCCGGACCTGGACACCATGGAAGTCGTCCTTCCGGATACGAACGGGGTTCTGCGCGGCAAGTGGCTGCCCGGCGCGGCGGTCCGGAAAGTATTCGACGACGGCGTCGCCTTTCCGTTTTCCCTCTACGGCCTCGATGTCTGGGGCCGGGAGGTGGAAGCGACCGGTATGCATCTGGAGACCGGCGACAAGGACGGCGTCTGCTGGCCGATCCCTGAAACCCTGAAGCTGGTGCCCTGGGCGGAACGCAAGACGGCACAGGTTCTCCTGTCCATGTACGACAGGGACGGGGAACCGTTTCTTGCCGACCCGCGCCACGTTCTCAAACGCATGGTCGACAAGCTGGCCGATTTCGGTGTCACTGCGACCTGCGCCTACGAGCTGGAATTCTACCTGTTCGAGGAAAGTGAGGGCGACTGGACCGAACAGCCGAAGCCCCTGTTTTCCACCCACCGCGGTCCGGCCCGGCAGAACATGTACGCCCTGTCGGATCTCGAAGCGCTGCTCCCGGTGGTCGACGACCTGCGAAGAGCGGCCGATCTGCAGGGCATTCCCGCCGATGCGGCGGTCTCCGAAGCCGCTCCGGGACAATTCGAACTCAACCTGCACCACCGCCGGGACCCGCTTCTGGCCGCTGACGATGCGGTGCTGTTGCGCCGCCTCGTGGCCGGTGTTGCCCGCAAGCACGAATTGAAGGCCTCCTTCATGGCCAAGCCGTTCGCGGAATGGCCGGGCAACGGCATGCACGTTCATGTCTCCATGGAAAACGAGGACGGCAACCTGTTCGCCTGCCCGGACAAGGGCGCGGACAGGCTGGGCTATGCGATCAACGGCCTGCTCGATACCATGCCGGAAGCCCTGCTTCTGTTCACTTCGACCTTCAACGGCTTCCGGCGGATGCAGCCCGGCTCCTATGCGCCGACCTCGATCTGCTGGGGGTATGACAACCGCTCCGTCGCCCTGCGGGTCCCGGCCAGCAGCCCGGAAGCAGCAAGGGTGGAACACCGCATCGCCGGTGCCGATGCCAACCCCTACCTGGTGCTGACCGGAATTCTGGCGGGCATGCTGGAAGGGCTCAAGGCCGAGATCGCCCCGCCGCCGCCGGTCATGGGCAATGCCTATGAAAAGAAACACAAGCGCCTGACGCCGTGGATGGACGAGGCCATCGATGCCTTCGAGGCATCCGAACGCATGAAGGAAGCGGTCGGGCCGGAAATGCACAAGGTGCTGACGGAGATCAAAAGGGAAGAATTGAACGAGTTCGGCCGCGAAATTTCGTCGCTGGAGCGCCAGACATATCTTTGAACGAATATGCCTCTGGACAACAATCGGCATGTCTGCGGATAGTGGGATTTAAGGAACGGATCCCGGTGTGAGCGGATTTGCGGGTTTCGGTGAGATCACCGGAAAACAACAACCTGACCATCGGACGGCGTGATCGTTGGTACTGATCGCCGGAAGGGACGTCAGACAAGCAATAGAGAACGCCGGGATAACGGCTGAGAGTGTCAAATTCTGGAGTGGAGTAGAAATCATGATCAAGACCATCTTGTCGGGAGCCGCCCTGCTGAGCTTGCTCGCCGGATCGGCCATGGCGCAGGACCGCGTCGTCAACGTCTTTAACTGGTCGGACTATATCGACGAGTCGATCCTTGAGGATTTTACCAAGGAGACCGGCATCAAGGTCGTCTATGACGTCTTTGACAGCAACGAGATCCTGGAAACCAAGCTGCTCGCCGGCGGCACGGGCTACGACGTCGTGGTTCCGACCGGATCCTTCCTGTCGCGCCAGATCCAGGCCGGCGTGTTCGAGAAGCTCGACAAGTCCAAGCTGACCAATCTGAAGAACATGTGGAAGGAGATCGAGGAGCGGGTCCAGAAATACGATCCGGGCAACGAGTACTCGATCAACTACATGTGGGGCACCACCGGCATCGGCTACAATGTCGAGAAGGTGAAGGCCGCTCTCGGCGACGATGTGGCGGTCGACAGCCTGTCGATTGTCTTCGATCCCAAAAACATGGAGAAGCTGAAGGACTGTGGCGTCTTCTTCCTCGACGCGCCGACCGAGTTGATCCCGGCCGCATTGAAGTATCTCGGCCTGGATCCGGACAGCAAGGACCCGGCCGACATCGAAAAGGCGGGCGAAGCCCTGAAAGCGGTTCGTCCCTACATTCAGAAGTTCCACTCTTCGGAATACATCAACGCCCTTGCCAACGGCGATATTTGCCTGGCTGTAGGCTGGTCCGGGGACGTTCTGCAGGCGCGTGACCGGGCTGCGGAAGCCGACAACGGCGTGACCGTGGAATATTCGATCCCGAAGGAAGGCGCGCTGATGTGGTTCGACCAGATGGCGATCCCCGCCGATGCGCCGCACAAGGCGGAAGCGCTTGAGTTCCTGAACTACATCATGCGTCCGGAAGTCATGGCCAAGGCATCCAACTACGTCTACTACGCCAACGGCAACAAGGCCTCCCAGGAATTCCTCAATGAGGACGTGATCGGCGACCCGGCGATCTATCCGAGCGAGGAGACGGTGAAGAACCTCTACACCGTGACGGCCTATCCGCCGAAGGTGAACCGCATCGTGACCCGCGTCTGGACGTCGGTCAAAAGCGGTCAGTAACACGCATACGGACGGGGCCCGCAAATTGCGGGCCCCGTCTGTTTGGGGGACGTAGAATCCGGGGGCAGGATTTTGGCCAAGAAACCGATCGGTCCGGTGCGCCGCGTGTTCGCACCGTGGAATGACGAAAATGCGGTGCCGTTCATCGAGTTCCGGAATGTCACCAAGCGGTTCGGTGATTTTACCGCCGTCAATAATCTGAGTCTGAAGGTCTACGAACGCGAGTTCTTTGCGCTGCTGGGTGGATCCGGCTGCGGCAAGACCACCTTGATGCGTATGCTCGGAGGCTTCGAGACGCCCACGGAAGGCCAGATCTTCCTGGAAGGCCAGGATCTCGCCGGTGTGCCGCCCTTCCGGCGGCCGACCAACATGATGTTCCAGTCCTATGCCCTGTTCCCGCACATGAGCGTGGAGGCGAACATCGCTTTCGGCCTGAAGCAGGACAAGATGGCGAAGGCAGATATCGAGGAACGGGTGCAGGAAATGCTGCGCCTGACCAAGCTGCAACCTTTCGCCAAGCGCAAACCGCACCAGCTTTCCGGCGGCCAGCGTCAACGCGTGGCGCTCGCCCGCTCTCTTGCCAAGAAGCCGAAGGTGCTGCTGCTCGACGAACCGCTCGGCGCGCTCGACAGGAAGCTGCGCGAGGAAACCCAGTTCGAACTGACGGCCCTTCAGGAAAGCCTGAAGATGACCTTCATGATCGTCACCCACGACCAGGAAGAGGCCATGACCGTGGCGGACCGCATAGCGGTCATGGAAGCCGGAGAGATCGTTCAGGTCGCCACGCCCTCTGAAATCTACGAAACGCCTAATTCCCGCTTCGTGGCCGACTTCATCGGCGATGTGAACCTGATCGAGGCGAAGGTCACGGAAACCTCCGAAGCGGGCACGAAACTCCAGGCGGTCGCGGAGGACTTTCGGATCGAGACCAGCCAGACGGTCGAGGCAAAAACCGGCGATACCGTCTGGTATGCGATCCGCCCGGAAAAGATCCGGATCGCTCTCGGCGAGGAGCCGCAGCACAAGGTCAACGCCACCAGCGCCGTCGTCTGGGACATCGCCTATCTTGGCGACGTTTCCATCTTCCACAGCAAGGTGGGCGAGAACAGCACGCTACGCTCCACGGTTGCCAATGTCACGCGGCTCGTCGAACGTCCGATTTCCTGGGATGAGCAGGTGGTTCTGTCCTGGGATGGCGACGCCGGCGTCATCCTGACATCGTGACGGGCCGGAGGGATCTCAGGATGCAGGGCTCGGCCGAATTCATTTCGTCATTCCAGACAAGCGCAGCGGAGCTGCGTGCAGATCTGGAATCCAGATATCAGCCGCGCTTTGGCGCGCCGAATCTCGGTTTGAAAGCGGTGCTCGCTTGGGCTCGCTCTGTCAGCTGGATTCCAGATCTCGCGATGGCGCATCTGCGCCACGCGGTCTGGAATGACGGAGGAGAGATGGCTTCGCGAGGCAGGGGGAGGGCGCGACCATGAGCATCGAAACTTCCGCCAAACCGAAGCGCTCCCTCAGCGGCAGACTGCTGATCGCGGTGCCTTACGCTTGGCTGCTGGTGTTCTTCCTGGCACCGTTCTTCATCGTCTTCAAGATCTCCCTGTCGGAAGTGGCGATCGCCATTCCGCCTTACCTGCCAACCTTCGACATCGCGGCCGGATGGCAGGATTTTTGGGACGGTCTGTCCCAGCTCTCCTTCGAGAATTACATCTGGCTGACCGAGGACGCGCTTTACTGGAAATCCTACCTGTCGAGCGTGACCATCGCGGGGACTTCGACCCTGCTGACGCTGCTCGTTGGTTATCCGATCGCCTATGGCATGGCCCGTTGCCCCAAGGCGTGGCGGCCGACGCTGTTGATGCTGGTGATCCTGCCGTTCTGGACCAGCTTCCTGATCCGGGTCTATGCCTGGATCGGCATTCTGAAGAACGAGGGCTTGCTCAACCAGCTTCTGCTCTGGCTGGGCGTCATCGATGAGCCGCTCGTCATTCTGAACACGAACATCGCGGTCTATATCGGCATCGTCTATTCCTACCTGCCGTTCCTGGTTCTGCCGCTTTATGCGAACCTGGAAAAGCTGGATGAGAGCCTGCTGGAAGCGGCCGAAGACCTCGGCTGTCCGGCCTGGAAAGCCTTCTGGAAGATCACCCTGCCGCTGTCGCTGCCCGGCGTCATCGCGGGCTGTTTCCTGGTCTTCATTCCCGCGGTCGGCGAGTTCGTGATCCCGGACCTGCTCGGCGGATCGAATACGTTGATGATCGGCAAGACCCTGTGGGTCGAGTTCTTTGCCAACCGTGACTGGCCGGTCTCGTCGGCGGTCGCGGTGATCCTGCTCCTGCTTCTGGTGGTTCCGATCGTTCTGTTCCAGAATCAGCAGCAGAAATTGGGGGAGAAGGACGCATGAGAAACGGCCCGACCTGGTTCAACGTCACCTCCATCGTTCTCGGCTTTTCATTCCTCTATCTGCCGATCGTATTGTTGGTGATCTTCTCGTTCAACGAGTCTCGTCTGGTGACGGTTTGGGGCGGGTTCTCTACCAAGTGGTACGGCGAGCTCCTGAAGAACGATCAGTTGCTGTCGGCCGCCTGGGTGACGCTCAAGGTGGCGTTCCTCTCAGCCTCGCTGGCAACCGTTCTCGGCACCATGGCCGCCCTGGTTCTGGTCCGGTCCGGTCGGTTTACCGGACGGTCGCTGTTTTCGGGAATGATCTTCGCACCGCTGGTGATGCCGGACGTGATCCTCGGCCTGTCGCTGCTGCTCCTGTTCGTGTCAATGGACCAGTCCCGGGGCTTCTGGACGGTGATGCTGGCCCACACGACCTTCGCCATGTGTTACGTGGCTGTCGTGGTGCAGTCACGCCTGGTCGGCTTCGACAAGAGCATTGAGGAGGCGGCCGAGGATCTGGGCTGCCCACCGGCCAAGACCTTCTTCCTGATCACCTTGCCGATCATTCTGCCCGGTGTGATTGCCGGCTGGATGCTGGCCTTCACGCTCTCGCTCGACGATCTGGTGGTGGCGAGCTTCACGACGGGGCCGGGCGCGACCACGCTGCCGATGAAGATCTATTCCCAGGTCCGCCTGGGCGTAACGCCGGAAATCAACGCGGTGTGTACGATCCTGGTTAGCCTTGTGACCCTCGGTGTCATCGCCGCGTCGATCGCCAGCAAGCGCCAGCAGATCCAGCGCGAGCAGGACGAACGGGCCGCCTTCGGCGCGGATTAGGCTTCGGGAGCGGACTAGGCTTAGGCCCGCGGCGGGCGGACGATGTAGATCAGCAGCCAGACCGGCACCACGATGAAGGCGCCCAGAACGATGTTGGGAACGGCCCAGTCGATGAACAGCTGCAGGTAGATCCACAGCTGCATCGGGCTGAGGCCGACGGTGCTCAGGATGGTTTCCGCGTTGATATTGAGAAAGGTCAGAACGGCGCCGACGATCAGTGAAGCCAGTGCGATCTTGAATATGGTCGACAGAAACTGGATCACAGCAAGCTCTCGGGCACTCCGTGAAAAATACCGGCCGTTGTGGCCGGGCATGTATCTGTCACCTTATACACAATCCGATGTAAAACCGATCAGATTATCGGCTGATTTCGTCAGGTTGCGGCCGCGGGAAGGTCGTCTTCCGGAAGGCCTTTAAGATCCGGGCCCAGGTTCTTTTGCGCAATCTTGTGTAAGTGCCGGATCATGAGATAGGCCTTTCCCATACCCGTCAGGGGTTGGACGATCCGCTGCATGCTCATGAGGCTGCCGCCGAAGCGTCGCTTGTATTCCTGGTGGCCGGTTCCAAAGCAGAACGTCCGGATACCCTTGCCGGTGCACCAGTCGATCAGTTTCTTGGTGAGAACCATGCCGGGAGAATAGCGATGCCATTCTTCCGAACCGATCGAAATCAGGACGCCGTTGAAAACCGCGTCGTTTGCCAGGGCAAGATAGGACGAAATGATGTCATCGCCTTTGCGCAGGCAAAAAGTCGTCACCGCTCCTTCCGGGGAGGCATGGCTTGCCATGTACCGGTAGAAGTCGGCAAAACCCTGTCGGGATTCCAGGGAATTCGGACGGCCGGCCAAATGGAACCTGCGGCGTCTTTGGTCCCGAAGTTCCTCGAACAGCCGAAGACAGGCGTGAGGATCTTGCGTCTGCACAAATTCGACGCCGGCTTCGGAGAGCTTTCGTTCTTTCAGACGAATGTTCTTGAAGACCTTTTTGTTGAGCCATCTGTGATCGTCAGACAGGTCCAGATAAAACATGCCGGCCGACGGCTCGGAGTGCGCGTCCTGGAAAAGGGGATTGCGTTGCAGCCCGATATGCGAAGGGATTTTGTCGATATCGATCAGGTCGGCGCCGTGAAGATTATCGGCGAAAACGCACCAGATATCCTGGAAGTCCGTTTCCTGAACCGGAAAATCATGGGCGAAGACAGGTGCGGCCTGGTCCGCAAGGCCGAAATCGGGAAGCGAGGCGATCCGAACCGGGCCGCGCCTGGCGATGACAAAGGGAATTAAAGCGACCGTAGAGGACGTTTCAATGTCGCGTACCTCGCAGATGTTAAACTCGGAACATGTGTGCGGCGCGATCGTGTTGCTGAAAGCATTCAGGAAGCAGGGTGATTGAAAGGGGGTGCCAAGCGGCCCTCCCTGCAGGCGGTCCCAAAGTGAATGAAATTGAAAATCGCGATCAATTCTATGAAATACGCCATGATATCGCCGATTAGTATTATTTTTTAATTGTCTTTGTTCCGGCATGAATAACTTCTACCTGATGTGTCGCTTTTAATTTCCGGACAGTAGAAAGGATAGGCGTCGATAATAGTTCGGGCTATGGTAGTTTTAACTATCATTGATTAATCGATCCTTAGGAAAGTGCGCGCGGTCACCCGATTTTCCGCTCACTGAGGCATCCGGGTAGTCAGAAACAGGTCGTAGACGCCAGTCTTGGTTGCGTTGCACACCGGTTTCCCTGGACCGATGCCGTCTGCGAACGACACCCGGGTTTGCGCTTGGCGCGCCGCATGTGCCTTTAACCGCGAAGGAGGCCTTGACGGCGGGCGCTGCCTGCGGTCAATTGCCGGAATCCTGCCATGGAGTCTTCTGGGAGATTGGTATGAACAAGATATATCCGGACGCAGCCGCTGCGCTGGAAGGACTGGCGTTTGATGGGATGACCATCATGGCCGGCGGTTTCGGTCTGTGCGGCATTCCGGAAAACCTGATTACCGCACTGCGGGATTCAGGTGTGAAGGACATCACCGCCATTTCAAACAATGCCGGTGTCGACGATTTCGGTCTCGGGCTGCTGCTCCAGACCCGTCAGATCAAGAAAATGGTTTCCTCTTACGTCGGCGAAAACGCCACCTTCGAGAAACAGTATCTGAACGGCGAGCTGGAACTGGAATTCAACCCGCAGGGCACCCTTGCCGAACGCATTCGCGCCGGTGGCGCCGGGATCCCGGGCTTCTACACCAAGACCGGTGTCGGCACGCTCATTGCCGAAGGCAAGGAGCACAAGGACTTCAACGGCGAGACCTACATCATGGAGACCGGCCTGGTCGCCGATGTGTCGCTGGTAAAGGCCTGGAAGGCAGATGGCGAAGGCAACCTCGTCTACCGCAAGACCGCCCGCAACTTCAATCCGATGATGGCAACCGCAGGCAAGGTGACCGTGGTCGAAGTCGAGCAGCTGGTGGAAACCGGCAGCCTCGATCCCGATCACATTCACACGCCGGGTATCTTCGTGGACCGCATCATTGTCGGCACCCACGAGAAGCGCATCGAAAAGCGCACCACGCGCGAAGCCTGAACGAGTTGAGGAGAAACGACAATGGCCTGGACACGTGACGATATGGCCAAGCGGGCTGCGCAGGAGCTGCAGGATGGCTTTTATGTCAACCTCGGGATCGGTATCCCGACGCTGGTATCCAACTACATTCCCGAAGGCGTCCATGTGACGCTTCAGTCGGAAAACGGCATGCTCGGCATGGGTCCGTTCCCGACCGAGGACGAAATCGACGCCGACCTGATCAACGCCGGCAAGCAGACGATCACCGAACTGCCGCAGACGAGCTTCTTCTCGTCCGCCGACAGCTTCGCCATGGTCCGCGGCGGCCACATCAACCTGTCCATTCTGGGCGCCATGGAAGTGTCCGAGAAGGGCGACCTGGCCAACTGGATGATCCCGGGCAAGATGGTCAAGGGCATGGGCGGCGCCATGGACCTGGTGGCCGGCGTCAAGCGCGTGGTTGTGATCATGGATCACACCTCCAAGGCCGGCGATCCGAAGCTCCTGAAGGAATGCACTCTGCCGCTCACCGGCGTGCATTGCGTCGACCGGATCATCACCAACCTCGGCGTCTTCGACATCACCCCGCATGGCCTGTCGATCGTCGAACTGGCACCGGACGTGACCGTGGAAGAGGTCAAGTCCAAGACGGAAGCGACCATCGTCTGAGCTTTCGGTGCTTTGATGAGAATAAGAAGGCCCGCCGGTTTCGGCGGGCTTTTTTGTTTAGTCAGACGTCCGTTCAGGTCATCGACTTTTTCGCGCAGACAACAGCGAAATACGCGGATGAACCCACCCTCTCGGTCGTCATTCCGGAAAAGCCTTCAGGCTTTATCTGAGACCGGCGAGCCCCGGGTTGTCCGGTTCAGATCCGATTTTCCACGATAGACCCCGGCTCCCCGGTCCCGGCTCGCGCTGTGCTTGGCCGGGATGACGACGGGGAGGGGCGTTACTGCGCCGCTTCCGTCTCGCCGGCCTGCCGTTTCGACATCGGACGGATCGGCGGAAAGTCCGCGTCCGTGATGGTTTCGTTCTGGAGCAGGATCTGGGCGCCCTTTTCCAGATCCTCGTGGTGGCTCTGCAGGATCTTGACCGCGTTCTCGAAGGCGGCCTCGACCCGCTCGCGGATGGCGAGGTCGACTTCGCGCATGGTCTCCTGGGAAATATCGACCATGTCGGCCACCGGCTGACCCATGAACTGCTGGCGCTGCTGGGCGTAGATCCGGTTGCCGAGCGTGGCGTCCATGCCGTAGCGGGCGACCATTTCACGGGCGATTTCGGTGGCCTTTTGCAGGTCGTCTGACGCCCCGGTCGAGATCTGCTTGAAGATGATTTTCTCTGCGGCCCGCCCGCCCATCAGCACGGTCATCCGGTTTTCCAGATCCGTGGTCGACAGCAGGAAGCGGTCTTCCGTCGGCCGCTGGATCGTGTAGCCCAGGGCGCCGATGCCGCGCGGGATGATCGACACCTTGTGCACCGGATCGACGCCTTCCAGATTGGCGGCAACCAGCGCATGGCCCATTTCGTGGTAGGCGACGGTCTTGCGTTCCTTGTCCGACAGGACCCGGCTTCGCTTTTCAAGTCCGGCAATGACCCGTTCGATCGCCTCGGTGAAATCGGCGAGCGTGACGGAGTTGGCGTTTCTGCGGGTCGCCAGCAAGGCGGCCTCGTTGACGAGCGTGGCAAGATCCGCGCCTGAAAAACCGGCTGTCAGCTGGGCGACCTGGTCCAGGTCCGTTTCGGGATCGAGCCGGATCTTGGGCACATGAACTTGGAGGATCGCCCGACGGCCCTTCTTGTCCGGACGGTCGACCAGCACCTGCCGGTCGAAGCGGCCGGCGCGCAACAGTGCCGGGTCAAGAATTTCCGGGCGGTTGGTTGCCGCCAGCAGGATCGTGCCCGCCGACGGGTCGAAACCGTCGAGTTCGCTCAGGAGCTGGTTCAGCGTCTGCTCTTTCTCGTCATTGGCCATCATCGGGTTCGACCCGCGGGCCCGGCCGAGGGCGTCGAGCTCGTCGATGAATATGATCGCGGGCGCCGCCTTGCGCGCCTGTTCGAACAGGTCGCGGACACGGGCAGCACCGACACCGACGAACATTTCCACAAACTCGGAGCCGGAAATGGAAAAGAAAGCCACATTGGCCTCACCGGCGACGGCGCGCGCGAGCAGCGTCTTGCCGGTTCCCGGAGGGCCGACCAGCAGGATGCCCTTCGGCACCCGCGCGCCCAGGCGGCCGTAAGACTTCGGATCGCGCAGGAAGTCGACCACTTCCTGCAGCTCGCGCTTGGCCTCGTCAACCCCGGCCACATCGTTGAACGTGGTCTCGATGCCGCGCTCCACATAGACCTTGGCCTTGGACTTGCCGACGGTCATCATGCCGCCGAGCCCCTGCTTTTCGGCAATGCGGCGGATGAAGAACGCCCACAGGCCGAACAGGAGCAGCATCGGCAGGATCCACGACAGCAGGTCGCGCACGAACGTGGACTGGATCACGCCGGTGTACTTGACGTTGTATTTCGTCAGCTGTTCGGCAAGCGGCAGGTCCACCCGGGTGGTGGTGAAATAGTCCTTGTTGTTGACCGGCTCGCGGAACTTGCCCTCGATCGTGTTTTCCTTGATCGCGATCTCGTCGATCTTGCCGTCTTTCAGATACTGCTCGAACTGGCTGTAGGGGATCGGCTCGATCGTCTTGTAGGCTTCCCACCAGCTCTGGAACAGGAACAGCGCCATGAGGGCTGCGAACGCGTACCAGAGATTGATTTGATGCTTTTTTTCCATTCCATTCACCGGTTCGTTCCTGGGTCCGCCCCGATAGAGGAACGGACGTCGCCGCTTGTCAACAACGCTGCTGCCCCGAACGCGGCCCGGCCGGTCAGGCGGTCACGGCGCGCTTGCGCCTGGAAATTCTGGTTCTGAACGACGATGCGCTGGTCTGTGCCAGATAGATCACAGGTAGCAGGCCGACCAGAACGATGGCGAGCGACGGCAGGGCCGCGTCTTCGAAGGCCTCCCGCGAGGCGGCCTCGAACACCGTGGTCGCGAGGGTTTCGAAGTTGAAGGGCCGGAGCAGGATCGTCGCCGGCAGTTCCTTCATGCAATCGACGAAAGTGAGCAACAGCGCCGACAGCAGCACCGGACGGATGATCGGCAGATGGATCTGGGTCAGCGTTTTGGTCGCGGTGCGTCCCAGCGTTCTGGCGGCCATGTCGAGATGGGGCGAGATCTTGCCGAACCCGCCCTCGACCTGGCCGTAGGAGACGGCGAGGAAACGGACCATGTAGGCATAGATCAGTCCGGCCCCGCTGCCCAGCAGCAACAGGCCGGTGCCGAAGCCGAACAGGGCCTTCATCTGTCCGTCGACGAAATTGTCGAGGGCTGCCAGCGGCACCAGAATGCCGACAGCCAGCACGGTGCCGGGAATGGCGTAGCCGATGGCGGCCAGCCGCACGCCGAAACGCAGGACCGGCCCACTTTTCAACCGCAGGGCATAGGCGAGCGCGACACTGACGATGACCGTTACCACCGATGCGATCGTGGCAAGGCTGAGGCTGTTCCACATGGCGCTTAAGAACGTGTCGCCGAAGAGATCCTCCAGCCGCCGGCTCGCCCGGTCCGCCAGCAGGAGCCCTGGAATGACGAAACCGGCCAGGACCGGTAAAAAGCAGAGCAGAAACGCGCCCGCTGCTCGCCATCCGGTCAGATCGAACCGGGCGGGCTGCCGGTGTTTGCTGCCGCCCTGGTCGAAGCGCTGCTTCCGCCGGCCGAACCGTTCCACCCACAACAGCGCGAACACCATGACCAGCATGGCGAGCGCGAGCTGGGCCGCGCCGCCGAGGCTCGAACGGTTGAGCCAGGTGTCATAGACAGAAAAGGTCAGGGTCTTCACACCGAAGAAGGTGACGGCGCCGATATCGTTGAGGCATTCCATCAGGGCAAGCGAGACGCCGACGGCCGCGGCCGGACGGGCGAGCGGCAGCGCGATGCGGAAAAACAGCCGGAACGGGGAGGCGCCGAGCGTCCGCGACACGTCCAGGATCGAGGCGGA
Source organism: uncultured Roseibium sp. (assembly GCF_963675095.2). GTDB lineage: Bacteria > Pseudomonadota > Alphaproteobacteria > Rhizobiales > Stappiaceae > Roseibium. The sequence goes on along the minus strand of NZ_CAXXSJ010000009.1, from coordinate 65,709 downwards.
CTGAATGAGGAAACTCGCCCGCGTCGTCAGGTATACGTAAGGGTAGAGTACGGACCCCATGACGAAGATCGCGCCGCCGAGCGACCGGATTTCCGGAAACCAGTAGTCTCGCGAAGTCTTGAACCCGAACAGGGCACGAATGGTCGACTGGACCGGCCCGGTATAGTCGAGCACCTCCACATAGGCGAAGGCGATGATATAGGTCGGGACCGCGAGCGGGATCAGGAGAACCCAGTCCATGATTTTCTGGCCGGGAAAGCGGCACATGGTCGTCAGCCAGGCCGTGCCGATGCCGGTTGCCGCCGTCGTCAGCCCGACGCCCGCCATCAGGAGAACCGTCGTCCACAGCGAGCGCGGCAGAACCGTCTCAAGCAGATGCCCCCAGACCTCGCCGGTGGGCGTGAGCGCGATCCAGACGATGGAGGCCAGCGGCAGGAGCACCAGGGCTGCCACCGCGATCGCACCGAATTGCCAGCCGCGTTCGGAGGGGGATGTTGATTTCGGGCTCGGCAAGGCGCGTCAGTCTCCGGCTGCACCGATTGTTTTGTACTGTTTTCCGATTAAGCTCTAGTTAGCGGGCCTTTCGCGGAAATGCAAAAGGCGCCGTGGTCAGCACGGCGCCTTTGCCAAAACGAAGGCCTGATGGTCAGGTCGCCGGACCGTCGTCGAAACGGACGCGGTCAACCATCTCGCTGGCGGCCTTGCGGTACTTGGCGACGTCGCTGAGCGGCATGCTGTCCGGCTTCAGCGTTCCCCAGGCCTTGACCCGGTCGGAGACCGCGACGCCCGGCGTGACCGGATATTCGAAGTTGGTCTCCGCATAGATCTCCTGGGCATCATGCGAGGTCAGGAATTCGATCAGCTTCAGGGCGTTGTCCTTGTTTGGCGCGTGTTTCATCAGCACCACGCCGGACAGGTTGACGTGGCTGCCGCGGTCTTCCGCATTCGGGAAGAGGATCCGCACGGAGGCCGCCCAATCCTTCTGTTCCGGTTCCTTGTCGTTGGTTTCCATCTTGCCCATGTAATAGGTGTTGCCGAGGGCGATGTCGCATTCGCCGGCAAAGATGGACTTGACCTGGGCACGGTCATTCCCGGCCGGTTTGCGGGCCAGGTTGTCCCGGACGGCTTCCAGCCATTTCTCCGTTGCCTCTTCGCCGTCATTGGCGATCATCGAGGCGATCAGCCCGATCGTGTAATCATGCTGACCGGAACGGGTGCAGATGCGTCCCTTCCATTTCGGATCGGCCAGTTCCTCATAGGTGATGGTCGTCTGATCGACCCGGTCCTTGGAGGCGTAGATGATGCGCGCGCGGCTGGTCAGGCCGACCCACAGACCGTCGGGATCGCGGAATTCCGCCGGGATATTCTCCGATACGACCGAGGATTCGATCGGCGCGGCGATGCCCAGATCCTTGGCGCCGTCCAGGCGGCCGATGTCCACGGTCATCATGACGTCAGCGGGCGAGTTTTCCCCTTCCGCGGCGATCCGCTGGCCGAGGCCCTTGGTGGAGAACACCACATTCGCCTTGATGCCGGTCTTCTCGGTGAAGGCGTCCAGCAGGGGCTGGATCAGGAACGGCTGACGATAGGAGTAGATATTGACTTCGCCGTCGGCGAGGGCCGGCGCGGCGGTAAAGAGGGTTGAGGCAAGGGCGACTACGCCCGAAATTGCACACAGGTTCTTGTTCATCTTTGTTTTCTCCCAGGATCAACGGAGATCCGAACGGATGTCCGTTGATCGGTTTGCACGTATTGGCACACCCTGCGTCAGGTTGAACGCGGGATGTCCCTTGCGCAGCCGCAGCCCCCAACGGATACGCTTTTGCTTTCTGGCCGCCGGGACTATGGGGTGAGGTGGGTGCGAAGTCAATAAATCTATTAAAATCAATAGTTTAGAATGATTCAAAACTAACAGGAGTGTGAGACTCCGGTTTGGCGGATTTTATAAATAAAAACAGGAGTTTGATACTCCTGTTTAAAGCCTTACGCAGCGTTAAATCCAGTCGAATGCGCGTTTCAGATAGGCCTGTCCACCGGTCTTCTGCCATTCGCCATGGGCCATGATCACCCGTTCCGGGTTCCAGCCGATCATTCGGTCGCGCGCGGCCCGGGCCTTCACCCGGTCGGTGAACGACAACCGCCACTCGAGAGGCGCATATCCCCTGGCCGTGGTGATGCCCCAGCGCCGGGCGATCCAGACCTGCCAGGGCTTCCAGTGCCGGAGCAGGAATGCTTCGCCGAAATTCTCCGACAGATCGGCGAGGATGACGGTCCGTGACGGGCGGTGGAAAAACACCAGTTCGTCCATGAAGAACGAGCCGGTGAACCGGGTCATGTCGATCACGCCCTGCCAGGCCTCGGGAACGCCCTTTGCAAGCGCCGGCCGGAACTTGAGATCCTGCCGCTTGTCGATGGTCGTTTGCGGACCCCACAACAGCGCGCCCGGCCATTCCGCGGCCCAATCCTGCAGATAGAGATGATGGATCTTGTTCGGACTGACCAGATGGTGCGGCGTACCGAGCGAGGACACGGCGTCGCGCAGCTCTTGCGTCAATTTGATCGGCGACCAGATCCACAAATCCCCGTCCGGCAGGCGGACAATGACGCACCGGGTCGGATAGGGAAACCCGTGGAACGAGACGATCTCTCCCTCCGCAATCCAGATCTCGGCATCTACCTGGATCAGCGGGGACATCGGATCGGCCCTCCTATTCGGCCAGAACGCGCTGGGACGGGAACGAGATTTCCACCAGGGTGCCCTGACCCGGAGTGGAGTCGATATGGAAGCTTGCCCGGTTCGCCTCGACCAGCGCCTTGGTCAGCGGCAGGCCCAGGCCGGTGCCGCCGCCGTGGCGTGCGGTGTGAACCTGGCGGAACGGTTCCAGGGCTGCTGCCAGATCCTTCGCCGACATGCCGGTTCCCGTATCACGCACCCGCAGGTAGACCTCGCCGGAATCCTCCAGCGCGGTTGAGACGATGACCTGGCCGCCCGACTTGTTGAACTTGATGGCGTTGGACAGGAGGTTGAGCACGATCTGGCGCATGGACCTGGGATCGGCAACCACGCTCGGCACCGAATCCGGCAGGCTTGCGCGGATGATCACCCGTTCCCGGTTCGCCTGCGGCTGCATCAGCGCAACGCACTCGTTGATGACGTCATTGGCCGAGACGGCGGAGAACCTGAGATCCAGCTTGCCCGCCTCGATCTTTGACAGGTCGAGAAGGTCGTTGATCAGGCTCATGATATGCGAGCCGGACGTGCGGATGTCTTTCAGGTATTCCTTGTAGCGGTCGTTGCCGATCGCGCCGAAGCGTTCCTCCATCATCACTTCGGAAAAGCCGATGATGGCATTCAGCGGCGTGCGGATCTCGTGGCTGATCTTGGCCAGGAAATCGGACTTCTGCGAGCTGGCGTTTTCCGCCTGGCGCTTGGCCTCGGTGAGTTCCTCCTCGGCCTTCTTCCAGTGGGTGATATCGCGCAGCACGGCGCAGAACTTGGCGTCGCCGTTTTCGGACGTGATCCGCCCGATGGTCATGAACAACGGAATGAGCCCGCCGGCCGATACCCGTCCCAGAACCTCGCGGCCGTCGTTGAGAATGCTCGCCACGCCGTTGCGCGCCAGCCCGTCCAGATAGTCGAGCGCCGCGCGATGGCTTTCCGGTGCAAGATAGTCGGTCAGAGGTGCGCCTTCGATGTCGACCCGGCTTGCGCCGAACAGCGCTTCCGCCGAGCGGTTCGCCTTCGTGATGGTGCCGTGGGCATCGATGACGAGAACGCCGTCCGTCGCCGTTTCCAGGATGGTGTCCATCTCGGCGATCAGCGCCTGCGCTTTTTTGAGTTCCTGCGTCGGCTCTTCCGCAACCGCCACGGGGACGGGGGCGGTTGTCGGCTTTTTCGGCCGCTCGGTGATGGAAATCATCAGGCCGCGGCCGCCGGCCCAGGGAACCGAATGCATGCGCGCGTCAACGGCGCGCGAGCCGCCACCGGCCAGCCGGACCTTCAGCATGCCGTCGACAACGCCGTCCATGCCTTCCGCGTCAGGCAGATTGTCTTCCGTGTGATCCGCGAACACGGCTTCCAGTCCGCCGGCCTCGCCGAGCGCGGCCAGGTCCGGATAGCCGAGAAGATCGAGAAGCGTGTCGTTGGCGTAGAGCACCTCGCGGTCGCTCGCAATCGCGATGCCGATCGGCAGGCGGTCCAGCAGGCGCGGATGGATCGGCCCGGCCGAACGCTCTGCGGCCAATCCGGCCGCCGCTTCCTGCGTGTCCGCTTCTTCGGCAGGACCTTCCTCGTCGAAGTCGCCTTCAAGGCGTGCGCCCAGGGCTTCGGCGATCTTGCGGAAAGCTTCCCGTTCCGGTTTGGACAGGCGCGAGGTGTCGACCGGGACCAGGCGCGGCCGGCTGCGGCCGGTGAGGCGAACGACCTTTTCGTTGTCTTCGGTAACCGGCGCGGCCGGGACCGCGGGTGCCGGCGGTTCCGTGGCCGGCGCATCTCCGGTGACCAGGGTCAGCTGGGCGGAACCGCCCTTTTCCTTGACCGGCTTTTGCGCATCGAGACCCAGATCGAGCTCGACCTCTTTGAAGGCCGCCGTCTCGTCGAAGAACTGGCGCTCTTCTTCTGCTTCGGTCTTGGCCGTCGCCTCCTCGGTCAGATCCTGGTTGAGATTTTCCGGGCCAGAGGTTTCTTCGGTGGTTTCTTCGGTGGTTTCTTCGGTGGTTTCTTCGGTGGTTTCTTCGGGGAGTTCTTCAGAGGGGTCCATCTGGGCAACCGGTGCGACCGGCGTTGCCTCTGTGGGCGTGATTGCCTCGGCTTCCGGTTCCGGAGGCGGCGTTTCATCCTCGACCGCGGAGCGGCTGGCGTCGGACATCTGCTTGCGCTTCTGGTCGTAGGACTTGGCGAGGGTCTTGACCGCGGTTTCGATTTCAGCCGGCTTCAGCGGAGCCGGACCGGTAATGCCCAGCGGCTCGCCATCGGCTGAGAGATCGACCGGTGTTTCTTCCAGGGCAGGTTCCCGAGCGGTCTCTTCTGAGGCCGCTGGGACGTCTTCCTCAGCCACTTGCACAGGAACGGCTTCAGCCTCTTCGGTGGTGTCTTCCCCCGACGTTTCAAGTTCCGTTTCGTCGTCTAGTTCAGCTTCGTTGTCCTGAACGGTGTCTGTTTCCGGTGCTTCCGCTTCCGGAGGTTCTGCCTGCGTCTGATCCGTCCTCGGCGTCAGGCCGTCGACAATCGCCGCAACGCTGGAGCCGAGCGAATTGTCGCCGGAAAAGACGTCGGGTTTCGCTGCCGGTGCAACAAAAGCTTGCGTTTCTTCCGTAGAAAGCACGGGCGCTATCTCTTCCTCGGCGGGCTTTTCCGCCTCGGTCGTCAGGTCTTCTTCGGAAGGAGCCGCTTCCAATGCCACTTCGTCCGTAGCTTCCTCAACGGCTGGAATTTCGGCTTCGGTCTCCGCAGCTTCGATCAGCAGAGCGTCAGCATCGGGTACTTCCGCCTCAGCCTCGGCGTCCGGGAGTTCAATCTCCGCAACTTCGTTTACAGGTGCTTCCGCCTCCAGCTCGTCGGTCTGGGTCGCAGAGCTTGTCGTATCTTCGATGTCCGCGGCCTCAGGGGCGGGGACATCCGCCTCCGTCACCGGGGCTTCCGCCAGGGCGTCCGCCACCGGCAGGGAAGCCGGCAGCAACAGGCCGTCCGGATCCTCGATGACATCCGCGCTGCGGCAGACGCCGAAACCGCGATAGCCTTCAAAGGCCCGATCCCGGTTGAAGGCAGGAAGGGCGGCCATGTCGACGGGAACCCTCAGCGCGGCACCGGTTACCGGCCAGTTGACGGTCTTGCCGCTCCAGGTATCGCGACGGTCGAGCGCCTTTGCGATCTTGCCGTTTTCGTCGATACCAAAATTTTCGGCGATTTCCGCCCAGGTCTTGCCGACGATGTCGGCCGCCGCCGGTCCCATCGTTTCGGCGAATTCGTCGGAAATGAAGGTGACGCGCTGGTCGATATCCATCTGCCAGGCAAAGCGGACCGGCCGGCGTCGGGCGGCAAAGTGAAAGCCGTCCTCAGTGCCTGCTGCAGGCGCGGCCTCTGGTGCAGCCGGCGCTTCCGGAGCAGGCGCTGGTGCCTCTGAAGCCTCTTCCGAGGCCTCTGCATCCATTACTCCGGCGTCGTCGCCTTCGCCGTCCCCTTCGCCATCCTTTTCGTCTGGCTCGTCTTCCAGCACGTCCTGGGCCCGCACCCAGAGATTGCGATCTTTGGAAATGTCTTCGGATGTGTCTGCAGTCGTGTCTTCGGCTTCCGGAGCCGTGTCCTCCGCGGCCACTTCTTTAGAGACGACCTCCTCGGACGCCTCTTCAACGGCGAGAGGCATGTCTTCCAGGATGCCGTTTTCGACAAGCGCCAGCGTGCGCGTCGGCTCGAGACGGAAGACGGCCCCGTCGTGATAACCGTCGTCCATGCGCACCGGCGCAAACCGGACGGTTTCGGCGCCTTCGAGCGGGGCCGCTTCGGGCGCCCCGGTCAGGTCGCCGCTTCGGGCGCTGACATGTCCGTTGTCTTCGATCAGGAAGGCGCTTCGATCCTGTCCTGCCAGCAGATCGAGGAAGGCCGGGTAGGGCGGTTCGGTCAGCGCGAGACCCTTGTCGCCGCAAACGATCAGGGCCGCGTCGTGTCCGTCCGGCAGCACCAGCCGCTGGCACTGGCAGGTCAGGAGCAGGACCCGCAGACCCCGGTAGAACCGGAGCCGGTCGATGCTCATCCGTTCCGTGTCACCGGAGGTGGCGATACGCGCGATGTGCGGCCGCGCGGGCGAGCGCGCAAGACCGCTCAGGCTTGAAAACCCGGCAACGTCGCGCACCGAAAAGAAAACTGCTCCCGCCGCGTTCGCCCAGAGAATCCGCGCGCCGTCGGCCGACCAGACCCAGGCTGCACGTTTGTCTCCGGCCAGCTCCGCAATCGCGGGAAGCGTGCTGAGCTCTACGAAGGTCTGCAGCTGGTTGTCCAAGGCTCAACTCCACGCGAGTTCGAGAGACATCGGCGGGCGGTCAGGAGCCCCCGCACCTTTCAAGTGGTAAACACCCCGTTAATACCGCTAAAGGCCGGGAGCGTCCACGCCAAGTGCCGGTCTTAAGGCACTCGAGTGAAGGCGTAGTTAATTGACATTGTTGGATTTGCCGTCGCCGCCGCGCCGTGCTACCAAAAATTGCGATGCTCCCGCTCCGGCGGGGGACGTTTCGCAAGGGCACGAGTTTTGAGGACCAGATCCATGGCGGCAGGTAAGAGTGGTTTTGAAATTCCCGAGCAGATGCGTGATTTCGCCGAAAAGAGCGTCGACCAGGCGCGCAAGGCTTTCGACGACTTCATGAACGTCACCCAGCAGGCCGTTTCCAAGGTGGAAGATTCCGCCAGTGCGGTGCAGACGGGCACGACCGATGTGAACCGCAAGGCGCTTTCCTTTGCCGAGGAGCAGGTCGACGCGGCTTTCAAGTTTGCCCAGGAGATGGTTCGGGCAAAGGACATGGAAGAAATCATGTCGTTGCAGCAGGGCTACCTGCGCAAGCAGATGGAAACGCTCGGCGAGCAGGCGCGCGATATTAGCGACACGGCGACCAAGGCGGCCCAGGACGCGGCCAAGTCGGTGAAGAGCTGACGGCTTCGCGAAGTCCCGATTGAACATCAAATGCGCCGGTCGAGCCGGCGCATTTGCGTTTTGGGGGGGCGGTCAAAAAACTTTTGATGATCCGGCATCGAAAATTCAGCCGCCATATCAATTCCTTGAGCGCACGCCACACACGAAAACCCGTGGGATGCAGCTAAAAAATTAATTGTGCAGTGCAATATATGTTGCAATGCAACAAGAGATCACCTATCTTGAGCATGCGGATGACGACAGGGCTCGCCACGACACGTTCGGCGGGCAACATGAGATTGTAGATGATCGCGTCCGAAGATTTAGGAGATGAGATCATGACTGATACCACTACGGCAGCAAAGGCTGCCCCGAAAACCCGTTCGACGAAAACGAGCAAGTCCGGACCGGACTTCGCTTTCCCGAACTTCGAGGCTTTTGCCATGCCGAAAATGGAAATTCCGTCTGCTTTCCGCGAAGCGACCGAAAAGAGCATCGAACAGGCCCGCGACACTTATGCCAAGGTGAAGACGGCTGCTGAAGACGCAACCGACCTGATGGAAGACACCTTCGAAACCTCCCGTCAGGGCATCGTCGAATTCAACCACAAGGCTGTCGACGCGGCCAAGGCGAATGCCGACGCTGCCTTCTCCTTCATGAAGGACCTGATGGCTGCCAAGTCGCTCGCAGAAGCCATCGAACTGCAGTCGACCTATACCCGTCAGCAGTTCGACACGCTGAGCACCCAGACCAAGGACATGCAGGAGTTCGCGACCAAGCTGAGCACCGACGTGACCGCTCCGGTCAAGGAAGCCGTCGAGAAGACCTTCAAGGGCATGAAGGCCGCCTGAGGCGCCTCTTTCGCTTGAAATGACAAAACGCCCCGGTACCCAGGTGCCGGGGCGTTTTTTTGTTCATGGCGCTTCCCGGTAAGGTCGGAGCTGCCGCGCATTTCCTTCTGACTACGGGTCGAAAATTACCGGGGCTCTTTAAAAAATTCCCGCTTGTGGATAGACTGAAAGCCGGTTAGAAGACCCCCTTGAAACGGGAGCTCGAAGCCAATAGGTTTCGCGCCACTTCGATATTTGCAGACGTAGCTCAGTTGGTTAGAGCGTCGGATTGTGGCTCCGAAGGTCGGTGGTTCGAATCCACTCGTCTGTACCATTCCTCAAAAAACACTATCCCTCCGCCGCTGCCGCGTTCTCCGCGGCGAGGCATTTGACTTCGGCTGTGTCGATGCGCGCCGCTTGTCCGTCCGGGCCGAACATGGTCTTGAAAGTGAAGGCGGTCGCTGAGGGGCCGTGGTCGCCGAGGTGTTCCAGGCGGCTGACGGCTTCGCTCCAGTCCGGCCGATGGTTGCCGGCCACCCACCACGCCACGTAGTTCGGCCAGCCGTCCGGTTTGACGTTCCACTCCCGTCCGCGTTTCAGGGCCTTCGCGTGAAGGCCGTGATAGCAGGCCGCCAGCGCGGCCTCGATGCTTTCCCACAGTGACAGCGTTGAAGGCGCCCAGCCGTCGCCGTTGTCCTGCCAGTATTTCGGGAACACCTGCTCTCCCCACATGGGGATGTCTGGCTCATCCTCGTATCCGGACCGGCCGAGAAACCCGGATGCGTTTCCGATCGTCTCGAAAACATGCGGTTCCGTATCCCGGAAGCCTTTTATCTGTTCGCTTTCATAAGGGGCGACGAACAGGCTAAAGGTGTAAAGCGCAAGACGGGGCTCAGACATGGTGCATGACGGTCGTGGTCCTGAAGATAAAGGCGGTAGCCGGCAAGATCATCGCAATTCAAACCGGCTGCAACCCGTCTTGCCACAACCTCGGATCATTCCCGGCCTTTTGTTCTGAAATGGCAACAGTACTGTGTGCTGGCGTTCAGGCCGGTCTCGCCTGTATGGTGCGCGCAACTTCTGGAATTGTGAATCGGAACGCAAATGGCTGACTTCAGCATGTTCGAGCTGGCGCTTCTGGCGGCGGCACTTCTGGCAACGGGCCTTGTGGCCGGGATCGTTGCGGGGCTCCTGGGCGTGGGCGGCGGCATCGTCATCGTGCCGGTGCTCTATTACATGTTCACCGCCCTCAAAATTGATCAATCCGTGCTGATGCATGTGGCGGTCGGCACTTCGCTCGCCACGATCCTGGCGACCGGGACCTCCTCGGCGCGCGCCCACTGGAAGCGCGGCAGCGTCGACATGGATCTTCTCAAACGCTGGTGGTGGGCGATCGGCCTCGGTGTGATCGCGGGCGCGACGCTTGCCGGTAACATTTCCGGCGGTTCCCTGACGCTCATCTTCGGTGTCGTGGCGCTGGCCGTTTCGGCGAACATGCTGTTCCGCAAGGACGGATCCGCTCTCGCCGAAAAGCTTCCCGGTTCCCCGCTCAAGGAACTGATGGGTTTCATCATCGGCGGCATCTCGGTCATGATGGGCATCGGCGGCGGAACGCTCGGCGTGCCGACGCTGACGCTGTTCAACTACCCGATCCGCAAGGCCGTCGGCACCGCCGCGGCGATCGGGCTGATCATCGCCGTTCCCGGAACACTGATGTCGATCTATTTCGGCATGGGCGAACCCGGCCGGCCGCCGTTTTCCTTCGGCTATGTCAACCTGATCGGCTTTCTCCTGATCATTCCGGCGTCGACCTTTGCAGCGCCGCTTGGCGCGAAGATCGCCCATACGATCGATCCGTCGAAGCTGAAGCTGGTCTTTGCCCTGTTCCTCGGCTTCACCGGTCTGCGCATGATTTATGGTGTGCTGTTTTAAAGCCAGCCGCGACCTGCACGCGTCCGTTCCAGTAGCGCCGTAAATCGACGGATCACAAAAATTCATTGGTCCGCGGCTGGCCCGCGGGCCATCGTAGAAGTTCTCTAGCCGGTCCTCCTGCCGGCTCCCCTTTCGACAGATCGCGGAATGACCGAAAAACGGATTTCTCTGACCATGGCCGGCTGCGTGCGCGGGGCCCTGCTGTGCCTGCCGATCCTGCCCGGCGTGATCGCCTTCGGGGCCGCCTTCGGTACGGTTGCCGCGCAGAAGGGGCTGAGCTTCGCCGAGACGCTCCTGATCAACTCCTTCGTCTATGCCGGCGCCTCCCAGTTCGTCGCCATGGAAGTCTACGGCGACCCGCTGACCTGGGCCGGAGCCCTGGCGATGATCGGCGTGACGGCAGCCGTCAACATGCGCATGCTGCTGATCGGCGCAAGCCTTAGGCCCTGGCTCGGCCAGGTGCCGGGCGTCCAGACCTATCCCGCGCTGTTCCTGCTCACCGACATCAACTGGCTGCTCGCCCTTCGCCAATACAATGAAGGCGAACGCGACTGGGGGATCTTTCTCGGCAGCGGCATCTTCACCTGGATCATCTGGAGCCTGGCGGTGATGCCCGGCTACTTCCTTGGCAGCCTGGTCTCCGACCCGAAGCTGTGGGGGCTCGACGTCATCATGCCGGCGTTTTTCGTCGCCCTTCTGGTGCCGCTGTGGAAGGGACGGCGTCAGACGGTGAGCTGGGCGGTGGCCGGCGGAGTGGCGATCGCGACCTGGTATCTCGTCGGTGGCTACTGGGGCATCCTGACCGGCGCGGTTGCCGGCGCGATCGCGGGGGCATACCTCGATGACTGATGGGATCCTTTCCGTCGACGGCATGTTCCTGCTCGCCATCACCGGCATGACGCTGGTGACCTATGCCATGCGCGCCGGCGGCTACTGGATCATGGGCCGCATTCCGCTGACGCCGAGGATCCGCCGCGCGCTGGAAGCGCTACCCGGCGCAATCATCGTCTCCACCATCCTGCCGATCGCCCTGAAAGGCGGCGTCCCCGTCATGCTATGCCTGGTTATTTCGGCTGCCGTAATGGCATGGGTCCGCAAGGAATTCATCGCGGTGGTTTTCGCGGTCGGAGCCGCGGCTGCCATGCGCGCTTACGGGTTCTGAAGAACGCCGCATTGCAGAAGCGCCTGCCGGGCGTTCCGCAGCGTGTCGTCGACGGAGCCCGAGGCATCGACGCTCGCCCAGGTCAGATCGCCGAGATCGTAGCGGAGCTGGAGCGAGACCACGTCGGCGTCGGCGTCCGATGCATCCGCTTTGCGGGCAGAAACCCGCTGCTTCAGGACCGCTTCGGGGGCATACAGCCATATCCCGCAAAACTGCGCTTCCACGCGGGCAGCGACCGCTGCCACATGAGACCGTTCTTTTTCATCTGCAAAGACAGCATCGAAGATTGCCGAATGTCCGGCGGCGAGCACCGACTGGATTTGCCGGTCGAGCGCCGCATAGACCTCGTCGCTGGCTTCCTTCGTATAAGCCTCGGCCGGAGCCTTTTCCGTCTCCGCCAGCCCGAGGCGGGCCTTGCGCATGACATCGGTTCTCAGCACCCGCGCGCCGGGAGCCCGGCCGATCTCCGGTGCAATGCCATAGGCAAGCGTCGTCTTGCCTGTTCCCGACAGGCCGCCGATGGCGGTCAGCACCGGTTCGCGCGGGTCGAGGAACGCGAGCGCATGGCGGAAGTAGGCCCGGGCCTGGTCTTCCTGGCGCTTGCGTTCTTTCTGGTCCGACTGGTTCAGCGCGGCACTTGCCGCGATTTTGGCCCGGATTGCGGCGCGCATCATCAGGTAAAAGGGCAGGGCGGCGAGGCCCTCGATATCGATCTCCCGGCGCGCCTTGTCGAAATAGCGGTTGAAGACCCGGTTGGCCGCGCGCGTCTGCCCGCGTTCCCAAAGATCCATCAAAAGAAAGGCGAGGTCATAAAGCACGTCACCGGTCGCGATGGCATCGGAAAACTCGACGGCGTCGAACAGAACCGGCTTGCCGTCCTGAAGGACGATATTTCGCAGGTGCGCATCGCCGTGGCACAGGCGGATCAGGCCGTGCCGTCCCCGCGTCCGGATCAGGTCGACGATCCGCTCCAGCCAGAGGCGCGCGCTTTCGTTCAGATGGGCCGCCTCCTGCGGCGGAAACAGCTCGGGATGTTCGGCCAAGGCGGCGGCGTTCTGCTCCACGTAGCTTTGAAGCTCGGCGATGAACCCGTCGGCCGCGCGCTCCGGCGCGTTGTCATGGGCGGTCACCATCATGACGGCCAGGTCATCGGCGAGCGCATCGGAAAACGGTCCGGCTTCGGCAAGGTCGTCCAACTCGTCCTCATGGGAAAACCGGTTCATGACCACGACCCATTCGACCGGCACCCCCGATCCGTCCAGGGCGAGCGACCCGTCTGCTTCCTCCGTGACCGGGACGGCCTTCACGTAGAGGCTTTCAGCGTAGCGGGAATTGTAGATGATTTCCCGCTCGCAGGCGTCCTTGCGCAGCGCAAGGGTGGAATAGTCGAGGAAGGGAAAGCGGACGGCCCGTTTGACCTTGTAGGCTTTGGAGCCCACCAGGACGACCGTATTGGCGTGGGTGTCGATCCGCTTGGTCGCAAGTCCGGAGGCATCGTCCGGCTTCAGGCTTTCCAGAAAGGCAAACACACGGTCCTGGGTGGTGTCCGGTTTGTTCATCCTGATTTCCCTTTTATGTGTGCCTGATTGGCAAACTGCCGCAAGAACGCTGACAAGCGTTTGATCTTTCTCAATGATGTATTTATCGCCTTACGCTCTAGCTGCTATGACAGTGGCACGGCAGAAAGATTTCAAGGAGGACTGTCATGAGTGAATATCCGGCTTTGAGGAAGATCAGGCTGAATCTGGCCCGGACCAAGGAGTTTCCGCAAGGCTCGGCACACCATGGCTATGAATTCACGGCCCCACTCGATGAAACCGGCCATATCGATGCTGGAATGTGGAAGAAAGAGCGCGAGCATTGCAGGGTGCGCCGATTCTGGGGCGCAGAAGAAGAGGAAATCGGCCATCTGGTTCACAAACCGGGCGGTTCCTGGGCGTTCCACTACGACATCGAGGGCGAGGACGACGACGAGGCGGGCTACCGTTTCGGCACCCACGCCTTCCAGCCCGGCGAATATGTCTCCATCAAGGATGAAGACGGCGATCTCTATACGTTCCAGGTCGTGACGGTTCAGCCCGTCTGACCCTTTAGGTACGCGAATTCTGATGACGGGGCGCGAAGCGATTCGCGCCCCGTCGTCGTATCGGGCTGTGCGGTTCGGTCTCGCATTTGCGGTGGCGCCGTCTCAAGGTTGATGTGAGTCAAACGAAACGCTGCGGTTGTCGGGTAAAAATAAGGAGGGTCGGGGCTCGATCCGCTCGAGTTCCGCCAAGTGCAAGACAGCTTGAATCATGTGGTGAGGAAAGGTGGTTCAAATGAGCAATCTGTTGCCTTCGCTTTGGGGAAATGACGATAACCCGTTTACGTCCCTGCAAAAGGAAATGGACCGGATGTTCCAGGATTTCGGCAGAAAGCTGCCGGCTGCCGGAGCGCCTGTGACCAGTTTTCCGGCGATCGACGTCCACGATACGGACACCGGTCTGGAGCTGACGGCTGAATTGCCCGGGATTGCGGAAAAGGATATCGACGTTTCCGTCTCCGACCGGACGCTGACCATCAAGGGCGAAAAGACCGCCGCAAAGACCGTCGATGAAAAAGACCGTTATGTCAGCGAACGCAGCTACGGGTCATTCCGACGCGTCTTGACCCTGCCGTTCGAGCCGGATGCCGCCAAGGTCGAGGCGCATATGGACAACGGCGTTCTGACCGTTGTTCTGCCACGCCCGGCGGAAACGACCGAGAAGACCAAAAAGATCGAAGTGAAGCGCAAAGGCTGATCCGCAGGCGGATCCAACCGGCGCGGCGGCTGGAGAAACGGGCGCCGGACCCGGCCATTAGGTCGACGGCGCATCATGTATCCATGCCGCGCCGGAAGCCTGTTCTGGTGCCTGAGGCATTTTGGGCATGACGGCGACAACCTGCTTCCGATGGCTTCGTAATTCTGCAATATGGTCCCGTAACGTTAAATTGCCGCCTGCCGAATCTGTCGGCGGGTGTTTGTGCGTATGTTTAAAAGGAAAAAGACATGGGTTTCTTTGATTTTGTGAAGGACGCCGGCAAGAAGCTCTTCGGTGATGACGAAGCGCCGGAATCGAGTGCTGAAGCCATCGAAAAGGAAGTTGCCGAGCTCGGTCTGGACGGCGACGTGAAGGTCGAAGTCAATGGCGACACGGTCAAGATCGCCGGCGCGGCGCCGACGCAGGAAGCACGCGAAAAGCTGATCCTTGCCGCCGGAAACGTTCTCGGGATCTCGAAGGTCGAAGAGGAGATTTCGGTCAGCTCGAGCGAGCCGGAAGCGACCTTCCACACGGTCGAGAAGGGTGACACGCTCTGGAAGGTGGCTGAAAAGGCCTATGGCAACGGCGCCAAGTATCAGGCGATCTTCGAGGCGAACAAGCCGATGCTCTCCGATCCGGACAAGATCTATCCGGGCCAGGTCCTGCGTATTCCGGCAGCTTGAGGGCATCGCCTGCACGCTCAGGCACCGACGAGAATTGAAAAGGGCAGTCATTCGCGGCTGCCCTTTGTTTTTCGGGGTTGGCAGACCGTGGCGCTTTGTTCCGGAGCGGAATGAAGTCATTGCCAAATTACGTGGCAGAGGCCCTGCACCGGTGTGCCGGTTTGCGTTATAACGAGTAGTCATTCCACGGATCTGCATTCCCCTGCCGGGGAATTCGACTTTGAGGCGTTTATGAATAATCTTCCGAAAACCGGTGGTCAGCTGCTTGTCGAGGCGCTGGAGCTTCATGGAGCCGAACGCGTCTTCTGCGTTCCCGGCGAAAGTTATCTGGCCGTTCTGGACGCTCTCTACGATGCCGATATTCCCGTGACCGTGTGTCGCCAGGAAGGCGGCGCGGCCATGATGGCCGACACCTACGGCAAGCTCACCGGCAAGCCGGGCATCTGCATGGTGACCCGCGGACCCGGCGCGACCAACGCGGCCGCCGGCGTTCATGTGGCCGCCCAGGATTCCACCCCGATGATCCTGTTTATCGGCCAGATCGAGCGCGGCATGCGCGAGCGTGAGGCGTTCCAGGAAGTCGATTACCGGCAGATGTTCGGCGGCATGGCGAAATGGGTCGCCGAGATCGATCACGCGGACCGGGTGCCGGAATTCATTTCAAGAGCCTATCATGTGGCGACCTCCGGCCGTCCCGGCCCGGTCGTGCTTGCCCTGCCGGAAGACATGCTGGTCGAGACGGCGGCGGTCGGACAGCCGGAACCCTGGCGCCAGGTCGAAACCCATCCGGGCCTCACGCTGATGGCCGATCTGCAGAAGCGGCTCTGGGCGGCGGAACGTCCGATCGCGATCCTCGGCGGCAGCCGCTGGACGGCGGACGCGGTCGCGGCCTTCGCCCGTTTCGCAGAGCGTTTCGACCTTCCGGTCGCCTGTTCCTTCCGCCGACAGATGCTGTTCGACAACCTGCACCCGAATTATGCCGGAGACGTGGGCATCGGCATCAACCCGAAGCTCACTGAGCGGATCAAGGCCTCCGACCTGATCCTGCTCGTCGGCGGCCGCCTGTCGGAAATGCCGAGCCAGTCCTATTCGCTTCTGAACATTCCCGAGCCGGACCAGGCGCTGGTCCATGTTCATCCGGATGCGGAAGAGCTTGGTAGGGTCTACCGGCCAACGCTGGCCATCCATGCAAGCCCTGCTGCCTTCTGCAAGGCAGCCGAAGGGTTGCAGCCGCCCACCGAGCTGAAGGGCGCAGGCGGGGCGGCCAGCGCCCATGAGGATTATCTGGCATGGTCCGGTGCCCGGCCGCAAACGCCGGGCGATCTGCAGATGTCGGGCGTCATGGACTGGATCGAGGCCAACCTGCCCGACGATGCGATCTTCACCAATGGTGCGGGCAACTACGCCACCTGGCTGCATCGCTTCCACCGCTTCCGCCGCTATGGCACCCAGGCCGCCCCGACCTCCGGGTCGATGGGCTATGGCCTTCCGGCCGCCGTTGCCGCCAAGCTGACCTTCCCCGAGCGTCCGGTGGTGTGCTTTGCCGGCGACGGTTGCCTGCAGATGACCATGCAGGAATTCGGCACCGCCTGCCAGGAGGGCGCGGCGATCATCGTGCTTGCCATCGATAACGGCATGTATGGGACGATCCGCATGCATCAGGAGCGCAACTATCCGCGCCGTCCGTCGGCGACCAAGCTGGTCAATCCGGATTTCGCCGCCCTTGCCCGGTCCTACGGCGCCCATGCGGAGACGGTCGAAAAGACGGAAGACTTCGGCCCGGCCTTCGAGCGGGCGCAGGCCTCCGGCAAACCGGCGTTGCTGCATTTGAAGCTCGATCCGGAAGCGATCACGCCGGCCCGGTCCCTGAGCCAGATCCGCGCCGAAGCCGAAGCAAAGTAAGTTTTATCCCTCGAGGTCTTCGTCCAGGCCCGTCACAGGTAGGGTGACGTCGGCAATGCCGGGGTCGTCCCGCGAGGTCTTGACCGAGAAGCCGAGCTTTTCGCACATGGCGAGCATGGAGGTGTTTTCCCTGAGCACCTCGCCCTTGATCGTGGCGATCCCGTCCGCCTTGGCATAGCGGATGATCAGCTGCATCAGGGCCCAACCAAGGCCGATGCCCTTGAGGTCGGAGCGCACGATGACGGCATATTCGCCGGTCTGGTGGTCCGGGTCCGTGTGCAATCGGACGGCGCCGAGGAGGGTGCCGCTTTCCGGATCGATCGCGGCAAACGCCATGGCGCGGGCGTAATCGAGCTGGGTGAGCTGCGCGAGAAAACGGTGGCTGAAATCGCGGACAGGCGCGAAGAAGCGCAGCCGCAGGTCTTCCGGTGAAATCGTCTCGAAAAAGGCCTTGAGCAGGTCTTCGTCGTCGGGCCGGATCGGCCTGACGAAGACGGACCGTCCGTCTTTGACGGAAAGCGTCTGTTCCCATTCGCTCGGATAGGGCGCGATCGACAGCCGGGACCGTCCGAGCCGGCCACGATGTTTCACCGGCTCGCCGAGCGTGATGCGGGCGTCAAGCGCAAGCACCCCGTCCTGGCGCGCCACCAGCGGGTTGATGTCGAGTTCAAGGATTTCCGGAATGTCGACACAGATCTGGGACAGCTTGACCAACGTCAAGGAGACCGCCTCCCGATCAAGGCGCGGCCGGGCGCGCGTTCCCGCGAGCAGCCGGCTGATTCTGATGCGCCCGATCAGGGCGTCGGCGAGCTTGAGATCAAGCGGCGGCAGTTCGAGCGAGACATCGCCGCTTTCCTCGACGATCGTTCCCCCCTGTCCGAACACGATGAGCGGCCCGAACACCGGCGTATTGGCAAGACCAAGATAGAGTTCCAGGCCGTTCCGGTCCTCCAGCATGGGATGCACGCTGACACCGCTGATGCTCGCGGCGGGAAACATCTCCCGGGTCTGGTCGAGCAGCTGCTGTGCGGCCGCTTCGACGGCTTCCGGACTTTCCAGGCCGAGCCGAACCCCGTCGATCTGCGACTTGAACGGCAGGTCGGGAGAGACCAGCTTGACGACGCAGTGGCGGGCGGAGCGGAAGAAGTGCCGGGCGATCTCGGCCGCCTCCTGCGCCGTTGCGGCGAGCTCGGTCCCGATCAGGGGGATCTGATAGGCCGCCAGAACGGCTGAGACTTCGACCGGGGAAAGCCAGGTCCGGTTTTCCGCCAGAGCCTTGTCGACGATGCGCCGTGCAGAGGCTTTGTCCGGCGTGAAGTCGGCCGGCATGCTGGGCGGAACGGCCATGAGGAAGTCGCGCGCCCTCGCATCGCGCGCCAGGTGCATGATGCTGCGCACGGCTTCGCCGGAGCTGAAATAACAGGGAAGCCCGGCTGCATCCAGCGGCGCGCGAATGGTGCTGTCGCCGCCGATCAGTCCGGTGACAAGCGCCTTGGAGCGCCGGGTGCGTTTGCGGCTTTCGACGGCCGTTTCGGCAATCGCCTTGCCGATCTCGCCGAGCGGGGTGAAAGCTGTTCCCGAGTGCAGCGTCAGCAATCCGTCGACGGTCTTGTCCTGCAGGATCCGGTCGAGGGTGAATTTGAGATCCTCTGCCGGCAGGTCTTCCCTCAGCACGACCTTGCCTCTCGCTCCGATCGTGCTTTCCGGATTGCGTGCGGGCCGGCAGAAGGGAGTAATGGCGTCGACGGTCTCCGGGTCGAGCCGGGCGAGGCTGGCGCCCAGGTCCGACAGGCGGTCGGAGGCGAAAGCCGCCAGGCTGCGCCCGTTGGCGACCACGGCCAGGGATTCGCAATGGGGAACCCGGACCCGCGACAGGGTCTCGACCGCCTCGAACATCTCGTCCAGGTCATCGACACGCAACAGACCGGCGCGGCGGAAGACGGCCTCGTAGACAAGGTCCGGATTGGCCAGCCGCCCGGCATGGGTGCGCCCCGTGCCGACGGTTTCCAGGCTGCGTCCGGAGCGGATAACGATGACCGGTTTGCTGCGCGCGGCCGCCCTTGCGGCGGAGATGAATTTTCGCGGCGAGGACAGGTTTTCCAGGTGCAGCAGGATCGCCCGCGTCCGGTAGTCCTGCGCGAAATAATCGATCAGGTCGCCGATATCCACATCCATGCGCGCGCCGAGCGACACCACGCCGGAGAACCCGATCTGGTGGCTGGCGGCCCAGGAGAGCGTTCCGTTCAGGACCGCGCCGGAACGAGCGAAGAAAGCGATATCTCCGGCAAGCGGCTTTGCGGCTCCCAAGAGCGGGGTCAGGGACAGGGCCGGGACGGCGAACCCCAGACTGCCGGGGCCGATCAGGCGCAGGTTCGTCGGCCGGGCGGCCTCACGACACCGCTGGAGCAGGTCCTCCGGCCAGTTCTCGAACCCGGGTGACAGCAGCAGGACGGCGCGCGTTCCGCGGGCCGCAAGCCCGGCGATCGTCTGCGGAATGTCCTCCGAAGGGCCGAGGCAAATCGCGAGATCGGGGCCGGCCGTCAGGTCGTCGATCGAGGACGCACTGTCGAAGCCGGAAAGCCCGTTGTCGGCCTTGAGGCCGATCAGGTGCACCGGTCCCTTGCCGGAGAACCCGGACAAGGCTTGCAACAGATGGTCGGTGACCGCCGGATCGTGGCGGGACGGACCGATGACGGCGATGGACTGCGGGGCGAAAAACCCCTCCAGATTTCTTATGGTCACGCGGACTGCCTCGCCGCCTGTCTGTCGATTCAAATGAAGCGGAGAGTTCAGAAAACCCTCCGCCCCTTAAAATTACGTAACGTGACCATTCAAATCACCGGAATTCTCCGGTGATCCGTCCGGATCAGTGAGCCATCAGGACCGGTACGGTCATAGCTTCCAGAACTTCGCGGGTTGCGCCGCCGAACAGGAACTCGCGCATCCGGCTGTGGCCGTAACCGCCCATGACGACAAGGTCGTTGCCATGGTCGGAGACGTAGTTGAGCAACGTATCGGCAATGCTCGTCTGCGGGTTGGTCACCACGTCGATGGTGACGTCGAGGCCGTGGCGGGCGAGATAGGTCGCGATTTCCGCACCCGGCTGGCGGCCGCTTTCGGCCTTCTTCTCCACGACGAGAACGGTGATCTTGTCGGACTTGTCCAGCATCGGCAGGGCCGCATGGATGGCGCGGGTCGCGGTCGAACTGCCGTCCCAGGCGATCAGTACGTTGTTCGGCGTGTAGTCGGAAACGCCGATATAAGGGACAAGAAGAACCGGCACGCCGCTTTCAAACAGCACCGTTTCGATCAAGAGTTCGCGCATCGGTTCCGGCGTGTCCGGATTGGTCTGACCGATCACCACCAGATCGGTGGTGCGGCAGTGCTGCAGCACGCTTTCCAGCGGACCACCGGTCAGGATTTCCTCGACCCGGCTTTCCGACTTGCCGCCGGACAGACGCGCCAGTTCCTCGAACTGCTTCTGGGAATCCTTGGCGGCGCCGACGGCCTGTTCGTGGGCCGCTTCCAGGTAATCCACCGGCATCGGTGCCGCGGCGAAGGCCGGTACCACGGGTTCGAAGGCGATCGCCAGACCCGTCACGTGGGCATCGTACTGCCGCCCGAGTTCCAGCGCGTATTTCGGCGCAGGTTGGGACCCGGAAAGGTCGACGATCGTCAGAATGTCCTTGAGTGCCATGGTATTTTCTCCGTCCAGAAAAACGGGCGAGTGCCCGTAATTTATATCGGCAATTTATGCAGGAATTTGAACCCCCTCTTTGAGAAGGATCAACTCAAAGCGGTGTTGCCGCAAAAACTTACATCGCCTTTATTTGACGATATCGCAAACTTCGGCCTGGAAACGATAGACGACACCGTCGTCCATCCAGCCCTTGGGCCCGTCCGTCCAGACGTGTCCGCCCAGCCGTTCTGCCAGGGCATGTGAGCGCCTGTTCTCCCGCTGAACCTCCGCCATCGCCTCCTTGCAGCCGAAGGAATGGAAAAACCAGGAATTGGCCGCTTGTGCGGCCTCATAGGCAAATCCCTTGCCTTCCGCCGCCTCCGACCAGAGGGTCCAGGTCAATTCGGGCAGAACGGTATCATCGAGCTGCAACGGGCCCACGTGCCCGAGCACCTCTCCGCTCGTTCTGTCCGTAATCACAAACCGTCCGAAACCGCGGAGGGCCCAATGCCCGATCATGCTCGAGAATTTTTCGAACGCAGCGTGCCGGGGCTTCGGTCCGCCCACGAACCGGCTCCGCTCGGAGCCGGAATAGGACAGAAAGGCCGGAAAGTCCGCAACAGCCGGAGCGCGCAGCACAAGCCTTGGTGTCTGCAGGACAGGCACTCCGGTCAGGACGGGGAAAGCGTTCATAAGGCTCCATTTCGATCAGATGGCACCACACACGGCTCTAAACCGCCTTCATCACCTCCCGGGCGATGATCAGGCGCTGGATTTCCGATGTGCCTTCGTAGATGGTCGTGATCCGCGCGTCACGGGCGAAGCGTTCAAGCGGATAGTCCTTGATGTAGCCGGCACCGCCGTGCAGCTGCAGCGCCGTGTAGGTGGCGCGCTGGGCGGCTTCCGAGGCGTAGAGCTTGGCCATGGAGGCTTCCTTGGAATAGGGCTTGCCGGCATCCTTGAGGGCTGCGGCCTGGAGGATCAGCAAGCGCGCAGCTTCCAGTTCCGTTTCCCGGTCGGCGATCATCCACTGCAGGCCCTGCATGTCGGCTAGCGGCCGGCCGAATTGCTCGCGTTCCTTGACGAAGGCCTTGGCGGTGTCCATGGCCTTGCGGGCGATGCCGAGTGCGAGCGAAGCGATGCCGATGCGTCCGCCGGCCAGTTCGCCGACGGCGATCCGGAAACCGTCATTTTCCCGGCCCATCATGGCCGTTGCCGGAACCCGGCAGTCCTGGAACAGGACCTCGTTGGTGGCAGAGCCGGTCTGGCCCATCTTCTTTTCCGCCTTGCCGATCACGAGACCGGGCGTTCCCGCCTCGACCAGGAAACAGGAAATGCCCTTGCCCTTGGGCGCGTCCGGATCGGTCACGGCCCAGACGACGAAGATGCCGGCATATTCGGCGGAGGTGATATAGAGCTTGGCGCCGTTCAGCACATAGTGATTGCCGTCCTTGACCGCGCGGGTCTTCATCGCCGACGGATCGGAACCGGCGGAGGATTCGGTCAGGCAGAACCCGCCGGCGGCATAGGTGCCGTCCGCCAGCTTCGGCAGGTACTCCGCCTTCTGTTCGTCCGAACCCACTGCCTGGATCACTTCGCCGACCATGTTGGTCACAGACACGGTGACGGCGGTGGAAGCACAGCCGCCAGCCAATGCCTGAACGGCCTGGGAAAAGCCGATGGCGCCGGCTTCCGTGCCGCCGTAGTCGGCGGAAACGTTCAGCCCCATGAAGCCGTTTTCTGCAAGCAGGCGCAGATTGTCGAGGAACTCGTCCCGGCCTTCCCCGGCATCGACCTTTTCGGCCAGCGGTTCCAGACGGTCGGCCGCCAGCCGGTGGGCGGCGTCAGAAATCATCTGCTGTTCTTCAGTCAGTTCGAAGTGCATGGGGCGTTTCCGGTTTTTTAGAAGTTGCCAGACCTAGGGTCAGGACCCACTAATTTTACGCATTCTGCGGGAGTGGCTTTGTCTGCTGACAAGGCAGAGAGCCGCAGGAAACCATTCGGTTTTCAAGGGTCTCTAACGCTGTCAGGAGGCAAAGACGCCCCGCCCTTCGGGTTTGACAGGGAAGGCTGGCCTGACCGCAAAATCGAGCTTGGATAGGGACAAACCTGTCCTGCGCTCGCTCTTACGCTCATTCCAACCTTCCCTGTCAAACAGAATGAGCAAAATTAGTGGGACCTGACCCTAACCGGACGCTGGAGCCATTGTCCATGATCTCCTTTCCGGTTTGCGGCCTTGATCCAAACAGGACATAAGAAAGCATGAGGACCCGTTTCATTCTTCTGGCCCTGCCGCCGCTTGTCTTGCTGCTGATCGCTGCCGTCATCGTGCAGCTGATCGCGGCGCGGGACGAGGAGAGCGCCGATCGCAAGGCGTCCGAACGGTTGACCCTTTATCGCCAGACCATCCTCGGGGAATACGACAAGTACCGCTATCTGCCTTACGTACTGGCGCGCGATCCGCGGGCGACCATCGTTTTGAACATGCAGCAGACGACGGAATCCGCAAACCGGTTCCTGGAGGAGATGGCGGAGAACTCAGGGGCCTATCTGCTCTATGTCATGAACACGGACGGCAACACATTGGCCGCCAGCAACTGGCAGGACGAACTGTCCCTGGTCGGACGCAACTACGGGTTCCGGCCTTATTTCCAGGCAGCCATGGCCGGAGAGGAAGGCCGTTTCTTCGCCATCGGCGCGACCATCGGTGAACCGGGGTTGTTCCTGTCGCGACCGACGCCGGTCGAAGGCACGCCGCGTGGCGTCGCCGTGGTCAAGGTCGACATGCAGCCGCTGGAGCGGGCCTGGGCGGAAGGCGGCGAGATCGTCTTTGCCTCCGATGCCAACGGGGTGATCATCCTCTCCAGCGTGTCCGAATGGCGTTACAAGGCGTTGCATGCGCTCAGCGACGGCGTCCTGGAGAAAATCCGCCAGACCCGCCAGTTTGCGGGTCTGCCGCTGGAGCCGCTGTCGGATGCATCCAGTACTGCGGAAAACGTCCTGTCGATCGACGGGCGCAGCTACCGCCACAACCAGGCCGATGTCGGCCTGCTCGGCTGGAGGTTGCATTTCCTTGTCCCCGTCGCGGAGACGAAAGAGAACCTCTGGCCGGTCTGGGTATCGGCCTTCGGTCTCAGTCTGCTTTATGCGGTCGGGGTGCTGGTGTTCCGGGGCAGGGCGTTGCGCCGGGCCTCTGCTCTGCTGCGTCAGGAATCGGAAGAACTGCGGGAACTGAACCTGCGGCTGACCGATGAGGTCGAGGAACGCAAACGCATCGAACGCGAGCTGATCAAGGCCCAGGAAGGGCTTGCGCGGTCGAGCCGTCTTGCCGCCGTCGGCCAGATGTCGGCGGCCGTCGCCCATGAACTGAACCAGCCTCTTGCGGCCTTGCGCATGTTCGTCGCCGGTACCCGCAAGTTCCTGGAAAAGCTGAACATCGAGGCGGCGCGGGAAAACCTGTCTGAAATCGACGCTCTGCAGCACCGCATGGCGGCGCTGACCCAGGAGCTGAAACGGTTCGCGCGGCCGGCGGAAAGCCGGATCGAGTCGATCGACCTGAAGGAAAACATCCGCGCTGCCGCCAAGATTGCCCTGCCGCGGTTCGAGGAAACCGGGGTCGAGCTTACGGTAGACTTGCCGGAGGAACCGCTCCGTTTGGAAACGGCGCCGCTGCCGGTCGAGCAGGTTCTGTTGAACCTGCTACGCAATGGTGCGGACGCCGCGTCCCAGGTTGCGGACGGCAAGGTGAGGTTGGAAGCCCAGCGGCTGGAGGAGGCCGTCGTTATCAAGGTGTCCGACAACGGCGCCGGTGTTCCGGAGGAAATCCGGGAAAAGATCTTTGATCCGTTCTTCACCACAAAACTGAGCAGCGGCGGCCTCGGTCTCGGGCTCTCCATTTCCGGGCGGATTGCGGAAGACATCGGCGGCTCCCTGGCGGTCGCGACCAACGACTTCGGCGGAGCGACCTTCACCCTGTCTCTGCCGGCCGCGCGCGAGGTCCAGCCCAGGCGCGATCGCCAGCGCGATAAGATCGGCGAAACCAACGTGGAGGAGGTTCCCGCGGAATGACCGCGCCACAAGCACAGGCCCCGGTTCTGATCGTCGATGACGACCCCTCCATGCGCGCGGCCTTGCGTCAATGGATGGGACTGGCGGACTTCAGCCCGATTGAAACTGCGAGCGCCCAGGAGGCAATCGGCAAGATTTCCTCCGGCTTCCCGGGATGTGTCGTCTCCGACGTGATGCTGCAGGGAGAAGACGGGGTCAGTCTGATGCGCCGGATCGGGGAGATCGACGCGGAAATCCCCGTGATCCTGATCACCGGCCATGGCGATGTCCCCATGGCCGTCGAGGCGATGCGCAACGGCGCCTATGATTTCGTCGAAAAGCCGTTCGATCCGGACAACATGGCCGAGATTGTTCGCCGCGCCGTAGAAAAGCGTACCCTCGTTCTGGAAAACCGGGCGCTGACCCGGCGCCTGGAGGATGGCTCGAGCCTGGAAAGCAGGCTTCTCGGCAACAGTCCGTCGATGCGGGCCCTGCGCGAGAGGATCCTGCATTTCGCCTCGACCGATGCCGCCGTGCTGATCACCGGAGAAACCGGGACGGGCAAGGAACTCGTCGCCCAGGCGTTGCATGATTTCGGCAGCCGGAAGAACGGCCCCTTCGTTGGGATCAATGCAGCGGCCCTGCCGGACACCATGGTCGAGGCGGAGCTGTTCGGCCACGAGGCCGGGGCCTTCACCGGCGCGGACCGGATGCGGCCGGGACGGATCGAGGCGGCCCATGGCGGCGTCCTCTTTCTGGATGAAATCGTGTCGATGCCGATGAGCCTGCAGCCGAAGCTTCTGCGTGTGCTCCAGGAAAAGCAGGTCGACAGGATCGGTGGGCGCAAGCCGGTGCCGGTCGATATTCGCATCGTCAGTGCGGCGAATGTCGATCCGCGCGAGGCGGTCGCCACAAAGGCCCTGCGCGAGGATCTTCTGTTCCGCCTGAACACCATTGAAATCACCATCCCGCCTCTGCGGGACCGGGGCAGTGATTGCCTTGTGCTGTTCGACACGTTCGTCAACCGGTTCGCAGCCCAATACGGACTGAAGCGCCCCGAAACGAGCGCCCGCGACGAGGCCTTTTTGCAGACCTATGCCTGGCCGGGCAATGTCCGCGAACTCAGAAATGCGGCCGAGCGTTTCGTGCTGAATGCCGGTGTCGGGCGCCAGCCGCTGGAAACGCTCGTAACCGGTAACAACGCTGCGGAAGAGATCGGCGAAGGCGAGACCTTGCGCACGATCATGGACAATTACGAACGCAATATCATCGCCAGCGCCTTGCGTCGGCACGACGGCCGGATTGCCGCCGTAATGGAGGAACTCGGCGTTCCGCGCCGGACGCTGAACGAAAAGATGACCCGTCTCGGCCTGACCCGCCCGAAGGCCGGGCTGACGGTCTCTGACGATTAAGACACGTCCCCTCAAAGGGGAGGTGGCGCAGCAGGAAACGAGAAGCAGTCCGCGGCCAGGTCACTCCAGACGGAGGAACGATATGCAACCGAAAACAGGTGATCCAGGCGCGGTTCAGACCGCAACCTCCCGTGAGTGGTTTCGCCTGATCGTCGTCCATCTTGCCATACCGCTGATCCTTCTGGCCTGCGGAGGAGATGTCCGCTGGTGGCAGGCCTGGGTCTTTCTCCTGCTTTTCTTTACAGCAGGTGTCGGTGGGCGCGTCTGGGCAGAAGGACGGCATCCGGGGTTGTTGGTGGAGCGAGACCGAACCCTGTCGCAGAAGACATCTGGTGTGAAAGGATGGGACAAAGTCCTTGGACCGCTCATGGCCCTGACCCTTTCCTTCCCTTTGGTCATCGTGGCGGGGCTGGATCACCGCTTTGGCTGGTCGCCCGAGTTCCCAACATGGCTGAATATCGGCGGTCTCTTTCTGATTGCGCTTGGATACGCCTTTGCAGCGTGGGCTTTGGCGGAAAACCGTTTTTTCTCCAGCCTGATGCGCATCCAGACCGATCGGGGACACGCGGTATGTGACAGCGGCCCGTATCGGGTCGTCCGGCACCCGGGATATGCCGGAAATCTTCTGGCGCTGCCCGGCATTGTGTTGGCCCTTGGGTCTGCATGGACACTCATACCGGTTGCGGTCGCGCTGCTCGTCGCCGTGATCAGAACCGCATTCGAAGATCGCGCACTTCAGGAAGAACTGCCGGGATATCGGGAATACACACGCCGCGTGCGATATCGGTTGTTTCCCGGCATTTACTAGGAACGGGGCTCTGGCGCCTTTGTCCTGAAACGGAAGGCTCCGGCAAGATTCCGCCCATGGGGAAACTGTATCGGCAAGAAATCGCCGATTGACGGAGGCGGCATAGACGTGCTGCCATCCGAAACTGCGGGGTTTCGGGGAAAACCCCGCCTTGTCACGTGTTGGCACGGGACATGCTAAATAATTCCCTAGCTGGATGCGGGCTGAAGCTGCAGGAGGTAGCGTCGCCGGGACATCCAGACTGAAGAGCACTCACTATCTGGGAGGATACACATGCTCACTGTTCGCAAGTTCGCGACCGCTGCATCCGTAGCTGTCTTGGGGATGGTCTTCGCCACCGAAACCTTCGCTGCCGACGTCACCTGGAACGTATCCGTCTGGGGCAAGCG
Source organism: uncultured Roseibium sp. (assembly GCF_963675095.2). Lineage (GTDB taxonomy): Bacteria > Pseudomonadota > Alphaproteobacteria > Rhizobiales > Stappiaceae > Roseibium. The sequence continues at coordinate 38,466 of NZ_CAXXSJ010000009.1, read as the reverse complement.
CCGCGCCTTCACCGAGCACATTGAATACCTGGCAGAGAAGGTCGCCGAAAAGACCGGCGGCAAATTCGAAGTCAAGATCGCTTACGGCGAGGCGCTTTCGAAGTCGCGCGAAAACCTGGACGGGATTTCCTTCGGGGCTTTCGAAATGGCCCAGATCTGCGCTTCCTACCATGCCGACAAGAACCCGACCCTGACGGTCCTCGAACTGCCGTTCCTGGGCGTGAAGGACCTGGACGCGGAAGTGAAGGTCAGCGAAGCGGTTTACCAGCACCCGGCGGTCAAGAAGGATCTTGCCCGGTGGAACGCACAGGTTCTGATGCCCTCGCCGATGCCGCAGTACAACTTCATCGGCAACGGCGACGCTCCGACGTCACCGAAGGACTTCGAAGGCATGCGGGTTCGCGCGCTGGGCGGGATCGGTAACCTGATGTCCGCAGTCGGCGCCGTTCCGACCACGGTGACGGCTTCGGAAACCTACCAGGCCATGGAATCCGGCACGGTCCGCGCCGCGTCCTTTGCGCCCCATGCCCACCTGGCATTCAAGACGGTGGAAGTCGGCACCTGGTGGACCGCCAACATGAACCCGGGAACGGTACAGTGCCCGGTGGTCGTGAACACCGACGCCTATAACGCCCTGCCGGACGATCTCCGCACGGCCTTGGACGAAACCGTCCCGGGAGCGGTCGATCATTATCTGGCGACCTATGCCAAGGTCTATGACCGGTGGTGGCCGGACCTGGAAAAGCGCAACATCAAGCAGATCGAATTCTCCGCAGAAGATCTTGCGGCCCTGCGCGCCAAGGCTGCCCCGATTCACGAACAGTGGGTCAAGGACATGGATGCCAAGGGCATTCCGGGCCAGGAACTGCTGGATCTGGTGAACACGACGCTCGGCAACGACGGCTGACCGGCCGAGAGCTCGAACAAACCAGTCGATCTTACAACCTCCGGCGTTTTTACGCCGGAGGCCTTCCTTGGGCGTATAAAAATGAACACTCCAGAACGGTCCGTCGCGACCGCAGAGGCGCCGCGTTACATCGTGTTCGATGGTGTCCTCGCCAGGATAGAAAACGGTTTCAATCTGATCGCCGCGGCCAGTATCCTGCTCTTGATGCTCATGGCCGTCGTGCAGATCTTCGGTCGCACCTTCCTCAATCAGCCCATTCCGGGGTTCATTGACATCACCGAACAGGGGATGGCCGTGTTCACCTTCATGGGGATTGCCTACTGCCAGCGTGTGGGCGGGCACATCCGTATGGAAATCCTGCTGGGCAAGCTCAAGGGCCGTGCACTCTGGACGGCCGAATTCTTCGGGGTATTCATCATTTTCCTGGTGGTCTGCGGACTCATCTACGGCTCCTGGTTCCATTTCGAACGGTCCTGGGGTATCGGCGATTCCACCATTGACGTCGGGCTGCCCACCTGGCCGTCGAAACTGCTCGTTCCGGTCGCTCTGACCCTGCTCGCTCTCCGGCTGCTGTTGCAGCTCTACGGCTATTGGCGGCTGATCGCGGATCCGACACGTACGCCCCTTGCGGTTCCACTCATCATGGATGTCAAGGAAGCGGCACAACATGAAATCGAGGAAGCCTTCGGCGAAGACGACGGGGAGACTTCCCGATGACACCATTTGAAGTTGGATTGCTGATGACCGGCGTGCTGCTGGTCCTCGTGCTCATCGGCGTACGGGTTGCCTTCGCCGCCGCCTTTGTCGGGCTGACCGGCCTGATCATCATCTTCTCCATGCGCATGGGCTTTGAAAGAGGCGTCATCACCGCGTTGAAGATGGCGGGCACCGTGCCCCATTCAAAGTCGGTCACCTATTCCCTGTCGGTCCTGCCGACCTTCATCCTGATCGGCTTTCTCGCGTTCTACGCGGGGTTGACCAAGCAATTGTTCGATGCGGCCAAGAAGTGGCTTGGCTGGATGCCGGGCGGCATGGCCGTCGGCACCGTGTTCGCGACCGCCGGGTTCGCGGCCGTATCCGGCGCCAGCGTGGCGACCGCCGCCGTGTTTGCCCGTGTCGCCATTCCGGAAATGCTGGCGGTGGGCTATTCCAAGCGTCTGGCATCGGCCGTGGTTGCGGCCGGCGGCACGCTTGCCTCGCTGATCCCGCCCTCCGCGATCCTGGTGATCTACGCGATCCTCGTGGAGCAATCGGTCGGAAAACTGCTCATCGCGGGCTTCCTGCCGGGGCTTTACTCGGCGCTGATCTACATCCTGATCATCGTCGGCATGGCGGCCTGGCGCGGCGACGCGCCGGCGATCAAGGGGTACACCTGGTCGGAGCGCTTTGCGTCTATCCCGGGAACGTTTCCGATCTTTGCGGTGGTGGCCGTGATCTTCATCGGTCTGTTCGGCATCGACATCGGCGGCTACCAGTTCGCCGCGACGCCGACGGAAGCCGGTGCCCTCGGCGCCTTTGTCGTCCTGATCACTGCTTTCGTGAAGGGGATGCGCGGCAAGCAGCTGGGCCAGGCCCTGCACGAAACCGCCAAGCTCACGGTGATGATCTTCACTCTGATCTGGGGCGTGCTGGTCTATGTGCGCTTCCTCGGCTTTGCCGGTCTGCCGGATGCGTTCCGGGATTTCATCGTCAGCCTGCCGCACGATCCGATGTTGACGATGATCCTCATTCTGTGCGCCTACGCGGTACTCGGCATGTTCATCGATGCCATCGGGATGCTCGTCCTGACCCTGCCAGTGGTCTATCCGGCGGTCATGGCGCTCAACGGTGGCGAGGGCGTCAGTGCCGCGGACAGCACGCTCGGCATGTCCGGCGAGGCGTGTTCGATCTGGTTCGGCATTCTGGTGGTGAAAATGGCGGAGCTCTGCCTGATCACGCCTCCGATCGGCCTGAACTGTTTCGTGGTCGCGGGTGTGAGGCCGGACATTCCGGTTCAGGAAGTGTTCCGCGGCTGCGTCCCGTTCTTCGTCGCAGACATCATCACGATCGGCGGCCTGCTGGCCTTCCCGTCAATCATCACCTGGCTGCCGTCGCTGATGTAGTCGGGGAGCCGGAAACTGAAATGAAGGCCGCGCCGGGAAACTGGCACGGTCTTTTTTCGTTATGCCGATGATGTCATAGGTTTGCGTACTAAAAATATACGATCGCCACCATTGTTGCGAACATTATGAGGAGAAAAGCTATGTTTGATGCAATTAATTGAAAAGCATAGCGTTTTATCAAGGGTAGATTTATGAAAAGGTGGTCGCTATTCTTCTTCTCGCGGCGATAGGACTTTGTGCCGAAATACGCGACTGTATAGGCGATCACTAAGCCTGTGATCAGTATGAGCCAGTCTGTCGTTGTTTGAATTTTTTCATTCATCGTCAGTCTCCGAAAAGACCGTGGATTTAAAACAGGCTGCCCTGCGAGGTCGGCCCTTTGGCTTCTGACGTTGCCGGCTTCTTCGCTTTCTTCGCCGGACCAGCGGAGCCGGATGTGGCGACCGCATCGATGGTTCCGTCGGCAAGCTCGATGCTGAGCGCATCGCCGGAAGAAATCGCGCTCGCGGAACGCACCGGCTGGCCCTTGTCGTCGCGCAGGAGGGCGTAGCCCCGGGCGAGCACGTCCTTGTAGGACAGCGATTTCAAGAGCTTCTCCAGCCCGTCCAGACGATCGCGCGATTTCGTCAGCCGGATGGCATAGGCCCGGTCCATACGCTCAGACAGGCCGGACAGGCGCTCGTTGCCGATGGTGATCTGATGCTTGAGCCGGATCGGCGTCAGCCGGTCGGAGATGGCCACATAGCCCTGGCGCTTCTGCCGGACGGCGACCTGAAGCGCGCGGCCCTGGCGTTCGCCGAAGCCGTCCAGCTGATCGCGCGCCTTGGTGGTGACGCGGGCAAGCAGGAACGGCGACAGGCGGCCGGCCGCGTTCTGATAGGTGCTGCGATGGCTGCGGGTGTTGACGATCAGCGACCGTTCCAGGCTGCCGGCGGCGGTGTCGAAACGCTGGCGGGGCAGGGCGAGCAGGTCGCGCGGAGCAGGCAGCGCGGCGCCGGCCGCGCGCAGTTCCGTGCGCCGGTTGGCGATGAGGCGATTGAGGCCGGAGAAGAGGCGCCGCGACAGGTCGTCGGTCATGGCCATCAGGTCGGCCTTGACCGGCACGGCGATTTCCGCGGCTCCCGTCGGGGTCGGTGCGCGTACGTCGGCGGCCAGATCGATCAGCGTCCAGTCGGTCTCGTGGCCAACCGCGGAAATCAGCGGAATGTGGCTCTCCGCCGCCGCCCGCACGACCGCTTCCTCGTTGAAGCCCCACAGATCCTCGATACTGCCGCCGCCGCGGGCGACGATCAGGAGATCGGGGCGGGGGATCGGGCCGCCGGGGGCAAGCGCATTGAAACCGCGAATGCCGTTTGCCACTTCCGCGCCGCAGGTCTCGCCCTGCACACGGACCGGCCAGACGAGCACGTGCAGCGGAAAGCGGTCGGAAATCCGGTGCAGGATATCGCGGATGACGGCGCCGCTCGGCGAGGTGACGACGCCGATGACGCGCGGCAGGCTCGGCAGGAGCTGCTTGCGCTCCTCGGCGAACAGGCCTTCGGCGGCGAGTTTCCGCTTGCGTTCTTCCAGCAACGCCATGAGCGCACCGGCGCCCGCGGGCTCCAGCGCGTCGATCACCATCTGGTATTTCGACTGGCCGGGGAAGGTGGTGATCTTGCCGGTGGCGATCACTTCCAGGCCCTGTTCCGGCTGGATTTTCAGCTTGGAGGCGACGCCACGCCAGATCACGCCGGACAGGACTGACCGGTCGTCTTTCAGGTCAAGGTAGATATGGCCGGATCCGGGCCGGGAAATGCGGCCCAGCTCACCGCGCACCCGCACATAGCCGAAGGTATCCTCCATCGTCTTCTTGATGGAGAAGGAGATTTCGGAGACCGAATACTCGGCGACATTGGAAGCGGAGTCTGACAAGGCTGATTCCCTCTGATCCCTGAAAACTGGCCGTCCCTGAGGATCGGGTCAAGAGGTGGGGCTATCGGGCGCCTGCGGTTTGCCCGCCTTGATGTAAGACAGGACCTCGCCGACGGTGGAAAAGACGATGCTTTTGCCGAAGGTGTGGATCAGTTGCCGACGGCTGCGGGAAGACGGGTCGTCCAGCGTATGGGCGAACAGCAACTCGATGCCGTCGCCGGCAAGATCCGTCTGGATTTTCTTCAGCGCTTCCAGGGCCGTGAAGTCGATGTCGTCGACGCAGGAGAAGTCGATGCAGAAATACCGCAGGCCTTTCGGGACAGGCGTAACCAGGTCCCTGATCTGCGCGGTCATGAGTTCCGCATTGGCGTAATACATGGAGTGCGTGAACCGGTAGACCATCAGGTCGGGAGACGCCATGGCGCGGGTCTTGAGCGGTTGAACCTGCCAGGTTTCGGTGGTTTCGGGCGTGAGCAGGACGTTGACCGGATGATAGCCGTGCCTGGTATGGACGATCAGGGACAGGACGATCGCCAGCACGATGCCCGGACCGACGCCGGCAAGCACCACCACGAGGATGGTTACAGCGGAGACCCAGAATTCGGGCCGGCGCGCGCGATAGATCTCCTTGAGCCCCTTGATGTCGATCAGGTCGATGCCGATCAGAAATACGAGGGCGGAGAGGGCGGCTTCCGGCAGGTAGGCCAGGATTTCGGTGAAAAACAGCAGGACCAGGACGACGATCCCGACCGTCACCAGCATGGAAAGCTGGCTCCGGCCGCCGGCGCTTTCCACGATCCGGCTCTTGGTCGGACTGCCGTTGACGACGAAGGTTCCCGTCAGCCCGGCGCCGAGATTGGCCAGCCCCAGGGCGCGAAGGTCCATGCCTTCGTCCAGCGTCTCGCCGTATCTGGTGGCATAGGCGCGGGCGGTGGCAGCACTCTGGGCGAGGATCACCACCAGCATGGCGAGCGCGACCGGGCCGAGTTGCCAGATGAGCGCAAACGACCAGTCGATGTTTGGCAGCGTCAGGTTAGGAAGTCCGCCGGGCACGCTGCCAACAACAGCAACAGCGTTGCGAAAGTCGAAGACCCAGCTGACGAGCGTGATCAGCCCCAGTGCGACGATCGCGCCCGGGAAGGAGCGGGAAAGGGCCTTGAAACCAAGGATCAGAATCAGGGCGCTCAGGGAAATGCCTGCGGCCTGAAGGTTCAGGGACGACAGCAACGGCAGAAGCAGGGAGAGTTTTTCCAGCCCGCTGGCATGCGGGATGGTCAGGCCGAGCATGCCGGATAGAGAATTCATGGCGACCTGTATCCCGACGCCCGTCAGGAAACCGACCAGAACCGTCCGGGAAAGGAAATCGGCCATGAAACCGAGGCGGGCCACGCTTGCAACCAGCACCAGCACGCCCACCATCAGCGCGATCAGACCCGCCAGCGCGACATAATCGGCCGAGCCGGTTGCGGCCAGGCCCGCGAGGCTGGTTGCCAGGATCGCGGCGGTCGCCGAATCCGCGCCCACCACGAGGTGCCGCGATGATCCGAGTAGCGCGAACAGCGCCATCGGCAGCAGCATGGTATAGAGCCCGGTGATCACCGGCGTGCCGGCGATCTTGGTGTAACCCATCACTTCGGGGATCGCGACGGCGGCCAGGGTCAGTCCGGCAAGGATCTCCGGCAGGATCCGGTTTTTTCCGACAGGAAGGACGCCGGCGAAAAGCCACCGTTTCAGGTTCATTCCGGACAAGATGGGCTCCTCTTGCGGAGCGGGTAAATGTTTGACCGCAATGTCATCTTGGCTGAAGGAGGAAAAAAAACAACTCCGGCGGCGAAGGTTTGGGGCCGTATGTGGACCACCGCAAGGGGATGTCACGGAGCTGGATATTGCTGCGCGCGAAAGAAATGAACGCCTTTTTACCCAAGAAGGATTTTATAAGGGTCCCATACCTTTTCAATAGACAAAAGGCGCACTATTTAGGGGTCAACTCAGGTTCCGCCGCTTCCTCCCGGTGGCGGAACGAGGCATCACAGTATTGTCGCCTACGGGCGCCGCGGCCATCGGCTCCGGCGCCCGTAGGCGTGGAATTTTTGCATAGACCCAATGCCTGCGCGACAGTTTCGAACCTGTCGGACTTTATCGAGCGGGCGCGGTCGGACGGATAAGGTTCATGATCAAGCGTTTCATCATCGCCATCATTCTGATCGTACTGATCTGCGGCGGACTGGTCGGCTTCAATCTGTTCAAGGAACAGAAGATCGCCGAGTTTTTCGCCAACCGGCCGAGGCCGACGGTCACGGTTTCCACCGTGAAGGCGGAAGCTGAAACGTGGAAACCCGGCATCGAGGCGATCGGAACGGTTGGAGCGCGCCAGGGCGTCGATGTGGCGTCGCGGGCGGCCGGGATCGTGACTGAAATCCTGTTCAAGGCCAACGATCAGATCGAAAAGGGCCAGATGCTGGTCCAGCTCGACGACGAGGAAGAGCAGGCGACCCTGATTGCGGCCAAGGCCAATGAGTCGCGCGATAGCCAGGCGCTGAAGCGCGCGACCACGCTGGTCGACAGGGGCGTCAGTTCGACCTCTGCCCTGGACGATGCCAAGGCCGCTCTCGATGCCTCCCGGTCCGTCATGGAACGGGTCAAGGCGCAGATCAACCTGAAGAAGATCCGGGCGCCGTTTTCCGGCACCATCGGCATTCCGAAGATCGACGTCGGCGAATATCTGCCGGCCGGAACGGTCATCGCCACGTTGCAGGATCTCAAGGTCATGAAGGTCGACTTCACGGTCGCTGAACAGCGTCTCAGTGAAGTCCACATCGGTCAGGCGCTTCACCTGGGCCTTGCCGAGGATGCCATGGGCTATGAAGGCAAGATCACCGGCATTGACCCGAAGATCGATCCCCAGTCGCGCCTGGTCTCGATCCAGGCGGAAGTCAACAATTCCGACGGGGCCCTGCGCCCGGGCCAGTTCGCCTTCGTCCGCATCGACCTGCCGCAGGAAGACGGCATCATCGCGCTGCCCCAAACGGCGGTCGTCCAGAGTCTTTATGGCACCTACGTCTATCGGGTTGCCGAAGACGAGAGTGCTTCGGCGGGTGAGGACGGCAAGAAAAAGCTGGTGGCCCGCCAGGTGTTCGTGAAGATCGGCCGCCGCTTCGGTGGCAAGATCGAGATCACCGAAGGCGTGAAGCCGGGCGATCTGATCGTGTCCGCCGCGGTCAGAACAAGCTGACGGTCGGCAGCCCCGTGACCATCGACAACACGGTCAATCCGGTCGACGCCACCGAAAAACCGGGAGCCTGATGTGAATTTCTCGGAGATTTTCATCCGCCGACCGGTTCTGTCCACGGTCGTCAGCCTGCTGATCCTGCTGCTTGGCGCGCAGGGCATCGTGAACATGAATGTCCGCCAGTATCCCAAGGTCGAGGAAACGGTGATCACCATCACCACCGTGTTCGTCGGCGCGGGCCCGGACCTCGTCCAGGGCTTCATCACGACGCCGATCGCCAAGGCGGTCGGATCGGCGGAAGGCGTCGACTATGTCAGTTCGACGAGTGCGCTCGGCCTGTCGACGGTGTCCGTTCACATGCGCCTCAACACCGATCCGGACAAGGCCCTGACCGAAGTCATCTCCAAGGTTCAGGAAGTCCGGGGTGATCTGCCGGACGAGGCCAAGGATCCGGTCATCAAGAAGGGCACCGGACGGTCCTTTGCGATCATGTATCTCTCGGTCCTGTCCGACAGCATGTCGCCGCAGCAGATTACCGAGTTCGTCTCCCGCGTGATCCAGCCGCAGCTGTCGGTGGTCGACGGCGTGGCCGACGCCCAGATCCTGGGCGAGCAGACCTTCGCCATGCGCATCTGGATCGATCCGATCAAGCTGGCCTCGCGCGGTGTCACCGCGGCCGAAGTGCTGGCCGCGGTCCAGGGGGCGAACTTCCTGTCCGCGCCGGGCAAGACGGAAGGCGAATATGTCGCCTACCAGATCGCCGCGAAGACGACGCTGCAGACCCCGGAAGCCTTCGGGGCATTGCCGGTTAGCGGAGAAGGCACGGAGGTCGTCCGTCTCAGGGACGTTGCCGACGTCACCCTCGGCAGCGAGAGCACGGACGTCCGCGTGTCCTTCAACGGTCAGCAGGGCGTGTTCCTGGGTATCATGCCGACGCCGTCCGCCAACCCGCTCGATACCGCCGCCGGCGTGCGGGCGGAGCTGCCGCGGCTGCAGGCGAACATGCCCAAGGGCACGTCGATCCAGGTGGTCTACGATTCCACCAAGTTCATTTCCGCCTCCATCGAGGAAGTGTTCAAGACCATCGGCGAAGCCGTCGTGATCGTTGTTCTGGTGATCCTGCTGTTCCTGGGCTCCTTCCGGGCCGTGCTGGTGCCGATCGTGACCATTCCATTGTCTCTGATCGGGGTCTGTTTCTTCCTCTGGGCGCTCGATTACTCGCTCAACACGCTGACGCTCCTGGCCATGGTGCTTGCGATCGGTCTCGTGGTGGACGACGCCATCGTGGTGGTTGAAAACATCCACCGGCATCTGGAGGACGGGCTCAAACCGATGCAGGCGGCGATTGTCGGCATGCGTGAGATCTTCGGTCCCGTGGTGGCCATGACCATCACGCTCGGTGCCGTTTATGCGCCGATCGGCTTCACCCAAGGGCTGACCGGAGCGCTGTTCCGGGAATTCGCCTTCACGCTGGCAGGCGCCGTGTTCATCTCCGGTTTCGTCGCCGTCACCCTGTCGCCGATGATGTCGGCCCGCCTTCTGTCGGCCCACGGCAGCCGGTTCCAGACCTTTATCGACAAGGTGTTCACGAAACTCACCAACTGGTACGGACGGCGCCTGAACTTCTCGCTCGACTACAAGCCGGTGACGCTCCTCATCGTGGTGTCGCTGCTGGCGACGTCAGCGTTCCTTTTCCTGAAGACGTCGAGCGAACTGGCGCCGGACGAGGACCAGGGCGCGCTGTTTGCCATGGTGACCGCGCCGCAATACGCCACGGCCGATTACACCCAGCTCTACACCAACCAGTTCTACGACATGACGGACGACGTTCCTGGTGTCGAGGCACGGTTCCAGATCGTTGGAACGGGCGCGACCAATTCCGCCTTCGCCATCTGGGCGCTGAAGCCATGGGGCGAGCGTGAACAATCCCAGGAACAGATCAAGGGGATGATCCAGGGGCGGATCTCGAAATCGGCGGGCGTACAGGCCTTCGTCTTCGCACCGCCTTCGCTTCCCGGGTCCGGCGGTGGCCTGCCGATCCAGCTTGTGCTGCAGACGACCGGATCGGCCGAACAGGTCTACGAGATCGCCGAAGAGGTCAAGAACAAGGCGATGGCGTCGGGCAAGTTCATCGTGGTCCAGAACTCCATGTCCTTCGAAAAACCGCAGGCCACGATCCTGATCGACCGTGAGCGCGCGGCCGCGCTGGGTGTTCCGGTTTCCACCATCGGGGGCACGCTGAACATTCTGGTCGGCAATGCGAGCGTATCCAAGTTCGACCGGGACGGCCGCTCCTATGACATCATTCCCCAGGTGTCGAAGGCCTACCGGATGAACCCGGATCTGCTCGGCGATTTCTATGTCCGTTCCGCGAGCGGAGACATGGTGCCTCTGGCGGCGGTGGTGAAGGTCTCGATCGGGGCAACCTCCGTTTCCATCGAGCAGTTCAACCAGCTGAACTCGGCGACGATTTCGGCGCTGCCGTTGCCGACGGTCACCACCGGCGACGGCCTTGCCGAACTGCAGCAGATCGCGAACGAGGCGATGCCGTCCGGCTTCTTCCTCGACTATGCCGGCCAGTCGCGGCTCGAGGTGCAACAGGGCAATACGATCCTGATCGCCTTCGCGCTGGCGGTGATCGTGATCTATCTGGTCCTGGCGGCTCAGTTCGAAAGCTTCCGCGATCCGTTCATCATCATGATGACGGTACCGCTGTCGATCTTCGGCGCCCTTGTGCCGCTGAACCTCGGCCTCGGCACGCTGAACATCTACACCCAGGTCGGTCTGATCACCCTCGTGGGGCTGATCACCAAGCACGGCATCCTGATGGTCGAGTTCGCCAATGCGCAGCGTGAGCATCACGGTATGTCGAAGCGCGAGGCGATCGTCGAGGCGGCCCGGGAGCGGTTGCGGCCGATCCTGATGACGACCGGAGCCATGGTGCTCGGCGTCCTGCCGCTGGTCATCGCGGAAGGGGCAGGGGCTGCCGCCCGCTACTCCATCGGCCTGGTGATCTTCACCGGCATGTCCATCGGGACGCTGTTCACCCTGTTTGTCGTACCGATGTTCTACATGTACGTCGGCCATGCGGATAAGGCCCCGGTCGAGGACGAAGCCGAACCGGCGGAAGCGCCAAACGCTGGACAACACGCCTGATTTCGGACGCCGGCCTTTTGGGCCGGCGTTCGCGTTTCGAAAGAGATCTTCCACAGTCCGGGGGGATGTGACCCGGCCGGCCATTGAATTCGGCTCCGGTCACACCTTACTTTGGTTTCATGTCCAGATACGACTTCAAAATGCAGCGTCTGTTCGTTCGCCCGCTTCTTGCCCACGGCGCTTCGATAGAAGCCGACCGCAGTCAGGCGAACTATCTTCTCAATGTCCTGCGCCTCAAGGACACCGACCGGATCCTCGTCTTCAATGGCAGGGATGGTGAGTGGCTTGCGGAAATCGTCGCGACCGGACGCAAGGCCTGCCTGCTGAAGCTGGTGGAGCAGGTGCGTGAGCAGACGACCGCCATCGACCTGCACTATCTCTTTGCCCCGCTGAAACATGCGCGCCTGGATTACATGGTGCAGAAAGCGGTCGAAATGGGAGCCGGCAGCCTCAGGCCTGTGATGACCCAGTACACCCAGGCGAGCCGGGTCAATCTGGAGCGTATGGAAGCCAATATCATCGAGGCGGCCGAACAATGCGGCGTCATTGCCGTGCCGAAAGTTCTGGAGCCGATGGCGCTGAAGGATCTCCTCTCCGCATGGGAGGAAACGCAACCGGGCCGGCGTCTGCTGTTCTGCGATGAAGGCGAGGAAACCCAGAACCCGCTTCAGGCGCTTGCGGATCTGGCGGATCGGGGACCGGCTCCTCTTGCCGTCCTGATCGGGCCGGAAGGCGGGTTCTCGCCGGAGGAAAGAGAGCTTCTACGCGCCCAGAGCTTCGTCACGCCGATCCCGCTTGGCCCACGGATACTGCGGGCCGACACTGCCGCGGTGGCCGCGCTGGCGATCGTTCAAGCAACCCTTGGTGACTGGGGCTGACGCCCCTCGGAGTCGTTGCGATGAACCCGGAAACAGGCGCATTCGGCGAGGGTCTGAGACATCCGGACAACGCTGGAACCGGCAAGGAACCGTCGGCCTTGCGGCCGCAATTTGCCAGCGGCGGTCTTCAGAATTGCGTGAGTTCAAATCCGCTCCATAGGTCTGCCTTGCGTTTCGGACCAAACGGTCCTAAATGCCAGCAGTCGTTCGATGTTCACGAGAACGAAATGACTCACCGCGTATGTGCATGGCCCATCGATTGGCTATTGTATGCACCGACTTGAAATTGAGGACAGTCTGAATGGCTCGCGACACCGTCGATTCGACGCCGATTGAAGGCACTGCTGCGCTTGCCGCGACGCTAGAGGAAGGCTGCAAGCCGGCTGAACGGTTCCGGATCGGAACCGAGCACGAGAAATTCGGTTTCCACCAGTCCGATCTGTCCCCGATTCCCTATGGCGGACCGCAGGGCGTCGAGGCGGTTCTCACGGGTATGGAAAAGCTGCTCGGCTGGGAACGGATCGAGGATGCGGGCAAGATCATCGGCTTGGCCGATCCGGTCGGTGGCGGAGCCATTTCCATCGAACCGGGTGGACAGTTCGAGCTGTCGGGCGCCCCGCTCGACAACCTGCATGAAACCTGCCGCGAGACGAACGCGCATCTGGCGCAGGTCCGCCAGGTCGCCGATCCGATGGGCGTCGGCTTTCTGGGAACGGGCATGACGCCGACATGGCGCCGCGAAGACGTTCCGGCCATGCCGAAGTCGCGTTACGAGATCATGACCCGCTATATGCCGAAAGTCGGCAGCCTCGGGCTGGACATGATGTACCGGACCTCGACCATTCAGGTGAACCTGGACTTTTCCTCCGAAGCCGATATGGCGCTGAAGATGCGGGTCGGCCTGGCCCTGCAGCCGATCGCGACCGCGATCTTCGCCAATTCGCCGTTCACCGACGGCAAGCCCAACGGCTTCAAATCCTTCCGCGCGCAGATCTGGACCGACACGGATGCGGACCGCACGGGTGACCTTCCCTTTGCCTTCGAAGACGGTTTCGGCTTCGAGGACTATGTCGAATGGGCCATCGACGTGCCGATGTATTTCGTCAAGCGTGGCGATGCCTATCACGATGTCACCGGCACCACCTTCCGCGAGTTCATGAACGGGGCGCTTGAAGGCCGCATTCCGGATGCGCGTCCGAATCTCGGAGACTGGAACAACCATCTCTCCACCCTGTTCCCGGATGTGCGCCTGAAGAAATACATCGAGATGCGCGGTGCCGACGGCGGCCCCTGGCGCCGGATTTGCGCCTTGCCGGCCTTCTGGGTCGGCCTGCTCTATGACGATGGCATTCTCGATCAGGCCTGGCAGCTGGTGAAGGACTGGACCCGCGAAGAGCGGGCCGCCTTGCGGGCAGGCGTTCCCAAGGACGCCCTGCAGACCGCTTTCCGGTCCGGCACCGTCCTGAATATCGCCAAGGAAGCCCTGGCGCTTTCCAGCGAAGGCTTGAAGCGGCGCGCCCGTTTGAGTGACGGTGATCTGGACGAACGGGTACACCTGGCGCCGATCGAGGAAGGTCTGGCGGCCGGCATGTGTCCGGCCGACGTCCTGCTGCAACGTTACAACGGCAGCTGGAATGGCGATCTCAGCCACATCTTTAAGGAATATGCTTATTAGGGTCTGATCCCTGAACATTCGCTATTTTCGCAGTTGATGAAAAACCGCGAATTGACCTGAGCGAGCCGAACGCCGATCATGCGGATTGGCGAAACGTTTCAGGGCTTTGGCGATGGCAGATGATTCCGGCTTCACTTATCCGTTTGATCTGGCGGCTGTCGCAGAAGACATGCGGCAGCGTTTCGGCTGGACGAACCAGGACCTGAGCGATGCTATGTCCCGCCTGATGCCCGCCGCGATGGCCGGCTTCCGGCATTTCGGACCGCAGTCGCTGTCGCCCTTCCGGGCACCGGCGGCGGAGCCGATCAATTTCTTCGATCCGCTGAAACTGTTCGGCAAGACCGGGCAGGACTTCTCGAACGAACAGCTGTCGCCGTTCTTCGGACCTGAATTCGTGCGCAAGGCGGTCGCCGAACAGATTGCCCAGGCAACCGGGCTGCAACAGAAGGCGGTTCAGGAAATGATGCCTGTCGCCGCGACCCTGGCCATGTCGCAGGTCGTCAGGCCTTATCTGCACGGTGAGGCTCAGGAGCTTCTGGATGCCTTCGTGCGGGGGTTCGTGCGGGGACGGCCGAAGCCGGTTCCCAAGCCGATGGATTACGTCCAGGGCTATGCGGAGGCGGTCAATGCCTTCTGGTCCCAATTCCTCAAGCCTCTGCAACGCACGGAAACGGAAGAGGCTCATCCGGAAGAAGAGGACGAACTCGAAGCCGACTTCGATACGGAGGAGGAAGACGCCATCGTCGATGACGGCGAAACCGTGGACCAGGCTGAGGGGTCCGAATTCGATGCCATGATGGCGAACTGGATGGCCGCGGGCCGGGACTTTCAGTCAAGTCAGTTCGAGGCCTTCGACAACTTCTTCAATCGTGCCGCCCGCGATTTGGGGAACTCGAAATAAAAAAAAGGCCCGCCGGGGGTGGCGGGCCAGTGAGGTGTCAGCACAGGTGCCGACGGGGCTGCAGTAGCAGATCGGATCAGGCGGCCAGTTTGGGCTTACGCTCTGAAAACTTGATGACAGTGCTCTCCGGAGCGTCCGGATTGGTGCCGAGTTCGGTCGGCAAACGGTCCTGGACAATCGGACGGAAGCTCACGCGCTTCTCGTCCGCCCAGCCGTTCAAAACGGGAGTCGGGTCGACGAAGAGAGGAAGCTGTAAGGCGCGACGAACATCGCCTCGAGTCAGGCCGATGTCCTCGAGTTGGCTGTCCGACATCTCGTACAATTTGACGATCTCGCGCCGGTTTTTAAAAGTGCGCCATGCACAGGCAATCGCATGGCCGATGGTTGCAGTCAGGCTCAGTCTTGCAAAATGCGTCATGGCAAAATTCTCCTGTTACCGGCAAACGGCGTTTGCAGGTTCTCTCGGCGCCGGCGCTGCGGCGGTTCGTCTTCTTGGGACAATTGGAAGATGGCGCATTCGCTTTCATATATCCAACGAATGTTTTTTATTGGAACAATCACATATCGTTATGAATTAATAAGTACATGAAATTAAAAAGAAAAAACTCTTTCTAGTTTGGTTTTGTCGGGTAAAATCCATACAATTTTCTCAAGTCCGCCTTGGCGGTGATGCCTTCCTGCGGGTAGGCACGTCCCCCTCTTGGTGTGCAAACGCTCTTGATGTATAATGCCTAAACAATCAAAATCTCTTATATGAACACCAGTCGGCAGGTCTCTCATGAATCATGTGCTGGACATCGATCAGCTGCGGACGTTCCTGGCGATCGCGGAACTCGGAAGCTTCACCAAGGCCGGGGAAGCCGTGCACAAGACCCAGTCGGCGGTGTCCATGCAGATGCGCCGTCTGGAAGAGCGTCTCGGCCTGCCGATCTTCGCCAAGGACGGGCGGCAGTCCCGCCTGACGGAAGACGGGCAGCGCCTCTTGGAATATGCCCGGCGCATGATCAGCCTCAACGACGAGACCCTGTCCGCATTCGGCAACCGCAAGGAAGTCGGACAGGTGAAGCTGGGTGTCCCCGACGATTATGCTGATCGCCTGCTGCCCCAGGTTCTGGCGGCTTTCAACCGGCTCAATCCGTCGATCGAAATCCAGGTGGAATGCGCTGGTAGCACACGCCTGGGCACAGAGATCCACGAGGGCAAGCTCGACGTGGCCATCGTCACCTCCGACGACCAGTCGGAATCCCGGGGAGAAGTCATTCGCCGCGAGCCTCTTTACTGGGTGTCCTCCAGCCAGCATTGCGCCCATGCCATGGACGTGATCCGGTTGGCGGTCGGACCGTCGACCTGTTCCTGGCGGCGTCTGTCCATGGAGGCTCTCGACCGGGTCGACCGATCCTACAAGGTCGCCTATGTCAGCTCCAGCGCGTCGGCGCTGGTCGGGGCCGTGCAGGCGGGGCTGGCCGTCACGGTATTCCCGGAAAGCGCGGTCCGTGACGGCATGCGCATTCTGGAGGAAAAGGACGGTTTTCCGGCACTGCCACCTTGCGAGATCAGCCTGTTGCGGTCCGTATCCGCGCGCCAGCCGATGCACGACACCTTGTGCAATCACATCGTCGCGGCCATCGGCAACGTGGCGAACCAGATGGCTGCGGAATAGATCCGCTAGCGCTTCCTCAGCATCATGACATTGCCGGTCAGCACCAGAAGCAGGCCGGCAAGGCCGCCGCCCGTCCAGTGGTAACCCTCAAACACGGTCGAAACCGCCAGGGCGATGACGGGAAAGATGACCGTGGCATAGCCGGCACGCGCCGAGCCGATGCGGCCGAGTAGCCGCAGATAGGAGGCAAAGGCGATCACCGAGGCGATCACGGCGAGATAGACGAGGCTGCCGAGATACGTGACGGTCCACTCTACGGTAAAGCTGTTGCCCCTGACAGCGGCGAAGACCCCGAGAAAGACGGCACCGTAAAACATGCCCCAGGTCGTTGCCGGCGTGACCGTAATGCCCGTCCGCTGTGTCGAGGCCGACAGCATGTTGCCCAGGCAGAAGGAAACCGTTCCGAGCGTGCACAGCAGCAGTCCAAGGGCTGCCTGATAATCGATGTCCGCGCCCATGATTTGCGGCCAGAACATCAAGGCAACCCCGGTAAAGCCGATCAGGCCGGCTGCGAGCGTGGCAAGCCCCGGTTTTTGCCGGAACAGGACGAAGGCCAGGAACAGGTTGAAAACGGATGTCAGCGAGAACACCACTGCAAGCAGACCGGACGGCAGTAGCTGGGCGCCGTAGTAAAATAAGGTGAAGTTTGTCGAGAAGATCAAGGCGCCGAGCCCGGCGAACCGAATATGTGCCCGCCAGCCGAACCGGAGGTCGTGTCTCCGGTAGAGGCTCCAGCCGAACATCACGGCTGCGGACAGCACGAACCGCCAGAAGACGGAGACTTCGGGCGCAACAACTCCGACCTGCCCCTTCATGGCAATCCAACTGAAGCCCCAGGCAAGGACGGTGGCGCCATAGAGGCCGTAGTCGGTGGCCGTCAGAACCGGCTCCCGGCTGGTGTCAATGGACGTGGAAACGGACATGAAGATCCCGGTCAGATGTGCAGGATGCAATCTGCGCCCGAAATCGTTTCAATACAAATGATTGTTCGTGATCGATTGATCAGAGAATTTGAACATTACCGGAGCGCTGTGCGGGCACTCGGATGCCAGTGCGGCCGGTAGCCGTTGGCGAGCGTTTCGCATATGGATTTCGGTGTCAGGACTGTGACGTCTCCTTTTGGCCGGGGCTTCGTCGAGGAGCTGTATCCGTCCACCGTCCATGCGATCAAGTCGCCGTCAAAGAGCGCATAAGGCACGTCGTCGATCTCGACGAAGGTGCCGTCCGGAAGATCCGCAAGGCGGGCCAGAAAGTGTCGCTGCCCCCGTCCGTCAAGCCGGTCTTTCTGCAGGAGTAGATCCATGGCGCCAGCGGAGGCCGCGCCTTGCTTCAACCGGTCCCGGGGAAAGGCCTGGGCAAAGGCTTTGGCGTCTTCTCTGCGGCACTCGAAGCAGGGGCGATGTCCGGAGGCAAGCGCGGTCGGCTCGTCCAGAAAAAACAGTTCCGTGTAGCCGTCGCCCATGATCTCTCGGCTCCGGCCCTTGAAATCGGTGACGCAGCAGATCCAGCGCCGTGAGGCCCAACGTCGATTGGTCAGGGTTTTGGTTTCCGGATCATGGATCCGGCCGCCCCGGTTGCCCATGAACAGGCCGCGTGCGGGCGTGGCGATGATCTCGCCGGTCGGCGTGA
Source organism: uncultured Roseibium sp. (assembly GCF_963675095.2). Taxonomy (GTDB): domain Bacteria; phylum Pseudomonadota; class Alphaproteobacteria; order Rhizobiales; family Stappiaceae; genus Roseibium. The sequence goes on along the minus strand of NZ_CAXXSJ010000009.1, from coordinate 20,418 downwards.
CCCGGTTTTGCAGGGGTGTGCTTGCGGACATTGCGGGCCTTCAAGGAAAGTCTCGCCGGATGCGGTGCAGTCTATCATGATACGTGAAGAGAATCAGTAATCTGGAGCTGCCGGCCATGTCCGTCCTGGTGATTGAAAACTATCCGGATGCCCCGATGGGCAATGTCGGCCGGGCCCTCGACCAAGCCGGGGTCACCTATGACATCGTGCAGGCCCATGCCGGTGAGCCGGTGCCCGAAACGGTCGCGGGACGATCCGGGCTCGTCGTCCTGGGCGGCTCCCAGAATGCGCTCGACGACGAAGGCTATCCCTTCCTACCGATAGTCTGCGGTCTCATCAGGAACTTCCACGAACAAGACAAACCGGTACTCGGCATTTGCCTGGGGTCCCAGCTGATTGCGCGGGCGTTCGGCGCTGAGAACATTCTGGACCGTCCGATCGAGTTCGGCTGGCACGAGGTGCGGGCAGTCGACACGGCGGGCGACGATCCGATCGGCCGCATTCTGGCCGAAGGCTCGCCGATCTTCCATTGGCACACGGACACCTTTTCCTTACCGGAAGGCGCCGTGCATTTGGCCAGCAGCGATGCCACGCCGCATCAGGCCTTCCGGCTGGGCCGCGCCACTTATGCGACCCAGTTTCATTTCGAGGTGGCGCTGCCGGAGGTCAAGCTGTGGTCGGAGCTGTTCTCCGAACGGATCCAGGACCACGATCCCGACTGGCCGCAACGCTTCGCTGAGGAGGCGAACCGACACGCGGCCGCGTCCGACCGGACCGGGCAGGCGATCGCCGAAGCATGGGTCGCGCTGCTCGATCGGTCGTAAGTTAAGGATTCCGGGCCTTCAGAGCACCAGGTTGTGCCGGCCCACCTTGGTGATGTCGGTTTCGCCGCACAGGCCCATGGTCACATCCAGTTCTTTGCGGATGATCTCCAGTGCCTTGGTCACACCCGGCCTGCCCATAGCGCCGAGGCCGTAGATGTAGGAGCGGCCGATGAAGGTGCTCTTCGCCCCCATGGCGATGGCCTTGAAGACGTCCTGACCGGAGCGGATGCCGCCGTCCATATAGACCTCGATCTTGTCGCCGACCGCATCGGCGATCTCCTTCAGAACGTCGTAGGAGGCCTGCGCACCGTCGAGCTGGCGGCCGCCGTGATTGGAGACGATGATCCCGTCTGCGCCGGTTCCAACGGCGATCTTGGCGTCTTCCACGTCGTTGATGCCCTTCAGGATCAGCTTGCGGTTCCAGTGCTTCTTGACCCATTCCACCGACGACCAGTCGAGGGTCGGGTCGAACTGGCTGTTGGTCCATTCCGCGAGCGAGGACATGTCCTCCACGCCCTTGACGTGGCCGTGGATGTTGCCGAACTGGCGCCGCTTGGTCTGCAGCATGTTCCAGCACCAGCGCGGCTTGAAGGCGAGATCGAGCAGAACCGGCAGCGTCGGCTTCGGCGGGGTCGACAGGCCGTTCTTGATGTCCCGGTGCCGTTGCCCCAGAACCTGAAGGTCAAGCGTGAGCACGAGGGCGGAGCAGCCGGCGTTGAGCGCCCGGGTCATCAGCGATTCCGAAAAGCCGCGGTCGCGCATCACATAGAGCTGGAACCAGAACGGCCGTGTCGTATGTTCCGCCACATCCTCGATGGAGCAGACGCTCATCGTGGTCAGCGTGAACGGCACGCCGAATTGCTCGGCCGCCTGGGCCGCGAGAATTTCCCCGTCGGCATGCTGCATGCCGGTGAGGCCGACCGGGGCAAGCGCCACCGGCATGGACACATCCTCGCCGATCATGGTCGTCTTGAGGCTGCGGTTGTCGATGTTGACCGCGACCCGCTGGCGCAGCTTCTGGCGCTGAAAGGCGGCTTCGTTGTCGTAATAGGTGCTCTGCGTAAAGGAGCCGGTGTCCGCATATTCATAGAACATCTTCGGGACACGGCGTCTGGCGAGGGCTTGCAGATCGGCAATGCAGGTAACGGCGGACATGGGCTTTCCTCGATTGGTCTGGAAATCTAACTTTTAATGGTGGCAGTGCGATTTTGGCCTGGAGTCTGGCGGCGCTGTTTCAGCCGGAGGTCGGCAACCTCCTGCCAGCCTTCGGCGCGTTCCGCCTCCTTCAAGGCGGCGGCAACGAAATCGATATGGTCGTGGGACGCCTGGCGCGCCCCGTCGGGGTCGCCGGCGAGGATGCGATCGACGATCTGCTTGTGCTGTTCCAGGACGGTGCGACGCGCGGTCGGATGGTGATAGAGCCTCTGGCGATTGTAGAAGACACCGTTTTCCAGAAGCCGGTAGCACGAGCGCAGGGCGTGCAGCAGGATGATGTTGTGCGCCGCTTCGCCGACCGCATGATGCAGTTCCACATCGAGCCCAACTTCTCGCTGCGCATCGCCGCTCTCGTAAGCCGCGTCCATCTGGGCGAGAATATCGCTCAGGATCTTGCGATCCGAGGCAGTGGCCCGCTCGGCTGCATGGGCTGCCGCGGTGCCTTCCATGTCGCGCCGGAATTCCAGATAGTCGGCGATCGCCGCCGGATGACGCTCGATCAGCGCTATGATCGGTTCGGAAAAGATCGGCCCGATGACATCGGCGACGAAGGTGCCGCCGCCCTGCCGGCTGGTCAGCAGCCCGCGCTCCTCCAGGAGCTTCAGCGCCTCCCGCAGGACGGGACGGGAGACATCGATCTCACCCGCCAGTTCCCGTTCCGGCGGCAGCCGGTCGCCCGGTCGGAGCACACCGTTGAGGATCAGCTCCTCGATCTGCTGCACGACGGCGTCGGCGGTCCTCAGAGATGGCGCCTTTCGGAACATGGCTTGTGCCTGCTGTTGATACTCGTATCGGACACACAAAACCGCGCCCGCCGGATCTTAATGACCCGGCGAGTAAAATTGGTCAATTAAATTATCCAATTCTCTCTAAAGAAGATCCCTGGGCGTCTTGCCGGCAAAGAAGGCGTTGAGATTGTCCAGGGCACGGAAGCCCATGGCATCGCGGGTCCGCACCGTTGCGCTGCCGATGTGGGGCAGCATGAACACATTCTCGAAGTCTGCGAATGCCGGATTGCCGCCGGGTTCTTTGGCAAAACAGTCCAGCCCGGCCGCAGCCGCGTGCCCGGACCTGAGCGCGGAGATCAGCGCCGCCTCGTCGACCAATGCTCCCCGAGCCGTATTGACGACCACACAGCCTGCTGGAAGCAACTTCAAGGTGTCCGCATTCAGGAGGTTTTTCGTCTCCGGGGTGGCGGGGCAGTGAAGCGAGAGGAAGTCGCCGTTGGGCAGGAGGCTTTCCAGCGAGCTGTGATAGGTCGCGCCGTATTCCTTGTCCTCGGGGAGGCGCTGCCGGTTGTAGTAGTGGATCTCCATGTCGAAACCACGGGCCTTCTTGGCGAGGGCCTGGCCGACCCGGCCCATACCGACGATGGCGAGCCGCGCGCCGCTGACCTGCTTGCCGACCATGAAGGACGGGCTCCAGAAGTCCCACGCGCCGCTTCTGACGATCCGGTCGCCTTCGACCGCCCGCCGCGCGGCACCGAGCATCAGCAGAATGGCGATCTCGGCGGTCGCGTCCGACAGCACATCCGGCGTGTTGGTCACGGCAATGCCGCGCGCCTTCAGGGCAGCGAGATCGCAATGATCAGTGCCGACGGAGTGATTGGCGAGGATCTTCAGGCGCGGATCGAGCCGGCTCACCACATCGGCTGAAAAGATCTCCGAGTGGCACGGCATCATCGCGTCGACGCGCGCGCTCATGGCGACGATCTCGTCGGCCGTGCTGACGTCGTCGGCCTCGTTGAGGATAACCTCGTAGCTTTCCCGGGCCCGCGCGATGGTCGCATCGGATACCCGCCGGGGCAGCCACAGGACCGGCTTGTCAGCCATTCTTGTTGTTCCCGTCCTTGCCCAGAACGCATTCCTGGACATAGTCGGTGACGGCGAGCGACAAGACGAAGATCACGATGATCCAGCAAGGAAAACCACCCCAGAAACCGGCAAAACCGGTGGAGATGCTGTAGGCCAGCCCGATCACGAAGACCGAGACCAGCGCGGTTCCGATCAGCCCCAGGAGGATCTTGCTGTTGCGTCCTAACATGTGAAACTCCTTGTTTCGCCTCAGGCGTCGTTCAATGTTTTGAGAAGCCAGCTGGCCGTTCGCATCAACCGGTCGTCCTGCTCGACGGCACCGATGAGCTGGACACCGATCGGCAGGCCATTTTCGCCGACCAGCAGGGGCATGGAGACCGCAGGCAACCCGCCCAGCGTCCAGATCGTGCAGAATATCGGATCACCGGTGCTCGGCCCCATCTTCGGGGCTTCTCCGGCCGCGCTCGGACTGAGGATCGCATCGTAGTCCTTGAAGAAGGCCGCAAAGAAACCGTCGGCCGCTTCGGCCACCGAAAGGGCGTCCTCGTAGACCGCGGCCGGAATCGATCGTCCGCGTTCGATCACCGGCTTCAGCGTCGCGCTGATCTTGTCCCAATGCGTGTCGAAGGTGTCCTTCAGAAGCTGGCTGATCTCGTATTCGTGAATGACCCGCTGCACCTCGACCAGACCGGCAAAGGCGGGCGGCGCCGGGATCCGCTCCACGCGCCCGCCGAGCGCGGAAATGATTTCCTCGAACCCGGCCCGGCTATCCGCACTCAGGCGATCGGCAAAGGGAAGGTCGATAAAGGCCAGGGATGGTGCCACCGGCGGCTCTGCCTGAAAGCCTTCCAGCATGGCCGGCCGAGGGTGCGGATAGCACTTGTCGTCGGTCTGGTCGTAGCCCTTGATCGCGTCCGCCAGCAGCGCGCTGTCCTCCAGGGTGCGGGCAAAGACGCCTAATTGGTCGAGCGAGCCCGATGTCGCTAGCACGCCGCGGCGTGAGATGACACCGCGGGTCGGCTTGAAGCCGTAGGTGCCGCAGAAGGACGCCGGGCGGATGACCGACCCGTTGGTCTGTGTGCCGAGCGCCAGCGGCACCTGATGGGCGGCAACCGCTGCTGCCGATCCGCTTGAAGATCCACCGGGAATATGGCCCGGGTTATGCGGATTGGTGGTGTCGGCCGGATGAACGAAGGCCAGTTCGGTCGTCTTGGTCTTGCCCAGGATCACCGCCCCGGCATCGCGCAGGCGCTCGACAACGGCCGCATCCAGATCCGGCTTGCGTCCTGTGAAGACCGGAGACCCGCGTTCCGTCGGATAATCCTTCGTGTCGATGATATCCTTCAGACCCACCGGCACGCCGTGCAGGGCCCCGAGGGGGCGGCCCGATTGGCGGATCGCATCCATTTCGCCGGCTTCCGCCAGCGCCTTATCCCGGTCCAGATGGGCCCAGGCTTTCAACTGCCCGTCGGTCTCGTCGATCCGTTCAAGGCAGGCGGAAACCAGGTCGGTCGAAGTTAGAAGGCCGGCCCGGATTTTCCGGGCCGCCTCGCTGGCACTGAGGTTGAGGATGTCATTTTCAGGCAGTGTCAGGTTCATGGAATATAGGGTCCGAACAGGTAATCAGGCAGCCACAGGGCAATCGCGGGGAACTCGTGCAGCATCACCATGCTGAAGATCACGATCACGAGATACGGCAGGATGCCCTTGAAGATGTCAACCAGCTCGATCTCCTTCTTGAGCACGCCTTTCAGATAGTAGGCCGACATGGCCATGGGTGGTGTCAGGAACGAGGTTTGCAGGTTCAGCGCTACCAGCATTGCGAAGAAGTACGGGTTGACGTTGAACGTATCGAGCATGGGCAGGAAGATCGGTACGAAGATGATCAGGATTTCGGACCATTCCAGCGGCCAGCCGAGGAAGAAGATGATTAGCTGGACCAGGATCAGGAACTGCCAGGGTTCAAGCTGCATGTGCAGGAACCATTGTTCGATGATGTCGTGGCCGCCGAGATAGGAGAACACGGACGCAAAGGTCCAGGAGCCGACGAACAGCCAGCACACCATGGCGGTTGCCTTGGCGGTCAGGAACACGCTTTCCGTCAGTCGGACCCAGACCGCCTTGTGGGCGTGGCGGAGGCACGAGAGCCAGAGGCCCGCGAGCGCGCCCAGAACCGGAATGGTGATCATCTGCCACAGCTTCGGTTCCTTGGCGGTCAGGATGAAGACTGCGAACGACACCACGGCGAGCCCGGCCGGGACAGGGTCTTTCAGTGTGACGCACTTCCTCAGGATGTCTTCCGTCGGTCCAAGATAGAGAGACGCCAGGAACAGGCCTCCCAGCGCTCCCATGGCGGCTGCTTCCGCCGGCGTTGCCAGTCCGCCCAGGATGGAGCCGAGGACGAGCATGATCAGCACGGTCAGCGGCACGAAGGAAACCAGCAGATCCGTGTAGATCTTCGCCACCGGCGGTACATCTTCCTGCTGCGGTTTGGGCGCAATTCTGGGATTGAGGAGAACCCGGGCGATCACATAGAGGATATAGAGGCCAGCGAGCATCAGCCCGGGGAAGACCGCTGCCGCGTAAAGGCGGAGCGGGGACAGCTCGGCGATCGCCGCATAGACGATCAGCATGATCGAGGGCGGGATCAGGATGCCGAGGGTACCGCCGGCACAGATCACGCCTGAGGCGAATTGCTTGTTGTAATTGGCATTGGCCATGGCCGGGAAGGCCAGAAGTCCCATCAGCGTCACGACGGCACCGACGATTCCTGATGCGGTTGAAAACACCGCGCAGGTGATCAGGGCGGCAATCGCCATGGAGCCGGGCAGGTTGCGGGCGGCCATCTGCAGCGAGAAGAACAGGCGGTTGACGATATTCGCCCGTTCGACCACGTACCCCATGAACAGGAACAACGGGATGGCGACCAGCGTGTCGTTTTCCATCACCGAATAGGTGTTCTGGTTCAGGAGATAGAAGATGTTGTTGGAAAACAGGTCTGCGAAGGTTTCCGCACCGGAATAATAGGCGTAGTAGCCGAAGGCAACGCCCATGGCGAGAAGGGTAAAGGCGATCGGAAAGCCGAGCAGCACCAGCAGGATAAACAGGCACAGCATCAGGATCGCGACTTCGGGATTCGTCATCTCAGGACACTTTCATCAAAGAGACATGCTGTCCGGTCAATGGCCGGCGGCGGGCTGGTCTTCAAAGGGATCCTCGGCCAGGATGTCCTCCGTTTCCTTCACGTCGGTCAGGCGCGGTAGCCATTCCCCGGTCTTCATGGCGCGCCAACAGCGTGCGAGTTCGGCAAGTCCCTGCAGCATCAGCAGGAAACCGGCCACCGGGATCAGGGTCTTGAAGAAGTAGATCTGGATGCGGGCCGGGCTGTTCCAGCTCACTTCCTTGTAACGCCAGCTGTCGGAAGCGATTTCCGCCCCGTACCAGAACAGCGCCAGCATGCCCGGGTAGAAGAACAGCAGGTACAGCAGGAAGTCGATGCGGGCCTGCCAGCGGACCGGAAACAGGCGGTAGAGAACGTCGCCGCGCACATGGGTGTCCTGGGCCAGGGCATAGGGCCCGGACATCAGGAACAGGGCGCCGTACATCTGGACCATCATGTCGAAGGCCCAGACGGTCGGCGCATTCAGCACGTAGCGCACGAACACTTCATAGGAAACGGACAGGGTGAGGATGAGAATGCACCAGCCGAAGGCCCGGCCGACCCAGACGCTCAGCCCTTCGATCGTATAGATTAGTCTTGTCACGTCAGCCTCTGGCGGTTTGCAGGCAGGAATGCGCGGGGGCCCGTGACGGGTCCCCGCGGCAACATCCGGCAAAAAGGGCTCGGATCAGCCGAAGTAGTGCTTGTAGGCCAGCTTGTAGTCGGGCTGGTTGAGGTTCAGGTAGCCCATCACCTCTTTGGCATACTTCTTCTGCGACTCGATCACCTTGGCGAAGAAGGGATCTTCCTCGGAAATGCGGGTGACAACGGCATCCCAGGCATCGAGCTGAGCAGCCATGACCGCATCCGGCGTGCGATGAACGTTGACGCCCTGTTCGGTCTGCAGCTTGACGAGGTCTTCCGCGTAGCGCTTGGTGTTGTGCCAGTAGAAGTTCGAGTTCTCGGCGTTCGAAGCATGCTTCAGGACGGCCTGAAGCTCGGACGGCAGGTTCTCGTACTTCTTCTTGTTGAAGGTGATTTCGAAGAATTCCTGGCTTTGGTGGAACGACGCCAGCATGTAATCCTTCGACACGTCCTGCATACCGAAGTCACGGTCGGAGGTCGGGTTGTTGAACTCGGCCGCGTCGATCAGCCCGGACTTCATCGCCGGCTGAATTTCACCGCCGGGAAGCTGCACGACCGAAAGGCCCATCTGCAGCATCACATCGGCGGCAAGGCCGACCGTGCGGTATTTCAGGCCGTTCATCTGCGCGGCGTCGGTGATCGGCTGCTTGAACCAGCCGAGCGGCTGTGCCGGCATCGGGCTGTTGAAGAAGGAAACGACGTTCAGACCGAGCGAAGCCATCAGTTCGTCGAACAGCTCCTGGCCACCGCCGTAATTGACCCAGCCGAGCACTTCCTGAGACGACCAGCCGAAGCACGGGCCCGTGCCGAACAGGGACGCGGTTTTCGATTTGGAGTACCAGTAGGCCGGAACGTAGTGGGCCGCATCGAGCACGCCCCGGTGCACGGCGTCCTGCATCTGGCTGGTCTTGACGACCGAGTCCACCGGCAGGAGGTCGATCTTCAGATCCTTGCCGGCCATGGCATGAACGGTGTCCACGTAGGACTTGGCGTTTTCAAGAAAGATGCCGCCGCCCCAGGCGGCCTGCATCTTCAGGACGGTCGGCTCGGCGCGCGCTACGGCGGGCGCGGCAAGAGTGCCTGCCGTTGCTGTGGCGGCAAGCGCGCTGCCTTTCAGGAACCGTCTCCTGTTCAGTGTATCAGTCATGGTTTTCCTCCCGTTTATACCGGCTTTGTTTATGGATTTGCCGGACCTAAACAGGGTTAGGAAACCATTATCCCTGAGGAAGAACAAGAGGATCTGTGTTTTGAAGCTTATAGAGTTAAATCGGATTCTAGTGATTTTTCCGGATATTGAGTTATTTGTTTAAGTTGTTAAGCAATATTTTCGAGGAATAGTTATGCATGATTATATTGCGCTGCAGAATGTCTGTTTCGCATCTGCGTCGGGTTGTGATCCGTGTGGGCTGTTTACCTGGCGTCCGAGTGGGCCGGTCTGGCGATCGTGGAAAGACCGAAATTGTTCCAGAACAATTTCGAAAAATGCGAATAATAGAATGCATTTATAAAATGCGAGAACCGGATAGAACCGGTCGGTCCATTGAGACATCTGACATCGCCCGTTCGGACGGACCACAACGCGTGGCCCCTAGGGTGCGTCGACCCAAGAAATCAGGTCCGGGGATGGTGTGGAAATTTTGCGGTGCGACAACGGGTTGAGAAATTTGCCGGCAACGGATTATGATTTCTCGCTAGGTGAGAATTGTTTCTCGAATTTGCATTCAGTTGTGACGTCGTGTTGAAAATCCCTGTGGATCTTTGCCTGCGGCGGGATAACGCGTGCCGTTTCCAACCAAAACTCGTGACAAGGCTCCGCTCCATAAGCCATTCTCAGGCTGGATCATCGGGGTCATCCTGGTAGACGGAAGGATTGGCAAACGTCATGGGCGAAAATTCGAAGGACAGGGCGAACCCGTTACCGGCCTTCAAAACGCATCCCATGCGCGAGGCGGTTCTGGGTGAGGTGCATGCCCGTCCTTTTCGGCCGCTGTCGGCGCCGAGCGTCATCCTTCATTATGCTTTCACCACGACGCCCGAACAGGCGGCGGCCGATTACAAGTGGTTTTCAGACCTGTGCGCCAGCCAGGGCGCAGCCGGGCCCGGAAAATCGGCACGGCATCACGTTCTGGAATTCGGCGGCGGCACGCTGAGCTGGGAATGGCACACCGAGTTTATCACCTACACATGGCACGGCCCGGCAACGTCTTCGGAACCTTTCGGACCGCTGCCGGTCACGCATCCGTTCGGGGTTGCGTTCCGGGCGCCGGGGCCGATGCTGGTGTCCACCAGGCTTGATCTGTGCAAGGCGCCGGCATCCGAGGACTGGCGAAGCCACTATGACCCGGCAAGCCTGACCGTGTTCAAGGTGGAAAACGGCACCGGGCTTGCGGCAACCGATTTCCGCCCGGACGGGGACGGCTTGACCCGGATCGTCGTTTTCAACGAAGCCATGACGCCGGTACAGTGCGGCGCCCTGGTGCAACGGCTTCTGGAAATCGAGACGTACCGGACCCTGGCATTGCTCGGTCTGTTCGAGGCGAACAGCCGACAATCCGACATCGGCGCGATCGAGACGGAACTGGTCGGCTTGACCAAGAGTATCCAGGACACGGCCGGTCTGGAAGAAAACAGGACCTTGCTCGAACAGTTGTCCAGGCTGGCTGCCAGCCTGGAGGCGGCGGCCGCGGCAAGCTCCTACCGGTTCGCCGCAAGCCGGGCCTATTACGAGATCGTCCTGGCCCGTCTGCGCTCCCTGGGCGAAGAGGCGGCCCAAGGCGATCTGAGCATGTCCGCATTTCTGGGGCGTCGGCTCGGCCCGGCCATGCGCACCTGCCAGGCGCTTGAAATGCGTCAGGAAAAGCTGTCTGAGAAGCTGGCGCGCGCGACAACGCTGTTGCGTACGCGTGTCGATGTGGATCTGGAACAGCAGAACCGGAGCCTGCTGGAATCCATGAACAGGCGCGCCCGGGTTCAGCTACGGCTGCAACAGACGGTCGAAGGCCTGTCTGTCGCCGCCATCAGCTACTATGTCATCGGTCTGCTGTCTTACCTCGCCAAGGGCGTAAAAACGGCAGGGGTTCCGATGCCCGGCCCGGAAGTCACCACGGGGCTCGCGGTGCCGGTGGTCGTTGTCGGGATCTGGTTGATCGTACGCAGGATCCGCTCTCATCACGCGGAAAGCGCCGACGACGAAACGGGAAAGTAATTCGACGCAACTCAAAGGAAAAAGGCCGGCTCGCGGGGAGCCGGCCTTTTTGTTTTCTGCGGAGTGACCGCTTACTTCGTCGAGCCGTCCGCGTTGAACTGGGCGAGATAGGCGATGACGTCGTCGCGGTCCTTATCCTTTTTCAGACCGGCAAAGGCCATCTTGGTTTTCGGGACGAGATCCTTCGGCTTCTCCAGGTAGGTGTGAAGGGTCGCGTCGTCCCACACCTTGTCGCCTTCTGCGAATTCCTTCATGGCCGGGGAGTACTTGAAGTCTTCAATGCTGGCGACCTTGCGGTCGACGATGCCGTTCAGCTCCGGGCCGACCTTGTTCTTGGCATCGGGGCCAACGGCATGGCAAGCCTTGCACTTCTTGAAGACCTTCTCGCCCTTGTCCACATCGCCTTCAGCCGACGCGGTTACGGTCAGGGCAAGGAGAGCCGTACCGGCAATCATTACGAGACGCTTCATTTCATTCTCCCTCAAAGACACGTAATCACATAGCAGTTTTAGAACAAAAAAACGAAGCCCAACGCAAGGGAGCAGCCGGAAAACTTGTTCGGTTTTCCCGGACTTGAGCGCCTATGTCGCAGGTTCGTGGCAAAACCGCTTATCCCAAAAGGGACATTTCGTGTCCGAATTTGCAACCGATACCTAAGGGTGACTTTTCAGCTTGCCTTGGCTGTGCCGGGAGCGTCCAGCCATGCGTCCAGCCCGGCGTCCCAATAAGGGGAAGGGCCGTATAGTCCTGCGAGAAAATCGATGAAGACGCGGACCTTCGCCGGCAGAAAACGCCGGCTGGGGTAGACGGCGTGCAGGCCCACATCCTTTGACGCGCGGTATTGCGGCAGGACGATCTTGAGTTTTCCGTCCCGCAATTCCGGGCCGATGTCCCAGGTGGAGCGCAGGGCGACGCCGACGCCCGCCAGCAGGCACTCGCGAACGACCTCGCTGGAATTGGTCCGGATCGGGGCGATTGTGCGCACCGTCTCGATGCCGTGCGGGCCCATCAGGCGCCACGGGTCCTGATTGACCGCCGCCAGGCAGACATGGTTTTCCAAAAGATCGTCGATGGAGGCCGGTTCACCGTGTTCTGCCAGATAGCCGGGGGCAGCGCACAGGATCCTGTGCACCGGGGCGAGCCTGCGCGCTACGAGGCTGGAATCGGACAGTTCGGCAATCCGGATCGCGAGATCATAGCCCTCACCGACGATATCGACGAAGTCGTCGCCCAGGTCGAGATTGATCGACAGGTCCGGATTGTCTTTCAGGAACTTGCCGAGATAGGGCGCGATGTGCAGCCGGCCGAACGAGGTCGGAGCCGCTACCTTCAGCGTGCCCCGCGCCTGAGCGGATCCGCGGGAAACAAACGCTTCGGCCTCTTCCACGGAAGCAAGAATGGCCACGACCCGCTCGTAAAAGCCTTGCCCCGCCTCGGTCATGGCAATCTGGCGGGTCGTGCGTTGCAGGAGCCGGGTGCCGAGCTTGTCCTCAAGCCTGCGGATCCGTTTGGAAACCACCGCGGGGGAAAGCGACATCTCCCGGCCCGCCGCCGACATGCTGCCGGCGCTGACGACCCTGGCGAAAATCTCCATGTCCGTGAGATTGCTCATTTTCAACTGCCCGGAAAGATTATTATTGCTTTGTCGACGTTTCGTCCGGCCCGGTTTTTTGACAGGATTGGCAAGTCGCCGGATCCCGACGCGATCAACCGGATTGATTATACGTCTTTTCGGCAATAATAGATCATATTTGTTCGGAAATGGAAAGGGAGAGGCCATGACTGCGATCGCAATGCCGAAGCCGGATAGCGCGGTCATCGCGCGCAGGGCGGACATCGTCAAAGCGCTGCAGGCCATCGTGCCCGGGGAGGGGGTGATCGATGACGAAGCCGAAATGCGCCCCTATGAAACCGATGCCTTGACGGCCTACCGTCAGCTGCCGCTGATCGTGGTACTGCCCGAGACGGTGGACCAGGTGTCGCGGGTCCTGCGCTACTGCCACGAAAACGGTGTCAAGGTGGTGCCGCGCGGTGCCGGGACCTCGCTGTCCGGCGGCGCGCTGCCGCTCGCCGACGGCGTCCTGCTGTCCATGATGAAGTTCAACCGGGTGCTCGACATCGACTATCCGAACCGTGCGGTCGTCGTCCAACCGGGCGTCACCAATCTCGGGATTACCCGGGCCGTCGAGCACGAAGGTTTTTACTACGCGCCGGATCCCTCGTCCCAGATCGCCTGCTCCATCGGTGGCAACATTGCGGAAAATTCCGGCGGTGTGCATTCGCTTAAATACGGCTTGACGACCAACAATGTGCTCGGCCTGGAAATGGTGCTGATCACCGGCGAGGTGATCCGCCTGGGCGGCAAGCATCTCGACAGTGAGGGGTATGACTTGCTCGGCCTGATGACCGGATCGGAGGGCCTGCTCGGCGTTGTCACCGAAGTGACGGTGCGCATCCTGCAAAAGCCCGAAACCGCCCGGGCGCTTCTGATCGGTTTCCAGTCCAGCGAGGATGCCGGACGCTGCGTGGCCGATATCATCGGCGCCGGTATCATTCCCGGCGGCATGGAAATGATGGACAAGCCGGCCATTCACGCGGCCGAGGATTTCGTCCACGCGGGCTATCCGCGGGACGTGGAGGCGCTCCTGATAGTCGAACTCGACGGACCGGAGGCGGAAGTCCACCATCTGATCGACCTCGTCGAGGAGATTGCGGGCAAGAACGGGGCGGGCCACATCCGGATTTCGGAGAGCGAAGAGGAACGCATGACCTTCTGGGCGGGGCGCAAGGCCGCCTTTCCGGCGGTCGGCCGGATTTCACCCGACTATCTGTGCATGGACGGCACGATCCCGCGCAGGGAACTGCCGAAAGTGCTGGCGCGCATGCGCGAGCTTTCTGACAAGCACGGATTGCGGGTCGCCAACGTGTTCCATGCTGGAGACGGCAACCTGCACCCGCTCATTCTCTATGACGCCAACAAGCCGGGCGAACTGGATGCCGCCGAAGCCTTCGGCGCGGATATCCTGCGGCTTTGCGTCGAGGTCGGCGGTGTCCTCACCGGCGAGCACGGGGTCGGCATCGAAAAGCGTGACCTGATGACAGACATGTTTTCCGAGGAGGACCTGAAACAGCAGCAGCGGGTCAAATGCGCCTTCGACGACAAGCACCTGTTGAACCCGGGCAAGGTGTTCCCGGTGCTGCACCGCTGCGCCGAGCTCGGGAAGATGCATGTCCACAAGGGACAGCTTCCGTTTCCGGACATCCCCCGTTTTTAGGAAAAGCCATGGACGCGACACTGAAGCCGCGCGACACGCGCGAAACCTGCGAGGCGGTCAAATGGGCCGCCGCCGAGCATACGCCGCTGGAAATCATCGGCCAGGGTTCCAAGCGTGCCCTCGGCCGGCCGGTCCAGGCGGCCCATGTGCTGGATCTGTCGGACCTGAGCGGCGTGGACGTCTACGAGCCGGCCGAACTTGTGCTTACGGTCAAGGCGGGGACGCCGATCGCCGACGTTGAGACGCTGGTTGCTCAAAGCGGCCAGGAACTGTCGTTCGAGCCGATGGACTACGGCCCGCTTCTGGGCGAAGCGGTGGGCAGGGGAACGATCGGCGGGGTTCTGGCCGCCAATCTCTCCGGGCCGCGCCGGATCAAGGCAGGCGCTGCCCGCGATCATATTCTGGGTATGGAAGCGGTCTCCGGCCGCGGCGAGGTCTTCAATTCCGGCGGCCGGGTGGTGAAAAACGTCACCGGCTACGATCTGCCGCGTGCGCTCTGCTCATCCTGGGGAACCCTGGCAGTTGCCACCACCGTCACCTTGAAGGTCAATCCGAAGCCGGAAACCAGCGCGAGTTTCTGCCTCGCTGGCCTGTCGGACGAGGATGCGGTCAAGGCCATGTGCGCGGCCATGGGGTCGTCGGGGGAAGTCTCCGGCGCGGCCCATCTGCCAGCCGGCATTGACGGTGGAGAAAGCCGGACGCTGCTCAGGCTGGAAGGCTTCGCGACCTCGGTCGACTACCGGTTCGACACTTTGAGGAAGCTGCTTGCACCTTTCGGCGCGCCCAGCCGCGTCGAAAACAACGAATCGACAGCCCTGTGGGCGAGGATCCGTGACGTGATGCCGTTCGCCGGCGCCAAAACGCCGGTCTGGCGCATTTCCGTTTCGCCGGCCTCTGGCGCAGAGCTGGTCGCGCGATTGCGGGACAAGCTGGACCTGCAGGCGTTTTACGACTGGTCCGGAGGGCTTGTCTGGCTGAACTGTCTCGACGGCGAGGTTCACGATGTACCGATCCGGTCGGCAGTCGCCGATTGCGGCGGCGGTCACGCGACGCTTGTGCGGGCCGACGCCCCGGTGCGGGCATCCGTTCCCGTCTTCCAGCCGCAGCCGGATGCGCTTGCGGCCCTGGCCCGCCGGGTCAAGGAGCAGTTCGATCCGCACGGGATTCTCAATCCTGGACGGATGGTTCCCTGAACTCTCGATATCGCGGATGAAAAGCGCCGGGGAGCAATTCGCTTCCCCGGCGCTTTTTTAAAATAACGGTCAGGCGGTAACGGACCGGATCAGGCGCGCGGCGGGGCCTTCTTCAGGCCGGCGTTGCACTTGACGGTCAGGTCATAGGTCATGCCACCGCGCTGGTTGGCGGTGTTCTTGAGGCTCCACTTGTTGTTTTCCGCAGCCTTCTTGTGTGCGGCGACCGCGTCGAGTTCGAAATAGGCACGGGCCTTCACCGTCCAGTCTTTCGACAGGACGTCTGTCTTCGACAGGCCCTTTTTCATCTGGTTCTTGAGATTCAGTTCGCACTGCTTCTTCGGATCGGACCCGTGCCAGGAAAGCTTCTGCAGCGGGATGTCCGGCTTGTAGCCGATGCTGACGGTCCGCTTGGAACCGGAACCGACATCTCTGTGCGCAAAGCTCTTGTTCCAGGAGGTCCCGCTGCCTTCGAAATAAAGCACGTTATGGAAAGCACCGAGCTTCATGGCGACAATGCGTTCGCCGTTGGTGGCCTTGGCATAGAGGTTCAAAAGGAACCGGTGGCTGGGTGTCTTGATCTTGGTGTAGCCGTTTGCGTCGGCGGAAACCTCGATGACCTTCACGTCGATGCCGTCCTGCTTGACGCTGACCTTTTCTACCCAGTCCTTGGCAAAACCTGCGGAGGTCATGGTCAGTAGCGCTGCTGCGGTCAGGGCGGTCCGGAAAAGTGTTTTCGTCTGCATAATGTGTCTCCAAAAGTATGTCTTAATCAAACCCACGGGAGGACATATGGGGGTGCTACCTTGAATGGTGCCTGAAACCGTCGTTCAAATTCCGTTCATCGAGCTGTGAACTTTTCGCGGAATTTCGAAAGTCCTGTGCGGGAGATCGGGTTCGTTGCGGCTCAAGCATCTGCTATAGGTCTGATGACAAAGGGAGAGGATCGCCGCCGGCAGTGACACGACAGGCCGGTCGCGTGGGCCGGATTGACGGCCGATTGACGAAACCGAGGACGCATGCAGACCAATTTCACCGCCGAGCAGTTATCTGACAGTGCTGTCGCGGAATCCGAAAAGATCCTGCGCAAATGCGTCCATTGCGGTTTCTGTACCGCGACCTGCCCGACCTTCACACTGCTGGGCGACGAACTCGACAGTCCCCGCGGGCGGATCTACCTCATCAAGGACATGCTGGAAAACAGCCGGCCGGCGGATGCCCGGATCGTCAAGCATATCGACCGCTGCCTGTCGTGCCTGTCCTGCATGACGACCTGTCCGTCCGGAGTGCATTACATGCATCTGGTCGACCATGCCCGGGCACATATCGACAGGACCTACAAGCGGCCCCTGGCCGACCGGGTGCTTCGAGAACTGCTTGCCTTCGTCCTGCCTTATCCGGGCCGGTTCCGGCTGGCGCTGGTCGGCGCGTTCTTCGCGCGGCCCATGGCCGGTCTTCTGAAATCCTTCGGCGGATCCTTCGCGAAGATGGGCGCCATGCTGGAACTGGCACCGGCGAAGGCCGCCGGGGTCTCGCATATGGCGGGGCCGGCATGCTTTCCCGCGGAGACGGGCCAGCGGAAGGGGCGGGTCGCGATCCTGTCTGGTTGCGCCCAACCTGTCCTGAAGCCGTCGATCAACGAGGCGACGATCCGCCTGTTGCAGCGTGCCGGCTACGAGATCGTCCTGCCGGAGGGTGAGGGCTGCTGCGGCGCGCTGGTGCATCACATGGGCAAGGAAGAGGCCGCGCTTGAGAATGCCCGGCGCAATGTGGATGCCTGGACCCGCGAGATTAAGGGCGAGGGGCTCGATGCGATCCTGATCACGGCGTCCGGCTGTGGCACCACGGTCAAGGACTACGGTTTCATGCTGCGCGAGGATCCCGCTTACGCCGAAAAGGCGGAACGGGTGTCCGCGCTGACGAAGGACATCACCGAATTCCTTTCCGGGGTCGAACTGGGCGAGCCGGCCTTCGCTCCGAACCTGACGGTTGCCTATCACTCCGCCTGTTCGATGCAGCATGGCCAGTAAGATCACCCGTGAGCCCAAGGATTTGCTGAAGGTGGCAGGCTTTGTCGTCAAAGATGTCCCGGAAGGCCACCTGTGCTGCGGTTCGGCTGGCACCTACAACATCCTGCAGCCCGAGCTGGCCGGGAAGCTGCGGGACCGCAAGGTCGCCAACATTGAAAAGACAGCGCCGGATCTGGTCGCCACGAGAGCAACATCGGCTGCATGACGCAGATCGGGATGGGAACGGACCTGCCGATCGTGCACACGGCGGAACTTTTGGATTGGGTCTACGGCGGGCCGGTGCCGGAAGGGCTGGAACAGGTCTACCGACTGTAGCCGCCTGTATCTGCGCGGACCGCACTGTCCGGTCGACATTTTGAAATCTGCGGCTGGCGCCTCCATATTGAGCGGGTCGGAAAATCAGGTGGAAGTCGTGTCGGCCGGAAGCAGCCATACAGCCATAATCAGCCTCGGAATGTCGTGCCAGAGTTCGCGCCAGATCCGCACCAGTCTGGATGTCCTCAGCGGTGCGCTGGGAGAACCCTTCGAGCGGGAGCGGCATTTCTTCGATGGGCTCATTACGCCGGTGGGTGGGATGGCCGCCCTGTTTGAGGATGACTTTCCGCTCTTTACACGGGATCAGATCGAGCCCGGACCGGGGCATCCGACATGGCTGCCCTACGGGATCCGGTTTCTGCACCATTTCCGCGTGGAAGACGAAGATGCCGATATTGATGCGCATATCGATGAGGAGCTGTCGCGCTTCGGGTACTTGAGGGATAAGTTCGCGGACCTCGCGAACCGCCGTCGTGTCGTCTTCGTCATTTCCAACAGCCAGAACAATCTGACCGAGGTGGCAGTCGAAACCGAAATGGGGTCCATCGCCTTTCATGCCGGTGAGATGAACCGCTTGCAGACGGCAGTCGACCGGTTTCTCGGCAGGGCTTGCGAGTATCTCGTGGTCAGTTATCCGGATCGCCACGGTGGCATCACCCATCCTGAACTGACAGTCCTTCAACCCGACCACAGCGAATGGACCGGCGACAAGGCGCAATGGCGTGCCCTGTTTCAGGATTATTTCGACCGCCCGCACCGCCTGTCGTTCGCGGTCTGAGCTAAATCACAAAACCCGATTTCGTCATCCCGGACGAAGCGTCAGCGGAGATCCGGGACCGGAGAGCCAAGGTCTTTGTAAGGGCAAACCCGCCGACGTCGTTAGCCCGGGGCCTCTCCGGTCCCGGCTCGCGCTTCGCTTGGCCGGGATGACGATGGAAAGGGTAGCGGGTAGAAAACGTTGTGCTGTAATCGACCTCAGATCACGTGCACCTCGGTGCCGACACCGACGCGTTCATAAAGATCTTCGACATCCTGGTTGCGCATGCGGATGCACCCTGACGATACGGCATGGCCGATCGTCCATGGCTGGTTGGAGCCGTGAATGCGATAAAGCGACGAGCCGAGATAAAGCGCACGCGCACCAAGAGGGTTTTGCGGCCCGCCTTCCATGAAGGTCGGCAGGTCCGGGCGGCGCTGAAGCATTTCTTTCGGAGGGCGCCAGTCGGGCCATTCGGCCTTGCGCGTGATCTTGTGGGTGCCTGCCCACTCGAACCCGGGCTTGCCGACACCGACACCGTAACGGCGCGCGGTCCCGTCCCGCTGTACCAGGTAGAGATAACGCTGCTCGGTATTGATGATGATCGTGCCCGGCTTGTAGGGGCCGTTGTAATCCACGATCGTCGGCAGGAAATTGGGAGAGATCTGCCGCGGCTGCTGGCGCGTGGCCGTCTGTACCGACGCGGTCTGCCGGCGGGATGCCGTTTGCGGATGTCCGCCGAACAGCCAGTTGCGTGTTCTGGGCGGCTGGGCCTGGCGCCTCTGCATTTGCCGCTGGCGCTGTGGCTGAAGCTGCAGGATCCAGGGCTCGGTCAGGTTCGGGCTGAGCACCAGCGGCGGCGGTGCCGCGCGGCCGATGTTACCGGCGAACGCCGGCTCGCAAACGGGGGCAAGGGCAATCAGGACTGCCAATGGAATAGATCGGTACATCGATGGACTCGCTACAAATCATCAGACCTGTCCGGCGCGTTGCCTCAAATTTGAGGCCGCGGCTTAAGACACTGGCAATCATGTTAGAAACGGAAGGATAGGTATTGGTGAATCGCGGCGTAACCATGCGCAGAAATTGCGAGGATGGTTAGCGTTCGGTTTCGATTTACGATTTACGAATAATTAATGGCAGCGGCGCTCTGCCGACCGTGAAATCGACACCGATGATTCAAAAGGGAAATTCGGAAAAATCTGGTTAATTTACCCGACGGCGGGCGTCACGGGCGACCAGGGGCAGAATGTTCTGAAGCTGGGTCGTCGACATGCCCGGCTTGATCCGCGGGTCGTAGAGCATGTTCAAAAGGATCTGGTCGAAGGCCGTGAACCGGCTGTGATGCGACCGATCGTTAAAGACCGAATGGATCAGCGTATCGTCGTCGTTCATGGGGCCGAGCCCCTGAAGGACCTCTTCGACCAGGCAACGGTGGAACAGAAATTCGCCTTCGTCGGAGACGATGACGGCGGCAGATCGCTTGATGCCCGGGACCCGGATACGACCCTGACAAGGCATCGGCCCGGGGGATCGATCTTCGTGTCCTTGTAGACATCCTTTTGAACGACTTCCCGGTATTGCGAGCGGTCGACGACATAGATCTGGAAATTGGCGCTGTCGGCGCTGCTGGCGAAATCCGTTGTCAGCCCGTGGATCTTGCGTCCCAGGCTGCGGACAAAGGCATTCACGGTTCCCGCGCGGTTCTTGCGCGAAAGATTATGGACGTAGAACCGCACCGGAACCGTATATTTTTTCACCAGATAAGGCCGCCAGCTCCAGGTGCGGTATTCCAGCCCGAAGACGGTCTTGTGAAAACCTGCGAGGAGTTCTTCGGTCGAAAACGTGTCCGAGGCGGCAACGGCCGGTCCGGCCACAAAATTGACCGAGAGCAGAATGGAAAACAGGATCCGGCGTATGGATGTCATTGATGCCGATGTCAGTTTCAAACAGGAGCCTGACCGGCCGCTGCAAAAAATTGTGGCTTA
>NZ_CAXXSJ010000008.1:0-21154 GCF_963675095.2 uncultured Roseibium sp. | reverse complement strand
GAAGACCACGTGGAAGGTCAGCAAATCGTCGACCGGGGCATGGGCGTAGCCGAGTTCCTTCGCGAAGGCATCGGAGGACTGGACCGCAAAGCGGGAGCCGTAGAGCGCGGTATAAAGCGCCACGTCGCCGCTCGTGACCGTGCGCGGGGTCGCGTGCCGGATCACCTGGCCGACATAAAAGTCCTCAAAGAAATTGCCCGCATTCGTCTTGGTCACCGGCTCACTCCCGCCTTCTGGTTTTCGTTGTGCCGATTAAGCCGTTTGCACCGCACAAGTGCAAGCCCGCCGTTTGGGGGAGGGAGACAGGCATTGGTCAATTGTGCTTATACTTCTGATTGTAGCGGATGAATTCGAAGCAGATGTTATGGCTGGCGAATTTTTGGGTCTTTTTGATTGTGCCGGTTTGGCTAGCTGGAACTGGTGGCACACCGTCTGCTCAGACGTTGCCGCGAAGTCTCTTGCTGAACAATTGGGGTGGATTGTCGGTCCACCTGCAGTGGCAGCCGGATTGGTAATTAGTATTGCGAAATACACGGGAAAAATCCTTCGAGGAGCCTATCGGAGCCAACAAATACGACTGTCAACGTCAATGTTCCTCACGCGGAAGCGGCGATAACGACTCCGGGGACGGTGATCGACCATCTTTCCAAGCTTGATCGGGAGGAGTTTCAACGGACCTATTCAGCCGCTCTTGCTCTGCGCGGGGAGTCCGAAGACCAATTCTCAAAAGCTGCGGATCGGCTTGAAGACGCAGTTGAGGCTTTGGAAGAGGTGCCGGAAGAAGATGCCTCCGCGCAAACGATCCAGGATGCTTTGGAAGCATTGAGGCAAGGAAAACCATCTTTAGCCGAAGGCATTTTTCGTCAGATACAGAATGACCGGGCGCAAGAGGGGGAGAATGCGTTATTCGAGGCCTCCGAGGCTGCGCGCCATCGGGCAGCTTTGCTCTATCTGAACGATAAGGCGAAGGCTCTGATTGCATTACAGGAGGCTGTGCAGTTATGCCCGGAGAATATGGCAGCTCAGTATGATCTGGGTGATGTTGCAATAAGCGCTGGTAACCTTTCTGTGGCCTATGACGCCTTTAAAAATTTCGGCGATCTGGGAGCGAAGAAACAGTCCCAGCGAGAGATTATGATCGCCCACGCGCGGCTTGGCGACATCCTCGTTGCACAGGGGCAGCTTGGCGACGCCTTGGAGCGCTATGAGGCTGGTCTTGAGGTTGCCAAACGCCTTGCTGCTTCAGACGCCTCGAACAGTAGGCGGCAGCGAGACCTGTCGGTGAGTTTTGACAGGATCGGCGGCGTTCTTGTTGCGCAAGGCAAGCTTGGCGAAGCCCTGGAGCGCTATGAGGCCGGTCTTGCGGTTGCCGAACGTCTTGCCGGCTCGGATCCCTCGAACAGTGAGTGGCAGCGTGACCTGATTGTCTCCTGCGTCAAAGTTTCCGAAGCAGCTCCTGTGCGGGCCAAGTTCTTGCTTGAACGCGCCTTGGAGATTGCCGAAAGGCTTGAAACGGAAAGCCATCTGGCGCCCCGAGATGACTGGATGATAAAGGAATTGCATAGACGACTCGACGAACTGGAATGACGGCTGCCCGGCGAATTGTCAGGGTCCCGTATGTTCCGAGAAACGCACGGGACTCTGTCTTCTTTAGCGCGTGATGCTGACTAGCCGTTGACGTAATGCACCTTGTTGAAGGTCTTGCGCAGGGCGGCGGTTTTCGGGGCGAGGGCTTCCGGGGTGTCGCTGGTCAGAGCTTCGGCGAGAAGACCGGCGATTTCAGGGATGTCGTTGACGGTGACGCCCCAGCGAACCAGTTCCGGGGTGCCGATGCGCAGGCCGTTGAGATCGCCGTCGACCGGGGCGATGGGCAGGCCGATGCCGCAGGCGAGGAAGCCGGCCTTTGCGATCTTCCTTGCCGCCGTCTGGCCGCCGCCGAAGGAGGCTGCTTCCACGGCGAACTGGTGCGAGGTTGTGTAGCCGTGGGCGCCGGCAAAGACCGGAATGCCCCGCGAATCGAGTTCGGCAGCAAAGGCCCGGGCGGTGTCCTGCATGGCCCTGGCATAGGCTTTGCCATGGTCGCGCCAGTCGAGCATGGTCAGCGCCAGGGCTGCCGTCTTGCCAGCGTCGAAATTGGCGGTCATGCCGGGAAAGGCGATGGCGTCGAGCCGTTTGGCGAGATCGGCGTCATTGGTGACGATCAGGCCTCCGGCCGGGCCGCCGAGGCTCTTGTAGGTGCTCATGGTCATCAGGTCCGCACCGTGGTCGAGCGGGTTGGACCACGCGCCTCCGGCGATGATCCCGCACTGGTGGGCGGCGTCGAACAGGACGCGGGCGCCGACCTCGTCGGCAATGGTCCGGATTTCTTTCACCGGATGCTCGAACAGGTTCAGGCTGCCGCCGATGGTGATCAGTTTCGGGTGTTCTTTTTTCGCCAGTTCGCGCAGACCATCGAGGTCGACCGTGTAACCGTCCGCGTTGACCGGGGCGTCGTGGATCTGCAGTCCGTAGAGCCCGGCACATCCCGCCTCGTGGTGGGTGACATGGCCGCCGATGGAAGCGGGCGGGGCGATGATCGTGTCGCCGGGCTTACAGATCGCCATGAAGGCATAGAGGTTGGCGATGGCGCCGGAGGGAACGCGAAACTCGGCGTATTTCGCCTTGAAGATTTCCGCGGAGAGTTCGGCGGCCAGCACCTCGATTTCCTCGATTGCCTCCAGGCCGGTTTCGTATTTGTCGCCCGGATAACCGAGGGACGCGCGTGAGCCGAGCCCTGCGGACAGGGCGGCTTCCGCCTTGGGGTTCATCACGTTGGAGGCCGGGTTGAGGTTGAAACAGGCCTGTTCGTGAATGCGCCGGTTTTCCGCAATCAGCGCATCGACGCGCCCGGCCACAGCGGCCGACGGCTGTTCGGCATGTTTGGCGAGGGCCTGGACGTGGGTCTCGCAGGCGGCGGGAACCCAGGGGCGGGGGCTGAGCGCGGTCATTCGGGCAACTCCGGTTGTTGGTGGTCATAGGAAAGCAGCGTTTGCCGGTTGCCGCAAACCAGTTTTCCTGAATACTAGGCCTAGAAAAACTAGGGCTAAGACTATGCCGGTTGCTCCACCCCGTCCCAAGGGACCGCCGCTCAATGCCTTGCGCGCCTTCGAGGCCGCGGCCCGTCTCGGCAGTTTCACCGCCGCCGCCGACGAATTGTGCGTCACCGCGGGTGCGGTTGCCCAGCACATCAAGGCGTTGGAGGACTGGGCGGGTGCGAAACTGTTTGAGCGCCGGTCGCAAGGGGTCCGGCTGACGGCGGCCGGTGCCAGCGTCCTGCCCGATTTCACCGAGGCCTTCGACCGGCTTGGCGAGGCGACCCGGAAGCTGAAATCGAAGGCCGCGCCCCACCGGCTGAGCATCGCGGCCCTTCCAAGCATCGCCCAGCTCTGGCTGTCGCCGCGCCTGCCGGCCATTCGCCAGGCCCTGCCGGATGTCTCGATTTCGGTGACGGCCATGGAACAGCCGCCCAATCCGAAGCGGGAGCTGTTCGATCTCAGCCTGTTTTATCTGGACGACAGCGCGCGCGGCGACGGGATCGTGCTCGCAAGGGACGTGATCTTCCCGGTCGCAGCCCCGGAGATGGCCGCGCAGATCAAGGAGCCCGAAGACCTAGCCGGTTTCGCCTGCCTGGAGGACGTCACCTGGAGCGGCGACTGGCCGGTATGGCTGGGAACTGCCGGTGCAAAGGATCTTCCGATCTCGCGCGGCCCGGCGTTTTCCCTCTATGCGCTGGCAATCGAGGAGGCCCGCAACGGGGCCGGCGTGGTCATGGGGCACGAGGCCCTGATCCGCGCCGATCTGGACGCGGGCCGGCTTGTGGCGCCGCTTGAAACCCGAGCGGAAACCGGCCGCAGTCTGGTGTTGACCGTCTCGCCGGGCCAGAGCGGCAACCGCTACCTGGGCAGGGTGACAGCCCTTCTCACCGAAAGTGCGGGCTAAGCCGCTTTTTCGGCCCGAGTCGCGACGATGTTGACCACGTCGGCCATGATGTCGGTGAGCTGGAAGTCCTTCGGCGTATAAACGGCGGCAACGCCTCATGGCCTTCAGGCTGGCGGCGTCCTCGTCGGGAATGATGCCGCCGACGACGACCGGAATGTCGTCGACGCCCGAAGCGCGCAGCCGGTCCATGACATCGCGCACCAGCGCCAGATGGGAGCCCGACAGGATGGAGAGGCCGATGACGTGCACGTCCTCTTCAATCGCGGCGTTGACGATCTGGGCCGGGGTCAGGCGGATGCCCTCATAGACCACTTCCATACCGCAGTCGCGGGCACGCACGGCGATCTGTTCCGCACCGTTGGAATGGCCGTCGAGGCCGGGCTTGCCGACCAGGAACTTCAGCCGGCGGCCGAGTTTGGCCGAGAGCGCGTCGACGCCTTCACGCACGGACGCCAGATCGCCGGCATCGTCACGGGCCGACTGGCCGACGCCGGTGGGCGCGCGGTATTCGCCGAAGACCTCACGCAAAACGCGGCCCCACTCGCCGGTGGTGACGCCGGCCTTGGCGGCGGCAATCGACGGCTCCATGATGTTGCGGCCTTCGCTGGCGGCGGATTTTAGCTCGGCGAGGGCCGCATCGACGGCAGCCTGGTCGCGCGCCTCGCGCCAGGCCTTGATCTTGTCAATGGCCTCGTCCTCGACGTGCTCGGGCACGGTCAGGATGGCGCCGCCTTCGGTTCCTGCCAGCGGTGAGGGCTCGGTCTCGGTCCATTTGTTGACGCCGACGACGATCTGCTCGCCGGCCTCGATCGCCGCCAGACGCGCGGAATTGGATTCCACCAGCTTGCGCTTCATGTAGCTCGATTCCACGGCGGCAATCGCCCCGCCCATGTCGTCGATCCGGGCAAGTTCTTCGCGGGCCTCTTCCTTGAGCGCCTCGACCTTTTTCGTGATCTCGGTCGAGCCGTCGAAGATGTCGGCATAGTCCAGAAGGTCGGTCTCGTAGGCGACGATCTGCTGCATCCGGAGCGACCATTGCTGGTCGAAGGGGCGCGGCAGGCCGAGGGCTTCGTTCCAGGCCGGCAGCTGCACGGCGCGGGCGCGGGCGTTCTTCGACAGCACCACGGCGAGCATTTCCAGAAGGATGCGGTAGACGTTGTTTTCCGGCTGCTGCTCGGTCAGGCCAAGCGAGTTGACCTGAACGCCATAGCGGAAGCGGCGGTATTTCTCGTCCTCGACGCCGTAGCGGTCGCGGCAGATCTCGTCCCACAGTTCGGTGAAGGCGCGCATCTTGCACATTTCAGTGACGAAGCGCATGCCCGCGTTGACGAAGAAGGAAATCCGGCCGACGGCCTGGGGGAATTCTTCGTCCGGAATGGCGCCGGAGGCCTTCATGCTGTCGAGAATGGCGACCGCCGTGGCCAGCGCGAAGGAGAGTTCCTGGACCGGCGTCGCGCCTGCTTCCTGCAGATGGTAGGAGCAGACGTTCATCGGGTTCCACTTGGGCATGTTGGAATAGGTCCAGGCGATCACGTCCGTGGTCAGTTTCAGGGACGGGGCCGGCGGAAACACATAGGTGCCGCGGGAGAGATATTCCTTGATGATGTCGTTCTGGGTCGTGCCGGCGAGGAGCTTGCGGTCCGCGCCCTGCTCGTCGGCGGCGGCCGCATAAAGCGCCAGCAGCCACGGAGCGGTCGCGTTGATCGTCATGGAGGTGTTCATGCGTTCCAGCGGGATCTCGTGGAACAGGGCGCGCATGTCGCCGAGATTTGCGATCGGCACGCCGACCTTGCCGACCTCGCCCTTCGCCAGCAGGTCGTCCGGGTCATAGCCGGTCTGGGTCGGCAGGTCGAAGGCGACGGAAAGGCCGGTCTGGCCCTTGGCCAGGTTGGACCGGTAGAGCTTGTTGGATTCCGAGGCCGTGGAATGGCCTGCATAGGTGCGGAAAATCCACGGGCGGTCGCGGCCTTTTTCGGACGTGCTCATCTTTTATCTCCCAAGGGGCCTCAAATTCGGCTCGTTTCCGCCGTTTGATGCCCCGTCATAGCTCTGGTTTTCTTTTTATGAAACCATGCCGTTTTCTGCGGGGGCTGAAAAGCCCTTTTATATGCAATGCAAAAAGCAGCTTGGAACCAAAGGCAAGTTAAGCAATAGTCGTATAGAAATCGGCGATTTTAAGCAGGATAGTTGCGCAAACAGGGGCTTTGGGCCCTGAACGCCTTTTGCATTGCGATAGTCAGAGCCAGAATTCGCAAGCAGGGACGGAACCGGAGGAGATAAGAATGACGTCAACGGCACAAGCCAATGACAACCAGACGCCAGAGGCTGAACTCGTGACGGCACCTGTTAAAGATCTGTACGAATTGGGTGAAATCCCGCCGCTCGGCCATGTGCCGAAGCAGATGTATGCCTGGGCGATCCGGCGCGAGCGCCATGGTCCGCCCGAAGAGGCGATGCAGCTCGAAGTGCTGCCGACCTGGGAAATCGGCGACGACGAGGTGCTGGTGCTCGTGATGGCCGCCGGTGTCAACTACAACGGCATCTGGGCCGGTCTCGGAGAGCCGATCTCCGTCTTCGACGTGCACAGCGTGCCCTATCACATCGCCGGGTCCGATGCCTCGGGCATCGTCTGGCAGGTCGGGTCGAAGGTGAAGCGCTGGAAAGTGGGCGACGAGGTCGTCATCCACTGTAACCAGGACGACGGCGACGACGAGGAGTGCAACGGCGGTGATCCGATGTTCTCGTCTTCCCAGCGGATCTGGGGATATGAGACCCCGGACGGTTCCTTTGCCCAGTATGCCCGTGTCCAGGCGCGCCAGCTGATGCCGCGGCCGCAGCACCTGACCTGGGAAGAATCCGCCTGCTACACGCTGACCCTGGCGACCGCCTACCGCATGCTGTTCGGCCACCGTCCGCACATCCTGCGTCCGGGTGACAACGTCCTGGTCTGGGGCGCATCGGGCGGGCTCGGCGTCTTCGCCACCCAGCTTTGCGCGGCGGCCGGGGCCAATGCCATCGGGGTGATTTCCGAGGAGGACAAGCGCGACTTCGTCATGGGGCTCGGGGCCAAGGGCGTGATCAACCGCAAGGACTTCAAGTGCTGGGGTCAGCTGCCGAAGGTCAATTCGGAAGAATACAAGGCCTGGTTCAACGAGGTGCGCAAGTTCGGCAAGGCGATCTGGGACATCACCGGCAAGGGCGTCAACGTCGACATGGTGTTCGAGCACCCTGGCGAGGCGACCTTCCCGGTCTCCACCTTCGTGGCCAAGCGCGGCGGCATGATCGTGTTCTGCGCCGGCACGACCGGCTTCAACATCACCTTCGATGCCCGCTACGTGTGGATGCATCAGAAGCGTGTCCAGGGCTCGCACTTCGCCCATCTGAAGCAGGCGTCGGCCGCCAACAAGCTGATGATCGAGCGGCGGATCGACCCGTGCATGAGCGAGGTCTTCCCGTGGTCGCAGATCCCCAAGGCCCATACCAAGATGTGGAAGAACGAGCATGCGCCGGGCAACATGGCGGTGCTGGTGAACGCGCCGACCACAGGCCTGCGCACCTTCGAGGACGTGCTCGACGCGGCCAAGAGCTGAGGCCTTTATAAGCTCGCTTTTTTAGCTCCCAGGGGCTCAAGCCCAGCTTGAGCCGCCCGGGCCTGTCTCCCGCGGCAGGCCACACGAACCAGCCCGCCTTGGCGGGCTGGTTTCGTTTTGGGTGGTGGTCGACCGACTTGCTCCAGGCGTCATCCCCGACTTGATGTACAGACCGGGGACATGGCTGACAGGTGTTCGGGGACATGGTTGACACATTTATATCGCGTTGAGGTCGATTTGTGCGACCTTGTTGGCGCCGAAATAGATGCCGTATTTTCCCGGGTGAGAAGTTGGGCGAATAGCCAGGCTGTGTCCCCTGAATGCTTTCGGCACAGACCAGAGGCGTCCTTTGTAGCTGATTTGGGCCTTGGTTCTGGGAACCTTGCGGGTGATGGTGCTGTTTTCATAGATCATCTCCGGCAAGGTCTTTGACCAACTGCGCAGCGACGGACGGTAGCGGCTCGCGGGAACCTTGTCAGACAGGGCTTCATGCGGGCGATGATGGTTGTAAACCAGCCGCCAGCGGTCGAAGGCCTGCTGGAGCTGCTCCTGGCTACGGTAGCAGCGCAAGGCCAGCACCTCTTCGTTCAAGGTTCGGTTGAAGCGTTCATTCTTGCCCTTGGTTTGCGGATGGAATGGCCGGGCGTAGATCACATTCACGCCCAACCTGGCCAGCCAGACCCGTAACGGTGTCCAATGACTGTCCCGATAACTGGAACCCCAGGGGGCGCCATTGTCGACCAGAAATGCATCCGGCAGGCCATAGAGGCTAAAGCTGCGCTCCAGATGGGTCTGGACGGTATGTGTGCGCTGATCCGGACAAGCCGCCAGGCACACCGCGAAGCGGGAATGGTCGTCGACAACCGTTAGCGGATGGCACTCCTGTGCATTGCCCAGACGGACCCGACCCTTGAAGTCCATCTGCCACATACGGTTGGCCTCCTCTTCTTCAAAACGCTGCCAGTCTGTCCCGCTCCTGTCCCGGGGCCGGATACAATCATGGCGACGCAAGACCGCATGGATGGTCGATACCGCTGGAGTGTTGTCGTCGGTGCGTGAAAGCACCGCCGCGATCTTGCGCGCACCCCAAGCCGGATGGGCCGTGCGCACCGAAAGGATTGCTTCTTCCAACGCGGGGCAAAGCTGCTGCGGACTCGATCGCGGCCGGCGGCTGCGGTCCTCAAGCACATCTCCCGCTTCAAACCGGCGCAGCCACTTGTAGCCGGTCTGAGGGCTGATCCCGAACCGGCGGCAAAGCTCACGCCGGTTCACGCCTTCAAGCCTCGCGAGCCGGACGAACTCTTCTCGCTGTTCCATGATCGACATCTCCTGCCACGGCATGCCCGCCTCCTTCGACGTAAGTCATGCCAAATGTGTCAACCATGTCCCCGAACACCTGTCAGCCATGTCCCCGGTTTAAACATCAAGTCGGGGGTCCAATCCACGCCGCCATCGCTTCGGACGACTGAAATAGGCACGAGCGAGCAAAATACGACGAGCCGAAACCGCGCTGCTCTGGAAGTTAATGGATCCCCGATCAAGTCGGGGATGACCGTCTTTGCAAGGGGCAGAGTGATGCCACCCCTGATTCCACACAGCTCTGTTTGGGACCAGAGCCGTCTAGGACGCCGTTGCCCGTACCGCACGGGGATCGGCTTCGTCAGGCGCGCGCGCTTCGATGGCGAGCGCGTGCACGCCGGCGGCGAGTTCGTCGGCCAGCAGCTCGTTGATCTTGCGATGCCGGTTGACCCGGCTCAGGCCGGAAAAGGCAGGCGAGACGATCCGCACCCGGAAATGGCTTTCGCCACCGGCACTCCAGCCGCCGTGCCCGGCGTGCTTGTCCGATTCGTCGATGACGTCCAGCGTTTGCGGAGCCAGCGCCTGTGTCAGTTTGGCAATGATGCTGTCCCTGGTGCTCATGCTATCGTTTTCCTCTCTCGCGGCTCACGCTCACAGTCCTGAAACCCTTCATATCGTCAAGAATGTAAATGTGCATGAGTGATATCAGTCTCAAGGAACATTGGAACCACGCCTGGGAAAAACAGGATGACACTGCGGTCAGCTGGTTTCAGGAAAAACCGGAACCGTCGCTGTCGCTTGTCGAACGCTATGCGCCCGACCGGACGTCCGCCTTCGTCGATATCGGAGGTGGGGCTTCCCGTCTGGTCGACGCGCTGCTGGAGCGAGGGTTTTCAGATCTCACCGTCCTCGATCTTTCCGGATCTTCCCTTGAGATTGCCCGGCAGCGCCTTGGCGAACGGGCGAGCGGCGTCACCTGGATCGAAAGCGACGTTCTGGACTGGAAACCGGACCGCCGGTTCGGCATCTGGCACGACCGGGCCGCCTTTCACTTTCTGACCACTCCCGAAGACCAGCAGCGCTACAAGGACCTTCTGGACAGCGCACTGCAGCCCGGCGGGATCCTGATCCTCGGCACCTTCGCCCCGGACGGACCGGAAAAATGCTCCGGACTGCCCGTTTGCCGGCACGATGCTGCGACGATCTCACGCGTGCTCGGGGACGGCTACGAACTTGTGGAGACCCTCGCCCATGACCATGTAACGCCAGCGGGACGCACCCAGCATTTCAGCTACAGCGTATTTCGCCGAAGCTGACATTCATGCTACTGTCTCCGGCTGCCACATCCTGTCACTCCAAACCTGACTATTAAAACTGTCGGGACAGCCGTTCAAACCGACTTGTCCCGAAGCGCCCTGCGGACGATATTGACGCTCATGAAACTGGACTCAAAGATATTCGACAGCATCCGGGTCAAGCCTGACAAGGAACGTCTGGAGGAAGATCGCCACCCGGTCTGCGAACATCCGGGCTGCAAGCGGCCGGGCGTCCATCGCGCGCCCAAGGGCCGGAACATGGAAGGCCAGTATTACCGGTTCTGCGTGGACCACGTCCGGGAATACAACAAGTCCTACAATTATTTTTCCGGCATGCAGGACGACGACGTCCGCAGCTATCAGAAGGACTCCATGACCGGGCATCGGCCCACATGGAAAATGGGCGTCAACCGGCAGGCGGCGGACGGGCCGGACGGCTATGATCCGCGCTCCAACATGCGCGCGCATGCCAACCGCCGCTCCGCCGATGCGAAGCGTCCGCGGCAAAGAAAACTTCTGGCGCTTGAAAAACGCTCCCTGGATGTGCTGAATCTCCCTGAATCGGCACGTGGCGATGAGATCAAGGCGCGCTATAAGGAACTTGTGAAATTAAACCATCCGGATGCCAATGGCGGTGATCGTTCCTCCGAGGACCGCCTGCGGGAAATCATTCAGGCCTATAACGTCCTGAAGAAAGCCGGTTTCTGTTAGTCTGCATTTTCTGCAGGCTTCTTCCAACAAGAACGCCGCCCGGCTTTATGCCGGGGCAGCGGAGGACCGATGACTGAGACGACGAACGCGGCTGCAAGCATGCCGGATACCGAAATTTCCGTGGAAGAGGTCTTTGGCTTCAAGACCGACCTGAGAGTACCGGCCTTTTCGACCGCGAGCGAACACGTTCCGGACCGGGACGAGGACTATCTGTTCGACCGCGCGACCACCCTCGCCATTCTGGCCGGCTTCGCGCACAACCGCCGCGTCATGGTCACCGGCTACCACGGCACCGGCAAGTCGACCCACATCGAACAGGTCGCCTCGCGCCTCAACTGGCCCTGTATCCGCGTCAATCTGGACAGCCACATTTCGCGTATCGACCTGGTCGGCAAGGACGCCATTGTCCTCAAGGACGGCCAGCAGGTCACCGAGTTCAAGGACGGCATCCTGCCCTGGGCCTACCAGCACAACGTCGCTCTCGTCTTCGACGAATACGACGCAGGCCGCCCGGACGTGATGTTCGTGATCCAGCGTATCCTGGAATCCTCCGGCCGCCTGACCCTGCTCGACCAGAGCCGCGTGATCCGGCCTCACCCGGCCTTCCGCCTGTTCGCCACCGCCAACACGGTCGGCCTCGGCGACACCTCCGGCCTCTATCACGGCACGCAGCAGATCAACCAGGCGCAGATGGACCGCTGGTCGATCGTCACCACGCTGAACTATCTGCCCCATGACAACGAAGTCGACATCGTCCTGTCCAAGGCCAAGCACTACCAGAACCCGGAAGGCCGCGAGATCGTGTCGAAGATGGTCCGTCTGGCCGACATGACCCGGAACGCCTTCATCAACGGCGACCTGTCGACCGTCATGAGCCCGCGAACCGTCATCACCTGGGCGGAAAACGCGAATATCTTCGGCGACGTCGGTTTTGCCTTCCGCCTGACCTTCCTGAACAAGTGCGACGACATGGAACAGACCCTGGTGGCCGAGTTCTATCAGCGCTGCTTCGGCGAGGAACTGCCGGAATCCGCCGTCAATGTCGTAATGAGCTAAGCAAACATGGCAGGTCCCGGAGACAACAGCCGCCCCGGCAAGGGCAAACCGGTCGATACGGAACCGTTCAAGCGGGCCGTAACCGGAACCATGCGGGCAATCGCCGGCGAACCCGAGTTGGAAGTGGTGTTTTCCGGTGACCGGCCGGGCGTATCGTCCGCTGGCGCCCGTCTGCCGGAGCCGTCGCGCAAGCTCTCCCGGGAGGAAATCGCGATCACCCGGGGCATGAGCGATTCCATGGCCCTGAAGCTTGCCTGCCACGACCCTGCCGTTCATTCCAAAAACGCGCCGAGTGGGCCGGAAGCCCGTGCCCTGTTCGAGGCCGTGGAACAGGCCCGCTGCGACGCGGTCGGCTCCATGCGCATGCAAGGCGTTGCAGGCAACATCTCCGCGATGCTCGACGACCGCTTCCGCAAGGCCAATGCGCCGGAAGTTACCGGCCGGGAAGATGCACCCCTCCAGGACGCGCTCGCCATGATGGTGCGCGAACGCCTGACCGGCACGCCGCCGCCCGCAAGTGCGACCAAGCTGGTCGACATGTGGCGGGAGTGGATCGAGGACAAGGCCGGTCACGACCTGGACCGGCTGGTGCCCGAACTTGAGGACCAGGCCGGCTTCGCCAGTCATTTCCGGGACGTTCTCAAAGCCCTCGACATGGGCGACGAGATCGGCGATCAGGACGACAGTGAGAGCCAGGACGAAAACCAGGACGACGGCAACAACGACGAAGCCGAAACCGGCGGCGACACCGAGCAGGACACCGGCGAACAGGAAGCCTCTCCCCAGGAAATGGAGATGTCCGGCGAAGAGCAGGACGCCGGCGAGACCGAAGCCGCAGATGCCGAGTTCGAGGATTTCGCCGAAGACGACATGGCGGAAGACGCCGAAGAGGCTGGAGAGAGCGAGCGGCGTGACCTGCCCTTTTCCAACCGTCCTCCAACTTCCGACTACAAGGTCTTCACCACCCAGTTCGACGAAACCGTCACGGCCGAGGACCTCTGCGATATCGCCGAGCTGGACCGCCTGCGCGGCTTCCTGGACAAGCAGCTGACCCATTTGCAGGGCGCAGTCGCCCGGCTCGCCAACCGGCTGCAGCGAAAGCTCATGGCCCAGCAGAACCGGTCCTGGGATTTCGATCTGGAGGAAGGCCTGCTCGACACCGCCCGCCTGACCCGCGCGGTGACCGACCCCATGGCCCCGCTCGCCTTCAAGCAGGAGCGGGACACCAATTTCCGCGACACGGTCGTCACCCTGCTTCTGGACAATTCCGGCTCTATGCGCGGACGTCCGATCACGGTCGCCGCGACCTGTGCCGACATTCTGGCGCGCACGCTGGAGCGTTGCGGCGTCAAGGTGGAAATCCTCGGGTTCACCACCAAGGCCTGGAAGGGCGGTCAGTCCCGCGAAGCCTGGATCGGCGCCGGCAAGCCGGCCACCCCCGGACGCCTCAACGATCTGCGCCACATCATCTACAAGTCCGCGGACGCGCCCTGGCGCCGCTCTCGCCGGAACCTTGGACTGATGATGCGCGAAGGCCTCCTGAAGGAAAATATCGACGGCGAAGCCCTGACCTGGGCGCACGAACGTCTCCTGGCCCGGCCGGAACAGCGGCGCATCCTGATGATGATCTCCGACGGTGCGCCGGTCGACGACTGCACCCTGTCGGTCAATCCGGGCAACTATCTGGAACGGCACCTGCGTCACGTGATCGAGGAAATCGAGACGAGGTCGCCGGTGGAACTGATTGCCATCGGCATCGGCCACGACGTCACCCGTTACTACCGCCGGGCGGTCACCATCGTCGATGCGGAAGAACTCGCCGGCGCCATGACCGACCAGCTCGCCAATCTTTTCGATGACGAAGTCCAGATGGCGGCACCTGTCCGCGGACGTCGCAAACGGGCGGGAAGTCGCAAAT
Source organism: uncultured Roseibium sp. (assembly GCF_963675095.2). Taxonomy (GTDB): domain Bacteria; phylum Pseudomonadota; class Alphaproteobacteria; order Rhizobiales; family Stappiaceae; genus Roseibium. The sequence goes on along the minus strand of NZ_CAXXSJ010000008.1, from coordinate 7,286 downwards.
AATGAAGCGCCGCGGCGGATACGGCAGTCTGCTTGCCGCCGCTTTCGTCCTTGCACTCCCGTTCGCTGACGCGGACCCTGCCCGTGCGCTCGACCTGCTCAGCGACAGCACCCCGGCCAAGGTAACGGTCCGGCAGATCGACCAGTTCAAGATCGGCCGCTCGGATACGCAATTCGGCGCGCTGACCTATCTGGGAGGCTTGGAGCTCATTTCTCCGGATCGGAACGTCGGCGGGCTGTCCGGCCTGATCAGCCTGGACGACGGAGGGCAGATCCTGGCGGTCACCGACAACGGCCTGTGGTTTTCGGCAACCGTTGACCAGACCCCGGACGGTAAGCCTGTCGGCATCTCGCATGCCCGTTATTCAGAGATGCGCGACAAGACCGGCCGGGCCCTGCGAAAGGGCAGCGGCAGCGACACCGAGGCGCTGACCATCGACGGCGATACCGTTCTGGTCTCCGCGGAACGGGTCAACACCATCTACCGCTTTCCCTGGCCCCTGAAGACGGGCAATGAACGCCTGATCGGCGAACTCGCCCTCCCAGCCGAAATTCGCTCCTTAAGGGGAACCAAGGGGATGGAAACCCTTGCCCTGGCTCCATCCGGCTCGCCGATCGCCGGAACCTTGATTGCCATTGCAGAGCGGGGAAAGACCGGGGACGACGACCTGCCCGGATTTCTGATCACCGAGAACAAGGTGGAGCATTTCACCGTGGTGCGCTCCGACCGGTATGATGCGACCGACGGCGCCTTCCTGCCCGATGGGACCCTGCTCCTGCTGGAACGCCGCTTCAATCTCCGCGATCTCGTCGGCATGCGCCTCCGGCGATTTGCGGCCGACAGCATCCGCCCCGGCGCGAACCTGAAAGGCGACGTGCTGATGGAAGCCGACTACGGCAACCAGATCGACAACATGGAAGGCCTCGGCATCCACCAGGATGCCAGCGGCCGCACCATCCTCACGCTGATTTCGGACAACAATCGATCCATCCTGCAGCGGACGCTTTTGCTCAGGTTCGTGCTTGGCGACGGATAACAGGACTGAAATGCCTCGGGGGTGATCATGGACGCAGTGAATTATCCGCTAATCCTCGGGGCCGCGCTTGTCGCCATCCCGAGCCCCGGCCCTGCAACGCTTGCCATCGCCGGAGCCTCCATGGCCTCCGGACGCCGGATCGGCATGGCGCTCGGCTCCGGTGTCCTGTGCGGGTCGCTCACCTGGTCGATCTCCGCCGCTTTCGGACTGAGCGCAATCATGCTCGCCCACGCCTGGATGTTCGAAGCCGTCCGCTACGCGGGCGCGGCCTATCTCATTTACCTGTCGATTGTCTCGGCACAGTCGGCCTGTTTCGGCCAGGGCAGGAAGGCGAGCCCAGTGGAAATCGGCTCCATGGGTGCTGCGTTCCGCAAGGGACTGGCCATTCATCTGACCAATCCCAAGGCGATCCTGTTTTTCGGATCGCTCTACTCGATCGGCGTTCCCTCAGGCGCGACGGCCGGGGACCTCGTCTCCATCATCGCCGCGGTCGGCTCGCTCAGCGCTCTCATTTTCATCGGCTACGGCTGGCTGTTTTCGATTGCCCCCGTCCGGCAGGCCTATTTGCGGCTTCACCGCTGGTTCAGCGGCCTGTTCGCCATCGCATTCGGAGCGATCGGTTTCAAACTGCTGACAACGCGGATCGTTTAGAACACTGCCGCATCCAAAAGAAAAAGGCGCCCGCATCAGGCGCCTTTTTGAATTGTGCTTACAGCGAGCCGATATCAGGCAGCCGCACCTTTCGGCATCGGCACCAGCAGGCCAAGCAGGATGCGATAGGGTGCGAGCAGGAAGACGGCGACGAGGATCTTCACCGAGAAATCTCCGATCGCCCAGGAAATCCAGCGCGGCACTTCCGCTGCAAATACGCCAAGAAGCGGCGCTGTCTCGACTGCGAACGCATCGTAATAGCCGAGCAGGACCGCGAGGACGCCCGAGAACGCGATGGAGAAGAACAGGACCGTATCGATCACCGAGCCGATCAGGGAGGAGGCAAACGGTGCTTTCCACCAGCTAAGCCGGCGCAGGCGGTTGAAAACGGTCACATCAAGCAGCTGCGCTACAAGGAAGGCCGCACCGGATGCGGCCGCGATACGCGGCGTCGACAGCAGGATCGACAGCGCGACAGCCAGGACAAAACCGACCATCACCACAAGACGGGCCGGATTCGGTCCGAATTTGCGGTTGGTCAGGTCTGTGACCAGAAATGCGGCAGGATAGGTGAATGCACCCCAGGTGAGCAGATCGGCCAGGTTGATGGCGCCGAGATGGCCCCGGACCGGAAACTGGACCAGGTAATTGGACGCAACAACGACCACAGCCATCGCGGCGACCGCGATGGCGAATTGGCCCACGGAGAAACTCCGGGTAACAGTCATTTCAGATCCCCGAAAGGGTTCAGGCGGCAGCTTCAGCCTGCTGGCGCTTGATGCTGACCTTGATCTGGCGGGCCTTGTCCGACAGGTTATCGTCGGAAGCCTTCAGCAGGTAAGCGTCGAGACCGCCCTGATGTTCGACCGAACGCAGAGCATGCGCGCTGATGCGCAGCTTGAAGGTCTCGCCGAGCGCATCGCTCAGCAGGGAGACGTTGCACAGGTTCGGCAGGAACCGGCGACGGCTCTTGTTGTTGGCGTGCGAGACGTTGTTGCCCGTCATCACGTCCTTGCCGGAGAGTTCGCAGCGGCGTGCCATGATATCACCTTTTGTCTTCGGGCCGGGTTTGAATGGCCCAGCAGTTACGACCGGAATGGAGCGGACCACTGGCCCGGCTGCGGCATTTCCGGCATTTTTCGGAAAAAAGTTGCCCCGCTATAAAGGGCGCGCGCGCCATCGTCAAGACATCTGCGCGCTCAGGCTGAATTTCTCGCGCCGGCAAGGTGTTTCCCGTGATCGCGGGGCCACATCACTGCGCCGACCACGGCCCCGTCAACCTTTCTGCATTTTTCGATGGCTCTTCTGTGTTATGTTAACCATAGAGTTACCATGACAGCGAACAATTACGCCATTGGTATTCAGGATTGCGGAAGAGGGTCCGACAATCTTTCCATACGCAATGGGTCAGGCGCGGGGGCGCAGCAACTCTGCCCGAGAACGGGCAGTGTGGAGGTTTGAAGTGTCAGGTCTTAAGTCAATCGGACGGTTTCTGGCTGTGCCAGTTCTGGCCACCGCCCTTTGGACGGCCCCGGCGGCAGCACAGAAAAGCAGTGTCGGCGGCCTGTATAATATCACCATAGCCGGCCTGACGATCGGGCGCGGCAGCCTTGCGCTTGTCCTGCAGGGCAACGCCTATTCGGCCAAGGTCGGCGTGGAACCGGCCGGTGTCGGTACCTTGTTCAGCACCGGCAAGGGCGGTGCGCAGGCGTCCGGCTGGCTTCTGGGCAACAAGGTCGTTCCGTCGAAATACGAGATGGCGTCTCACGCGGCGAACCGGGATTTCTACGTCGCCCTCGGCCAGGGCTCCGGACACATCCGCTCCATGGACGTGACCCCCCAGTTCAAGCCGAACAAGGAACGGATCAAGGTCACGGCCAAGCATCGCAACAACGCGATGGATCCCTTGAGCGCGGCCCTGATGCCCGTCCCGGCCCGGGACGACCTGATCGGCCCGGAAGCCTGCAAGCGGAAACTGCCGATTTTCGACGGCTGGACCCGTTTCGACATCAAGATGAGCTACAAGGGCACGAAAAACGTGTCCGGCCGCGGCTACGACGGCCCCGTTGTCGTTTGCACGGCGAAATGGATTCCGGTGGCCGGCCATCGCCCGTCCAAGGACTCGGTGAAATACATGGCCCAGGCGGGAATGGAAGCCTGGCTGGCGCCTCTTGGCGGCAATGTCCTGATCCCCTACCGCATCTCCATCGACACCAAGACCGGCCGGCTGGTGGTGCAGGCTTCCCAGCTCAACATCAAATCCGGAGCCGGAGACCAGGCCGCCAGATAGGCTCCTGCTCACACGGCGAGCGATCCCGTGTCCGGCGGCATTCCTTGTCGCCATCGGACCACGCCGCTCTTGCGCCCGGTTCCGTCTCTTGATAGAGCCCATGGCAAGCGTTACGCAAACAACCATCCCCGCCATTCGGGATAGACGCCCCTCCTCATTGATCAGGCTGTGGCGCGTTTCAGGTGTGAGAGTAGATGCACAGCTATCTGGAATTCGAAAAACCCGTCGCCGACATTGAAGGCAAGATCCAGGAACTGCGGGCACTGGCCGCAGGCGGAGAAGCCGTCAATGTGGAAGACGAGATCAAGCGCCTGAAGGGCAAATCCTCGCAAACCCTGCAGGATCTTTATTCCAAACTGACCCCCTGGCAGAAAACGCTGGTCGCCCGCCATCCCGACCGGCCTCATGCCGCGGATTACGTTGCCGGGCTGATCGAGGATTTCACCCCGTTGGCCGGTGACCGGAACTTTGCCGAAGATCATGCGATCATCGCCGGTCTCGGCCGCTTTCGCGGACAGTCCGTTGCTATTCTCGCCCAGGAAAAAGGCTCCGATACCCAGTCGCGCCTGAAGCACAATTTCGGCATGGCCCGTCCCGAAGGCTATCGCAAGGCCGTCCGGATCATGGATATGGCCGAGCGTTTCGGCCTGCCGGTGATTTCGCTTGTCGACACGGCCGGCGCCTATCCGGGGATCGGCGCGGAAGAACGCGGCCAGGCCGAGGCCATCGCCCGCTCGACCGACAAGGGTCTGGGGCTCGGCTCGCCAACCGTGTCCGTCGTGATCGGCGAAGGCGGATCGGGCGGAGCGATTGCCATCGCGACGTCCAACAAGGTTCTGATGCTCGAACACGCAATCTATTCGGTGATCTCTCCGGAAGGTGCTGCATCGATCCTCTGGCGTGACAGCGCGCGCGCTCAGGATGCCGCCACCAACATGAAGATCACGGCGCAGGACCTGCTGCAGCTCGGGGTGATCGACGGCATCGTCGAGGAACCGGTCGGCGGCGCACACCGGGCCCGCGAAACCGTGATCGACCGGACCGGATCGGCCATCGAGACCGCTCTTGCCGACCTTGCCGGAAAGAGTGCCGACGAGATCCGCAAGCACCGCCGCGAGAAATTTCTCGCGATCGGACGCACCCTTTCCTGACATCCACGCTTTTCGTGTCCGCCACAGGATTTTCGCCACGCCATTGAACCGGCGTGGCTCTGCCGTTGTTTGGCCAGAATTTCAAGGCATTGAACAACGTGCCTGACCTTCATACGTAACGTAGAGGCAGTCAGGCGTTGACGAAAACGTGCTGAACCGTAGTCTTCCACTGGAGGGACGGTTTTAGGTAACCTGCTGGCAACCATAATCTCATAGATTTTCGGGATGAGGCGCCGGTCGGGACGACGGAATTCCGCGCCAGCGGAAAAAGCCGCTCCGGTCGCGCGCACCACTGGTATGAAGCGTATTTAGGAAGATCACATGGCGGCATGGCGCCTTCCGACAGGACAGTATCCAACAATGCGTTTTCCGGACGTTGCCGGCCGTGCCCGGTCCATGGGCCGGATCGCGGGCCGAGTCGCGGGAATGGTTGTTGTTGCCGGGGCTCTCGCCGCCTGCCAGCCGGATGAACTCGGCTACGGCCCGAAGGCCCAGCGCCCGGTCAGCGCACCCGTCAAGCGCAAGATGACCGACCTCGACATGCCGTCGACATCGCCGATCATGATCCGGATCTTCAAGGAAGAGTCCACCCTTGAGGTCTGGAAGGAAAAACGCAACGGCCGTTTCGCGCTACTGGACACTTTCGAGATCTGCAAATGGTCCGGTAAGCTCGGCCCGAAATTCAAGGAAGGCGACCGTCAGGCGCCGGAAGGATTTTACGAAATCACCCCGGGCCTGATGAATCCGAATTCCAGCTACCACCTGGCCTTCAACCTCGGTTACCCCAACCAGTATGACCGCTCCTATGGCCGGACCGGCTCCAACCTGATGGTCCATGGCGCGTGCTCGTCGCGCGGCTGCTACGCCATGACCGACGCCCAGGTGCAGGACATCTACGCGCTCGCCCGCGACAGCTTCAAGGGCGGCCAGCGCTCTTTCCAGGTCCAGGCGTTTCCGTTCCGCATGACCCCGGACAACATGGCCAAGCACTACGACAGCGAGCACATGGACTTCTGGCGCATGTTGAAGGTCGGCTACGATCACTTCGAGCTCACCAAGGTACCGCCGAAAGTCTCGGTTTGCGAAAAGAAATATGTTTTCGACGCCACCACATTGGTCGAAGGCGTCCCCTTCCGGGCAGCCGCGAAATGCCCGGCCTACGAGGTGCCGCCCCGGCTGCAGCAGCTGGTTCAGGAGAAGCAGCGCAAGGACGACGAGAAATACCAGCAGCTGGCCACGAGATACGAAGCGCGGGCCGAACGTAAAAAGCGCTGGGAGGAACGGCAGACCAAGTTCGCCGAGGCTATTGGCGGTGCTGCCGAAGCAAGCACGGACGCCACCTCTGAAAATCCGGAAACGGCTGCCACCGAGGCAACCGCTGCCGTTGCCGCTGAAGCCCAGCCGAAACGGCCCGGAGCCGCAGTCGAAACCCAGGCCGTAGCCTTGCAGCCGGAAAAGAAGGAAAGCCCGACAGCCGGTTTCTTCAAGCGCTGGCTGCCCTTCGGCTCCAAGTCGGAAGACACCGAGGGCACCGTCGGACCGATCGATACGGCCGCGACCCCCGCACCGAAGCCCTGATGATTGGGCTCGTCGGGACGTCTAGGCCCAGATCGCCATCCTGAGACCCTTGCCATCGCGCTGGAAGGCGTTCGGAAACGGCTCGGCGTGACCATCAGCGATCCGGCCTGCGATCAGGCAATTCGCCGCCGCGTCCAGAAGGTCGTCCCGGCCGCAACCGCGCGGCGGTACCTGATCGAGAAACGCCCGTTCAAAACCACGGGACACGAGTAGGTCCCGCCGCTGATCGAGGCCCGGTCCATTGGCGCGGCTCTTGATCTTCTTCGGCAGGTTCATTGCCGCACAATTGTTGAGCCGCCAAAAGGCGAGTTCCGGGTGAACCTCGTAGACCCGTGCTTCCAGCTCCGGCGTCATCAGACTGTCGATCTCGCGGATTTTCGGAAACAGGTAGAAGGCCTGCTTGGACACCTTCTTCGGCGGTTCCGATGTCGTCTGCGCAATCTCACAAGCCTGGGCGTAGTCCTCGGCATAGACTGCGGCGCGTGACGGAACGGCAAAGACCGAGGACTGCCGCTCGCCCAGATGCCGCCGCGCCGCCTTTTCCGGACCGCGACCACCGGGGCCGATCCGATCTGGAAGG
>NZ_CAXXSJ010000007.1:0-96807 GCF_963675095.2 uncultured Roseibium sp. | reverse complement strand
TCCGGATTCAGACTTTCCGGACGCAACAGGCTGACCTTTGCGACAAGTACCCTTCGCTCGGCAACCAGAACCTCCAGTTGCTTCTCCAGATCGCCGATCTGATGTTCGATCCGCGCGCGGCCAACCAGTCCCAACTCGCCGTTGAGAGCATGAAAACCGAAATAGGTCAGGACCGACAGGGCCACGACCGGAATGATCAAACGGCGAATGAAGGATTGCTTGCGCTGACGTGTGGTAGCGGACACGTTGGGACCTTGAACTCTGTACTGCGGGCCTCTTTCCAGCAGGATGCCGCAACCAGGCTTAACAGTCCCTTTATGACTTCAATAAACTTCCGCCGATCGTGGATCGAATAGACGTTACGAACCAGCCTCCGGCATATTGCTGAAGCCGCCAATCGCCTGGAATGCGCGTATTATCACCCATTCTCACTGCCGATCATTTCCTTCAGCTCATATGTGGATTTATAGTCCCTATAGGAGAACGGGATCCGGGAGGTCGAGTGCCGATGGCCGGGAAGCACCTGGAAGAAAAGTTCAAGAGCGAACGGTTGCGCATGGTCGAGGAGCAAATCGCCGACCGTGGTGTGCGTGATCCGAAGACGTTGGAGGCTATGCGGACGGTCCGCCGGCACCTTTTCGTCAACCCGTCGCACATCTACAGCGCCTATGAAGACCGTCCCCTGCCGATTGGCGAGGGCCAGACCATTTCCCAGCCCTATATCGTTGCGCTGATGACCGAAGCGCTAAAACTCAGAGGGGCGAGAACGTTCTGGAAATCGGAACCGGCTGCGGTTATGCGGCTGCGGTTCTGCAGGAAGTCGGCGCAAAGGTGGTCACGATCGAACGGATCGAAGAGCTCGTTGCGCTGTCGCGCGAAAACCTGAAGGCCGCGGGATACGAGGAAATCAAGGTGATCTGCGGCGACGGCACGCTGGGATACGAGGATGACGCGCCCTACGACGGTATCGTGGTGACCGCCGGCGGCCCCGTAGTCCCGGAGCACCTGAAACACCAGCTCAAGATAGGCGGTCGCCTTGTTGTTCCTGTCGGCCCCTCTTCCTGGAACCAGCGGCTGGTCCGGGTTACCCGGACCAGTGAGGAAGAATTCGAAGAAGAAGACCTCGGCGGCGTCTGTTTCGTGCCGCTGATCGGAGAAGAAGGCTGGGATCAGTCCAAGTCCTGGACCTGAACCGATCGCCTGAATCGCTAAATCACCTACGCCGCCGCCAGCCGTGACAGCTTGGTCAGGACCGTTGCGGTTCCCTTGAGCCGGTCGTCGGTCTTCTCCCAGTCGCGGGTAAGCACGATCTTCTGGTCCGGACGGATCTTGGCCAGAACGCCCTGCTCCGAAATATAGCCGACGAGGGCTGCCGGATTGGCGAATTCGTTGTTGCGGAAGGTTATGACGATGCCCTTCGGTCCGGCGTCGACCTTCTCCACGTTCGCCTTGCGGCACAGGCCCTTGATGAAGACGATTTTCAACAGGTGGCCGACTTCCTCGGGCAGCGATCCGAAACGGTCGATCATTTCCGCACCGAAGGCATCGATTTCCTCCGCCTCGGTCAGATCGCCGAGACGCCGGTAAAGCTGCAGACGCAGTTGCAGGTCGGGTACATAGTCTTCCGGGATCAGGACCGGCGTGCCGATATTGATCTGCGGCGACCAGTGTTCCTCGCCGAGATCCGCGCCGCCGTCCTTGAGCTGGGCAACGGCTTCTTCCAGCATCTGCTGGTAAAGCTCGAAGCCGACTTCCTTGATGTGGCCGGATTGCTCCTCTCCAAGCAGGTTGCCTGCCCCGCGGATATCGAGATCGTGGCTGGCAAGCTGGAAGCCGGCGCCGAGGGTTTCCAGCGACTGCAGCACCTTAAGGCGCCGTTCAGCGGTCGTGGTCAGCATCTTGTTGGCCGGGACCGTGAACAGGGCATAGGCGCGGGTTTTGGACCGCCCGACCCGGCCGCGGAGCTGATACAGCTGGGAAAGGCCGAACATGTCGGCCCGGTGCACGATCAGGGTATTGGCCGTCGGAATGTCCAGACCGGATTCCACGATCGTGGTCGACAGAAGGACGTTGTACTTGCCTTCGTAGAAGGCGTTCATCACATCTTCCAGTTCGCCCGGCGGCATCTGCCCGTGGGCAACCGCGACCTTCAGTTCCGGGACGTTGTCGTCCAGGAAGGCCTTGGTTTCGGCAAGGTCGGATACCCGGGGGCAAACGTAGAAGCTCTGGCCGCCGCGAAAATGCTCGCGCAGAAGCGCCTCGCGCACCACCAGCGGATCGAACGGTGAAACGAAGGTCCGCACAGCCAGGCGGTCGACCGGCGGCGTCGCGATCAGCGACAATTCGCGGACGCCGGTCAGGGCCAGCTGCAGCGTGCGCGGGATCGGCGTTGCCGACAGGGTCAGCACATGGATGTCGGACTTCAGTTCTTTCAGCCGTTCCTTGTGCTTGACCCCAAAATGCTGCTCCTCATCGATGATCAGCAGGCCGAGATCCCGGAACTTGATTGATTTACCCAACAGTGCATGGGTACCGACGACGATATCGACCGAGCCGTCGGTAATTCCTGCCTTGGTCTTGCTCAGCTCCTTCGCTGGGACGAGACGTGAGGCATGGGCCACGTTGATCGGCAGGCCGTGGAAGCGTTCCGAAAAGGTCTTAAAGTGCTGGCGGGCCAGAAGCGTGGTCGGCACGACGACGGCGACCTGCCGGCCGGACATGGCAGCGACAAAAGCCGCGCGGAGCGCCACCTCGGTCTTGCCGAAACCGACGTCGCCGCAGACGAGACGGTCCATCGGCCGCCCGGAGGCAAGATCGTCGAAGACGGAGTCGATGGCCGTGAGCTGATCGTCCGTCTCCTCATAAGGAAAACGGGAGGCGAATTCGTCATAGACGCCTTCCGGCGTTTCGACGACGGGTGCGGTTTTCAGCGCACGGGCGGCCGCAGTCTTGATCAGGCCGTCGGCAATCTCGAGAATGCGCTTCTTCAGCTTGGCCTTGCGGGCCTGCCAGGCGCCGCCGCCCAACTTGTCGAGTTGGGTGTCGGATTCATCGGAGCCGTAACGTGACAGGAGCTCGATATTCTCCACCGGCAGATACAGCTTGTCACCGCCGTGATACTGCAGTTCCAGGCAGTCGTGCGGTGCGCCGACGGCCTCGATGGTCTTCAGGCCGATGAACCGGCCGATCCCGTGCTCCACGTGGACGACCAGATCGCCTTCCGCGAGGCCGGTCGCCTCGGTGATGACATTGGCGCCCTTGGCCTTGCGCCGGCTCTTGCGTACAAGGCGGTCGCCGAGGATGTCTTGTTCGCCAATGAAGGCGATGTCGGCGAGTTCGAACCCGTGTTCGATCCCAAGGACGCAAAGCGCCGTGGTCTTTTCAGGAAGTTGGCGGGCATCGGCGAGGGTTTCGATGTCCTGTGTCGCGCCGAGCCCGTGATCTCCCAGGATCTGGCCGAGTCGGTCGCGTGAACCGTCGGACCAGCAGGCAATCACCGTCCGCTTGCCATCCTTCTGCAGGGTTTTGACGTGGGTGATCAGCGCATCGAAGATGTTGACGTCACCTGCGGCCCGTTCCGCGGCAAAGGACCGGCCCTGACGGCCGGCCAGATCGACGACCTGCTTGCCCTGCCCTGGCGGCGGAAGGAACGGATCCATGGCCGCGCTTGCCGTATCGGCGACGCTTGCGGTCCATTCGTCCTGGGTGAGATAGATCTCGTCCGGGGCAACCGGCATGTAAGGCACGGTACCGGCGGAACCGCCGGCCTCGCGCGCTTCCTGACGGGCACTGTAGTGCTCGCCGATCTGGTCCAGACGCTCCCGAATGGCATCCCCGGCCGAGGTATCAAGAACCAGCGGTGTGTCGCCAATGTAATCGAACAGGGTCTCCAGCTTTTCGTGAAACAGAGGCAGCCAGTGTTCCATGCCCGCATATCGGCGGCCGTCACTGATCGACTGGTAGAGTACATCGTCCCGGCTCGCGGCGCCGAAACTGGAGAGGTAGGCACGGCGGAAGCGGGAGATCGCATCTTCGGTCAGGACCACTTCGCTCATGGGAACAAGATCGAGCCGCTTGAGCTGTTTCGAGGTCCTCTGGGTTTCCGGATCAAACGAGCGGATCGATTCCAGCGTATCGCCGAAGAAATCGAGCCGCACCGGTTCCTCGGACCCGGGCGTGAACAGGTCGACAATGCCGCCACGCACGGCATATTCACCGGTTTCGCGCACGGTCGGCGTCCGCGAAAAGCCGTTCATTTCCAACCAAGCGGAAATGTCCGCCATGTCGACCCGGTTGCCGGGTGCCATGGCAAAGGTCTGCTTCGCCATCCAGCTCCGCTCGGGCATGCGCTGGAGGGCTGCGTTCAGCGTTATCAGAAGGACGGTCGGGCGGTCTTCAGGCAATCCATGGGCAAGTGCGCCGAGAGCGAGCAACCGGCGTGCACTGATGGCCGGATTCGGGGAAACACGGTCATAGGGAAGACAGTCCCAGGCGGGCAGCTGCAGGGTCTGGATATTGGGATCGAAGAACCGCAGGGCTTCGGCGACCATCTGCATGCGCGTGGCATCGCGGGCGACGAAGACCAGTGCCAGGCCTTTCCGGTCGCTTTCCGCCAAAATGCGCGCAATCGCATAGCTTTCGGCCCCGTCGGGCACGCTGGCAAGGGTAACGTTGGCCTGGTCTTTCAGCAGGCTTTCAAACACGTGCGTCTTCCTCGGATAGGTCTTGTCAATTCAGCGGAATGCCGGCTTCGATCGCGTCTTCGCAATAGGAGATGATACGACGATAGAGAGGACCGTCCTGTTCTTCCGGCAAAGGGGTTCTGCCGGTTATCCAGGCATAAAGATCATGATCGTTCTCGTTGAGCAGACGTTCGAGTTCGGTCAGTTCGTCGTCATTCAGGTCATCGATCTGTGCTTTGGCGAAGCCGCCAAGCAGCAGATCCATCTCCTTGATGCCCCGGTGACAGCAGCGGAACAGGATCTTCTTGCGCCGGTTATCCCTTTCCGGAGCACCCTGATCGGTTTGAAGTTCGCTCATCGTGAAACCCGTTCGCTGTCGCCGGCGGATTAGCCGGCAGGAGTGGCCTGTGCGGTATCGCTGGCCGCTATATAGCGTCGCAGAACGTCCCTGTCAGCGTTCCTGTCCCACATTGCGAACAAGTCATGCTTCGTGGCACAAGAACAACTTGTCCGTCCTCGTCAGGAAGCCATCGTCCCATCATGCGTCCTTCGGTTCTCGATCCCCTGTTTGCCCCGGTCTCATCCTTGCCGGGAATCGGACCGAAGATTTCGAAACTGGTGTCTTCCCTGGTCACGTCCCATCCTGACCGGGAGGCCACGATTGCCGATCTCCTGTTCCATCTGCCGCAGAACGTGATCGACCGGCGTCACAAGCCGGGGATCGCCTATTCCGAAAACGGCGACATCGTCACCCTCGATGTGATGATTGACCGGCATATGCCCGGTCCGCGCCACGGCAAGGCGCCCTACCGCATCCTGGCGTCCGACGACACCGGATCGATCACCTTCGTGTTTTTCCATCCTCACCGGGACTGGCTGGAAAAGATGTTCCCGGAAGGCGAACGGCGGATTGTGTCCGGCAAGGTCGACTGGTTCAACGAGCGCCCGCAGATGGTGCACCCCGATTATGTTTTGAAGCCCGAGGAAGCGGCCGCCATGCCGCCGGTGGAACCGATCTATCCGCTGACGGCGGGGGTGGCGTCAAAAACATTGCAAAAGGCGATCAAGGCCGCCGCCGAGCGGGTGCCGACGCTGCCGGAATGGCTCGACGATGCCTATCTGCGGCAAACCCAGTGGCCTGATTTCGCAGACGCGATCAAGACCATTCATCACCCGCAGGAACAGTCAGACATTTCCCCCGAAGGGCCTTACGTGCAGCGCCTTGCCTATGACGAACTCCTGGCGAGCCAATTGGCCCTGGCACTGGTGCGTGCCAGCATGCGCCACCTGGGAGGAATTGCACGCAAGCCTGAAGGCCGCCTGCAAAGGGAAGTGATCGCCGCCCTGCCCTTCCAGCTCACCGAAAGCCAAAGAACAGCGATTGTCGAAATCAACGGGGACCTCGCGGAGCCGGTGCGCATGCTCAGGCTGCTGCAGGGGGACGTCGGCTCCGGCAAGACCGTCGTGGCCCTGGCCGCCCTTGCGCAAGTCATCGAGTGCGGTGCGCAAGGAGCGATCATGGCGCCGACGGAAATCCTGGCGCGCCAGCATTTTGCGTCCATGGTCCCGCTTTGCGAAAAGGCCGGAATTCGCATCGCCCTTTTGACCGGAAAAGACAGCCAGAAGCAGCGCCGGCTTACCCAGGAGAAGCTGGATGCCGGCGAAATCGATCTGGCCGTCGGAACCCATGCCCTGTTTCAGGGATCGGTGACGTTCAAGGATCTCGGTCTGGTGGTCGTCGACGAGCAGCACCGCTTTGGCGTTCATCAGCGGCTGGCGCTGTCTGCCAAGGGCAAGGGCGTTGATGTGCTTGTCATGACCGCGACGCCGATCCCGCGCACGCTGGTTCTGACCTGCTTTGGCGATATGGACGTCTCCCGGCTGACGGACAAGCCGGCGGGCCGGAAGCCGATCAAGACGGTGTCGGCTTCCCTCGACCGGCTGGACGAGATCATGGACCGTATCGGTGCGGCCGTCCGCGAAGGGCAAAAAGCCTATTGGGTGTGCCCGCTGGTCGAAGAATCCGAAAAGATCGACCTCGCCGCGGTGGAAGACCGGCACCGGGTGCTGGAACAGATGCTCCGCCAACGGGTATCCCTTGTTCACGGCCGCATGAGCGCGGATGAAAAGGATGCCGCCATGAGCGCCTTCAAGGCTGGGGAAACCCGGGTTCTGGTGGCGACCACAGTGATCGAGGTCGGTGTCGATGTCCCGGACGCGACCATCATGGTCATCGAGCATGCGGAACGGTTTGGCCTTGCCCAGCTTCACCAGCTTCGCGGCCGGGTCGGCCGTGGCGACAAACCATCCTCCTGTGTCCTGCTGTTCAAGGGACCGCTTGGAGAAACGGCTCAGGCGCGTCTCAATATCATGCGGGAGACCAACGACGGCTTCCTGATCGCCGAGGAAGATCTGAAACTGCGCGGCGGCGGTGAAATCCTCGGCACGCGCCAGTCCGGGACGCCTGGCTTCCGGATCGCTCAGGTGGAGCACCATGCGGATCTCATGGAGACGGCGCGCGACGATGCACGACTAATCCTGGAGACCGATCCTGAATTAGAGGGAAACCGGGGCGATGCGCTCCGCTGTCTGCTGTATCTGTTCGGTCGCGACGAAGCGATCCGCTTATTACGGGCTGGCTAGAGCATATCCATAGAATGCTGGATCATTTGACCGGAGCGCTTTTGTCTGCTGACAAGGCGGCTTGCGCGCCGTGGTGTTAACCCACCATAAGTGCGAGCCAACGCAGTCAGCGGACAAAAGAGACCGGCCCTTCGGGTGCCGGAAAGCAGCCCATCGGCAGCGTTGCGCCGCTTGAACGATGCACCGCATCGCCCTTCGCGTCGCGCCTTGCCGAGTGAATTGCTTTCCGGCATCAAATGAACCAACATTCTATGGATATGCTCTAGTGTGCGCTTACGCGTCTTCGCGAGGCGCGTCGGCTGGCGTCTTGGAAATACTTGTCTGATCCGCCTTCTTTTCCATCAAATCGTCCAGGATCTCCGGAGAGGACGGATTGACCAGACCGGCAGAAATCACCAGCTTGGCCGCATCCTCAACAGACATCTTGAGTTCGATGACGTCTTCGCGAGGAACAAACAGCAGAAAACCGGAGGTCGGGTTCGGTGTCGTCGGCAGGAATACCGAGACAAGATCGGCCTTGTCGCTCAAACGGCGCGCGACTTCGCCTTTGGTCTGCGTCGAGATGAAGACGATCGCCCACAAACCTTTACGCGGATATTCGATCAGGGCCGCCTTGGTGAAGCTGCTTCCCCGCTCATCGAGCACGGTTTCGAAGATCTGCTTCAATCCGCTGTAGATGTTGCGCACCAGCGGCATCCGCCCGACAACGGATTCCCCGAAGGACAACAGGCTGCGCCCGGCGAAATTCGCGGTTACGAAGCCGACGATCGTCAGCAGGACGATCGCAACGATCAGGCCGAACCCGGGAACCGGGAAAGGCAGATAGGTGTCGGGGTTATAGACCTTCGGCACGAAAGGCTTCACCCAGCCATCGACCCACTGGATGAAAGTCCATGTCAACCAAAGGGTAATTCCGATCGGACCCGCGATGACAAGGCCAGTCAGGAAATAGTTCCGCAGGCGGGTCGTAGCCCGGCCCTTGTGGCCGCCCGCCGGAATGTCTTCCCTTGAGCTATCGCGCGTCATTATGGACACCTCTTGATACGACGAAACCGTCGCAATTCTTTTCCAAGTCCACTACATAGTTGTTTTAAGTGCGCTGCGGTATCCCGTAGCTGGATTAATTTTGCGCGATCCGCGCGATCGACTGCACGAAACGGAGGCAGCCCCTTGAGGCGCACCACCTTCAAGCTCCTCGGGTTCGGCTGCGTGGCTGCCGGCGTTGTCGGTATTTTTCTGCCGATCATGCCGACGACGATCTTTTTCATCCTGGCGGCGGCTGCATTCGCGCGGTCTTCGCCGGAGCTGGAAAAACGGATCCTGGAACATCCGCGCTACGGTCCGCCGGTCCGGAATTGGCGTGAGCACGGTGTTGTGCCCGTGAAGGCGAAAATCTACGCGCTCTCCGGTATGGCTTTCGGTTTTCTGGTCTTTTTATGGGCGGCTCATCCCAAACCCTGGCTTGCCGTCGTTGTCGGGGTGTTCATGGTGGCCTGCGGGCTCTACGTGGGAACACGTCCGTCGGTGGCCGGGACAGGTACAGGATCCTAAACTTCGGTCTCAGTCGTCCGGGATCAGGCGCTTGCCGAAGGCCAGACTGGTTTCGAGGGTATAGCCCAACCCTTCGTAAAAGGCGGAAGCCTGTTCATTGTCCTTGCGGACGAACAGATTAATTTTCGGGCAGCCCAGATCGATCAGATACGCTTCGCAATGGCTCATAAGTTGCCGGCCACATCCGGAGCCCTGATGCTCGGGCGAAATGCTGAGATAGTAGATCGCA
Organism: uncultured Roseibium sp.; assembly: GCF_963675095.2. Taxonomy (GTDB): domain Bacteria; phylum Pseudomonadota; class Alphaproteobacteria; order Rhizobiales; family Stappiaceae; genus Roseibium. The sequence continues at coordinate 87,702 of NZ_CAXXSJ010000007.1, read as the reverse complement.
CCGCGATGGCCATCGTAACCGGCCATGACGGACCCGATAACCGTGTCGTTCTCTGTAGCCGGATCTCGGAAAAGCATGACGAAGAAACCGCCGTTGCGATCGGTCAACTTGCGGTCGATGTCCTTGTCCGGATCGTTCCAGGCCCGGGTCAGGCCGCAAGCCTGCCACAGGGCGATGACCGGTTTGCGGTATTGTTCCTGGAATTCGACAATGGAATAGTTCTTTGGAACCGGCATTACTCGACCGTCACCGATTTGGCCAGGTTCCGCGGCTGATCCACATCCGTGCCCATGAAGACGGCCGTATGATAGGCAATGAGCTGGACAGGCAGGGCGTAGATGATCGGGGCGGCGATCTCGGGGACATCCGGCATGACCACGATTTTGCCGGCTGAATTACCGCATTCCGCGGCCCCTTTTTCGTCGGTAATCAGGACAATATTACCGCCGCGCGCCGCCACTTCCTGCATGTTCGAGACGGTCTTTTCGTAGATCCCGTCGTGGGGAGCGATTACGAATACCGGAATGTTCTCATCAATCAGGGCGATTGGCCCGTGTTTCAACTCGCCAGCTGCGTAACCTTCCGCATGGATGTAGGACAATTCCTTCAGCTTCAGGGCCCCTTCCAGGGCTAGGGGGAAGTTCGTTCCCCGGCCGAGATAAAGCGCATTGGTCGTCCGGGAAAGCGGTTGCGACAACCGTTCGATGGCGACTTCCTGTTTCAGGGCTTGTACGGCAAGGCCGGGAACGGCGGCCAAACCCTCGATCAGTTCCGCTTCGCGCTCGGCTGTCAGAACTCCGCGGATGCGGCCGGCCTGGATCGCGAGCGTGGCTAGAACGGCGAGCTGACAAGTGAACGCCTTGGTCGACGCGACACCGACTTCCGGACCGGCAATGGTCTGGAAGATCACATCCGACTCGCGGGCGATGGTGCTTTCGGGCACATTGACCACGGCGCCGATGACCGCCCCATGGGCGCGGCAATAACGGAGGGACGCAAGCGTATCGGCGGTTTCCCCCGACTGGGAAATAAACAGGGCAAAATCGCCCTTGTTGATCGGGGTCTCCCGATAGCGGAATTCCGAGGCAATATCGATTTCGACCGGTAGCCGAGCGTATTTCTCAAACCAGTATTTTGCGACCAGTCCGGCGTAGAAAGCGGTCCCGCAGGCGGTAATCACGAGACGGTTCAGATTGGCGAAATCGGCGGCCTCGATCCCCTGAACATTCGCTTTCTTCGCAGCGAGATCCACATACCGCGACAGGGTATGCCCGATCACTTCCGGCTGTTCATGGATTTCCTTGGCCATGAAGTGGCGGTAGTTGCCCTTGTCCATCAGCACGGCCGTGACGGTAGAGCGAGACATAGGACGTTCTACTTCGTTGTTTTCGTGATCGAAAACCTTGACACTTTCACGGGTGATGACCGCCCAGTCGCCTTCATCCAGATAAGTGACCCGGTCGGTAAACGGGGACAGCGCGATGGCGTCGGACCCGAAGTACATTTCGCCTTCTCCGTGGCCGACGGCCAGGGGCGAACCTTTGCGCGCCCCGATCATCAGGTCCTCTTCGCCTTCGAACAGGAAGGCAAGGGAAAAGGCCCCTTTCAGACGCGGCAGGACAGCTGCGACCGCCTCTTGCGGAGACTTTCCCTTCTCCCGCTCGATATTCACCAGATGAGCGACCACTTCGGTATCGGTTTCTGTCTCGGTCCGCGCACCGTTGGTCGCGATCTCGTCGCGCAGTTCCAGATAGTTTTCGATGATGCCGTTGTGAACGATCGCAACTCCACCGGCCTGGTGGGGATGCGCATTCGCAGTCGTCGGAGCGCCGTGGGTTGCCCAACGGGTATGGCCGATGCCGGACGTGCCCGCCAGCGGGCTTCTTTCCAGCAGGGCTTCCAGGTTGCGTAGTTTTCCTTCCGCGCGCCGCCGGACAAGTTTTCCATTCACCAGTGTTGCCAAACCTGCGGAATCGTAACCGCGATATTCAAGCCGTTTCAACGCATCCACGAGGCGCGGAGCTACATCTGTTTTTCCGAGAATACCGACAATTCCGCACATGCAATGTACCTTTTTTCAAACCGGATTCGACGCGAAATGTTTAGACGACGCCGGACAGGGGATTGAAATCAAACCCTGTTTCAGTTCGTGACAGGAGAAGCTTGAGAATTGCCTAAGCCTGTTGATCAGGTTTTGGTTTTAGCCTGTTTGGCAGCCTTGAAACGAGCCCGGATCTCTGCCGCCCTGCCCGGCTTGACCACCTGGCGGCCTCGTCCGATGACCAGCGAATCCGGTTCCGCGTTTTCGGTCACCACGCTGCCGGCGCCGACATAAACCCCATCGCCAAGGATGACCGGTGCAACGAGCGTGGAGTTGGAGCCGATGAAACTTCCCGCTCCGATTTCGGTTCTGTGCTTGCCGAAACCGTCATAGTTGCAGGTGATCGTTCCTGCTCCGATGTTGCTGCCCTCTCCGACACTGGCATCGCCGATATAGGCCAGGTGATTGGCCTTGGCGCCGGAACCGACGGTCGCGTTCTTGACTTCCACGAAATTGCCGATGTGGACGTTTTCAGAGAGCTCGGCGCCTGGCCGCAGCCGCGCATAGGGGCCGACGATGCTTCCCGCGCCGACGGTCGCACCTTCCAGATGGCTGAAGGCCCGGATCCGGGCTCCGGACGCGATGGTCACGCCGGGACCGAAGACCACGTTCGGTTCCACGGTCACATCCGGTTCCAGGATCGTGTCGTGAGAGAAAAACACGGTTTCGGGCGCCTGCAGGGTCACTCCCGATTCCATTGCGGCAACGCGCATCCGCTTCTGGAAAATAGCTTCACAACCGGCAAGCTGCGCCCGGGTGTTGATCCCCTGGACATCTTCCTCATCTGCTGCGACCGCGATGACCTTGAGGCCGTTTGCGTTGGCGATCTCAACCGCATCGGTCAGGTAATATTCGCCGTTCGCATTGTCGTTTCCGATCGACTCCAGCAACTCGCGAACGATTGAACCGCGGAAACCCATGATGCCTGAGTTGCAGAAAGAAACTTCACGTTCCTCGTCAGTTGCATCTTTTTCTTCGCGTATTGCCTCAAGAACTCCGTTCCTGATGAGCAGGCGTCCATATCCAAAAGGATTGCCGGCCTCGAAACCCAGAACCGCCACATCGGCGCCTTCGGCCAATGCATTACGGACGGTTTCGACGGACATCGGCGTAATCAGGGGCGTGTCGCCGAAAAGCACCAGTACGTCGTCGGCCGGTTCTTCCAGGGCAGCGCGGGCCGCCAGTGCGGCATGGGCGGTTCCAAGACGGTCCATCTGAACATGGCAGCCTGCTTCCGGGGCCAGGGTTTTCACCAGCTTTTCCAGGTCCTCCATTCCAGGACCGACGACAACTGCGACCCGATCCGACGAGGCTTCCTTCAATACCTTCAACACATGGCCGATCAGAGGCAAGTTTCCGATGGGATGCATGACCTTGGGCAAGTCCGAGCGCATGCGGGTGCCAAGGCCGGCAGCCAGCACGATGGATAGACAATTGCGCTTCGTCATCAGGAAATACCCTTGCTATCGGTCCGCTTCGTTCCGCCTGTATGCCCCGATCCACAGGACATTGAAAGATCTGTCTGATCTCCGGAAGGCCTTTCTTGTCCGTTAACTATAATTGCGGTCTGATGGAATATCGTTCGTCAGATTCGCATGCTTACTACCTTGGGATCTCCAGTTGCCTGAAAAACGGGCCAAGACATCGACCAGGCAGGTCGTCAAGGAGACGCTGACCCTTCAGCGGCTGTCCCTTTTGTCATGGGCATTTGCAGCAATTCTGTTTGGCAGCGTTGGGTTTGCATCCCTGAAATTCGGCCGGGAAACGGAGCTCGGTCGCCCGTCAGCTATATACGGCCAGATCCTGCCACCCGGTGGCGACGTGACAACCACCGCGTCCATCGGAACCGGCACCGGCGGCAACCAGATCGGGCTCATGCCAACGGTCAATGGGAGGGTTGCGACAGGCGCCGACGAGATCAATACGTCCCAGATTGAGACCCTGCAGCGCGAGGTTGTGGCCTTACGCAGGCGCCTTAGCGCCCTCGCTGAACAGAACGTTTCCTATTCGCGCCGGATCGCCGCGCTGGAAGAAGAACTGGCGCAAGGCATCGTGGCCGACGCCGATAGCTCGGCAAAAGCCAAAGCCATGCACCCGGCACCGGTACCGGGAAAAGTGACCTCTGCCAAAGCCTCTTCTGACGACAAATCCGCAGCGGCGGCTCCTGCCGCGCCGTTGAAAAAGGCTGGCAAGCCGGAAGAGATCAGCGACAAGGCGGTCCAAAAGCGGATCGAATCCGTTCCCGCACCGGAAACCATGGCGGGCAATGATGCGGCTATGCGGATGAAACTGCAAAATAGCGGACAAGCGGCGATTGCCGGCACGCAGGAGCCGAAACGGCCCGTTCGCGTTTTTGAACCGGTCCGTATTGCCGAACTTCCCAAACCGGGCCCCGATCCGATCACGACCGGCTCCATCACACCAACGGACACGCCTGTCGCAGAAGACATAAAACCACCGCTGATCACGCCCAGCAAACCAGTTGGCCGCTCGACAGGGGCCGGCACCTCGCTCATCAATCATTCCGATTTCGGCGCGGTTGTCGGGCGATACGCGACAGCCGAGAAGGCCGCCGAAGCCTGGAACAGGTTTGAGGAGCAGAATGAGGAACGGATGAAGGACCTGAGGCCGATTATCTCGAAGTCCGATCTGGACGAGACTTACGCACTTCTTGTCGGTCCTTTCGGAAATGCGGCCAATGCGGCGGTAGCCTGTCTCAGGCTTCTTGAGGTTACCGGCACGTGCCATCCTGCGCTTTATATAGGCATGCCCCTCCCCGAACTTGAAATATCCAAAGCCAACTGAGGCTGAAGGAAACCGCATACCGGCTTCAGCACTATCGACAGGCGCGGCTCAACCGATCTGGGAAAAGACCGGGAAGGTTTCGAGAAGCCAGTAGGACAACGTCGCGAACTGTCCGGTCAGGAACATGATACCGGTCAGGACGAGAACGCCGCCCATTACCTTTTCGACAATTCCCATGTACCTGCGGAACTTGCTCATGGCATGGATGAACGGGCCGGCGAACACCGCGGCAAGCAGGAAGGGAATGCCGAGACCGAGCGCATAGGCACTGAGCAAAATGGCGCCCCTGCCGACCGTAGCCTCGGAGCCTGCCACAAACAGGATCGCCGACAGGATCGGACCGACGCATGGGGTCCAACCGAAGGCAAAGGCCAATCCGATCAGATAGGCGCCGATGAGGCCGGCAGGCTTGCGTTCAACATGGACGCGGGCTTCCCGATACAGAAGCCCAATGCGGAACACGCCGAGGAAGTGCAGCCCCATGATGATGATCAAAACCCCGGCTACGTAGCCGAGAACTTCGATATACTGGGTAACGAATTGCCCGATGAAACTGGCGCTGGCGCCGAGAATGACAAAGACTGTCGAAAATCCCGCGACGAATGCCAGGGCGGCCGTGAAGACCCTCAGGGACGCGGACTTTTCATCCGCTTTGCCGGTCAGTTCCTCCATCGAGACGCCGGCTAGAAACCCGAGATAAGGCGGCACCAGGGGCAGAACGCAGGGGGAGACGAATGACAAAATCCCCGCGAAGAATGCGCCCAGTATCGTAACGTGTTCCAGCATTTGAACTCTCTTACCCAGCTTTTGTGAAGGGACTCAATAACGACCCATGCATCTATAAGCGAGGCACAAAGACACAGTCGCCTCACCTTTACGAGAGGCGCGTCGTCGCAGCCGAGGTGATAAGGCTTGGATTATTCGCGGACAACCATCACTGTTTGCCGGGCATGGCGCACCACCCGGGCGGCATTCGGACCCAGAAGATAATCCTTCAGTTCCGGCCGGTGAGACGCCAAAACGATCAGATCGCAACCGAGTTTGTCGGCGACCTTGTTGATCTCCTCGTAGATAGTCCCGTGCGCGACATGTCCCTTGCAGGCGATATCGCCAGGCACAGTCTGCCCAAGGAATTCCTTGAGCATTTCAGAGGTCTTCTCAAGCGCCTGTGCTTCGAAACCTTCGGGAAAATATCCACCAACGATGGACCGTCCGAAGTCGGGTACGACGGTGACGACATGAAGGTCCGTGCCGAAGGTGCGGGCCATGGCGATTGCGGACGGCAGGGATTTGCGCCAGGAGCTTTCTTCGCTCAGATCAATCGGAACCAGAATAGATTTATACATTTTCCCTCTCCCCGTCAGAATGCCGGAACCGTGGTGCGGCGCCGTTGCAGGAAGACGATGAGACCGAGCAGCAGAAGAGCCGGAATATAGAAGATCTCCTTGGCAACCCGCGATGCTTCGATTTCGACCTTTTCAATTTCGACCGGCGTATCCGCATAATAGTCGAACTGTCCATTGGTCTTCAGGTCAAGCCATTTGCCGGGGAACGGCTCGTCCAGCAACGCCTTGCCGTTGTCCTCATTCACGACCACCCCGATCTTCTCCAGCCGGCTGACGCCGTCAGCCTTGTCCCCTAAGGGCAGAAGGATCGTGAGATAGTCGATTTTGTCCGTATCCTTGTAATCCGGTCCCCGCAGAACGATCCTGAGCGTTGCGCCGTCAGGTTCTTTTTCGGCGAGAGCCGCGATTTCCGTACCCGGACGTTCGTCAAAAGGCGGCTGAACATAGTCGAGCCAGAACCCGGGCCGGAACAGCGTGAAGGCTATAAGAAGAAGGCCAACGGATTCCCAGATGCGGCTTTTGGCAAAGAAATAGCCCTGCGTGGCGGCCGCGAACAGCATCATCGCGACGACTGCAACGATGAAGATAAACACGGCCTTGGCCGGGCCGACATCGATCAGCAGCAATTCCGTGTTGAAAATGAACAGGAACGGCAGCAGCGCGGTCCGGATATCGTAGGTGAAGCCCTGGATACCGGTCTTGATCGGATCGCCTCTCGAGATGGCGGCAGCGGCAAAGGCCGCCAGTCCGACCGGCGGCGTGTCGTCGGCCAGAATCCCGAAATAGAAGACGAACAGGTGAACGGCAACCAACGGCACGATCAGTCCACTCTGAGCTCCGACCGATACGATCACCGGTGCCATCAGCGATGACACCACGATGTAGTTTGCGGTTGTCGGCAGGCCCATTCCGAGGATGAGGCTCATCAGGGCAACCAGAAACAGCATCGCCATCAGGTTTCCGCCGGACAGGTATTCGACGAACTCGCCGACGACCTGGTGCGCCCCGGTGAGTGAGACGGTTCCGACAATCACGCCGGCTGCCCCTGTGGCAACCCCGATCGCGATCATGTTTCGGGCGCCGGCAATCATGCCATCGATGAAGTCACGCCACCCATTCGAAAAGTCAGAAGTGAGATTGCCTCCCTGGCGGAAAACCGTCTTCAATGGCCTTTGCGTCAAAACGATGAGGATCATGGCAACCGTCGCCCAATAGGCGGAGAGGGTCGGCGACAGCCGCTCGATCAGGATGCACCAGATCAGAATGACGATCGGCAGAAGATAGTAGAACCCGGTCACCGCCACGTCCCATGCCCGAGGCAGTACGTCCATCGGTGCATTGGGGTCGTCCATCTCCAGGTCCGGATGCCGGGCGGCAACGATCAGCAGGACAAGATAGGCCAGAAGAAACAGGAGCGATGCCGTGGCAAAGGTCATGTTCGGAAAGACAACCTTGATCCAACCAAGACCGTAATAGACGGCGGAGGCAAGCACGGCCATCAGAATGAAACCAAGCAGAACGCCTGACAATTTTCGAGCCAGGGTCATGGTTGCCGGTGGTTTCTGCAGCCCCTTCAGGCCGAGCTTCAGCGCTTCGAGATGAACGATATAGACGAGCGCAATATAGGAAATCAGCGCTGGCAGAAGGGCGTGCTTGATCAGCACCGGATAGGCGACGCCGGTGAACTCGGAAATCAGGAAGGCCGCGGCCCCCATGACCGGCGGTGTCAACTGCCCGTTGGTCGAGGAAGCGACTTCGACGGCGCCCGCCTTTTCCGGTTTGAAGCCGGTGCGTTTCATCAAGGGGATCGTGAAGGTTCCGGTGGTCACCACATTGGCGATCGAGGAGCCGGAATACAGTCCGGAGAGCGCAGAGGCGACCACCGCTGCCTTTGCCGGTCCGCCCCGCAAATGCCCGAGTAGGGCAAAGGCCAGTTTGATGAAGTAGTTACCGGCCCCGGCCTTTTCCAACAATGATCCGAACAGGACGAACAGGAAAATCATGGAGGCGGAGACGCCAAGCGCGACGCCGAAGACACCTTCCGTTTGCATCCAGAAATGCCACATGGCCTTGCCGAAGGAGGCCCCCTTCCACTGGATCGCATCCGGCATGACCGAAAGATGGCCGAAAAAGACGTAGAAGACGAAAACGGACGCGACGATGACCAGCGGCAGGCCAAGCGCCCGGAAAACAGCGATGCCCAGGCTCAACATGCCGAGCGTGGAAAAGACCAGGTCGGCGGTCGTCGGCAGACCTGCACGATCTGCGATGTCGTTCTTGAAATAGAGCAAATAAAGACAAGAGGCGGCCCCGATGATCGCCAGCGCCCAGTCGTACACCGGCACATGGTGACGTGAGCTTTTCTTGAACAGGGGATAGGCCAGCATGGCCAGCGCAAGCGCGAAGGCCAGGTGGATTTCACGTGCTTCCTGGTTGTTGAAGACAACATTGACGCCGAGCGTCTCTGTCAGAATGAAGGGGATGTTGGACGCGATATAAAGCTGGAACACCGACCAGACGAAGGCCAGCCCAAGAATGAATTTCCCCGCGAAACCGGCCGCTGATCGCGCGCCGCTTTCCACTTCCGCGACCATCAGGTCGACATCGACTTCCGCGTTTTGCCTTTTTTGTTCCGACATGACAGCCCCCGGATCCCCATTCAACTCATGTGCCGGGACATGCGGATCGGCTCTCGCCCTCATCAACCGCAATCGCCATTCCCGGTTCGCGCGCAGCAATTAGAAACGCCGGGAGGAAAACCGCCCGGCGTTTCCTTGCGACCGTTACATCCAGCCGCGTTCCGTGTAGTACTTGATCGCGCCCGGATGGAGCGGAGCGGACAGACCGTCCTTGATCATTTCCTCTTCCTTCAGGTTCTTGAAGGCGGGATGCAGGGCCTTGAAGTCGTCGAAGTTGTCGAAGACGGCCTTGACGACCGTGTAGACGACATCATCGGGCACATCCGCAGAGGTGATGAAGGTTGCGCCGACACCGAAGGTCATGACGTCCTGATCGGTTCCCTTGTACATGCCGGCCGGGATGGTGGCCGTGCGGTAGTAGGGGTTGTCCGCAACCAGCTTGTCGATCGGTGCTCCGGCGACGGAAACGAGTTCCACGTCACAGGTGGTGGCGGCTTCGGTAATGGCGGCTGCCGGGTGACCGATGGTGTAGATCATCGCGTCAATCTTGCCGTCACACAGAGCCTGGGCCATTTCGGAGCCCTTCAGCTCGGCCGCAAGAGAGAAATCGTCCATCGTCATGCCGAAGGCGTCCATGACCACTTCCGTGGTTGCCCGCTGGCCGGAGCCGGGATTGCCCACGTTGACCTTCTTGCCCTTCAGCTCTTCGAAGCTCTTGATGCCGGTATCCTTGCGGACAATGAGGGTAAACGGCTCCGGATGGACGGAAAATACCGCCCGTTCCTTCTCGAACGGACCCTGTTCCTGGAATTTCGAAGTGCCTTTATATGCGTGATACTGCCAGTCGGACTGGGCGACGCCGAATTCGAGTTCACCGGCCCGAACCGTGTTGATGTTGTAAACGGACCCGCCGGTCGATTCGACCGAACAACGAATGCCGTGCTCCTTGCGGTTCTTGTTCACCAGGCGGCAGATCGCGCCGCCGGTCGGATAATAAACGCCGGTCACGCCACCAGTCCCGATCGAAATAAATTTCTGATCGGCGGCTGCAGCAGCGCTGAAGCTACCGGCGAATACCGCCAGGCCAAGCGCAAGGCTCGTGATTTTCATGGGAAACCTCCACCGTTATGAATTGGCACGTTAAGTGGCCATTCGGATAAATCCGAAGGTGAAAGCTAACCAAAAAGAAACCGGATAGAAAACCCTCGCCGCGATTTTTTTGACGAAAAGGTCGAGAAAATACGTAGCGCCTGATGCGACTTATGTGCAGCGCCTTGGAAAATTATCAATTCGCCGACTTGCCGCCATTGATGACTTCAAAAAGCGTCTGACGCAGGATGGCTTCATCTTCTCCGGAAGTAAGCCCCTGACGCCATTGATCAATTACCAAACGAAGACCGAGCGTGTCCCGCGTATGCGGCAGCTCGTCGAGAAAGCCGGCGAAAAAGCTGTCGAGGCGATTCCGATCCAGCACACCCTGGTCGATCAAACCGTGAATCAGGGTCATGGTTGCTGCGATGTGGCTCTTGACGAACTCAAGCTCCACCGTTTCCGGATTCCGTTCGATAGTCCGCTTCTGCATTGATCGTCTCGCGTGGTTAATCAGCAAAACCGATTTATTTTCAACTATCGGTAATGCTCAAATGTGATCAGTTGGCATTGTCAAGAATACTAGTCCATACTTTCAACACCACTACCGAATACTTTGAAAGGAGGTAACATCAAGTCAGAAAAATACCAAATGTATACTGCCTGATTTTTCAAAAAGCGCAACATATTATTAACGCAGGGTCATAAAAACGATTACATATGAATAACTTCCATTGGCGACTTTTACAATTGGCGTGAAAACAGCCTCTGAATTTATGGAATTTCCCCCTTGAAACTTTTTCCGGCTCGGCATACACACTCGCCACATCGCAAGCGGCATACCAGCTCATGCCGTCAGCGGGCGATCCCTGAATTCCTAACAAAGGATGAACCGGGATCGTTAACAAATGGTGAGAGCCGATAGCTCAGCTGGTAGAGCAACTGACTTTTAATCAGTAGGTCCAGGGTTCGAGCCCCTGTCGGCTCACCATATCTCCTTCATAACTCCATGAATTTCACGCTCCTCTAGGGACCATTCCTGGAGGAAACAATATTTGCATGGCTATAGGCAGCTTGTCGCAAAAATGCTGCTGATGTCGCTCAGAGATAGGCGGCGCATCATTCCGGCGTGATCAGGCTATGCCGACGAGGGATGTTTCATGCAAGACACTTTACGCAAGACTGGTCGGTTTGGTGGGCGCTCTGCCCGGCGCGCGATACGTGAGGCAACTGATTTCAGCATGTTGCCGGGACTGACAAGCTCCCTGCCGGTCTGCGACGTCATGAATGAAGAACAAGTTCATCTCATCGATGATGCCTCAATGTCGATTCTGGAAAATGTGGGAATAGTGTTCCGCGATCCCATTGCCCTGGAGGATTGGCGCAAGGCCGGCGCCGATGTCGAAGGCGAATTGGTGCGCCTCGACCGTGGCCTGATCCGAGAGTTGATCACTACGATCCCAAGCGAGTTTACCTACTTCGCAAGAAATCCGGACCGCAATATCCGGTTGGGCGGCAAGCACGCCATGTTCATTCCTATGACGGGCGCCCCCTACTTGCGCGACCTTGATGACGTGCGACGCAGCTCAACGCTTGACGATCTGGCTATGTTTCACAAGCTGGCGCACATGATGCCCGCGCTACATTCCTCCGCTCACCATATCGTCGAACCCAACGACCATCCGATCAGCCACAGGCATCTGCAGATTACATATTCGTCGATGAAATATTCCGACAAGACCTTCATGGGAATGACGAGCAGCCCGAGAAACGCAGAGGATGTGCTGGACTTGTGCTCTATCCTGTTCGGTGCGGACTTCATGGAAACTCATCCCGTCGTCACGGGAAACTGCAACGCCAACTCACCTCTGGTCTGGGACGAAACAATGCTGGGGGCTATGCGCGCCTTCAACCGGCGCAATCAGCCTGTACTGTGTTCGCCTTTCGTCCTGGGTGGAGCCAATACGCCGGCTTCGGTGGCGCCGACGGTGGCGCTGCTCAATGCGGAGGCGCTGAGCGCACTGGCTTATACGCAGGTCATCCGGAAGGGCTGCCCGGCCATCTATGGGCACTATCTTTCGACCGTCTCGATGAGGTCTGGAGCACCCATGGCGGGTATGCCTGAAATCAGCCAGATGAATTTCATGATCGGCCAGATGGCAAGGTTCTACGATGTACCATGGCGAACTTCGAGTGCTTTGGGCGGAGCCAAAACATTTGACGCCCAAGCCGGATATGAGAGTGCGACGACCCTTTCTGCAGTCATGCATTCCGGCGCGAATTATATCTGGCATTCAGCGGGCTGGAATGAAGCGGGAATGCATTGCTCCGTAGCGAAGTTCATCGTCGATGCTGAACAATGTGCAATGGCTTATCGCATGGCGGAAGGTCCGCGATGGGACGACTTCGAGGAAGGACTGGATGCGATTACAGATGTCGGTCCGGGCGGGCACTTTCTGGGGCATCCTCACACGCTTGAAAACTTCCAGCGGGCGTACTTCATGCCCGAAATGTTTGACAACAATTCAATCGAGCAATGGCAGGCCGAGGGAAGCACTGAAATTACCGAACGGGCTCTCGGACAGGCGCGCAAGCTGCTGCGCGAGTATCAAGAACCCACGCTGGACCAGGCAATCGATGAAGCTCTTCTGGCCTATATCGCGAGGCGCGAGACGGAAATCCCGGCAGCGGACGCTCTGAACCAGGAGTATTGAACCGGTCATGAAGAACGACCCATTGCTCGAGCCCTTTCAGTTGCGCCACCTGACTTTACGCAACAGGATAATGAGCACGGCACACGCACCATCTTTTGCGGAAGGCGGGCACCCCGGGGATCGGTACCGGCTTTATCACGAGGAAAAAGCCAAGGGTGGGATCGGGCTGACCATTATTGGTGGGTCCACAAACATAGCCCCTGACAGCCCGTCGGTTTTTGGTCAGCTATACGCGGGTGATGACAGCATCGTTCCCTGGTTCAGAAAATTGACGGACGGTGTCCGATCCCATGGCGCTGCCGTGATGTGCCAGATCACCCATATGGGCCGGCGGACGGTGTGGGATGACGGGCACTGGCTTCCAGTCGTCGGGCCCTCGGGAACGCGGGAACGCGCCCACCGGTCGTTTCCGAAGCCGATGGAAATCCAAGACATAAATCGTGTCATCTCCCAGTTCGCCTATGCGGCCAAACGCTGTCAACAGGGCGGCTTCGACGGGATAGAGATCCTTTCCCATTCACATCTTCTCGGGCAGTTTCTATCCCCGCTGATCAACAGGAGAAACGACGATTACGGCGGCAGCCTGGACAACCGGCTGCGCCTGACACTGCAGATCCTGGAGGCCGTCCGTGAGGCCGTTGGACCGGACCTGATCCTGGGTATGCGGGTAACCGGCGACGAATTGAAGAAAGGCGGACTGGAAGCCGATGAATGCGTAGAAATTGCTCGCAGGATCTCGCAGACCGGTGCTGTCGACTTTCTGAATGTCCTGGCCGGTGCACCTTATGATGACCTCGGATTGGCAGGATGGGTTCCCCCCATGGGAATGCCCTCCGCGCCTCATCTGACAATCGCAGGTCGCATCCGGCAAGCCGTCCCCCTGCCCGTCTTTCATGCCGGTGCGGTGGCCGATATCGCTACGGCCCGACATGCGGTCGCGGAAGGATATGTCGATCTCATCGGGATGACGCGTGCGCATATGGCCGACCCTTATCTGGTCTCCAAGCTTGCACGCGGGGATGAAGACCGCATACGCCCCTGCGTCGGCCTTGGTTATTGCGTTGATCGGGTCAATCAGGGCAAGGCCGCAGTCTGCGGACATAATGCGGCCACCGGGCGCGAGGCAGTCATGCCGCATATTATTCCCCGAGCGGATGCCATCCAGAAGGCTGTCGTCGTTGGAGGCGGCCCAGCGGGGATGGAAGCTGCAAGGGTTTGCGCACTGAGAGGCCACTCCGTGGTTCTGTTTGAAGCCAGCGAAAGTCTGGGCGGACAGTTGAAGCTGGCCAGTCAAGGTGTAATCCGGCGCCAAATCCGGGGTGTGGCAGACTGGCTGATCCAGGAGATTGGCAGGCTCGGCGTTGACGTCCGATTGAACACATATGCCGAGTTGGATGAAATAGAGGCAGAAATGCCGGACCTCGTGGTCATCGCAACAGGTGGATGGCCCGAAGAACTGCCAATTGACGGGGCAAAGTTGGCTTTCTCGAGTTGGGATGTCTTGTCGGGCGAGGTTCGGTTACAGGGTAACGTCCTGCTCTACGATGAGGTCGGTGAACAGTCCGCGCTTGTGTGTGCCGACGCCCTGGCAAGGGCCGGTTGTTCCGTCACTTACGTGACGCCTGACCGTATGGCCGCGCATGAACTCGGTCCGACGAACTCTGCCGTAGTGCTTCGGGCTCTGGCAATGCAGTCGGTTGCGTTTGAATGTTTTCAGGATATAGAAAGTATCGCGCAAACAAAAAGCGGGGTAGCCGTTACTCTGCGCCATGTTCTTACCGGAGAACCCACCGAGAGGCTGGTTGATCATGTTGTCATAGAAAATGGCGTATCACCCATGGATGTCCTCTATCACGAACTCAAGCCAAGATCCTTCAATCTCGGTCAGGTCGATCAACGCTCGATTGTCGAAGGACGGGACCCTTTCAAACCGCTGCAGCCTGAAGGCAGGTTTTATCTCGCGCGGATTGGTGATGCGATTGCGGGGCGCAATATTCATGCTGCGCTTCTTGACGCGTTACGGATCTGCAAGGACATCTGACCCAGCACTTAAGACCGAGACTTCCCTTGGACGGGCAATCCCCACACCCCTCAACCGAACATTTTGAATTCCTTCTGGTCGAGAACTTCTCGCACCTCGCGTTTTCATGCGCGGTCGAACCGCTGCGGCTCGCCAATTATGTCTCCCAGAAGAGACTATACAGTTGGTCATTTGCCTCGGAGGACGGTCGATTCGCGCGTGCTTCCAACGGCTCCGAAACGCGTGTATCGCACAGCTTCAATGAGGTCGGCCGCTCCACCCGGTCCGACTATCTGTTCCTTCTCTCCGGCATTGGCGTACAAAGTGTCGAGACCGCAAATCTGCTATCTGCCTTTCGTCGCGGTCGTGCTCATGGTTCACGGGTCGGAGCACTTTGTTCCGGGACCTATATTCTGGCCTCTGCGGGATTTCTCGATCAGCAAAAGGCAGCGATCCACTGGGATTATCATGAAACCTTCATGGAAGAGTTCCCACAGGTACGTTTAAGCCGAAGCGTTTTCGTCGCCGAAGCCCCCATTATCACCGCATCCGGCGGTTCGGCTACCGCTGATCTGATACTTTACCTTATCAGGCAGAAACATGGTGAGGACCTCGCAACCCAAGTGGCCGATCAAATGATCTACAACGCGGTCCGGGACGCGGAAGCGGCACAACGCGTGTCATGGCAGTCCCGCCACGGCATCCGCAACGAACATCTGATCCGCGCAATTCAGTTTATGTCGGAGAACATGGACGATCCGCCACCCGCATCTGTGATCGCACGTAAACTCGGGATATCCGGGCGGCAACTGGAACGTCTGTTTGGCCGCTATCTGAACTGTTCTCCCAAAAAATATTATGTCGATCTTCGGCTGCAAAAGGCACAACGGTTGTTAATTCAGACGGACATGTCCGTTACCGAGGTCGCATATGCGACTGGCTTCAAATCACCGACCCACTTTTCACGGGTTTACCGGGCGCAATTTGGGATTTTGCCAAGCGAACAGCATCGAAAGATGGATTAGCGATATTTAATTGGCCATGTCGCCATTCGAGAGAATTCTGCCATCCGGTTTGAGCAACCCGATGGCAGAACTCCTTCAGCTCAGATGCCTGCGCTCTCTCAAGCAGATAGACTAGAATTCCAGGCCCAGACGCAAGGCAGCCGTGTTTGATGTCATCTCGGAGCCGAACTGCAGTCCATACTCGAAACGGGCTGAAAAGTTGTTTTCATTCTGTAAGTCCAGACCCAGGTCCAACCGTCCGACCAGATCCGGCACATGCCGGCCGATCTGGAAGGTTCCAGCGGAAGCGGGAGCGCCCCGCAGACTGGCAGTGGTTATCCATTCATCATTGGACATCGCAACAAATCCCAGGCCGGTATAGGGCCTAAGCGTCCAACCATTTTCAAGTGCCAGTCGCCCCCCAATCTCGAGGTTGGGTGAAAAGGCCAACGTGATTTCGTCCTGTGACAAGACGTCAAGAGCAAGCCCGGCTGGGCCCTCCTCCCCATATGACGGCACGTGGGTATACATGACGTCGAAATCCGTTCTTGGCCGTAAGTACCAATTGGCGAACGCCATTTCGTATTGCATGCGAAAACGCCCGCCGACGGTCACCGTATCGAAATCGCTGTTAATGGTGACCGGTGTTCCTTGAACATTCACCAGCCGCTGATTGTCATACCAGCCAAATCCAATTCCAGCCCCGATGCCGAAATACCAAGGCCCTTCGACGTGCTTGATTGCAACCTCGGCATTGATCAGATCGCCGGTGCTCGATGCCGTCGCACCTTGCGCTTTCGATGAAACTGTCGAATAGGCAGCCGTGGCGCCGAGGAACCAATCATCAGCGATTTCCGCTTGTCCGCCAACTCTGAGGCCCTGAGTCGCAATATGCCGGTCCGGTAGAGCGTCGGGGCCGCCGTATTTGATGGAGGATCCCATCGCTTTGCTCCAGATGCATGACGTTTCACCGAGCAGCGTTCCGCTATCTTCCGAAAACGTCGGACAACTGAAGGCGCTATCTAGCCCGGAACGTCCGGAAAGAGCCTGATCGTTGGCGTTGAAAGCGGACGTCTGTCCTGAAAGGGTGTCCAGGGTTTCTGCATAGGAGGCCGCGGTCTGATCGTTGTAGACCAGGCCGAAAGCTGCTGACATTTCACCATAATCCGCACTCGGATTGGACAGCGCTTCGATAGCATTCCAGGACCGTTGAAGATAGTATGCGATCGAAGTCTCGTTTTCATTCAGGTTTGCGCCTGAAGGCAGGAAATCAGCTGACGGGGTGATCTGGACTTGCGTTGGCAGAAATGTCCGATTCCAGTCAAATACTATCGAATTGTCTATGACACCCGCTGACCCTGACAAGTTATAGCCGTTGCTGACTTCAAATATGGAGTAGGTCTGCGGCAAAATCGCAGAGACCTTTGGATCGATGAAGCCGTCCAGAACCGCGTTGCCATCACGGACAACCAACAGGTCGGAAACGTTCGTCCTGTCTCGGGTGTCGATGTCCACCGCGAAGACGCCGGAGTCACTCTGGACGAAATCTCCATTCAGCCTCAGGTAGGACTGGAAGGTTCCCTTGCCGCCGGGATTTATGGTTCCCTCGTTCTGGATGCTCTCGAGAACACTGACGCTACCCGCATTGAAGGTGCCGCCGGCCAGATTCTGGAACGTGGCGTTCGTTGCGGGATTGGCGTTGTCGAACGTGTCGTAGAGCAGAACCGCGCCGGTCACAGTCCCGCCGTTGGCGACGGTCGTGCGGCCGTCCGCCGACAGGATCGCGGTGCCTGAGGCGCCGTTTGCATTCGAAACAGACCCTGACGTCGAGATGATGATCTTGTTCGTTTCCTCGCCTGCCGCATTCAAGGCGACGCCGCCCGAGACGAGAATACCCGCGGCGGTGCTCGATTCGCTCTGGCTGTCGTCAAGGTAGGTGCCGCCGACGACCGCCCCGCCGATGGTCAGCGCAATCCCGCTCTCCTGGGTGGACGATCCCGCGCTCTGCACCAGGATGCCATTGGCGTTGAACCCGGATGCCGTGATCGTACTGCCCGCGTCTTGCGTGAAAACGATCGTGCCGCCATCGCCCGACGCGTAGTCTCCCGTACCGATGGACATGACCAGTTGGCCATCAACACCGATCACCCCTCCGCCGGATCCGCTCGACTGCAGGACGACCCCGTGCGCGTTCGTGCCGGTCGTGGTGATTTTGCCGGCAATGTCGATCGTGATGTTTCCACCCGCGCTCTGGCTGCCCGTATAGGACAGCGGGAGGTTGTTGATGCGGGTGAAGACCGGGTCGAGCGAAGAATCTCCCGCGAAGCCGCCGCTGCCGCCAATGGACTGGGCGAAGATGCCGAACGAGCCGTCGCCGGTGGTTGCGATTCCCGCGCCCGCTTCGACCGAAACGGAGATGTCGCCACCGATGCTGCCGGACTGCCCCGAACTGAACTTCACGCTCGAGACATTGGAGTCGTCCCCGGCCGCGATACCGCCGCCGCCGCCAATGGACTGGGCGAAGATGCCGAACGAGCGCGCTCCGGAGGTGAATATCAGTCCGTCGGTCTTGGTGATGCTGATGGCGCCGCCGTCGCCGTCGGCACCGGCATTGCCGCCGAGCGTGATGGAGACGTCGTTTTCGTCCTTCCAGGGCGAATCGTCATAGGAAATGCTATCGGCGCCAAGGCAGCTCGATGCCGTCACACCCTGGAGGTTCTCGCTAATCCCGGGATTGGAACAGCCGGAACTGGCCAGACCGCCGCCGCCGCCGACGGACTGGGCCAGCACGCCATAGGCATCGTTGCCGGCGGTAACGATCAGTCCGCTGTCGGCAGCCAGAGAAATCGAGCCACCATTGCCGCCCGAGCCGCTGTTGCCGCCATCGCCGAAGCCGAGCCCGATCGTGGTTTCGGTGTCGACCGTCCCTTCCGCACCGACCCCGCCCCCTCCGCCGACCGACTGCAGCAACACGCCATGGGCGCCGTAACCGGCGGTCAGTACGCTACCACTGTTGGTCAGGGATACAGTGCCGCCGTCGGAACCTTCTCCGGCATTGCCGCCCAGGCTGATGTTGGCGCTGTAGGTGCCGTCCTTGCCCGCCTCGCCTATATCGGTGAGAACGCCGTTGGACGTGGCTGACGCAAGTCCACCGTTGCCACCGCCCCCCCCAATGGATTGGGCCTCGATCCCAAAGGCACGCAGTCCGTAGGTGGTGACCGTGCCGGAATTGGTCACGGTAACCGTACCGCCCGCGCCGCCCGCGCCGCCCTTACCACCGATCGCGATGTCCGCCGAATAGCTGTTGGAGGCCTGCGCCAGGCCGTCTTCGATTTGCCCGGCGACGCCGATATTGGCTGACGGATCCGAACTGCCGCCGACACCGCCGCCGCCGCCGATGGACTGGGCCAGAATGCCGATCGAATCCCCGCCCGTCGTGATCGTCAGACCCGCTTCGTTGGTGTAGTTGGCAAGTCCGGTGACGATGACGCCGCCGTTGGTCACATTCACGGTGCCACCGTCGTTGCCGGAGCCGCCATTTCCCCCGATTGTGAGATTCCCGTCGAACGTGTCGCCGCTCGAGGAAGCCTGTCCACCCGTCGCGGCACCGCCGCCGCCACCGATCGACTGAGCGAGAATGGCTTTGGAGGTCGACCCTTGCGTCAGGATATAGCCAGTGGCCTTGTTCACGACGGTAACTGCACCGCCGGTATTGCCCGTACCACCGGTCCCGCCGACACCAATGGTGAGATCGATGGCTTTCCCCGTGTCATCCCCCAGATTAGGGCTCGAAGCCGAGGCATTGCCGGAGCCGCCGGTCCCGCCACCGCCGCCGATGGATTGCGCGACGATGCCCGTTGCGTCGTTGCCGTAGGTCGCGATCGTACCGCGATTGCCGCAGACCGCGCAGCTGTCGTCCAAACCGTTTTTGACCGTTACCGCGCTGCCGGTTCCTCCGCCCCCGCCGGTTCCGCCAATGGCAATCGCGAGCTTCAAGCTCGGCATTTCGCCCTCGATGCCGTAGGCGGCCGCTGTTGCGTCGCCGCCATTGCCACCGCCGCCGCCAATGGACTGGGCATTGATGCCGAAGGACGCATCCCCGGACGTTGCGACCGTGCCGACGTTGGAAACCGTTACGCCGCCGCCGTCGCCGCCCTTACCCCCGCTGCCTCCAACGGCAAAGCTCAGCGACAGGCTCGGAAATTCATCGGTGGGAAACGAGAGCGACTTTGCGGAGGCTGCCCCGCCCGTTCCCCCGCCCCCGCCGATAGACTGGGCCAGTATGCCGGTGGCATTGGCGCCGTCCAGTGTAGGGCCGCCGGAATAGGTATAGATGCAGTCTTTGACTTCGTTGCAGCCGGTCTGGATCGTACCGGAATTGGCGACCTCCACATCGCTTCCCTTGCCGCCCTCGCCGCCCGACCCACCCATGGCGAGTGAAATCGTGATGACGCTCGCGGAGTAGCTGTTGGCGGAGCCACCCGTTCCGCCGCCGCCGCCGACGGACTGGGCAATGATACCCCAGGACTGATTGCCCACGGTCGTAATGGAGCTTGCATTGCCCACCTGCACCTTGCCGGCGTCCCCTCCGTTGCCGCCGGTACCGCCGATTGAGTCCGCGAGGATACTGCCGAAAGCATCTCCGGATCCGCCGTTGCCGCCGCCGCCGCCGATCGATTGGCTGATAACGCCGGCTGCAAAGTGGCCACGCGTAACCAGTCCCGATGCCCCCGCGATGTCGACCGTCACGTCCCCGCCATGGCCGCCATTCCCGCCGGCGCCGCCGACCGCCGCGAACTCACCGTAGGAGTTGGAGCCATTGCCGCCACCGCCACCGACCGATTGCGCCAGGATGCCGATCGCACCGCTGTCGAAAGTGGAAATGGCACTGTCGCCCTTGGCGTGAACCGCGACCGCCCCGCCATTTCCACCGCCGCTTCCGCTCGCGTCGTTGGCCCCGATGAGAGAGACCGAAGCGCCCGAGGACCCGCCGCCGCCACCGATCGACTGCGCCACGATTCCGATGGCGGCCTCGCTCTCGGCGGCGCGGGCCGACGACCCGGTCGTCACGACGCCGGTGTTGGAAACGGTGACGCTTCCACCGTCGCCACCGCCGGAATTGGAGGTCTGGCTGCCGAGCGCGGTCTTCTCCGTATCCGCGAGCACGTTGATCAAGCCGCCGCCGCCACCGGCCGACAGCGCGACGATACCATGCGAGGCCGCGCCGAAGGTTAGTACGGATCCGTCGTTCGTGATCGTCACATCGCTCCCGTCGTAGTCGTCGATGTAGGAAATGGCGTTGCCGAGCACGTTGCTCGCCCCGGAAGATCCGTTGGTGACGATACTCGTCCCGCCCGCGGCGACGGCCGCGAGACCGATGGACATCGAGCCCGAGGTTGTGACCGACCCCTCATTGGTGATCGTGACACTCCCCGGGGAGCCCGGATAGGCGGTGTTGACCGCGCCCGTTTCATAGGGCGAAATATCGGCCAGCGTTCCCGCGCTGACCCCGAGCGCACCGATGGCGAGCGACGTTCCGGATGTCGAAACCGTGCTGCCGCTTTTCAGCTGTATGGTGACGTCGCCCCCGTTTCCCGTTGCGATATTGTCCGCATAGCCACCCGTGCTGATACCCATGACGCCGATACTCGACTGGCCGGAATCGACCGCAGCCACGTCGATCGAACCGCCGGAGGAAAGCGTGATCGATACATTTCCGCCATCGCCCGCTGAGGATGCATCCGTAGTCTGCGACGTTCCAACCTGCTGTAATCGTTGGAATTTCCACCGACCGACATGGCCAGAATACCAGTCAGGCCGCCGTTGGCGCTGTCCTCCAGGCCACGCATGGTGATGTTGCCGCTATTGGTGATCGTGACCGCGCCGCCATCGCCGCCCTCGGCGATCGCGTAATCTTCCCGGTTGCTGCCGATGCCGCCCTGCGAGAGGGCGTAAATTCCGTTGACGCCGTAGGTGTCGACGGTGGTGGCGGTAATATCAATGGAGCCGGAATTGCCTATGGTGATGGCCCCGCCGTCTCCCCCGTTTCCCGCGTAGTCGCGATTGCCCGTCTTGATCGCGACACCGTCGCCGCCTAACGAAAAAGCACCAAGACCGTTCAAGAGAAGCGTGTCGATCAGGACGTTGTCATAGGTCACGACGGTTGGCGGACCGGAGGTGGTCGCAGCGGTGATAGAACCTGTGTTGGTCAGATTGATCGCGCCGCCCAAGCCGCCTGCATAATTCGGCACAAATGGCGATGAACGCGAATCGGAATATCCATCCGCACCAACGGAAATCGCCGAAACGATCCCCCCGCCTTCGGCGAAAGGTTGGTCGGCTGCGCCCGCCGTAATGAGGCCGAGTTGTCCGGGCCGGGCATTCGATATGCTGATCGAACCGTCGCTCGTGACTTCGAGCATCGACCCATTGGTGAAATTGCCGGCGTTCCAGGTCTCGCTCGCCTGAAGGCCGAAGCCACTGTAATTTGCGCCGACGGTGTAGGACGAGTCGGTATTGGTCACGCTGGCGGCCCCGGACAGCGTTACCGAAAGCTCAACGGCTTGGTTGTATTGAGAATTGGCCCCATTCTGCACCCCGGCGGAGCCAATTCCCCCATCAAGATCCGTCGTGCAGGTAATGGGGGGAATGGCGCTAAGGGGGGCCTCGTAGGAGCAGGACACATCGCCGTAACTGACGATTTCCGGCTCGATGAATTGGGCTTGTGCCGCGCCGGCCACCAGAACCAGACCGGTAAAATGACACGGTTTGCGCCAGAACATGAATTCGCGGGAGCTGGAATTTCCCAGACCCGTTGACCGGACAGAAATTGAAGCCCTTGTTCCGGACCAACCGACTTTCAACTTCGACGCTCGACTTTGATACATTCTTGGGATCAACAAGATCCCAAGATGTAATTCCGGCGCGCTTCAGATTGGGAGATGAGACGTCATTGCGGATATGAAGCCGTTGTTCATGCGGGAGTTCGCAGGCAGACGTTGATTTTTCCAATCGAGGAAACAGGTTCGTACGTGCTGCATCAACTTCCAAGCGACGTTTATTGTGCCGGCTAGAACGACCTGCTCGAATGTTTTGATTCTGCATGAAACACCTCCCGCTTACACAAGCGAAATCATGTAGAGATGTTCCTGCGCCCATCAAAAAGCGACATAAAACGCTATTCTGCGACATATTGATTTGTAGTATACTTCACCCCTGGCGCTAAAAGTATAATTCAAGCATTTTATCGACGATCTATACTTACATACATATGTTCCGCAGAGTATTTTTCTTCATAGACAGTCATATATATTTCTCAAGCTTGAATTTATTAACCATATCTCCAGCTGATTGAAGCAGGACCAATTGTGCGATCATATCCGTGTCGGTAATTGCGGATGAATTCGGATCGGGTCTGATCTACCCTTCCCGAATTTGCTCGGGATTATCGTTGAGCTCGCTGCAACCAGTCGCGCGAGGCAAAGAGATTTAAAAACACTTTGAAGCAGACCTCAGACTCGTCACATCGGGTCGCGATCCTGCGGAAGTGCTCGATCTGGTTAAACAAGCCTCGAACCGCTTCTTCGTCCGGACAGTCCCGAAAGTTGCTAAGTATGGACTTCCTGCGGTTTTCTTTCTGCGAAATGACCGGGCGGATACCAGCTGGAGCCAGGCTTTGACGCACCGCCTCGCATCGCAATCTCGCCCCGATAAGCCTCGGAGCAATTCTGACTGGCGGGGAATTGCCTAAATCCACCTTCGGGGCGGTCCAGTCTACTATATCTCGATCTTCTCTACGCATTGTGCCTGCCCTGCCGTTTCCAAGGCCGAAGGACTTAATCGTATGCGCTAATTTCTTCCGCTTGCCCAACGCAATCCAGAAAAGCAGATAAATTACTTACTTCTCCAGATTGTATACATTTTCTTTTGGCGACATTTCGCAGCGCGATTCATGGCTTCGTTTTTCAAAACCGTCTTCGATCGGGGTGCTTAAAAAACGTCTTTTAAATTGAAAAATAGCTCAGTTTTCAATCTCTTTGCTCATATTTTGACCATTTGTGCAATTTTTTCATGAAACTCTTTTTCGTTTCCTCGTTTGAGCTTGACGAGGTTTTTTCTTGGCACATACGATGGTTCCACATGGCGCGTATATACTGAAAATATAAGAATTACGATCCGCTGGATTCAATCCATCCGTAGAGCAGTTACGTATTGTTTTGACGGTTAAGCGGATAGCTGCGCCCGTATTTGTATAATGTTCAGAGGGACTATTATGAAAATACTTCGCATGACGGCTTTCGGTCTGGCTTTCGGCGCAATAGGCTTAGGCCAATCGGTCGGAAGCGCATCTGCCGAATTCGCTGCCAAAGGTGATCCGAAACCGGCTGTTGTCCTCTTCGGCGATTCCAACGACGGCGGTTGGTCACAGTCGATCGATGAGTCCCGCAAAATTCTCGAAAAGGAATTGGACGTCCGCATTCCGCAGGCTGAAAAAATCCCGGAATCCGCGACCGCGATCCGTCCGGCGACCGAATTGTTCATCGAGCGCGGCGCCAACATCATTCTCGGTTCTGCCTTTGGCTATTCGGATACCTTCAAGGAACTGGCTGAGCAGTATCCGGATATTGTCTTCATCAACCCGGCCGGCACCACCAACGGGGCCAACCTGAAAAGCATCTACGGTCGGACCTATGAAACCCAGTATCTGTGCGGCATGGTCGCCGGCGGACTAACCAAGTCCAACAAAATCGGTTTCGTGGCAGCCAATCCGTTCGGCCTCGTCAACTGGACCGTGAACGCCTACCTCATGGGTGCACGTCAGGTGAACCCCGATGCCCAGCTTTCGGTCGTCTTCACCGGCGCCTGGGCGGATCCGGTCAAGGAGCGCGCTGCCGCCGAAGCTCTTGTGGAACAGGGCATCGATGTTATCGGCCAGCACGTCGATACCCCGACCGTTCAGGTGGTTGCCGGCGAGCACAATATCTACGGCACCGGTCACCACCGCGATCTGTCGGAGTTCAGCAAAGCGACCCAGTGCTCGTCCGTCTGGACATGGGACCGCTTCCTCAAGCCTGAAATCGAGCGGATTGCAGCCGGTTCCTTCGAACCCGCAGCCTATGGCGCCTTTCTGTCCATCAATGATGGCCTGATCGATATCGCCTGCTGCGGTGATGCGGTCTCCGAAGAGCTGAAGGCCAAGGTTATGGCCGAACGGGATGCGATCATTGGCGGCAAGCAGATCTTCGCCGGCCCGCTTTCCGACCGTGACGGCACGGTCCGGGTCAAGGAGGGCGAGGTCCTCTCTGATGGCGATCTTTGGAGCATGGACTGGTTCGTCGAGGGAGTTTCCGGACAATAATCCGGTCAACCGAACATGCCGAACGCACTGAGCCTTTGTTCCGTTTCGAAAAGCTTTGGCAATTTCAAGGCGCTCGACAGCGTGGACTTCTCGGTGCGTTCCGGCGAGGTCCACGCGCTTCTTGGCGAAAATGGCGCCGGGAAATCGACGTTGATGAACATCGCCTGCGGTCTCTATGCCCCCGATGAGGGGCATGTGACGATGGATGGGAAGACAATCCTGTTATCCGATGCGCGCGATGCGGCCTCAAACGGGATCGGAATGGTGCATCAGCATTTCAAACTGGTGCCTGCCTTCACAGTTCTGGAAAATCTCGCATTGTTCAACCGTGGGCGACCGGCCAGCGAAACAGGCGCTCGTGCCCAGGAACTTGCCCGCGAAATGGGGTTCGAACTCGACCTTGCTAGACGGACCGGCTCCCTGGGTGTCGCCGAGCAGCAGCGCCTCGAAATTCTCAAGGTGCTGGTCGCCGGCGCACGGTTCATCATCCTGGATGAGCCGACCGCTGTCCTGAGCGATCAGGAAGCCCAGGCCTTGATGGTTATGATCCGCGGCCTTGCCGATGCCGGCAGTGCCGTGATCCTGGTCACGCACAAGCTTCATGAAGCCCTGAACCACAGCGACCGGATAACGGTCATGCGCGGCGGCCGGAAAATTGCGGAAACCGCTCCGGACGATATGGATGCAGGCAAATTGACGACCCTGATCGTCGGTGAGCAGATCATCGAAACGCCGGAACCCTCCCCTTCCATTGGTCAAACGCATGTTCGACTTTCGGAGGTGCGTGTCCCCGGGCAAGGCGGAAGAAAGGGACTTGAGGGCGTCAACTTCAGGGTCCGCAGCGGCGAGATCTACGGCGTCGCAGGCGTCGCGGGCAACGGCCAGAACGAACTGGCCGAGGTCATGATGGGCATTGCCACGCAAACTTCTGGCAGTATCGAGATCGAAGGGCATGGCGATGTTAGCCAGATGACGCCTGGTGCGCGCCGCCGCATCGGTCTGGCCTCGATTCCTGTCGACCGGTACCGGTTCGGTCTGGCCGGACGGCGAAGCATTGCTGACAATTATGCCGTCAGCGGTGTTCTTTCCGGAAAATACGGCGGTTGGTTCAGATTTAAACGCGCTCTTGCACGTAAACTCACGCGTGAGGCGGTCGAGGCATTCGATGTTCAGGGCGTTCGCGGCACCGGAATGAGGGCCGGGCTTCTGTCCGGCGGCAACGCGCAAAAGCTGGTCATCGCGAGGGAGTTCGAAAGCGAGCCCGAAGTCGTGCTCGCCCACAGCCCGTCGCGCGGCCTTGATGTCAGGGCAGGCGCCGCCGTGCATGAACGCCTGAGGGCAGCGCGCGACAGAGGGGCCGCGGTCATCCTGATCAGCGAGGATCTCGACGAGATCTTTCTTCTGTCCGACCGGATCGGCGTCCTGTCCGGGGGCCGTATGGTCGCGGAATTCGAGGCCCCCGCCAACCGCAATGACGTTGGAAAGGCCATGATTTCCCATGAGTAGCGGTGACGCAGCAGAACTGACGCCGATGGCCAACGGCCGGGACGCGGGTCAGCGCATGGTGCCGACTTCGCGGCCGCATGTGCGTCTGGTGCCGCTTCTGGAAGTGCGCCAGAACGTTTCCGAGATCCAGCGGCTGTTCTGGTACGGCCTCAGCCTCGCGGCTGCGACGGCCCTTTCCGTTGCGCTGCTGGCCTTTTCCGGGGTCGCCCCGTCGGATCTCATCCGTGAGATCGGGACGGTCGTATTCTCCAGTCCGCGTGCACTTGGATCGGTGCTGGCGCAGACGGCGCCGCTGTTGATGGCCGGTCTGGCCACGGCCATCGCGTTCCGGTCGAACTTCTGGAACATCGGCCTGGAAGGCCAGATGATCCTTGGCGCAATTTTCGCCTCCATCGTGGCGATCTATAATATCGGGCCGGATTCGACACGCCTCTACCTCATGGCCGTCGCTGCCATGGCTGGCGGGATGGTCTGGGTCGCAGGGCCGGCCTTTCTCAAGCAGCGACTGGGCATCAGCGAGGTCATCACAACCTTGCTGCTCAATTATGTCGCCTTCAATCTGCTGCTTCATCTGCTCTACGGCCCCTGGAAGGACCCGGTCAGCAGCTTTCCGCATACGGAGCAATTCGACGCGTTCGAACGCCTGCCGATGCTGGGTTGGCTGAACCTGACCTGGACGCTACCGCTCGCCGCAATCCTGGCCGCGCTCCTGTGGTGGATCCTGTCCTTCAGCCGTGTCGGCTATCTCCTTGATCTGAGCAGTTCCAACTCCGAAATGGCACGGGCAGTCGGCGTGCCGGTCGCCAAGCTCACGGTTCTGGCCATTCTGGCCTCAGGGGCCGTCGGCGGTTTGACGGGCTTTTCCATTGCCGCCGGCGTGGAATTCCGCATGACCCAGGACTTCTTCACCGGCTACCTGTTTTCCGGCGTCCTGATCGCCTTCCTCGGCCGCAACCACCCGCTCGGTGTGGTCATCGTCGCCTTCTTCATGGCCGTCCTGCTTCTGGTGGGACAAAGCCTCCAGGTGTTCTTCCAGGTGCCCTCGGCGCTTGTGCAACTGGTGCAGGCGATCTTCATCATCTGCGTTGCCGCGTCCGAATTCTTCCTGACCTACCGGATGCATTGGCGGGCCGCATCATGAGCGAATTTCTGTTCAACTGGCTGATCAATGTGCCTGCGTTCGCCGCGCCTTTCGCTCTCGCGGCGCTTGGGTTGATCCTCAGCGAGCGTGCCGGCGTTCTCAATCTCGGGGCCGAAGGCTTCATGCTGGCGGGGGCCCTGGCCGGTATCGGATTGATGGTCAATGGCGCGCCGCCTCTTGTCGCTCTCGGCGGCTCGGTCCTGGCGGGAATGGCGATGGGGCTTGTCTTCGCGTTTCTGGCAGCAAGCCTGCGCATCAACCATGTCATCGCCGGCCTGGCCCTTGTCTTTTTCAGTGACGCGCTGACCCGTTACATTGCCGCTTATGCGGGATGGACCAACAAGCCGATCAAGGGACTGGAGCCGATCCTCTTCGGTCAGGACATCGTCGTCTGCGCCACTCCCCTGCTCTGCCTGGCCTGTGTATGGTTGTTTAACCGGACCCGCTTCGGATTGTCATTACGCGCCGTCGGCGAAAACCCTGCCGCAGCGGACGCGGCCGGGATCGATGTCACGACCATGCGCATTCTGGCGATCCTGCTCGGTACGGCCCTGATCGGACTTGCCGGCGGTTATCTGACCGTCGCCGTTTCCAAGATCTGGACCAACTCGGTTGTTGGCGGGCGGGGCTGGATTGCCATCGCATTGGTCATCTTTGCGCGCTGGCATCCATGGCGGGCGCTCCTGGGGGCGGTCCTGTTCGGATGCATCGAGGCCCTGATCCCCCGGATCGCAGCGACGGGCGTCGATGTTCCGCGCTACTTCCTGCACATGACCCCTTACCTGGCAACGCTCGGCGTCATGATCTGGGCCGCCATGCGCGGTTCGGACAGGAGCGCTCAACCGGCGGCCCTCGGCCTGCATCACATAAGAGAAGATCGAAACTGATCCCCTTCCGGAACACTTAAAAGTGGAGAACAGCCCATGATTATCTATGAACCGCCTCACGCGGCCACGGAGATCCCGCTCATCGATCTCACAGACAGCTTTTCCGATGATATCGAGAAGCGGAAAAAGGTTGCGTGGGAGATCCACAAGGCCTGCGTCGACACCGGGTTCTTCTACGTGAAGAACCACGGCATTTCGCAGGAGGACATGGACAACCAGCTCGCGCTGGCGGCGAAGTTCTTCGATCTTCCGCTCGAAGAAAAGATGAAGCTCGACTCCAAGAACGAGGATTCCACCCGCGGGTATGAGCCGATGGCGGCGCAGACCCTGGATGAAGGTTCGCCTCCGGATCTCAAGGAAGGCTTCATGTCCAGTGTCGATGCGGACGAGAACCACCGTTACACCAAACAGAATGTACCGGGGACCGGCCGAAACCAGTGGCCGGAAAGCTTCCCGGAGTTCAAGGAAGAATACGAAGCCTACACGGAAAAGGCACTCAATCTCGGACGGCATCTGGCCCGGTTGGTCGCCCTTTCTCTGGACCTGCCGGAAGATTATTTCGACCAGTCCCTGGAAGAGCCGCTGCACTATTGCCGCATCCTGAAATATCCGCCGATGCCCAAGGATGCCGCGCCGAACCAGCTTGGTGCCGGCGCGCATTCGGACTGGGGCCTTCTGACGTTGCTTCTGCAAGATGATGTCGGCGGTCTCGAGGTGCGCAACGCCGACGGCAAATGGATCTCGGCGCCGCCGATCAAGGGCGCCTATATCATCAACCTCGGAGAGATGTTCCCGGTTATCACCAATGATCGCTACAAGGCGACCATGCACCGGGTGCTGAACAACAACAGCGACAAGACCCGCTATTCCTGTCCGACCTTCTGCGACCCGGAATATTTCTACAAGGTCAAGTGCGCGCCGACGATCCTGGAGCATGACGGCATGGCGAAATACCCCGAAATGACGGCGGGCGAGCATCTCCGCGCCCAATTCGAGAAAACCTTCGGAACGGCAGCCTAGAGAGACCCCATGAACCTGTTGATGCAAGTAAGCCTGTTTTCCGAGGATTTTATCGGTCTGTCGGAATTCTATCGTGATCTGTTCGATCTTCCGGAGGTTGAGGATCTGCGTTCCGACGTGTTCCGGGGCTACATGTCCGGAGACGTCATGATCGGCTTCAGCGCGCTGGCCGCCTACGACATGCTGGGGCTTGACGAAAGAAAGGCGGGTGAAGGCGACCAGACGGCCTTCACGTTCAAGCTGGCCACCAAGGAAGCGCTTGATACGTGTGTCGAGGCTGCCAAGGCCCGAGGCGGCACACTCGTGAAGGAACAGTTCATGACCTATTACAATTGGTACATGGCGGTCCTTCGCGATCCGGACGGCAATGCCATCCGGCTGGCCTGCACCACACCGTGAATTAAGAGCGCGGGCGGATATCCCGCCCGCGCTGCCCCATCAAGAGGTCGCCGATCCTATGAAAGCAATCGTCTATGGCGTCGAGAAGGTAATCCCGGACGATCCGTTTCGCAATTGGGTGAAACGGGACGACACGGCGATCATCTCGATCGACATGCATCAGGGGCATCTGTCGGAAGATCCCATGTGCCCCTGTCCGGCACCACGTGGACGAGCTATCATCGAGCCGGTCAATGCGTTTCACCGCCAGGCCCGGGAACTTGGCGTGCCTGTGATCCACGTCCGCTCAATCCTGCGCAAGACCGGAGAGGACGATCTGAAAGGCCAGCACCCGGCCGCGTGGCGTTCTCTTGTGTCCCTCTATGCCGAACCCATTCCCGGAATCGATGAACACGCGATCCAGGGGTCTAAATGGACCGAGTTTGCGACCGAAGTCCTGGAGACCGACCTGATCGTCGAGACCAAGCGCAGGCTGTCGCCCTTTTATCCGACAGATCTGGATTTTCTTTTGCGCTCCATGGGGATCAAGCGCGTCGTCCTGAACGGCGGAATGACCGACTGTTGCGTTCTCAACGCCACTTTCGACGCATCCAACCTCGGCTACCGCGTCTGTGTGGCCGCTGATCTCGTTCGCGGATCGAACGAAGAGATGGAAGACGCCGCGCTCAAGATGGTTTCCCTGCACACCGGGCTGGTGATGCGATCGGATGAAATCCTGGCAGTCTGGGCTGGCGGCTGATTTCCGATCTTTTGTCAGTTCAACTCAACATTCTACGAGCCTGACCAAGGCAACCTTCGAGCGTTAGGACGAAGGTTAGTTGAATTTCTATGTCCTATTTCGGAAACGGCGCTGATGGCACGAACCGCTTCATGCTGGTTTGGGATGGCGCAGATTCCCGGACAGCGGCTCTACTGTTCGCAACCCATGCGGTCATAGAGATGCCGGGTACATCGATAAGTCTTCATGCTCCCAAGATGGTCTTCTTCAGGAATGCCGAAATATGTCAGGTACCTTCAAGGCCTCAACATGAATACAATTTGATCACAACCGTATTTTTCCGAATATATTCAATCACATACCCTGCTTACCGATTGAACAGGCTGGCCATTGTTTAAACACTGGCCAGAATATGTATTTTTGCACACGTCTTTGCAGTTTTTTCTGATTTACAGGCAATTTTGCACATTCAAGGATACGTCCCATCAAAGAACTCCCATGACTTCCAATGCTGGAGTTCCATTCCCGCTCAATCGAAACGGGATGCCGGAAGGGACTGAAATTGTGCTGAATCTCGTCATTGCCCTTGCGATCAACGGGATCGTATGGGGACTGATCATCGCGCTGATCGCCGTTGGTTTGTCGATCATCTTCGGACTGCTCGATGTCATCAATCTTGCCCATGGGGACTTCTTCATGGTCGGAACGGTGTTTGCCTGGGGCATCCTTGAGCTGACCGGTAATTTCTGGCTCGCCCTCCTGATCGTTCCGCTTCTCGGGTTGCTTTTAGGCATCGCCGTTCATCTGCTTGTCATCAAACCTATCGGCCAGCAGGCGGCCTTGACGATCGTCGCCACGTTCGGCCTTTCGATTATCCTCCAGGAAGGCACGCGTGCAACGTTCGGCGCGACGCCGAGGCGCCTACTGCCGCCGATCGATGGCACCATTCCCCTGCTCGGTATCGAGTACGATATTTACCGCCTCGTCGCCGCGTTGATCTCAATAACTGCGATCTCGGGTTTCTTCCTCTTTCTGCACAAGACCAAGTTCGGCACCTGGATGCGGGCCGTGCGTCAGAACCGGGAAGCCGCCATTACCATGGGCATCCCGGCGGGGCGCATTTTCACGGCGACCTTTGCCCTTGGCACCGCGCTCGCGGCCCTTGGAGGCGCGGTGGCGGCCCCCATCACCACCGTGGACTTCCGTGCTGGCGTCGACATCCTGCCCTTTTGCTTCATGGCGGTGATCATCGGCGGTCTCGGCAACCTTCAGGGCACAGTCGCCGCCGCCGTCCTCTTGTCCTTCATGGAGGGCGTCATCACCAGTGTCGCCGATCCGACAGTTGCGCGTATTACCTCCCTTTGCCTGATGTGCGGCGTGCTGCTTCTGCGTCCGCAGGGCCTGTTCGCAGGGTTGGTGCGGTGATGACTATGACCCGGAAAATCGATAGCCTCGTCGCAGCACTTATCTGTGTCCTGTTCCTGTCCGCCCCCTGGGTCCTGCCGCTGTTCGTCAGCAGTTTCTGGATCGACATCACGGCGGAAATCCTGATCTGGTCGCTGTTCGCGGCCAGCGTGAACCTGCTCTTCGGATATGTCGGCCTGCTCTCCTTCGGTCAGGCGCTTTATTTCGGCTTCGGCATGTACGGGGTCGCGATCGGAATATCGCATTTCGACCTGGGTTTCTGGCCCGCACTGGCTGTCGGGATTTTGGCGGCTGTTCTGATCGCGGTCGTAACGGGGGCGCTCGCGGTGCGGCTGACCTGGCACTACTTCGCCATCATCACCGTCGTCTTTTCCCTCATCTTCTACTTCCTGGCCCTCACGTCCAAGCCGATAACCGGTGGCGACGACGGAATGGGGTTCTCCCTGCCCCCGGTTTTCTCCTTCGGCGAGTTCGAGCTCTCTTTGACGGACCAGACCGTCCAGTATTTCTTCATCCTGGCTGTGGTCGCGCTCTGCTTTTTCCTGAAACACCGTCTGCTTAAAAGCCCGCTCGGCCGTGCGCTCATCGCAGTCCGGGAGAACGACGTCCGTGCGGAACTGATCGGCCTCAATGTCTACCTGCTGCGCCTCACCGCCTTCGTTTTTGCCGGGTTCCTTGCTGGCACGGCCGGTGCCTTGTTCGCCTTCTTCGGCCGCTACGCGTCTGCCTCCTACATGTTTTACCATGTCTCCGGAGAGGGCGTCGTCTGGACCATCGTCGGCGGTGCAGGCACCCTCCTCGGCCCGGTCTTCGGCACCGGCCTCCTGATCATTCTCCGTGAACAACTATCCCTCTATTGGGAGCATTACCTGCTGCCTGTCGGCGTCATCGTGATCCTGACCGCGATTTTCGCGCCGAACGGCCTTGTCGGTATCTACCGGGCGATCCTCAATCGGATTTTTGGCTACCCGGATACCGACACGCCCGCCGATGAGAGCCTGGCCCCTGATGTGCCACCAGCACGTGGGGAGGACTGAACCATGACAGATTCCATTCTCGAAATTTCCGGACTCACCAGGAGCTTCGGTGGCCTGATTGCCGTCAACAAGGTCGACCTGACCTTACCGAAGGGCCGGCTGCACGCGGTGATAGGACCTAACGGCGCCGGCAAGACAACCTTCTTCAATCTCATTTCCGGGTTTCTGAAGCCCGATACGGGCAAGGTCATTTTCAATGGCAAGGACATCACAGGCCTGAAGTCCCATCGCATCAGCCAAATGGGGTTAGCCCGGACACTTCAGATCAAGAGCGTCTTTCCGGGAATGACCGTTGAAGAAAACATCTGGATTGCAGCTCAGTCCAGACGTTCTGTCTTCCGTCCCTTCGTATCGGCCGACTCGATTTCCGAAACGCGGGACAAGGTCGAAGCCGTCCTCACCCGGACCGGCCTGTTGCCTTTCGCCAAACGGGAGGCAGGCACGCTGTCCTATGGCGATGTCGCCCTTCTTGAAATCGGGATCGCGCTTGCGACCGAACCGAAGCTGCTGCTCCTCGACGAACCGGTCTGCGGCATGAGCCCGGCGGAGACCAACCAGACGGTGGAGCGGATCAAGGAACTGTCGTCGACCTGCGAAATCGTCATCATCGAACATGACATGGAAGTGGTGTTCGAAGTAGCGGACGACATCACGGTCATGGCCCAGGGAAGCATTCTTGCCCAAGGCACGCCCAAACAGATTGCCGAGGATGCGCATGTGCGTGCGGTTTATCTCGGCGAAGAGGACGAGGACCTTGAATATGCTTGAGCTTCAGCAGGTCCGGGCCCAATACGGAAAACTGAAAATCCTGCAAGGGGTCGACCTGACGGTTGGCGAGGGCGAAGCCGTCGCTCTGCTCGGTCGGAACGGCGTCGGCAAGACGACGACCCTGCGGACCATTATGGGGCTGATGCCCTGTGCTGGCGGTTCCGTCCGTTTCGACGGGGCGGAACTGACCAAACTCGCCGCGCACAAGATCCCGCGTCACGGCATCGGCTACGTCTCCCAGGGACGCGGGTTGTTTGGTCATCTGACCGTCACCGAAAATCTGGCGATCGGGCTGCCCGGGAAGCCGCCGGCCGATCTCGAGGATCATGTCTACGAACGCTTTCCCCGACTGAAGGAACGCGCAAGGCAGAAGGCGGGTACCCTGTCGGGTGGCGAACAACAGATGCTGGCGATCGCCCGTTGCCTCGTCATGCGGCCCAAACTGCTCATCCTCGATGAACCGACCGAGGGCATCATGCCCAGCCTCGTCGCCGATATCCGGGCGGAGATTGCCCGGATCAATGGCGAGGGCATGTCGATCCTGCTCGTCGAGCAAAACGTCAAGACCGCGCTCCGGCTGTGTTCGCGCATCGTCATCATGGAGAAGGGCGTGATCGTCCACAGCGGAACGGCGCAGGACCTGCGGCAGAACACGGAGATCATTCACCGCTATTTGGGCCTGTCGCTCTGAGAAGCCCAATCGGGCATCCCGGCCCGCAAACACATAACAAAACCGACCAGATGGAGTTTAATCGATGACGCAAAATGGGAAGACCCGCCGCAGTTTCCTCCAGCACGCGCTCGCAGGCGGTGTGGCTGCCGGAACGTCTTACCTGGGACTGACGAAAGACCTTTTCGCCAGCGATGGCGGTCCGATCGTAATCGGCCACCACTGCGAACTGACGGGCGGTTTCTCGTCCTGGGGATATTGGCATGATGTCTGCGCCAAGAAGGCTGTGGACCTCATCAACGAAGGCGGCGGCATTTCCGGACGCAAGGTGGAACTGGCCGTCGAGGACACAGAATCCAATCCGGCAATCGGCGCGCGCAAGCTGCGTTCCCTCGTTCAGCGCCGCGGCGCATCCTTCATCGTCGGCTCGGTGCATTCAGGCGTGATGCTTGCGTCCATTCCGATCGCGACTGAACTGAAAACGCCCTATTTCTCCGCAGGCGAAGCAACGGAAGCAACCGGATCCAAGGGCACACGTTACAGCTTCAGAACCGGCACAGACACCTATGCCCTGGCGGCAGCCGGCGCCCCGTGGGCCGTGGAGAACCTCGGCAAGAACTGGACGATGATCTTCCCGGACTATGCCTGGGGTCACAGTCACTACCAGGAGCACAAGAAGGTCATCGAAGCCATGGGCGGCAAGGTCAACGACCCCATCGCCGTGCCGCTCGATGCCAAGGACCTCGTGCCTTATCTCGCCAAGATACCGGAAGAAACCGAGGTTCTGTTCTCCGTGTTCTTCGGCGCCCTGTCGATCGCCTTTTACACCCAGATGAAGTCCATGCGCCTCGACGAGAAAATGAAACAATACTCGGTCATGGGCACCATCGAGGCGATCAGCCCCGAGCAGATCAAGGGGGCGGCGGAAGGTGTCTATTTCGTCGAGAACTTCCCCCGCCCTGTCGAATACAAGGACGATGAATTCCACCGCGAATTCGTCAAGTTGATGAACATCGATCCGGAGCAGGCCAAGGAACTGGATTCCGACCGTGTGATGGCCAAGAGCCACGCCTGGCAGTCCTATGAAAATTGCTTTGCGCTCAAAGCGGCGATCGAAGCGGCTGGATGGAAAACGGCGAAGGATACACCGGCGGTAATCGAAGCGCTGGAAGGCCTTGCCATGGAAAACTCCATCGCCTTCCCCCAGGGGTCTAAGCTCCTGCGCGCCGAGGATCACAGCGGTATGATCGACTGCTACATCAGCCAGGTCCAGGACGGCAAATTCCAGATGAAGAAACGCATCTCCAAGGAAGACCTGATGGCGAAGCTTCCCCCTCGGTACGACTTTACCACCGAAAAGCTCTGACACCATCACACTGCAAAAACAGGACAGCGCCAGTCCCCGTCTGACCGGCGCTGCCCAGGATTTAACGAGCGCTGTGGACGAACAACCAGATGAAAAAATATCCGAAATTCAAAGCCTGTGCTGCACATGCCGCTCCTGTTTACCTCGATCCGCAGGCAACGACCGACAAGGCCTGCAGCCTGATTGCCGAGGCTGCTCGCAATGGCGCCAGCCTGATCGCCTTTCCCGAATCCTTTCTGCCGGGCTTTCCCGTCTGGGCCGCGGTGCAATCGCCGATCAGGTCGCACGACATGTTTAAGATCCTGGCGGCCAGTTCCGTCGAAGTCCCCGGCCCCGAGATAAGGGCAATCTGCACGGCTGCCCGCCGCCACGAGATTTTCGTTTCAATCGGCATCAGCGAAGCGACCCGGACAAGTGTCGGTTGCCTCTGGAACTCCAATCTCCTGATCGGCGCGGATGGCAGTATCCTGAACCACCACCGCAAGCTCGTTCCGACCTTCTACGAGAAAATGATCTGGGCCAATGGCGACGGTGCCGGGCTGCGCGTAACCGAAACCGAAATCGGCCGGGTCGGCATGCTGATTTGCGGCGAAAACACCAACCCTCTGGCACGCTACGCCCTCATGGCGCAGGGCGAGCAGTTTCACATTTCAACCTACCCGCCGACATGGCCCACCCGGCCGCCGGAAGAGGCCGGCCGATACGATCTGTCATCCGCGATCCGCATTCGCGCCGGCGCCCATGCTTTCGAGGCGAAGGTCTTCAACCTGGTTTCCTCAGCGCTGGTCGATGACACGATGCTGAAGGCGATTGCCCATCTTGGCGAAGAAGCCGTCCGCATCATCAAGGAAACGCCGAGCGGGGAAACCATGCTGATCGGGCCTTCGGGAGAAGTGATCGGAGACACGCTGCGGGACGACGAGGGCCTGCTTTATTGCGAGATCGATCTAGCCAATTGCGTGGAAGCCAAACAGTTTCACGACGTGGTCGGTTATTATAACCGTTTCGATATCTTCCATCTGAAATTCGACGCCACACCGCAAGCCCCCATTGAAATCGTCGGACGGGAAAACTTTCGAGCCCATCCCTATGAAGAGCTCATCGAGCCCGAGGGGGCTCCTTCTCCACAATCCGCCTGACGCGGTATATCACAGGACCCTGTTAGGGTTTTCGGGTCATGATTGGTCCCTCGCCCCCGCTATCTGATTGGGGCGAAGTGGACAGACAATGATACGGTGTGACAACGCCATAAGCGATTGAGGTTCAGGCGTCTAACGTGGCTGACGATCCGAAAAACGGCGACCGCTATTCCGGGCCGAAAAGCGTTCTTTTCAACTGGAACGACCTTGTCTACTTCCTGGAGTTGGCGCGGCAACGCAATCTGTCCGGTGCGGCCCGACGGCTTCATGTCGATCATACGACGGTAAGCCGGCGGATCCGCGAGCTTGAAAACGCGCTCAATGTGAAACTGTTCAGCCGGACGCGGCAGGGCTTCAATCTCACGGACGCGGGCGTCAAGCTGCTCGACTATGCGGAAGCGATCGAAAGCAAGACGCAATCGATCTCCACCGTGATCGGGCATTTCGATGAGGAAGCAAAAGGCATCGTGCGCGTTGCGACGATGGAGGCCCTCGGCAGTCTTTATCTCGCGCCGGCGATTACGGAATTCAACCGCCGCAATCCCTACATCACCATCGAACTCGTCACCGCCGCCCATTGGATCAATCTGTCCAAGCGGGAGGCCGATATCCTGTTGAGCTTCCCGGCGCCAACCGGACGGCGTCTCAACGTGACCAAGATCGGCGAATTTCGGCTTTGGCTCTATGCCTCTCCGACCTATCTAAAAGACCACGGCGAGCCGCAAAAAGTGGAGGACTTGAAGGATCATCGGTTCATCGACTATATCGACGACCAGGTCCAGATCGATGCGGTGCGTTGGTTGTCGGATGCGGTGGGGGAAGTCACGCCATCCTTCCGCAGTTCCAGCCTGATCGCACAGTTCATGAGCGCATCCTCCGATGGCGGCATCGCCATGTTGCCGACCTTCGTTGCCACCCATGACAAGAATCTGAGCCGGGTGTTGCCGGACAAGATATCGGTCAAACGGGATATCTGGCTGACGGTTCATGAGGACCTTCTGCATCTCGCCCGGGTCAATACAGTGGCCGCTTTTTTCCGTGACCTGATTGCCCGCGATCAGCCATTTCTGAACGGCTGATGGATCACCGAGCACGACTTGCCAGCAGCGCCCGCTCAGAAAATCCCCTTCCTCTCATCCGCATCCTCTTGCGCCGAACGCATTCCTAGCGGAAAAACAATC
Organism: uncultured Roseibium sp.; assembly: GCF_963675095.2. Classification (GTDB taxonomy): domain Bacteria; phylum Pseudomonadota; class Alphaproteobacteria; order Rhizobiales; family Stappiaceae; genus Roseibium. The sequence goes on along the minus strand of NZ_CAXXSJ010000007.1, from coordinate 49,369 downwards.
AGCATTTTTCGGGAGGAAACGGTTTAGCCATGACAACAATTACATATCTGACGCGCATCGAGTTCGACTTCGGTGGGATTTCCAACGTGAGGGCCTATTGCGAGCAACTCGGGATGAAGCGTCCCCTGGTGGTCAGTGATCAAGGACTTGTCTCGACGGGTCTGCTGGACCGCCTGACTGAGGCCTATGGTGTCTCCCTACCCCTCTTTGACGGTACGCCATCCAATCCGACCGAAGAGGCGGTGATGGCTGCGAAGGCGCAGTATGACAGCGAAAACTGCGACGGCGTGATCGCATTCGGAGGCGGGTCGGTCATCGACCTGGCGAAGGCGGTCCGGCTGCTGACCGGCCACGAGCCGCCCTTGGCCCAATATGCCGTTATCGAAGGGGGGCTCGCCCGGATTACCAGCAACATCTGCCCGATGATTGCCATTCCGACCACGTCCGGCACCGGTTCGGAAGTCGGCCGGGGTTCCGTGATCAATCTGGCGGATGGACGAAAGGTGGGACTGCTCAGCCCGCATATGCTGCCTAACATTGCGCTCTGCGATCCGGAGCTGACCCTTGGTCTTCCGCCCTTTCTGACGGCGGCTACCGGTATGGATGCTCTCTCCCATTGCCTTGAGACCTATATGGCGCCGGCGAACAATCCTCCGGCAAATGCCATTGCCATCGAGGGGCTCACCCGCGGCTTCAAGGCATTACCGGTCGCCGTTCGCGACGGCTCCGATCGGCAGGCCCGTTGGGATATGATGATGGCTTCCATGGAAGGCGCCATGGCTTTCCAGAAAGGCTTGGGAGCAGTCCATGCCCTCACGCACCCGGCAGGGGCTATCAAGGAACTCAATCTGCATCACGGGACGCTGAACGCGATCCTGATGGCCCCGGTGCTGCGGTTCAACCGGGAGGCGATCGGAGACAAATGGCAAGTCCTGGCCGGGATCCTTGGCGGTGAACCGGACACGGTCATCGAAAAACTGAATCGGGACATCGGCATTCCGTCCGGCCTCGATGCGCTAGGGATGACTTCGGCGCATCTGGACCGGGTCGCCAAGGCGGCGCTGCTCGATCACTGCCATGGCACCAATCCGCGGATCGCAACAGAAGCAGAATACCGGGCCATCCTGGAAGAGGCCCGGTAACGGAATTCTCCGTTCGCGAAGGCGTCAGGCGGTCGAAGGTGCCGCCTCGTCTTCGCTCGGTTCCTGATCCGGTTGACCGCTGCCGGGCCCGCCCGGGGTGTCCGCACCCCGGAACTGGCCTTTGACCCGCTCGCGAAGTACCTGCAAGGCCACATAGAGCGACGGGATAATCAGCACGCCTAGGCTGGACGCGAAAGCCATGCCGCCGAAGACGGCAATGCCGATGGCTTTCTGGCTGGCCGCCCCTGCCCCGCTCGCGGTTACCAGCGGCACCACGCCCAGCAGGAACGACAAGGCCGTCATCATGACAGCCCGGAACCGCAAGTGGGCCGCTTCTTTTGCCGCGCCGAGAATGGATTTCCCGTCCGCCCGTTGTTCCATGGCGAATTCGACAATCAGGATCGCGTTCTTGGCCCCCATGCCGACCAGCATGATCATGCCGATCTGTGTATAGAGGTTGACATCGCCGCCGGTGATAAAGACCGCGACGAAGGCGCCCAGAAGTGCAATTGACACCGACATCAGAATTGCGAACGGCATGCTCCAGCTTTCGTACTGGGCCACAAGGAACAGGTACGCGAACAGGATCGAAAGCAGGAGAATGTAGATGACCAGATTGCCCGAGCCCTCCTGCTGCAACGCCGTTCCGGTCCATTCGTAGGTGTAGCCGGCCGGAAGCGCGGTCACGGCAGCCGACTGCATGCCGTTGATTACGACGCCGGTGGAAGCCCCCGGCGCCGGTTCGCCGTTCACCGATGCGGAGCGAAACATGTTGTATCGGGTGAGCGTTTGCGGCCCGAAGACGTTCTTGATCGTCACCAGCGACTGCATCGGCACCATTGTGCCGTCGGACGCTCTGACATAGAGCTTGCCGATATCATCCGCCTTGTTGCGGAAGTCCCCTTCCGCCTGGATCATGACCTTGTAGACCCGACCGAAGAGATTGAAATCGTTGATGTAGTAAGATCCGAGATACGCCTGAAGGGTGGAAAAGACATCGGCGACATCGACACCGATGGACTTTGCCTTTTCCCGGTCCAAATCCACGAAAATTTGCGGCACGTTGGACCGGTAGGTCGTATAGGAAAGCGCTATGTCGGGATCCTGGTTTGCCGAATAAACAAGGGAACCGGTCGCGGACGCCAGATCCTGAGGCGATCCGCCCCCGGTCTGCTGGACCATCATCTGGACCCCGCCGGTCGTTCCCAGCCCCGGAATGGGCGGCGGGTTGAAGGGGATGATGTTCGCGCTCGGAACGGTGGCGAAATCCCCGCGGAACTTGGACAGGATCGCATCGATACTCAGCGAGGGCGCTTTACGTTCGTTCCAGTTGTCCATCGTTGCGATGATCATGGCCGCGTTCGAGGAGACAGCCGAATTCAGGATCGAATAACCGTTCACCGTCACGACGCTGGCGACACCAGGCGTTTTCGAAACGGTTTCCACCAGTCCCTTGGTCACCTCTTTGGTTCTCTGTAGCGACGCGCCGTCCGGCAGCTGGATATCGACCATCAGGTAGCCCTGGTCTTCAAGCGGCAGGAAGCCTTGCGGCAGACGGCCGCCCAGGAACGCGATGAGCGCGAGCGCTCCGCCCACGCCGATCACCCCAATAACAGCAACCCGGACCAGCCGGCTGACGATCGCCGAATACCCGTTTCTCACGCCCGTGATGCTTTTGTCGAAGACACCCATCAGCCCCTTTGGGGGACCGCTTCGCCGTTTCAGGATCAGGCCGCAAAGCGCAGGCGACAAGGTGAGCGCGTTGATGGAGGAAATGACGACCGACACGGAAATCGTCACCGCGAACTGGGAGTAGAGCTTGCCCGTAATGCCCGGCATGAACACGGTGGGCACGAAAACCGCCAGCAGGACCAGCGTCGTGGCGATTACCGGCCCCATGATCTGCTGCATCGCCTTGGCCGTTGCGGCCTTCGGATCGAGGCCTTCCTCGGTCAGGATCCGCTCCACGTTTTCCACCACCACAATGGCGTCGTCGACCACGATGCCGATGGCAAGCACGAGAGCGAACAGGGAAATGGTATTGAGGGACATGCCGAACAAGAGCAGCACGGCAAAGGTCCCGATCAGGGAAACAGGGATCGCGACCATCGGAATGATGGTGGCTCGCCAGTTGCCCAGGAAGATGAAGACCACGGACACCACCAGGGCAAAGGTGATGAACAGCGTGGTGACCACGTCGTCGAGTGACGTCTGGACAAACTCCGTGGTATCGAAGGGAATTTGATAATCGACGTCATCGGGGAATGCCTGCGAAAGCTGCTTCAACCGGCTGACAACCCCCTCAGCCACCGCAATCGCATTGGCTCCCGGCGCTTGGTAGATCGCCAGAACCGTGGCCGGTTTGCCGTTGAATTCGCCGCTTGCCGAATAGAACTGTGCGCCCCGTTCGACACGGGCAACATCGCCGATGCGCACGACCGCACCGTCGTCCCCGGTTCGCAGAACGATATTCTCGAATTCCTCGACCGTGGACAGGCGGCCCTTTGCCTTGATCGTGTACTGGAACTGCTGGCCCGGCGGCACGGGCGGCGCGCCTATCTGGCCGGCGGCGACCTGGATGTTCTGGTCCTGGACGGCGGAAATGAAATCCGCAGGTGCCATGCCCAGGTTGGCGAGCTTGTCCGGATCGAGCCAGATGCGCATGCCATAGGCAAAATCTGTCAGGACGTCGGCCTTGCCGACACCCGGCACACGCGCCAGGGCGTCCTTGAGGTTGATCGAGGCGTAATTGGACAGGAAGACCTCATCATAGGTCCCCTTGGGCGAGTAAAGCGTGACCACCAGCAACATGTTGGTGGATGCCTTTTGAACCGTGACGCCGTTCGCCGTGACTTCGCTCGGCAATTGGCTCGTCGCCTGGCTGACCCGGTTCTGGACGTTGACGGTTGCAATGTCGGGATCGGTGCCGACGGCGAAGGTCACGTTCAAGGAGTAGTTGCCGCTGTCGGAACTGTTCGACGACATGTAGATCATGTTGTCGACGCCGTTCACCTGCGCCTCGATGGGCGCCGCCACCGTTTCTTCCAGGACTTCCGCATTGGCGCCCGTATAGGTCGCCGAGACGTTGACCACCGGCGGCGTGATATTCGGGAACTGCTCGACCGGCAGTGCCATGTAACCGAGCAAGCCGGCGATCGTGATCACCAGCGAAATGACGAGTGCGAATTTAGGTCGGTAGATGAAGAAAACGGAGAACATGCGCGTTACTCCGCCGGCTTGGAGGCAAGGGACGCGTCAACAGGCACGCCGGGCCGGACTTTCTGCAGTCCTTGGACAATGACCTTCTCGCCGCTCTGCAAACCCGTCTTGACGACGAAATCGGCGTCGACCTGCTGGCCCAGCTCGACGTATCTCTGCTCCACCGTATTCTGCGCATTGACCACCAGCACGAAGCTGCCGCGCTGATCGCGCTGCACCGCGGCCTGCGGTACGACGAGCGCCTTTTTCTCATCTTGGGCTTCGATGACCACATTCACGAATGTGCCGTCGAGCAGTGTCCAGTCCTTGTTTTCGAACAGACCGCGGAAAGAAATGGTTCCGGTTTTGGGGTCCACTTTGTTGTCGATGAAGACCACCTTCCCGCTCTCGCCGAAGGTGTCGCCGTTTGGGAGGATCAGGCTCAGATTCGGAGAGTTCTCCGGTTTGATATCGTCCGGGCTGATGCCGTGGGTCTTAAGGGCATTCAGATACTGCGCTTCGCTGACGGCGAAGTTGACATAGACCGGAGCGACGCGGATCAGAGTCGCAAGCGGCTGTGACGACGGGCCGACCACCTCACCGACGCTGTAGGTCGTCTTGCCGAGCAATCCGTCGAAAGGCGCGGAAATATCGGTATAGCTCAGATTCAATTTAGCCTGTTCTAGAGATGCCTGAGCCGCCTGGACCGAGGCGTCCGACTGAGCTTTCTGGGCCTGAGTCGATTGGAAGGCAGCCAGCGAAATATGGCCTTTCTGATAAAGGTCCTGATCGCGGCTGAGGTCTGCAGCCTTCAGCGCGGCATCGGCCTGCGCACTGGCAAGGTCGGCCTTGGCCTGATCGACGGCGGCCGAATACTGATCTTTCTCGATCTTGAAGATCAATTCGTCCTTCTTGACCTTCTTGCCGTCTTGAACCGCCTTGTCCTCGAGAAAGCCGCTCACGCGCGCGACCAGGGAAACCTTGTCGATCGCGGCAACCTGACCGATGAACGTCGTGCTGTCCCGAATGGTCTTTTCCTGGATGCCGGCAACGGCGACCGCAGGTGGCGGTGCCTTGGCCTGCTCTTCCTTTTTCTGACAGGCGACCAGGGCTCCAAGCATCAGGCCGGGGATCATCAAACGGCTAAAGTGTTTGGTCGAAAGAAAACGTGCCACTATCTGGCTCCCCCAAAAAAATTCCGCAGGCGATGGTCTGACTTTACGCCAAACTAAAAGCGACATCACTGCCAAAACAAGCGGTTAATGAACGAAGGCTGACTTTTACGGGTTTAATGGGAAGACATAGCCGTTATGGACGGCTCAAGAGCCTATTCAGTTGCCGGAATCCATCGGATCGAGCACCAGCGTAAGGCCGAAAAAGGACTGCGCCCGGATTACTTTGCGGGCTATGATTCCCCGGCACTTGATAACCAGGGCCGCAATTGCCGGCAGCTCCGCGGGCAATCCGTCGAATGCCTCCTGGCCGAACAACCGGGAATAGGCGTCCGGTGTCAGAACCTGAATGCGACCGCGCGGCGTCTTCAGTTCCAGTCCGAGGCTGGTCGCGCGCATTTCCCGCTGCTCCATCAGGCCACCGAGAAATTCGTGATGATCGCACGGATCCCCGGCAACAAGGACGATCTCGTCGATTGAAACGGCACCATTGGCATGGATCTGGTATTCCGTTTTCCAGAAGTTTTCCGGAAAGCGATTTCGACAGGTGAAATAGCCGATAGCCGGCGCCAACGGATCCGTCACGAAGGTCAGATCGAAGGCGACCTTGCGCTTCGAACCATCCGGAGCTTTCGCCTCGCGTTCGAACGAAAACGGCGCATAGGTCTGCAAATGATGTTTTTCAAAGGACGCGCGGTCCTGATCCGGATCGCGGCTTTCGAAAACCACCATCGATCCGCCTTCTCGACTCTTCAGGAAATCGCGGTTGAAAGCCCCGAAGGAGAACTCACCCTCCCCGGCTTCCCTGATCAGGCTTTCGTCCGCGACCGAAAGCAGTTCGACGAAAAATCCGTCGAGCTGGACCAAGCGGTTGGCGGTTCCCCAGGGATGGCGGGCTTCCGGCGTGACCGTGAAACCCAGGTCTTCCCAGGCCTTGCCCGCCGCATCGAGATCCTGGACGGCAACGACCATGTGATCCAGTCCATGCACCATCCCGCTTCTCCGTTCGGTATCGACGTCTTAGACCAGACGGCTCTGGTGTATTGCGGCTTCAATAAACGACGCAAACAGCGGATGCGGTTCGAACGGCCGGGATTTCAGCTCCGGATGATACTGTACGCCGATGAACCAGGGATGATCCGCGATCTCCACTGTTTCAGGCAGCACACCATCCGGTGAGGTTCCGGCGAAAATCAGGCCACAGGCTTCCAGCTGTTCGCGATAGCCGATGTTGACTTCGTAACGATGGCGATGGCGTTCGGAAATCGACGTCGTCCCGTAGATCTCGGCAATTCGGGATCCGGGCTTCAGCGCTGCCGGATAGGCGCCCAGGCGCATGGTGCCGCCCATGTCGTCATCTTGGCCGCGCACCTCGCGTTTGTTTCCCTTGGTCCATTCAGTCATCAGCCCGACGACCGGTTCCTTTGACGGACCGAATTCGGTTGAACTTGCGTCCTTGATGCCGGCGAGATCGCGAGCGGCCTCGATCACCGCCATCTGCATACCGAAACAGATGCCGAAATAGGGAACCTTGCGGGTACGGGCGAAGGCCGCCGCTGCAATCTTGCCTTCCGATCCGCGTTCGCCGAAGCCGCCGGGAACAAGGATACCGTGAACGCCTTCGAGATACGGACCCGGATCCTCCTTTTCGAAGGTTTCCGATTCGATCCACTCGATGTTGACCTTGACCTGATTGGCGATGCCGCCATGAACCAACGCCTCGATCAGGGATTTGTAAGCGTCTTTCAAAACCGTGTATTTGCCGACGATGGCGATGGTCACCTCGCCTTCCGGATTGGCGATTCGACTCGATATCCCTTCCCAGCGATCGAGCACCGGAGCCGGTGCACCCTTGATGCCGAAGGCTGCCAGCACTTCGTCGTCGAGGCCTTCCTTGTGATAGGCAATCGGCACGTCATAGATCGACTTGACGTCATAGGCCGGAATGACCGCGGATTCGCGGACGTTACAGAACAGTGACAGTTTGCGCTTTTCGTTGTCCGGAATTGGCCGATCGCACCGGATCATAAGGATATCCGGCTGAATACCAATGGAACGGAGTTCCTTGACCGAATGCTGGGTCGGCTTGGTCTTCATCTCGCCGGCGCTCGCGATGAACGGCATCAATGTCAGATGGACATAGACCGCATCGCCGCGCGGCAGATCGTTGCCGAGCTGACGGATCGCCTCGAAGAACGGCAGCCCCTCGATATCGCCGACCGTGCCGCCGATTTCGACAAGCACGAAGTCGTAATCGTCATTTCCGTCGAGGACGAAATTCTTGATCGCATCGGTAACATGGGGAATCACCTGAACGGTGCCGCCCAGATAATCGCCACGCCGCTCCTTGGCGATGATGTCCTGATAGATTCTGCCGGTGGTTATGTTGTCCCGCTGGTTCGCGGGTCGACCGGTAAACCGTTCGTAGTGGCCGAGATCGAGGTCTGTCTCGGCCCCGTCGTCCGTTACAAAGCATTCGCCGTGCTGATACGGGCTCATGGTGCCCGGATCGACGTTCAGATAGGGATCCAGCTTGCGCAGCCGAACCTTGTATCCGCGCGCCTGAAGCAATGCTCCAAGAGCCGCGGATGCCAGACCTTTACCAAGCGAGGAAACCACGCCGCCAGTGATGAAAATGTATCGCGCCATGGAGCAATACCATATCGTTGCCGAGGGCCGATTGACCACTCAGGAGTTTCGTTAAGCACATAAAAATGCCCTGCGTTTGTGTCGCAGGGCATTTGCTGTCGAATGATTCCGGTGGTGAACCACCTTAAACGCTTACTGAGCGGTCGGAACCTGCGGTCCAGCGGGCTGTTGCTGCTGGTTTTCTTCCTGCTTGAGCGAATCAAGAACGCCGCTTCCGCCTTCGCCGGTTGCCGGAGCGGACGGTGTTGCCACAGGAGCCGCATCCAGAATCGCCCCGGGACGATCCTTCATTTCAGCGATCAGGCTGAGACCGATCGAGGTCGCGAAGAAGACGACTGCGAGAATCGCGGTCGCGCGGGTCAGGACGTTCGCCGTGCCTCGGCTGCTCATGAGGCCGCCGCCTCCGCCGCCACCCATGCCGAGCGCGCCGCCTTCGGAGCGCTGCAACAGGACAAGGAGCACCAGGGCCAGGACGACCATCAAGTGTATGACGATGACTACGGTTTCCATCGTGGGCCAATCCGATTGTTCAAGTTTGGCGGCCTTCTACACCAGGTATCGCCGCCTTTCCACCCTTGAATGTGTGTTTCCTGACCGAAGGGACAAGTCCTCAGGCGTAAGCGGCACAAATTCCCAGGAAGTCGTCAGCCTTCAGGCTTGCTCCGCCGACCAGGGCGCCATCGACATTTGCGACGGCCATGAGCTCGGCCGCATTGCCCGGCTTGACCGAGCCGCCATAGAGAAGGCGCATGCTTTCACCGGAAGCTCCGAACCGCTCCGCCAGAGCTTGGCGCATGGCCTTGTGGACCTCAGCCACGTCAGCAGGGGTCGGTGTCAGGCCCGTACCGATGGCCCAGACCGGCTCATAGGCAACAATACAGTTCTCAGGGGTGGCATCCTCGGGAATGGAACCGGCGAGCTGATATTCCACAACCTTGAGCGTATCGCCGGCCTTGCGCTCGGCTTCCGTTTCGCCGACGCAGACGATCGCCGTCAGACCGGCGCGCCAGGCTGCTTCCGCCTTGGCCTTTACGGTCGCATTGGTTTCGCCATGGTCCGTCCGACGCTCCGAATGGCCCACAATGACGGCACTGGCTCCGATGTCGGCAAACATTTCCGCGGAGATGTCACCGGTGTGTGCGCCGCTCTCGGCATAATGGCAATCCTGACCACCGATCTGCAGGGGCGTTCCTTCGGCGGCCTTGGCCAGAAGATATGTGAGGGTGGCGGGACCGCAGATCATCGTATCGACCTTGCCGGCGAGATCAGGCGAAAGGCCGGCAGCGATCTTGTCCAGTTCATTCACGCTGGCGGTCAGGCCATTCATCTTCCAATTGCCAGCTACAAGCGGCTTGATCTGCGCTGTCATCCCTACGAAATCTCCCTGAAAAGCTTGAATTCTGCGTCTGATGCGCCTCTATAACCCATAACAGCCGGGCACTTGCAAATTATTGCATGCGATTGCGTTGCTTTCATTTGCTTGTGCGCCTTGCCGGAGTGGGCATGCCTCATTATGATCCGCCCGCTTCGGCCAAGAGCCGAAAAGGATTTCCGGTGCAGTGATAGTGCCGGCAAAACGGAAAAGACGGGAGAAATCATGCTCGACGCGCTGCGCAAGGGCGCCGGCACCTGGGTTGCCAAAATCTTTATCGGCCTGCTGGTTTTGAGCTTTGCCGTTTGGGGCGTTGCCGATGTGTTCAGAGGCTTTGGGCAAAATGTCGCTGCCGAGGTGGGTGGAACCGAAATCTCCCTGATCGACTTCGACCGTGCCTATCGCCGCGATCTCAGCCGGTTCAGCCAGCAGCTCGGGCGTCAGCTAACTACGAGGGAAGGCGCCCAGTTGGGGATCGCACAGCAGACCCTTGGTACTCTGATTGCCGAGGCTGCATTGAACGAGAATGCGAGAACGATGAACCTCGGTATTTCCGATGAAAAGCTCACCGTTCAAATTCAGCAGGATCCCTCGTTCAAGTCCGGCGGCTCCTATGACCCCAACTTGCTGAAGCAGATTTTGCGCAACAACGGCATGTCCGAGGACGACTTCGTCACGGAACAGCGCTCGCTCGCGGAGCGCCAACAACTCGCCCAGGCGATTTCCGGCGGAATGGTGGTTCCGACCGCCTATCTGAAGGTGCTGCACGATTATCAGAGCGAAACCCGGAATGTCGCCTATGTGGTCATCGAGCCGTCTCATCTCGGCGAGATCGCCGAACCGGACGCGGACACGCTGATGGCCTTTTTCGAAACGGAAAAGGCGAAGTTCAAGGCGCCCGAGTATCGCAAGATCACCCTTTTGCAGCTGACGCCCGATACCATTGCCCGTCCGGAGGATGTCTCCGACGCCGACGCGCAGGCCGAATACGATGACAACAAACAGCAGTATCACGATCCGGAGAAACGCAAGGTTCGGCAATTGTCTTTCACCAAGCCTGAAGACGCCAAGGCGGCCGCGGATAAACTGGCCGCCGGCATGTCTTTCGATGATCTGATGAAGGACCTCAACCTGACGGACAACGACGTCTATCTGGGTCTGATGGCAAAGGGGGACTTCCTCGACACGGCCATTGGCGATGCCGCCTTCTCGCTCGACGAAGGTGCGACCAGCGGCATCGTGGACGGACGTTTCTCATCCGTCATTCTCAATGTTCTGGAAGTTCAGCCGGAAAAGACGCAGCCTTTCGAAGCGGTCAAGGACGATATCAAGGCCTTGCTCGCCAAAGAGCAGGCCGAACGCGAAGTCCTCGATCTGCTTGGGGAGATCGAAGACGCCCGCGCGGGCGGTGCAACGCTCAAGGAAGTTGGAGAACGCTTCCACCTGGATACGACCACGCCTGACGAAATCGATTCCACCGGAAAGAACCAGGCGGAGGCGGAGGTCGAGCTGCCGAACGCCAAGGGCCTGGTCTCCGGTGTCTTCGACAGTGATGTCGGCGTAGAGAACGATCCGCTGCAATTGGGCACCCACGGCTTCCTTTGGTACGAGGTCGACGAAGTCATCCCGTCGCGCGACCGCACGCTCGATGAAGTCAAGGACAAGGTGATAGCGGCCTGGAAAGAAGCGGAATCCGAAAAGAGGTTAGCCGAAAAGGCGACCGAATTGGCCGAAAAGGCCAAATCCGGGACCGAGTTGGCGGTTCTTGCGGAAAGCAATGGTCTGGAATTGAAGACCGCCGACGGCATTGCCCGAAATGTTGCGGCCGGAGATATCAGCGGAGCTGCTGCCAGCCAGGCATTCGACGGGGCGGAAGGCTCCGTGTTTGACGTGGAAGCTGCGGACAAGACCGGGCGGCTGGTCATCAAGGTGACAGGCCGGAACACCACGGAATTCAACGAGGCAGACCCCACGAACGCGGCTCTCAAAACGCAACTCGCAAGTCAGCTTCAGGACTCACTGCTCAATCAGTACATCTCCAATATCGAGACCCAGGCTGGCATACAGGTCAATCAAGCCGGTATTGCCAGTGTTCTGGGTCTTGGAGACAGCAACTGATACCCGGCGGTAACCTCGCAAGAGTGGACAGGATATGAAGACGTTCAAGGATTTCATTGCCAAAGTTGCCGACGGTTCAGCCCTGAGCGCCGTGGAAGCACGCTCGGCCTTTGAGATCATCCTGTCCGGCGAGGCAACGCCCTCGCAACTCGGCGGCTTCCTGATGGCCTTGCGGGTGCGCGGTGAAACTGTGGGTGAAGTGACCGGCGCCGTGGAGACCATGCGTTCCAAGATGTTGCCTGTCAGCGCTCCGGCAAATGCGATCGATATTGTAGGCACCGGCGGTGACAACACCGGCAGTTACAACATCTCCACCTGTACGGCCCTTGTGGTCGCCGGTTGCGGGATTCCGGTCGCCAAACACGGCAACCGGTCCCTGTCGTCGAAATCCGGCGCGGCAGAAGCGCTTGCGGAACTGGGCGTGAATATCGATATCGGCCCGGACAAGATCGCAGACTGCATCAAGTCGGCCGGGATCGGTTTCATGTTCGCGCCCTTGCACCATGCCGCCATGAAGCACGTTGGTCCAACCCGCGTCGAATTGGCGACGCGGACGATCTTCAATCTGCTCGGCCCGTTGTCCAATCCGGCAGGAGTCAAACGGCAACTGGTCGGCGTTTTCGCCCATCAGTGGGTGGAGCCGATCGCGGAAGTGCTGAAGAACCTCAACTCCGAGAGGGTCTGGGTGGTTCACGGGTCTGACGGCATGGATGAGATCACCACCACCGGGCCGACCTATGTCACGGAGCTTGATGGCGGCAAGCTCACGTCCTTTGAAATCAACCCGAACGACGTTGGTCTTCCGGTGGCAGACCCGGCCGACCTGAAGGGCGGTACTCCTGCGGAAAACGCGCAGGCGCTTCGCGAGGTTCTGAGCGGAGCCAAAAACGCTTACAGGGATGTCGTGCTGTTCAATGCCGCGGCTTCGCTGATGGTCGCAGGCCACTGCGACACCTTGAAAGACGGCGTCGACGCCGCAGCAGAATCGATCGACAGCGGCTCGGCGGCAGACCGTCTCGAACGGCTTGTCGCAACGTCCAACGGATAAAGACATGGCCGATATTCTGGAAAAAATCGAAGCCTACAAGCGGGCGGAGATCGATGCTGCCAAGAGTTCTGTCTCCTTGGCCGACCTCAAGGCAGCAGCCCGGGACGTTGAAGCGCCACGCGGATTTCAAAAGGCAATCGAGGCCAAGCTTGCAAACGGCCACTACGCCCTGATCGCGGAGATCAAGAAGGCAAGCCCGTCCAAGGGACTGATCCGGGAGGATTTCGATCCCCCTGCCCTTGCAAAGGCTTATGAAGCCGGCGGTGCGGCATGTCTCTCGGTGCTGACCGACACGCCGTCCTTTCAGGGCAGGCCTGAGTTTCTCAACGCGGCCCGCAGTGCCGTCACCCTTCCCGCGCTGCGCAAGGACTTCCTCTATGACACCTACCAGGTCCACGAGGCGCGCGCCTGGGGCGCGGATTGCATCCTGATCATCCTTGCCGCCGTTGATGATGAAACCGCTAAGGCGCTTGAGGATGCGGCTTTCGAACTGCGGATGGACGTCCTTCTGGAAGTCCATAACGAAGAGGAACTGGAACGCGGGCTCCGGCTCAATTCGAAGCTGTTCGGCATCAATAACCGGAACCTCAAGACGTTTGAGACAAAGCTCGAGACAAGCGAGCATCTGGCGCCGATGGTTCCGTCCGATCGGATCATCGTTGGCGAATCCGGGCTATTCACACCTGACGACCTGGATCGGATGAACAAGGTCGGCATCTCTACGTTCCTGATCGGGGAAAGCCTGATGCGCCAGAACGATGTAGCCGAAGCGACGCGTGCGCTCCTGCGGCACAACACGCTGAAGGCAGCGGAGTAAGGTTCGATCCATGAATGACCAGACACCCAAGCTGACCCATCTGGACGATACCGGCTCGGCGAACATGGTTGACGTGTCGGAGAAGAACGTTACATCGCGGATCGCGGTTGCTTGCGGCTCCGTTATCATGCGTCCGGAGACACTTGAGCTTATCCGCTCCGGCAATGCCAAGAAGGGCGATGTGATCGGTGCGGCACGCATTGCCGGCATCATGGCGGCCAAGAAAACCCACGAGTTGATCCCGCTCTGCCATCCCCTGCTCTTGTCCAAGATCAGCATCGACATCACGCCGGACGATACGCTTCCGGGCCTGCGGGTTCAGGCGACCGCAAAGGTCAGTGGCCAGACCGGCGTCGAGATGGAGGCGCTGACCGCCTGCTCCGTCGCCTGCCTGACCATCTACGACATGGCCAAGGCGGTCGATCGCGGCATGATCATCGGTGATATCAGGCTTCTGGAAAAAGCCGGCGGTAAATCCGGTCACTGGACGTCCGCCGATGGCGGCACCGGCGGGACGTAATCTCATGAGCCTGATGCCCGTTGCCGAAGCGCTGGCCCATCTGCTGGATGGCGTGACACCGCGGCCGACCGAATGGGTCTCGCTGGCAGACGCCAACGGACGGATCCTGAGTGAGGATCTGGCCTCGACGCGGACCCAGCCTCCGTTCGCCGCGTCGGCAATGGACGGTTATGCCGTCCGGCACGCGGATCTCGCCGAAATCCCGGCTCAGTTGCAGGTCATTGGCGAAGCGCCGGCCGGCCACAGTTATGCCGGTAGCATCGGCGCCGGGGAGACCGTGCGGATCTTTACCGGGGCACCGGTACCGGAAGGGGCCGATACGATCCTGATCCAGGAAGATACAACCCGGGACGGCGACACTGTAACGGCGCTCGAATGCCCCGCGTTTGGTGCCTACGTGCGGCCGGCCGGGCTCGATTTCAAAGAAGGCGAAATTCTCTTAAAGGCGCAGCGCAAGCTCGACTATCGTGACCTGGCTCTCGCCGCCGCCATGAACCACGCCCGCCTGCCGGTTCACAAGAAGCCGGTGGTCGCTATCCTCGCGACCGGCGACGAACTGGTGCAGCCGGGAACGGAGCCCGGTCCGGACCAGATCATCGCCTCCAACCATCTCGGGATTTCGGCACTCGTCGAGGATTGCGGCGGCGTGCCCCTGGACCTCGGCATCTCACCGGACGATTCCGTTGCCATGGCCGGCCACGTCCGTAAGGCGATCGAGGCGCAGGCGGATATCCTCGTGACCCTGGGCGGCGCTTCGGTTGGCGATCATGACCTGGTTCAGGATGTGCTCGGCGCCGAAGGCATGGATCTCGCCTTCTGGCGGATCGCCATGCGGCCCGGAAAACCGCTCATGGCGGGGCACCTGGGTGGGACCAAGGTTCTGGGACTTCCCGGAAACCCGGTCTCTAGCCTGGTTTGCGGGCTATTGTTCCTGAAACCTCTGCTCGCAGCGATGCTTGGCCAAGGCCAGGCGGCCGCTCACGAGGTCCAGGCAATACTCGGCGCCGATCTCGGCGAGAACGATCGGCGCCAGGACTATGTCCGGGCCGATCTCTCGCAAGGCCCCGATGGCAAACTGATCGCCACGCCATTCGGCAAACAGGACAGTTCCATGCTCGCCCTTCTCGCACGGTCCGGTGCCCTGATCGTCCGGCCGCCCCATGCTCCTGCCCTCAAGGCCGGAGCGAGCGTGCCGATCATTCGGCTCTAGGTTTTAGCTTTCAACTGCTTGTTCCGTGGAGAGCCTAAATTGGTGTTTTGCCACTGATGCCCATAGGTGGTCGTTTTGTGTTGTACCATTCAAGCTATCTGGACAGGTTGATCTCTCGTGTGAGGGAGGGATTGAAGGGGATGGCGTTAGCCCATTCACGCAGCTTGGTCAGGATGAAACGTTCAGCCTTTCCATGGCCTTTGGGAATAGCTCGGCAATATCGCTGGAGCCATTTGTCGATCAAGACACGCTGTACCATGGCGCCCCTAGCCCTGCACTTGCGCAAAGCCCGGATCAGGAAACACGCCGTCGAGCGGCGGGTCTCGCCGGGCAGAACCTCGACATAGGCAAGCTGTGTCGCATCATCGATGGCCACATGCACATAATCCCAGCTAGCGCCCTGGTTGCGGCCCTGGCGCGATCCGGTAATCCGGTGTCCTGTCCGCTCGAACAGGCCGAGTTTCTTGATGTCCAGATGCAGAAGCTCGTTCGAGGGCTCGCGCCGGTCACTTCGCACGGAAGGATCGATTTTTCAAACCATCTGCTCGGAGCTACAGTAGTTATCAGCCAATTGAGTGTTCGACGTTCGCTCAGCGCGAATTCGGCGACGCCGGTCTTCAAAGGCCGCCCCCTCTTCAACAACACGGGGGCTCATTCCTGATCAACTCAACGGAGTAGTTCGGGCATTCTTGTGCGGGTTGTTCAGCCTTGAAACCTTCCGGTGAGAGTTTGGCGACAAACACCTTCAGGTTTGCAATTCGGATGAACAACCTCCTCGAAACTCACACCTAGTCAGCTACTTTTTGTCTATCAGTGTTCCCGCATGGCGTGGGCGATCTGATCCGTAACGGGTTTGATGAGATAGCTCAAAACGGTCCGGTCCTGTGTCTTCATGAACACTTCCACCGGCATACCGGGGACGAGAACCTTTCCCTCCAGAAGAGCCAGTTCTTCGTCTTCAATGGTTAGGCGAGCCGTGTAATAGCTGTTGCCTGTTCGTTGATCTTCCGATAGGTCCGCCGACACGGTCCATAGCCTTCCTTTCAGCTCTGGTGTGGTACGCCGATCAAAGCTCGGAAAGCGAATTATGGCATCTATTCCTGGTGTTATGTCGTCAATGTCCACCGGCTTGACCTTTGCCTCAATAACAAGCAGATCAGCACGGGGAACAATAGACATAATCGTCTCGCCAGGCGAGATCACGCCGCCGATGGTGTGGACGGCCAATTCATGAACATACCCGTCCTGTGGCGCACGGATATCGATGCGAGTCAGTGTGTCTTCCGCGGTGATCTTTTGCTCTTCCAACTGGGCAATCTGCGAGCGGGTTTCATGTAGACTTTCCAAAATCTCTGCACGATAGGTTTCCTCGGTCTGCAGGATCAGGATCTTGCGCTCGCTGATACCTTCCTTAATCCGGGCGATATCCGCCAGAAGAGAACCATATTGCCCCTGTAGCCGTGCACGTTCCCGACGTTGCGCGCTGACCCGGCTCTTGGAAACCAGTTTTTTTGCGAGCAGGGCATCAAGATCTACAAGTTCATCATCGATGAGTTTTATCTCCGCATCCTTGGCTTCCAGTTGTGCCTGCAGCCCCTCCGATTGTTTGTTGAATTGGCGGATCTGCTCCTCCAACTGGTCTTTCCGGCCGGCAATACTGGCCTGACGCGCTTCAAGCAACAGCTGTTGACCCCGCATGATGTCGTCCGGAATAGTATCTTCCAATAATGCGATCCGTTTTCGACCGTCTCGTTCGGCTAGAAGTCGCGCTTCCTGTGACTTTAGTTCGTTGAGTTGCTTAGTGATTGCGCCAAGATTCGCGCGTGTCACCGTATCGTCCAAGCTAATGAGGAGATCGCCTTCTGAGACGATGTCATCGTCCTTGACCAAGATCTCCTTAACGATCCCGCCTTCCCAGTGTTGCACATGCTTCACGTTGCTCCGCACAACAACGGTTGCGGGGGTGATAACCGCTCCCGAAATCTCGGCAATTGCAGCCCACCCGCCAATGCCTCCGACCACGATTAGCGCCGTGAAAGCGGCAATCAGCAGATGGCGCCTGATCGTTCGCCGCAAAAACTGGTCGCTATTCAATCCAAGTGGTGCTTTCTTGCTATCTTGCATAGTTATCCCCGCGCAGCTGCTGCGGCTGGCACCGGTTGCACGACCTTTTTCAGGACTTCGTCCTTCGACCCAAAAGCTGTCATTCGTCCTTCCCGCATGCACAGGATCTTGTCAACTGTCGCAATGGCGCTTGGACGGTGCGCGATGATGATTACGATCGATTTGCGGTCCCGCATCGTCTTGATTGCGTTGACGAGTGCGGTTTCTCCCTCTGCATCCAGATTGGAATTGGGCTCGTCCAGCACGATCAAGAAAGGATTTCCGTAAAGGGTACGAGCAAGGGCGATCCTTTGCCTCTGACCGCCCGATAGGTTACGCCCCGACTGCCCTATTACGGTATTGTAGCCATCAGGCAGGGAGACGATCAAATTGTGCACATCGGCGAGCTTGGCCGCTTCGATAATTGCGCCGGGGTCGGCATCCTTATGGAACCTTGATATGTTCTGGGCAATCGTCCCGTCAAACAGCTGCAGATCCTGGGGCAAATAGCCGATAAATTCACCTCGGCGCTCCGAAGACCATTGGCCGAGTTCTGCGCCATCATAGCGAATAGCACCTTTCAGCGCTGGAACCGCGCCAACCAATGACCGCGCCAGGGTCGATTTGCCAGACCCGGACGGCCCTATAATGCCGAGGCCGTCCCCGGCCTGAAGTTTGAAAGACACATTGACGACGAAGGGCAACTGTTCCCCGAAGGGGCCACAAGCGACCTGCTCCAGTTCGAGTATCTTGGAAGGGAGCGGAAGCTCCAGCATGTCCGCACTCGACGGCGTGGCTGCCAGAACTTCACGCAAACGCACGATCGCCTGACGGCTGGCGACGAAGCTGCGCCAATGGGTAACCGCCTGTTCAATTGGCGATAGCGCCCTGGAAGTCATGATCGAAGCGGCGATCATCACGCCCGGCGTAATCTCCTGATTGATTGCCAACCAGGCCCCGGTACCTAACATTCCTGATTGCAGAATTAATCGGACCGTTCTGATAAGTGTACTGAAAAAGCTGGACCGGTCAGCGGCTTTACGCTGCATAGCAAGATAGGTGTCATTCTCGGCCTGCCACTTGGCAGTGAGGGCATCATCCATTCCCATCGCATAGATGACTTCTGCATTTCGCTGGCCAATTACCACATCAGCCGCACGTCGGGATGACTCTCGGCTTGCATCCGCAACCGGTCGACGTGACATGGCTTCATTCAGTCCAATGAACACGACGATCAGTAGTCCGCCACCGGATGCAACCATGCCCAACAATGGATGAAAAAGGAAAATCAAAGTCAGATAGATCGGCATCCATGGCATGTCGAATATGGCTCCGGGGCCATGGCCGGACAGAAATTGACGGATCGCATCGAGATCCGAAATCGGGCTGAACCGCGTGGCCTTCCGTCCGATTTTGACGGGCAGAATGTTGGAAATTCTATAGGCCGGACCGGTCAAGCGGGCGTCGATTCTTTGCCCGATACGTGCCATGATCCGCCCACGCAGCCCTTCAAGAAGTCCGTAAAACATATAAAGGACAAGTGCGAGCATGCCTATCGCCACGAGTGTGGGGACAGAGTTGCTAGCAAGCACCCGATCATAAACCTGAAGCATGAACAGGGGGCCGGTCAACATCAACAGATTGATCACGAGGCTGACCATCCCGACTCCAACAAAAGCCGAGCGAATGGGGGCAAATGCCTGACTGACTGGATTTTCTGTACGCTTGTGCCCGTGGGCCTGTCTGCCGTGTTCTTTGTCGCGTTGCTCCATTTTCAAATATTGGATCCCGATTTACCTGATGAACAAAAAGTGTATTAGCGATCTTTTCTCGCTAGCGCGGCAATTCTACAAACAAATATAAAGTTTTTCTCTAATCTCGCGTAAGCAACTTCGAAATGTTGGCGTGAGAACAAACCCCGACAACAAAACACATTATATCTTAATTGGCCGAGGCCGTAAAATGAAATAGCCGTCCGGAAAATAACCGGACGGCCCAAGCAGATACGTTCCTAAAAAAGCTAGCGAGTGCCTGCAGCGTTCTTCTCAGTCGGCTGCGGCAACTGCGCGCTTCGCCATGACCGTAACCAGGTTGGCCCGATACGCGGCGGAACCGTGAATATCGCTCAGGAGGTTATCGGCGGAGACCGAAATTCCGGCGACCGCATCCGGTGACCAGTTCGAGCTCAATGCGCTCTCCATTTCACCGACGCGGAAGACGCCGTCCTGTCCTGCGCCCGTTACCGCCACCTTGACCGAACCGTCCGCTCCCTTGGCGACGAATACGCCGGCCATGGCATAACGCGATGCCGGGTTCGGGTACTTGGCATAGGCCGACTTCGCAGCGACCGGGAACGACACCGAGGTGACGATTTCATCGTCTTCCAAGGCGGTTTCGAACATGCCGGTGAAGAAGTCTTCGGCGGCGAGTTCGCGCTTGCTGGTCTTGACCGTCGCGCCAAGGGCTACGAGCGCGGACGGATAGTCCGCTGCAGGATCGTTGTTGGCGATCGAACCGCCGATCGTCCCCTTGTGGCGGACGGCCGGGTCGCCGATACCGGCGGCAAGGGTCGCAAGGCCCGGGAGCTTGGACTTGACCGCCGCGGAGGATGCGACCTCCGCATGGGTCGTGGCGGCGCCGATGACGATCGCTCCGCCGGCTTCGCTGATGCCCTGGAGGTCGGCGATTTTCGCCAGATCGATCAAATCGCTCGGCGCTGCAAGCCGCTGCTTCATGGTCGGCAGCAATGTCTGACCACCGCCGAGATACTTGCCGTCGTCGGCAGACGCCATCATGGAAGCGGCATCAGCCACCGAACCGGCGCGATGATAAGTCGTTTCGTACATGTTTTTCTCCCCTTGTCGGCCAAGGTGTCCGGCAGGATGGATTCCGATGCCGGAAATTAAAACCAGAGTGCCGGGTCGGGCAAGTTCTCCCGACCCCGCGTTTGAACTTTTGCGACCTATTCAGCAGCCTGACTGAGGCCCGGCCGTGCCGCCAACCAGACCTTCTCCGCCGTCGCCGGCATGGAAAGGTCGTTGTTTCCGATCGCATCGGTGATTGCGTTAATGACCGCCGGCGGCGAACCGATCGCACCGGCCTCCCCGCACCCCTTCATGCCGAGCGGGTTGCCCGGGCAGATGGTTTCGGTGGTCAACAGATTGTAGGACGGCACATCGTCGGCTCGCGGCATGGCGTAGTCCATGTAGGACCCGGTGAGCAGCTGGCCGTTTTCGTCATAGGCGGCGTTTTCGAGCAGCGCCTGGCCGATGCCCTGGGTCAAGCCACCATGCACCTGCCCTTCGACGATCATCGGGTTGATGACCTTGCCGAAATCGTCGGCGGCGACGAAATTGACGATTTCCGTCTTGCCCGTATCCGGATCCACTTCCACTTCGCAGGCATAGGTGCCGGCCGGGAATGTGAAGTTGCTCGGATCGTAGAAGGCACCTTCCTTCAGGCCTGGTTCCATACCTTCGGGCAGGTTGTGGGCCGTATAGGCGGCAAGGGCCACTTCGGTGAAAGTCAGCTTCTTGTCGGTCCCGGCGACCTTCAGTTCGCCACCCTCGATCTGGATGTCCCCTTCCGAGGCTTCCATCAGATGGGCCGCGATCTTCTTGGCCTTGGCTTCAACCTTGTCGAGCGCCTTGACAATGGCCGACATCCCGACCGCGCCGGAACGGGACCCGTAGGTACCCATGCCGAACTGAACCTTGTCGGTGTCACCGTGAACGATCGAAACCGTATCGGTATCCACCCCGAAGCGTTCGGAGATGAGCTGGGCGAAAGTCGTTTCGTGACCCTGACCGTGGCTGTGGGAACCGGTGAGGACCTCGATGGTGCCGACCGGGTTCACCCGCACTTCGGCAGATTCCCAGAGACCGACACCGGCGCCGAGGGATCCGACCGCAGCCGACGGCGCGATGCCGCAGGCCTCGATGTAGCAGGACAGGCCCATGCCGCGCAGTTTTCCGCGGGACGCGGCCTCTGCCTTGCGGGCCGGGAAACCGTTATAGTCGATCGCCTTCAGTGCTGCATCAAGCGTGGCGTCATAGTCGCCGGCGTCATAGCACATGATAACCGGCGTCTGATGCGGGAACGCGTGTATGAAGTTCTTGCGGCGGAAGTCCGCCGGCGACAGACCGACTTCGCGGGCGGCCGTTTCGATGATGCGTTCGACGAGGAAGGTGGCCTCAGGCCGACCTGCTCCGCGGTAGGCATCCACGGGCGTCGTGTTGGTATAGACCGTCTTCACGTTGCAGTGGATGTTCGGAATGTCGTACTGGCCCGACAGCAGCGTCGCGTAGAGATAGGTCGGCACCGACGACGAGAACAGGGACATGTAAGCGCCGATGTTCGCGACCGTCTTGACCCGGAAGCCGGTGATCTTGTTGTTGGCATCCAGCGCCAATTCCGCTTCTGTCTTGTGATCGCGGCCGTGCGCGTCCGTCAGGAAAGCCTCGGTCCGGTCGGAGACCCATTTCACCGGACGGCCGACGCGCTTGGAGGCCCAGAGCGCTACGATTTCTTCCGGATAGATGAAGATCTTGGAGCCGAAGCCGCCACCCACGTCGGGTGCGATGACCCGGAGCTTGTGCTCGGGGGCGACATTATAAAAGGCCGACAGAACAAGGCGCGCAACGTGTGGGTTTTGCGATGTGGTATAGAGCGTATAATGCTCTTCCGCCGTGTCGTAGTCGGCAAGGGCTGCCCGCGGCTCCATCGGGTTTGGAACCAGGCGGTTGTTGGTGATGTCCATGCGCGTGACATGGGCGGCGCTTTCGAATGCCGCATTCGTGGCGGCTTCGTCACCGATTTCCCAGTCATAAATCAGATTGCCCGGTGCTTCGGGATGCAATTGCGGTGCGCCGGGCGCCATGGCAGCGCTCATGTCGACGACGGCGGGCAGTTCTTCGTAATCGACGACAACCGCATCGGCCGCGTCACGGGCCTGTGCCTGGGTGTCGGCAATCACCACGGCGACCGCCTGGCCGACGAAACGGACTGTCTCCGGTTCCAACGCGCGCCATGCGCCCATATTCATCGGCGATCCGTCCTTGGAATGGATCATCCAGCCGCAAATCAGGTTTCCGATCCCGTCGCCGACCAGTTGCTCCCCGGTCAGGACCGCTTCTACACCCGGCATGGCAAGCGCAGCGCTGGCATCGATGCCTTTCACCTTCGCGTGGGCATGCGGCGAACGGACAAAGGCCGCATAGGTCATGCGCGGCAGAACCATATCATCGGTATACCGGCCCTTGCCGGTGATGAAGCGCTTGTCTTCTTTCCTGAGGGCGCGTGCCCCGATACCTTGAACTCCCATGGTTTTCCTCCCTGGAAAATCATTCCCGCCTGATTACCGGATCTGCTGCATGGCACCGTTCCCCTCCTCGGGAAGACGGTAGTTGCCCATGATTTTTCCGAAATAGGCCTAAGTCATGTGAAAATACCTGCTGCCGCGAAACGGCAGCCCTGCCGTTACGAATTATTCCGCAGCCGTCTTCATCCCAGCCATCTGGTCGGCGGCCGCTTTGATCGCCTTCACGATGTTGTGGTAGCCAGTGCAGCGGCAGATGTTGCCTTCAAGCTCGTGGCGGATGGTCTTTTCGTCCAGATTGGCGCCATGACGCTCGATCATGTCGACTGCGGTCATGATCATACCGGGCGTGCAGAACCCGCACTGGAGGCCATGGTTTTCACGGAAGGCCGCCTGAACCGGATGCAGCTCATCGCCGCTGGCGAGGCCTTCGACCGTCAGGACGTCGGAACCGTCTGCCTGGGCGGCCAGCATGGTGCAGGACTTGACGGCCTTGCCGTCCACATGGACAACGCAGGCGCCGCACTGCGATGTGTCACAGCCGACATGCGTGCCGGTCAGGCCCTGGGTTTCACGGATGAAATGAACGAGCAGTGTCCGGTCTTCCACATCGGCGGACACGGTCTTGCCGTTCAGTCGCATCGTCACTTTCGACATCTTTTTTCTCCCTCATTTTTCAACCCGGGTCATTGATGCGCCACCCGGGATAAACTCAAAAATTCTGGTCCGTTCCTTCAGCGCTTGAATAACTACAGCGCCCGACCAACCTTTCGCTCAGCTCATGACAGCAAGGATCGCTATGACGCCGGCCAGGGCGATCAAACCCCAGACGATCGGACCGCCGAGAACGCCCTTGCCGGCGGCGACCTCAACCTTTTCCTCCACGTCGTGCAGTCGTTCCTCAATGACATGCTCGGCTTCCTGCACCGCCTTGAAGGCTTCGGACGGCAATTCCTCGATTGCCTTCGTCTTGGCCTCTTCCATCACGCCTGCATCAAGTTCGTCGTCTGCGGCTGCGCCGCCACCGACCTTTTCCGTAAATTTCCCGAAGAAATCATCGGCCATCTTGCGGGCGGTGGAATCGATCAGACGGCTGCCAAGCTGAGCGAGCTTGCCGCCGACCTGGGCGCGAGCGGTGTAGGTCAGAACCGTTTCGGCGCCGTCCTCGGCCAGGCTCACGTCCGCTGACCCCTTGGCGAAACCAGCAACGCCGCCCTTGCCCTCACCGGCAATTGTATAGCTTTCCGGCGGGTTGATGTTTTCCAGCGTGACAGCACCGTTGAACTTGGCTTTCACCGGGCCAATCTTCGAGGTCACCGTGGCGGTCATTTCGGTGGGGCTGGTCATTTCCAGCTTTTCGCAACCCGGAATGCACTCCTTGAGCACTTCAGGATCGTTCAGTGCGGCCCAGACAGTCTCCCGTGATGCCGGAATGCGGTAACTGCCATTCATATCCATGCGACCAATTCCCTTTGTGTTCGTCTGCAGGTCAGTTCTGACAATACACGCTACCGTTTACAAGACATACCGTTAACGTGAATTGTGCATGACGCATGCATCAGCCGAAAGAGCCGCGTTCATCCGCTGTCATTCAGGTGTTTCACTTTTGAGACACTTGCAAGATGCGGAAGGCACTACGCCTAGTCGGACGCCAGCCCACACCGTTGCATCCGGCGGTACATCGTTGCCCGGCTGATCCCGAGAAAACGCGCGGCGGCGGATATGTTGCCGCGGCAGCGAGACAAGGCCCTGCGCAATTCGGCTTTCTGAGCGCCCGATTCCGGGCTCCTGCCCGCCCTATCTCCCAGAACATCGGACAGCGGCAATGTCTGCTCGATCCGTTCGCTGGTCAGACCGTGAAGCTTGCGGGCCTGTCGCGTGGCGCCTATCACAAGATCGTCTTCATCCACCGCCAGGAGAGAAAGACCGTTACGGCCGTTGTTCCCGTCGGCAACGAGGATACGCGCTTTCGGAAAGGCTGCCCGGAACAGGTCGTTTTCCATCGTCCGCGCGCTGTCGTTGACCACCGCGCCGAGCACCTGGGCGAAGGAGGTGGACATATCGTTCCGGCAACTGGACACATCCAGAACGGCAATCAACTGGCCTTGGGGATCATGGATCGGGGCGCCCATGCAGCTCATCGCTGTATTATCGGCCCGAAAGTGCTGGTCCTTGTGAATGATAACCGGGCGTTTTTCGGCAAGACAGGTTCCAATCCCGTTCGTGCCTTCCGCGGATTCACTCCATACGGCGCCTTCGGTCAGCCCCCAGCCTTCAAAGCTTTGCCGGTCGCCCGCATTGCTTCTGCTGTCCAAGATCAACCCTGTATCGTCGGTCAGCACGACGCAACACCCGGCCTGACCGGCAATTCGAAAGAGATGTTCGAGACTGGGACCGGCAATGTCCAGAAGCGCGCCGTATTTGTCCCGCGCTTGTCGCAAATCGGTCTCAGCAACCCGTTTAGCCGGGCCGCGCAGGCTCGGATCCAGTCCGTGGTATACCATCGACCGCCGCCAGGACGCCACAACGCCCGACATGGCCGCGGCGATGCTTTCCCGAACCGCCGCTTCGACCAGATCGGCATGGGACCTGGTCAGGTTCGCTGAATGCATCAGCATTTCCTCCCTCAGAGGCAGGCTTTAACCTGCTCTTTGGCCCAACTCGACCAAAACAAGGAGGACTTGTCAAAACCTTTCGCACAAAACGGATCTTGGATCGAAGCGATCAATACCCGTCCGCGTTGAAAAACGACTGCCCCCCGATCAGGCCACCAGCTCAACAGCCTTCTTGCCTACTGCTGTAGTTTTGAGCCAGTCGGAAGCCGCTTCCGCGTCCAGCGTTTTCGCTTTTGAGGCAGGCTGCTCCATGTCACCAGTCGCGGATGTCTTCAGCATGTAACCGATGTAACGGGTGGATTCGATTGGATCCTCGCCGAGGCGCATGCGCAGCTTCTTACGAAGTTTGGAAATGTGGCTTTCGACGACGCATTCGTCGACGCCTTCATTCATCATGCCATAGACGGCGTTGAAGATCTGGGTCTTGGTGACCCGGCGCCCCTTGTTCCGGACAAGGTATTCCAGGATCCGGCGTTCGCGGCGCGGCAATTCCATAACGTCGCCGCCGACTTCCGGATCGCGGCCGTCGAAGAAGACCTGGATCGGTCCGGCATCGACGGACTTGCTCTCGGTCGTCCGGCGGCGTCGGAAGGCGCCTACCCTTGCCAGTATTTCCTTCACATGGACCGGTTTGCGCAAGACGTCATCGACTTCAACGGCAAACAGTTCCAGCGTGCGTTCAAGATTGGGATTGTCTTCCAGAGCTATGATCTGGGCTTCACTGCATCGGCTGCGAATCTGCGCGGGAAATGACAGGCGATCCTCGCTTGCGCCCAGCAGGACAGCTTCGATTGATTGCAGATCGGATTCCGGCGCAATGTTCAGCCAATCAACAAGTTCCGAAGAATGTAATTCCAAAGAAGCATAGCCTTCCCGTTCGAAAGCCGATGCGTATCCCGCAGTCACAATTTCCCTGTCGTCAACAATCACAAACATTAGCCCACTCCGCAATTATCACGTTACAGAGAGTCGTATTTTATTGCTGGAGGTTGTTCAACGTTTCCAAGTGTAAACAAACTGGAAATTGAATACTAGAGTCGCCAAAAGTCTATCATAGGCGACAATATCATAATAAAATCAAAGCTTATATAACCGAAAATTCGTTGCAAAAAGAACCTAAAATTCAAACTGTATTTTATTTATTTCTTTTTCTCTGCAAGTATAACATCTCTTGTAAAATTTTCCAGAAAATTATTGGTATTTTTATTAGCCCGCGCAACAACCCGAACAGGATGGTATGTCCCCGGACAGGCAGCACATAAGACCTTGCATGCTTTGAAAGGTCAGGCGGACAATGCGCGTGCAAGATCGGTAAACGGATCGCTGGCCTCCGCCGGCTTTGCCGACTGGCGCAGGGCCTCATAGATCTTCGGCACGAGTTCGCAGGCTTTGTCCAGGCTCTCATCCATACCGGATTGATAGCCGCCCATGAGTCGAAGATCCCTGGTTTCCTCGAACCGCGCGATCATGCCTTTCAGCCGGTGAATGAGCTCGCGCTGATCGTCGGTCCATGCCCGCTGGGAAAGGCGCGAGGTCGACTTCAGAATGTCGACCGGCGGATAGCGTCCAGCTTCGGCGATCGCACGGTCCAGGATGACATGACCATCCAGAAGCCCGCGAAGGTTATCGGCAACCGGATCGTTATGATCGTCGCCATCCACGAGAACGGAAAAAATACCGGTGATCGTCCCCTCGCCTTCTGCGCCGGGGCCGGCCCGTTCCAGCAATTTGGCCAGGTCGGAAAAGACACTCGGTGTGTAGCCGCGTGAAACCGGCGGTTCTCCGGCCGCCATGGCGACATCGCGCGCCGCATGGGCGAAGCGGGTCGCGGAATCCACGATCAGAAGAACGGAATGGCCGAGCCCACGGAAATACTCCGCAACACTCATGGCGGTCTTTGGTGCAAGCCGGCGCATCATCGGGCTTTCGTCACCTGTTGCGGCCACGACAACGGAATTTTCCAGCGCATCGCCAAGCACATCGTCGATGAATTCCCGCACCTCGCGGCCGCGTTCGCCGACAAGGCCGACGACGACCGTATCGAATTCGCCGAAGCCGGCCAACATTCCAAGCAGGGTCGATTTCCCGACGCCGGAGCCGGCGAAAATGCCGATCCTCTGACCAACGCAAAGCGGTGTGAAAAGGTCGATCACCTTCACCCCGGTCCGGACCGGTTTGCTGACCCGCGCCCTTTCCATGGCCTGGGGCGGATCCCGGTCGAGAAGAAATCCGGCTGGACCGGTCTTGAGCGGTCCCTTGCTGTCAATCGGTTTGCCGAGCGCATTGACGACCCGCCCTTTCCACGAGGGATCCGGATGGACCGCAAGCCCGCCCATGCGCCAGGCCGACGCGCCGATACCGATGTCGCTTGATCGTTCAAACGGTTTGACCAGGACATCCTTTTCATCGAGCAGGATGATTTCCCCCTGCCTGACCCGGTCCTGGCCTTCAATGAGAACAAGATCCCCAAGACAGACCGACCTGGACAACCCGGATACCCGGATAGCGCCAGTCGTTACCTGCGTCACATGCCCGCCGATCCTGACCGCCCCGAATTCATTTTCAGCGGTCGACAGTGAAACCGCGACCCGCTCAAGCCGATTCATCATTGGCACGTGCCAGATACCTCTCCTGGAGGGCCTTCAGGACATCGACCGGAAGGTGGTTGTCCTTGTGAGCGGCGATTTTTTCCAGACTGACTTCAGGTGAAACCGTTTGCGCATCCTTGTTTGCATCCGCGTCCTTTGTCCGTTCCACGGCGGTTGCCGGTTTCGGGTCCGGGGCAATCCCGGTCAGCAGAGCGGTCAGGTCGAAGGGCGTTCCATTGCCGGGCCCGGTCACCCGGGCAACCTCTGCGCCGAGAACCTCGCCACCGGTCGGTGAAGTGTTTACTTCGGCCGCCTGTGAGACCGGTACGGGCTTTTCCTGCGGAACCGGAATGGAAGCCATTTGGGGATCCGGACCAGCGCCTTTTGTCTCGCCGGCAATTGCCGACGACGCGATGGAATAGCCGGTCATGACGCTGAAGCCGATCGGTCCACCGAGCGCCAGGCCGTAAAGAGCATTGCCCGAATAACGCGCGCCATCGGATATCTCGTCACCGGTCACCGCCCGATAGAGTTCGGAAATGCCTGGAATGTGCTGGAGCGGATTGATGACGTCCAGAAAGTCCTTGAAACCGAAACTCTGCGCCTTTTCGGCCGAGGCGGTCTCAAGCGTCGGCTTCGGCACCGGGGCACCCGTTTTACCGGTCGGACCGGTCGGCTCGACAGAAACAGGCGCCACCCAGGTCATGACGTTTCTCCCAGTTCCCGGATCGCCGTTCGCTGAGTGTCATTGCTCTGGTCGATCATTGCCGTCGCCCCTTCGAAAGCGCGGGTAATCATGATCAGCTTGGTCATTTCCCGAATAGGATTGATGTTCGCGCCTTCGACATACCCCTGTCGAATGCCATCCGAACTGAACTCCTGAACCGGGATGGCAGGCTTGTCCGGGATGACCCCGGAGTTATCGCGGCGGGACAGTTTGGCATCCGGCGCGAACTGGAACAGACCGATGGTGCCGAGCACGTCCTCGCCCTGGGTGACTTCGCCGTTCTGGGAAATGTTCGGCGGGCCACCTTCCGGATCGATGATGACCGGTAATCCGCCTGCATCCAGAACGTCATGGCCGTTGAGGGTCCTCAGTACGCCATCGGTTCCCATCTGCATCCGGCCGTCGCGGGTATAGACCACACCGTTCTGTGTCTGGACCGCGAGAAAGGCTTCCCCCTCCACGGCGATATCGAGCGGATTGTCCGTCTTGTTCAGGCTGCCGACCTGGCGCGATATGAAAACCTCACCGCCGCTGGCGAAACTGACCTTATCCGGCCCCGCCTTGTCCAGGATCTCCTTGAACTTGACCTCGTCCGCCCGGTACCCGGCCGTGTTCATATTGGCGACGTTGCGCGACACGGTTTCGAGCCGTTTCGACAGGGCAACCTGGGCGGACAGCGCCACATAAAGAGCCGATTGCATGGGTCACGATCCTCCAAGCTTGAGATTCTGGATGCTGGCCAGCAGGTTTTCGCCGAAACTGACAACTGACGTGGACCCGCCCGACACGAGCAGGTTCGGCACGGTTTGCAGGTTCTGGCCGTTTTCCAGGTCGTAAAGCGTTGAGAACCGCTCGAGGAAATCATTCAGGTACTCGGGGTCCTGAAGCTTTTCGATATCGATATGGTCTTCGATATAGGCCGCCTGTTTTCCAAGATCAGACATGGCGAATTCGTCCGGCAGACCAAGAGCCGTGTAGACGGTTTCGGCAAGCGCCTTGTCGGCAAGAATGTCATATGCGGAATCGATTTCCTCCGCCTTGCGTGAGAAATAAAGCGCAAGACGAACGCCTTCGTTCGACGCTCCCTCTTTCTCTTCCAGCGTCTGGCGTACGTAGGCTTCGGTGACGCCTTCCTGCGCTCGGGAAAAGATGGTCGCCGTCTCGCCGTAACGATCGAAATTGAACGTCTCGGCGAATTGCCGGTAGCGGTCATCGGTCAGTTGGTTGGCGAAAGAGGTGCGCTCATCGATACCTTCTTCCAGGACCTTGCGCATGAAGGCCTTGGCATAAGTCATGTCTTCCAGGCCGAACGCCTTCATCGCGTAGCCGAAGATCCGGTCGTCACCGAGAAAATCATCGATGGATTTAATGGAGTCGATGTTTTCCAGATAGTACTCGGTATTGCGTTCGACCATGGGGTCGGCAGTGACGTTCTTCAGCGACCTGGACAGGTCGGACGTCACCAACTGGTATTGAAGCAGCGTGCTGATCATGGCGGTCTTCTTTCGCTCATTCACTTGCGTGGAAGAACCATTGCGCGCGGAGCTTACGCCAGGCTGGTCGCGCCGTCGGCTTTTCCGGCGCCAGCTTCAGGCAAGTCTCGTTTCCTAATCTTCCGTCATCGAAGCCTCACATGCACCATCAAGGAGCTGCTCGGTGACTATTTTATTGGGCCTGATCATTGCAGGCGTATCTTTGATCGGCGGGTTCGCCGCCCTCGGCGGCAAGGTGTCGGTTCTCTGGCAACCCTGGGAAATCGTCATCATCGTCGGCGTCGCAATCGGCACCTATATTGTCGGCAATCCCATGAAGTCGATCCTCGACACGGTGACGGCCAGCGGCGAAGCGGCCCGAAACGCAGTGCCGAAGAAGCGGGATTATCTCGATGTGCTTGCCCTTCTTTACGGTCTCATGCGCGAGTTGCGCGCCAAGGGCCGCAACGAAGTCGAGCCCCATATCGAGGAACCGTTCAATTCGGCGATTTTCCAGAATTTTCCCTCGGTCCTGCGTAACAAGAGCCTGACGACCTTCGTCTGTGACTATTTCCGGCTGATCATCGTCGGCAACGCTCGGGCGCATGAAATCGAGGCGCTGGTCGACGAGGAACTGCACACCATTCATCGGGACCAGATGAAGCCCTACCATGCCATGAGCGCCCTTGCGGAAGCTCTGCCGGCAATCGGGATCATTGCCGCCGTGCTGGGTGTCATCAAGGCCATGGGCGCAATCGATCAGTCGCCGCAGTTGCTCGGCTCCCTGATCGGGGCGGCGCTGGTGGGAACCTTTCTCGGAATTCTTCTGTCTTATGCCCTGGTCGCGCCGCTGGCGAACAAGATCAAGGGTGTTCGCGAAGCCCGGCTGCGCCCCTATATCGTCGTCAAGCAGACCCTGCTCGCCTTCATGAACGGCGCCGCCCCCCAGATTGCCCTGGAACACGGCCGCAAGACCATTTCCGATACGGATCGTCCGACCATCGACGAAGTGGAGAGCGAAACGCTCAGCGCCAGTACGCCGGTTTCAGAAAACGTGCAGGAAATGCGTCAGAAGGGAGCCGCCTAAGTCATGTTGGAGGCTCATACCGCCCAAATGGACGCATCCAGTTCCGAACGCGCCATGATCACCGACCGGCTGCTCGATGCCGCAGGGATCTCGGTGGACCGTCTGCCCATGCTGCCAGTGGTCTTCGACCGGATGGCCCGGGTCATGGCCGATGCAATGCGCCAGAAGTCCGCATCCCCGTCCTACGTTTCGGTGAGCTGCATCGAAAACGACCGGATCGGAGACGTTCTCGACGAATTCGAAGCCAACGCCCTGGTTGCCGTCCTCTATTCTCCCGAATGGGATTCCCGGGTGCTGGTCGGTTTCGACCGGGATTTCATCTTCACCATGGTCGATGTCCTGTTCGGGGCCGATGGCACCGAACCGCCCATCGACGAGGAACGCACCTTTTCCAATATCGAGACGCGGATCGCGCGGACGGTTTTCGAGGTCGCGGCCAAGGCATTGGAGGAATCCTTCAAGCCGATCGCCGAAACAACCCTGAAGATCGAGCGGATCGAAAGCCGAATGGATTTCGCGGTGGTCGGCCGCCGCAACAATCCGGCGGTTGTCGCCCGCTTGCTGTTGCAGGCGATCGGACGCGGCGGCGAAGTCTTCGTCGTCATGCCCCACTCCACGCTCAACCCGCTGCGCCAGGGCCTGTCGCAGGTGCTTTCCGGCGAGATGTCGACGCGTGACAAGAAATGGACCCAGCACTTCCACAGCGAGATCCAGCGGACCGAGGTGAAGCTGCAGGCGATCCTGGAAGAACGGCAACTGACCCTTGCCGAAATCTGCAACCTGGAAATCGGGCAGGTCATTGAGCTCCAGGCAACCGCGCGCACGCCGGTCACCCTGAAGTGCAACCGACAGCCGATTTTCACATGTCAGCTCGGTCAGCTCGACGGGTCCTACACCCTCAAGGTCGAAGACCTGATCCATGAAGAAAAGGATCTAATCGATGATCTCCGCTCTCGTTGATGGCGTGCTCCTGCTCGCCCTGGTCATTACGACCTGGAAAATGGTTGCCATGTATCGCGAGCTGAAACGGCTCGGCTCCTACCACATGGATTATCAGCGTATCTTCGATCAGACCGCGCTGGCGCTCGACGGGATCGAGGTCTCGATCCAGGAACTGAATGTCCGCGGAGCACAGGTGCTCAATGCACTTGGCAGCCGCATGGATGATGCCCGCGAACTGATTGCCGAAATCGACAGCCTGACCCGCGAGGCAAAAAGGCAGCAATCGGTTCTTCGCGCAGAACTGAAAGAACTGTCCAAGGCAACCGCCATGATGGCACAGCGAAAACCCGACGACGGTGCCGGTTTCAGCGAGAAGGCGAAGGCCGAAAAGCACCTTCCCCATCCGTTGCTGGCCTCCGCGCCGCGCCCCGAAACCGCCGGCGTTGCCGCACCCAGGGCGACGCGGATCCACCGGATCGACGACACGTTCGGTAGCCCGTTTCGTTCCGTCTCCATGTCCCAGAAGGATGATCTGTGATGAATGATACTACGATTGACCACGACGTGGTCGAAAAGGACAACGGTATCCATGCCGCCAAGCCTGCCAATTTCGCCAAGGTCGAAGCGCCAGAAGCGCACGGAGGCAAGGCCGATACCGAACTGATGGGCGATGATCGCAACCTGGACACGATCCTCGGGATCCCGGTCGACATCCAGGTGGTCCTCGGATCTGCGACAATGCTGGTTTCCAACCTGCTCAAACTCGGCCGGGGCGCTGTCATTCCCCTGAACCACCGTGTCGGCGAGCCGATCGACATCGTCGTCAACGGCCGAGTGATCGCCCGAGGCGAAGTGGTGGTCGTCGAAGATGACAACTCCCGTTTCGGTGTGTCCCTGACCGAAATCATCAGTTCCCAAACCGGCGCGCTGGAAGCCTGAGGACGGATAATAAACGATGAATGCCACTGCAACTGTACCGGCAACACTGCCTGCCAAACCGCTGAATGGCGTAGAACGCGTAGCCGCAATTCTGCTGTCGCTCGGCAAGGAAAGTTCGTCGAGGCTGCTGCGGCATTTCGATCAGGAAGAAATACGGATGATCACGGTGACGGCCGCGCAGCTCGGCACCGTGGCATCCGAAGAGCTGGACAAGCTCGCGGAGCAATTCATCGAGCAGTTTTCCAACGGTCCGACCCTCTACGGGTCGGCCAATGAAGTGGAGAAACTGCTGGAAGGTGTTCTGTCGGATGACCAGTTGTCCGATATCATGTCGGATGTTCTGGGCAATTCGAACCGGAATATCTGGGACCGGCTTGCGACAGTTTCCGAAACTGTCTTCGCCAATTACCTGACCAAGGAGCATCCGCAGACCGCTGCGCTCATCCTGACCAAGATCAGACCTGCAGCCGCGGCAAAGGTCCTCGGTCAGATCTCCGCGCCGATGCGCAACCAGCTGGTCAGACGGATGCTTTCCATCAAGGCAGTGGTTCCGGAAATCATGCGGGAGGTCGAAAAGACCATGCATGAGGACTTCATGATGAATCTGTCCGGTACGCTTGAAGCGGATTCCTATGCCCGGATGGCCGACATCCTGAACAAGATGGACCGCGACCATATGGAGGACGCGCTGGACAACCTCAACGAGGTGCGCCCGAAAACAGCGGAGATGCTCAAGGGCCTCCTGTTCACCTTCGACGACATCATCAATCTCAATGCGCGGACGCGCATGGCGATTTTCGACCAGATCCCCACGGACCGGATTGTGATGGCCCTGAAGGGCACAGATCCTACATTCCGGGAGGTCATACTGTCCTCGCTGACGTCGCGCTCGCGCAGGATCGCGGAACACGAACTGGCCGGCGGCGAACCGGCGGCCCAACGCGATGTTCTCGAAGCCCGCAGTTTCATCACCAATCTCGCGCTGGAAATGGCGGGGCGCGGGGAAATCGACCTCAATCCGAAGCAGGATGAAGGCGCCTATTTCGCATAGGTCCGAACCCGATAGCTGAAAGCGGAACCGGGATAGCCCATCCATGGCGGAAGATACCGACAAGGACTCAAAAACAGAGGAGCCGACTGAGAAGAAGATCCAGGACGCCATCGAGAAGGGCAACATTCCGACATCCAAGGAAGCGCCCATCCTGGCATCGTTCCTGGCCACATTGCTGATCGGAGCCTTCATCATAACCGCCGATACCGGGACATTGAGATCGGCTCTCATGCACCTGATCGATAACGCGGGAGGATTCAAACTTGGAAATGGTGCCGATGCAATTCTGCTCACCCATGCGCTCGCGATGGAAACCATGCGGTTCCTCGCACCGATCATCGGAACGCTCACGTTGGCAGGTCTCGCGGCGGCTTTCCTTCAGAACAAACCCCGTATCGTGGCGCACCGGATCAAACCGGACCCGTCGCGCATTTCCCTGGCAAAAGGCTGGAGCCGGATTTTCGGCATGCAGGGCGCTGTCGAATTTCTCAAGGCCGCGTTCAAGTTCTCAACCGTCAGCATCGTGGCCTTTCTCCAGTTCAAGGCCGGTCTTCCGAGCTTGCTGAATTCCATGTTTACCGACCCGAGCGCCCTTCCCGAAATCATTCTCCAGCTGTCCATGAAGCTGGTCGGCGGCGTCTGCATCGTCACCATCCTGCTGGTGGCCGTCGATATCGTCTGGTCCCGCTTTAGCTGGCGCAAGAACCTGCGCATGAGCAAGCAGGAGATCAAGGACGAGTACAGGCAGATGGAGGGCGATCCGATCGTGAAGGCCCGCCAGCGCTCTCTCGCCCGCGACCGGGCACGCAACCGTATGATGAACGCCGTTCCCGGCGCTACACTTGTCGTTGCAAACCCGACCCACTTTGCGGTCGCCCTGCGTTATGACAATGAACAATCCGCCGCTCCGATCGTGGTCGCCAAGGGGCAAGACCTGATCGCCTTGAAGATCCGCCAGATCGCGGAAGAAAACCAGGTTCCGGTCATAGAAGACCGCGAGCTTGCCCGTTCGCTCTACGCGAACACGGAAATCGACCGAATGATTCCTCCAGAATTCTATCGCGCTGTTGCAGAAATCATCTGCTATGTGTACTCACGCCGTGCAGGGTAGTGATATCAAGCAGTCGGACATTCTCTGGCATCAGGAAACGTGCGCGATGCAGGATCATTCGGGAGGGAACGGCAAAGCCGCCGCAACCGCAACCGCCGATGAACAACGCAAGGAAGCTCTCGCGGCGGCCTTGAAGGATTTTACCAGCGAAATGAAGCTGGTCGATGTTGTCGATCTCGTGGCATTTGTCCGCACCGAACAGCACGGTAACATTGCGGACCTCGTCCGATCCTCGGCCGAACTCTACTTCAAGGACGATACGCTGCGCTATGGCATGGCCGCCGGCGTCGATCTCGACTGGGATCGGCCACCCACCATCAGCCTGGACCTGGAGTTCTACCACCAGGGTGTCTGGGTCTATTTCTCGCTGGTTCTGGGCGAACCGGAGAATGCGGTGAATGTCTCCTACATCGAGTTCACCAACGCATCGGACGATCCTGCGAAAAACACCCGCCGGCTCCTGGACGCCCTGGACGATGCACGTGCGGAACCGAGAGGCCAGACGTCGTGAAGCCGCTGCCAGGCATAGGCGCGCAACAGTACCGGCACTGACAGTTTCCGTATTTCGCTACCCGGCCCAAATAACCTTACCCATCGTCGCGACAGGATCTGCCGATATACTGACCGCTCCTTGAACCTCGACATTTTCAAGCGCTTGCTGCCAACGGACGGAAACGACTGTCAAACAAAAAGCACCGGAACGGGCCGTTCCGGTGCGCGTGACAGTGTCCAAAGCCGGATCAGTAGACCGTTGTCTAGTGGGTGATCACGTCGGCCTTGGTGAAGTAATTGAATTCCTCGACCAGCACTTCCTTGACCACATCGTCACCGATGCGGGTATTGACAGCCTGCCTTAGATGCCTGGTCAGGCCGTCCAGGTCATATCGTTCCAGGTTTTTGAAATCCAAAGCCTTGTCGGCATAAAGAAGCCGGAACGCTTCATCGACCAGAAACGGGTGCGGCGGAACAGACAGGCTTCGCAGAACGTCTGCGTCGGCGGTGAACACCAGATTGGCCACCACATAACCCTGCAGCGCACCGTCTTTCAGGATCGGCACGTTTACCGGCTGGACGGTCTCGTAGTCCAGGCCACCGAGCTGGGCCTGCTGGGACGCACCCTGGGCCATCCTGTCATTCAGCCAGTACTGGGTCCCGTAACCGGATGCCACCGTTGCAAGCGGCATCCAGATCCCGACGAAGATCCATTTAATCATGAAGATACTCCGGGAACGGGCGGGCATAGGTGCCGTCTGAATCGGCGTCCAGCATGTTCTGCGCAACCAGGTCGGCAATTTCCTTTACGGCGGCCAGATGGCGGGACAACAAGAGCAGATTGTCCTTCAAGGCCAGGCGAAGGTTTTCCAACAGGTCCCGGATCTCCTGGCCTAAACCTGTTGAAGAAACCGTTTGGCGGGCACGGCTCAAATCCAGAAGCGCCTGGCTCTTGCGGTATTCAAAAGACTTCAGATCAGTCCCCCCGCCGTCACGCAAGGCCCGTGTTTCCGCTTCCACCACGTTCAACGCACGATGGATCGCGGCTTTCAGGATAGCCTCTGCCACAGGACTGGACACGGTCAGGGATACATCCCGGTCAAGCTCTTCCGACATCAGGATTCAGTCCCCCGCTTCAATGTATCCGACATGAGATCGGCAATCCCGATGCCGCCGCTTGCCGCCATCTGATTGGCGACCTGTTCGGCCAGCATCGATTTCCAGATTTCACCGGTCGCGCCTTCGCCGAAAACGTTACCGGCATCATCCGGCAGCATGGTCTCGACAAACTGATGCAGAACCAGCGCTTCGAATTTTTCGGCCGGCGATTTACCCCCCGCAGCACCGGAAGCCCCATTTGTGCGAAACGAGGACGACATCGTGTCGTCGATTGCGGAACGGAAGCCCGACCCGTCGGCATAGCCTGCCGTGGCAAGGCGCTGCAGCTTACCGGCCGCAGCACTTCGTTCCACCGGATCGGCAGCGCGAACCACGTCGAGAACGAGGTCGGATGGAGGCGCGATTGCCATAAGGACACTCCTGCACTATGCATCCCGGCCCTTTATGGACCGTGTTTTTCCGAATAGCGGGGCTAAATGCGCCCTCGCCGTCTCTCTACATCTCTATCGCCTGGAACTTGCGGCAGCCTTACGCGGACCTGCGCAGGTGATGCTCCAGAAGGTCGGTCAGCTCCCGGTCTTCCGTCTTGCGCTGTTCGTCGCCGCGCATCCTGGCCAGGCGCTGTTCCATGACCTTGAGCATCATCCTTTGGCGGACATATTCTGTCTGAACCTTGTCGCGCGCTTCGGTCAACTCACCGAGCTCCGCCAGAATGGCCTTCAGCCGGTCGGCGGCCCTTGCAATGAAAATGTCATGGCGCGCCAGGTCGCCATTGGAGAGTGCGAACAGGATTCGCTGTTCCTTGTCGGCCAGTTCCGTTGCCTGCCCGTCGAGTTTTTGAAGAAGCCATGATGACAGGACATGGATCTGTTTCTGTAGTTTGAAAATCCGTTCGATGTCGTGGCTGGTGCGTGCCATTTCATTTATCCCAATTTGAGCCAGGTGAAGTATCCGTCGAGGAACAGGGTGATCGCTTCCGAGAAGACCAGATAGAGGAAGTACATGCCGCCGGCGATCACGAACGGCATGGAAATGAAGTAGACCGGGATCTGCGGAGTGAGCTTGTTGACCAGCCCGATCGCCAGATTGACCACCACGGTATAGACAACGAATGGGCTGACGATTCTGAGCGCAAGGACAAAGGTGGTGTCCAGCTGCTCGCTCAACCGTTCCACAGCGCTGCCCACATCCATCGGCCCGCCCGGCGGCAAGGCCGTGTAGGACGCCGCTAGCCCCCTCAGCACTTCCCAGTGCTGATTTGATATGAAGATCATTGCAGTCGCGGTCAGTGTCATCAGGTTCGCCAATGGCGGCAGAACCTCACTGCCTTCGATCGCCACGCCCTGCATGTTGGACAAGCCAACGGCCATCGACACGAAGGTCGCAAGCGTTTCCAAGGCAACCAGGAAAATCCGGCCGAGGAAACCGATCAGAAATCCGATAAAAAGTTCCGAGGCAATCATTCGCGCGGTGGTCGCCAGCGTCTGGTCGGGAAGCGCTGCCTGCATCGTCGGCAAGAGCAACGGCGTCAGCGCAAGAGTGACCGAGAGCGCGATGAACAAACGGATGCGCATAGCGACGCGTTCGCTCGAAAAGCCCGGTATCACCATCAGGCAGGCGCCGATCCGGCAGAACAGCAGAAACACCGACAACAGGACCCCGGTTCCAGCCTCGCCAAGGATGAGGCCGCTGGCGATCATGAGACACTGCCCAGGGAAGCGACATCCACGCCCCGGGCGATTTCGAGATGAGACAACACAGGTAGCGTCGGGAACATCCGTTCCACGATCATGCGCACATAAGGCCGTGCGTCCGGAGTGGCGACGATTGCAAAGCTCCGGCCAGCCTTCAGATGCTTGCGGACAGCTTCGGACATTTCGTTACCGAACTCTTCGACCAGCTGGGGCTCAATGTCGAATTCGATCACGTCGCCCTTGGCATCGCGCTTAAGCGCGTTGTGGAACGCCAGATCCCAGCGGTTTCCCAGCCGTAGCACGTTCAGCGGCCCTCCCTGCGAGAGGTCGCCACAAATCTGCTGTGCGATGCGCATGCGGACATGTTCTGCCACCTGTTCGGAACGGCGGACATGCGGAACGATTTCTGCGATCGCTTCCAGGATGAGGTGCAGGTTGCGGATCGATACCCGTTCGGACAGCAACAGCTTCAGCACCGCCTGCAGGCCCGAATAGGATGTGTGTGCCGGACAGATATCGTCCAGCAGCTTGCGGTATTCCGGATCCAGCCGGTCGAACAGGTTGCGCATGTCCTTGTAGGACAGGAGCTGCGGCAGGTTGTTCCGGATCACCTCGCTCAGATGGGTCAGGATCACAGTGTTGTTGTCTGCAGGTTCAAGGCCGTCGCGCTTCAGCTCGTCCCTATAGGCGAGCGGCACCCAGAAGGCGGGCATGCCGAACGCCGGTTCCCGGGTTTCCTCCGCCGGCACCGGCAGATTGGCATCGGAGGACGGCATGACCAACAATTCACCCACCTTGAGCTGCTGCTGGGCCACGATCGTTCCATGGATCTTGATCTGGTAGCTTTTGGGATCGAGGGTCAGGCTGTCCGTCACCCGGACATCGGGTACGACGAAACCGTATTGTTCGGCGAATTTGCGACGCATCTTGCCGACCCGGCGAGCCAGCTCGCCGTGGTTTGCGAGCAACTGACTGGAAATCTGCTTGCCCAGGCAGAGCTCGATTTCCGAGGTCTTCAGAGATTCCTTGACCGACTCCCGGGTCTCCTGCTTGTTGCGGGCATCGTCCAGGGCCTTCTGGTCATCCTCCTGCTTTTTCTTCGCCGCTATACGCTTGGGAATCGCGTAACCGGTGAAACCCATCAGGCCGGCGAGCAATGCGAACGGGAGCATTGGCAGGCCCGGCATCAGGGCGAAGATCGCCATCAGGATCGCAGCAACATAAAGCGCGCGCGGATATCCGCCGAGCTGTCCGAGAACCGCCTTGTCCGTGGACCCTCTCGTCCCGCCCTTGGAGACCAGAAGACCGGCGGCCAGGGAAACGATCAGCGCCGGGATCTGGGAAACCAGACCATCGCCGACCGATAGCTTCGTGAAGACGTCAGCCGCATCACCCGGGCTCATGCTGTAACGGGTCACCCCGATGACCATGCCGCCCAGAACGTTGACGGCGGTGATGATCAGGCCCGCGATCGCGTCGCCGCGAACGAACTTGGAGGCACCGTCCATGGCGCCGAAGAAGGAGCTTTCCTCCTCCAGTTCGCTACGCCGGCGCTGCGCTTCCTTGTCGTTGATCAGGCCCGCGGACAGATCCGCATCGATCGCCATCTGTTTGCCCGGGATGGCATCGAGGGTAAATCTGGCGCCCACTTCCGCGATACGGGTGGCGCCCTTTGTGATCACCAGGAAGTTCACCGTCACCAGAATGGCAAAGACGATCAGACCGATCGCGAAGTCGCCGCTCATCACGAATTGGGAAAAGCCGTTGATGACATAACCGGCAGCGGTCAGGCCTTCGTGGCCGTTGGCCAGGATGACGCGCGTGGTCGCGATATTCAGCGACAGGCGCAGCATGGTCGCAATCAGCAGGATTGTCGGGAAAGAAGAGAAATCCAGGGGTTTCTGGATCCAGAGCGCCACCATCAGGATCAACACGGACAGTGCGATCGACATGGCCAGACCGACATCGATCAGGAAGGTCGGGATAGGCAGAAACAGGACTGCCAGGATCAGGACAATGCCGACGGCAAAGCCGATATCGCGCCGGCTGTCGGGTGTACTCGTGCCGGCTGAAGTAAGGGTGGTGTCAGACATGCCTTCTCTCGATCGGAAAGAACTGTCGGCACCATGACCGGCGAAGCTTGCGTGAACTTTGTGCCCTGCCCCGATAACGGGTTCGTTAATCAGAAATCAGGGTAGTTTGGGGAAAGCCCCAGCTGTTAACAAGGCAAAAACCGCCCGGAATTAGGCTGCCTACAAAATTGAAAAAAAGGGGAACCCCGGATTGTCCAAGGAAACCCGCTCTACGCCCGAATTCACGTTAGCCGTCCTGGACGGCGATGGCATTGGCCCGGAAATCACGGCTGCCACACGTACCGTTCTGTCCGCAGCTGCCTCCAAGTTCGGATTTGGCATTGCTTACAAAAATCTACCAACCGGCTTCGAGGCTCTCAAAAACCACGGGACCACGTTCCCTGATGATACCCTAGCAAGAGCCGCCGAGGCTGATGGCATACTCATGGGTCCGGTTTCCCACAATGAGTATCCGGCACGCGAAAAAGGCGGGATTAATCCGTCCGGTGCACTCA
This sequence comes from uncultured Roseibium sp., assembly GCF_963675095.2. Lineage (GTDB taxonomy): Bacteria > Pseudomonadota > Alphaproteobacteria > Rhizobiales > Stappiaceae > Roseibium. The sequence continues at coordinate 8,279 of NZ_CAXXSJ010000007.1, read as the reverse complement.
GGGTCGGACTCGATCTTTATGCCAACATCAGGCCGGCCCATTCCCGTCCAGGTCTGCAGTCTCTCCTGAACAAACTCATCGACCTCGTCATCGTGCGCGAAAACACCGAAGGTTTTTATTCAGATCGATCCATGTATCTCGGACCGGGTGAATTCATGCCGACGCCGGACATCGCACTATCCGTTCGAAAAATCACGCGGGAAGCTTCGCTGCGTATCGCCGAAACGGCTTTTACCATTGCTCGGAAACGGCGGAAGAAGGTCACGGCCGTGCACAAGGCGAATGTGCTGCGCGTTTCGGACGGCTTGTTTCTGGAATGCGTGCGTTCGGTGGCGAGAGGCTTTCCGGACGTTGACTATGAAGAACGCCTCGCGGATGCCATGGCGGCCTATCTGGTTCGCGACCCCGGCGAATTCGATGTTGTCGTGACCACCAACATGTTTGGTGACATCCTGTCCGACCAGGCCTCCGAAATTGCCGGGGGACTTGGCCTTGCCGCTTCGTTGAATGCGGGTGCCGACCATGCCATGGCTCAAGCGCAACACGGGTCCGCTCCGGATATCGCCGGTAAGGATATTGCAAATCCGGTATCGCTGATTTCATCCAGTGCCATGTTGCTGAACTGGATTGGCCGGCGCGAAACCGACGACCGGCTTATCTCTTCCGCCAATGCTATCGAGAAAGCGATCGACATGGTTCTGTCCGTACCGGATACCCGTACCAAAGACCTCGGCGGGCCGCTCGGCACCAAGGCCTTCACCGACCGAATAGCCGAAGCGCTTCAACTGTAGAAAGAAGCACTCGGTCGAAGCACCTGAAAGATGTTCGATCCGAGTTCCAATACCAAGTGAACGTTTTAGAAGCCGTTCTCTATCCGTCCGTAAATCAGCACGGTCAGGCCGTATATCTGGCCGCCGATGAAGGGGCCGGCGATGATGATCATCACCAGAATCGCGACGATTTTCGGGATGAACGTCAGCGTGATTTCCTGAACCTGAGTCAGTGCCTGCAACAAGGCAATGGCAATCCCGACGACCATCGCGGGTACGATCGCAGGCGCCGAGCCGACAATGATTGTCCAGATCGCCGCCCGCACCAGGTCGAGTGCATCGACTTCATTCATGGTCAGCTGATCGTCACGCCGGCACCCAGCAGGATGCCCTTGCCGGTGTCCAGACCCAGGACCGTGCCGTCGGAATAAATTTCGACGGAAGTGACCGTGCCGGAAGTGCCATTGGTATCGGTCGCCGTGCGGCCGATCAGGTCATCCACCTGGCCGAAAGACATGTTGGTCAGCATGGTCTCCAGCTTGGAGTTGGTTTCTATCGACTGCTCCACCTGGGAGAAACTCGCGAGCTGGGCCAGCTGCTCGGTGGAATCCACCGGGTCGGTCGGATCCTGGTTTTGCATCTGCGCCATCATCAGCTGGAGGAAGGCATTATAATCGACGGTAAGCTGTTCCTTGGCGGCATTGGCCGTCGTGGACTGCCCCGTTTCGGTCGCTGCGGATACTGCGGATACGGTCATGTCGGAAACTCCTTTCAGGCACAGGCCAGGCGAACGACCTGTTCGATTTCGGTCTCGCCGCCGCTCATCAAGGCGGCTTCTGTCGGATAGAGACTGCGCACGACCTTCATGGCCTCGAACCAGCGAGACTGCTCGTTCAGGGTTTCGACCTCTTGCAAGGTCTCCAGAATGTGCGCATTGGAAAAGACGGATTTGGCGGACCGCATCATCATTTCGAACAAGCCCTGGACCGTCGGTGCGGCGACCGGATCCATGACCATGGTTTGCAGAACGAAATAGAGCTGGCGCAAGGGCGTCGTCGCGTCTTCCGGCTGAAGGACATGGTTCTCCAGGAGAAAGACCGCGTCATTCATCAGTTCCAGGTTGGTTTTGCGCTCCACGCGCAGGACGGCTCCGTTCACGAACAGGCGCTCGCCCGCTTTCATACCAATTTTCATAGATTTATCCGTTCAGGCTGTCGCGAATGATGGAGTTGATCTGAATAAGCGGATCAAGGCTTTCACTCTCGTTCTGTCGGATCCGCTCGGTTTCCTTGATCGCCCAGATACCGATCGAAATCAGCTGCGCGCGCAACGCGGTCGGAAGTTCATTGTTGTCGTCGGTCAGGCTTTCCAGGAAGTAGCCCCATAGACGCCGGGTGAAGAACAGGGCTTCAATGGTTTCCCGGGAGTTTGGACCGCTGTCTTTCGCCTGCTCAAGCTTGGCGATGACGATGTTCATCGCCTCGAGCTCGTTCAGTTTTTCGTCGGCACAGATATCGTCCATGGTCTCGGCATAGGACAAGTTGTACATGGAACCCTCTCTCGTTATTCAGGTCGTTGCTTGGGGGCCAGATTGCCGGCGCGCGGTCAGAAATAGTTGAGAATGCTTAGCTGCTGGATCCGGGCGCTGATCGCATAAGTCGTTTCCAACTGAGTGATCGCGGTGTTCAGGCGTACCGACGTCTCCTCCAGATTGACGTTTTCGAGCGCATTGATGCGTTCGTTCAAAATGTCCGTCTGGATGGAAATCCGGTCGTTTGCCACCGAGACACGTTCCTGGGCCGTCCCCATGGACCCCATCAGGTTCGTTACGCCAACGATCGCCTCGCCAATCAGAGAAATAGATTTGTCGACAACGGCCTTGTAGGCATCCGGTCCCAGGTTTTCGTTGCCCAGATCCGACATCATGGTGAAGGCCTGGGCCAGTTTGCGGAAGGCGTCCTCATTGGCACTGACGGACGTGGTCAGTTCCTCGCTCGCGGAAATCCGGCTGACAACGGTCTGATCGGACGCACTCGACCAATCATTGCCCCAATTCGGGTCGGCAAACAGCGCATCGAACGGCCCGTTCAGATAGGCCGTCATGGCTGCTCCGGATATGGTCGATACGTTCGGATCGGCCTGGGTGAACCCAAACTGTCCGAGAAACGCAGCATCGGCCGCGACCTTGTTGGGCTGGAGGGGATCATTATAGTCGTTGATCGGCGCCACGTCGGAATTGATCCCGGCGAAAAGGTAATTGCCGTTCAACTGGGTGTTCAGACGGGACATCAGCAATTCAAGATTGCCTGCCGCTTCGGTCTGGGTCACCGCGTTGCTGCCGTTGCTGTCTCGCACCGCGACGAGGGTCGCCAGAAAGTCTTCCGCAACGGTGCGGATATCATCCATGGCGGCCTGTGAAACATCGAGCCGCGATGCCGTCAGACCATTCGTGTCGGCAATGGTGTTGAGAAACTCGAACTCGGAGCGCAGTGAAACGGTTTCGCCCGTCTTGCTGCCCAGATCGAGCCCGACATCGAACTTCCGGCCGGAGGACAGTTCCGTCTGGAGTTTGTTGACGTTGCTGGCCTGGCCCATCATCTGGCGCCGGGCTCCGTCCGACATGGATATGGTCGAAATGTAGGTCATTTTCATAGCGGCTTACCTCGCAGCGGCCAGAAGGTCGTCGAGCATGCTGTCGACGGCGGTGATTAGTTTGGCGGCGGCCGCATAGGCTCGTTCGATGTCGAGCATACGGGTCATCTCCTCATCGAGATTCACGCCGGTGGTGTTGGAAAGGGATTCCGCTGTTCTGGAAACGATGACGGACTGAACCTCGAGGTCGCTGGTCGCCGTCTGGCGCCGGCTTTGCAGCCAACTGACGGATGACGACGCGAAACCGGAAAGGGTATCGGTCGGATCGAGCTCAACGCCGCTATCGAAGACCCGGGGCGCATCCAGGGCGTCGAGGTATTCCTGCAAGCGGCCGCTGTAACCGGCGAGATCGCTCGGGTTGTAGTCGTAGTTCGGATCAAGCGGATCGGAAATGCCCCCATCCCGGAGCAGATCCAGTTCTCCGCCAAGATCCGGATCGGCATTGGCGTTGATCTGGATATCGCCGGCCAGCCCGACGACGAGCGTACCCGCCGCCGGAATTGCAGGCCCGCCTGAATAGGTGAAGAGACCCGCCTGATCCGGACCCGCTGCAACCTGGTCGCTTTCTGCGAAGGCTTCCACCAATCCGCGCGCGACTTCGTCGAGCTGGCTCTGATAGGTCACCGCGACATCGTCGCGAAGAGTCGTCAAGCCTTGCAACCGCCCGCTCGTAATCGGCATGATCGCATTCGGTCCGGCGACCGGAACCCCATCGATATAGACCTGATTGCCGACGGTTGTTGGGCTGTATGTGTTGGTCCTGTCGAAACTGACTGTTCGGGCCGTGGTTTCGAACAGGGTCACACCGCTGTCGGTGTAGACGACCATCCCGCCGTCGTCCTGCTTCAGGGTCCGGATGCCGATTTCTTCCGACAACGAGAGCAGAACCTGATCGCGGCTGTCCAGAGCATCGGTCACATCCGCACCGCTCTGGGTGCCGCGGACAATCACCGTGTTGAGGTTCTCAAGCTGGCCAAGCAGCTGGTTGATTTCATCGACGGAATCCGCGATGGCAGCATCCGCGTCTGCTCTGACGGACTGGATCAGATCGGTGCCCTCGTTCAGGGCTCTGGCCATGTCCTTGGCGGTCTGCAGAAAATCCTGAGCGAGGATGGTATTGTTCGGATCCGCGGCATAGGCCTGGATCGAGGTCTTGAGATCGCCGAGGCGTGCCGACGGAGACATTTCCAACGCCGTGTCGCCGACGGTCTCGTGCAGCCGTTCCAGGCCGTCGAGAACAGCCTGCTGTGAAGATCCCACGGACGTGGAGGTCAACAGCGAGGTATAAAGCGCGCTGTCGGTGGTACGGGCCACGCCCTCTACCCTGACCCCGCCGGATTGCCCGGCTTCGGAATAGACCGAACTGAGCATGACGGACTTGCGCGAATACCCGGCATCCTGCGCTCCCGCGATATTGCGGGAGGTCGTTGCGGTTTCCGCTTGTCGGGCCGCGAGCGCGGACTGGGCGACCTGGAGTGCGACTGACAGGCTCATGACATATTACTCTCGAATTTTACCGTGCCTTAGCGGACCAGGTTGACCAGTTCTTCCAAAAGATCAGAGCCCGCCTTGAACACCTTGGAATTCGCGGTGTAGCTGCGCTGGGACTCGATCATCGAGGTCAGTTCACTGGCTAGATCAACGTTGGAGTTTTCCAGGGCGCCGACGACCAGGCTGCCGAGACCGCCCTCACCCGGGAAACCGACACGGACGTCACCGGACTCGTTGGAAACCCGGTAGAGGTTGCCCGAGACCGGGGTCAGCTTGTCGGGGCTGGCTACGTCGGCGAGCGGAATCTGATAGATCGCGCGCCGGTCGCCATTGGCATAAAGGGCATAGAGGGTGCCGTTTTCATCGAACTCGACGTCTTCCACCGAGCTCGGGGCATTGCCGTTCGCGTTGACCTCGGTCACGGTAAAATCTGCGGCCAGATAAGTGGATTCCGCCAGGTCGATGTCGAAGGTGCCGCCGTTGGGAACGGTCACGTTGATGACAGTCGGGCTCGCCGCAGCCAGGTCGCCGGTCGTGACATCATAGGTCAGGGTCTGGGTGGACAGCGCCGCGGCAGAATATGGAAATCCACCACCGGCCGCCGCATCCGCGGCATTGTAGATGGCCACTTCCCAATCGGAGTCCGCCGCGGTTTCCGTGACCTTGGAGTAATAGACATCCAGCGTCACTTCGTTGCCGAGATTGTCGTAGACGACCAGAGAGGTCTTGGCCGAATAGGTCGCGGTCGCCGCGTTGGCGGAGGGAAGGTCCGCGGCCGCCACAATCGTCGCGTCTTCGGGCACATTGGTCCAGAGCGTCGCTTCGTCGGTCGGGACCGCTTCCAGCCGGTTCTGGAAATGTTGATCCGTTCCATGCCGCCCAGGCCGTTGGCAACGGTCGTCGGCGTCGCGCCGTTGGTAATCGGGTACCCTTGCAGGTAATAGCCGGCCGTGTTGATCAGATAGCCTTCATCGGTGGGAACGAAGGAGCCGGCCCGGGTCAGCATCGGGCTGCCGTCCTTGTCGGACACGACGAAGAAGCCGTTGCCCTCAACCGCAAGGTCCAGGCTGGACGTCGTATAACTCAAGGCACCCTGGTCGGTAATGGCGTATTTCGTCTGGGCCTCGACACCGCCTGAATTGTAGGTGCCGCTTCCCTGGGACAGAACCAGAGAGGAGAATTCCGACGCCGCGCGCTTGTAGCCGGTGGTGCTGGAATTTGCGATATTGTCCGCAACCGTTCCAAGCTTGCTCGACTGAGCATTCATGCCTGAAACACCTGTGCGCATTACTCCATAAAGACCCATGGAACGTCTCCCGTTACCAAAACTTACTGGAGACCATTCAAGAGGGTTTATCTTGCGCGAAGCTGTTGCATTGAAAAATAGATGGATATTTTATTTGAGTTTGAAACTAATTATTTTAATTTTAAATATTATTCAAAGCAATACATCCGCTCCCCGCTTCAGCCGCAGAATTCCCGGGACTTCTGGGTCCACTTTCCGAAGCCGGTCGCAACCATGTTCTGGATCACCTTGCAGACATACCGCTTTTGTGCCGGATCGTTGTTCGGGCCGGCATGGTAGCGTGCGACCGCCATCGTCCAGGATCCCTGGCGCTGACGCAGCTCCTTCAGGAAACGCGCCGCATACTGCACATTGGCCCGGGGCTGGAGCATGTGATCGACCGACGTAAATTTGGACCCGTGATAGTATTGGTTGATCTGCATGCAACCGATATCAATCAGTTTCTTGCCCTGCTTGCGCGCCTTGATCACATCGGCTTTAGCGGCGGCCGCCGAGGGCGGAAACTCGGCCGCGCCTTCAATGTTGAGCGCGTAAGGGTAAAGGGAATTGCGCCGGGCCGGTTTCGGTCAGGCCGACCGCATAAAGCACCCCGAGCGGAACCCGGTACTTCCGTGCGGCCGCAACCATTTCCTGTTCGCAGATGTTCTGGATTTCCCGCAGATGCCGGCGTAACCGAAACCGACAGGCTACTAAAAGATAGACGCCGCCATCGTGGCGCTGATCACCAGTTTTCTCATCTTCAATACTCCTAGTGCGGTCATCGCTTGCGGATTGATCCTGGGCCTGACGGCTTTGCTCTTGATTTTCCTGGCGGCCACCCTGCTGTAACTGGTTCGGGAGCGAACCGTTACCGGAGTTCTGGTCCGTCTGGGAGAAAGATCCCCCGGAGGACTGGGATTGTCCGGTATTCTGCGGGCCGGTAATACGGTCATCGGCCCGCAGCCTGGATTGTTATCGAGTCCGCCTTGTGGCCCGTGGCGCGAAGCATCTGGTCGAGCAATTGTCGATCCTGCCTTCAGCAATTCCGCGGTTTGCGGATTGCTGGCCGTCATCGTGACTTCGACATTGCCACCGGTAATCTTCAGGGTAACCTTGACCGTGCCGAGTTCGATCGGCGTCAGCTTGATTCCCAGCGTTTTGACGGCCTCGCCCTCCGGCTTTATCGAAAGCCCTTGCGGTTCGGCCGCGGCTCGTGAGGCTTCCGCCTTCAGGCTTGCCACAATCCCCTCACCCACCTGCTGAATGGGCGACAGGCGGTAGGAAGGCGCGAAATGGGTTTCCTGCCGAACGATCTTGACCGACGCCGCATCGATTGGAGATTTCAATCCAACGGTCTGCTTGTCGGTTCCCCGGCCCTCGGAAACAAACGTTTCGCGGTTTGATGCCGAAACTTGGCGAAAAGGTCTTCGGACCCCGTTGTCGCCCGTAGCTGTTGTCCCGGTGCCCGGTCTGTGGCTTGGCATTGCCCGCCTGCGCGGCTGGCGCATTACTCTGTGGCGTTGGCTGTCCGGCAGGCTGCCCGGTAGCACCGGTCCTTCCGGCCTGGGGATTTGGCGTGCCCCTACCCGCCAGTTGTTCCAGTACGCCGGCAAGAACATCTCCATCAACAATAGCCGACGCCTTCGTACCGCTTGTGTCCGCTCCTTCACCGTCTGCAGGAGTGGGCATCGGAATCTTTCGTTCCATTTGCAAGAACGCCAGGGGTTATGGCCCCTGCCCCACCGGACTTTGCAGGAACACCGGAAACCGGCATTAGCCGACTGCGTTTGCGGACCGGCCTCCGATCCTGTTGTCAATGCCGCCCCATCGCCATTTTTCAGCGGCACCACAGCCTTGCGATTGAGCCCTGACCGGTTCCGGTCCGTGCTGTGCCCGGATTCTTACCCGTGAGCGATCGCATCAGGTTCAGGAACTGGTTTTCCTGAGGACGGCTCACCACCGTCTCCCTTTTGCTGGTTTCCTGAGAGGTTCGTCTTCGAAGATGTCTGGCTGCCCGACTGCAGCAGGGGAGAATTCGCATAGGTCATGTCAGGGATTCCCCGCTTGATCCAGGAGCTTGT
>NZ_CAXXSJ010000006.1:0-53830 GCF_963675095.2 uncultured Roseibium sp. | reverse complement strand
CGAAATAGGACGTGACCGAATCCAGCTCCACCCCGGCAATCAGCCGCTGGTAGACCCCGTCATAGGCGGTCATGTCCTTCGAGACGACCTTGAGCAGGTAATCGTAGTCTCCGCCGATACGGAAGAAGTCGATCACTTCCGGAATTGATGAAACGTGCCTGCGGAAGGTCTCCAGCCAGTCGGCGGAATGGTGCCGGGTGCGCACCATGACGAACACCACCAGACCGAGATCCAGTTTTGTCCGGTCCAGCCGGGCGGTCTGGCCGGTCAGGATGCCCTTCTTGCGCAGCGCCTGCACCCGGTTCCAACAGGCGTTGGGCGACAGGTTGACACGTTCGGCCAGCTCCTTCTGGGTGAGCGATGCGTCTTCCTGAAGCGCCTTCAGGATCTGCTTGTTAAATTGATCGATCATTTGACGTTTCAATCGATAGATTTTGGCAAAGTTAGTCCCTTATGTCGTTAAATATGTAATTCATTCGATCGAAAATGTCTCAAATTTATCCCGGGTCGATCGAGATCATTGGACGGGATAGTGATGACACTCTCAAACTTCCGGGATTCCTTAAATCCCCTGACCGCTGTCGCGGAACTCCGGGACGGGCTGATCGGGGAAAACGTCATTCTGCCGGGGCCGTTCGGCGAAAAGCGGCTGGTTTATGCCGATTACACTGCCTCCGGCCGGGCGCTGCGCCAGGTGGAGGGCTACATTGCGGGCGAAGTGCTGCCCTATTACGCCAACAGCCACACGGAAGCCTCTTTCTGCGGCGCCTACATGACCCGGCTGAGGGCGGAAGCCCGCCAGGCGATCGCCGAAGCCACAAATGCCGGATCCGATTATTCGGTCATCTTCACCGGCTCGGGCGCAACCGCAGGCCTCAACCGGCTCGTCAGCCTGTTCGGCCTGCCCGCCATGGCAGGCGCCCGGGTCAAGCCGGTAGTCCTGATTGGCCCTTATGAGCACCATTCCAACATTCTGCCCTGGCGGGAAAGCGGCGCGGACGTCATTCCGATCCCCGAAGGCGCGGACGGCGGTCCCGACCTCGGCATCCTCGAGTTCGTCCTTTCCAACCTGCAGGACCGGCCGCTCGTCATAGGCGCCTTTTCCGCCGCCTCCAACGTCACCGGCATCGTTACCGACGTCGATGCGGTGACCGCACTGCTGAAGCGCCACAGAGCGCTGGCCGTCTGGGATTACGCCGGCGGCGGCCCCTATCTGCCGGTCGACATGGCGCCGGCGCCGGGCCTGGAAAAGGATGCGCTCGTCCTGTCGCCGCACAAGTTTCCGGGAGGGCCGGGCACCTCCGGCGTGCTGATTATCCGCAAGGACGCGGTCAGGACCAAAGCACCCACATGGCCGGGCGGCGGCACGGTGTCTTTCGTTTCGCCTTGGGGGCACGACTATTCGAACTCCCTGATTGCCCGGGAAGAGGCCGGCACGCCTAATGTCATCGGCGATATCCGTGCCGCCCTGGTCTTTCTGGTGAAGGCGGCGGCCGGGCAAGCGTTCATTTCGCGCCGGGATGCGGAGTTTGCCGAAATGGCCTTTGCCGCCTGGCAGAACCATCCGAATATCCGGATCCTGGCGGATAACAGGCGCAATCGCCTGCCGATCTTTTCGCTCCGGGTCACCGATAACGATGGTGCGTCTGTCCACCCGCAGCTCTTCACCCGCATGCTGAGCGATCTCTACGGCATCCAGGCGCGCGGCGGCTGTGCCTGTGCCGGGCCCTACGCCCACCGGCTTCTGGATATCGATAAACCGCAGTCGGAACAGCTGCGTATAGCTATTCGCGAGGGTCGGGAGATGGAAAAACCGGGCTGGACCCGGCTCAATTTCAGCTACCTGATGTCGGACGCCACGGCGGATTACATCTGCAATTCCGTGCGTGACCTGGCGGACCGGGCGGCAGACTTGCGCGATCTCTATCAGGCCGACCCGGCGACCGCGCGGTTCAAGCTGGCCGGATAAAGCATACGGAAAACGCGCTAGAGGCCGGACAGCATCCGGGCGGTCTTGACCGCAAAGCGATCCGTCATTCCGGAGACGTAGTCGGCTAAGGAATGCAGGGCGGTGTAGGGCGTCGTCACGTCGCGGATATCGACGCCGGCCGCCTTGATGAGTTGCCGGTGATAGGAATCGAGCTTTTCCGGATCCCAGCCGACCTCCTGGAGCCTGATGTAGATACCCGAAATACCGTCCAGGACCCGATGAACCGAATTCCGGCCCTGGACTTCCAGTTCGGTCTTCCGCCGTGACGTAAACAGACGCTCCTTGGCCAGCTTCTTGATGTTTTTGAATTCTTCTGCCTTAGCGGACCTGTCGATCAGGGCGCCGGAGAAGGTCCCGTCCATGATCGCCTCGTAATTCGCCTTGAAGGCCTCGATGCAGGCGGCGATCGCGATGCCGATGCCCCTTGCCCGTGCATAGGCGATGCGGTCCGTGTCGGCCATGTGGGACAGATCCTGATTGGATTTTCCGGTTACCGGTTCCAGGTGCCCGATAACAGTCTCGGCGGAAAGATCGCCGGACGTAAAGGCATCTTCCAGATCCAGGATGTTGTAGCAGATGTCGTCGGCGGCCTCGACGAGGAACACCAGCGGATGACGGCGCCACCAGGTTTGGGTCTCATGCCTTTCCGAAGGCAGCCCGACGGCGTTCGCAACTTCGGTGAACTGTTCGAATTCGCTTTCGAAAACGCCGAATTTTTTCAAGCCGCAGTAATCGCTTTTCACCTGATCCTGGACCCGTGCGGTGACCGGATACTTGCTGAAAGCACCGAGCACGCCGCGGGACAGACGCATGCCGCCTTCGTTCCGGTACATCTCCAGACGGGTGAGGATGCGGAACCCTTGCGCATTGCCTTCGAATTTCTCGAATTCAAGGCGCAGGTCCGGATCGAGATCGGAAAAAAGAGGCGCACCCGAAGCGAATTTTTCCGCAAACCACTGGCCGATCGCTTCCTCTCCGGAATGACCGAAGGGCGGGTTGCCGATGTCATGCGCCAGGCAGGCGGTGCCGATAATGCCCGCAATCTTGTGCCGTTCCCCGGCCGGAACGGCTTCCTGCTGTTCCAACCAGTCGCCCACCTCCATGCCGAGTGACCGGCCGACGCTGCTCGTCTCGAGACTGTGGATCAGCCGGTGGTGAATATGGTCGTTTTCGTAGAGCGGATGGACCTGGGTCTTGTTGGCCAGTCGCCGGAACGGTGCGGAGAACGTGATGCGGTCGGAATCCTGGACGTAGGTCGGACGATTGGGCCGCTCGGCGTAGGTGGGGTCCTGTAGGCGAAGTCCATCCAGCAAACGGGCCCAATCCACGACGGTCTCCAAAGGTTCGGTATCTGCAACGGGGTGAGTGCGGTCCCGAATCTTTAAAGACTCAGGCGCGTGGATCTAACAATAGGCGCGGAGCCATGACAACGGTCTGCGCGCGACGCGTTCTGATTGGCGGTGTCCGGACCAAACGAAAACCTCCCCGCCTTCATTACAAAGACGGGGAGGCTCTTCCTCTGGATTAGGGCGGCAGGCCGAGACCTGAACCTTATTCCGCTGCGTCCACCGTCAGGACGCCGCGGCGGATCTGGTCTTCCTCGATGGATTCGAACAGGGCGCGGAAGTTGCCTTCGCCGAAGCCCTCGTCGCCCTTGCGCTGGATGAATTCGAAGAAGATCGGGCCGATGACGGTCTTGGAGAAGATCTGCAGCAGGAATCTTTGGTCATGCCGCCGTTTACCACGCCTTCGCCGTCGATCAGGATGCCGTGTTTCTTCATCCGCTCGATCGGCTCGTCATGGCCCTGGACGCGGTCGAAGCTCTTTTCGTAATAGACTTCCGGCGGGCCGGGCATGAACTTCAGGCCGTTGTCGGCAAGCTTGTCGGTGGAATCATAGATCCCGTCCGTGCCGACGGCGATGTGCTGGATGCCTTCGCCCTTGTATTTCTTCAGGTATTCGACGATCTGGCTGGTATCGTCCTTGGACTCGTTCAGCGGAATTCGGATCTTCCCACAAGGAGAAGTGATCGCCCGGCTGACGAGGCCGGTGATGCGGCCGTCGATGTCAAAATAGTGGATCTGGGTGAAGCCGAACAGCTCGCGGTAGAAGTCCCACCACTTGTCCATGTTGCCGCGATAGACGTTATGGGTCAGGTGGTCGAGATAGTAGAAGCCGACGCCTTCCGGCCGCGGGTCGCGCGCGCCGAGCCATTCGAATTCCGCGTCATAGGCGGAGCCGTGAACGCCATACCGATCGATGAAATAAAGCAGCGAACCGCCGATGCCGACGATCGCCGGCGCGTCGAGGGCCTTGTCGTCGCCTTCATATGGCGTGGCGCCCTTGGAGACCGCATAGTCGAAGGCATGCTTGGCATCGACCACGCGCCAGGCCATGGACGGCGCGCAGGGGCCATGCTCGTCCACGAAACGCATGGCATGACTGCCCGGCTCTGCATTGAGGATGTAATTGATATCGCCCTGGCGCCAGACGGAGATGTTCTTGGTCTTGTGGCGGGCAACTTCAGTGTAGCCCATCCGGGTAAAGAGCTCTGCGAGCTTCTCCGGTTCGGAATGGGAGAACTCGACGAATTCGAAACCGTCCGTACCAGCGGGATTGTCTTCGGTGATCTTCGCAGGCGGTGCGTCGTGCGGAAACGGGCCCATGTCATTCTCCTTTGCGTTTCGCGTTAAAACCAGAATGCGCGCAAATTCGTGCGACATGTGTGCAATGTCAGGGAAATAACGTATGCTCATGCACGAAACACGCATGAAAATGAGAATCAATGCATGACTGTCGCACTCGATGGCTTTGATCTGAAACTGCTGGCCGTCCTTCAGGAAAATGCCGCCCTGACCAATCATGAAATCGGTCAGCGAATCAGCCTGTCGGCCAGCCAGGTGTCCCGCCGCCGCCAGAGGCTGGAACAGGACCGGGTCATCCGTCGCTACCGGGCCGATCTGGCACCGGATCTGCTCGGCCTGACGGTGACCGCCTTCGTCGGCGTGACGCTCGGCGCCCACAGCCGGGAAAACGCTCGCAAGTTCCGCCTGATGGTGACGGCCATGCCGGAAGTGCAGGAGGCCCATACCCTGACTGGCGACGTCGACTACATGCTGAAGGTGGTGGTCAGGGACCTGAAGGCCCTGAGCCGGATCATCAACGACGAGCTTCTGCCCCATGACGCGGTCCAGAACGTGCGCTCGTCAATCGCCATGGAAACCCTGAAGGACGACAATCTGCTGCCGCTCGAATAGACCGGGCAGGTCTTGCCACCGACAGGCTCCTTCCCCATTTGTGAAACGGTTCAACAATGAAAGACGGCCGCCACGGGATCGTCCCGGGGCCTTGCAGATGGGAGATAGAGAGAATGTTCGACGCCAAGTCCCTGCTCGATCAATTCATGGGTGGCGCCGCAGGCGGCGCGACGGGAAGCGGTTCCGGACGGCGCTCAAGCGGATCGGGCGATCTTCTCTCCCAGGGCAAGGATTTCCTGTCCTCGCAGGGCGGTGGCCTGGCACTGGGCAGTCTGGCGGGCCTGATGCTCGGCACCAAGACAGGGCGGAAAGTCGGCAAGAAAGCCGTAACCTACGGTGGCTTGGCCCTGGTCGCGGGTCTCGCCTACAAGGCTTATCAGGGCTATCAGGCAAACCAGCAGGGGGCGCCGCGCCCGCAGATGGAGCCGGTACCGGTGGAAGGCCCGAAGGACACGCCCTTCGATGCGGCCCGGGCTCCGGGCGGTGAAAACGCCTTTGCCCTGACCCTGCTCACGGCAATGATCCAGGCCGCCAAGGCCGATGGTCATATCGACGCCCAGGAGCAGGACCGGATCTTTGCCAAGATCGACGAAGCGGGTCTGGACGGCGAAGCCAAGGCTTTCCTGATGGACGAGCTGCGCGCGCCGCTCGATCTCGACAAGGTGGTTGCAGGCGCGTCCTGCCCGGAAACGGCAGCTGAAATCTATGCCGCCTCCCGCCTTGCCATCGACCCGGACCACCGCGCCGAACAGGCCTATCTGAACATGCTTGCTGCACGGCTCAATCTGGATCCGGCGCTGGTCGAGGAAATCGAGCTGGCCGTTCGCGAGGCGGAGAGCGCCTGAGCGCTCGCAAACCGGGTCGCTTGGAACTGAGGGGAGGGCTATCACGGCACCAGTCACACGAGGAGCCGCGAGCCCATGCATTTCCAGATCAATCCGCTTCCCGACAGCGCCTTTGCCTATCTGTCCGGTCTGTCCGAGGAAGACCTCGCCGCCCGGCAAATCCGGGCTTATATCGCGGATGAAAAGCCCGGTTTCCCGTGCCGGGTCAGTCTCGCCGATGCGGAAATCGGCGAGAGGGTCTTCCTGCTGCACTACGAACACCAGCCGAACGACACGCCCTATCGGGCCAGCCATGCGATCTTCGTCAAGGCGGGCGCCGTGTCACGGCAGCCGGAGCCGGATACGGTTCCCGAAAGCATCGCCAGCCGGCTTTTATCGGTCAGGGCGTTCGACAAGGCCCATGCAATGATCGACGCCGACGTCATCGAGGGCCGGGACGTACCCGGTCTTATTGCCAGGATGTTTGAAAACCCGGACGTTGCCTATCTGCACCTGCATTACGCCCGCCGGGGCTGCTTTGCCGCCGAGGTCAGGCGCGCTTAGCTGCACTGAGTTCCTGCCGGTGCCAGGCAATAAGCATGATCATCGCCATGGCCATCAGATAGGGGAAATAGAACCGGGTCTCGAAATGGGGAAAGACCAGGTATTTGGCGCAGATCGAGGCGAACATCCCGTAGAGAAGCACCTTGGTCCGCTCGCTCAAAATTGCCGGATCGATCACCTTGGCAAAGAACAGGACTTCCGCGAACAGCAGTGCGAGCCAGTTCTGGTTCATGATCGAGCGGACCGTCGAGCGCACCAGCATTTTTAGGTAGATCGCTGCGGAAAACGGCGGATGGAAGCCTTCCAGCGTGGGTACGTATTCCACGTGGGTGAACCACAGGTGGATCCACCAGCCGGGATGATCGGAACCGGAAGTCAGCCAGACATAACCGGTGAGACAGATCGCGAAACAGGCGGTCATGACCCAGCGGCCCGGTCCGTAGATCCAGGCGAAGACGAAGAAGACGCCGATGAAGGCGAGATGATCCGGGCGGATGAAGAACGCCACGATCAGCGACAACGCGGCCCCGATATCCTGGCGTTCGAGATAAAGATAGGCCGCCAGCAGGATAAACACTGATGCATAGAGGTCCGGGCTGATAAGGGCGGCAGAGTCGCCGAAGCTCGACAGCACCAGCAGTCCGGCAACCACGGGGCCGTACATCAACGCGCCGTTGCGCGCCAGCCAGAGCATGAGCACAGCGCCGACGGCAAGCGCCGAACCGATGGAAATCAGCCGCAGGGCCTTCACCGGATCGACGAACCGGGTCAGCAGCCTGGCGGTTTCGATGTAAAGCACCTTCAGCCGGTAAAAGCCCAGCATGGTTCCAAAGGCGCGCGGGTCTTCATATTGTCGGATCCGGTATTCCCGATCCTGGGTCAGCGTCAGGAATTCACCGGGAGAGACGTTTTCCTTGAGAAGCTCATAGGACTTGTCGTGCCGCTCCACCGGATCGGCGATCTCCGGTTCCAGGACCGAGGCCGTATAGGCGATCATGTCCCAGTTGGAGACGGGAAACACATGGACGACCGCGGCGGTGGTGATCACCAGAAGGGCCAGGACCCCGGCACCGATCCAGCTCCGCAAGGGCCGGTAGATCCGGCAGACGCCTCCATAGAAGGCGAGGAAGACGGTTTCCAAGAGCTGGGCGGCGCGGGTCAAGGGTTTCTCCGGGGTCGGCAGAATTGCCGCAAGACCCTGCCTGTTTCCGGTAACGATAGCGTAAATTTTGCTTTAGTCGGCTTGTACAAACGTCTTGATGCGTAAAAGCGAAACCGTTGTGCAGCCTTGACGCTTGCCCTTTGGGCAGCGACGTGTCTCCAATTGAAGAAATGAAAAGCAATGACCGGGAGGCACCATGCAGGATCTGGGCGAATGGGACTATGTCATTGTCGGCGCGGGCTCCGCTGGCTGCGTCCTTGCCAACCGCCTGTCGGAAGATCCGGATGTGAAGGTGCTTCTGCTCGAGGCGGGCAAGGACGACAATTACATCTGGGTGCATATTCCCGTCGGATATCTCTACTGCATGGGCAATCCTCGTACCGACTGGGGCTTCAAGATCGCCAAGGATCCGGGGCTGAACGACCGCTCGCTGATGTATCCGCGTGGCAAGGTGCTCGGCGGCTGTTCGTCGATCAACGGCATGATCTACATGCGCGGCCAGGCGCGCGACTATAATCAGTGGCGCCAGCTTGGCCTTGAGGGTTGGAGCTGGGACGACGTTCTGCCGTTCTTCCGCAAATCCGAAGACCACTACAAATGGAACGACGACCTGCACGGCCAGGGCGGCGGCATTCGCGTCGAAGAACAGCGCCTGTCCTGGGACGTGCTTGACAGTTTCCGGGAGGCCTGTGCGGAAACCGGCATCCCGAAGATCGCCGACTTCAATACGGGCGATAACTTCGGCGTCTCCTATTTCCAGGTGAACCAGAAGTCCGGCATCCGCTGGAATACCGCCAAGGGCTTCCTGCGCCCGGCCATGAAGCGGCCGAACCTGAAGGTCGTCACCGAGGCCCATGCCAGCCGGATCCTTGTTGAGGACGGCCGGGCGGCTGCGCTTGAACTGGATGTCAAAGGCGCACCGGCGAAGGCCTCGATCCGGGGCGAACTGGTGCTTTCGGCCGGCTCCATCGGCTCGCCACAGCTTCTGGAACTGTCCGGCATCGGCGATCCGGATGTCCTGTCGGCGGCCGGTATCGGCGTGACCCATGCGCTGCCGTCGGTAGGCACGAACCTGCAGGATCACCTGCAGCTTCGCACGATCTACAAGGTCAAGGGCGCTAAGACCCTGAATCACATGGCGAACACGCTTTTCGGCAAGGCCAAGATCGCGCTGGAATATGCGCTGAGCCGCTCAGGACCGATGTCCATGGCGCCCAGCCAGCTCGGCGCCTTCGCCAAGTCGGATCCGTCCTACGAGACCGCCAATGTGGAATATCACGTGCAGCCGCTGTCGCTCGACAAGTTCGGCGACCCCCTGCACGACTTCCCGGCGATCACGGCGAGCGTATGCAATCTGCGCCCCGAGAGCCGCGGTCACATTCACATCACCTCGCCGGACAAGCATGTGCAGCCGGAAATCCTGCCAAATTATTTGTCTGCCGAGGCGGACCGGAAGGTGGCGGCCGATTCCATCCGCCTGACCCGCAGGATCATGGCAGCCCCCGCCATGGCGAAATATACGCCGGAGGAATATCTGCCGGGGCCGGACTACACGAGCGATGAGGAACTGGCCCATGCGGCCGGCGATATCGGCACGACCATCTTCCATCCCGTCGGCACCTGCCGGATGGGGGCGGACGAAGGGTCGGTGGTCGACAGCCGCCTGCGCCTGCGCGGAGTAAAGGGCATCCGCGTCGCCGATGCCTCCGTCATGCCGACCATCACCTCCGGCAACACCAACGCGCCGTCCGTGATGATCGGCGAAAAGGCGGCCGACATGATCCGTGCGGACCGGCGGGCAGGCGTGTAGATTGTCAGGCGGTATTGTCTGAACAGGATCACCCGAATCGATGGCGAATGAATTTCCGAAGGTCCGCCTGCGCATTGTCCTGGCACCGGGCGTGGCATTCGGTCCGGGAAAAGCGGATCTTCTTGAGGGAATTGAGGAAACGGGCTCGCTAAGTGCGGCAGGCAAGCGCCTGCGCATGAGTTACAAGCGCGCCTGGAACCTGGTTGGAGACCTGAATGCCCAATTTGCCGAACCGGTTGTCGAAACCGCGAAAGGCGGGTCCGGCGGCGGCGGCGGAAGTCGTCTGACGCCCTTCGGCAAGGAACTTCTGGAAACCTTCCGCGCTATCGAAGCCCGGATGCACGCCGATTCGAGCGCTGAATTCGAGACCCTTTCCGGCATGGTGAAATCTTCGCTTGAAACCGACGAGGCATCCGACTAGCCTTCGATATGTTCAGTCAGACATATCGAGGATTGTCATGTTCCGTTTCCCCCGCCGCTTCTTCGGTATCGCCGTGTCCGCAGCCGTGGGCCTCAGTGTCATGGCCGGTCACGCCTTTGCCGGTCAGATCACCGTTTTCGCCGCTGCCAGCATGACCGACGCCCTGAAGCGGATCGGCGCCGCCTATACGGACAAGACTGGAACCGAGGTCGTTTTCTCTTTTGCCGGGACCGGGGCGCTCGCCCGCCAGGTCGAAGCCGGCGCCCCTGCCGATGTCTTCATCTCCGCCGATGAGGCCTGGATGGATTATGTCGGCAAGGCCGGCGCGGTGAAGCCGGAGAGCATCCGGCCGATTGCTGCGAATTCCCTGGTTCTCGTTGGGGCCGCCGACGCCGAGCCGTTGGCGCTGGAGCCGGAGGCACTGGCTGGCCGGCTCGATGGCAACCGGCTGGCGATTGCCGATACCGAAACCGTTCCGGCCGGGCGCTACGGCAAGGCGGCCCTTGAGGCAACGGGCCTGTGGGATACCGTGGCCGATCACCTCGCGCCCATGGACAATGTCCGCGTGACCCTTGCATCCGTGGCCCGCGGCGACACGCCGCTTGGCGTGGTCTACGGCTCCGATGCCCATATCGAGCCCAAGGTCCGCGTCCTTGCGGTCTTCCCGGCGGCCTCCCATCCCGCTATCGTCTATCCCGCAGCAGCGACAAAAGGCGCAGGCGAAGCGGCCCAGGGTTTTCTGGAGTATCTGACGGGCCCGGACGCGCAGGCGATCTTTACCGACAGCGGCTTCACCGGTGTTGGCGGATAAGTTCTCGCGGATGATATAGAGATCCGGACGAGGACTTGAGGGAACGGAAACGGGCGTGGGGTTTTTCGAGCTTCAACCGCAGGAATGGCAGGCGCTGGTCCTGACGCTGCAGGTCGCCGCAACGGCCCTTTGCTTTGCCGTGCCGCTCGCCGTTGCGGTTGCCTATGTGCTTGCTCGCTACCGGTTTCCCGGTCACGGCATCGTCAATGCCCTTGTCCACATGCCTCTGGTGCTGCCGCCGGTGGTGACCGGCTATCTGCTTTTGATCCTGTTCGGGCGGAACGGTCCGGTCGGCCGGTTTCTGGCCGAAACTTTCGGGATTGTCTTTGCCTTCAACTGGACCGGTGCGGCGCTTGCCGCCGGCGTCATGGCTTTCCCACTGATCGTGCGCCCGGTCCGGCTTGCCTTCGAGGCGGTCGATCCGAAGCTCGAGGAGGCCGCCGCCTCGCTCGGCGCCCATCGCATCGTGACCTTCGCCGTCGTCACGCTGCCCCTGACGCTGCCCGGCATTCTGGGGGGCGCCATCTTGGGGTTTGCCAAAGCCATGGGCGAGTTCGGCGCGACCATCACCTTCGTCTCCAATATCCCCGGTGAGACCCGGACCCTGGCACTGGCGCTTTATACGGCAACCCAGACGCCTTCCGGTGATTTGGCAGCCTTCCGCCTGACTTTGATTGCGGCCGTCGTCGCCTTCGGAGCGCTCCTTGCCTCCGAAGTCTGGGCTCGCCGCCTGCGTCGGCGGATCGGAGGGGCGAATGATTGAAGTCGATCTGAAAGGCCACGTGGGCAGCTTCCGGGTCGAGGCTGCCTTCGAAGGTGCATCGGGTGTGACGTCGCTGTTCGGTCAGTCCGGCGCGGGCAAGTCGACAATCACCAACATGATCGCCGGAATTCTGCGCCCCGACAGCGGCCGGATCACGGTCAACGGGGAGGTCCTGTTCGATTCCGGGCGGGGTATCGACGTGCCTGCGCGGGCACGCCGGGTAGGGCAGGTGTTTCAGGATGCGCGGCTGTTTCCGCATCTGAGCGTGCGCTCCAACCTGACCTTCGCGCGTTGGGCCGGGCGCCGCCATGACACCCGCTCCCTTGACGAAGTCGTCGAGCTGTTGGGCATCGCTCATTTACTTGACCGCAAGCCGGGCGGGCTTTCCGGCGGTGAGCGTCAGCGGGTGGCAATCGGCCGGGCGCTGTTGTCGGCGCCGAGGCTCCTGTTGATGGATGAACCGCTCGCCTCCCTCGATCAGGGCCGCAAGGCGGATATCCTGCCCTATCTCGACCGGCTGCGCAGCGAGGCCGGCATCCCGATCCTTTACGTCAGCCACGCCATGGAGGAGGTTGCCCGCCTGTCGCAGACGCTGGTGATCGTTTCGGAAGGCAAGACAATCGCTTCAGGGCCCGTTGCGGACATTTTGTCCCGTGTCGACCTCGGTCGGGCGACCGGCCGTCATGAGGCCTCGGCCCTGCTGGAAGGCGTGGTCTCCCGCATCGACCGTGAATGGGGCCTGAGCAGCGTCGACATCGGCGGCCAGGTCGTCCAGGTGCCGGGGCTCGACGCACCGCTCGGCGAGGCGATCCGACTGCGCATCCTGGCCCGTGACGTGGCGATCGCGACCTCGGAGCCGAAGGACCTCAGCATCCGTAACGCGCTTCAGGGTACGATCACCGGCATCACCGATGAAAGCGGCCCCTATACCGAAATCCTCTGCAGGGTCGGCGATCAGGCCCTCAGAGCGCGTGTGACCCGTGCCTCCGCGTCCGGACTTGGCCTCGTTCCCGGCAAGTCGGTGTTCCTGCTCATCAAAAGCGTCGCCATCGCAAGGCGTCAGCGCGCACCCGCACCGGGGGCCGAACTACCGGACGCGACAGGGCAGGAAACGCTGGTATAGTCGGACGCATGAGCAGTTTGACGCGTCGCCGGCTGACCCGAAGGATCAAGCTTCTCGCGGCGAGTTTCATTCTGGCCGTGAGCGTCGGAGTCGTATGGCTGACCGGTGTGATCAGCCTGGACTTCTTCCTGGGCGAGGTGGAACGCAGGGCCGAAGCAACCCTGGCCGTTCAGGCAGCGGTCCTGGAAAAGCTTCTGGACAAGTTCCGCCTGATGGCGCCGCTGATGGCGCGCGGCCCGGATTCCGCGGAAATCGTCCGCAATCATGACGTGGAGCGCGGCAAGCAGGTGGCCGCCATCGCCGCTGGCATGGCGGGGGCTGAAGAAGTCTGGTTCCTGGATCTGAATGGCGATGTGATCGTTTCCAGCTCCAGCAACGACCTGACCGCGACAGGCAACGGCAGGGCGGCCTTCCGCGTCGTGTTCCGTCAGGCGGTCCAGGGCCAGCTCGGACGCCAACTGCTTCCGGGGACGCAAAATCGGCCTGCCAGCTATGTCTTCGCCTCCGCGGTTCGCGAACACGCTGCGGTGGCCGGTGTCATCGCGGTTCGCGTCGGCCTCTCTGATGTTGAGCAGGCCTGGGCGCTGAGCAAGGATCCGATCGTCGCCCTCGACCCGTCGGGTTCCGTGGTTGTGACCAATGAGCCTGCCTGGCGGGGCCGGCCGTTTTCGGAACTGACCGAGGAAGCTAATGTGGTCGTGTTGCGCGGCGACAGAGAACCGACCGGGGTCATGAAGCTGACGGACCGGGCGCGCGGCAAGAGCCACCTGCAACTTGCCACACGGCTCCCAGCGCTGGACTGGTCCGTGGTAATTCTGGCGGACACGACCGAGGCCCGGCGCCAGTCGGCACGGGCGATGGTGATCGCTTTCCTGCTGTGCATCATCGCAAGCGGCGCCGTCTGGGCCATGCTGGCGCGGCGCGAGGAAATGGCCCGTCGCCACAGGCGGGACAAGGCCGCTTCGCTTCGGCTCGAGCGACGCGTGCGCAGCCGGACCGCGGATCTGAGAGAAGCCAATGCGCAGCTTGAGCAGGAGGTCCGCGACCGCCTGCAGGCGGAAGCCGACCTGCGCCTTGCCCAGGCGGAACTGGTCCAGGCCGCGAAGCTCGCCACGCTCGGAAAGATGTCCGCCGCGCTCAGCCACGAATACAATCAGCCGCTGGCCGCGATCCGCTCGGATGCGGAAATCGCCGAGATGCTGATTGCCCGCGGCGCGCCCGACAAGGCGCTTGGCAACCTGTCGCGCATCGGCAGCATGGTGGCGCGCATGGCGGAGATCGCCCGGACGCTGAAAGGTTTTTCCCGCCGGTCGGGCACGGATATTCGTCCGGTGTCCCTGCGCCAGGCAATTGACGAGGCGCTGCTGCTGGTCATGCCGCAGATCAAGCGCAGGGGAGTGTCCTTGAAAACCAGCCTGCCGAAAGAGGATATCGTCGTCGCCGGCGGGCGTATTCGCCTGGAACAGGTGATTGTCAACCTGATGACCAACGCTGTCGATGCGGTCAGGGAGCAACCGGACCCTCAAATCGAGCTCAAGCTGGAGCAGGCAGGAGACCAGGTTCGCCTGTCTGTGACCGATAACGGCAAGGGGATCGATGCCGAGACCCTGCCGCATATCTTCGACCCCTTCTTCACCACCAAGGAAACCGGAGCCGGGCTGGGCCTCGGGCTTTCGATCGCCTACAAGATCGTCCATGATTTTTCCGGTACCCTGACGGCCCGCAACACGGACAAGGGCGGGGCGGAGTTCACGATCCGGTTGCCGGTTGCCGGTGAGAAAACCATAGCTGCGGAATAAAACCAGATGGATCAGGGCTGTGTCCTGCTAGTTGACGATGAAGAAGATCTCCGGGCCTCGCTGACCCAAGGGTTGGAACTCAGCGGTCAGACGGTGATGGCGACGGGGAACCCGGAAGACGCGCTGGAGCGCATTACCCGGGACTTCTACGGCGTGCTTGTCACGGATATCCGCATGCCCGGCGAGGATGGCTTCCAGGTCATGCGCAAGGCGTTCGAGATCGACCCGGCGCTGCCGGTGGTCCTGATCACCGGACACGGCGACGTGCCGCTCGCGGTCGAGGCCATGCGCGCCGGCGCCTATGATTTCATGGAAAAGCCGTTTTCGGTTTCGAGCCTGGCCTCGGTCGTCGACCGGGCGCTCGACAAGCGCCGGCTGGTGCTGGAAAACCGCAAGCTGCGCGAAGAACTGGCCGATCGGACCGGGATCGAGGGACGGCTGGTCGGACGGGCGCCTGCCATGGACCAGCTGCGCCGCACCGTGCTGGCGCTCGCTCCGACCGATGCGGACGTGCTGATCCTGGGTGAGACCGGGGCGGGCAAGGAAGTGGTTGCCCGCGCGCTGCATGACGAGGGTCCGCGCCAATCCCGGCCCTTCGTGGCGCTCAATTGCGGGGCTCTGCCCGCCGAAATCATCGAATCCGAACTCTTCGGCCACGAGAAAGGTGCCTTTACCGGCGCCAGCGGCCAGCGCATCGGCAAGCTCGAACACGCCCACGGCGGCACGGTGTTTCTCGACGAGATCGAATCCATGCCGCTGGAACTGCAGGTCAAGCTGCTCCGGGTGATCGAGACCCGGACCATCGAACGGCTCGGCTCCAACAAGTCCATCGATCTCGATGTGCGCTTCATCGCTGCCACCAAGGAGGATCTGGAGGCGGCCGGCCGGGACGGCCGGTTCCGGCTGGATCTGTTTTACCGGCTCAATGTGGTCACGGTGGCGATCCCGCCGTTGCGCGAGCGGCTGGAGGACATACCGCTCCTGTTCCAGCATCTCGCCGTCGAGGCCCGGGCGCGCTACCGGCGCGAGATCCCGGATATGCCCGACAGTTTCCTGGCAAAACTCATGGCCCACGACTGGCCCGGCAATGTGCGCGAATTGCGCAATGTCGCGGGACCGCTTCGTGCTCGGGCTGGAAACGGAAGCCCCCGCGTCCAACGGCAGCGGCGCCAGCCTGTTTGACCAGGTGGCAGCCTATGAGAAGGCGCTGATCGCGGCCGAACTGAAGAAGAACGGCGGGGTGATCAAGGAGACCTATGAGAGCCTCGGCCTGTCGCGCAAGGCGCTTTACGAGAAGATGCGCAAATACGGTCTCGCCAAGGAAGATATGATTTCGGCAGAATAAATCCTGAGCCGATGTCACAGACGGGCAAGCTGGCTCGTCGTTCGGGTGTCAATGCGTTCAACCTCAAGAATGGAAGACATCGATGACATCTGTAGCCGTAATCAATCATGAACAGCATATCCCGGACGTGCTCAGGGCCTTTGCCGAGGCCCACGCGCAGATCTGCAAGACGCCGCTCGACGGCACACTGCACCATCTGGTGAAGCTGCGGGCCTCCCAGATCAACGAATGCGCCTTTTGCGTGAAGATGCATAACGCGGAAGCGCGCAAGGACGGGGAAACCGCAGACAGGCTCGAGCGGTTGGTGGTCTGGCGTCACGTCGACGACTTCACCGATGCGGAACGCGCTGCCCTTGCCTGGACCGAGGCGCTGACGCGGCTCGACGACAAGGAGGACTACGGCCGGCTGCGCGCCGACCTCCAGAACCACTTCACCGACGGAGAAATCAGCGCGATCACCGCCGCCGCGGCCATGATCAACTTGTGGAACCGGATCGGGATCTCCAATCACTGAGATGAACAAGCTCGAGACCAAAACCAAACGGTTCGAGGACGCGAGGCCCCAATTGATGGGCCTCGCCTACCGCATGCTCGGCGTCGTGGCCGATGCGGAAGACGCGGTCCAGGATACGTTCCTGAAATGGCAGGCGGCGGACCTTGCCGGCATCCGAAATCCGGACGCCTGGCTCGTGACCGTCTGCACCAATCGCTGCCTGGACATTCTCAAATCGGCGTCCCGGACACGTATGAGCTATGTCGGCCCTTGGATCCCGGAACCCCTGCAGACCGAGACGATCGCGCTCCAGGAAGAGGATCTCGACCGGGCCCAGTCGCTGACGACGGCCTTTCTCCTGCTGCTGGAACGGCTGACACCGAAGGAGCGCGCCGCCTTTCTGCTCAAGGACATCTTCGGCAAGTCCTATGACGAGGTTGCCCGGACACTCGGAATGACCGAAGCAGCCTGTCGGCAGCTTGTCTCCAGGGCCTCGAAATCCGTCCGTCAGGACCAGGCGCGGTTCACGCCGTCCGTCGAGCAACAGGAAGCGTTTCTGGCCGCTTTCCAGAATGCCCTTGCGACCGGCTCGGCGGACCGGCTTGAGGAGCTCCTGGCCGAGACGGTCAGCCTGAGATCGGATGGCGGCGGCAAGGCAACGGCCATCAGCAGGATTATCGAAGGCCGTCACCTCGTCGGTAAGTACATTGCACGCATTCTCGGCCGGCTCATGACGGACGTCAGGTTGGAGCGGCGCGAGGTCAACGGCATCGGCGGCCTGGTCACTCTGGATGGAGACACCGTCGTGACGGCCATGACGATCGGCTATGCACCGGATGGCACCGTGGACCGGATCTACCTCATCCGAAATCCGGACAAGCTCCGTCACCTGACGGCGCCGGCCCGTCATGACCCGGCAACAGGCGGATTGCGGTTCCATTAGTAGGCGGGCTTCGCGATGTGTCGATTCCAACACATTTGCTCTGCCTCATGGGTCGGGATCGACACGCTTTCCGCCCGTTTTTCGGGCGTGTGCAGAGAATTTCTTCAATTATTGCTGAAATCTTAAGGCTTCCGTCCGTCTGGCACGGCCGTTGCTATAATAGGCCCAGCGTGAGTACCGCGCAGCCGGGTGCAGTCGCATCCGGAGTGACAGGAAATGTCTGGGAGGACATCCATGAAAAAATTCGTACTGGCTGCGGCAACCGCGGCCTCTTTCGCTCTGTCCGGCGCAGCGTTTGCGGCTGATGATTGCAGCGACGGCGAAATCGTCATCAAGTTCAGCCACGTGGTGGCGGCAACCGGTCACCCAAAGGGCGACGCCGCAACCATGCTCGCGGACCGTGTCAACAAGGATATGGACGGCAAGGCCTGCATGCAGGTGTTCCCGAACTCGCAGCTTTTCGATGACGACAAGGTCATGGAAGCGCTGCTGCTCGGAGATGTCCAGCTCGCCGCTCCGTCGCTCTCCAAGTTCGAGGCCTATGACCAAGAAGTTCCGCCTGTTCGACCTGCCGTTCCTGTTCCAGGACCTGGATGCGGTCGGCCGCTTCAGCCAGAGTGACGCCGGCAAGGGTCTTCTGAATTCCATGACCGACGTCGGCTACACCGGCCTCGGCTACTGGATGTCGGGCATGAAGCAGTTTTCGGCCAACAAGCCGCTGCTGCTGCCGACCGATGCCGCAGGCTTGAAGTTCCGCGTTCAGACGTCCGACGTGGCCGTTGCCATGATCGAAGCCATGGGCGCCAACGCCCAGAAAACTGGCCTTCAAGGAAGTCTACGGCGCCCTGCAGACCGGCGTTGTCGACGGTCAGGAAAACACCTGGTCGAATATCTACACCAAGAAGTTCTTCGAGGTTCAGGACGGCGTCACCGAGACCAATCACCAGTCGCTCGCCTATCTGCTGGTGACCTCCGACGAGTGGCTGAAGGGCCTGGATCCGGAAATCCGTGATCAGTTCCTGACGATCGTCAACGAAGTGACCCTGGACGCCAACGCCAATGTCGCCAAGCAGGAAGCGATGAACCGTCAGCGCATCCTGGATGCCGGTACCACCATCCGCGTGCTGACCCCCGAGCAGCGCAAGGCATGGGTGGAAACCATGAAGCCGGTGTGGACCAAGTTCGAAGGCGATATCGGCACCGATCTGATCGAAGCCGCACAGTCTGCCAACAACGCAAGCTGATTACGGCTGACAAGATGCGGGGAGGCCTTCCCGGCCTTCCCGCGACGATCCGGAACAAGAAACATAATCAGGGAAAGACCGGGGCCGGTCCGGCTCGGGGGCCAGCTTTGGGGGAGGACACATGAAACGCGTCGACGATTGGGTCACGCGCTTTGAGGAAAGCGTACTTGCGTTTTTGCTCGCGGCGATGACCCTCGTTTCATTCACGCAGGTGGTCGCGCGCTACGGCTTCAATGCCGGCTGGGGCGGCGCCCTGGAATTCACGCGGATCCTGTTCGCCTGGCTGATCCTGTTCGGCATGAGCTACGGTATCAAGATCGGCGCGCATCTGGGCGTCGATGCGATCATCCGCCTGTTTCCGCGTCCGATTTTCCGCGCCTTTGCGGTGTTCGGCGCCCTGTGCGCCGTCGCCTACGCTGTCATCCTTCTTTATTCCGACTGGCTGCAGGTGTTCGGTGCGCACGCCCGCGGTGGCGCGATCGACTACTGGATGAAGATGTACAAGGTCGGCATCGGGCTCGACGACCTGCGCTATCCGGATCTCATTCAGGAGACCTTCGGCACCAAGGAGCGCGTCCAGCGCTGGATTGCCTATCTGATCCTGCCGGTCGGGCTGGGACTTCTGGCGTTCCGCTCGGCACAGGCGGTTTGGCAGATCATCACCGGCGAACGGGAAATGGTGATCGCGGCCCACGAGGCGGAAGACCTCGTTGCCGAAAACAAAGACGTGTTGAAGGACTGAGGGGAAAACCATGGAAGCCGCAGTCCTTTTCATCATGGTCCTGGGACTTCTGTTCCTGGGCGTTCCGATTGCGATATCGCTGGGCCTGTCCAGCGTCATCGCGATTGCCTTCTTCTCCAGCGATTCGATTTCCTCGGTCGCGCTGCAACTGTTCACCGCATCGCAGAACTACACGCTGCTCGCCATTCCCTTCTTCATTCTGGCTTCGGCCTTCATGTCGACAGGGGGCGTCGCCCGGCGCATCATCCGCTTCGCCATTGCCTGTGTCGGACATGTGCGCGGCGGGCTGGCGATTGCGGCGGTGTTCTCCTGCATGCTGTTCGCGGCCCTGTCGGGATCGTCGCCGGCAACGGTGGTCGCCATCGGCACCATCGCCATCGCCGGCATGCGCCAGGTCGGATACACCAAGGAATTCGCCGCCGGCGTGATCGCCAATGCTGGCACGCTCGGCATCCTCATTCCGCCGTCCATCGTCATGGTCGTCTATGCGGCGGCAACCGACGTGTCGGTCGGCCGGATGTTCCTTGCGGGCGTCATTCCGGGGCTCGTCGCCGGCCTGATGCTGATGATCGCGATCTACGTCAACGCGCGCATGAGGAAAATGCCGAAGCAGCCGTTCGCCGGTATGGGAGAAATCCTGTCGTCGGCCGGCGAGGCCGCCTTCGGCCTGCTTCTGATCGTCATCATCCTGGGCGGCATCTACGCCGGCGTGTTCACGCCGACGGAAGCGGCCGCGGTTGCCGCCGTCTATGCCTTCCTGATCGCGACCTTCATCTACCGGGACATGGGACCGCTCAAGGGCATTCCGATCCGAAAAGAGGGCGAGAGCATTGGCTCGGCCGTTGCACGGAACCTTTGGCTGATCCTGGTCTATTTCCTGCCGGGCTGCTTCCACTCCGACACCAAGAAGGTCCTGACGGACGCGGCGAAGACGACGATCATGCTGATGTTCATCATCGTCAACGCGCTGCTGTTTGCCCATGTGCTGACTTCGGAACGCATTCCGCAGGCGATCACCGACTGGATGATCGGCGTCGGCTTCAACTGGTTCACCTTCCTGATCGCCGTGAACATCCTGCTTCTGATCGGCGGCCAGTTCATGGAACCCTCGGGCCTGCTGCTGATCGTGGCGCCGGTGGTGTTTCCGATCGGCCTCGAGCTCGGCGTCGACCCGATCCATCTCGGCATCATCATGGTGGTGAACATGGAAATCGGCATGATCACTCCGCCGATCGGGCTCAACCTGTTCGTGACCTCAGGGATCACCGGCATGAGCCTGTTCCGTGTGGTCCAGGCGGCGGCTCCCTTCGTGGCGATCCTGCTCGTGTTCCTGGTGCTGGTGACCTACATGCCGGTGCTCTCCACCTGGCTGCCCTACAGCCTGATGGGTCCGGAAATCGTCACACGGCCCTGAGACGGGCAGGTGAAAACCAAGAGGCCGGGGCACAGCGCCCCGGCCTTTTTTGTTTGTTGTCAGCCGGAAACCGCCAGGCCGACATAGCGCGACGCGGGCCGGATCAGTTTGCCGGTTCCCTGCTGTTCCACCACATGGGCGCACCAGCCGGGCGTGCGGCCGGCGGCGAAGAGCGGGGTGAACAGGGTGCGGTCGATGCCGACCGCGTCGAGCAGGACGGCGGTGTAGAACTCCACATTGGTGTCGAGCTTCCGGTCCGGCTTGGCGCGGGCTAGGGCTGAAAGGGCTTCTCTCTCGACCGCTTCGGCAAGGGCCAGGCGCGGGTTGCCTTTTGGCAATTCGGCAAGGCCGGCTTTCAAGACATCGGCGCGCGGATCGCGGGTGCGGTAGACCCGGTGGCCGAAACCCATCAGCCGTTCGCCGCGCTCAATTTCCGCCGCGATCCAGCTTTCCGCATTTTTCGGCGTCCCGACCGCATCGAGCATGTCAAGCACCGGGCCGGGCGCGCCGCCATGGAGCGGGCCTTTCAGAGCGCCCATGGCGCCGATCACCGCATCGCGCATGCCGGCCTGCGTCGAGGCGATCACCCGCGCGGTAAAGGTCGAGGCGTTGAGGCCGTGATCGAGGATCGTCACCAGATACCGGTCCAGGGCGTTGACCGCGTAAGCAGCCGGTGGCGTGCCGGTCAGCATGCGTAAGAGGTCCTCCGCCGAGGAGAGCCCCGCATCGGGACCGATCGGCATGTAGCCCGCCTCCAGGCGTGCTGCGGCTGCCAGAAGAACGGGAACGGCTCCGGAGATCAGTTCCGCGTCCGTCAGGTCGGTCTCCTTCGGCAGGGCACAGACCCCGAGCCGCATGCGGTCATAGGCGCCGATTCCGGTGGGGGCCTTCTCCATGGCCGGCAAGGCGGCCATGGCCATACGCCGGGCCTGGGCGAAGGTCTTTCTCAGATCCGACCTGGAGGTGGGGACCAGATCACCCCAAAGATGTTGGACGGCGTCCTCGAACGGCATGCGGCCGGCAAGTTCCTCGATCCGCTTGCCGCGCAGAACGAGTTCGCCGTTCTGGCCGTCGACGTCGCTGAGCACGGTGTCCGCGACGACGATGCCTTCCAGCCCGGTGCTGGGCACGAGATCGGCAGGTTTGAGGGGTTGGGTCATGTCGGTCTCCTTCTTTCGGATGGCGACACTCAAATCGAACGGAGTTGATATCGTCAATATTGATAAATACAATCAATATATGTCGACACCGATCTATCTCTCCGCCGCGGAAGCGGCGACCGAACTCGGCGTGCGTCCCCAGACGCTTTACGCCTATGTCAGCCGCGGGCTGATCCGCTCCATTCCCGGTCCCGGCAAGCAGCGCCGCTATGATGCCTCGGACGTGCGCCGGTTACAGGGGCGAAAGGACGGGCCGGGCGAGGGCGGATCCCGTCCGCTCTCCGGCGACGAGGTGCTGGAAACCCGGCTGACCCTGATTGCCGACGGCGGCCCGTTCTACCGGGGACATTCGGCGACCGGCCTGGCCCGGTCGTCCACGCTCGAGGCGGTGGCAACCCTGCTGTGGGGATGCGACAGCGATCCCTTTGCCGGCAAGGTACCAGCGCCTCCGCCACCTGCGGACCCGGCGCTCGGACCGATCGACCGGCTGATGATGGCGGTTGCCGCCTGGCCTGCCCAGGACCGGGCGGCCTATACCCTGTCACCCAATCTCCTGGCGGAAAAAGGCGCAGGCCTGCTGCGCTACGGCGTTGCAGCGCTTCTGGACACGGAACCAGGTTCCGATCCGGTCCATGAGCAGTTTATCAAGGCCTGGACCGTGGAGCCGTCGGGTGCGCCGGTTCTGCGGGCGGCTTTGGTGCTTGTGGCCGATCACGAACTCAACACCAGCGCCTTTGCCGCGCGCTGTGCTGCCTCCACCCGCGCGCCTTTGCATGCCACGCTGCTCTCCGGTCTCGGGGCCTTTTCCGGCCCCCGCCACGGTGCGGCCTCCGACCGGGTGTCCGCTTGGCTTGAGGAAATCGACGCCCCTGTAGATATCGATCGCGTGGTAGGCGGTCGGCTCGCACGCGGTGAACCGCTGCCCGGCTTCGGCCACACGGTCTACACTGGCCCGGATCCGCGCGCAGAGTGCCTGCTGGCGATCCTGAAGGAACAGGCGGGCGGGATGCCTTTCGTCGATCTGCTCCCGGCGATTGTAGACGCCGGCAACGATCTTTACGGACTGAAGCCCAACATCGATTTCGCGCTGGCCGCGGCGCAGAAGGCCTTTGCGCTTCCTGAAGGCGCCGGGAAGCTTCTATTCTGCGGCGGCCGGATTGTCGGCTGGATCGCCCATGCGTTGGAACAGTACCGGATCCCCGAGCAGATCCGGCCCAGGGCGGCCTATGTCGGCGAGCGGCCGTCCTAGGGTTGGGTCCTAGAGATTTATGCCTTCTTCTTCGATGTAGATGCGCACGATGTCGTCGAACGAGGCATCCACCTGGAAGCCGAGGCTGACAGCGCGGGCGGCATCGAACTGGCGCGGCCAGCCGGCCACGATCCGCTCTACGGCCTCATCCGGCTCGCGGCGGATCAGCTTGACCCGCGCCTCGCCGCCGATCCGGCGCAGGGCATCGATTTCCTCACCCACGGTCACCGGCAGGCCCGGCATGGTCAGGCTGCGGCGCGGGCCGATCCTTTCACCGTCCATGTTTGCGGCGTGGATCAGGAAGCCGACCGAGGCGCGCGGGCTTGCCATCCAGTGCAGCACGTTGTCATCAACCGGGAGCTTCGCCTCCTGGCCGTTCAGCGGTTCGCGGATGATGCCGGAAAAGAAGCCCGAAGCGGCCGCATTGGGCTTTCCGGGCCGGACCACAACGGTCGGCAGGCGAATGCCGATGCCGTCCATCATGCCCCGGCGGGTGAGGTCGGCAAGCAGAAGCTCGCCGATCGCCTTTTGCGTGCCGTAGGAGGTAAGCGGGGTCAGGTGGAAATCGTCCGGAATCGGGTCCGGGAACGGTGCGCCGAAGACGGCGATGGAGGAGGTGAACACCACCCTCGGACAGTAGCTTTCTCCCGCGACCCGGATCGCTTCGAACAGCCGCTGCGTTCCGTGCAGGTTGATCCGGTATCCCTTCTCGAAATCCGCTTCCGCTTCGCCCGAAACGATGGCCGCCAGATGAAAGATGAATTCCGGCCGCTTGGCGATCAGGATCTCCGCCTGTCCGGCTTCCGAAAAATCGCAGGCAATCGTTTCAACCGCGCAGGGAGCACCAGCCGGAGCGGTTGGGGCGACGACGTCGGCCAACAGGAGTTCGCTGATTTCGCTGCCGCCCAGGTTTTGTTCCGAAACCAGCCGGTCGACGAGTTTGCGCCCGATCATACCGGCCGCACCGATCACCAGAACCTTGACCATTCCAACCCCTCCCGAATGTCCGATGTTTTTTGTGAGAATATTCCGGCAAGGCCGCGCCGGAAAGGCCGATCAGACAGGATTGCGTTCGCTGTCCGGACCGACCGTGCGCGCCATATAGACCACGTGCTTGTCGCCGATCTGTTTTTGCCCGGTCTCGTGGAAGCCGTGGCGGGCGTACCATGCGCGGTTGGTATCCATCAGCACGTTGGTGAACAGCCGGACTTCCGGCAGACCCAACGCCTCTGCCCGCTTCAGCGTGAAATCCAGGAGAAAATTACCCAGCCCTGCTCCTTTCGCCGAAGGATCGACGGCGATGCTCCACAGCAGCATGTGGTCGGGTTCCCGGATCAAAACCAGCGACCCCGACAGCGGATCGTCGGGGCCGGTGACCCAGACCTCGTGTTCCGCGACAAAGGCGTCGTAGTCGCCCGTCATCGGCTGGGGAATCGCACCGATCACCTCAACCCAGGGCGCATAGGCGCGCTCGGCAAGGGCCAGCAGGCGTGGCGCGTCCTCAGGAACGGCCGGACGCGGTGCAGGATGAGAGACAGGCCTATCGGGCACCGCACCACTCCGGAATTGTTTGCGTCACGTGCAGGGTTTTCCGTTCCGTGTCCGTCAGGCAGCGCGGGGCCGCCTCTTTTGCAGCGCTCAGAAGGTCTTCGAGCGTTGGCCAGAACGGCAGCAGGTTGACCGTGTTGTCCCAGGAGGATGTTGCGATCAGGGTCCCGTCGGGAGAAAACCGGAGGTCCCGCACATGGTCCGTATGACGCCGGTACCGGCCGACGAATTCCCCTGTACCTGCATCGAGAAGACGGACTTCACCCTGGGAAAACCCGACGGCCAGAAGTCGGCTGTCCGGTGAAAATGTCAGGGAATCGACCGTCCTCAGGTAGCTTTCAGTCGGGAAACGTCCCGCAACTTCATTGTTTGCCATGTCGATCAGAAGCAGGTTGCGGGAAACGCCACCCACGGCAGCAAGTTGCCCGTCCGGAGACAGGGCAACCCGCATGGCAAGCCAAGTCTTGCCCGGTTCCACCGGGTAGCTCCGGGTCTCACCCGTGGAAAGATCCCAAACCCGTGCGTCACCGTCACTCGACGCCGTGATGATACGCTTGCCGTCAGCAGTGAATTTGGCGTCCCGGATCCAGTCCTTGTGCCCTTCATAGGACCGGTACTCCCCCGTCGAAATGTCCCAGATGCGCAAGACGCCGCTGCGGTCTCCTGTTGCGACCAGCCGATCATCGGCGGAAATGGCGAGCGGCAGAGCTTGAGGATGGCTGCCCTCGAGCAAAAGGTCGCCTTTGTCATTCCGGATTTCGAATTCGCCGTTCGCTTTCGCCAGGGCAAGGATGTGCCCGTTCGCGCTGACCAGGCTGCCGTCATCTGCACGTAGACGCCAGCCTGTCCCTGGAAGGGAAAACCGCTCTTCCAGGGTATCTCCGTCCCAGACCGTCACGTTCGAATAATCGCCGGTTACAAGAATGCTTCCGTTTTCCGCGGCCAGCAGTTCGGAGGTATGCGGAAGTGTCTTGACCAGCGCGCCGGTTCTGCTGTCCCGGATCGTGATCGGGCGTGCCGGGTTGCCCCATGGACCGACGACGATCTGCTCGCCACCTTTCAGAAAGGAGCCGGAGCCGGCGCTATCGGGGATCGCGGGCGCGCTGGCCGCGCCCCGCCAGTTCCACAGCCGGGCGGTGCCGTCATATCCGGATGTCAGGATGGTGACCCCGTCCGTCGAAAACCTGGCCTTCCTCACATCGGATGTGTGTCCGTGCAGCACAGTAACCGTTTCGCCGGTCGCTGCGTCCCAAATGCGCGCCGTATCATCCTCCGATGCGGTGAGGACGTAACGGCCGTCCGGCGAAAAGGAGATGTCGTAGATACTGCCCTGGTGCCCGATCAGCGAAGTTACCAGGCTCTTGTCCGCCAGGTTCCAGATGCGGGCATTGCCGTTTTGGGAGGCGGTGGCAAGGAATCGGCTGTCCGGGGAGAAATCCGTATGCTCGATCGGCGATCCTTCATAGTAGGGAATTGAGAACAGGGCCTTGCTGCTTTCCCGGTCCACCACGAACAGCTCCTGATGTTCCAGGTCCTGATAGATGAAGACCGATCCGTCCGGTGAGTAGCGGGCGGTTTTGCGCAGGTCGGCACCATAGTGTCGGACGATCAAGGAGCCGTCGGATGCCCTCCGACGTTCTACCCCGCCTTCCGCGTCGACCAGGATTTCCGTGTCGTCCGGTGCGAAAATCGCCTCTTCGATGTTAGATTCGCTGCCTTCAATGGTGTAGATGGAAGCGCCGGTCGCCACGTCGATCTGCTCTCCGCGTGCCGTGAGCAGCCGCTTGCCGTCGTTGGAAAAGGTAACGCCGCGGGCCGGAATGAGCCCCGGCTTCAGCATGAAGGTTCGAATGGGGGCAAACGTGCGCGCATCCCAAAGCTGAATGGCGGTCTGGATGCGATTGTCAAAACGCGCTGTGCCGGATGCAGCCATGAGGTTGCCGTCCGGTGAAAAGGCGATGCCGGTAATTTCGACTCCGGACGACAAGTCCTCAAGATGAGCGCCTGTCCGGCCGTCCCATATGCCGACACCTCCGCCGTTTGCAGCGAGATACATGGCTGTAATCAGTTCTCCGTCGGGCGAGAAATGGATGTTGTAGGAGCCTTTCTTGCCATGGAAATCTGAGCGCGGCGATCTGTTTGCCGGTTTGGGCATCGAACAGCACGGCCTGAGAAAAATCGGAGCTTAGGATACGCTTGCCGTCAGGTGAAAACTCCGCATCCGCGCTGGACGTCGGGCTGGGAAAACCCAACGTGTGCAGTTCCCGCCTCTCCGACATCGCCTCGGTCAGCGCCATCCGGGCGGCTGCGACATAGGGCCGGCTGCGCTGTTGCGGGTCGGTCGAAGTGGTATCCGGCAGGGCCTCGATCGCACTCAGGATCGCCATCGTCGTGTCACCGCGCGCGAGAGCCTCCTGTGACAGGTCTGCCAGGTAAAGCGATTGTGCCGTAAGCGCGTCGTTGCGTTGCGCCTCCGCCACGTTGCGCTGGGCTTGGGCCTCGTTTCTTTGCCAGAACGCGATGCCTGCCAGGCCCAGGCCTACCACGACCGCCGCGAGCGACAAGGCAAGCGTCAGCTTTTGCTGGCGCTGGGCGTTGCGGCGGCTTTCGGTGATGAACTTGGTCTGGTCGGCGGTAATCTGCGGAGCTTCGCGGGGGCGCTCGTCGCGCCAGCGCTCCGCGTCGGCAATGTCCGCGCCTCTCAGAAGCAGGGACCGCCGTTCGCCGGATTGCCGCCAGCGCCGCGCCAGCCCGGCGAGCCGTGTATGTTCCCGGATCCAGTCGATATCCGTGTTGACTGCCGAAATAACGCTGTCGACTGCATCCTCGAAGGGATCCCGGTCCGTACAGAATATGAAGTTCAGCCGAGCCAGGATCGGCGGGATGTCCTGGCCCGGAACGTCTTCGATCACGATCGGCGCGATCCGCTTTTCCAGTTCATGGGCGAGCTCGATCTCCCAGGCACAGACTTCGGATGCCGCCGAGGCCGGGCTCAACAGGAAAATGATTGTGTCGGCCTCACGGATCAGCTGCTCCAGCCGGTCGCGCCACTCCTCGGTCGGAAGGATGTCCTCCGTATCCCGGAATATGCCGAGATTTCGGTCGGCCAGCACTTTGGAAATGCGGTGGGCCTTCTCGCGGTCCTTGCGCGAATAGGAGACGAATACCTTCGGCTGATCTTCCCCTTCGGCGTGCTCAGGCGGCGTCAGGGCGTCAGACAAATTCAATGTCCTTCATGAGGAATCCGGAGATTTATTGTTTAAAAGCGCAATGCAATTGCAATCAAACGATCCGCCGCAAAATACTGACGGAAATATCTTTTATTTCAAGTCTCAAGACCAGTACGGCATCGGAGGGCGGGACGGGCTCCTACAAGCGGCCCTTCATGAACAGGTCGAAGTCCTCCATGCCTTCCTCCCGGTCGAAACAACCGAAACTGCCGCTGTCTTTCAGGCTTTCTGCGGCAGCGGTGAAGGCCCCGAAGGCGATACGGGCAAGGCCACCGCCGATGGAGACCCGGGTCACGCCCATGTCCTCCAGTTCCTTGCGGGTCATGTGAAAATTCTTCCGTCCGGCCAGAACGTTGAGCGGTGCGGAGACTTCCGCGATCACGGTTTCGATATGCTGCTTTTCAATGAGCCCGGGGGCATAGACGCAATCGGCCCCGGCATCTGCGAAGGCCTGGAGGCGCTTGATCGTGTCGCGGAGATTTTCCTCTGATCGGACTGGCGCCTCGCTGCGGGCGGTCAGGACGAAATCCGGCGCAAGACGGTTCCGCGCGTCGACCGCGGCCTTGATCCGTTCTACTGCGAGGTCGAATTCGTAATAGGGATGGAGTGGATCGGGCGAAAAATCCTCGATCGAGCCGCCGCTCAGACCCACCTCGATGGCGCCGCGAATGGTCTCCACGACGTCGTCCGGACTGTCGCCGAAGCCGTTTTCCAAGTCTCCGTTCACCGGCAGCGTGGAGGCGCCAATGATCGTCTGGGCATGGGTCAGCGCCATGTCGCGCGTGATCAAGCCCTCCGCATCCTTCAGCCCGTTGGTGAAGGCAAAACCGGCGCTGGTCGTGGCCAGGGCCTCGAAGCGCAGGCCCTCCAGAATGCGGGTGGTGCCGATATTGTACGGATTCGGCATGAGAAAGGCGCGGCGCTCCGCATGAAGGGCCTTGAAGCGGGTACGGCGGGTTTCGATCGTCTGCATGGGGAGCCTCCAGACTGGTACCGGAACTTCATCCGGATGTTCTGACCCTAGTGGTTGTCTCTTGGCAGGCCTTTCGTGTGTGCCACATCCTGGTATTTGACGGCGGGCTTGAGCACCATGCCCTTGTCGAACTGGTCGACGATGCCGCGTTGGATTTCCTGCCAGGGCGTCTGATGATCAGCATAGGCAAATCCGCCCTCGGCTTCCAGATCCGAGCGTCGTTTTGCAAGTTCCGCGTCCGAAATCAGAATATCGGCGGTCCCCTTGCCGAGGTCGATTCGCACCATGTCGCCGGTCTGGATCAGGGCAAGCCCGCCCATGGCGGCCGCTTCCGGAGAGGCGTTCAGGATTGATGGGGACCCGGATGTTCCCGACTGGCGGCCGTCGCCGATGCACGGCAGCGAATGGATGCCTTTTTTGATGAGGGCGGCCGGCGGCTGCATGTTGACCACTTCCGCGCCGCCCGGATAGCCGATCGGGCCGGTGCCGCGAATGAAGAGCATGCAGTTTTCGTCGATGTTGAGATCCGGATCGTCGATATTGTCGTGATAGTCCTCGGGCCCTTCGAACACGATTGCGCGGCCCTCGAAGGCCTCCGGATCATCCGGGTTGGACAGATAGCGCTCCCGGAACTCCTCGGAGATCACACTGGTCTTCATGATCGCGCTGTCGAACAGATTGCCCTTCAGGTTCAGGAAGCCGGCATTTTCGGTTAGCGGGGCGTCGTAGCTCCGGATCACCTCGGGCATCAGGATTTCCGCGTTTTCGCAGTTTTCGCCGATGGACTTGCCGTTGACCGTCTTGGCGCCCGGGTGGGGCAGCTTGCCGACACGCATCAGTTCATTGACCACGGCCGGAACGCCGCCGGCGTGATGATAATCCTCGCCGAGATACTCGCCGGCCGGCTGGAGATTGACCAGAAGCGGGATCTCGTGACCGACGGCCTGCCAGTCGTCATTGTCCAGTGGTATACCCAGATGGCTGGCAATGGCGTTGAGATGGATCGGCGCATTGGTCGAGCCGCCGATAGCCGAATTGACCACGATCGCATTCTCGAAGGCCTCGCGGGTCATGATG
Organism: uncultured Roseibium sp.; assembly: GCF_963675095.2. Taxonomy (GTDB): domain Bacteria; phylum Pseudomonadota; class Alphaproteobacteria; order Rhizobiales; family Stappiaceae; genus Roseibium. Next base: position 23,888 of record NZ_CAXXSJ010000006.1, on the reverse strand, counting down.
TCGGAGGGCTTCATGTCCTCATGCACCATGTCCACGATCCGCCTTCCGGTTTCATAGGCGATCTGTCCCCGTTCCCGGTAGGGAGCCGGGATCGAGGCGGAGCCCGGCAACTGCATGCCGAGGGCCTCGGCCAGCGAATTCATGGTGGTCGCCGTACCCATGGTGTTGCAGTAACCGACCGACGGCGCGGAGGAGGCAACCAGCTCCATGAAGCCTTCGTAGTCGATTTCGCCTGCGGCCAGCAATTCGCGGGCCTTCCAGACGATCGTGCCGGATCCGGTGCGCTCGCCCTTGTGCCAGCCGTTCAGCATCGGGCCGACGGATAGCGCGATAGCCGGAATATTGACCGTGGCCGCGGCCATCAGGCAGGCGGGAGTTGTCTTGTCGCAGCCGATGGACAGGACCACGCCGTCGATCGGATAACCGAAGAGAAGCTCCACAAGTCCGAGATAGGCCAGGTTCCGGTCGAGCGCCGCGTTCGGCCGCTTGCCTGTTTCCTGGATAGGATGAACCGGAAATTCGAAGCAGATACCGCCCGCCGCGCGAATGCCCTCACGTACCCGTTTGGCAAGTTCCAGATGATGGCGGTTGCAGGGGGACAGGTCCGAACCGGTCTGGGCAATGCCGATGATAGGCTTTCCCGATTGCAGTTCTTCCCGCGTGAGACCGTAGTTCAGATACCGCTCGATATAGAGAGCCGTCATTGCCGGATTGTCCGGGTTGTTGAACCATGCGGTGGATCTCAGGCGTGGATGTTTTGAACCGCTCATAAAGCCTCTCCCTCGGTCTTGTCCGGCGCAGCCGGTTTGAACCGATTAACATCACCCGAACAGCGTTCTGTAAAGCTGCGTTTCGGGCGAAGGTGGTCTCCTGGCGTGGAGTTTTTCTGGTCGAGATCACGAATTTGCGTTTGGGACGCGTGGGTCGTCTCGCTGAGCAAATTTCAGGCGCGGTTGATTGAAATTTTCGCAAACGCTCCGAAAGCCGGGAGAACACTCAATCAGGCTGGCAATTCAGCACGCCCGATCAGTCAGGCTAAAACCTTAAATACATTAGAGAAACTTATGAATTCAAACAAGTTAATCGTATTGGTTAATGAAAGTTACCGATTTTGGATAAACTGGCTCTAATTCACGCAGCGTCTAAGTCGAAATTTGCTTAAATCTGCTTTTCAAGCTCAGTAAAATTCGCTAGTATGTTTTTGTAATTTGAAGCGGCCCGCGGGATTTCAGGGCTGCAAGATTTGACCTCAAATCATTTCATCCAGATCGGGAGGGGGGCTTGCCCCCCTCCCTTTTTCTATTCCGGCAATTTCGCCCGCCGTTCAGACGGTTTCAAGATTCTCCATGGACAGCAGATCCAGCGACGGCATCAGGCTGAGCAGCTCGCGCGTATAGGGATGTTGCGGCGTTTCGAACAGCGCATCGCAATCGGCGACTTCGCAAAGCTCACCGTTCCGCATTACTCCGACCCGGTTGCACATCTGCCGGATGACGGCGAGGTCATGGCTGATGAAGAGCATGGTCAGGCCCAGTTCCTGCTGCAGGTCCTTCAGCAGGTTGAGGATCTGGGCCTGGATGGACACATCGAGCGCCGAAGTCGGTTCGTCGCAGACCAGGAACCGCGGCCGGGTCGCAAGCGCGCGTGCGATCGAGATCCGCTGCCGTTGACCGCCGGAAAACTCGTGCGGGAACTTTTCCCCGGCGGCGGAGCCCAGGCCGACATGATCGAGAAGGTCGTCCACGATCTGGCGGACTTCCCGGTTGGACGACGCAAGCCGGTGGAACTTGATCGGCTCCGCGATGATGCTGCGCACCCGCATGCGGGCATTCAGCGACGAGAACGGATCCTGGAAGATCATCTGCATCTGCCGGCGCATGGCGAGGATCTGCTTACGGTTGCGCAGCTCGGTCAGTTCCTGTCCGGCAAAGCGGATCGATCCGCCGGTCGGGTGATAAAGACCGGTGATCAGCCGGGCGATGGTCGACTTGCCGGACCCGCTTTCGCCGACGAGGCCGAAGGTTTCGCCTTCCGCGATGTCGAAGCTGACCGACTTGACCGCATCGAAATAGCGTCGGCGGGACCTGAGGATCGATCCGGAGACCTGAAACCGCATACCCAGATCACTGATCGTCAGCAACGGCCCTTCGGCCTTGTCGTAGGCGCGGGCCTTGCCCAGCCAATGGGTGGCGATATCGATCTGCCGGGTCGGCGTGCCCGCCTTTTCTATATAGTCGACCACCGGAAAGCGCTCGATGCGGATATCCGGACGGGGAACCGCGGAAATTAGGCTCTTGGTATAGGGATGCTCGGGCGAACCCAGAACCTGGGTCGTCTCGCCGTATTCGACCAGCTTGCCCTGGTACATCACCGCCACGTGGTCGGTGATATCCGCAATGACGCCCATGTCATGGGTGATCACCAGCATGGCTACATGGCGCTCGGCACAGAGTTTTTTCATCAGCTCCAGGATCTGGGCCTGGATCGACACGTCGAGCGCCGTGGTCGGTTCATCGGCGATCACGAGTTCCGGTTCCGCGCACAGAGCGAGCGCGATCACGACCCGCTGGCGCATGCCGCCGGAAAACTGGTGCGGATACTGTTTGATCCGTTCCGGTGCATCGGGAATGCCGACCGCATCGATAAGTTCGATCGCCCGGGCTCTGGCCTCGTCCCGTGTGAGCGCCAGATGGGTGCGGATGGTTTCCACCAGCTGGGATTCCACCGTCTGGAGCGGATCGAGCGAGGTCAGGGGATCCTGGAAGATCATCCCGATCTTTCGCCCGCGCAACAGCCGCTTCTGCTTTTCCGGCAGGCTGTCGATCCGCTGGCCATGGAGATAGATCTCGCCTTCGGCGATGCGCCCCGGTTCGGCGAGGAGGCCGATCACAGCGTTGCCGACGGTCGACTTTCCCGCGCCGCTTTCACCAACGACGCCGAGGATCTTGCCGGCCTCGACCTTCAGGGTGACACCCTCCACCGCAACGAAGGTGGACTTGCGGCCCGGAAACTCGACCTTGAGGTCGTGGATCGTAAGAACGCTCATGGCCTCACCGCAGCTTCGGGTTCAGGGCGTCGCGCAGCCAGTCGCCCAGGAGGTTGACGTTGAGGACGAGCAGCGCCAGCGCCAGGCCGGGGAAGATCGCGATCCACCATTCGCCGGAATAGAGGAAGTCGTTGCCGATGGCGATCAGGGTGCCGAGCGAAGGCTGGGTCGGCGGCATGCCGACGCCGAGGAACGACAGGGTCGCCTCCGTGACGATGGCAAGCGCGAGGTTGATGGTCGCGATCACCAGCACGGGACCGGTGACGTTGGGCAGGATGTGGCGGATCATGATGGTGACGGAGGGAATGCCGATCACGCGCGCGGCCTGCACATATTCCTTGTTCTTCTCCACCATGGTCGAGCCGCGCACCGTGCGCGCATATTGGACCCAGAACGACAGGGCGATGGAGAAGATCAGGATCCAGAAGGAAAATACTTCCCGGTTGAGCGTACCGAATATGCCGTGCACGGCCCCGTCCACCAGCAGTGCAATCAGGATCGCCGGGAAGGTCAACTGGATATCGGCAATGCGCATGATGACCGCATCCACCCGGCCGCCCATGTAGCCGGCGACGAGACCGAGGGTAATGCCGAGTGCGGCGGCAAAAAACACCGAGCAGAAGCCGACGATCAGGGAAATGCGCATGCCATAAAAGATCGCGGAGATGATATCCCGACCCTGATCGTCCGTTCCGAGCGGGAACCGGGGATCGGCGAATTCCATCCAGAACGGAGGCACCCGGGCATCCAGAATGGACACCGAGGCCAGATCGAACGGATCGTGTGGCGCCACCAGCGGCGCGAAAAACGCCACGAAGAACAGGATCAGTGTACCGATCGCGGCCAGCACCGTAATGCGCGAGCGCAGGAACGAGTGGAACATGTCGCTATCGATGATCCGGGCAAAGAGCCCCGGTGCGGCCTCGGTACCCTTGGCGTCCTTGTTGGAGACGTCAGACATGGGCGCGGTCTCCTTGTCAGGCCCGCTCGACCCGCAGGCGCGGATCGATCAGGAAATAGAAAATGTCGACGACGAAGTTGATGACGACGAACAGGAAGGCCGTCAGCAGCAGATAGGCGGACATGATCGGGATATCCACGTTCTGGACCGCCTGCAGGAACATGATCCCCATCCCAGGCCATTGGAAGACGGTTTCGGTAATGGTGGCAAAGGCGATGATGGCGCCGAGCTGCAGGCCGGTGATCGTGATCACCGGGACAAGTGTGTTCTTCAGGGCATGGCGGAAATGCACGATCCGGTCGGGCAGGCCCCGGGCCCGGGCGAACTTGATGTAGTCCGTGCGGATGACTTCCAGCATCTCCGCCCGGATCAGGCGCATGATCAGGGTCATCTGGAAAAGGCCGAGCGTGATTGACGGCAGGATCAGGGCCTTGATCCCGGACCAGGTCAAAAGCCCCGTCGTCCACCAGGAGCCGATCTGGACCACCTCGCCGCGCCCGAAACTCGGCAGCCATTGCAGCGTGACCGAAAACAGGAAGATCAGCAGGATCCCGATGAAGAACGTCGGCAGGGAAATCCCGACCAGGGACACCGACAGGAACAGTTTCGATATCGGCGACTCCCGATTCAGCCCTGTATAAATGCCCATGGGAATGCCCACCACCAGCGCAAACAGCGCCGAGACGAAGGAAAGCTCCAGGGTCGCGGGGATGCGCTTGGCGAACAGCTCGCTGACCGGCTGGTGAAACTGGTAGGAGGTGCCGAAATCGAACTGGGCCGCCTTGATGACGAAGCGGGCGAACTGGACAGGTATCGGGTCGTTCAGGCCGAGGCGCTCGCGCAGGGCTTCGCGTTCCTCGATCGAGGTCTCGATCCCGACCATCATGTTCACGGGGTCACCGACGAAACGGAACAGGGAAAACGACAGCAGGGCGACGACCAGCATGACAATGATCGCCTGCATGAGACGACGCACCGCGAAACCAAGCATGACGGTTCTTTTCTTCGGTGTTGGGCCTCCCCGGTCCGGGGATCGGGGAGGCGGGTTTCAGGTCCGGTTTACTTCTTGGTGACGAAGCGGAACAGGAACTGGTTGTCGGCGCGCTGGGCGAGTTCGACGCCATCGCGGACACCCCAGGCAAGGGCCTGCTGGTGCAGCGGGATATGCGAGACCTCGTCGTTGGCGATCGTGTACGCCTCGGCGATCAGGGCGTCGCGCTTGGCCTGATCGTTTTCCACGAGGATCTCGTCGGTGAGCGCGTCAACCTTCTCGTTGCAGTAGCCGCCAAGGTTGAAGGCGCCGCCGTTTCCTTTTTCGTCCCGGCACTGGATCAGGTTGTCGAGGATGTTCCAGCTGTCGAAGGACCCCGGGGTCCAGCCGAGCAGGTAGAAGGAGGTGTCGTAGCCGGCCGCTGCCAGCACCTTGGCGAAGTACTTCGCCTTGGGCTGGGCGTTCAGGTCGACCTTGACGCCGATGCGGGCGAGCATGGCGGCGACGGCCTGGCAGATCGCCTCGTCATTGACGTAGCGGTCGTTCGGGCAATCCATGCCGACCTCGAATCCGTCCGGATAGCCGGCCTCGGCAAGCAATTCCTTGGCGGCCTTCGGGTCATACGGGAACCGCTTGAACTCGTCGGAGCGCGCGTACAGGAACGGCGAAATCATCAGGGCCGACGGCTCCGATAGATTACGCATCACCTTGGCCTTGATCGCGTCGATGTCGATCGCCTGATAGAAGGCCTTGCGCACCCGTACGTCCTTGAACGGGTTCTTGCCCTTCACGTTCGAATACAGCAACTCGTCGCGCATCTGGTCCATGCCCAGGAAGATGGTGCGCAGCTCCGGACCGATCAGTGCCCGGGTGCCCGGGTTGCTTTCGACCCGTTTCACGTCCTGCACCGGGATCGGATAGACCATGTCCAGTTCACCCGAGAGCAGGGCGGCAACACGGGTCGCATCGGAACCGATCGGGGTGAACTCGACCGTGTCGAGATTGTGGGTCGGCGTGTCCCACCAGCCGTCGAACTTCTCATAGACGGTCTTCACGCCGGGTTCATGGCTGACGATCTTGAACGGACCGGTGCCATTGGCATGGAGCGCGGCATAGTTGGGGGTGGTGTCAGAGGCGGACGTGATCGCGACCGCGTCGTTTGCCTCGGTCCACTCCTTGTCCATGATGTACCAGGTGTCCCACTCGTAGGGCAGGATCGGGTTCGGGCCCGGCAGCACGAAGTCGACCGTATAGTCGTCGACGATCTCCAGCTTCACGTCCGCATTGACGCGCTTGGCCAGATCCGAGCCTTCGCTATGGAGGCGCTTCAGCGAAAAGGCGACGTCTTCCGCGGTAAAGTCATTGCCGTTTTGAAACTTCACGCCCTTGCGCAGATGGAAGCGCCAGCGATTCGGCTCGACGACCTCCCAGCTTTCGGCAAGCGACGGCTCGATTTCCAGCTTGTCGTTGCGCCGGGTCAGTCCCTCGTAGGTGTTGCCCAGAGCCGACAGCGTGAAGGTCTCGTTCAGGCTGTAGGGATCGAGCGTATTCAGGGTGCCTTGAAAGGCGAATTTGAGCGTTTCCGACTGGGCCGGCGAGATCGTCAAACCGACGAACGCAGCGGCCGCCACGATGAGTGATTTCGTTTTCATGTTCCCCTCGCGTCTTCGGTTTCCGGAGTTTGCCTTTGTTCTTAAAGTTTGTTTGCGGGCAGGCGTTTGCCTCCGTAAAACCACCACCATTCACTATTGCACCGGAGGCTGAACGTTCCAACCCTCCTTCAGTCGGCATTTAGGGTACGGGCTCATAAAATTCTGCTTTCAGGCGTCAATCCGGCAAAGAAAAGCTAGGAAAAGCCTGCAGAACCATGCGCGTGCATGGTGCAAAGGCTTTGACGCGGCTTTCCGCAGCCGGATTGACGTCCTTCGGATCGATCAGGAAACGGCTGCCTCCTGCGTTGCAAAATCTTGAAAACCTTCCGGGTTTCCTGCGATTTTGCGTCTTGAATACAGCCATTTCCTGAACGACCTGAAAACTGAATTTTATGGGTCCGTACCCTAGGATAATTTTCGACACAGACCGTCGAGGAAGGTGACACATTTTTCCAGCTCGGCCGCGTCGATATATTCATCGGCTTGATGGGCCTGGTCGATTGACCCGGGCCCGCATACCACTGTGGAAAGCCCGGCATCCTGGAACTGGCCGCCTTCGGTGGCATAGACCACCACATGGCGGCCGTTGTCGCCGGTCAGCTGGCGGGCAAGGATTTCCGCTTCGCCGTCCGCTTCCTGGCGCAGGCCTGGAACATTCGCAAGCCGGGTGATGTCGACGCGGCAGGACGGGGAGATCGCCCGCATGCCGGGCAGGACGTCTTCTTTTATGAAAGCCTCGTACCGGGCCTGCCAGTCCTCGCCGCGCTCCTCCGGCAGGGTCCGGATATCGGTCACGAATTCGCATTCCGCAGCGGTGATGTTATGGGCGTCCCCGCCCCGGATGGTGCCGCAGTGCAGGGTGGTGTAGGGCGGATCGAATAGGCAGTCCGCATCGGCCCGTGCCTTGTTCTCCGCGGTTTGCCCGTCCAGCCAGCCGATCAGGCGGGCGGCAACCGAAATGGCCGAGACGCCGCGGTCCAGCTGGCTGGAATGGACCGCATGGCCGAAGATCTTCGTTTTCAGGACGACAATGCCCTTGTGTCCGGTCACGGCCTTCATATTGGTCGGTTCGCCGACGATCACGGCTGCAGGCTTCGGGCCGTCGGCAAGCATGCGTTCGATCATCGGCGGCGCGCCGAAACAGCCGATTTCCTCGTCGTAGGACAGGGCGATATGGATCGGACGGGTGAGGCCGGCCGCCAGCATTTTCGGCACATGGGCCAGAACGGTGGCGGCGAAACCTTTCATGTCGGCGGTTCCGCGGCCGTAGAGGCGGTTGTTTTCGGCGCGCAGGACGAAGGGGTCCGAGGTCCACTCCTGATTGGCGACCGGCACCACGTCCGTATGGGCGGACAGAACCACGCCACCGGGCAGCGTCGGGCCGATCATGGCAAACAGGGAGGCCTTCTCGCCGGTCTCATCGAAGACGCGTGTCGTGGCAATGCCATGGTCTTCCAGATAAGCGGCGACGAAATCGATCAGGGCAAGATTGCTTTTGTCGGAAACGGTATCGAACCCGACAAGGGCGGCGAGCATCTCCTGCGGTGTGTATGTGCGGGCCAATATCCACTCCGGGCGGGTTGGGTCAAAACGGCTGACCGATAGGGTAAGGACCTGGTGAGTTAGACCGGAACCGGTTCCTTATCCAAATCCGTCAGCGAATAGATTTGCAAGGGAACGGTTTTGCCGCGCAGCACGATTTCCCGGGTTTCGCAGTCCGGAAGACGGACTTCGGCCGCCTTTAGGACGGCATCCGACAGGGTCAAGACGGAGCCGTGGGTCTTGTTTTCCGCCTCCAGGCGGCTTGCGGTGTTGACCACATCCCCAAGCGCGGTGATCGAACTGCGCTCGCCGCTTCCTCCGGCGGCGCCGATGCGGCCGAGGATGACGGGCCCGGCATGCAGGCCGATCCCGATCCGCAACGGCGCACGCAGGTTGTTGCCGCGCTCGCTGTTCAGGGCGTCGATCGCCTTGACGATTTCCCGGCTGGCGCGCAGTGCCTGGCGGGCGCCCTCGCGAAGGTCGGTTTCCATGCCGAAAATCGCCATGATGCCGTCGCCGATGAACTTGTCGACATAGCCGTCCTGTTTGCGGATCTCCTCGGAAACCAGGTCAAGGTAGCGGTTCAGCAGATAAACCACGTCGAAGGACAGGGTTTTTTCTGTCAGTCCGGTGAAGTCTCGAATGTCGACGAACATGATCACCACGGGCTGTTCCACCCCCCAGTAGTAGGCATCCTGGTGCGCCTGCGATCCCCGCTCGGCGGCTCGGACAGGGATGAGCGGGTGGACGCGCAGGTCGGACGTCGGTCGGACCTGACAGGCGAGACGGATACTTGGATCGGCCCCGATCTGCCTGAGAACCGCCGCTTCGGCCTGACTAGGCGGATCGAGGTCCTCGCCACCCGACAGGATCTTGACCCTGCAGGTCGAGCACCGGGCACGGCCGCCGCACACGGCGGCATGGGCGATGCCGTTTTCGCGGCTGATTTCCAGAAGGGAAGGGCCGGGCGCCGTGCGGACCAGGAGGTTGCCAGGGTATTCGACGGAAATCGTCTTGGCGAATTGCCGAACGGTCATGCGAATGAGCACGACGGCGAGGCTGAGAAAGATCAGCCCGAAGACCACTGCCCGGGCCTGATCCGCGAGTGTATAGACCCAGTCGACGTGCTCGGCCGTCACCTTGAGTGTGCGGGTGCCGGACGCTGCAAGCTGCCGTGCGCCGCTGATCCAGCCCCAAAGGGATAGGAGCGGAAACGCGACCGCGCCGGCGGACAGGAGGGGCAGGTACGGGCGATACCAGGCTTTCAGCCTCAGCCAGAAATGCAGGCCGATCATCGCATGGGTCCAGACCACCACAAGCAGCACGGACTGTGCGAACGCGTTGTCGGGCCACAGCAGGGCCAGCGTGTTTGAATAATCGGTCGAAAGGTCGAAAACGTTATCCAGCCCGACCGTCGCAAGGGTGTGTGGAATGAGTGTCCAGGGAATGTAGAGCCCGAGGACAAGCTGCAGGGTTTCCCAACCCGGCAGCCGGAGCGTCCGGCGTCGGGTCGTTCGCCACAGAGCCAGGACGACATGGGTGACGGCGGCGGTCACCAGAACGATCTGACCGGGCAGTTCGCCCCAGATCAAATGGTGGAGCTCTTCTCCCTTCCGCATCGCCGCCACGGACCAGATGCCAAGGGTGTGATTCAGGAAATGAGACACGCAGAATGCGAACAGGACCAGGCCGCTGAAGAGCCGGGCCTGCTGGCGCCAGTTTCCTCGGCCCGACTGGCTGGATGATGATGATTGGGTTTTTCCTGGAGTCATGCAGCGTGATTTCGTCTCTTGTCAGGATATCCTGACGGCTGGAGAACGCGAGGGCCCTGGCGCATCCTGTTGCGGCCTCAGGCGCGCAAGGTTTCACGAAGGATGTCGGTTTCGGTTATACAGATGACATCGAGGGGAGCCTGCCTGCCTCTGACAACCACCGAACGTCTCGTCACGTTTGCGTCGATTTCAAGGCCCGCGGCCTCCAGAATTTCGTGGGAAATGGCCGCTAGCGCATTTTCCTCCTTGGAGACACCCTCCAGGCGGCTTGCGACGTTGACCACGTCCCCGAGTGCGGTCAGGCCCGAGGCGACTCCGCTTTGGCCATCAAGGCCGATGCGCCCGAGAATCGCTGTCCCACCGTGCAGGCCCACCGCGACCCGCAGGGGCGCGTGGATATGGTCCGCAAGGTCCGCATTCACGCGCTGAAGTTCTTCCGTGAGATCGGAAATGGTGGTAACGGCCGACCGGACGCCTTTCTCAAACGGCGCGTCGACGGCGAACAGGGCCATGATCCCGTCGCCCATGACCTTGTCCACCATGCCACCGTTCTTGCCGATGATGCGGACGACGCCGTCGACATAGCGGTTCAGGATGAAGACCACATCGAAGGGCAGTTTGCCTTCGCTGAGCGAGGTGAAACCGCGCAGGTCGATGAACATCACAGCCACTTTTTGCTCCACGCCCCAGCGATATCGGTCGTGCAGGCCGCTGCGGCCGATCGCCCGGCCGGGAGAAAAGAGCGGACGGACGACCATATCGCTCCGCGGCCGGAGCTGGCAGGCGAGGCGGACATTGGCGCTGGCACCGATCCGCTTGAGCACATGCGCTTCCGTTCGTCCGGGTTCGCTCAGGTCGGCGGACCCGGACAGGATCAGGGTCCGGCAGGTGGAGCAGCGGGCCCGCCCGCCGCAGATCGACATGTGCGGGATGCCCTTCATCCGGCTGATTTCAAGCAGGGTCGGGCCGGGAGCCGCCTTGATCTCGCGGCCGTTCATGTAACGGATCGTGATCCGGCGGCGGAAGAACGCGATCGCCTTGCGGATCAGGAACAGGAGGATGATGGCGGCCACCAGCGCATAGAAGCCGATCCGGACATCCTGGATAATGTCCAGGAGTTCCGCTTTCTGCGCGGGGGTCACGTTTATCTTCTGGCCGTTTTCCAGAACCAGGCGTCGGGCCGCCGTGATCCAGCCGGTCAGGGCGAGGGTCGGAACAAGGACCGCCAGGCTGAAGAGCGGTGTCCGCAAACGCGCATACCAGGTTTTCATCCGCAGCCAATAGTGCAGGCCGATGCAGCCATGGACCCAGACGAGCAGCAGAAGCCCGCTTTGCCACAGCGCATCCGCCGGCCACAGGGCGGACAGTTCATGCCGGTAGTCGATATAGGAATCGAATTTGGCCATCGCGCCACGGGTCACGACGATATGCTTGATCAGCACATAGGGAATGAGGAGCCCGAGCACGAGTTGGACGGCTTCCCAGATCGGCATGCGCCAGGTACGCCTGCGGGCGGTTTTCCACAACGCCAGGCCCGCGTGGGTCACAAGCGCGCCATAGAGCGTCCACATGCCGGCGGGTGTCATCCAGATCCGGGCACGCAGATTATCGCCCCAGTCCATCGCGGCCAGCGAGATATTCCCGAGCGCATGGTTGAGGAAATGAAAAAAGACGAAAACAAACACAACCAGTCCTGCGATGAGGCGGATCTGCTGTTCAAGGGTTCCGGCCCCGGGAGGGTGTTTCGCCTTCGACTGCGGCATGTATCGGGTCCCTGGTTGATCCGCTGACTTTTTTGGCGCGCGGTTTGCTTTATGATCATCTTGGTAAGATTTTGACGGTCTGAAAAGCTCTTGCACGCTTTTCGCTTAGGAGAAACAGGAATGTCGGTGTCGGCTGCGTTGATGGATGAACTTAAAGGTCTCGAACTGGCGGATGACGCGGCGACGCTCCGGCTGAAGAGCCGCGACTTTTTCTGGTTTTCTCCGGTACTCAAAAGGCAGCTCGACACATGCCGGGCGGATCTGGTTGTCCGGCCGAAGACCCGGGAAGAAGTGCTGCAATTCGCGGCGATTGCCGCCAAAACGCGCACGACCGTCACTGTGCGCGGCGGCGGTACCGGCAATTACGGCCAGGCCGTTCCGCTGGAAGGCGGCATTGTCCTCGACATGGGCGGGCTGAACCGGGTTCTCGACGTGCAGCCGGGCGTGGGCACCTTCGAAGCCGGCGCGACCATGCTCGACATCGACAAGGCGCTTGCGCCCGAAGGCTGGGAATTGCGGTTTTATCCCTCGACGCGGAAACAGGCGACCATCGGCGGCTTCGTTGCCGGCGGCGCGGCCGGTGCCGGGTCCTGCACCTGGGGGCAGCTTGGCGATCCGGGCGCGGTGATTGCCGTCGAGGTGGTCACCGTGGAAGAGGAACCGAAGGTTATCCGGCTGGAAGGCCGGGATGTCCTCAAGGTGCTCCACGCCTACGGGATCAACGGCATTATCCTGTCCGTAACCGTTCCGCTCGCACCTGCCCATCCCTGGGCCGAACGGATCGTTGCCTTTCCGGATCTGAAGTCCGCGGCGGCTTTCGGCCAGACCTTCACCGAATCCGACGGCATCGCCAAGAAGCTCGTATCGGTGTTCGATCCGGCGATCCCGCCGAAACTCGGCCGGGTCGGCAAGCTGGTTCCGGAAGGCCGGGCGGCGGCTATCGTTATGGTCAGCGAACCCCAGGCCGAAGCCATGGCGGCGATGGCCCGGGACTTCGGTGGAACGGTCGTTTTCGAACGGGGTGCGGCTGAGGCACAGGCCGCCGCCTTCGAAGGCACCGGCAGCTACGGCCCGCTCTACGAATACACCTGGAACCACACGACGCTGCATGCCCTGAAACGGGATCCGGCGATCACCTATCTGCAGGTCAAATTCCCGGAGCAGAACAGCCTGGAGGTTCTCACCCGCCTGGCGGAAACCTTCGGCGAGGAAGTGTTGATGCACCTGGAATTTCAGCGCCGCTTCGGCAAGGTGGCGTTTTCGGCGCTGCCCCTGGTCAGCTACACCACCGATGAACGGCTGGCCGAGATCATCACGACCATCAATGCGACCGGTGCCCTCGTGTCCGATCCGCACAGCTACGTGCTCAACAATGCAGGTTGGAAACGGATCGATGCGCCGCAGCCGGAATTCAAGCGCCTGGCCGACCCGCATGGATTGATGAACCCGGGAAAGCTGGCTGTCTGACCGCTTCCGCCATGCAGTTTTCCCGAACCTTTTTGCCTTAGGGTACGGACCCATAAAATTCTATTTTCAGGCGCCAATCCGGCAAAGGATAGCGAGGAAAAGCCTGAAGAACCATGCGCGTGCATGGTGCAAAGGCTTTGACGCGGCTTGCCGCAGCCGGATTGGTGTCCTTTGGATCGATCAGGAAATGGCTGCCTCCTGCGTTGCAAAATCTTGAAAACCTCGCGGGTTTCTCGCGATTTATGCGCCTTGGATACAGCCATTTCCTGATCGACCTGAATACAGAATTTTGTGAATCCGTACCCTAGCCCTTGAAAGCGGAGGCCAGACCGGCACATTTGGGCCACGATCAATCGAACCAGAGGCGGCCCCATGAAGGTCTACGGCATCAAGAATTGCGACACGGTCAAGAAGGCGCGCAAGTTTCTCGAGGAAGCCGGAGTGGACTACACCTTCCATGACTACAAGAAGGAAGGGGTGGATGCCGACAAGCTTGCCGCCTTCGTCGGCGAATTCGGCTGGGACACGGTCCTCAACCGGAAAGGCACCACCTGGCGCAAGCTGGACGACGATGTGAAGGAAAGCGTCACCGATGCCGCCAGCGCCATCGCGCTGATGATCGACAATCCGTCGATGATCAAGCGGCCGATCGTCGAGGGCGAGGCGAAGAATTTTATCGGCTTCGATCCCGTTGCCTGGGAAATGGCGCTGGAACTCGGCGAATTGAAATAGGCGACGGTTACCAGGTCCGTCTCGGGCCGACGTCGATATGATAATGGCCGGATCGATAATATTTGTAGCCGCCGACTTCCTTTTGCGCCTTCAGGAAGGCGATCACCGATGACGGATTGCCGGAGACGGAGAAGTCAACGGCCCGGCAGTTCAGGTGATAGGAATCGCCGGCGCCGCCCTTCCACCAGTTTTCCAGCCACCAGCGTTTGGTCGAGGAGACCGTGACCCGGCCGTAGCGTTTCGAAACCCGGTTCAGAACCTTCTTCAGCTTTCGCGGCACGCACCATTCCGTATCGTTGTAGCGGATATTGTTGTGCGAGGCGGTCATCCAGCCGAGGCCGGTCACGCCGGCGACGGAACCGCAACCCGCGAGCGCCGGTGCGATTGCGATCAGAACAGCCAGTGTAATCGGACGGAGACGCGCCATGATGCCTTGTCTAGGGTTGAGGAAAATCGATCTCAGGATCGGCGCAAGACGTTAAAATTGTCATGAAAAACATGGTTAAGCGTTAGGCAATCCGAGGCCTTTCAAGGGTCCTGGCGTTAACGATTTGGGGCTTTGGACCCGAGCCTTTCGGGCCGCTTCCGCCTCAGACGGGACGGGTTGCCTTGTTGACGATATGCATCCTGATCATGCACAAACTTGCGACAATCTTTCAAAACGGTGTCCGGTTTCATGACAGCTTTCGACCCCCTCCCGCCTCTGCCGCAAATCATGGTGGCGCCAAACGGCGCCCGCAAAATGAAGAGCGATCACCCGGCCCTGCCGATCACCGTCGAAGAGACGGTGCAGGCGGCAAAGGCCAGCTTCGAGGCGGGGGCCGGGGGACTGCATGCCCATGTACGCGACGGCCAAGGCAAACATGTCCTCGATGCCGGTCTCTACCGCGAGCTTCTAAAGGAAATGGCGGCTGCCGTTCCGGACATGTATGTCCAGATCACGACCGAGGCGGTCGGCATATACAGCCCCGAGGAACAACGCGCTCTTGTTCGCGATGTCATGCCGGATGCCGTATCCATCGCCCTTCGGGAGATGTGCCCCGACGAGGAGACCGCCGAGGCGCGCAGTTTTTACCATTGGGCCGCCGAAGCCCGGATTGCCGTGCAGCACATTCTCTACAGTCCGGAAGATGTCGAACGGTTCCTGCGCTTCGCTGCGGACGGTGTGCTTCCCGGTGGGTCGGCGCAGGTTCTGTTCGTTCTGGGGCGCTATGCGGAGAACCAGGAGAGCGATCCGGAAGATCTCGATCCTTTCCTCACAGAACTCGCCCGGTGCCCGGCCGACCTGAAACTCGACTGGGCCATTTGCGCCTTCGGTCACCGGGAAACGGACTGTCTTGTCTACGCGATGGAAAAAGGCGGCAAAGCGCGGATCGGTTTCGAAAACGGTCTGTGGAACCGGGATGGCGCTCTTGCCGCCGACAACGCGGACCGGGTTCGCGATCTGGTTATGGCCGTGAAAGGCGCCGCTTAGACGGCCTGTTTCAGATCCTTGGAAACATTTTCCAGCAGCCAGTCCCGGAAGGCGCGGATTTTTCCGGCGTTGCGGCGGCTTTCAGGATAGCTCAGGAACCAGCCTTCATCGGTTTCGCATTCCAGCTCGAACGGGCGGATCAACTGGCCTTTGGCAAGGGCCTCCCGGTAGAAAAACGGCGTCAGGATCGCAGCTCCCTGTCCGGCGATCGCCCGCTGCGCTTCCAGTGCCTGGGATCCCATGCGTGTGGCGGGATTATCCGTCAGGTTGGCGTTTGAGATCCCGGCGGCCTCGAACCAGTCGGTCCACCAGGGGTCATGCGGGTCGATGATCGGCAGTTTGAGAAGGTCTTCCGGTGAGCGAACGCCGCCGACACTTTCCGCAAGTCCGGGCGACAGCATCGGCGTGAACCGGCACGGCACGAGCTCGTGAAAGCGCAGGGATCCTTTCGGCCGTATGCCGGCGGTGATCAGGACATCGGCGGAAGGCGCCTCGACAGAGGGCGGTTCCGAATCGGGGCGCTCGATCGGCCGGGCATAGGGTATGAGCCTGACCGCAAGACCGGGATTTTCAAGCTGAAAGCCGCCGATGCGTTCCGACAGCCAGAAGATCGCGAAGGTCGAGTTGCACAGGATCGTCAGGGTGCCCTGACCCGTCTGGCGCACGCTGTCAAATGCATCCCGGAGTATTGAAAACGCCTCCGTGACCCGGGGTGCGAGTTGCGCGCCGGTCTCCGTGAGTTCGATCCGTCGCGGCAGGCGCCGAAACAGCTCTGCGCCCAAACGCTCCTCGAGCACCTTGATCTGATAGCTGACGGCGGCCTGGGTCATGCCGAGCTCCTCGCCAGCGCGGGTGAAACTCATGTGGCGGCAGACGGCCTCGAAGACACGGATCGCAGCGACAGGTGGAAGTGGTTCAGTCATGATGCATAAAATCTCCTTATGTATCATGCGCGATTTTTCGTTGGTCTTCCAGTGTCTCGGTGAACAGATTTGCGCCTGTAAATCGCTGGAGTATTGACGAAATGTCCGTTTATCGAACTCGGTCGCACCGCGCCGCCGGGAAGGCCCTCGCTTGTGCCCGATTTATCGCAAAGGCCTGCAACTGCCTGTTTCGGCGCACAGGATTGCCTGAAGATAGCGGTCCGGAACCGGAGCGTCTACTTAAGGACTCCGGATTGAATCGACCCCGATTCTCAGGCTCGTCGCTGGAGGATAAATGGCGAGGGGAACTCGCCATTCTGGCAAGGAAGCAAAGCGGGCGGGATTGATTGGCCGTGCTTCGTTACAGCAGCAATGCCCAGACCGTGGCGGCGAGCATGCCGGCAGCCATCACGATTGTGGTGGTGCGCAGGATCGGGCCTTCGCCGAGAATGGCCAGGATCGACACGCCGAGGAGGGCCCAGATCGAATGGGCAATCGTGCCGCCAAGAATAAAGCCGCCGGTCAGGACGAGCGCGTTTTCCGTCAGGCCGAGGCCGTTGCCCGCAAAGAAGGTCGTATAGGCGGCCAGGCTCATGGCCCAGGTTTTCGGGCTGAGCGGATGGATCAGCAGGCCTTCCCAGAAGCTTGGCAGCGTGACTTCTTCCTTCGGCTTGATGCTGAGGGCGACGATGCGCCAGGCGAGGTAGGTCATGTAGGCCATGCTGAGCGCCTTGAAGACAATGACCAGCGGCCCACCGCCCGCCATGGCTTGACCCAGTCCATAGCCGACGCACATGTTGAGCACGATCGAGCCGAGCTGCGAGGCCATGATGACCGGAAAGGCCGTGCGGTAACCGGACGTCGCGCCGATGGCCATGAAGGTCAGGTTGCCGGGACCGGGCGTTCCGGTCATGACGGCGACGAAAAGGGCGAAGGCGGTCAGGGTCGATGCGTCCGGCATGAGATTATAACAATCGATACAATATGGATTTTGGATAGAGATACTTGAGCAATTGTTCCGGTCAATGTATTTATTGTCCTTATGACAATGTGGGTGCCTGACATCACAAACGCCGACGGCCCGATTTATCTCGCCATCGCCAATGCCATCGAAACCGATATCGGCACCGGCGCCCTGGCGAGGGGCGACCGGCTGCCGCCCCAGCGCGAGCTTGCCTACCAGCTCGGCATTACCCTCGGCACGGTGACGCGTGCCTATCGGGAAGCCGAACGCCGCCGCCTGTTGCGTGGTGAAACCGGACGGGGCACCTATGTCGCTCCCGAAACCCAGGCAGTTTCGCCGCTGATTCCCCATGAGGATGGCGACGAAGACCTGGATCTTGCCCGGAACTTCGCCTATCCGCATCTCAATCCGAGCCTGAGCGAAGGCCTGATCCGGCTGGCGCGCACCCCCGGCATCGACCGGCTCAACGGCTTCGTGCCCTCCGAGGGCCTGAGATCGCACCGGGAAACTGGGGCGCTGCTGTTTGAAAAGTTCGGCCTTGAGGCGGATCCGGACCGGATCGCGCTGACCTGTGGTGCCCAGCACGGGATCCAGATTCTGCTGCAGGCGCTGTTCCGTCCGGGCGATGCGGTCGCTGTGGATGCCTTCACCTATCCGTCGATCCTGAATTCCGCCCCTCACCTCGGGCTGCGGCTCGTGCCCGTTCCCGCAGTGCGCGGGCCGGATGGCGGTTATCTGGCGATGGACCCGGATGCGCTTCTGGAAGCCGTGCGCCAGCACGGGGTCAAGGGCGTCTTCCTGATGCCCAACATGCAGAACCCGACCACCCACACCATGAGCCTGGCCGAACGCGAGGCGCTAGTTGCCGTTGCCCGCAAGGCCGGTCTCAAGATCATCGAGGACGATCCCTATACGCCGTTCATCACCGAAAGCCTGCCGTCTTTTGGAAAACTGGCGCCGGAGTTGACCGCATCGATTGCCAGTATTTCCAAACTGATTTCGCCCGGCAGCCGGATCGGCTTTGTCCATGTACCGGCCTCCTACGGCGCCTCGGTCCGCAACCTGATCGGCGAAAGCACCTGGATGGCCTCGCCGATCACCGCGGAACTGATCGGCGGCTGGATCCGTGACGGCTCGCTGGATAAGGCCCTGACAGCCAAGCGCCGCGCGAACCGGAAGCGCTTTGAACAGGTGGTGGAGCGGTTTGGTGCCGACAGGCTGCAGGGCGGTGAAGACAAGGTCTTCGGCTGGTTACACCTGCCCGATGGCGTCGATGCGGATGCGGTCGAAGCGACGCTGGCCCATCAGGGTCTGTCGATCCTCTCGTCCCGCTATTTCCAGACATCGGGCCAGAAGCTGGCGCCCTACATGCGCGTGACCTTCGGTTCCATTGCGGATGACGGCCGGTTCACCGAAGCGCTCGACCGCGTGGCGGCAACGATCGCCCGTTTCGCGAAAGGCCCCGAACGGTCCCAGCCGGTCGGATAAGATCTTGCTCTAAGCCAAATGATGAGTGGGGAACCTTTGACAAGCCTGCGTTCCGCGTGAATAAGCGGGCAATCGGCACCGGCCGGCCCAAAAGCGTGACCCAAGGCTTGAAAGGCGATATGGCGTTCTGGACCCCGCACAGGAACAAACGAGACGAAGAGCAGCGCTTCGATCCGGCGCTTGCGGATTTCGCCGTTTTTGAAGGTGTCGGCCTGACCTTGGGCGGCCGTGAGGTGCTGAAAGGGATTTCCCTTGTCCTCTCCGAACGCCGGATCGGAATCGTCGGTCTGAACGGATCGGGCAAGAGCAGCCTGGTGCGTCTCCTGAACGGGCTGCACCTGCCCGGCCTTGGAAGCGTCCGCATTTTCGGCGCCGAGACAAAGGCAGTCCGGGCGCAGCTGCCGCGCCATGTGGGCTTCGTGTTCCAGAACCCGGATCACCAGGCGATCTTCCCGACGGTGGAAGAGGAAATCGCCTTCGGCCTGACCCAGCTTGGCGCCGACAAGCAGGCAGCTAGAGACGGGGCCAGTGATTTCCTGAAACAGCATTACTGCGAGGCACTGGCCAAAAAGCCTTTTGCGGAACTGTCCGAGGGCCAGAAGCAGCTCATTTGCATTCTGGCGGTTTTGGTCATGCAGCCGGAGCTGCTGGTTCTCGACGAACCGATGGCGAGCCTCGACGGACTGGCCTCCCGTCGCATCCAGCAGAAGCTGAGAACGCTCGATCAGAAGATCGTCCTGATCAGCCACGACCTTGCCGTCTTTGACGGGTTCGACCGGGTGATCTGGCTGGAGGACGGACAGGTGCGCATGGACGGCGTTCCGGGCGACGTCCTGCCGGCCTATGTGGCCGATCTCGACCGCAGGGCCGGCGCTGCAACGGATGAGGTGGACCTGTGATCTCCGTTTACCTGCCCGGCACCAGCTGGCTCCATCGGATGCCGGCGCGTCTCAAGCTTCTGCTTCTAGCCGCCCTCAGCATGGCGATCCTGCCGGTGCAGGATCCTCTTGTATTGGGCGGGGTGTTTGCAGCTGTTCTTGCGTTCTACGCCACGCTTGGGCCGCAGGGGCTGAAGCAGGTCCGGCTCTTGAGACCGCTTGCCTCGCTTCTCCTGATCATCTTTCTGCTTCACGGGATTGGTGGATCCTGGATGGAGGGACTGGTGGCCGTGATGCGCCTAGTTTCCATGGTGCTGCTTGCCAATCTCGTTTCCGTCACCACCCGCATGGACGACATGTTGGAAGCGGTCATGCCGCTCTTCTATCCGCTGAAGATCTTCGGCGTGTCGCCGAAGAAGCCGGCGCTTGCCGTGACCCTGGTGATCCGGTTTGTGCCGGTGTTGCTCTCGGTATATTCCTCTCTGGCAGAGGCCTACCGGGCGCGCACAGGCAAACGCGGCAGCTGGCGGCTGGTCGCCCCCTTTGCGCTGCAGGCGCTCAGACTGTCGGAAAACGTCGCCGAAGCACTGACCGCCCGTGGCGGGGCGGCGGGACTGGGATCACACATTCCCCGAACCCGGCGAGGTGACGCCGGATGCTGAAAAGGAACTCATGACCATGACTGACCGTTCGCTGGTCCAGATCGCTTTTTATGCCGCCCTGATCGCGGCCCTTGGCCTGCTGCCGAAGTTCGCGATTCCCTTCCTGGGCGGTGTGCCGATCACGGCGCAGACGTTGGGTGTGATGCTGGCCGGCGTCATGCTCGGTCCGGTCAGGGGCGCGCTCGCAATGCTTCTTTTCCTGTTCCTTATCGCACTTGGGGCACCGCTCCTGGCCGGCGGACGTGGCGGTCTTGGTGTTTTCGCCTCGCCGACGGTCGGTTTTCTGATCGGCTTTCCCGTCGGTGCCTTTGTCGCCGGTCTGATCATGCAGCGGACGAAGACGCTGTCGGTTCTCCCGGCTGCCGCCCTTGCCGCACTCGTCGGCGGGGTCGGGGTCGTCTATCTGTTCGGCATTCCGGGTATCGCGATCATGGCGGACCTGCCTTTGGCGAAAGCCGCCTTCGGCGCGGCCGTCTTTATCCCCGGCGACCTGATCAAGGTGGCGGTCACCGCCGTTGTCGCCGAAACGGTGGCCCGCGGCTTGCCTCGGGCTCTGCTGTCGCGCGGCTGACCTGACATGGCGTTCGTCGGGAGCAGCCTGAAGGATCACGCCAGGGCGCGCCCGATGGAGCGCGCCCTGAGCTGTGACCGGCGCTTCTGGACCTGGGCCGACCTGTTCGAAGACGTCGAGGCTCTTTCCGGCCACCTTGTCTCCCGTATTTCCTATGGCGGGCGGGTTGCCTTGTGCCTGACCGATCCGGCGGATCTGCTGATCGCTTTTCTCGCCGTCATCCGCCGGGGTGGACTCGCCATGGTGTTCGATCCGGCCTGGCCGCCCGCCCGCCGGTCCTGGGTCGAGCGGGAGACGGTGCCGGACCTTGTGCTCGACGCATTGCCTCTTGCGGAATTCCGCAGCTGGACCCCGCCTTCGTCGCTGCCGACTGGAGCCCCCGACGAAACGGCCTTGTTCTACGCCGGCTTCACCTCCGGCTCGACCGGCGACCCGAAGGGCTATTGCCGAACCCACCGGTCATGGCTGAAGAGTTTCGAATTGAGCCGGGCGGAATTTGCCATCGGTCCGCACAACCGGATCGTCATTCCCGGAAGCCTCGTTCATTCCCTGCATCTTTACGGGGCGGTCCATGGCCTGCATGCGGGTGCCGGCGTGGTGCTGTGTCCGCGGTTTTCCCCGAAGGCGCTTGCGGAGCAATTGCGGGAGGCGGACGGGACCGTCTTCTACGCCACGCCGACCCAGATCCACTATGTGGCCGAAGAACTGAAGCGGTCCGGTCCGGCGCCAACAGTCGGGCTGGTTCTTGCCAGCGGCGCGAAATGGCGCGCCGAGGACAGGCGGGCCATGGCGGCCGTTTTCCCGAGAGCCCGGCTGGTTGAATTCTACGGCGCGTCTGAGATGAGCTTCATCACCGTTTCGACGCCCGAGGACCCTGTGCCGGACCGTTCAGTTGGTCGAGCTGCGTCCGGTGTGTCGATCCGGATCGGAGAGCCCGGTAACTTGCCGGTGGCTCCGGGTACAATCGGGCCGATCTGGGTGAAAAGCGGCCTGCTGTTCGATCGCTATATTTGCGGCGGCGGTGAGGAGGTATGCTGGAAGGACGGCTGGCTGACCGTCGGCGATCACGGCTTCCTCGATGACAACGGCTTTCTCTATCTCGCCGGCCGGGAAAAGCGGATGATCGTCACCTCCGGCCTCAACATCTATCCCGAAGAGGTGGAGCAGGTCCTGGCCGGCCATCCTTCCATTCTGGCAGTCGCCGTCTTCGGCCTCCCCGATCCGGTGCGCGGCTGCCGGTTGGTTGCAGCCGTCACTCCGGAACCCGGTGAAAGGATCGATGAAAGCGAACTGCGCCGGCTTTGTCTCAGCGAGCTCGGCCGATCGAGAACGCCGCGCAGCTTTCATGTGGTCTCCGACTGGCCGTTGACCCCTGGCGGCAAGACCGATCTGCAGAAGCTGGAGCAGGGCTTGCTGCAGTTGTTATCAAGCGCCGAGGCCGCGGAATGACCGGCAAGCCGTCGGCAATCATCGTGGCAGCCCGCAGAACCGCTGTCGCCCCGAGAGGCGGCGCCTTCCGGCATCTGCAAGCGGACGAGTTGGCGGCCCCGGTCATCGAGGCGGTTTTAGCCGATGCGGGACTGTCCGGCGCTGACGTTGATCAGGTGATCCTCGGAAACGCTCTTTATGGCGGCGGCAATCCGGCCCGGCTTGCCACCTTGCGCGCCGGATTGCCGGAAACGGTGCCGGCGATGACGATCGATACCCAGTGCTGTTCCGGCCTCGATGCCATCTTGCAGGCGGTTCGATTGGTGGAAGCGGGTGCCGCGGACTGCGTGCTGGCGGGAGGCGCTGAAAGCTTCAGCCGCTCAGCCATCCGGATGCATCGTCCAATCCATCCGGATGAAACGCCGGTCGCCTATGACCGGCCGTCGTTCTCGCCTTGGCCGGACCGGGACCCGGACTTGAGCGAGGCTGCCGCGGATCTTGCGCGTCAGCGCGGGCTATCACGGGACGCTCAGGCGGCCTTTGCGGTCGAAAGCCACCGCAAGGCCTTGGCCTTTCTTGAGAGCGGTGAGTACGGGCCAGAGATAGTCCCCGTTTCCGGTCTTTCCCGCGATGCCTTTACCCGCAGGCTGGAGCTGAAGACCGCTCTGCGCGCACCGGTCATCACCGGCGATGTAGATACCGGCGTGTCGACGGCAATGACGGCCGTCGCAGCGGACGCTGCCGCCGTCGTTGCCGTTATGTCGGAAAAGAAAGCACGCGGTCTTGGGCTGGCAGCCGGCTTACGGGTTCTGGATGGCGTCATGGCTGCCGGCGATCCGGCACAGCCGGCGCTGGTGACGCAGCTCGCGATCCGGCGCCTTGTCGAGCAGTTAGAAAGATATCCAGAGGCTTTCGATGCGATCGAACTGATGGAGGCCTATGCCGTTCAGGCCATGGCGACCATTACTGACCTGGGGCCTCGATACGGCGCAGGTGAATAAGAACGGCGGCGCACTTTCAAGGGGGCATCCGATCGGAGCCTCGGGTGCGATCCTGGCCGTCCGCCTGTTCCACGACTTGAAAAACCGGAAACCGGGACAGACCGGACTGGCCGCGATCGCTGCTGCCGGAGGTCTGGGGACCGCAGTCGCTTTTCAAAGCATTGATTTTCGCGCCTGAAATTTGCCAGGCGGGCTCGGTCCGGCATTAAGAATTGTTAACGATTTCAGCCTGTTTAAAACACGCGATGGGCCGACAACCCGCAGATTTCCTTATATTTTTGCCGTTCGAGGTCAGGGTTATCCACATGCCAAAATCAACGAATTTTTCGAACTGAAAAATTTTTCAAAATTCTTGTTGACCGGGCCGACGGCCACCCCTATAACCACGTTCATCGACGGCGGCAACGTCGCTGGCGACAGGGCCTTGCGCTCTAAATTACCCGAAAAGATGGCTTGACGGCCGAATGAAAGTTCGGCATAAGCGCCTCGTTCCTCGGGACACGGTTCTTCGGAAAACGCCTTCGGGTGGTACGGAATAACCAACTGGCTCATCGAGCCAGCGCTCTTTGACAA
>NZ_CAXXSJ010000005.1:0-46455 GCF_963675095.2 uncultured Roseibium sp. | reverse complement strand
TCTTGATTGCCGGCCTCTCTCCTTTGGTTCATTAACGACCCGGAACCGGACTGACAAGCATCTGTTGGCATCAATGCACGGCAAGAGGCTAGCCACATGTTCCTGTCCGGTGGTTAAAATCCGGATTGCGCGGCCAGACAGCCCGCATGCCCGCGCTCAAGAACGAGAATGCAACCGTGCCGCCCTTTCAGCATTTTGGATAAACCCCAAACGTCGGCTTGACACGAGGCGCCAAGTGATTGATACAGCGCGTCTCACGGCCTCTTGGCGGAGTGGTGACGCAGCGGATTGCAAATCCGTGTACGCCGGTTCGATTCCGGCAGAGGCCTCCAACACCCTTTTTCATCTTTTTTAAGACAAAAAGTGTCCCGCCGCGATTGTGCGAAAAGTGGGAAAATTTTCGTGCCCGGACAACCTGTCACCATCTCTTAGGTTTTAATTTCCAAATACAAATACCTATAAACGTAACCTCCTTAAAAACTTGAACAGTTTTCTACCAATGACTGACAAAACCCAGGCCTAAAGCCCCTAATTGTAACTGACGAACTTAACTCTCAATCGAACGAGGCCAGGGGTTGGTCGGCGGCTATTTGGGCGGAGGGCGGACGGTTGCTGCACTGGAGGCTGTTGGCGGCAATGCGGACAAACTCGCCCTTCAACACTTCCCGTTGAACGTCTACCTTCAAATCTCACAAGTTAGACAGATCAAGCAACGGCGCCCAAGATGACTGAAATCAGCAAAAAGGAAATCACCGCGGCAAACCGGGGCTGCGTGGAATGCATCTGCTCCGTTGCACGGAAAAGGAGATCATTGGGAGCAGCTTCTTGCGAGTGCGGCCCAACCAGGGTTCTCAGTGCTCGACCCTTTTCTGACCTCCATTTTAAATGGGCTTGGTCTCAAGGGAAAATCCGCTGTGCAGATCGGTTGCAACAATGCCCGCGAGTTGATTTCACTCGCGTCCCCTTGGCATCCGCGCCGAATTGGGGATCGATCAGTCCGAGCGGCTTCCTTGCTCAAGCAAAGCAACTCGGTGATGCCGCTGATCTCGATCTTCGCCTGCTTGAAGCAGATATCTACGACCTGCCTCCGGGTATCGGCCAGTTCGACCTCGCCCTCATTACCATCGGCGTTCTCAACTGGATGCCCGACCTGCCAGAGTTTTTCCGCGTCACTTCCGGACTGCTCGCACCTGGCGGGCGGCTGGTCATTTACGAAACGCATCCGTTTCTGGAAGTTTTCGACCCAGACAGCGTCACACCATTCGAGCCTTCTTTCAGTTATTTCGAGCGGCGCCCGCAGGAGGTCACCGAAGCGATCACCTATGACGGAAAAGACCACGGTGAAAGTGAGACGGGTTACTGGTTTATTCATCCGCTCGGCGAGATCATTACGGCCTGTGCTCAATCAGGGCTCGGTATCGTTGAGCTGAAGGAATACGGGCACACCATCCGTGAGCCGGAGTATGACATTTACGAGGGACGCGCCGCACAGATTCCAATGTGCTACTGCCTCGTGGCTCAAAAGGCGAAGAGTGCCTAAGGTCGATCGCTACCATTCGTACGCAGCGAAGCGTCAAGCACACCGGGCGCAATCGGGCCGTTCTCTGCAGTGACCACCAAGTTCGGATCGTATCTCAGCTTCATCCCGTTGTCGGCTGGCCGTTGGCGAGCGGTCCGGTGCTCCGGTATTCTGTCGGCGACTGATCATAAACGCGCTGGAACTCTCGATAAAAATTTGACCGCGTCATGAAACCGGATCTCTCCGCAATTCCTGCAACGCTTTCATTTCCACTCACAAGAAGATCTGCCGCGTAGGCAAGCCGAAATTCGTTTACGTACTGCGATACGTTCATGCCTTTCGCCTTATTGACTGCAGCGGACACCTTGCGGGGCGGGCAGATGAAGGCGCTTGGCAAGGCGTTGAACCGTAAGACCGGGGTCCAGAAAGAGCTGATCATTCAGCATGAGTTCCTCCAGTCGACCAACCGTCTCGCTATCCGTGATGTCCACTGTCTTTACCGGATACGCTTTCCTGTCAGCTTCGGACAGAATTGACGGCAATTTGACGAGGACCGCCAGCAGGATGACGATAAGCGGAGCAGTTCCGTACGAAATCAACACGGCTACATGGGCGCCCTGGTTCAGCACAAAATCGAGAGCGATCGTGGCATCCAAAGCCAGGATAAAGACCAGCAGTCCGATACCGCGCAGGATCCAGTTGGACAGGCTGCGTGCCACTTCCAGCCGGGCGTAGGTCAACACGTCGGGACCTTTTCGGCCAGAGAAGGAACAACGCAACGCTATAGAACAGATAGCTGGCACTGAATACCAAATCGAGCGCGCGCCGATCCTCAACAAAGAGCCAAAACACCGCCAGCACGATGATTGGTGCGGCCAGATGACAGGCCACGGTCTTACGGAATGTACGGACGTCAACGGCAAACGCTGCAAATCCCAGATACATCAAGGGACCCAGCAACAAAGGCAGCGTGCGTTGCACGGGTATCAGAGTTTCGATTCCATAGCCGAACCTCAAACCAACGAGGAGTGCTTCAACAGCGCACAGAGCGAACAAGGCAAAGAATGTTGCAGTGGCCCGCCTGACGCCCAATTCCAAACGCCACATCAGCGTGGCAATCACGCAGGACAAGAGCGCCAGTCAGCATCGGCAATGGAAGTTTGACGAGCGTAGGGTCGTCCATCTGTCCTCTTTCAATCCGAATCTGTCCTGCATCAGGATCAAGGACAGGTATAGCCAGCGCGAACCGTTGCTTCAATTTGGATAGACGCTCAGTTGTCGGGGCAACGACAACAATCCGCGGAGATTACGATGAAACGGTTTGCCCCTCATGTTTGCCGCAGCACTTGCTGCATACGTTGTACCGGCGTCAGCTCAGTCCTATCAGGCCGGCATGATCGAATTGAGTATCCCGGACCCAAAAGGCCAGCGTGACCTGAAGGGGCTTCTTTGGTTTCCGACAGAAGCCAAGGGGTCCACTGCACGACGACTTCAAAAGTGCTGTCTGGGTCGGAACTCCCGTGGTCAAGAATGCTCTTCCCATGGACGGGCAGTTTCCGCTCGTGGTGGTGTCCCACGGTATGTTCGGCAATGCCGACAATCAGGCATGGTTCGCGGCTGCGATGGCCAGGCGGGGTTATGTTGTCGCAGCGATCAATCATCCCGGCACGTCCACCTGGTCGCGCGATCCGGATCAACGCCGTCAGCTTTGGGAGCGGCCAAAGGACATTTCCCGCGTGATAGACTATGCGACGACATCACCAAAATTGTCGGATCTGGTCGATCCGGCCCGGGTCTTCGTGGCAGGTCACTCGCTGGGGGGATTTACCGTAGCGCTTTTGGCAGGAGCCCGGTATGACGCGTCGGGGTTGAAGCGCTTCTGCGACAAGAACCCGGACGAGTTGACCTGCAATATTCTTGCGGACTGGGACATTGCGCGCACAGCCGAAGACATCGTGCAGATGGAGGCCGATCTTTCCGATCCCCGGATCAAGGCGTTCGCGACATTTGACCTTGGCGGAACACAGAGTTTTTCCAAGGAGAGCTTGGGTCAAGTGCGCAAGCCCATGCTGGTATTCGGGGCGCCGCTGATGGATTCAGGTCTGAAACTCGACATCGAATCCCCTGCCTTGATCCAGGCTCTTCCGCCGAAGATCGCTCTGTACATAGAGCCCGAAACACTCTCCCATTTCGATTTCCTGGGACAGTGCAAGCCAGGTGGATTTGAGATCCTGAAACGGGAAGAACCCGGGGATGAGATCATCTGCAGGAATGGTGGTGCGCAACGCGCAGCAAAACATGACTTGATCATCGCAACAGTCGATGGATTCTTCTCACGGCGATAGGGTTTTGGGCGGGACGCGCGTACGGGCCCTTACAATTCTGTTTCCAGGTCGATCCGAAGGACGCCAATCCGGCTATGGAAAGCCGCGTCAAAGCCTTTGCATCATGCAGACCCATGGTTCCGCAGGCATTTTCTCGATTTGCATTACCGGATCGACGCCTGAAAGCAGAATTGTATGGACCCGTGCCCTAAGCGGGATCTCCGTATTTACCGTTCCCCCTTTGAATGATCCGCTGTATCGCCCCTCCTCCGATTTCATTCGTATGCGGACAAATTCATGCCGCAGCCGGATCTGTACTTCTGCCGGGCAAATCGACTAGATAACGCAACGCCTTGATATGAAACACAGAGACGAACAGATGCACCACGGCGGCGATCTGGCGCTTGCAATCGACCGCTACGGCGGAACGGAAGGGGACTGGCTCGACCTTTCGACCGGCATCAATCCCCATGCCTATCCGATACTGGAAAGCCTTGCCGCCGAGGTCTGGCAACGACTTCCGGGGCAAAACGCGCTCGACCGGCTGCTCGGCGCCGCCCGCAAGGCCTATGCGTGCCCGGAGCACTTCGGACTGGTTGCTGCACCTGGTACGCAAGCGCTGATCGCCCTGCTGCCCGACCTTTTTCCCGAAGGCGATGCGGCCGTTGTCGCGCCCACCTATTCCAGCCATGCGGCCGCCTGGGCCCGGTCAGGCCGAAAGCCGCTGGAGGTCGGTTATCTGGAGGCGATCGCGGACACCACACGCTATGCGGTCGTCGTCAATCCGAACAATCCGGACGGCCGGCTGACCTCAAGGGCGAGCCTGCAGGCTGCCGCAGGCACACTTGCCGCGCGCGATGGATTTCTCATCATCGACGAAGCCTTCGCCGATGCTGTACCCGGCGCCAGCATTCTGCCGTCGATCGGCACCGAAAACATCCTGGTTCTGCGATCCTTCGGAAAATTCTTCGGACTGGCCGGTCTGCGCCTCGGCTTTCTTGCCGGACCGCGACGGATCACCCAAATGCTTTCCGAACGACTCGACAGTTGGGCCGTCAGCGGCCCGGCCTTGGAAATCGGGCGCAAGGCACTCACCGACATGACGTGGCAGGAGGCCATGCGGCGCCAACTTGCCGATGAAATGGCCGACCTGACCCTGCTTTTGTCCGAACAGGGCCTCAGCGTCTTCGGTGGAACGCCGCTTTTCGCGCTCGCCGGTACGAAAAACGCCGCCGCCTTACACGAGGCTCTGGCTCGACAACGAATCTGGACGCGGGTCTTCGACTATGCGCCGACCTGGATGCGCATCGGCCTGCCTGGATCGGCTGAGAACATGGACCGGCTTCGGCAGGCGCTTGCCGAAGCGCTGAAAGAGCTCTAATCGGGAAAAATGCTGCTTTTTTCCGATGCGCTTTTTCTGCTGTTCGCCGCGCTCGTCGCCGATGCCCTGATCGGCGATCCGGACCTGCTATGGCGCCGCTGGCCCCACCCGGTCGTTCTGATCGGCAGGTTCATCGGTTTTCTGGACAGGACCCTGAACAGAGACGGGTTGCCACAAGAACGCCGGAAACGGCGCGGCGTGGTCGCTCTGGTGGCTCTGGTGGCCATCGGTTTCGGCCTCGGCTATGCAATCGAGCACGCCGCAAGGCTTTTGCCCTTTGGGCAAATCCTCACAGTTGCGGTCGCCGCCGTGTTCCTCGCCCAGAAAAGCCTTTATCAGCACATTGCCGCCGTCCGAGATGGCTTGCTAACCGACGGCCTTGCCGGCGGGCGCAAGGCAGTGGCAATGATCGTCGGCCGTGATCCGCAGACGCTCGATGAGGCCGGCGTCTCACGGGCGAGCATAGAATCCTGCGCGGAAAACTTCTCCGACGGGGTCGTCGCCCCGGCCTTCTGGTTCGCCGTCCTCGGCCTGCCCGGTCTGATCGCCTACAAGGCGGTGAACACGGCAGACAGCATGATCGGCCACAAGACGGAGCGGCATCAGGCCTTCGGCTGGGCCTCTGCGCGCTTTGACGACCTTGTCAATCTACCGGCCTCCCGCCTGTCCGGGCTGCTCATCGTCCTGGTCGCCCCCCTCGCCGGCGGATCGCCGTTGACCGCACTGAGAACGATCCTTCGGGATGCTCGCAAGCACCGCTCGCCCAATGCCGGCTGGCCGGAAGCGGCCATGGCGGGCGCCCTGGATATTGCGCTGGCGGGCCCCCGATCCTACCCTGGCTATACGGTCGAAGATCCCTTCCTGAACGCGAGCGGACGCACATCCGTGACCGCTCAGGATATTTCCCGTGCACTAAACTTGCTTAAAGGGTCTTGCTTATTGCTTGCATTATTTGTTCTGCTATTGGCAGCCGCCATCGCAGCAGTGAATGGTACGGCTGTGTTTTGACCTTGGAAAACCGATGCTTCCCTTCTCCGCAGCAGCTGAAAACAACAAGCGCCCAATCCTCGAAAAACTCCGCGACGCCTTCAAGGACGCAACCCGTGTCCTGGAAATCGCCAGCGGCACCGGCCAGCACGCCGTCTTTTTCGCCGAGAACCTGTCCCATCTGGACTGGCGGCCGAGCGACGTCGCCGAACATCTCCCGGCCATAGATCAGCGCATCGTCGAGGCCGATGCCAACCTCGACAATCTGCTGGCACCGATCGAACTGGATATCTCCGACCTGCCCTGGCCGGTTTCCGCCTTCGACTATGAAGATGCCTATGACGGCATTTTCTCCGCCAACTCACTGCACATCGTTTCCTGGCCGCTGGTCGAAGATTTCTTCGAAGGCGTCGGCGAAACCCTGGCGGAGGGCGGCGTTCTGTGCATCTACGGTCCGTTCAAATACGGCGGCAAGTTCACCACGCCGAGCAACGAAGCCTTCGACAAGACGCTGAAAGCCCGCGATCCTGAAAGCGGCATCAGGGACTTCGAGGCGGTCAACGACCTGGCTCAAAAATTCGGCCTGACCTTGCTCGCCGACCACGCCATGCCGGCCAACAACCAGCTTCTGGTGTGGAAACGGGGGTAGCCGATCCGGCCTGCTATAATCCGGATTACTCCGCGAACGCATAGACGAATTCAGCCTGCTCCGCGGTGTCCGGGATCGGGACGCCGCGGGCTTGGCTGACGTTTGCAATGGCGTGCTCCGCGGACAGTCCGAGCCGGGTCAGGACACAGGCGGTCAGCAACCCGGAACGGCCGATGCCGGCACGGCAATGAATTGCGACCGACTTTCCGTCTGTCAGATCCCGAACGATCCCATCGACCACCGGCACCAGTTCAGCCAATTCCGGAACGCCTCGATCCTCGATAGCGAACCGGGAGAAGGCGACACCGAGCCGGCCACAGATTTCCGGTTCTTCGGTCAGTCCGAGTTCCTCGTTTTCATCGCCTGTCAGCATGGAAACAACACAATCGACACCTTCCCCACGCAGGACGCTGATATCGTCCTCCAGCCAGTCTCCTGACGGCTTCGGCATGAGGAAAAGACGTCCGCTAGCCTTTACAGGGACGGAATAAAGAGACGGTTTCATCATATTCATCTTCTGGATTTTGACGGAAATGGCGCACGCCCTCGATCCGCGTTGCATCGCGTTTCCGGGGATTAGTCCGTTCATGAGGCAGGATCAGGAACGCGGCCGCCCGCTCACTCGCCGGCCGTTTCTCTGCTGGGTCTCGTCCCGATGGTCCGGAGCCAGGTGATTGCTTTCGACATACCGTTCGATCCGATCACTGCCAGAAGTCCCAGCACGAACTGGAACACATAGCTGACGAAGTCCGCCTTGGTCTGGGCAGACAAGCTCTCGATGCCCATGCCCAGATCGCGCATCTGCTCAACGGTCACCACGACGAAAACCAGATTTGCCAGGCTTTCAAGCACGAAATAGAGGCCGATCAAAGCTATCCCCGCCGATTGAAAATCGGAGATATGCGGGACTTCCTTACCCGGCTCGATCCGGACATTGAGCCCCAGCAGCACGACGCGCGGAAAGCAGAACAGCACGATTGAAATCAACAGATTGAGACCGAGGGTCAAAACACTCACCCGCAGGATTCCGTCGTACTGCTCGGAAAACACCGAATACATCGCAGTAGAAAAAAAGTTCAAACCATTCATGAAAAAATAAAGCGCAGCCAGGCGAACAATCACCATGAAAAAGAGTGTGCTCATTTCCGCCGCCCCAGCCATTACAATCGGGAATTGAATAACAAAACCAACCCGGTCGGTCCAGTTCGGCGAAATACCCTTACCGAACCAGCCCGATCTCCAGCATCCGCTCCACGTCCATCGTTGCTTCCAGGTGCGCGGCAAGGTCATCCAGCACGGTATCGATGGTCTGCTCATAGGCGAGCGCTGAGATGACGCCGAAGCCTTTCAGATAGGCCTTGCGGAAGGCATCCGATGAAAAAAGGCCGTGGAGATAGGTGCCGGCAACCCGGCCATCGGCAGATTGGGCACCGTCCAGCTTCGGTGTGCCGTCGGCCTCGCGGATATGGAGCAACGGCCGGGCGCAATCGGGACCTTCGGTACGGCCGATGTGGATCTCGTAGCCTGAGACCTCCGCACCGGAGGCGAGGTGCTTGCCCGTCGCCTCGATAAGGGACTTGTCCGCCGTCAGTTCCGTGTCGACATTCAGGAACCCCAGCCCCTCGACCGTGCCCGGTCTGCCCTCGATTCCTTCCGGATCGGAAATTGTCCTTCCCAGCATCTGGTAGCCGCCGCAGATCCCCAGGATATGCCCGCCGCGCCGGTGATGGGCCCTGAGATCCACGTCCCAGCCCTGCTTGCGAAAAAACTCCAGATCGCCGACCGTCGATTTCGATCCCGGCAGCAGAACGAGATCCGCATCGCCGGGCAGCGGATCGCCCGGCTGGACAAGCTCAAGCGTGACGCTCTCCTCCATGCGAAGCGGATCAAGATCGTCGAAGTTGGCAATCCTTGAAATGACCGGCACGACGATCTTGACCGGGCCGCGCCCCGCCCCGTCGCTCAGCCCGAGGGCGTCTTCCGCCGGCAGTTTCGAGGCTTGCGAAAACCACGTCACGACCCCGAGCGGCGCCCAGCCGGTGCGGCGCGCGATCTCGGCTACACCGTCGTCAAACAGACTCGGGTCCCCGCGGAAGCGGTTGATGAAGAAGCCTCTGATCCGTTGCCGCTCGGCGTCCTCCAGCACCGCATGGGTTCCGACCAGCGAGGCAATTACCCCGCCCCGGTCGATATCGCCGCAGAGCACGACAGGCAGATCGGCGGCCTCGGCAAAGCCCATGTTGGCGATATCGCCGGCCCGAAGATTGATCTCCGCCGGGCTTCCAGCCCCTTCCACCAGCACCAGATCCACACCGGACTCAATTTCTGAGAAACTTTCCAGAACCTTCGGAAGCAATTGCGCTTTCTGCTGCCCGTATTCGCGCGCGCGCAGGGTGCCGAAGCGCTTGCCCTGGACGATAACCTGCGCGCCGGTATCTGTCTCCGGCTTCAACAGGA
Source organism: uncultured Roseibium sp. (assembly GCF_963675095.2). Taxonomy (GTDB): domain Bacteria; phylum Pseudomonadota; class Alphaproteobacteria; order Rhizobiales; family Stappiaceae; genus Roseibium. The sequence goes on along the minus strand of NZ_CAXXSJ010000005.1, from coordinate 37,138 downwards.
TCGGGTTCATATGCACCGATAGCGGCACGCGCGCACCTTGGGCTTGCAACGCCTGGGCCCGGCCGATCTCGCCGCCGTCGGCGGTCACCGCCGCATTGTTCGACATGTTCTGCGGCTTGAACGGCTTGACCTTCAGACCCCGGTTGGCAAACAGCCGGCACAGGCCGGCAACAATCAGGCTCTTGCCCACATTGGAGCCGGTGCCCTGGATCATCAGCGCCGGAGTGCGGCCGGAACGGCTGCTCACTTGGCGTCTCCGTCATCGGCGTCCGCGCCATAGGGACGGAATTCCTTCGGAACCGGCAGGCGCGCCAGATGCAATTCCAGCAGCAGCCGGATGGACGGCCGAACGGCAAACAGGATGGAGCCGATCAGGAACAACCAGGTTCCCAGGTAGATCAGGCTCTCATAGAAAAAGAAGATACTGCCGACGATGAAGGTGGCGGCTGCCAGAAACTCGACCACCGTCCGGCCGATCTCATAGCGCCGGACGATTTCCTCATGGGATCGGGAGGCTTCCCGAAGACCCTGGCTGAAAAGTTTCATGGAGCCGTCCCGTATTCCTGTTTTTTAAAACTCGATCCCTTCCTGCGGTTTTACCCCGGATCGGAAAGGATGCTTCACCTGGGTCATATCGGTAACCAGATCGGCGACCTCGATCAATTCATCCTTGGCATTGCGCCCGGTGATGACCACATGGACGTCCTCGGGCTTTTCGTTCTTCAGGAAATCGACGACCTCTTCGATCGGCAGATAATCGTAGCGCAGGACAATATTGAGTTCGTCGCAGAGCACCAGCCGGTAGTCTCCAGAGGTGATCATCTCCTTGGCCGCGTCCCAGGCCTGACGGGCCGCATCAATGTCGCGCTGCCGGTCCTGTGTCTCCCAGGTGAAGCCCTCGCCCATTCGCTTGATGGTCACCAGATCGGAAAACCGGTCGAGCGCCATGCGCTCGCCGGTCTCGATCCGTCCCTTGACGAACTGCACGACGCCGACCTTGTGCCCATGGCCGAGCGAGCGGAACACCATGCCGAAACCGGCAGTCGACTTGCCCTTGCCCTTGCCCGTATGGACGATCGTCAAGCCCTTCTCGATGGTCTTGGTCGCCATGATCTTGTCGCGCGCGGCCTTCTTCTTGCGCATCTTGTCCGCATGGCGGGCGTTCAGTTCTTCTTCGGTCAGGTCCTGATGCTTGTCGCTCACGGGTCGTTCTCCCTTACCCGGCCTGTCGGGTTCTTGATTGAATTTCGGAAAGTCTAGCATGGGTGCTGTTGCGCCGCGGTGTCCACAGCCCCCGGTCGATCGCTTCCTGGAACCGGGCGATCATCTCGCTCAAGCCCGCCGGATTGGCATCTTGAAGAAACGCCCGCACGTGGTCGTCTTCCAGGTAGGCTTCGAACAGCTGGTCGAAATGATGATCGCCGACCGCATGGGTGGTCGCGGCGAAGGCGAACAGATAGTCAAGCGTGGCGACCATTTCGAAAGCGCCCTTGTAGCCGTGGCGCATGACGCCCGCGATCCATTTCGGATTGGCCGCCCGCCCACGCACGACCCGGCCGATTTCTTCCGACAGGCTGCGCACCACCGGCCGCTCGGGGCGGGAATGGTCGTTGTGATAGACCTTCGGCGCCTCGCCCTTCAGCGTCTCGACAGTTGCCGCAAGCCCCCCCTCGAACTGGTAGTAGTCGTCGCTGTCGAGCAGGTCATGTTCCCGGTTGTCCTGATTGTGCAGCACCGCGTCGACGGAGCCAAGCCGGGTCTCCAGTTCGCCCCTGGCCGCGGTCCCTGCCGCGCCGCCGCCATAGGCGTAGCCGCCCCAGTCGAGGAAAGCGTCGGCGAAATCGCCACGCTCATCCCATATCCCTTCGTCGATCAGCGCCTGCAGACCAGCACCATAGGCACCCGGTTTGGAGCCGAACACCCGGAACCCGGACCGGCGATGTGACTCTTCGGCATCAAGGCCTTGAGCTTCGAACCTGATTCGATCTCTCAACACCCGGGCGGCCAGCGGATTAGCGTCTTCCGGCTCTTCCAAAGCCGCCACGGCGCGTACCGCGCTGTCAAACAGATCGATCTGATGGGGAAAGGCGTCGCGGAAGAACCCGGAGACCCGGAGCGTTACATCGATCCGCGGCCGCCCGAGGTCTGCGAGCGACAGGATTTCGAAACCCGTGACCCGGCCGGAGCCGGCCTCCCAGACCGGACGGGCGCCGATCAGCGCCAGTGCCTGGGCGATGTCATCACCGCCGGTACGCATGTTGGCCGTGCCCCAGCAGGTCAGCACCAGCGCCGTCGGCCACTCGCCCTCCTCCTGGAAATAGCGCTCAGCAACGAGGGAAGCCGATTGCTGACCGAGCCGCCACGCGGTCTCGGTCGGCACCGCCCGCACGTCGACGGAGTAGAAGTTCTTCCCCGTCGGTAACACGTCCGGCCGTCCCCGCGTCGGCGCACCGGAAGGCCCGGGAACGACGAAGCCGCCGGAGAGAGCGGTCAACACCGCCTGCGTTTCCGCCTTTCCGGACCCGGTGACGGCAGGTTTGAGGTGCATCTCTATTTCTTGCAGAACGGCCTGGGTCGCGGCCCAATTCTCTTCCGGGGCACGCTCTCCGCTCACCAGCTTCTGTGCCAGCAGTTCGATCCGCTCCACTGTATCCCCGGCGGACCTCCATGGATCGGCGGAAAGCTCTGCCAGAAACGCCGGCCTTGCACCCGCCCACGCAGCGGAAAAATCGCAGTCGAGCGGGTCGAAACCCTCGAAGCCCAAATCCCTTGCGAGCGCCCGCTGCAGGCTCTCCTGATTTGGTCCGCTTCCGCGCGGTACCCGCGCGAGCGCGACCAGCAGGTCGGTCAGCAATCCGCCGTCCGGGCTCTCGCCCAGAATATGAAGCCCGTCGCGGATCTGCAGCTCCTTCAGATCGCACAGATGGGCATCGAGGCGGGCAAGGCGGGTCGTCTCGTCCATGTCCGCGGTGAGGCCGATGTCCTTGTCGAGGCCGTGCCGGGCGGCGACGTCGAGAATATCGCGGGTCAACGCTTTCAGACGGCGTGGATCGACACCGGAGGCGAGATAATATTCGTCGAGCAGGGTTTCCAGCTCGCCGGAGACTCCGTGGCTTTCGGCGCGGGTCAGCGGCGGCGTCAGATGATCGACAATGACCGCCGACGTCCGGCGTTTGGCCTGCGCGCCCTCACCCGGATCGTTGACGATGAAGGGATAGATGTTGGGAACCGGCCCGAGCACGGCTTCCGGATAACAGCCTGCCGACAGGGCCAGCGCCTTGCCCGGCAGCCACTCCAGATTGCCGTGCTTGCCGAGATGAACCACCGCATCGGCGCCGAACAGCTCGCGCAGCCAGATGTAGAAGGCGAAATAATGGTGCGGCGGCACCAGGTCCGGATCGTGATAGGTGTCCTTCGGATCAATGTTGTAGCCGCGCGCCGGCTGAATCCCGACCACCTGATTGCCGAACCGATGCAGCGCCAGGCGGAAGGTGCCGTCGACCACATGCGGGTCGTCGCCCGGCGCACCCCAGCGCTCTGCGACCTGCTCGCGAAGCCGCTGAGGCAAACGTGAGAAGGCCGCCTCGTAGTCGTCCACACTGAGCCTTTGAAAAGCGGCCCGCTCTTCCCGACCTTCCAGGGCATTGGTCACCCCAGAAGTGAGCACGTCCATCAGCGCCTTGGAAGTCGCCGGAGCCTCGCCGACGTCGTACCCCGCCTGCCCCATCGCCTGCAGCAGGCCCGCGCAGGACGCCGGGGTATCGAGACCGACGCCGTTGGCGAGCCGCCCGTCCTTGTTCGGGTAATTGGCAAGGATCAGCGCGGCCTTCTTGTCTCCAGCCGGAATATGGGAAAGCTTCGCCCAGTTGGCGGCAAGCCCGGCAACGAAATCGATCCGGTCAGGCACTGGCGTGAAGCGCACGGGCGTCGACTGGGTCGCCTCGTCGTAGGTCCCTTCCTCCTTGAAGGAAACGGCACGGCTCAGGATCCGGCCGTCCACCTCCGGCAGGACCACGTGCATAGCGAGATCGCGGATCGACAGGCCCTGATCGCTCTCTTCCCAGCCTTCCTTCGAGGACGAGGAAAACACCACCTGCAGCACCGGCTTGCCCGGCGCATCGAGCGGCGTCGTTTCATGGGGAACGCCTGCCTTTGAAACGGCAAAGGCCGTGGCGTTGATCACCACATCGGGCTTGGCTTCGCCGGACAGGCTTTCCAGCACGGCCGCGGATTCGGCTTCCTTCAGGCTGGAAACGTAGACGGGCAAGGCATTGATCCCGGCCCTGTCGAGAGCGGCCACAAGCGCATCGACCGGCGCGGTCTGCGCGCCCTGCACCAGCGCCCGGTAAAAGGTGATCGCCGCCACAGGCCGGCCCGGATCGGTCCAGGTCTGTTTCAGAGTATCAAGGTCGGGTGCCGTATGGCCCGGCAGATAGATCCCCGCCCGCGGCAAAGGTACCGGCGGCAGAGGATCTTCCGCCTTGCCGGCGAGATATCCGAGGAATCGAAGCGCGTTCGCATAGTTGCCGCTACCGCCCTCGACGCAATAGCACCAGAAGCGGCGGGCTTCCTCCAGCGGCACGGTCGAACGCGACGCCAACGCCTCGTCCCACTTGTCGTCGCCGGGAACCAGGATCAGTTTCACGCCCGAGGAGCGCGCTTCTTCTTCCAGCCGCTCGACGCCGTAGCGCCAGTACTCAACACCACCGAGCAGGCGCACCGCCACCAGCTTCGAACCGGCAACCGTCTGCTCGGCATAAAGATCGACCGAATAGGGATGGCCGAGCGCCATAATGCTCGCCAGCCTGAGGCTCGCCCGGTCCGCACCCAGCCCGTGATGGGCGGCAGCAAAAGAGCCGAGTTCGGTATCGGCTGCCGACAGGAACAGGATATCGGCTGGAGACTGGCCGAGATCGACCGCATCACCCCCGTCATCGATCCTGCGGGTCTGGCTGGCAAGAATATGCATGGGGTCAGGCCGCAGCCTTTGCCGTATCGAGGATGGAACGTACCTGTTCCAGATCCAGCCCCTTCAACCCGATCACCACAAGCTTGCCGGCGCTCTCTGCGCCGGCGGCAAACCAGGTTTCCACCCGGGGGCCGACGGCCTGCACCATGGCGGGCGCAGCCTTGCCGTCGATGGCGACCGCACCCTTGATGCGCAGCACGCCTTTCAGCGCCATCGCCTCAAGCACCTTGGCCTCCACATCCTTCAGGCTGGCAAAGCCGGCAACCGGCAGCACATGGCTCTCGAAATCATCGTGGTGATGATGGTCATGGTGGTGGTGATCATGATCTTCGTGGTCGTCATGGTCATGATCGTCATCGTGATCATGATCGTCGTGATGATGGTGGTGCTCGTGGCGATTATGGATATCGTCCTCGGCCGCCGACTCCCGGCCCAGAAGCACCTCGATCGGCAACGTGCCCTTTTCCGAAGCGACGATGTGCACATTGGCACGCACATCCGCGCCGATCTTTTTCTGAATGTCCGCCAGCGCTTCTTCGGAAATCAGATCCGCCTTGTTGAGCACGACGAGATCCGCACAGGCGAGCTGATCGTGGAACAGCTCCTCCACCGGGCTGTCGTGATCGAGCGCCTCGTCGGCAGCGCGTTGCGCGGCTAGCGCCTCTTCGTCGAGCGCGATCCGCCCCTCGGCGAGCGCTGCCGCATCGAGCACCGTCACCACGCCGTCGACCGTCACCTTCGGCTTGACGCTCGGCCAGGAGAAGGCCCGAACCAGCGGCTGCGGCAGGGCCAGACCGGAGGTCTCGATGACGATATGCTCCGGCGGCTCGGCGCGGGAAAGCAGCATTTCCATCGTCGGCAGGAAATCGTCGGCGACCGTGCAGCAGATGCAGCCGTTGGTGAGCTCGACCACTTCTTCTGCGGCGCAATCCGGATCGGCACAGCCGTTGACCAGGGAGCCATCGAAGCCCATGTCGCCGAACTCGTTGACGATCAGGGCGATCTTCTTGCCCGCAGCGTTCTGCAGCAGATTGCGGATCAGGGTCGTCTTGCCGGCGCCGAGAAAGCCGGTAACGATGGTCGCGGGAATTTTCTGTCCGGTTTTCATAAGCTTATTTCCGGTTGTTGATTCGGTTTGAGAAGGAAAGGCTGGCCGGCGGCAACGAAAATCACCTTGCCGCAGACCGCCGCCATATCCTGATTGAGACGCCCCTGGGCATCGCGGAAGTCCCGAGACAGGCGGTTATCCGGGACAATGCCCATGCCCACTTCGTTGGAGACGAAGATGCACCGACCGGCAAGCATGGAAACCGCATCGCAAAGCCGTGCGCTTTCTGCCGCCAGATCCCTGTCCGCCATCATCAGATTGTTCAGCCACAGCGTCAGGCAGTCGACAAGCAGCACCGCGTCGGCTTTGCCCTCGCGCCGGAGCACCCCCGCAAGATCGGTCTGCTCCTCCACAGTGCGCCAACCCGCACCGCGCTGGGTCCGGTGTGCAGCAATCCGCTTTTCCATTTCGCCGTCGAAGGCGGTCCCGGTCGCGACATAGATCCGGCCAAGGCCAGACCGGAGCGCCAGGTCTTCGGCAAACCGGCTCTTGCCGGACCGGGCGCCGCCGAGGACAAGGGTGCCATATGCGCGTTGATCAGACACAGAACTCACCTATCGGCACGCTCGAAACGCGCCCCACGATCCAATACACGCCACCACAAAGGCGTTTCATCATTTGCCGCATGAATGAGAAAGGAACAGAGCCCATAAGGGCGAGCACCAGAGCCATAGCGCCTTCCGCGCAGGGACCCGGCCCCATGATCCGGCAGACCATCCGAATGACCCGGAAACGTCCGCCCGCTCAGAGGCGGCCGACCCTTGCAGGGGCAGATGCGCGATGGGTCGCGGGAGCGGACGCCGCTAATGTCGTGGAATTCATCATGCCCGTTCTCCTTGCCGTCCACCCGACGGCGTTTCGAGTAAAGTCCAGTTGTCCGGCCGGTTTCCTGGCTTGCGGGTCAACATTCTCACCGCGCCTTCCCGGAGGACCGAAGTCTGTCCAGTGGCTTTGATGCGACGGAATTCACCGCTAACAGTTGCGGGGGCAGCTAGGGATTTGGGACCTCTGGCTGAGTCGTCCCGCACCCTATTCCCGTTTGATCCCCTCGGGCTTTGCCCGACACGGGGAACCGTGACGTCCGGACTTTACCCTCTTGTTCCCCGGCAAACAAGAAGCAGCCGCGCGCGCCTCCGCCGGAAACGGAACATCATGCCGACGTTGGAAAAGCAGACCGGAACCTGGGCAGGATTGGCTCCGTATCCGGTGCTTCAAGCTCTCCCGGCTTAGCGGTTAGATCCTTGTAATGACGGAAGTTTTCCACATCGGATGGGATTGGTTCATGTTTTCGGCAAAAATATCTTCACAGAGGGCTTGGCAAATGCCCAAAGGCTTTGATATACGCATCCCCACTGACGCGGCGGACGAAAGTTCACCGCCCGGTGGTGATCCCCAGTAGCTCAGTTGGTAGAGCAAGCGACTGTTAATCGCTGGGTCGCTGGTTCGAGTCCGGCCTGGGGAGCCACCCGCCCTTCTGTCCGACCCGGAGACATGGGTAACAGTTTGTACCGGAGACATGGGTTACAACCTCGTGCCGAACGGGTTGTCGATTGTCTGTAGTGTTCTCTGCTCCAGGTCGATGTATCCCAGATCATAGCTCATGAAGCTGATCAGCCAAATTCCCTCGTCCACCTCCTTGATCCCGAGTTTCTGACCGGCCAGCACGGTGGAGACGTTGATCTTCTTTCGATACATGCAGATCCGCCCGCAGGCTGTCACAAGCGCATCCCGGTCGTGGAAGGGATAGTCCAGCTCCGGCAGGCCCCGGTACGGTCTGGGTGAGGGTTTGTAGACTTCATCGGGCATTTGCATGGACAGCGCCTCATGTGGCCGTTCCCCGTTGAACTCCTTGAGAAAAGCATCGAACTTGGCCTGCTGCTGAAGGCTGTTCATGCCCGGCGGGCGGGTTGCCTCCTTCTTCAGCGTCAGATGCATGCGTTCATGCCGACCGTTCTGCTGGGGATGTCCGGGTTTGATGCGTTCGACACCGATGCCCAGACGCAGCCACCACACGGACAGCTTCGAGAGATTGTAGAGCCCGTTGGGTGAGGCAAATGGCAGTCCGTTGTCGGTGCGGATCGCCCCTGGCAGGCCGCGCTCCTTGAACAGGCGCACGAAGGCCTCGATGACCGGTCTTTCCTTCGTGCTGTCAAAGGCTTCGCACATCAACAGATAGCGCGAGGCATGATCGCTGACCGTCAGGGGGTAACAGTATTGCCGGTTGCCCAGTTTGAACTCGCCCTTGAAGTCCGTGCACCACAGATCGTTGGGACGAACGCCTGCCGACAGGGCCGTGCCTTCGGCCTTATAGGCGCGCTGCCGCTTGCGGGCGCGCTTGACAAGGCCGTGACGGTCGAGCACCGCATGCACCGTGCTTTGGGCCGGAATACGCACATCGCCGGAAAGCTTCCTGACCAGGATCTCCCGGATCTTGCGTGCACCCCAGTGCGGCTTGTCCTTCTTCGCCGAAACAATCAGGCGCTCGACCTGGTCCGGCAGCTGGTTGGCATAGCGCACAGGGCGACGGGACCGATCACACAGGGCTTCCAGGCCGTCCTGCCGGTAGCGATCCCAGATCTTGTAGCCTGTCTTGCGCGAGATGCCGAACTCCCGGCACACCGAACTCATGCCTTCCCCATCCAAAAGACGGGCGACGAAGCGAAGATGTTCCTCCATGACGGACACCTCTTTCCACGGCATCGACACCTCCCGCTAAAGCGAAAAGTGTTACCTATGTGTCCGGAACGTTTTGTCACCTATGTCTCAGGTCGGGCATTCCTGAAAATCGCAGAATATCAACCGCTCCTCGCAAGAGCGCTTGTCCATGCCTTCATGCGCCTGTTTTGGGCAAGAAACCGGTTTTATACCCACCCAAACCCGGGTGTTGATGCGACCGCTAGCACCTGCCAAGCTGAGCAATCGGCACGGAAACCGGCACCTCTCCTAAAAACAGCTAGAAAATGCTGGGAAGCGGCGAAAGATGCGATTTCGCCGCCTCAGGGAGACGTCCAACCCGGTGCCCGTATTCTCAAAATGAGTCTCGAGGCACGGTAGGGACCGGTATGAGCTTCACCTACGCGTCCCCAGTTTGAGCGAGCGCAACGGCGCCGGTGTTCATTGCACACCGCCGGGCGGGACGAAGCTTTCGAATGTCGCCTTCAGGCGCTCCGGATCCGCCGGCCGGCCGGTCAGAAGCTCGAAGGACCGGGAAGCCTGGAAGATGGCCATTCCGGAGCCCGGCAGGACGCGGCATCCGATTTTGCGCGCATCCTTCAGAAGCTGCGTTTCGAGCGGAAAATAAACGATATCTGCGACCCACATGGCAGGGTCGAGCAAGTCCGCGGGGAACGGGGAGCCCGGCGCTTTCGCCATTCCGATCGGCGTCGCATTGACGACCCCGTCCACACCGGCGACCGACCCGCTGTCGAGACAGTCGATCACCGCGGTGGCCATGCCGGGCCGGTTTGTCTTCAGCTGCGTGGCAAGGCTCGACGCGCGGGTCCGGTCGGCATCGATAATCAGCAGGTTTTCCACGCCGCGATCGGCCAGTGCATGGGCGACGGCAACGCCGGCACCCCCGGCTCCGATCAGAAGAGCCTTGGTCCTGACGGCTCCTTCCATACCGTGCCGGAAACTTTCCGAAAAACCCCACAGATCGGTGTTGTGGCCGTAGCGGCGGCCATCGCGGAACACCACCGTATTGACCGATCCCACCGCCCTGGCATTCGCCGACAACGCATCAAGCAGCGGAACGACCTGGATCTTGAACGGATAGGTGACGTTGAGACCGTTGAAGCCGGTCATTTCCGCCGCACTCAGGATTTCGGCCAGATCCGGTTCACGTCCTGAAAAGACATCGAAATCGATGATCTGGTAAACGCTGCGCATTCCGTGGGCGGCCGCTTCGGCCATATGCATTTCCGGTGTTCGCGAGCGCTGGATGCCGCGCCCGACGAGCCCGGCCAGAAGCATATCCTGCGACGGCATCAGACATTTACGATCCAGGACATTGTCCTGTGTGAATTGCATATCGGCCTGCATGGTTCGATCGATTTTCCGCTTGTTGGCACATTTGAGACGCGCACCGGTCAAGCCCGGTGCGACAGGAATTGGAACCGCGTCGATCTGCGTCAGTCGGCGGGAACACCCGGAACGCGATAGAGGATGCTGTCGAGGAGCCCGCCGTCGACGACGAGCGACTGTCCGGTCACGTAAGAAGCCGCATCGCTCAAGAGGAACCAGACGGCCTCGGCAATGTCCTCCGGACGCCCGACCCGTCCCAGCGGGACGAAATTGGAGCGGGCCTCCAGCACGGCCTCGTTGGTGTAGATCTTTTCCGTCAGCGGTGTGCGGATCATGCCCGGAAGCACGGCATTGACGCGGATGCCGTCACAGGCCCATTCCTGGGCCAGGCTGCGGCAGAGCATGTTGAGCGCCTGCTTTGAAATGGAATAGGCACCATTGCCCTTGAGCGGAGCAAGGCCCGCCATGGAGGACGTCGCGACGATCGCGCCTCGGGCAGCGGTCAGCGCCGGCTTGAGGTTCTGCGCCAGCAGCAGGGTTGCACGCACGTTCTGGTCCATCTGGGACTGCCAGGTGTCGATGGAGATGTCGGCAAGCGGTGTCGGCGCCATCGCTCCGGCATTGGACACGAAGCCCTGCACCTGCCCTTCGCCGACTTCCATGGCCCTGGCGGCAATGTCACGGCATTTGTCCGGATCGGACAAATCGCCGGCGACATAGGTCACCTCCGCACCGAGATCCGTAAGGCCGTCGATCAGGGACTGCGGCGCCGGCTTGCGACCGGAGGTCGTCAGGACGAGCCTGACCGGGCCCTGTTCCGCCTCGGCGATTCTCCTGCAGACGGCACCGCCGATTCCCTCGCTCGCTCCCGTGACCAGATATGTCTTCATGCGACGTTCCTTTATTTTATGACTCAATTTCTTGAATGCTATTCCAATTTCGAAAAGCCTTCAATATTATCCAGAGAACCAAAATCGGAATCGGGAGAACCATCGGTCGTGCGTTTTCAGGACAAAGTCATTGTGATCACCGGCGGCGCCGGCGGCATCGGATCGGCGGTTGCGAAACGCGCAGAGGCCGAAGGCGCGCGGGTCGCAATCTGGGATCTCAGACCTTCGGAAAATGCGTCCTGCTTCTCTGCTGCATGTGACTTGCGCGACCCTTTCACCGTCAAACAGGCCTACAACCAGACCATCGACCAGTTCGGCAAGGTCGACATTCTGGTGACCTGCGCTGGCATCACCGGCCGCACGACGCCCATCGAAGGCCTGGAACCGGAGGAATGGCACCAGATCCTGGACATCAACCTCACCAGCGTGTTTCTGGCCTGCAAATACGTTGTGCCGGCCATGCGCGAGCAGGGACATGGACGCATCGTCAACATTGCCTCGGTGGCGGGCAAGGAAGGCAATGCCAATCAGGTCGCCTATTCCTCGGCCAAGGCGGGCGTGATCGCCCTGACCAAGGCACTGGCCAAGGAACTGGCGGAGACCGGAATTCTCGTCAATTGCGTCACGCCGGCAATCATCGAGACCGACCTGATCCATCAGATGACAGAAGAACAACTCCAAAGCCTCCTGGCGCGCATTCCAATGAAACGGGCCGGCAAGGCCGATGAAGTGGCGGAGATGGTTCTGTGGCTGGCGTCCGAGCAGTGCTCGTTTTCGACGGGCGCCACGTTCGACATGTCGGGCGGCCGGGCCACGTACTGATAAACGGGAGGGTGTTTCCATGAGTGAATGCAGGATTGCCGTGATCGGCGGCGGCGTGATCGGGCAACAGCACCTGGCGACCATCGCAAGGACGGCGGACAAGGCAAAGGCGGTCGCCCTCGTCGACCCGCTTCGCGCATCGGCGGCAACTGCCGAAAAAGCCGGCCTGCGCTGGTATCCGGACACGGCCAGCCTCCTGAAAGACGGCGGCTTTGACGCTGCCGTCGTGGCCTCCCCCAACGCGACCCACGTTCCGGTCGCCCTCGACCTAGTCGATGCAGGCATACCGGCGCTGGTCGAAAAACCGGTCGCCGAAACCGCGCGCGCGGCGATCCGGCTGGCGGAAGCAGCGGAGAAGAAGAACGTCCCCATCCTTGTCGGCCATCACCGCCGCCACAATCCGATCATCCAGGAAGCCCGGTCTCTGATCGCCGCAGGCAGGATCGGGAAGCCGGTCGTCGCCAATGTCATGGGCGCCATGTTCAAGAACGCCGGGTACCATGACGTCGAATGGCGGCGGCAACCGGGTAGCGGCGGGCCGATGCTCATCAACATGATCCACGAGGTCGATCTGCTGCGTTATATCTTCGGAGACATCACCGAGGTCGTGAGCCTGGCCTCCTCGGCCACGCGCAACCTCGAGGTCGAGGACAGCGCAGTGGCGTCCGTCCGCTTCGAATCCGGACTTCTTGCGAATTTCATGGTGACCGATGCCGCGGTCTCCCCTTGGGCCTGGGACCTGACAGCCGGCGAGGTTCCCAAGCGCTTCCCCGCCCTGCCCGCAAGTGCGCACTACTATTGCGGCACCGAAGGATCCATCTCGCTGCCGGACTTTCACATCTGGTCTTATCCGGGAGAAAAATCCTGGTACGAACCGATGACGCCTGAAAAGCACTCCGTACAGCCGGAAGATCCGTTTTCGGTCCAATTCAAGCATTTCCTGTCCGTCGTGGAGGGAAATGCAGAGCCGTTGGTAACCGTCCGGGATGCCATGCAAAGTCTTGCCTGTGTTGAGGCAATGCTGTTTTCTGCAAAAGGCAAATCGGGTCCGGTTTCACCGCAATCCATGCTGACCTAACTGGGGGATACACAATGAGTAGCGTGATCGAGAAAGCTCTCGGCATCCTGGAACTACTTACGGAAGACCCCGACGGATATACGGTGAGCGAAATTGCCGCGCAAACCGGCCAGCCGATGAGCGGAGTCCACCGCCAGCTGAACGAATTCGCCCGGCTCGGCTATGTTCGCCAGCACGAGGCGGGTGGCCGTTACAGCCTGAGCCTCAAACTGGCAGCCATGGGCCTCAACTACCTGACACGCTGCGGCATCAACGACTTTGCCCAGCCCGTGCTCGACAAACTGGCTCAGGCCAGCCACGAGCTGATCCGCCTATCGGTCGTCGACGGCGACAAGCTGATCTGGGTGGCCGTGGCCCAGGGCGCCACCACCGGACTGCGCTACGATCCGGGCCCGGAACAGGGGATGCAGATCCACCTGGCCTCGACGGCGGGCGGTCTCGCGTGGCTGTCCACCATGGACGACGACGCGGCGATCGCCCTGGTCAGCAAGCAGGGGCTACGTTCGGGATCCACGGCCGCCGGCCTCAGGGTCATTGAGAGCATAGCGGAATTGCAGAAGCTCCTCGCCACCTTCCGGGAGCAGGGCTACGCCTATTCCGCCAACACCTACACGGTCGGACTGGCGGCAATGGCCATGCCCGTTCGCAACACGCTTACGGGCAACGTGGTCGGCTGCGTGTCGATCGCAGGCCCCTACGCCCGCCTCAATGAAGACCGCGCCAGGGAGCTCAGCCCCACCTTGAAGCAGGCTGCGATCGAACTTGGGGCAGCCAGCTCCGCATCATCGTTCTTCACCCACAGCGCCGGACTGAAACAGGCCGGATAGCGCGGGAATCCGCAACCGTCTGACTGACCGGAATGAACCGTCACCCGTGGGCGCCGCGAGCGCCCGCGCAGGGAACGTGCGCCTTCTTCGCACCAAGCCGTCAACAAATTCATGAGGTTTATCAATGTCTCACACCCTGTCGCTCTCCTTCCTGACCCTGCACGACGTGGCGCCGACCGTTGCGATCCGGGCCGCAGCCGAAGCCGGGTTCCAGAAGCTCGGCTTGCGCCTGTTACCGGCCAATCCGCAGGCGGAAGCCCCCTACCCCCTGCTGACAGACGACGCCCTGTTAAGCGAAACCCTGTCCATTCTGTCGGACACCGGTATCCAGGTCGCCGACATCGAGATGGTGCGGCTCAACGCGACCACAACCCGCGACGACTACACGGCGCTGCTCGTTCGCGCCGCCGTTCTTGGCGCCAGCAACATTCTGGTCGTCGGTGACGATACGGATGAGGTCCGTCTGACCGAGAAATATGCCGCATTCGCCGAAGCCGCGGCCGGATACGAAATAAACGCAGCCCTCGAGTTCATGCCCTATACCGGCGTCCCCGATCTGGCTGCCGCGAGACGCATCGTCGACGCCGTCAGCACCCCGAATGCGACGATCATCATCGACGCCTTGCACGTGCACCGGTCAGGCACGACCAGCGACGAGATCGCGGCCCTGCCTGTTAACCAGATTGCATATGGCCAGTTGTGCGACGGTCCCGTGCCGTACGACCCGTCGAAGCAGGAACTCACCCGAATCGCGCGGACGGCCCGCAACTTCCCCGGCGAAGGAGGCATTGATCTTGTGGAGCTGGTCGAAGCTTTGCCGGACGATCTCCTGATCAGCGTCGAAGTGCCCGATGTGGAATTCGCCAGGACCGCCTCGCCCGCCGGAAGGGCAAAACGCGCTTTTGAAACGGCGACTTCCATCCTCGCCAAGGCAGGACATTCCTGGTCCTGACGATCAGCAACGACCGGCAAATCCAAATATGGAAACTGAAACAAAAAAAGAAAAGATTTTAAATCTTGAATTCAATTCCATTTTTTGCAAATGTCGCGATCAAGCTTCGCGATGAAGCTTGAACCTCAAGTGATTTTCCGACTGGGAGGAAGAAGATGAGAAAAATCACCCGCCGCACGGCGCTGGCGTTTGGCATTGCGGCCTGCACCCTGGCCGGAGCGACCGGCTCGTTCGCACAGGACAAGATGCGGATCCGCTTCTCGACCGTTTTTAACGAGCAGGACATTCGCGCCAACATCGTCAAGCAGTTCAGTGACGCGATCGCTGACGACTTCGATTTCGAAGCCTATTACAACGGCACCATGTTCAAGCAGGGCACAGAGATTATCGCCATTCAGCGCGGCAATCTGGAAATGAGCGACCTGCCGCCCCAGGACATCGCCAACCTCGTTCCCGAATGGTCCCTTCTGACCGCGGCCTATCTGTTCCGTGACGCCGACCACCTGACGCGCTTCTTCGAGAGCGACGCCGGTCAGGAAATGAAGGACATGGCCGAAGACAAGCTGAACATCAAGATCCTCGGCCCGATCTACAACGGCACCCGTCAGGTCGGCCTGCGCATCGACAAGGAAATCAAGACCCCGGCAGACATGAACGGCGTCAAGCTGCGCATGCCCGGCGGAGAATCCTGGCAGTTTCTCGGCCAGGCGCTCGGCGCAAACCCGACGCCGATGGCCTACGCCGAAGTCTACACCGGTCTCCAGATCGGCGCGATCGACGGCCAGGACAACCCTCTGAGCAACGTCCAGGCCATGAAGTTCTATGAAGTCATGTCCCAGATCGTGGAAACCAGCCATATCCTGGGCTACACGCTTCTTTCCGTGTCCAAGGACGCCTGGGACAAGATGACCCCGGAGCAGCAGCAGAAGTTCCAGGCGGCGGCCGATGCGGCCATCGCCGCCAACAACGAGCTGCAGCTTCAGAAGGAAGTCGAGCTCGTCGGCTTCATGAAAGAGCACGGCCTGAAGGTCTACAAGCCCGACGTCGAAGCTTTCCGCGTCTACGCACAGGACATGTACAAGAAGTCCGACATCGCGAAGAACTGGCCGGAAGGCATGCTTGAGCGGATCAACGCTCTCTAAGTCTCCCGTGTGCGGAAGGCCGTCGACCGCCAGGTTCGGCGGCCTTCCCTGCTCCGGGCGTTAAGTTTCAAGTATCGAAACGGATCATTCTCATGCTTGGATGGCTTCATCGGCGTGCCGAAAACGTCGCGGCCTTTCTGCTCGCCCTGGTCTTCGCGGCGTTCATTTTGCAGGTCGTCTTCCGCTATTTGCTCAATCTGCCGAGCGGCTGGGCATCCGAACTCACCGTGACCGCATGGCTCTGGCTCGTCCTTTGGGGGGCCGCCTTCGTTCTGCGCGAAAAAGAAGAAATCCGCTTCGATATCCTGACCACGAGTGTCGGCAAGCGGACCCGCGCCGTGATGGCCCTGGTAACTGCCGTGGTCCTGCTCGTGGTCTACGCCGCGTCGTTTCCGGCGGTCTACGATTTCGTCTCCTTCATGAAGATCCAGAAGACGACCTACCTGAAGATCCGCTACGACCATCTGTTTTCGATCTACCTGCTGTTTGTCGCCGCCATCCTCGTCAAATACGTGGTGATCAGTGTGCGTTCCTTCGGCAGCGTCATAGCGCGCGCGCCGAAAAAGGGAGACGCAAAGTGACCCTCACCGATCCGTTTACCGTCGCCATTATCTCGATCCTCGGTCTTTCGATCCTCGGCCTGCCGATCGGTCACGCCATGATCGTGTCGTCGACCATCTATCTGTTCCTGGCCGGGCTCGACATGGGCACCGCCGCCGAACAGGTTCTGAACGGCCTGCACACGAGTTATGTGCTGCTGGCGGTGCCCCTGTTCATCCTGGCAGCGGAACTGATGAACAACGGCTCGATGACGCTTCGCCTGCTGGAATTCTGCAACGCCATTGTCGGTCGGTTCCGCGGCGGGCTGGCCCTCGTCAACGTCCTGCAGAGCATCGTCTTTGCCGGCATGTCCGGATCGGCGATTGCCGACGCCGTCGGCACCGGCCGGATGATGCAGAAAATGATGACAGAGGGGAACCGCTATCCGGCCAGTTTCGCGGCAGGTCTGACGGCCGCTTCCGCCGTGATCGGGCCGATCATTCCGCCGTCCATTCCGATCGTGATCTACTCCCTGGTCTCCGATGCTTCCATCGGCTTCCTGTTCCTGGCCGGCGTTCTGCCCGGACTGGCCATGGGCCTCGTCCAGATGGCGCTCATCGTCTATATCGCCCGCAAGCGCGACTTTCCGGTCGAAGCTCCGGTGCCGATCAGGGACCTCCCCAGGATCACCGTGCGCGCCTTCCCTGCCCTCATGATGCCGGTGGTCCTGCTCGGCGGCATCTATGGCGGTATCACGACCCCAACGGAAGCCGCCGCGGTTGCCGCCCTCTACGCGCTGTTTATCTCGGTCTTCCTGTATCGCTCCGTGACCTGGAAGGGGACCTACAGTTCCGTCCTGTCCAGCGCGCGCATTTCGATCTCCGTCGGCATGCTGATCGCAGGCGCCCTCGCCTTCAACTATGTGGTGACGGTCGAGAACATTCCGAACGCGCTAAAGGCCTATATCGCCGGGTTCGATCTCTCCACGACAGGCTTCCTGCTGCTCGTGAATGCCATCCTGCTGGTGCTGGGCTGCCTTCTGGAAGGCACGACGATCCTGCTGATCGTGATCCCGGTTCTGGTCCCGACCGCCACCGGTCTCGGGGTCGACATGGTCCACTTCGGTATCGTGTGCGTCATCAACATCATGATCGGACTGATTACCCCGCCCTACGGGCTGCTGCTGTTCGTCATGTCCTCCATATCCGGGGCGAACCTGAACAGCATCGTCAAGGAGGTCCTGCCGTTCCTGCTGGCCATGCTGGTTCTGCTTCTCGTGATTACCCTAACACCCGACTTCGTCCTCTGGCTGCCAAGGCTGTTTGGCTACAAGGGCTAGCCTTATTTGACGGGAGACATTCAAATGAAACGCCATATTCTCATCCTGAACGGACCCAACCTGAACCGCCTGGGCAAGCGCGAGCCGGAAATCTACGGCACGACGACGCTGGCCGATGTGGAGGCCTTGTGCGTCGCCGCCGCGCGCGGCAACGAGATCACCTTCCGCCAGTCGAACAGGGAATACGAGATCATCGACTGGGTACATGAAGGCATCGACACGGCCGATGCTATCATTATCAACCCGGCCGCCTTCACCTTCTATTCGATCGCCATCGTCGACGCGCTGAAGATGTTCAAGGGACCGATCATCGAGCTGCACATCTCCAACGTGCATGCCCGCGAGGCGATGTATCACCATTCCCTGGTGTCGCCCTACGCCACCGCCGTCATAGCCGGCCTCGGCGCCAAGGGGTATCAGCGCGCCGTCGAAGCCGTGCTGGACATGCTCGATACCGGAGAAGAAACGGCCGGCCGATGATCTACGAACGCAGGGCCTATCTGCTGCGGCAGGGGGAAGAAGACGCCTTCTGGGAAGCCCAGGAAAAGTGGAATTCCGGCCCGCTCTTCCAACCACTGCTGCAGAGCAATCTCTTCTATCTCGTCTGCCCGGGTGAAGACGGGACGGAAATCCTGCACTTCTACCGCTATGACGACCTGAACCACTGGCGTGCGACCTACGACCGGTATTTCGCAGCACAGGACAGCGCTTTCTTTGCGACCGTGCGCGGCCTCATGCTGTCCCAGCAGACGGATTTTTTCGTCGAAAGTCCGTTTTATCCGGGCAACGGAGTGCGCACGTCTGAAGCGATCGGCGACGATCTCACGGTGGTCGAGACCATCGTCGATGCGCTGCCCGGCCAGTTACCGCGATACTGGGAGGGAGCGGATGACCAACCTTTGATTGCCGTTCAGTCCCTGACCGGCACCCTGCATCGTGCCCTGGAATATCGGGCTTTTCCGACCGAAGAGAACGCCAGGGCGTTTGCCGAAACCATGACGGAGACGCCCTGCCCGGCCGGCCTCCGCCATCGCCAGGTCCGCATCGGCCGAGCGCCTGCGCTTCCCGGACGTTTTTCCTATTTCGAAGGCGGCGCAAACTCGGCCAGCGACACGGCAACGAGCGAGAGGATGGACCCATGACAGACGCATCGACCACGATCTCCCGATTGCCGGAGAATGCAGAATTCGATGTCGCCGTTCTGGGCGCCGGCGCGGCGGGGATGGCTGCGGCCGTCTTCGCGGCCCTCAAGGGGGCATCGGTCATTCTCATCGAACGAACGGAATACCTCGGCGGAACGACGGCCTATTCGGCCGGATCCGCCTGGATTCCCAACACGCGCCATGCCGCTCCAGATGACAGCCCGGAAAAGGCGAAGAGATACCTGGACAAGGCCGTCGGCAACCGGTCGTCTGCGTCCATGCGCGACGTCTTCCTGCAAAACGGTCCGCTGGCGGTCGAAGAGCTTGAAACCCGTACGGACCTGAAATTCAGCGCCCGGTCGCTCCATCCCGACTATCTGTACGAGCTCGATGGATCCACCTCCCACGGCCGGGCGCTGGAGCCGCAGCCCTTCGACGCAGGTCCGCTTGGCAAGGATCTGAAACTCGTCCGCCCGCCGATCCCTGAATTTACGATCCTGGGCGGACTGATGGTCGATCGCGACGACATTTCCCACCTGCTAAACCTGACGAAATCCCTGAAGTCGTTCGGCTATGCGTTCCGGTTGCTCGGCTCGTATCTGTTTCAGAAAGTTCGCTATGGACGAGGGACCCGGCTTGTCATGGGCAATGCCATGATCGGCCGGCTGCTGAAGTCCGCGCTCGATCTCGGCGTCACCATTGCCACGCAGACAGAAACGGAGGCCCTCACCGGCGACGGCAACAGGATCGATGGCCTTGTGGTCCGCCAGGGAAACGTGGAACGCAAGCTGACGATCCGGGGCGGTGTCATTCTCGCTAGCGGTGGCTTCGGCCGGCACCCGGAACGACGCGCCAGGATGCTGCCCCAGCCCGTCCTGGACTACAGCCCCGCGCCCCCCGGCCATACCGGGGCCCTGCACGATCTCGCCTTCGCCAAGGGCGCAGGCTACGGCACGGGCGCGGAACAGAATGTCTTCTGGGCTCCCTGCTCGGTTCGACAACGGCCCGATGGCACGACGGCGGTCTTCCCCCATTTCGTCATGGACCGGTCGAAGCCCGGAACCATCTGCGTCGACAAGAACGGCAGGCGGTTCACCAACGAAAGCCGGTCCTACCACGAGTTCGGCGTTGCCATGTATGCCGCCAACGAAAACGGGTCGAGCATTCCGGCCTATCTCATTGCCGATGCCAAGGCACTCACCAAATACGGCCTCGGTATGGTGCGTCCGGGTGGAAGGGGTCTCGGGCCTTTCCTCGAAGACGGTTATCTCGTTCGGGCAAATACCCTCGAAGACCTGGCCGAAAAGCTCGGCATAGATGCCGCCACTCTGAAACAGAGCATCGAGCGCTTCAACGGTTTTGCCGAGACCGGTGTCGACGAGGATTTCCGTCGCGGCGAGACCGCCTACGAATGTGTCAATGGCGATGCGACCCACAAGCCCAACCCGACGCTCGGCAAGCTCGATAAGGCACCCTTTTACGCAGTCAGGCTGTGGCCTTGCGACATCGGCTCCGCAACCGGCCTGCAGACCGATGAGGATTGCCGGGTTCTGACGGAAACCGAGCAGCCGATTGAGGGTTTGTACGCCTGCGGCAACGACATGCAGTCCGTCATGGGCGGAGTCTATCCGGGCCCCGGCATCACGATCGGACCGGCAATCACCTTCGGCTATGTCGCCGCGAACCATGCCTGCGCGCGGGCGAAGGCGGCAAAAACTGATTGAGTTGAAAACAGAAAAGGCCGGGCGCCACGACCAGTCGAGCGCCAACGGCATATGGAAACAATGGGAGACGACTTATGGCACTGACCGGCAATGCATTTCTCGCCATGTGGCACGATATCGATCCTGCGGCGCAGAACAACTACATGGAGTGGCATACGCGGGAGCATATGCCGGAACGCCTCTCCATTCCCGGCTTCCTGATCGGCAAGCGGCTCATCAATCATGGGTTCGACCGCTATCGCTACGGCACGATCTACACCGGTGAAAACGTCGAAGTCTTTCGCTCACCGGCTTATCTCGAGCGCCTGAACAATCCGACGGACTGGAGCCTGGAAGTCCAACCCGCCTTCCGCAATTTCCTTCGTGTGGCCTGCGAGCGCATCGCCTCCGCCGGCCTTGGCAATGGCGGCGGGCTCGCGACTGTCCGGCTGAGCTATGTGGACGGCGGTAATGAGGAAAAGCTTCGTGCAGGCGCCCAGTCCCTTGCCGATACACTTCTGAAAATCACCGGTGTCTGCAACGCCCATGTCGGCGTGGCGCGGACCGAAGTCTCCGACGTCAAGACGAAGGAAACCGAACTCCGCCCGGAAATGAACGAGAGCGCCTTTGATGCGGTCGTGATCGCCGAAGGCAGCGGCCTGCCGGAACTGGAAGCCGTCGTTTCGGACATCGAAGCCACCGTCAACGCAAGTGATTGCGGCATCGGCGCGCCGAAAACGCTCGTCTACAACCTCGCTTATCAATTGACCGCAGAAGACATGCGCCAGGGCTAACTCTCCCCGGCCCCGAAAACGCGCAAAGGAAAAACAAGATGAAGGCAATCGCGAAACTCCGCCCGGAACCGGGCGCCATGGCGGTCATCGAGAAAGAAAAGCCGGTTCCCGCAGCCGACGAAGTGCTCATCAAGATCGGAGCCGGCGGTATTTGCGGAACCGATGTCGCCATCTGGAAATGGTACGAGGCGGTCGTCGGCCAATATGCCCCGACCTTCCCCGTCGTGGTTGGCCACGAATTTTCCGGCACGGTGGTCACGGCGCCGGAAAAAAGTTCGCTGAAACCAGGCGACGTCGTCGCGGTCAATCCCCAGAAAGGCTGCGGCAAATGCCGTTATTGCGACCTCGGCCGCCCGACGCTTTGCGACCAGCGCCGGATGATGGGCGGCCATGTCGATGGCGGCTGGACGGAATTCGTGGCCGTGCCGGTCAAGCAGGTTCATGCGCTTCCGGAAAACATCGACCCGGCTGTCGCCCCGTTGCTCGAGCCTTTGAACGTGGGCGTTCATGCGGTGTACGAGCGTGTTCCCGTCCGGGGCGGCGATGTCGTCGTGGTGATCGGCGCCGGGCCGATCGGCCTGTTGACCGGCCTGCTCGCGCGCCATGCAGGCGCCAGCGAAGTGATCATTACCGGCGTCAGTGCCGATGCGACCCGGCTCCGGCTCGCGGCGGACCTCGGCATGCTGCCGGTCAATGTGGAAACGACCGATCCGGTCGACTACCTGAAAAAGATCACGCCGGAGAACGCCGATATCGTTTACGAAACGAGCGGCAATGCGGCGGTCGTCCCGCAAATGCTGGACCTGATCGGCAAGGCAGGTCGCGCCGGGCTGATCGGCCTGTGCCACAGCCATTCAAATGCGATCACCACTCCTGTCGTGCTCAAGGAAATGGAGCTGATCGGCTCCCGCGGCTACAACGACACCACGTGGCGGCTGGCGATGCGGCTCTTGCCCGGCGTGGCAAAGGACCTGATGCGGCTGGTCACCCACGAATTCGGCTTCGATGAATTCGAGACGGCCCTGGCGCTGGTTGAAAAACGCGAGGGCATGAAAATCATTCTTCGGCCGTAGGACGTCGCGCAGTCAACGACGCCTCTGGCCGGGGAACCGCACGGGAATGCCGGTCAAGCAAAAAGCCGGGAGACAGGCTTGGCCTGATTATAAACTAACTAGTTCGTTCATTTTGATGGACCGGGAACGAAGTTCGGGTTATGGACGGAAGGATCAGCCTGCAAACCGTGAAACGGCTGCAGCCCGATCCGATGGGAGGAACAGCGAAATCTTAGAATTAAGTCGCTGATTTATAATGAAGAATGGTGACAGGGTGGAAGTGATCGCACGACCGGACATTGAATGTGTGGCGAATGTTTCGAACCAGCTGGGCGAAACGCCGCTCTGGTGCGAACGGGAGCAGAAACTGTGGTGGCTCGATATCGAACAGCCCACGCTTTTCGCGCTGACGCCGTCAACGGGCGAGCTGGAAAGATACGAGCGCGACTGCACATTCCTCGGCAGCCAGGCCCTGACCCGGTCCGGCCGACACCTGCTTGCCGAAGACCTTGCCCTGTGCCTGACAGACACGCCCGGCGGCACTGGCACCCCTCTGGCCGAAGTTGAGCCCGGCCTCGACAACCGGCTCAACGACGGCCGGGTCGACGCCCGCGGGCGGCTTTGGATCGGCACGATGGACAATCAGCTTCATCGTCCGAACGGCAATCTTTACAGGGTCGGTCCGGACGGCACGGTCGCCACGATCATGGACGGGGTCATCGTCGCCAACGGCATCGCCTTTTCCCCGGACGGCAAGCTCGTCTACTTCACCGACACCCGCCGGCATCTGTCCTACGTGCTGGCGATCGACCCGGACGACGGCGTCGTCACGGACACGAAGATCTTCGCCGACTATTCAGCAACCGGAGACCGCCCCGACGGCGCCTGTGTCGATGCGGACGGTTGCCTGTGGGCTGCCTTTTTCGCGGGCGGAAAAATCGTTCGATACGCGCCGGATGGCCGGATCGATCTGGAAATTCCCCTGCCCGCCACCAATCCGACCTGCCTGTGTTTCGGCGGACCGGATTTCAAGACGCTTTATGTCACCACGGCCTTCAAGTTCCTGGATGACGCCCAGCGCGCAGCCGAGCCCCTGGCCGGCGCGCTGCTGGCGATCCATGGCGTGGGCCAGGGTGTGCCAGAGAATCGCTTCGACGTCTGACGTCGCGATACCACCGATTTCGGGAGGAAACAGGAGGAGTTACCCGATGAATTGGAATACAGTGAAAACCCTTGCCCTGGCCGGCGCCTTTGCCGCCAGCCTCGGCTCTGCTGCCATGGCGAAAGACAAGATCGAACTGATCTTTCCGGATGTGAACCCGCCCAACGTGCCGCGTTCGGTCGCTTTGACCGATATCTTCGCCAAGGAAATCGGCGACGATTTCGACTTCAAGCCCTACTTCAGCGGCACCCTCGTCAAGCAGGGAACCGAGCTGGTCGCCATCCAGCGCGGCAATGCCCAGATGGCCCTGTTGCCGCCGTCCGACTTCGCCAAGCAGGTTCCGGAGTTCGACATTCTGGGCGCTGCCTACGTGATCCGCGATGCGGAGCATCTGCAGAAAGTCTTCGACAGCGAAGTCGGCGACACGTTCCGCAAACTCGCCCGCGAAAAGCTCGGCGTCGAGATCATCGGCGTGTCCTACTACGGCACCCGCCAGGTCAATCTCCGCGGTGACAAGGAGATCAAGACCCCGGCCGACATGGATGGCGTGAAGCTGCGCATGCCGGGTGGCGAAAGCTGGCAGTTCCTGGGCGCTTCGCTCGGTGCCAACCCGGTTCCGGTCGCCTATTCCGAAGTCTATGTCGCACTTCAGACCGGCGTGATCGACGGCCAGGACAACCCGCTACCCAACGACAAGGCGATGAAGTTCTACGAGGTGACCAACCAGATCGTGCTGACCAGCCATAACGTCGGCTTCGGCATCCTGGTCATGAGTGCCGAAGTCTTCGACAAACTCACCCCAGAGCAGCAGAAGACGGTCAAGGATGCAGCCCGCAAAGGCTTCGAGTGGAGCAACCAGCAGTACATCCAGCAGGAAGCCGATCTGGTCGACTTCTTCAAGGGTGAAGGCCTGAAGGTCTATACGCCCGACGTCAAGGCCTTCCAGGACTATGCCCAGGAGAAGTACAAGTCTTCTCCCCTCTCTGAATCCTGGCCGGCAGGCATGCTGGAAAAAATCAACGCGCTATAAGCAAGAAAATCCAGTAGTGAAAAGTACTTGAGGGGCCTGCGGGCCCCTCTTTTTCAGTGCCCGGATGCACCCGTCATGTCACAGGATGTGAAGCTTCACGGGAGCCGGAAAGCCATTGGATCGCGTTGTCCAAGGTACCATGCAACGAATTGCATAACTCCTTTGCCTCCAATCGGTCGGAGGTCGCGTAAAAGATGCGCCAGCGACCTCGAAAGATGGTGGACCCGGAACGGCAGGATTCGCAAAAAAACCGGCACAAAACAGCGAATTTTCGAAGTTTCCTAGAATCGGGATTTCTTGCGTATTTTGCTGCACATACTGCTGCACAAACTCCGACTAAACCCCGCAGATATTAACGATTTACAACTCCTATTCGAGTCCGGACTGGGTAGCCACCCGCCCTTCCTGAAAACTACAGAATTCCGACGCTCTCCGCGAGAGCGATCGACTGGGTGTTGGTTACGCGGCCAAAACGGCTGTACAAACCGGGGCCAACGACAATGCGCTTCTCGCGATCGCATGCGGCGTTTCCCCAGGCGGCTGCGAAACGCCATAAAAATGGAGCACCCTGCATTCGCCTGAACGCAGGATGCTCCAGCTGGTCCTGGGAGGTGGACACATCTTCTGTGCAGCCGTCAGGCCGCGAGGACGCCGCTCTGTTTAGCGACATGGGTCGCGATCGCATCCATCAGCGCGGGCGACAGGGCGTCGTAGGGCTGCAGACCGAGTTCCTTCAGCCTTGCGCGGATTTCCGGCATCTTGTCCGGGCTGACGCCGCTTTCAATGACCGACGACACGAAGGCCGCGAACTCGGGCGGCGACCAGCCATCCTGATCGCTCAGTTCGGTATGGACGAAATCGAGGCCGTAGAAGGGATGGCCCGTGTTTTCGATACGGCCGAACATATGCACGCCGCACTCTTTGCAGGCATGGCGCTGGATGGCCGCGTTGGGATCGACGACGTGGAGTTTTTCCTCGCCGGACGTGACCTTGACCTTGTTCCGGTCGACCACGGCGATCTGCGAGAAAATCGCGCCCGCCGGCTTCCAGCATTTGGTGCAGCCGCAGGCATGATTGTGCGCCGTCTGCGCGGCGACTTCCACGGTCACCGGGTTGGTCGCGCAATGGCATTTCAGCGTCCCACCGGCAAAGCCCGCCTTTGCTGGCGGAAAGCCATTATCAATGGCCGGATGCAATTTGATCATAGGGTTTCCTCCGCTTACATGACGATACGTCAGTACCATCTTTGCCCTGTTAGCATTGGGACAAACCCCGATTGAGGCAATACAGCGGAAAGTCTCGGTTTTCAGCCACTCACGGCCTTTATCAACCGCGCTTGCCGCGAAGCATCGTACGGGCTGGATCATAGCCCCACAGAGCGCCAAGCGCACAGATAACGAAAGCAACCGCAACCCATAAAAGTGCGAAGCCGTTGAACTGACCGTAGAGTGCGAAACGGATCAGTTCCACTGCGTGGGTGAACGGATTGAAGGCGCATATGTCGCGCAGGAGCTTGGAGCTTTCCTGCATCTTCCAAAGCGGATAAAGCGCGGAGGACAGGAAGAACATCGGGAAGATGACGAAGTTCATCACCCCGGCGAAATTTTCCAGTTGCCGGATCGTGGAGGAAATCAACAGCCCGAGCGCGCCCAGCATCAGGCCCGACACGATCAGCGCCGGCAGAACGTAGACGTAGCCCATCGCGGGCATTTCGATCCCGAAAAGGGCGGCCAGGCCCAGAAAGACATAGACCTGCAGGATCGAGACGGCCGTACCGGCCATAAGCTTGCAGAACAGCAGCCAGCTGCGCGGCAGCGGACTGGTGAGCAGCAGGCGCATCGACCCCATCTCCCGGTCGTAGACCAGAGACAGGGAAGACTGCATGGCATTGAAGAGCTGGATCATGCCGCACAGGCCCGGCACGATATAGACCTCATAGGTGATATAGGTCTGGTAGGGCGGAATGATCGAAAGCCCGAGGGCCGCGCGAAACCCGGCAGCAAAGACCACGAGCCAGACCATGGGGCGCACCAGCGAAGACAGAAAGCGGCTCCGCTGATTGAGGAACCGCCAGGCTTCCCGGACAACGATGGCCCTGAGCGCCACCAGATAGGCGGTCATATCGCCACCTCCCCCTCGCCCTCACGCGCCTTGTCCCGCGTCAGCGCGGTGAAGGCATCGACAAGGCTGCCGTCTCCGGCCAGAACACTTGCCCGTTCATGGGCCAGAACCTGACCCTTGTGCAGGACGACAACATCGTCGGCCGGCCGGATTTCATCGACCAGATGGGTCGCCCAGAAAATCAGGAGCCCGCTGTCCGCCAGGTCATGGGCATAGGCGGTAATCGCCGTCCGGCTGGGCGCATCGAGCCCGACGGTTGGCTCATCCAGCAACAGAACCTCCGGCTCGTGGATCAGCGCCCGGGCGATTTCCATGCGCCGCCTGTGGCCTCCATTCAGCGCGCGGACCTTTTCCGTCGCCCGCTCGCGCATATCCAGCCGGTCGAGAACAGAATCGATCCGCGTCGTCACCCGCGCGCCGGAAAGACCCTGGAGCGCCGCGAAGTAGGACAGGTTCCAGGCAACGGACATGTCGAGATCGAGCGTCGGCTGTTGAAACACGACACCGAGCCGGGCAAGCGCCTTGCGCGGCTCCTTCGCAAGATCGTATCCGGCGATCCGGATGCTGCCGTTGCGGGTCACAAACAGATGGGTCAGCAGGTTGAACAAGGTCGACTTGCCGGCGCCGTTCGGTCCCAGCAGGGCGCAAAACCGCCCTGCCTCCAGTTCGATTGTCACATCATCGAGCGCCTTTTTGGCACCGTAGCTGTAGCTGACATTCTGGACCGAAAAGACGTTCATGTGACCCCGGGTCTTAGACCTACTGGATGGTGATCTCGACACGCTGGCTTTCGCCGGTCGTCCCCGGTTGGCGCAGGAAATAGCGTCCCGGTTTGATCGCCAGAAACTCGATTTCCATGGTCCCGGCCTGGTCGAACTCGACGCTCTCCAGACCGAAGGGACGAACTTCCAGGCCGTTGATCACCACCTCGTTGACCCAGATTGCCCGAAAGAACCCCGGCCCTTCAAGACCGAGTTCGGCAGACCCGTCGGCGGTAATCTCGATCTCGTAGAGGGTGCCGGATTTGAGAACCAGCGGCCCCTCTGCAACCGGTTTTCCCGACGCAAGCGTCAGTTCCGGCAATTCCTCCTTGTTCGACTTGGACAGAAGGCCGGCAAAGCCGAGTTCATGCGCCTGAGCCGGCAAGATCAGAGCAATGGCCGTAAGGCCGAGTACGAAAAATTTTCTCATTTCACTTCCCCCTTGTGAAAAACCGGATGAACCACATTGGGAACGACGGTTGCCGGCGTTCCGGCAAGTTCCAGGGTCCGGTCGGCCAACTGCCGCGCCTCTTCCCTTTCGTGGGTCACGAACAGGGTTGCCGGGCCGACCTCGTTCATCAGGTCCCGTGTCAGGGCAACCATCTCGGCTGCCGTCTTTTCGTCCAGCGACACGAAAGGTTCGTCCAGGATCAGCAGCTCCGGCTTTCCGGCGAAGGCCCTTGCCAGCGCCAGCCGCCGCTGTTGGCCTAAGGACAATTGCCCCGGAAACTGGTCCGCCTTGTCCCAGAGCCCGACCTTGCGCAAGCTTTCGCGCGCCCCGACCTCCGACAGGTCGGGATGAACGAGCAGCAGATTGTCGAGCGCGCTGCGCCAGGGCAGAAGCGTCGGTTCCTGAAAGACGAAGGCCATGGCCTCCGGCCGCTGGACAGTGCCTTCGAAATCCGTATCGATACCGGCCACCAGACGCAGCAGCGTGGACTTGCCCACGCCGGATTTCCCCAGGATCGCAAGACATTCACCGGGCTTGAGCATGAAGGCGACATCCTTGAGGACCTGGGTCCTGCCGAAGGCCTTCGACTTGATATCGACCTGGATCACGCCAGCCTCCATGCCCGCACCCGCCGTTCGGCCGGCTGCAGCAACAGCCATTCCACCACCAGCATGAAACCGATGAAACTGAGCGAATAGACCAGCACCATGGCCACATCGAACAGCTGGAAATAGAGGTGGATCTGGAATCCGATCCCGTTAGACCGACCCAGGAACTCGACCACCAGCACGATCTTCCAGATGACGGCCATGCCGGACCGCGCAGCCCCGGTAATGAAGGGGGCAAGCTGCGGCAGGATCACGTGACGGAGATAGACCGGCCGGCGCATGCGGAACACCTGTGCCATGGCTTTCAGGTCCGGATCGAGCGCCCGGGCGCCTTCCCGAATGATCGTGGTGACGTTCGGGATCTTGTTGAGCGTCACGGCCATGATGGCCGCCGTCTCGTTCAGCCCGATCCAGAGATAGCAGAGCACGATCAGAACGAGAGCCGGCAGGTTGAGAAAGACCACCAGCCAGGGATCGAGCCACTGGTCGAGCTCCGGGTTCGTTCCCATGAGCAGCCCGAGAACGGTGCCGATGCTCATGGCCAGGCAAAAGGCCGCAATCACCCGGGCGACGGTGACGCCCAGGTGATAAAGCAGCTCTCCGGACGCCAGTTCCGACAGGAACGGCCGGACCAGATCGGCGGGCGACGGCAACACCGACGGATCCCCATTGATCCAGGCAGCGATCGTCCAAAACAGGACGAAGCCAAGCAGGGAAACCGTTCGGATGACAGAACGAGCCAAGGACCTTTACTCGACTTTCACGAAGAGACCCGGCGGCAACTCGCTTACATCGCCAACCAGCTTCTTGCCTCCAAGCCGGACCATCAACGCAAAGAATGTCGCCGCCCCGTCTTCGTTGACATTGCCCGGCGCCGGAATTCCAGCCCTGAAGTCATGCCGAAGGGTTTCGAACTGCGCGTCGGACTTGACGTTCATCTGGTCGCGCAGGGGCTCCCAGGCCGCATCGTCACTGGCCAGCAGGTCTTTTGCCGCACGGGATGCGCCGTAAAGCGCCTTGGCCATCTGCGGATTGTCCTTCAGATAGCTTTCCTTCACCACATATCCGAGCAGCGGAATATTGGGATCGAGGCCCAGTTCGCTGGATGCGGTCTCCACCGAGATCAGTTCGCGCATACCGGCCGCCTTCATCTTGGCGAGGAAGTGCCAGAAATTGATCGCGGCATCGGTTTCACCCGAGAGCCCTGCCTTGAAAACGAGCGGTGGCGCCCCGAAGACCTGTTCGGTTTCAGCGGCAAGATCGAAACCGTATTTTTCCTGGGCATAGGCGCGCAGGATCAGCCAGCTCTTGTCGACCGGCCCGCCGGCGATGCCGATTTTCTTGCCCTTCAGGTCCTCAAGGGTCTTTGCGGTGCTGTCCTTAGGCACCACCATGCCGCCGACAGCCTTCGAATAGGGAATGAAGACATAATCCTTGCCGGCTGCCCGTTGGCGCGCGACCCAGATCCAGTCGGCCACGGCCAAGTCCGCTTCGCCACCTTCCAGGGCGACACGGGTCGCACCGTTGTCCGCATAAGGCTTCATCTCAAGCTCGAACCCGTTCGCCGTGTCGAAGCCGTTCCGCTTGATGGTGTCCAGTTCCCAGTTGACGGTGCCGATCTTTAGAACCGCGGCCCGAAGCTTGGGTTGATCCGCAGCCTGGGCCTCATTTCCGCCGGACAAGGGGCTCAGGGCCGTCCCGAGACCGGCAATGGCAAGCCCAACAAACAGCCGTCGGCTGATCCGGCGCCATGAAGAGCGTCTCACTCCGTCTCGTCCAGTGTCTTCCGCAGTGTTCATGATTTCCTCCCGTACTTGCCTGTCTTTCTTGAGGTGCGCCCCCGTTTTCGCCAACCGCGATCAAGTTCCGCCGCATCGATGCTCAACCTTGACCGGGGGCTGCCTTTTTTCTTTTTCAGTTCGGTGCGACCACCACACGCCCCAGGGCTGCTGGCCAACCTGGATCGATTTGACAGCCTCTTGCTCCGCCACATCGATCACCGTCACATCGTTGGAATTTCCGTTGGTCGTGATCAGGTACTTTTCGTCCCGGTGTGAATTCCAGGTGCCACACACGCTGTCCGACCCAGGATATAGCGGACGACTTCATGGCTCTGCACATCGACGACTGCGACCCGGTTCGCGGGCCCCAGGGCAACGAACAGAAACTTGTTGTCGGAGGTGATCCGCATCCCCACTGGCTGTAGCCATTCCGGCTGGACCCCGGGCACCTCAAATCCGATCTTCGCTTCCAGTTCCGGCCCGTTCTCGCCAAGCATGTTGATGACGGACACCGTTCCGCCGATTTCGGAACTGACAAAAAGCTTCGTTCCGTCATTGGTGAAGCGGGCATAACGCGGCCGCTGATCGACCAGCACATTGTACTTGATCTTGTAATCGTCCGTGGCGATGAAATGCGCCATGTTGGTTGTCTCGGACGTATTGACCACGTATTTCAGGTCCGGGCTGACTGCCATTCCCTCCGGCTCGACGCCGACCGGGATTTCCGCCAGCACCCGCCTTTTTCGCAGTGTCGACGACCGTGACCAGGTTGTCGTCCTCGTTGGAAACGAAGAGTTCGCTGCCGTCCGGACTCAGCACGAAGAATTCCGGATCGGGGCCGGACGGCAATTGCCACAGAAAGTCGAGGGTTTCTACATCGAAAACCTTGATGGTGTCGTCATCGGACGCGCAGACATAAAGATGCTTGCCGTCCGGGCGTGATCCCGATCCCCCGGGGTCTGTTCCCGGCCGGAAACTCCGTGACCGGCTCCCAGGTCTTGCTGTCGATGACGGTGACCGTATTGCCTTTCTCGTTTGAAACGAAAACCTTATTCGCCCACGCCGGGCCGACCGCCGAAAAGCAGGCCACGGCCACGACCGGCAAGAAGCGCCCGCCGGAACCGCAAGCCGTTGCGGGAAATTTCTTGTTGCCGACCGGATCATGTCAGGGCCCTCAATTGTCGAACGCCTTGCAGGCGGATTCGGGTTTATCGATCCCCAGAGTGTCCAGAGGAGATCGCTGATGGAGAAAGCCTTCCTGCGGCGACACGCTGACCGTGATCTTGCTGTCTGTCAGGAGGATCGGCTGGCGCAGCTGGCCATTCCATGATCGGAAGGTGACCTTCTGCCCCTTGAACGCGGCCAGTTCGAACGCATCGCTGAGCATGTAGGTCTTGAGCACTTTCGGGTCCGCACTCCCCCGTGCGTGTCACAGCCTCCTCCGACCACGCGGACGGCCAGCCAGGTATTGTAGTCAATCGGGCTGCATGTAACGGCCGGCCAATTTTTCGAAGCGGCGCTGAAACTGGGTCGCGCCCCAGGCTTCGTGTGCCGCTTGAAAGCTGACCGGACGTAGCCCGGCGGATCCGGCGACCGGGCGCGGATCCCACGCGTGGAACGGCAGGTAGAGTGCGAAGACATCGCTTTCGTCCGCGGCGACGATAACGTCGTGGTCCGCCGCCGCCTGGGTGAAGACCGGAATCTGGCGTTGAACCAGCACATGTCCGCTGTCGGCCCGACGGGAGCCGCCGGTGTCTTCGAACACCCGCTCCTCGACGATCTTCGCGCCGAATTTGGCGGCCGAACGGCGATAGTCCACGCCAAGCTTCTTGTCGTCCGGGTGGGACCCTTCGATCAGGAACCACCGGTTCCATTTCTTCCAGATAAGGAACTGCGCCACCGCATCAGCCAGCATCGCCCGGCTCGGCGCCACATGAAACAGGTTCGCCCCGGCAATCGGCCGTCACGCAGACGCGTGTCCCGGAGCACTCGCGTTGAACGCCAGTACATCCGGTCCCCGCCGCATCGGCGACGCGCAGGACATCCTCGCCGTGACCGAGCACCACGAGATATCTGATCCCCTCTCCGGTCAGCTTCCGCGTTGCCGCTTCCACGTCCTCCGGCGGCGTCGCCACGGTCACCGTGGAATATTGATGGCCGAGAAAAGATCCCGTCGTCTGATTGTCCTCGTCCCCGAGCTTGCCGCCTGCAAAGCCCAGGTCATCCGGCTTGCGGTCATATCGGGATATCGGCACCAGCTCCGGATAGTCGACCCGGACGATACCGATCCTGACCTCCACCGCGGCTGCAGGTGTGACGATGCCTGCCAAAGCCATCCAGCCCGCGAAATACCCCGCGAGCAACGTGCAGAACACGCCAATGCGAACCAGCGCGCGTACTGTCATATAAGGCGTTTCCCATATCCTGCTTTTTCTTGAGTGTGCCAGACAAGCAAGTTGCAAAAAAAACCGATACTTTAGGATCCATTGCGGTACACCGGACGCGCTCCTAAGATGTGTCCATGAGACTGTTTCTGGCCTTCGCTGTGTTGCTTGTCCTGACCGTTTTTCGCAACGGCGGACGAATTTGTCCCCGGCAGCAAGGTCGCCTTTCTCGGACTGACATTTCTCGATACCTCGACCGAGGGCGCCTATAACGGCGTCAGGGCCGACGAGACCGAACGTCTCGCCCTGCTGGACAAGCTGATTGAAGACCGGTACCGCAAGGAAGGCATGGTTCTGATGGACCTGTCTCCCATCTCGGAGACCCTGGCAAAGACCGTCAATCCGGCCAACTGCTATGGCTGCGAGGTGCGCATGGCGAAACAGCTCGGTGCGGATTTCGTTCTGGTCGGCATCGTTCAGAAAGTCTCGAACCTGATCCTGTCCATGAACCTGGTCATGCGCGCGGTCGAAACCGGCAAGGTCGTGCGGGCCCGTGTCGTCGACATACGCTCAAAACACGGACCAGTCCTGGACCCGTGGCATGAATTACATCCTCAAAACCGCCTTCTTCAAGGAATGAATACGACATGCTGTTGAGACTGATCGCGGCCCTTTCCATGCTGCTCACATCCCTTTTTCTCGCCACTTCTTCGCAAGCGCATGGACCGACGCGCCAGAAGTTCGCGCTGACGACCGAAGTGCCGGCAGCACCCGCCGATGTCTGGGCGGTGATCGGCAACTTCCAGGACATGAGCTGGCACCCCCGCTGTCCATTCCACGACCGCGCGAAGGCGGCAATGCGAAAGACGCTACGCGGGTCCTGACACTGAACGAAGAAGGCGGTCCGACCATCTCGGAGGTGCTGTACAAAATACAGCGCCGAAAAGATGAGCTACTCCTACCGGATCACGGACGTGAAAGTGGAAGTCCTGCCGGTCACCAATTACTCCTCCCATTCTAACCGTCTAACCGGGAAAGGATGGAGGGTCCGTGATCGAATGGAAGGGCGCGTTCTATCGCGGCTACCCCAACAACGATCCACCTGAAAACCTCAACGACGAAGCCGCCATCGCGGCCGTTACCGCCGTTTACAAGGCCGGCCTCGATGCCCTTCACGCACGTTTTTTCCGGGAACTAGGCGGCTTCTGCTAGGCATCCTCCTCACCTCCCCCGCGAGCGGCACAGCGCTCGCGGGGGTCTTTTGCCTTCGTGACCAACCAGAACAGCTCCGATGTCAGCGTTCTGGATCTTGAAAGCCGCAAGGAAATCAGACGGGTACCTGTTCCCGGAAAGCCGGCCGGCATCGCGGTCAGTTCACCGTTAAAACGCCTTCTACACGGTCAGCCCGGCACAGCAAGACGGTCCGCCGGTTTTCCCTTTCCACATGCGAGATCCTGGCGAGCGCCGAACTGCCCGGTGGACCGATGGCCGTTGCCGCCGATCCCGGATCCGGTCTCGTTTTCGTATCGGACTGGTACAATGCCCGCATCTTTGTTCTGGATGCCGAAGATCTTACGCTCACCGGGGAACTGAAAACGCGGTGGAGCGCCGGCGGAGATGATTGTTGCCTGCGCAGACGGCAGCTGGCTCGCCTCCGCCGACCGGGATGCAAACCAGGTTTCGATCTTCAACCTTCCGGACATGACCTTGCGGGGCCGCATTCCGGCGGGCGAACGGCCCTTCGGTATCAGCGTCGATCCGCAAGGGCGGATTCATGCCGCGAATGTCGGATCGGATTCCGTCACCGTCATCGACCCGGAAACAGCATCGGTCGTTGCCACGGTGCCGGTGGGCGCCCGCCCCTACGGCGTGGCTTTCGCCGCCGGGCGCGCCTTTACGACCGACCAGTATGCGGACACCGTCAGCGTCTACCGGCTTTCCGACTTCCTGCCCGAGGACACACTGGACGTGGGCGAATATCCGGAAGGCATCGACGGCACACCGGACGGCAGGCTGATTGTCTCGGCCAACTGGTTTTCCAATACGGTCAGCCTGATCGATCCGGACACTGTCGAAGTTATCGGCGAAATAGAGACCGGTGACGGTCCGCGCGCCGATGGAAAATTCATCCTCGAAACTTCTGGAGGAGACGTTCCATGCCAACAAAACTGACACGCCGGACCATGAGCCGGACATTCATCGCCACCGCCCTCCTTCCCTTTCTCCTGTCGGGACCGATTGCCGCGAGCGAAGGAAGCTGGCCGGATCTGCGTTCGGAACTCTATGGCGAGCGTTTTCTCGGCGTCTCCGAGGAAGTGATCAGCATCGAGGTTCCCTACCGTACGACAAACGATGCCCGCACCGGCGTCACTGTCCGGCTGGCCGCACCCGAGGGGCACAGCATCAAGACGTTTCAGCTGATCCTCGATGAAAATCCGATGCCGGTGTCGGCGCAACTTGTCTTTGCCCGCCCCCCTCGCCGATTTCGAATTCGCCGCAACGATGCGTGTCAACGGTCCGACGCCGGTCCACGCGGTTGCGGAGCTGGAGAACGGCCAGCTCTTCATGGCGGAAAGCTTTATCAAGACCTCCGGTCAGGCGCCTGTGCGGCACCTCCAGGCACCGACCCGGTCCTGGCGCTTGAGACCCTGGGACAGATGGAACTCGTCATCCGGCCGCTAAACGATACGGCAAGCCTCGTCCGGAAATTGCGAAACGGCAGTACCAACGACCTCGCGCTCGATGTCGAAATCAGCCACCCGAGCCATTCGGGCATGCAGAGGGACCAGGTCTCCCTGCTCTACATTCCAGCCCGCTATGTCGAGACGCTGGAGATCGAGCTGAACGGCCGCCCCTTCGCCACCATGAGCGGAAGTATCTCCTTGAGTGAGAATCCGCAAGTTACCCTGTCGGTTCCGGCCGGCACCCGGCGTGTCAGGGCCAAGCTGACGGATTCGGACGGCACGGTTTCGGACGTAGAACGCGAACTGACCCGATTACTGAAACAGCCCGCTTGAATATCCCGGAGGGGCTGGAGCCTATTGCGGGCTCCGGTTCCGGCTCGACCCTTTCGACCGGGTAATCCTCGAAAGTCCAGCCGTCGGTCCCATCCGGATACCAGTAAACGGTCTCATAGCCGTATTCGAGCGCCCTCTTTGCGGCGTTCCAGGACATCCAGCACTCATCGAGACAGAAGAACAGCACCGCGTGTTTCCTGTCGCCTCCCGTTGCCTTAGCAAGGATGGTGCGGAAATAGTCTGCCGTCACCTCCGCGATCCTACCGTAACCGACATTGGGCAGCCACAGGCTTCCCGGGATCGAAAGCCGGGGCTTTTCGTGCCAGATCGTTCCCTTGGGGAGGTTCTTCGGCTTCGGCGCACGCGGCAGCACATCGATGAAGGCCGTTTGCCCGGCTTTCCAAAGCACGTGGGCGTCCGCAGTCGAGACGACCGTTGCCCCCTTGCAACGTCTCCGGGACCGGCCCGCGATAAGGATCTTCCCGGTAACCGGCCGGCTCCGGCACGGTTTGCGAGGAAGCAAGAGCCGGCCAGATCATCACGGTGGCTGCGAGCAGCAGGGTCAGGAGTAGCTTGTTTTTTCGCCGCCTTTCGGCGACGACGGGCAACATCACTTATCTTCTCCGTAAAGCGCCGTTCCCATATCATTCAGAAGCGGCACGCCGGCCTCGATGAGGATCGCATCGATCTCCTTCTGATTCCGCCGGATCAGGGAATTGAGCTTGCGCTGCCAGACCTTTTCCCCCTGCCGGACACCCATGGTGATGCGGTAGAACAGATTGGGCGGCAGGGTTTCCTTCATGAGCGGTATGACCTCCAGGTCCGGATAGCCCTGCTTCACCAGCGGTCCGCCGATCGGGCCCCAAAGGATTGCCGCATCGACATCGCCAGACGTCAGGTCCTTGAGCATGTCGACAGAGGGTGATTCATAGCGTCGGTCCACCACAAGGTTATAGGGCTTGGCTTTGCCGATAAGGCCGTTGCGCGCCATGTGGGTCGCAGGCGGCGACCCGGCAATGATGCCGATCCGTTTGCCCTTGAGGCCGGTCATCCGAAAGTGTCGTCACCGCAGCGAGGTCACCGTCCTTCGGCACGATCAGCGTGTAGACAGACGTCATGTAGTGATTGGTGTTCAGCACAAGTTCATGGCCCTGGGCATAGCCCATGACCACATCGCACCGGTTTGGCGCGCAGCGTATTGCGAATAAAGCCGGTCGCCATCGGATACCACGTATAGGTAACCGGCAATTCAAGCTTCGCTGCGAACAATTCCGCCAATCTGTTTTCGTAACCGGCACCGCTCTTGTCCGACACGGGCAGGTTCGCCGGAATCGGCGCACACCCGAAAGGCGTTGTGTGAGACCAGATCCGATGTCTGCGCACCAGCCGGTGTTTCGTGACCAAGCACGGCGCAGAAGCAGACGGCGGCGAACGCCATGGTC
>NZ_CAXXSJ010000004.1:0-228207 GCF_963675095.2 uncultured Roseibium sp. | reverse complement strand
GGCCATTTCGATTTAACATCCCAAGGTGCAATCGTTCCGCTTGGACCTGATGGATTTGACCGTCTTGTTGCGATCCACCGTCTCCTAGCGAGCTTGCATGGCCGGACCATACCACCGGATACCAGGTTGACACGTCAGCAACGATGTCGAAACCGCAATATGCTGCAAGCTCATGATGGACGCCGGTGTGGCGCGACCTTGCTCGAGATCGCACAAGTTCTCTTCCGTCTCGGCCCCATGAGCCGTGAGGAATGGCAGGTATCTTCGCACCGCTTCGCGGTTATGGCCTTGTTGCGGGATGCCAAAGCTCTGGTTGCCGGAGGGTATCGAAAACTTCTGCGTCATCGCCGGCGATCTTAAGCCGAATTCGTGTGTGATCCGGTGTGCGAAAAAAGTCGCCCAATCTTCGCACTCCCCCTCCGCTTTGCCACTCCGCCATCGTGACCTCCATCGGCCGCTGCTGACCAGCGGCGCTCACCAATCCCTGGAGGTTCGACCATGCCCGATCCGCTCGCCGGAATGCCGCCGCGCTTTCTGCGCACCCCCGAAGCTGCGCGTTTTCTCGGCCTCTCCGGCCGCACGCTCGAAAAGCATCGCACCTACGGAACGGGGCCTGCATACCGCAAGCTAGGCGGCCGTGTCGTCTATTCGCTTGAGGACCTGCAGGCCTGGGCCAATCGCGGAGCTGTCACTTCGACATCAGATCCGAATGGGCAGGTGCTTCCGGCAAAGCGCCATAATGCGCAGCAGGCAAACGGCTCCGGCCGCGCCGTGCGATGAGGTGCGCCGTGATGGACCGCAAGTCTCCCTTACCTCACGATCAGATGGATCTGTTCCGGGCACTGCCCGGGGACCTGGCCCCGCGTGATGCGCAAGATCTGATGGCCTATCCTTTCTTTTCGCTCGCCAAATCCAGGCGTTTGAAGCCGATAGATTTCAAGGCGGGGCCGATCGTCATCCGCGTCGAGGCCGTCGCCGAGCACGGCATGGCGACCATCTGGGACGCGGATATCCTGATCTGGGCAGCATCGCAGATCGTCGAGGCACGCGATGCCGGCCTTCGGACCTCGCGCCTGATGGCGGCCACTCCTTACGAGATCCTGACGTTCATCGGCCGGGGTGTCAGCCGGAGAGATTACGACCGGCTCAAATCTGCCCTCGACCGGTTGCAGTCGACGACAGTCGCGACCTCGATCCGTCAGCCGACCGAACGGCGCATGCATCGATTTTCGTGGATCAACGAGTGGAAGGAGAGGGCCGACCATCGCGGGCGCCCTCTTGGCCTCGAGCTGATCCTGCCCGACTGGTTCTACGCCACCGTTCTTGAAGATGCCCTCGTGCTGACCATCGACCGGGCGTATTTCAGCCTGACCGGCGGTCTCGAGCGCTGGCTTTACCGGCTCGTGCGCAAACATGGTGGCCGCCAGGAATATGGCTGGAGCTTCTCGCTCAAGCACCTCCACGCCAAGTCCGGCAGCCTCTCACCGCTCAAGCACTTCACCTACGACCTGCGTGACATTGTCCGCCGGCAGCCTCTGCCGGGCTATCGCCTGGAACTGGACAGATCACTCGATGCGCCACCGCGCCTGTCTTTCGCTCCGACCGGTGAGGCGTCTGTCTCCCGCGCGCCCCATCAACGCCACGCCAACACTTGCTCTGGGGGAAAGCTGTGAATTCACTCGTGCTATCAGGGACCCGAACTATCATGCCATCGGGGACCCGAACCTCGTGCTATCGGGGACCGAAATCGGCAAATCCGATCGCAATGGCAATAGCTTACGCGTCCCGTAACTTACCTAACCAGAATTCCTTCGGAATTCTTCTAACGCCGGCGCGGTTTTCAGCCCCTGCGGATAAGTCCCCGAAGTGTCGTGGAGCAGCGACATGATCGTCGCTCTGCTCAACCAGAAGGGCGGTGTCGGCAAGACGACACTGGCGCTTAATCTGGCAGGAGAATGGGCGCGGCGCGGCAAGCGCGTCACGCTCATCGACGCCGATCCGCAAGGCTCGGCTTTGGACTGGTCGGAAGCTCGCAGCCGGGAAGGCCTGCCGAGACTGTTCGGTGTGGTCGGGCTTGCACGGGACACGCTGCATAGGGAAGCTCCGGACCTTGCCCAGAGCGCCGATCATGTTGTCATCGACGGGCCGCCCCGCGTTGCCGGCCTCATGCGCTCGGCACTGCTGGCTGCCGACCTGGTTCTGATCCCGGTGCAGCCATCGCCGCTCGACGGTTGGGCGTCGGCAGAGATGCTCGCCCTTGTCAACGAAGCGCGGATCTATCGGCCGCATCTGACGGCGCGTTTCGTTCTCAATCGCTGCGGCGCCCGTACCCTGATTGCCCGCGATACGGCTGAAGCCTTGTCCGACAACGATCCACCGGTCCTTGTCCAAACCGTCGGTCAGCGTGTTGCCTTTGCAAGCGCCGCCCAGTTCGGGCGGCTCATCAGCGAATTGGACAAGGACACGCCTGGTGCCCGGGAAATCGCGGCACTGGTGTCGGAGATCGACGGGCTCGGGATCGAGAGGCCAGGGTCATGAGCAATCAGTCGTCGCGTCAAGGCTTCGCATCGCGGCCGGCTGATCCCGAGCGTTGGGTCAAGGCTGCTGAGCGCAATTCAAGTGCTTCCGCCGCGAGCGGCTTTACCGCCCGCCTCACCATCGATGTGACACCCGATCAGCGTGCCCGGATCAAGATCGTGGCCTTCCAGCGCGGGATGACGGTTGCCGACATGCTGCGCGACCTCTTCGCGCGCGAATTCCCGATCACCGACGGAGAAAAGCCATGAGTGAGAAACCGCGCCGCAGATGGATGGGCCATCCCTTGCCCAACGATGTCACCTCGGAGATGACCTTGGTTGAACTAACTTGGGAAAAAGGCAAGATCGAGCACTGGATCCGCTTCGGCCACCATTCCTATGAGCACATTCTCAACGGCAGCGACCGCATCGTCGGTTTCTTGCCCGGATCGATCTTCTGTTTTGTCCGATGGGCGGCGAACGGCTACGGCACGGTGGTCTCGCGCATCGATATTCTGAGTGCGGTCGGACGCGGTGCACCTTACCAGACATTGCCCTTCGTGCGGCCCGGCGGGGAATTGCTTTTGAAGATCCATGGCTGGCCGAAGGTCGAGCGGGTGCTGCAGGCGATCGACGCGATCGAGGCGCTCACCATCGATCCGGCAGACGCTTCACCGGACTACTGGCGTCATCTTCACAACCGGCTGACCGTCGGCGAGGAAGCCCATCCCTATACGCGGCCCGAGCATCACGCCTGGCTCAAACGGCGGCGGGTCCAGTGATGCGCGGTCGCAGGTTCATCTTTGTGGCGGCTGCCCTGTCAGCGGCGCTCCCCCTGGCGCCGGTGGTCTTCGATTGGCAACCACGGCTCATCTGGAATGCTTCGGCCAGTGTGCCGGTCGGGCTCTATTATGCGCAGCCCGTCGGCAGGCTGAAGGTCGGTGACCTGATTGTCGCTATGCCGCACAAGGCACTCGCCGATTTCCTCAGCAAGCGGGAATACCTTCCGCGCGGTGTGCCGTTGATCAAACACGTGCTCGCGCTGCCCGGTGCCAATGTCTGTCGCAAGGGGGCGACGATCTTCGTCGGTGACAGGCTAATTGCACAGGCGCGGGAACGTGACAGTCTGGGCCGATCTTTGCCGCACTGGCAGGGCTGCCGCACGCTCGGTGAGGGCGAAATCTTTCTCATGAACCCGGACGCGCCGGACAGTTTTGATGGCCGGTATTTCGGGCCGCTCCCGGTTTCAGCGATTTCCGCAAAGCTCACGCCGGTCTGGACTGACGTGCCTGCTCGCTTCAAGCAATCACCGAACCGTCGCCCTCCTTCCCGGTTGAGCGGTGAGGAGTGATGCCGTGCGCCAAGCAATCCCTCTTCTCCTTATCGGCCTGTTCTTCGAGTGCGCCTCGGCCCATGCTGAGCCGGCAATTGCCGAGACGTCCAGGCTGCTGGCCGCAGGTGATCCATATGTCGCTCACATCGCAGAAGCGTCACAGCGCTTTGGCATTCCGGCGCACTGGATCAGGGCTATCATGGACACGGAAAGCTATGGCAATGCGAACGTCGTCTCCGCCGCCGGCGCCTTGGGACCGATGCAGGTGATGCCCGAGACCTCGGAGGAGTTGCGCATCCGATATGGTCTCAACGCGGACCCGTTCGATCCACACGACAACATTCTCGCAGGCACGGCGTATCTCCGCGAGATGTTCGACCGGTATGGCGACATTACCGGCATGCTGGCTGCCTACAATCCAGGTCCGGCGCGCTACGACGCCTATCTGGAAGCCTGTCGAGATTTGCCATCTGAAACACGGACCTATGTCGCACTGCTCGCCCCGGCGCTCGGCGGTTACCCGCTCCAGGACGTCAGCGATGCATCCTCGTGTTCAACAGATTGGCGCGACGCACCGCTCTTTGCGGCTCTCAATACCGCCGGCTTATCTGCAAACCGGCAGCAATTCGACGGTTGGTTCGGTGCTGCGCCGAATGCAGTTGAAACGGGCAGCGGGTACACTGGCTCCGGGGCGGCTGGAACCCTGTTTGTCCCCAGATCTTCCGGCGAGGGGTTTCGATGAACGCGATCGGCGGAGCCCGCACTCTGGAGTGCATCCGCGCAGGACAGAGCGGATTAGGGCCGGCGGTGTGTGACGCGGCCGGGGGATGGCGAGATAAAAGGGCGCAAGGTGCGCTTGGGTCGATCGGTTGTTTTTGTTGGTCTTTTTGTTGCCTATCGCAATGTGTGGCGAAAATCTGCAAGGTGCGCCTACCGCTTATCGCCCTGACTTTCCATAGTGTTTTGCACGTTGCGGAGATGCATCATGTCCGATGAGCACGATTTCCGCATCCGGCCCGGGCGCGTCCGGTCATCACGTGCGCAGCGGGCTCGCCCATTCATTGCCCAGGCATTGGCTGCTGCCCAGAAGGCTGGCGGACATGTGTCGCGCTCGGGCCGCATCGGGTCCAGCAGGCACTCGCGTTTCGGGCGCGGAAGAAGGGCGAGCGTTCAGGCCAATCGCCTTTTGACGGGTAGGTCCCGCATCGTGGTTATCAAGACGCGGGTCGTTCGTCATTCGGCACGATCCGCACCGCTTGCTGCCCATCTCAAATATCTTGGCCGGGAAGGCGTGACGCGAGATGGAGAAAAGGCGCGGATGTTCGGTCCCGGCGACGATGCCGTCGATCCGAAGGCGTTTGCCGAACGTTGCCAGGATGACCGGCACCATTTTCGTTTCATCGTCTCGCCGGAAGATGCCACGGACCTTGCTGATCTCAGATCCTTCAGCCGGGATCTGATGCGACAGATGGAAAAAGACCTCGCCACCGAGTTCAACTGGGTCGGCGTCGATCACTGGAACACCGACAATCCTCATGTCCACATCATCCTGCGCGGGAAGCTTGATGACGGCCAGGACCTAGTGATCTCCCGGGATTACATCAAGGAAGGTATGCGCGCCCGTGCACAGGATTTGGCGACATTGGAGCTTGGACCGCGCACCGATCTCGATATCCGTAACCATCTGGAGCGCCAGGTCGAGGCCGAACGCTGGACCCAGCTTGACCGTCAGCTTGTTCGAGACGGCCGCGGAACCGGCATCATTGACACGGCGCCCGACCCGGACCGGCAGCCGGATGAATATCACGGCATGAAGGTTGGACGCCTGCGCAAGCTGGAGGCGCTTGGCCTGGCTGAACAGATCGGTCCTGGTCAATGGGTGATTGGCGACGGCGCAGAAGCAACATTGCGCGAACTCAGCGAACGCGGCGACATCATCAAGCGGATGCATCGGGCTTTGACTGATCGGGGTATCGAACGTGGGTCGGCAAGTTACGTCCTTGCGGCCGAAAGTCTGGACACGCCCATCATCGGCCGGCTGGTCGAGCGCGGTCTCGACGATGAGCTGAAAGGGACTGCCTATGCTGTCGTCGATGGTATCGACGGCCGGACACATCACGTCAGGCTTCCCGATATTGACGCTGCCGGCGACAGCGCGCCGGGATCGATTGTTGAGCTCCGAAAATTTGATGATGCACGCGGGCGGCGGCGTGTAGCGATCGCCGTCCGCTCCGATCTCGACATCGGGCGGCAGGTCACCGCCTCGGGAGCTACCTGGCTCGATCGGCAGAACATTGCCCGCGAACCTCTTGCACCATCCGAAGGTGGTTTTGGTGCCGAGGTAAGGGAAGCGCTCGAACGCCGGGCAGAGCATCTGATCGAGGAGGGTCTTGCCGAGCGGAAGGGGCGGCGTATCACCTTTGCCCGAAACCTCATCGAGACATTGCGCCGCAAGGAGCTGGAAATGCTTGGCGATCGGCTGGCAGCCAAGACCGGGCTGCCGTTCAAACGTGCTGGTTACGGCGAGTATGTCGCCGGCACCTACCGCCAACGCTTTGACCTCGCCTCTGGCCG
Organism: uncultured Roseibium sp.; assembly: GCF_963675095.2. GTDB lineage: Bacteria > Pseudomonadota > Alphaproteobacteria > Rhizobiales > Stappiaceae > Roseibium. The sequence continues at coordinate 221,784 of NZ_CAXXSJ010000004.1, read as the reverse complement.
TTTCGCCATGATCGACGATGGTCTCGGTTTCCAGCTCGTACCCTGGACACCCTCACTCGAGAAACAACGTGGGCAGCTTGTGTCCGGCGTCACCCGTCCGGACGGCGGTGTGGACTGGAACTTTGGGCGCAAGCGAGGGCTCGGGCTTTAAAATCTGATTGATCGGGAGCGCCACAATGTCTGCGACAAAAATCCTCTGGGGCCAGCTTTTGGCGGTCTCTCTCATCGTGACGCTCACGACCTGGGGAGCAACGCAATACGTAGCCTGGAGACTGGGCTTTCAGGCGCAGCTCGGAACTCCCTGGTTCGAAGTGGCCGGTTGGCCAGTCTACTATCCGCCAGCCTTCTTCTGGTGGTGGTACTTCTATGATGCGTATGCGCCTGGAGTTTTTGTGCGTGGCGCTGTCATCGCTGCTTCCGGCGGATTTCTGTCCATCGCGGTCGCCATCGGCATGTCAGTCTGGCGGGCGCGCGAAGCAAAACGCGTTGAAACCTACGGTTCTGCCCGTTGGGCCGAAAAGGAAGAGGTAAGAGCGGCGAGCCTTTTCAATTCTGATGGCGTCATTCTCGGCTGCTACGAGGAAGACTATCTCCGTCATGATGGGCCGGAACATGTGCTCTGTTTTGCACCCACACGGTCAGGCAAGGGCGTCGGACTGGTTGTCCCTTCGCTGCTGACCTGGCCTGGCTCGGCCATCGTCCACGATATCAAGGGAGAAAACTGGCAACTTACCGCCGGCTTCCGCGCAAAGCATGGCCGGGTGCTGCTGTTCGATCCCACCAAGCCGAAATCGGCCGCCTACAATCCGTTGCTCGAAGTCCGCCGCGGTGAATGGGAAGTACGCGACGTCCAGAACATTGCGGACATCCTGGTGGATCCGGAAGGGTCGCTCGAAAAGCGGAACCATTGGGAGAAGACGTCACACGCGCTTCTCGTAGGTGCCATCCTGCATGTCCTCTATGCCGAAGAGGACAAGACACTGGCGGGTGTCGCGGCTTTCCTGTCCGATCCGAAACGACCGATCGAGTCGACATTGGCTGCGATGATGAAGACTGCCCATCTGGGTGAAGCCGGTCCGCATCCGGTGATTGCCAGCGCGGCACGCGAGTTGCTCAACAAGTCCGAGAACGAACGCTCCGGTGTACTATCGACTGCCATGTCGTTCCTGGGGCTTTACCGGGATCCCGTCGTGGCAGAGGTGACGCGTCGATGTGACTGGCGGATTGCCGATATGGTGGGAGGCCCAAGTCCCACGAGCCTTTACCTCGTGGTTCCACCATCGGACATCAATCGCACCAAACCGCTGATCCGCCTGATCCTCAATCAGATTGGCCGACGGCTTACGGAAGACCTCCGGGTGAACTCGGGCCGGCACCGGTTGCTTTTGATGCTGGATGAGTTTCCGGCTCTCGGCCGATTGGATTTCTTCGAGTCGGCCCTCGCTTTCATGGCTGGTTACGGCCTCAAGAGTTTCCTGATCGCACAGTCCTTGAACCAGATTGAGAAGGCTTACGGGCCGAACAATTCGATCCTCGACAATTGCCACGTCCGCGTCAGCTTCGCCACGAATGACGAGCGAACCGCCAAACGTATTTCCGATGCTTTGGGCACCGCCACGGAGATGAAGGCGATGAAGAACTATGCCGGCCACCGGCTGAGCCCCTGGCTCGGCCATCTGATGGTCTCCCGGTCCGAGACTGCACGTCAATTGCTGACGCCCGGTGAAATCATGCAGCTTCCACCGACCGACGAGATCGTCATGGTTGCGGGCACGCCGCCGATCCGGGCGAAAAAGGCGCGCTATTACGAAGACAAGCGGTTGAGCGAACGCATCCTGCCGCCACCCAAGTTGGCGCCGCCCCTCCAACGACGTGCCGATGATTGGAGCGACCTGCCGGTTTCTGCCAGTTCCGAGGTCATCCAACGAATGCCAGAACTGGTCAAGGAGGACGAGGATCCAACCGGATCCGAACGACGGCACCAACCGGAGCTCAGCAGAGTTGAGCCAGTCCAACAGAGGGAGCCGGTCAAAAACGAATTCGAGATCGACTTGATGGATGACGCAGACGATGACACCGCACGGACCAACCGGATGACCCGGGTCCTGCAAGGTGTGGCGCGGCAAGTCTCGCTTGATCCCGGCGATGGCATGGAGCTTTGACGGCAATGGTGGCCCGCAAGAAGAAGGCCCAGATCTCTGCCTATCTCGACCAGGACGTCATGAAGATGCTGTCCGATTACGCCGCACGCCGGGATCTGTCGCAGTCGCTGGTCGTCGAGGCCGCCGTTGCGTCTTTTCTGTCGCCAGATGCTGATGAGCGGCGCGAAGCAGCTATCACCAAGCGCCTGGATCAGATCGACCGGCGGATGGCGCGGCTGGAGCGCGATCTCGGGATATCCGTCGAGACTCTTGCCATATTCGTCCGCTTCTGGCTTGCGACAACGCCGGCGTTGCCGGACCCGGTTGCTCAAGCCGCGCGAGCAAAGGCCGGTGAGCGATACGATGCCTTCGTCAGCGCGCTCGGGAGAAGATTGGCCAAGGGGCCGAAATTGAGGCACGAAGTTTCCGAGGATGTTCCTAGGGAACCAGATTAGGGTTGCCCAAAAAGGGTAGCCGTAGTTGTGTCCGAAAAGGTGTTGGCGTTTTGATTTCGGAACGTCCTCGCTGCACGCTCGTGTACCGACTTACTAGTGGAAGATGCCTAAGCTGACAGGCAGCAACTCGTCCCCACTTCGGTCGTTCACCACGGTGAAGCCTACGCCTGAAAGAAGACATTCATTTGAGGTGCAGCAAATTCACAGGATGGGCGGTAAGCGGGCTTTTGCTGCGGTGTGAATGAATTGCCGGAAAGCGGACTTTGCTGCCATTCGCCCAAGGGCGGCTTTGACTGTTTCGGCGAGCTACAGCTCGACCAGTCGTTCTTCAACAGGGCTGGACTGCACGACCGACGAGTTGGTCGCACCAAAGGGGACGATCCGATCAATCACGGCTTCCATTTCCGCAACATCGCGGACATGCGCCCGCGCGACGAAGCAGTCTTCGCCAGACACGCGATCACAGGCGATGATCTGGGGGGTCCCTTGGATCGCTTCGATCATGTTGCTCATTTCACCCGGCAATGGCCTTGCCCGGATCAGGATCGTGAGGCCATAGCCAAGGCGTGCCGGGTCGATCCGTGCGCCGTAGCCGGTGATAATCCCGACATCCTCAAGACGCCGCACGCGATCCGCGACACTTGGCGCAGACAGACCAACCCGCCGCGATAACTCTGCACGAGGAATACGTGAGTCAGCGCACAGCTCGCGCAGAATCGCTGCATCTATGGTGTCAAGACCGGTTTCTTCGGATCGAAGGTTTCTTGTCTGTAATTCCTTCTTTCGTGTCTTCAATTCTGTCACCGACATATCTGATCTCCATATCAAATCTTGTAAACACCTTGCATTATAACTGCATGACAGATCAAGCCCCCACAAACCCCGCCCCCGTCAGCGCCCCCGGAGCCATGTCACGCATGTCCGAGGCCGTTCCCCCTCACGCGTGGTTCGGCGTCTCTGCCGTATTCCACTACCTCGGACCTGCCTTTGCCGTCTTGCTGTTCCCGGTCGTCGGCGTCTTGGGTGTGGCATGGTTCCGCATCGCGTCTGCCGCTCTGGTGTTCGCGCCAATCACGAAGCCTTGGCGGACATTTAAGAAGTCCAGCAACAAGGAACGTCTGCTTCTACTCGCGCTTGGGGCCTGCCTCGCGATCATGAACAGTTCGTTCTATCTCGCGCTTGATCGGCTTCCGATTGCCCTGGTTGCGGCTATCGAGTTTGTCGGCACCATTGGTATCGCGCTCTGGGGGCTGCGGACCGGGCGCAATTATCTGGCCTTTGTTGTCGCCATCGTTGGTGTCGCGCTTCTGATCGACGTTCCGTCGCTTCTCGCTGCTGATGGGAATGCCCTCACATCGGACTTGCTTGGCTTGTTCTGGGCGGTGCTGAATGGCTCGCTCTTCGTCCTATATATCATCTTGGGTCACAAGATTTCTGAGGGCGGTGCATCCGGCGGTGTGGAGCGCCTTGGCGCGGCGATGACGGCAGCTTTTATCTTCGTGATGCCAATCGGGTTCTTGCAGGCGCTTGAAGCCTTCGGCGCGCCTCTGCTCGTGTTGGCCGGGATTGGCGTCGGCATTTGTTCTTCGGTGATCCCCTACATCTGCGACCAGCTCGCCATGTCACACCTGCCGCGAGCCAGCTTCGCTTTCCTCCTGGCCTTGTTGCCCGCAACCGCAACGATCATCGGCGTCATTGTCCTGCGCCAGATTCCAAGCGCCATAGACGTTCTAGGCGTCGTGTTGGTGATGATCGGTGTGGCCGTTCACAAACCCGCCACGATGCCGGTTCCGATGGTTCCGCAACAGGATGCCGCCTGACCAACAGCCTGAAAACAAGACCCCGAAACATCTAAGGAGAAAGCCCATGTATTCGCTTCTGTTATGGTTTTTGAGAGTGTCTTGCGCCTTCAGCCGGGTTAACAGTGAAAACCTGCATACGACACCAAAAACCCACAAGGTCATCACGCCAGCAGGCTTTGGACATTGAAGATCAATCCAGCAGCCCCGCACGGCGCTAGTCAGTGACCACGCCTGTTCCCGCGCGATCCGCCGGGGTTGTGCTGGGCATCCTCGGGATGCTGGGTTTCAGCGGGACACTGGTGACAACCCGTGTGGCCGTCACCGACTTCACGCCACTCGACATCACTTGCGCCCGGATCGTCATCGCGGGCGGTCTGGGCGCAGCCTTCCTGTTTCTCACAGACCAACGCGCACCGCCCGAGCGCAGGTTCCTCCTGCCGATCTTGGTGATGGGTCTGGGGCTGGCTGTTGGCTATCCGTTCTTCCTCGCCATGGCGCTTGAAACCGTGCCTGCGGTCCACGGCGCGGTCGTGACCGGCCTTGCTCCGGCGGCGACGGCGATCATTGCCGTGCTGCGCACGGGCGAGAGACCGCCCTTGGCCTTCTGGATTGCCTGCCTGACCGGCTTCTGTGCCGTCCTCTACTTCGCCTATGTCGCAGGTGGGGGGCATCTGAGCTTGGCGGACGGCTGGTTGTTCCTCGGGATGCTCAGCCTTGGCATCGCCTATGTCGAAGGGGGACGGGTCTCCCGCGAGTTGGGCGGGTCCGTGACCCTAAGCTGGGCAATGCTGTTTCTGACACCCTTTGCGACACTGCCATTGGTGATTGGCCTCGATGCGTTTGACGCCGCTGCCGTCTCAGCTGCGAGCTGGGTATCGCTCGCCTATCTCGGGATCATCAGCATTTTTTTGGCATCGGTGTTCTGGTATCGCGGCCTCGCCCTCGGCGGCATCGCCCGCATCGGCCAGATCAACCTTCTTCTGCCCCTCACTGCACTTGGGTGGTCAGCGCTTTTTCTCGGAGAGCAGATCACGACGACGGCCATCGTCTGCGCAATCATCGTCCTTGCTTCGATGATAATGTGCCTGAAAAGCCGAAGCTGACATTCGTCACTATGCAGCATTTGGCAGGTGTGGGCTGATTTTGTTGAAAAACTATTGTTGCGATGCGGTGTGAACGCTGATTCAATTCCTTCAGGTCATTGGAGGATTGAGTCGGATGATGGGAGCAAGGCAAGATGTCCAAAGTGCTCTTTTCTATGAGTTTTCCATCGAAGAGCACGTGCCTGATGATCATCTTCTGCGGTCGATAGACCGGTTCGTCGATCTATCCGACATCCGGGCTGACCTGGCCCCGTTTTACAGCCACACGGGGCGTCCGTCGGTTGATCCGGAATTGATGATCAGAATGCTGTTGATCGGATACACCCATGGCATCCGGTCCGAGCGCCGTCTTTGCGAAGAAGTGCATCTCAATCTTGCCTATAGATGGTTTTGCCGGTTGGATCTCACGGATCGCGTGCCGGATCACTCGACCTTTTCCAAGAACCGTCATGGCCGCTTTAGGGACAGTGATCTGTTCCGGAAAGTGTTTGAGGCGGTGGTTGCCCGTTGCATTGACGAGGGCGTTGTCGGCGGGGAGCACTTTGCGACCGACGCCAGCCTCATTCAAGCAGATGCCAACAAACAGAATTCCACCGCCAAGGAAGACTGGGACCTGGACAAGATAAATCCGGAGACAGCCTCCCGGGCCGTTCGGGAATATCTGTTTGCTCTGGATGACGAGGCCTTTGGCGCCGCGAGCGATGTGGTCCCCAAGTTCACGTCTCATTCAGATCCGTCTAGTCAATGGACGGCCGCTCTGGATGGCCCGGCATTCTTCGCTTATTCCAACAATTACCTCATCGATACCGATCATTCGATCATCGTGGATGTCGAGGCCTGCCGCTCCATCCGCACCGGCGAGACGTTTGCCACACGCACCATGATCGAGCGGGTGATGGAGCGCTTCGGGCTTTGGCCGGAGCGCTTGATCGAGGATACCGCTTATGGATCGGGCGAGTTCCTGGGGTGGTTGGTCGAGGAACACGGGATCGAACCGCATATCCCTGTCATCCATTGCCCGGCAGGCGATGCAACGCATCGCCCAGAGGGACAAGTCTCAGCGGACGGACGGAACCTTCTCGCGAGAAGACTTCACGTATGACTACAACACGGATGCATACACGTGCCCGGCCGGGAAACAGCTGCTGAAAAGCCGGCGCCCCTTTCAAACCATACGTCAGGAGCCGAAGGATACCGGCTTTGTCAAATACGGTGCCGCAAAGGCTGATTGTGAAGCATGCCAGCTCAAGGAACGATGCTGCCCAAAGGGAGCTCCGCGCAGGCTGCTTCATTCGCAACATGAAGGTGCTCGCCGGATGGCGCGAGACATTGCCAAAACCGAAGATTATCTGATCTCTCGCAAGCTCAGGAAGAAAGTCGAGATGCTGTTCGCACATCTCAAACGTATTCTCGGGTTAAGACGGCTCAGATTGCGAGGTCCGTGTGGTGCAAAAGACGAATTCCTCCTCGCCGCAACCGCTCAAAACCTCAGAAAACTCGCAAAACTCTTTCCAATCGGCAAAAACCCCAGACCAGCGTGAAAACACCTTGCGCGCCTATTCTTGAAAACCCAATCCGGCGACCTGCAAACCAGACTTTTTCAACGGTATCGGCTCGAAGCGGTTGTTAGCTGCGAAAGTGACGAAGGTCGGCTTCGGGCCGAAATCGACATCCTGTCCGGGGCTGGCGAATGTCAGCTAAGCACAATCGGCGAACGCAAGCCGACTATCCCCTTCCGGCCCCATAATTCATTCATGATGATGATGATGGGTATGCCCTGACACCACTGGTCAAACCGCCCTTTCCCTGTCTTTGCACGCCATACTACGACGCCATCAAATAGCTATTGAACCTCTCCAAAATCAGGTCCTTTTAATCATCCCCGTCCGGGACCGTTCCTGTCGTCCCCGGCATCAACGGGGATCCCATGACGACACCACATCAAGCCCCGGAAGGTCAGGCACGCAGCGCGCGCATGCTCCGCACGGCTCTCGGACCGGCAATCACCCGCCTTCTGGAAGATCCCGCCGTGATCGAGGTGATGCTGAACCCGGACGGGCGCATCTGGGTTGACCGGCTGTCCGAAGGCCTGTCGGCCACCGATGTGCGGTTGTCACCGTCCGACGGCGAACGCATCGTACGCCTGACAGCGCATCATGTCGGAGTGGAAGTCCATAGCGGTGCGCCACGTGTTTCCGCCGAACTCCCCGAGACGGGAGAACGGTTCGAAGGACTTCTTCCTCCTGTCGTTGCCGCTCCGACTTTCGCGATCCGCAAGCCTGCCGTCGCTGTTTTTACCCTGGAAGATTACGTTGCGGCCGGCATCATGATGCCGGCACAGGCCGAAGCACTCCGCTTGGGCGTCGCGACACGCGCAAACATTCTCGTTGCCGGGGGCACCAGTACCGGCAAAACCACACTGACCAACGCGCTTTTGGCCGAGGTCGCCAAGAGCTCAGACCGTGTGATCCTCATAGAGGACACCCGCGAGCTCCAGTGCGCCGCGCCCAACCTCGTCGCGATGCGCACCAAGGACGGCGTCGCCTCCCTGTCCGACCTCGTCCGCTCTTCCCTGCGTCTGCGCCCCGATCGCATCCCGATCGGTGAGGTGCGTGGGCCGGAGGCCCTTGACCTCCTGAAGGCCTGGGGAACGGGCCATCCCGGGGGCATCGGCACGATCCATGCCGGTTCCGCCATTGGTGCCCTGCGCCGGCTGGAACAGCTCATCCAGGAAGCCGTCGTCACTGTCCCACGCGCCCTGATCGCGGAAACGATTGACCTCATCGCCGTCCTTGCCGGGCGTGGATCCCAGCGGCGGCTCGCGGAGCTTGCCCGTGTCGAAGGTCTTGGTCCCAACGGTGACTACCGCGTTTCCCCGGCCGTTCCCGCAACGTCCTCACACCTTGGAGATCCTTCATGATCCGAACCATCCTTCGCGTGCGCCGTCCCATCGCGACTGCCGTAGTAGTCGCTTATGTCAGCGTGTTATCCATTTCTGCCGCCCACGCTGCCGGGTCTTCCATGCCTTGGGAAGCACCGCTTCAGTCGATCCTGGAATCCATCGAGGGGCCGGTCGCCAAGATCGTTGCGGTGATCATCATCATCGTAACCGGCCTGTCGCTGGCCTTCGGCGATACGTCCGGCGGGTTCCGGCGCTTGATCCAGATTGTCTTCGGCCTGTCGATCGCCTTTGCCGCCAGTTCCTTTTTTCTGTCGTTCTTTTCCTTCGGCGGCGGGGCGCTCGTCTGATGGTGGAGACATTCGAACAGCAAGGCGAAGTGCCGGGTTTCAGCGTCGCGGTTCATCGGTCCTTGAGCGAACCGATCCTGCTCGGCGGCGCACCTCGTGCCATTGCGATCCTCAACGGAACGCTTGCCGGCGCTGTCGGCCTTGGCCTGCGCCTCTGGCTGCTCGGAATTGCCATCTGGATGATCTGCCATCTCGCCGCGGTCTGGGCCGCAAAGAGCGATCCGCTCTTTGCTGAAGTTGGACGCCGGCATCTGCGCATTCCCGCGCATCTGTCGGTTTGAGCGGAGACCCGGTCGATGATGAACCTCGCTGAGTATCGCACGCGCAACAGCCGCCTTGCCGATTATCTGCCCTGGGCCGCGCTGGTCGAAAAAGGCGTGGTGCTCAACAAGGATGGCAGTTTCCAACGCACGGCCCGTTTCCGCGGACCGGATCTCGACAACGCCGTTCCGGCCGAACTCGTCGCCGTCACTGGCCGTCTCAACAATGCCTTCCGCCGTCTCGGCTCCGGATGGGCGATCTTTGTCGAGGCACAGCGCCATGCCGCCAATCACTACCCCGACAGCAGATTTCCGGATGCGGCCTCCGCACTGGTCGATGCAGAACGCAAGGCGAGTTTTGAAGAAGCCAGCGCGCATTTCGAGTCCAGCTACTTTCTGACTTTCACCTATCTTCCGCCCGCCGAAGATTCTGCTCGCGCGGAACGCTGGCTGTTCGAAGGTAGGGAGACCAATGGACTCAACCCGCGCGAAGTGCTGACCGGTTTCATCGATCGCACCGACCGTATCCTCCAGCTGATCGACGCCTTCATGCCCGAATGTTCCTGGCTCGATGATGCCGGAACACTGACCTATCTGCATTCGACGGTCTCGACCAACCGCCACACTGTTCGCGTGCCGGAGATGCCGGTCTATCTCGATGCACTTCTCGCGAACCAGCCGCTCGCCGGCGGTCTGGAGCCGAGGCTCGGACACTCGCATCTGCGTGTTCTGACCATTACCGGTTTTCCGACTGTGACGACGCCGGGCCTGCTCGACGATCTTAACCGACTGGCCTTTCCCTATCGCTGGTCGACCCGCGCGATTCCGTTGGACAAGATGGACGCAACAAAACTCCTGACCCGAATCCGCCGCCAGTGGTTCGCCAAGCGCAAATCCTTAGCTGCGATCCTGAAGGAGGTGATGACCAACGAGCAGTCGGTGTTGGTCGATACCGATGCCGCCAACAAAGCGGCCGATGCCGACCTGGCGCTGCAGGAACTCGGCGCCGACCATGCCGGTATCGCCTATGTCACGGCAACGGTCACGGTCTGGGATGCCGACAGCAAGGTCGCGGACGAGAAGCTGCGGCTCATCGAAAAGGTTATCCAGGGCCGCGATTTCACAAGTCTGCCGGAGACCCTCAATGCGGTGGATGCCTGGCTTGGCAGCTTGCCGGGCCACGTCTATGCCAATGTCCGCCAGCCACCAATCTCCACCCTCAATCTCGCCCACATGATCCCCTCAAGTGCTGTGTGGGCGGGGCCGGAGCGGGACGAGCATCTTTCGTCTCCTCCCTTGCTCTATGGCAAGACGGAAGGCTCGACCCCGTTCCGGTTTTCCTTACATGTCGGCGATGTAGGCCATACGCTGGTCGTCGGCCCGACAGGGGTGGGCAAATCCGTCCTTTTGGCGCTGATGGCGCTGCAGTTCCGGCGATACAGGAACTCCCGGGTGTTCGCCTTCGATTTCGGGGGATCAATCCGGGCAGCGTGCCTCGCCATGGGTGGCGACTGGCATGATCTCGGCGGCGGCCTCACCGAAGGCAGTAGCGTGTCGCTGCAGCCTCTTACCCGGATCGATGCCGCCACTGAGCGCTCCTGGTCCGCCGACTGGATCGTCGCCATCCTCATGCGTGAAGGCGTTACGGTCAACCCGGACGTGAAGGAGCATATCTGGACGGCGCTGACATCGCTTGCCTCCGCGCCGATAGACGAACGGACGCTCACTGGACTTTCCGTCCTGCTCCAGTCCAATGATCTCAAACAGGCCCTGCGTCCCTACTGCATCGGCGGCGCCCATGGCCGCCTGCTCGATGCGGAAAGCGAGCAACTGGGATCAAGCAGCGTCCAGGCCTTCGAGACCGAGGGACTGATCGGCACGGGTGCGGCACCTGCCGTGCTTGCCTATCTGTTCCACCGGATAGAGGACCGGCTCGACGGATCGCCGACGCTGATCATCATCGATGAAGGCTGGCTGGCGCTCGACGACGAGGGATTTGCGGGCCAACTCCGGGAATGGCTGAAGACGCTTCGCAAGAAGAACGCCTCCGTCATCTTCGCCACGCAGTCGCTGTCCGACATCGATGGCTCGGCCATTGCACCCGCGATCATCGAGAGCTGTCCGACGCGGCTCCTGCTGCCGAATGAACGCGCGATCGAGCCGCAGATTGCCGGCATCTACCGTCGTTTCGGTTTCAACGATCGGCAGATCGAGATCCTCGCACGGGCGACACCCAAGCGCGACTACTACTGCCAGTCCCGGCGTGGCAACCGGCTCTTCGAGCTGGGCCTGTCCGAAGTCGCCCTGGCCCTTTGCGCGACCTCCTCGAAGACCGATCAGACAGCCATCGCCCACATCCTCGCGGATCACGGCCGTGAAGGTTTCCTCGATGCCTGGCTGCGCCACCGCAGCCTTTCCTGGGCAGCCGACCTCATCCCCGACCTCACCAACCTGGAGACCTCCTCATGACATTCCGCCGATCCCGCGCAGTTGTTGCGGCCGCCGCGCTCCTTACCATTCCCGCATTGGGCTCCGTCGCCTTTACCCCGCCGGCCCATGCCTGGCGGGTCGTGTTCGATCCGTCGAACTATGCCCAGAATGTGCTGACGGCGGCGCGAACACTGGAGCAGATCAACAACCAGATCGTCCAGCTTCAGAACGAAGCCCAGATGCTGATCAACCAGGCCCGCAATCTCGCCAGTCTGCCCTATTCGGCTCTGCAGCAACTCCAGCAATCCGTGCAGAGGACGCAGCAGCTTCTCCAGGAAGCTCAGAACATCGCCTTCGACGTCCAGCAGATCGACCAATTGTTCCAGCAGCACTATGGCAACATCGACCTGAGCGCGACCGATCAGCAGCTGATCGCCGGTGCGCGCAGCCGCTGGCAGAACACGGTCGGCGGATTGCAGGACGCCTTGCGCGTTCAAGCCGGCGTCGTCGGCAATATCGAGACCAACCGGGCCCAGATGTCTGCCCTGATCGGACAGAGCCAGGGCGCGACCGGCGCGCTTCAGACGGCCCAGGCCGGCAACCAGCTTCTGGCGCTTCAGGCCCAGCAGCTTTCTGATCTCACGGCCGTGGTCGCCGCCAATGGCCGGGCGATCGCGCTAACCGAAGCGGAACGGACGGCTGCAGCCGAACAGGGCCGCATCCAGCGCCAGCGTTTCCTGACGTCGGGCGCCGGCTACCAGCCCGGCAACGCGCGGATGTTCAACAACTGATTTTTGGGGAGGTAGTCTTCATGGACGGCAAGATGCTGGCCCGGCTGGCAGCAATCGTCTTCGTGGCGATCGCCATCACCGCAAGCCTGATCGAGATATCCCGCAAGGACGAGCCGGTGCCCAAGCTGACCGCGCCGGCTGCACAGCTTTCTGACGATCCTGCGCGTGCCGATCTGCGCCGCTGTCAACAGATGGGCAGGGCTGCGCTCGATGACGAAGACTGTCTGAAGGTCTGGCAGCAGACCCGCGACCGGTTTCTCGGCCGGGGTCCTAAAACCGGCGAGGGACGTTGATCCATGGGCGGCACGGGTGTCATCGATAATTTCCTTGGGGTCTTCACCAGCTACATCGACAGTGGCTTCGGTCTGCTCGGAGGTGAGGTGGCGTTCATTGCGACAACGCTCATCGTCATCGATGTGACGCTGGCCGCGCTCTTCTGGTCCTGGGGTGCCGAGGACGACATCATCGCCCGTCTGGTAAAGAAAACGCTGTTTGTCGGCGTCTTCGCCTATCTCATCGGCAACTGGAACAGTCTCGCACGGATCGTCTTCGAGAGCTTTGCCGGTCTCGGCCTGATGGCCTCCGGCACCGGGTTTTCCGCGGCCGATCTGACGCGTCCGGGCAAGGTGGCACAGGTCGGCCTCGATGCCGGAAGGCCGCTGCTGGAATCGATTTCCGACCTGATGGGCTGGGTCGCCTTCTTCGAGAACTTCATTCAGATTGCCTGCCTGCTCTTTGCCTGGGCGCTCGTTATCCTGGCCTTCTTCATTCTCGCCATCCAGCTCTTCGTCACCCTGATCGAGTTCAAGCTGACAACCCTGGCTGGCTTTGTGCTCATTCCCTTTGGGTTGTTCGGCAAGACCGCATTTCTGGCTGAGCGCGTGCTCGGCAATGTCATCTCTTCCGGCATCAAGGTGCTGGTCCTTGCCGTCATCATCGGCATCGGTTCGACGCTGTTCGCGCAGTTCACCGCTGGCTTCGGCGGTGTCACGCCGACCATCGACGAGGCGATGGCCGTGGTGCTTGCGGCCCTGTCCCTGCTCGGTCTCGGGATCTTCGGTCCGGGCATTGCAAACGGTCTCGTCTCCGGTGGGCCGCAACTCGGTGCCGGGTCCGCCGTAGGCACTGGCCTTGCGGTCGGCGGTGCTGCCGTCGCCGGAGTTGGGGCCGCCGGGCTGGCCGCCCGAGGAGGTGCTCTTGGGCTTTCCGGAACCGCGGCTGCCGCGCGAGGCGGTGCTGCCGTCGCGGGTGGAGCCTCGACTGCCTTTACCCTCGGGTCGGCCGGACAGTCGGGGGTTGCCGGTTTCGCTTCCGGCGTTGGCGCTGTGGCAAGTGTTGGGGCGCGAGCCGCGGCATCGCCGCTCAAAAGACTGCAGTCAAAGGCGGCGGAAAGTTTTCAGGCGAGCCACCAATCCGGAGCCCGGACAGCCTACGAGGCAACGGGCGGCACGATTGGCAACACAGGTGGTTCGGACGCATCGTCTGCATTTCCGAGTCCCGCATCGCCTCCTTCTGCCGATGGCCCGCCTGCCTGGGCAAGGCGCATGAAGCGTTCCCAGCAACTTTCCCACGGTGTTTCCGCTGCTGCCCATGCCGTCCGCTCGGGTGACAGTCACGGTGGCGGCGCTTCCATCAATCTCCAGACAAGCGATCGCTCATGAGCCTCTTCAAACGATCTACCGTTCACTACGGCAAATCCCCGGAACCCGTCACGCCCTATCAAAAGGCCGCCCAGGTCTGGGACGAGCGCATCGGCTCGGCCCGCGTCCAGGCAAAAAACTGGCGGCTGATGGCTTTCGGCTGCCTCATCCTCTCCGGTGGCTTCGCCGCAGCACTCATCTGGCAGTCGGTCAACGGCTCTGTCGTGCCCTGGGTGGTGCAGGTGGACAAGCTGGGCGAGGCGCAGGTGATTGCGGCTGCCAACGCCGATCATGAACCGTCGGATCCACAGATCGCGTTCCATTTGGCGCGGTTCATCGAAAAGGTCCGCAGCATTCCGGCCGATGCCATCATCGTCCGGCAGAACTGGCTCCGGGCCTATGAGTTCACCACCGACCGCGGGGCGCTCGCCCTCAACGATTACGCACGCTCAAACGATCCTTTCGCTAAGGTTGGCAAACAGCAGGTCGCGGTCGGGATTTCCAGCGTCATCCGCGCCTCCCCCGGAAGTTTCCGCGTCGCCTGGACGGAGCGGCATTACGAGAACGGTCAGCTTTCCGCCACAGAGCGCTGGACCGCGATCCTGACCATCGTCATCCAGCCGCCCCGCGATGCAGCACGGCTGCGGGCCAATCCGCTCGGCATCTATGTCAACGCCATCAACTGGTCGCGGGAGATGGGGCAATGACGACGGCTTTCCGTAAACCCGCGTTTCCGGCCTTCCGGAACGCCGCAAGTGCGGCTTTGCTTCTTTGTGCAACGACCCTGGCGGGCTGCACCACCTACAAGCCTCCACAGATCAGCTACGACCAGACTGTACCACCCCTGCCGGCAGTGCCCAAAACGGTAGGCGATGAGCGGCCAAAACCCCTTCATGTGCCGCCAGCCTGGACGCCGGCAAAAGGTGGCAAGGCGGCAAAAACGTCAACCGGCAGGATCGAGAATGCCAATACGGCCGCGCGCGTCGAGCCGCGTCGCGAAGGCTACTACAATGCCATCCAGATCTATCCCTGGTCGGAAGGTGCGCTCTATCAGGTCTATACGGCTCCCGGCAAAATTACGGACATCGCGCTGGAACCGGGGGAAGCCCTGACGGGCGCCGGCCCGATCGCGGCCGGCGACACCGCCCGCTGGATCATCGGGGATACGACCAGCGGCTCAGGCGAGGAGCCTCAGGTCCACATCCTCGTCAAACCGGCGCGTCCGGACATTGAGACCAATCTGGTCGTCACCACCGACCGGCGGGTCTACAGGATTGAGCTGCGGTCAGGTGAGGGCTCCTATATGCCCGCCGTCGCCTGGAATTATCCGCGGTCTCCGTCTTCACAGCGACCCGTCGTCCCGGCAACGCCGCGCATTCCGGCGCTCGCGGCACGGAACTATCGCTATGGTCTCACCGGAGACACTCCGCCCTGGCGCCCGGTCTCCGTCTATGATGACGGAAGGCGGGTCTATGTCGAATTCCCGGGCGGCATCGTCCAGGGGGAGATGCCACCGATCTTCGTTCTCGGGCCTGAGGGCAACCCGCAAATCGTCAATAGCCGCGTCTACAGGAACATCCTGATCGTAGACCGGATTTTTGGAGCAGCCGAACTCCGGCTGGGCAGTGGCAAGCATCAGCAGACGGTCAGGATCGTTCGGACGGATGGAAAACGCTATGGCCTGACGGAGGACCAAAATGCTGGGGTCTCCTCAGAGCCGACAACGATCGATGCTGGAGGTGAGGGGGCATGAGCGGTCCGGAGCAGAAAACGGAAGATGGCGATCCGCACACGAACGCTGATGTCAGGGCGGCAATGCGCCTGCGAGCCGATCCGCCACGGGTGACGCGACTCTCGCGCAAGGTGCTGGCAGGGGTTGGATTTGTCGCTTTGCTTGGCATCGGAAGCGCCTTGATCTACGCGCTTCAGGCACCGGACCGAAACGGTGAAGGTGAGGAGTTGTTCTCGACGGAAAATCGCAACACAGCCGACGGGCTGAGCACGCTGCCGAGCGACTATACCGGCCCGGTTCTCGGACCGCCCTTGCCGGGAGATCTTGGTCGGCCGATCCTCAAGGCTCAGGAGCGCGGACAGCCGGTCGTGCCTCCAGCGATCCAGACTCCCACGCTCGATGAGCAGGAACAGCGCCGCCTTGCCGAGGAAGAGGCTGCCCGCACCAGCCGCGTTTTCTTCCAGACGGGACAGGCGGCATCAAGTAGTGCAGGGCTCGGCGCAGTGCCGTCGATCGGCGGCAGTGCTCCAGGTGGAGTAACTGCACAAGACAGCAATACCGCATTCCTGAGGGCCTCAGTGGACCGTCGGACCACGGCAACCGATCGCGTGACGGCGCCGGCGTCGCCTTATGTACTGCAGGCCGGATCCGTTATCCCGGCCGCACTCATCACCGGGATCCGTTCCGACCTACCTGGGCAGATCTCTGCCCAGGTCACCCAGCACGTTTATGACAGCCCCACCGGAAGACTACTGCTGATTCCGCAGGGGACCCGCATCATCGGCGAATATTCCAACGATGTCGGCTTCGGCCAGCGCCGCGTCCTGCTCGTCTGGAACCGACTGATCTTCCCGAACGGCCGGTCCGTCGTGCTCGAACGCCAGCCGGGAGCGGACACGCTTGGGTTCGCCGGCCTGGAGGATGGTGTCGATTACCACTGGTGGGATCTGGCCAAGGCGGCCGGACTGTCGACGCTGCTCAGCGTCGGTGCGGAACTGGCTGCAAGTGACGACGACCGCCTGGTTCAGGCGATACGCGAAGGCGCTCAGGACACGATCGACGATGCCGGGCAGCAGATCGTCCAGCGTCAGTTGCAGGTCGCACCCACGCTGACAATCCGGCCGGGGTTCCCGGTGCGGGTGATCGTCACCCGTGATCTTGTACTCGAATCTTACGGAGGTTGATCGTGGTGAAACTGAAGTTGGGACCTCTACCGGATGACAAGCCGGTCAAGGTGAGCATCGAACTGCCGGCGAAGCTGCATCGGGATCTGGTGGCCTATGCGGAGATACTCGGAAAGCAGAGCGGGCAGACCGTTGAGGGTCCAGCCAAGCTGATCGTTCCGATGCTGGAAAGGTTTATTGCCACGGATCGTGGGTTTGCGAAGGCGAGACGCGGGGGTGGTCGAGACCCCGATGAGCATGACAGTGTCCTTCCAGGAGAGCGGTAAAATTGGCCATATCTGGATTACGATTGTTGTCGCACCTATGGGCTGCACGACTGAGCCGTCATTGGCCATTCCCATGACGAAATTCGCGGCTGACTACACTGGGATAAGTAGTTCCAGGACTTGTTTCGGCTATCAGTTCGACCCAAAAATCAGCGCAGAAGGGTCTCTTTGAGTTTGGGGCCAGATCGTACCCACTTGGAGCGTGTCGCATTTGATCGAATTAGGGATTTTATTTGTTTTCACCAGTGTTTCCTGTGTGGATGTATGTGGACCCCGTCTGATTGCAACACCTGATCTGGTTGGCATCGAGTTTCGCAATCTCGATGCCGACATCAAGCACGACCTAACGCACCGATACGAGGAACTGAGTGCCCATTGCTGCAAGACGCCGTCGCGCTATAACAACGGCGTTGCCCATGAGAACGGGTTTAACGAAAGTGCTCACGGCCATCTCAAATGAGCGGTGCGCTCTTGATGCGGGGAAGTCCGAATTTCGATGATCTCAACAGCACGAGGTCGCGGCGAACGAACTCGACAGAATGGGGCCGATCGTCGCATTTGGCTGGCCGGAAACCAAGGGCGTTTTCATTGATCTCTGCCTGAACGTGCGATCGAAAGTTGTCGTCACCGACGATGACACAATCCCGAGGCCAGCAAACGGAAATCTGTTCCCGGATTAGCCGAAAATGTGACGACACGCTAACCCACATCAGCATGCATCGCCACCACTGCCGCTATGTTGTCAAACAGCTTCAAAGATGTGCGACGCCGTCAAACCCGGCACCAAACAGCTGCTGACAAGTCTCTTTTACCTGTCTGGCAACTTTATCGGGCCTGCCGCCTATTGCGCGCTCCAGCCAAACCCAGGAGGTCCCATGGACCATTCATCACATAAGCCGCTTCAAGCCGGCGAGATCATTGCCGCTAACGTCAAGGGCGCCAATATCTACGGAAGCGATGACAAAATGATCGGCAATGTCTCCGAGATGCTCGGCACCGGTCAGTACGCAAGGGCAGTCATTGAAGTTGGCGGCTTTTTCGGAATCGGGGTCAAGCAAGTTGACCTTGATGTGTCACGCATCGACTTCACGCGCGATGAAAACGGAAAAGTCCTTGCTCACACCAAGATGACCAAGGTCGAATTGAAAAACTTGCCGGAGCATCGAGGCTGATGTGTCAAAGACCAAAGCAACTGATCGGAACACTATCCGAAGCGCGGAAACACGCCGGAAAATGGCCTTCAGACACGAGCACAGGCGAACGAAATGGCAAAGGGCAAAAGCCGCCGCGGTAGAGAAGACAGAAAACCAAAGCAGAAAAAGACCAAACCTGTTCCGTTACCCTCGTTCAGCAAGGGTTTGCGCATCGAGACATCGCCGAAGACCAAAAAAGCCTGAACCGGATTTTGGCGGGGCGATTGCCGATCCAGGCGGGAATTGAACACTGCTTCCAATAACGCCCGCGTGAATGGGCCCAAGGTTGTGAATCGGCCCTGATGGTGCCGGCAGATGTCCCTGGCGTCGGTTTGCGTGCTGCCTCGGCATTTCTCCGCTCTATCTTCGGCAAAATTGTGTATCGGAAGTTCCTGATGATCATCGGGTTTTCCGGTTGGTTGCCGCTTCGACGGGCAAGCAAAGCCCCTTGGGACGATATCAATCCTGTCCGTGCAGAGATGTTTGGGGTTGAACGTCTCGAACAGCATGCAGCCAGTCTGGCAGAACAACAAGACGTCACGCGCAAGCCAGCGCGTGTTGTGTCGTTGCAGCGCCGACTGGAAGAAAATGCAATTGCCTTGTCAGCCACGCGCAAGACCTGCAATCTTGAACTTTCGGCCGGTCACCCGATTGTGCCTGCAGCCCAATGGTTTCTCGACAACTTTCACCAAGTCGCGGCGCAAATCGGCGAATGCCGCAACGATCTTCCACCCAGCTATTACCGAACGCTGCCAAAGCTCGCCGATGGTGCGTTTCGGGGCTATCCGCGTGTCTTCGGTCTTGTCTGGGCCTATGTCGCGCATACGGACAGTCATCTCGACGCAGCCGTGCTTTCCCTGTTTATCCGCGCCTATCAGCAAGTACAGCCCCTTACTATCGGTGAACTCTGGGCGGCTCCGATCACACTCCGGCTAGTCCTTCTGGAAAATCTCCGACGTCTCTGCGACCAGATCAGTTTGGGTCACAAACGGCGCCATGACGCCGACGAACTGGCAAACCGGATTCTGGGCGCGGGAAACGCGCAGCCCCACCCGCTTGCCTTCGTGAACGCTTGCCCGGATGGGCGCTTGTCAGAAGTCTTTGCAGCTCAACTGGCCAAGCGGCTCCGAGATTGCGATCCGCTCATCACTCCGGCCATCGGCTGGCTCGAGGATAGGTTGGCGGCACAGGCCAGTGACATAGATCTTGTCGTGCACCATGCACAGGAACGTCAGGGCGCCTCCAACGTCTCGGTACGCAACGTCATCACGAGCCTGCGCACAATTTCCGAGATGGACTGGCCGGATCTGTTCGAGGGTGTCAGCCTCGTCGATGCGAAGCTGCGGGAGCACGCCGGGTTTGCCGCAATGGATTTCGCCAGCCGCAATCTCTACAGAACGGCCATCGAGGATCTTGCCCGGCACTGTGATCACAGCGAAACAGAAGTGGCAGAGCTGGCGCTCGAGGCAGCTGGCGAAACGTCGGGGAGCGCTGGAACATCTTTCTCCGACGTGCAATCTCAGCGCCAAAGCGATCCAGGCTGGCACCTGCTCACTGAAGGGCGCGTGGGCTTCGAACGCCGGATGGGTGTTCGGCGAGACTGGTGGCACTGGATTCGCTTTCATCCCGGTCTCTCAGGGTATGCCGGAAGCGCCCTTGCCGTCACCCTTGGCTTGCTTGTGTTTGGCCTCTGGGCGGTTACAGGTCTTGCCAACGGCTCCGTGACGGGAGGGCTTCTGGTCCTGTGGGCAGCAGCAGCGCTGATCCCCGCCAGTACCGTCGCGCAAATTCTGGTGGATCGCCTGATCGGCTGGACCGTGCCCGCCACCGCCCTGCCGGGATTGGCGCTTGAAGACGGCATCCCAGCGTCGCTGCGCACCCTGGTCGTCGTGCCGACCCTCCTGACAAATGTCAGCGAAATGCACGAGCAGATCGAAGGACTAGAAGTTCATTACCTGTCAGGTACACAAGGGGATGTCACTTTCGCGCTTCTCACCGATGGCGTCGACGCCCCTGGCCAGAACATGCCAGGCGATGCGACACTGATCGCGCTGATCGACGAGGAGATGGCCAGGCTGAACCAGCTCTATGGTTCCGGCCCGTCGGGCGCGCGCTTTATGCATCTGCATCGCCAGCGCCGGTATAATCCGGTTGAGCAAGTCTGGATGGGATGGGAGCGCAAGCGCGGCAAACTGCAGGAATTGAACCGGCTCCTGCGCGGTGCCACAGACACCGACTACCGAACCCCTGCTGGCGGCACGCCGGCCGTTCCCCCTGACGTACAGTTTGTTTTGACCCTGGATTCCGATACACGGATGCCACGCGACACGGTGCGGCGGCTGATCGGCAAGATGGCACACCCCCTGAACCGTCCCGTTATCGACTCCGCCCTGGGCCGGGTACGCGCGGGTCACGCAATTCTGCAGCCGCGGGTCACACCCGCCCTGCCCGTCACGCGTTGTGGCACAGTCTTTCAAAATGCCACGTCCGGGTCTGGTGGAATGGACCCCTATGCCGCCGCAGCATCGGACATCTATCAGGATCTCTTCGGTGAAGGGAGCTTTACCGGCAAGGGCATTTACGACCTTGATGCATTCGAGACGGTGATGGCCGGGCGTGTCCCTGAAAACACCTTGCTGAGCCATGATTTGCTAGAGGGGATTTTCGCACGAGCCGGGCTTGCCTCGGACGTAGAACTCGTTGAAACCTTTCCGGACCGTCAGGACCTTGCCGCGCGCCGGATCCATCGCTGGTGCCGGGGAGATTGGCAGTTGCTCCCTTGGTTGGGACCGCGAGGCGGACTGGGTGCTCTGGGGCGGCTTAAGGTGCTGGACACACTGCGGCGCTCTTTGTTGGCACCTGCCACCCTGGGGGTGCTGGCACTCGGCTGGCTTCTACCCGGTTCAGCTGCTGTTTTGGCGACAGTGTTGGTGTTGGCAGTCCTGATGCTGCCGTCGTTTCTGCATGCGGCGGTTTCCGCTGTGCCGCACCGTACGGGACTGCATCTTCGTACGCATCTGCGTCTGATGCGCGAAGATCTGGCGCTGGCATTGCTGCAGACCGGACTAGCAACGGCATTTCTCGCCGACGCGACCTGGCGTTCACTCGATGCCATCATACGCACGCTTTGGCGGCTGCTCGTCTCCCGGCGACACTTGCTGCAATGGACCACCGCTGCCTCCCTCGCGGCGGCACCGCGCCCGGGTCTGCGCGGTTTCGCGAGTGCCATGGCGCCTGGCACTGCTCTGGGACTGACTATAGCCGGACTGGCGGCAATCGCCTCTCCGCCATCCCTGCCAATGATACTACCCTTCGCCGGGATCTGGCTGGCTGCGCCCTATATTGCCTTTCGGGTGAGCCAGGTTCCCAAGCCCCGGCCCGAGGAAGCGCCGACACCGCAAGACGCAAAGGCCCTGCGTCTGATCGCCCGCCGGACCTGGCACTTTTTCGAGACATTCGTCACCGCGGAAGACGGTCATTTGCCGCCCGACAATTTTCAGGAAAATCCCCACCCTTCGATTGCCCACCGCACCTCTCCCACTAATATCGGGCTCTATCTTCTGGCAACGGTGGCAGCGCGCGACTTTGGTTGGATCAGCCTTAAACAGGCTGCCGGTCGGATCTCCGCAACCCTTGGCACGATGGAAAACTTGCCGCGATGCAACGGGCATTTTTACAACTGGTACGATACTCGGGACGGCCGCGTCCTCGACCCTCCTTATATCTCTTCGGTAGACAGCGGCAACCTGGCCGGACATCTGATCGCACTGGCCAATGCGTGTGAGGAGTGGGCGGACGCGCCTGACCCTGACCTGCAACGCCAGGCCCGGGGGCTCGCCGATCTGCTGGATCTGTTGGAGATCGATGCAATCCGGGCCGGTGTGCCGGCCGATCCCTCCTTCCCTGCCACGATCCGGTCATTGCAGGAAAACCTGGCACAGGCCGAAATCGACTGGCCTGCCTTGCAACGCCTCGTGGCCGAAGCAGAAAACTCTGCCTGGACCAGCAGCCTGCCTGCCGCAGGTGCGGGCGTCTGGCTATCATTGTTGCGCGACGGGGTGGAAGAAGCGTCCGCCGACGCGGTGGTGTGTGGCACCAACCATGACGCCGCCGCCGCGCATCTGCGGCAGCTCGGAAAGGCTGCGCGCAGATTGGCGATGGAAATGGATTTCGCGTTTTTGCTGAACCCGGAGCGCAAATTACTCTCAATTGGCTATTCGGTGCACGAAAACGCACTCGACCCGGCCTGCTACGATCTCCTGGCCTCCGAGGCTCGCCTGGCAAGCCTGTTTGCCATTGCCAAACAAGATCTCCCTCTGCGTCACTGGTTCCGGCTGGGCCGCGCCTCCACTGCGGTTCGGGGTGGCACAGCGCTGGTTTCATGGTCTGGGTCGATGTTCGAATACCTGATGCCTGAACTGGTGATGCGCGAACCGGAAGGCGGTCATCTTGGACGCACCTGCCGCTTGGCCGTGGCACGCCAGATCGCTTATGGCAAGGCTCAAGGCGTTCCCTGGGGTATCTCGGAATCCGGTTTCAATGCGCGAGATTTGGAATTCACCTACCAGTATTCCCCCTTTGGCGTCCCCGGCCTTGGGCTGAAGCGCGGCCTTGCCGGCGATCTTGTGATCACGCCCTATGCCACCGGTCTCGCCACGATGCTCGACCCTGCCGCAGCGCGGCGGAATTACGACGAGATCGAAGAGGCGGAGGGACTTGGTGTCTATGGTTTCTATGAAGCGCTGGATTTCACCCCTAGCCGGGTGCTGCCCGGCCAGCGTTTGGCGGTGGTGCGAAGCTATATGGCCCATCACCAGGCCATGTCCATCGTGGCAATTGCCAACGCGCTGACAGGCGGACAAATGCGAGCACGCTTCCACCGCGAACCGATGATCCATGCCAGCGAACTGCTGCTACAGGAACGTCTGCCACGTGACATCGCCCGCACATTTCCCACGCTCGAAGAGCCCGCGGCGACGCTCAAGCAGTCTTCAGAACCCGAGCGTGGCCGACGGATAGCAGGTTGTCCAAGTGGTCCGCCCATCAGCCATCTCATGTCGAACGGACACTACGCTGTCATGCTGACTGCAGCCGGAGGCGGATATAGCCGATGGGGTGATATCGCCCTGACCCGCTGGCGCGAAGATGCGACACGCGACAATCAGGGCTCATTCCTGCACGTCCGGGATATTGCGGACGGTACGGAGCAGTACTTCGGCCCCTGCGGGGAAGGACCGGCAACGAACCAGCTGGATGTGCAGTTTTTCGAAGACCATACGACCTTCACTGCCAAAACGGGGCGGCTGGACACGTTGCTCGACATCCTCGTCTCGGGGGAAGCTGATGCTGAAGTACGCCGCCTCTCCATCACCAATTCAGGGCGTGACCCCTGCGAACTGGACGTGACATCCTATGTCGAGCTGACGCTGGCAACGCCTGCCTCCGAAAACGCACATCCCGCTTTTTCGCGGATGTTCGTCCAGACTGAGTTCCTTCCCGAATACGGTGCGTTGATTGGTTGGCGCCGCCGGCGCAATCCGGAGGAACCCGAAATCTGGGTTGCACAGTTTACGATTGTCGAGGGTAAGACAACCGCCGCCCTGCAATATGACAGCGACCGCGTCACGGCGCTCGGCCGTGACCGGGATCAGGCGCGCTCCCGGGCCACGACCGACCCGGCTCCCCTGGCCGGCCGCACAGGGACCGTGCTCGACCCGGTCTTCGCTTTCCGCAATAGGTTGCATATCGCGTCAGGCCATACCGCGCGGCTCATGGTCTGGATGGTTGCCGCCGAAAGTCGCGAGGCTCTGATCGACCTAATAGACCGGCACCACGACATTCATGCTTATGATCGTGCCCGTACGCTGGCGTGGACGCGAGCCCAGGTGCAATTGCGCCATCTTGGCATTTCGCCGGACGAGGCAGCTGATTTTCAGCGCCTTGCAGCTCCAATCCTCTATCACGATGGCCGATTTCGGCCCGCCTCTGCCGTGCTGGCCAAGGGCGCAGGGCGGCAGTCGGGATTGTGGCCACTGGCGATCTCCGGGGATCTGCCTATCGTTTTGCTGCGCATCGACGATCCTGCCGATATCGGGCAGGTCCGCGCCTTGCTACTGGCTCATGAATACTGGCTTGGCAAACAGCTGCCCGTAGATCTGGTCATACTCAATGAAAACCCTGCCTCCTATGTTCAGGATCTTCAGACGGCGATAGAATCCGCGCTGCGCAGCAGCCATTCCAGGCCACACAGCGGCCAGCAGCATATTCGTGGTGAGGTTTTCGCGCTTCGCTCCGATCTGATCGCACCGGAGACCCGCGCGCAGCTTCTGGCAGCCGCACGGGTGGTTCTTATGGCCCGTCACGGGCAAATTGGTGATCAGCTTGTCACGCTGCTGAAAGATCCGGACTTTTTCCGTGCCGAAGAGAGACTGGCAGAGGCACCTTCGGAACCGGCCGCGCACATCACTTCGACGGAAGCAGAGAAATCCGCAGCTTGCGAAACGTCAGCAGTTCCGCAGGCCGTTGGTGAAAGTCTCGAATTCTTCAACGGCACAGGCGGATTTGACCTGGATGGGCGGGAGTATGTGATCCGGCTTGGCCCGAACGACACGACCCCCGCACCCTGGATCAACGTTATTGCCAATCCCGGTTTCGGATTCCAGGTATCGGCGAGCGGAAGCGGATTCACGTGGGCCGAAAACAGCCGGGACAACCAATTGACGCCATGGTCCAACGATGCTGTGGCGGATCCGGCGAGTGAGGCCTTTTATGTCCGCGACGACGAAAGCGGCGTGCTGATTTCCCCGACCGCCGGTCCGTTGCGCAAGACACGGAATGGGTCCGGGGAAGAAACCGGATTGCATATCGTGCGGCATGGGTTTGGATACAGCAGGTTCGAACATCGGGCGGACGATATTGACTGCAATCTGGTGCAATTCGTTCCTCGCGAGGATCCGGTGCGGGTCTCTGTGCTGCGCTTGAGAAATACTGGCACAAAGACGCGGTATCTGAGCGTTGCCGCCTATTGCGAGCCGGTAATGGGGGTGTCGCGCGCCGCCTCAGCACCATTCCTGGTGAGTTCACGTGATGATGCAACCGGTGCCTTGCAGGTAAGAAATCCCTGGAATACCGTCTTTCCGGGTCGCGTGATGTTCGCCGGCCTTTTCGGCCCAGGTGCAGGCGTTGAAAGCTGGACAGGCGATCGCACCGATTTTCTCGGATCCGGCGGGAGCGCAGCTACCCCTTCGGCACTGCACCGACAGCCAGCTCTTTCGGGCCGGCTTGGTGCAGGGTTTGACCCCTGCCTGGCGCAAATGAAGGCCGTTGTGCTTGCCCCGGGTGAAAGCGTCGAGTTTTTGCATTTGCTCGGCCAATGCACCGATGCGGCGACAGTTGGCGCACTGGTCCGGCGCCTTCGCTCTTCAGATCCGCTCAAGATGCTGGCGGAAGTTCAAAAATATTGGGCCGAAACTCTGGGCGCACTCCAGATAGAGACACCTGACCGGGCGATGGACATCATGGTCAACGGCTGGTTGCCCTATCAGACTCTTGCTTGCCGGATCGAGGCGCGGGCGGCGTTCTATCAGGCGAGCGGTGCCTATGGCTTCCGGGACCAGCTGCAGGACAACATGGCGCTCACGTTGACACGGCCCGAGCATACCCGAGCCCACTTGCTGCGTGCCGCAGCACGTCAATTCCCCGAGGGCGACGTGCAGCATTGGTGGCTGCCGCATTCCGGACAGGGCGTACGCACGCGTATTTCGGATGATTGTGTCTGGCTCGGTCACGCGGTTGCCGCCTATGTTGCCAGCACGGGCGATGCAGCGGTGCTCGACGAACGTGTACCATATTTGGAGGGGCACCGCCTTTGCGAGAGCGAACATGAAGCCTTCTTCCTGCCCGACGAAGCAGGCGACGACGCGTCGCTATTCACACACTGCGTGCTCGGGCTGGACCGCGCCCTGACGCTGACCAGCCCGTTTGGTCTGCCACTGATCGGCACAGGCGACTGGAACGACGGCATGAATCGCGTTGGCGCCGAAGGCCATGGTGAAAGCATCTGGTTAGGCTGGCTTCTGCTGCAGGCACTGAAGGCTTTCATTCCGCTGGCCGAGCCGCGCGACCCGGAGATTGCACGACGTTGGCGAACGAGGGCCGAAGCCTTGCGCCAGTCCATAGAGAAAAATGGATGGGATGGGGACTGGTATCGCCGGGCGACTTTCGACGATGGCACCTGGCTCGGCACGGCATCTGCGCGCACCTGCCGGATCGACTCGATCGTGCAAAGCTGGGCGGTGCTGTCGGGCCAGGCCGATCCCGTGCGTGCAAAGCAAGCGATGGAGTCCTTCGACCGCCTACTTGTGGACCGCGAAGAAGGTCTTTCGTTGCTGTTCACGCCCCCATTCGGCACGGACGTTATCCCCGAGGACCACGATCCGGGATACATCGCCGCTTACCCGCCGGGCCTGCGCGAAAATGGCGGACAGTACAGTCATGCCGCAATGTGGGCGATCCTTGCCTGGGCAAAGCTGGGTCGTGGCGACCGCGCCGCCGAGCTGTTCTCGCTGGTCAATCCCATCAACCATACGCGCACGGCAGCAGCCGTACAGCGTTACAAGACCGAGGCTTATGCCGTGGCAGCCGACGTCTATTCCGTCGCGCCGCATATCGGGCGTGGTGGTTGGAGCTGGTACACCGGTTCAGCCGCCTGGATGTACCGCGCAGCGATCGAGGGCATCCTCGGCATTACCCGTGAGGGCAATCGCCTGCGCGTGGCACCCAATATCCCGGTGGACTGGTCAGGCTTTTCGGCACGTCTGAGAGTATCGGGCACCTTGTGCGAAATTCGGGTGGCCCACACTGAAGATGCCTTTGCCCGGCTTGACGGACAAGCAATCGCCGCAGGGTCAGAGGTGTTTCTGCCGCTCGACGGGACCTCTCATGATCTGGTTCTTGGCTTACACCACGTCGAGGCAGAGACACTTGCCGGGTAACAGGACCGGGTTTTTGAGCCGGGTTACAGGGGCCTGCGGAAAGACAACATTCCCCCTCCTCTCTACCTGGGTCGTGTCAGGATCATTTAGCCGGCAGCCCTGTGGGCGCTCCCTTCTTGTTTCAAATATCAGAGAGAACCTCATGACAAGGCTGAGTACATATCACGCGACGGTATACCGCTATCGGCAACCGGTCTTGCTTGGACCTCATCGGATGATGCTGCGCCCGCGTGAAGCGTGCGACCTGCGGCTCATTTCCCATGACTTGACGGTGTCGCCAGAGGCTGAAATCACTTGGGCCCATGACGTCGCGGGCAATGCCGTCGCGACTGCCCGGTTCAGCGCTCCGACCGAACGATTGCTTGTCGAAAGTCGCGCAAAAGTTGAAATCACCGCGTCGGCCTGGCCGGTATTCACCATTGCTGCCGAAGCCATCAATTATCCATTTTCCTATTCCGATGACGACCTGATCGACCTTGGGCCGCTTGCAAGACCGCAATATCCCGACATTGACGGCCAGTTTTCGAGGTGGGCCGGGGGGTTCGTCTTTGGGCTTCCGACCGACACATTGTCCCTGCTAAAGGACATCGCGACCGGAGTCTCGACCCGGATTGCCTATCAAAGCCGCGAGACCGAGGGAACGCAGACGCCAATGGAGACACTATCGCGCGGATGGGGAGCATGCCGCGACATAGCAGTCTTGTTCGCGGAGGCCGTACGAAGCCTCGGTTTCGGAGCACGCATCGTCTCCGGCTACGTGTTTGATCCCGCAAAGCGTCTTCAAGGTCACGAAAGTATGGGGTCTACCCATGCTTGGGCGGAAGTCTATGTCCCCGGAGCCGGTTGGGTCGCTTTTGATCCGACGAACCAAAGTGTCGGATCAAAAGATTTGATCCCTTTGGCTGTCGCCCGCAGTATTCATCAGGTCGTCCCTGTTGCCGGCAGCTTTACGGGTTTCGGGAACGATCTGACAGAAATGTCGGTCGAGGTGCAGCATACAGTGCTTGATGACTGAAGTTGAATTGCCCCGCCCGCGCACTCTTCGGATACGGCGGCATAGGAAAACGTCGAATGGACCGCTGCAACATCTCGCAAGTTGGACCACATCAGCCAAGCCACACCAAAACCGTCCTTTTTACCAAAGCTCGTGAATGGACACGGCCGGCCCGGCGCCAAGGGGCGCGCGGATGCCTGGTGATTACCCGTACCAGTTGATAATGAAGCGTGCCCGGTTGGGAACTCCACTCAACCAGTCAGCAGGGTTTGTTTGGTCATGCGTCATGATCACACTTCCCTGGTTTTTCTTTTCGACGACGCCTCAGAGCGTGTCACCAGCCACAAGAGCGCAAGCAGACCGACACTCGCAGATACTGCGGACCCCACGAGAATTCCGAGCTTCGCGGCACCCAGCATCTTCGGATCAAATGCCAGGTTTGCGATAAACAGTGACATCGTGAAGCCGATGCCGGCGAGAAACGCCCCGGCCGTCAAGAACGGCCATGACAGATCAGGGTGCCTCACCGCCAGACCCGATCGGACGGCCAACCAGCTGAAACCAAGAACACCGATAGGCTTGCCGAGGACCAGGCCTGCGACAATGGCGATGGAAATAGTCTGACCGAGGTCATTCGCGTCCATTGCGACGCCTGCATTTGCAAGAGCGAACACCGGCATGACCACAAACCCCACCCAGGGGTGCAGCGCCAGTTCGAGCCGCTCGACCGGGGAAAGAGACTCTGAAACCGCCCGCCCGGCCTCGCGAAGATCACGGCGGTCCGGGGTGTCACCGCTCCAGTGTTCTCCTCCCGGATAGGCAAGCACCCGTCCGAGGATTGCACGCAGACGTGTATCGTTCACCCAGATTTGTGTCGGTGTCATTAAACCGAGAACAACCCCGGCAATCGTCGCATGGACACCCGATGCGTCGATGCACAACCAGATGGCGCCGCCAATCAAAAAATATACTGGAATGCTCCTTACTCCGAGTCGTGCAAATCCCGCGACCAATCCAAGGCCGAGAATTGCAAGCCCGGTGGCGGCCCAATTCAACGGCTCACCGTAAAAAACAGCCACCACCAATATTGCTCCCACATCGTCGAAAATCGCCAGCGACAACAAGAACAACCGAAGTACGGTGGGAATTCTCTGTCCGAAGAGCGCAAGACAACCGATCGCCAACGCCGTGTCGGTCGCCATGACTGTTCCCCATCCATGCGTCCCGGACTGTCCGGCGATTAACGCCAAATAGATTGCGACTGGAACGATCATCCCGCCGAGAGCTGCAGCCAGGGGCAGAGCCGCTTGTCTCGGTTTCCTCAATTCGCCCAGGACAAGTTCCCGCTTGAGTTCGAGAGATATCACGAAGAAAAAGAATGTCATCAACCCGTCGTTGATCCAGTGCCGCAACGAGCGGGTGAAGTCCAACGGCCCGAAACTCAGGCCAACCGGTGTCTCCCAGAACGCAAGGAAGGCGGATGCCCAATTTGAATTGGCCAGGAAAAGAGCCACCAACACAGCCATGAGCAACAGTCCGCCAGCCGCGGATTCGATCTTGAGAAACCTCGCGACGGGTTTGGTGAATCTGTCTGCAATTTCGTGTGGCAGATTTGTATTGTTCTGGGCAGTCATGGCAAATGTGATACCGATTTGCTGCGGAGTGGATTGAACCCTGATTGAGGGAACAGAACCAAGTTCGCTTCCCGCAAGGATCAACCGGACTGTGGCCGCCTAACCGAGTTTCCTCCCGCAATGATCCGTTTGATCAGGTCTGAGACCTCCCGGTGCATTTCCATGTCGGTTTGGGGACCGATTGCATTTTCGTGTGTTGCTGCGGCGTCGCGCAACACCCCCACGATCTCGTGCTCGGGAAGAATTTTATGGTCGTTCAATGCCAGCAAAAGCGCTTCACAGATCGAGAGCGCCGCCATTCCGGAATAGTCTCTCTGATCAGGCATCTTGGCTACCCCTTTCAAGGATTAGAGCCCAAGCTTGGGTGCCAGTCCGATAAACTTCACCATAATGACACAAAATCAGTATGCTGGACTGATCGAAAGCAGTCTTGGCCCAGACATTTCGGATAATGGATAATTGCCTGGGAGAAACGCCTTTGAACCCCATCGAGAAAAGTCCGCTTGCCCGCAAGCTTTCAGGCTTCGTGGCCTTGTCCACGAACGAACTTGAAGTATTGCATCATCTGCACCGGCGCCGCCGCTCATTCGTTGCAGGGCGTGATCTCGTTCAACAGGGACAGTCGGAACAGGCCGCCTACATTCTTTCCGAAGGTTGGGTTTGCTCCTACAAGCTCCAGCCGGACGGGTCACGGCAGATCATCGATTTCCAGATCCCGGGGGATTTCCTGGGATTGCGAAGCGTTCTGTTGCGCACCTCGGACCACAGCTTCGAACCTGTCACCGATATTCAAGCAGCTGAAGTTCCCTTAGGTGATCTGCTTGCGGCCTTCGCACAGACCACCCGCCTGGCGACTGCCATTTTGTGGGCCGCGTCCCGGGACGAGGCGATGGTCGTCGAACATCTCGTAAACCTGGGACGCCGTGATGCCGACGTCCGTATGGCCCATTTTCTGCTCGAACTTGGTTCCAGGCTGGCGCTGGTCGGTATGGGCAGTAAAACGGGTTATGACTGTCCGCTGACACAGTATCACCTCGCCGATGCACTTGGATTGAGTGCCGTGCACGTCAACCGGGTTTTGCGGCTGTTGCGTGAAAACGGGCTCGTCACGTTTCGAAACGGCAAGGTGAGGTTCGACGATCGTGACCGCCTGGTCGAATTTGCAGAGTTCGATCCCGAATATCTTGATCAGACCGGACCATTGCTGACGTAGGCTCCACGCCCTGCGTACCCGATTTTCAGACGACCCCGCTTCTTCGAAATGTGGCTGGAAAGAACAAGGAGCTGCAAGCGCTGGCACCCTTATCCGTTTTCTTCTTATGTTTGATCGCCGCAAGGCAACACCCGTTCGCGAGACAGTCAATTCGCTGGTCGCGATCTTGGCTACATTACTACGAAAAGACACCAAGGACTAATCTCGATCAGGATGCGCACCCAGGGCTTCATGTAGGATCGTCAGAGCGGTTGGGGTCGCGGTCAATTCCTTGATACGCGATTCAAGGCTTCGACAAAGACAGGGAAAGGCGAAGCGGCGTGTCCCTTTTACAAACGGACTCGCGATGCTGCCCCCCAACAGAAAAACATTTCAAGAAAGTCATGGTGTGGAACTCGGCTTTGACAGTGTCGTGCACGGTTACAGGTATCCACCTGCCTGTCAAAGCCCGCGTGCGCTTAGAACGATCCATGCGCATATTTCGATGGAGTAATAAGGCTATGGAAACACAATCAACGAGAGATGGTCCGAAGCCTGGTTCTACGGATCTCGAGAGGCGGGTTCTTGCGCATGAGAGAATTCTGCAATCTCTCATCGCGTACATGTCCCGCTCGGAGCCGCGGTTTGTCGAGCATCTCAAGACACGCTTTGTCGACACGATGTCGATGGCACGCCGGGAACAGGACTATAGAGACGTTGATGACTACGCCGAAGAATTCATACGGGCGGTCATGCAACAGGGAGACGCATGCCCACCTCCAATACCAAAGGCTTTGGAGCTGAAAAAGGCTTCCACGCATCCACTGGCGATACAAGCGCGAGAAGCTATCGAAGTACCCCCCGAGAAATTCGAGCCGGATCGCGTGCAGGTCCGGGAAAGAAATGGAATATGGGAGGTGAGGGTAGATGGCGCCTTCTTAGGCAACTATCATCAATCTGAACACGCAAAGACAGCCGCAGCGCTGGCCAGATATTCACTCAAATGAAACAGGGCCGACCATCGCTTGTCCGATTGGGGCATTTAAATCGGGAAAGAAAAGCAGATATCCGGATCAGTCTGGGTTGCCGTCTTGATTTCGAGTTTCCGAAACCCACTCCGCTAATCGCGATGCTCAATGTCGATTACACACGGTACGGTGACCTCGAGCTTCTGGACTATTTGACGACGTCGCCGTGCGTGCCAATCGAGAGCTACCGGGATTCTTTCGGGAATTGGTGTTCCAGGCTGACTGCACCGCCGGGCGCCTTCACATTGGCGACGCATGGTATCTTCCTGGACAGTGGCAAGAAAGATCCGGTTTTTCCGGCCGCCTATCAGCATGCTGTGGAAGACCTCCCGTCCGATACGTTCGTGTTTTTATTGGGGAGCCGTTATTGCGATACGGACCTCCTGTCGGAAGAAGCTTGGCGGCTGTTTGGAAATTCAAAGAATGGCTGGGCGAGGGTACAGGCCATTTGTGACTATGTGCACCAGCATGTTACCTTCGGCTATGAGCATGCGCAATCGACCCGTACGGCGTCCCAGACGCTGGCAGAAGGACGTGGCGTTTGCCGTGACTTCACGCACCTTGCGATCAGTTTCTGCCGCTGCATGAACATCCCGGCCCGCTATTGCACCGGATATCTGAGTGATATCGGCGAGCCGGAACCGCATCCCCCAGGTGATTTCGCAGCCTGGATGGAAGTCTTCCTGGCCAACCGATGGTGGGTCTTCGATCCGCGCAATAATCAACGCCGCATCGCCCGGTTTCTGATCGGCCGCGGCCGGGATGCAGCCGATGTCCCCCTGACACAGACCTTCGGCGAAAATACTTTAAGAAATTTCGAAGTCTGGACCAAAAATTCCAATTGAGACTAACTTCGATCAGCACTCAACCGTCCTGGTTCATCTAGAATCTGTAATGCAGTCGCGCTTCGTTTGAATTCCTCGACCAAGATGATTTCGGGAGCTTGATTTATGCACAACCAACATACGCGGCGGAGATGACCATGAACACCCGCTCAACCAGATCGACGGTGAAGTTTTTACACCCGTTCACTTTGAGGGGACATTCAGAAGTGCTGCCTGCCGGAGACTACGAAGTCCTTGTCGAAGAAGAACTTCTTCAGGACATGAATTTCCTCGCATACCGAAAGACGGCGACGTATCTGATGGTGGCCTGCAAGGGGAAGACTGAGATGCGGGAAATATTCGGAAAGGACCTGGAAGCGGTGCTCGACCGAGACCGGGCCGCCAACGATGACATTCAAAAAGACGGGGCGGCGTCTTCTCCGCCGGAGGATTTGACATGAACACACCTGAATGGCTGAAGCCTGTTGCACTTGGCGTTGTGATCGGAGCGATCGCCGCGAGCACAATCGGGTTTTCCTGGGGCGGCTGGGTGACCGGCGGAACTGCGGCAAAGATGGCGAATGCGCTGTCACATGACAAGGTAATTGCGGCCCTGGTGCCGGTGTGTGTCGGCATGTCACGCGCCGATACGCAGCGTGCCGGCAAGCTAGAGGAAATTCGTGAAACGCCTTCCTATCAGCGCCGGAACATCCTCATGGAAGCAGGCTGGGCGACGATGCCTGGATCCGACAACGCGGACCGGGATCTGGCCGAAGCTTGCCTTGCCGCGCTTGAATTGGAGAAGTCCTGAGCAAAGCCTTGTCTGAACCCCATGAAGAGCAGGCCGATATGCCCAAAAGGATGTTTCCGGCCCGTGGCGGCAGAGAAGTTGGCACCCCAAGCGGAGGCTCGCCGGCATTGCCAACGCTTCAGGAGTTCTTCTGCCGAAAACCACCACTAGACCGGCAGAACGAAACCGCTGTTGAGGCCGCCGAAAACGAAGGAATGCCGGTGTTGAACAACCAGTCCGGTTGAAAATCTACATTCGCGTCCAGGAAACCATCCGCTGCCCGGTATGAAATGACAGGCTGGATATCCCGAATGGCGCAACCCTTCAATTTCGGGGGCGTAGTCTTGCTCACAGAAGCGATCCATCCGGGATGACCTGGGCACACCAACTTCTGACAAGAGGCAATGCCATGACTTCCGAAAGCACGGGTCCGGACAACTCCGGACCATGGGGCAACGGTCCTCAAAACCGGTCTTCGGACATAGACGCATTTATGCGGCAAGGACGTCAGCACTTTGGCGGATTGTTTCCCGGTGGACCACCATCGGTCCGCGGACTTCTTATCGCCGCCGCCATTGCCGTGGCTGGAATAGGAATCTGGTCGTCCTATTATACCGTCCCGAGCGACTCCGTTGCCGTGATCCAGCGATTTGGCAAGTATGTCGCAGACGTGCCGCCGGGCCTGCATTTCAAATTCCCGATGGGGATCGATGCCGCGACGATCGTCCCGGTAAAACGTCAACTGAAACAGGAATTCGGTTTCACCACACCAGGTGGCAATGATCCGTATCAGAGCCCTACGGACGGGCGGCGCGAAACCGAAATGGTGACGGGCGACCTGAATGCCGCCCTGGTCGAATGGGTGGTTCAGTACCGCATTTCCGATCCAGTCAAGTTTCTGTTCGAAGTGCGCGAACCGGCCGCCACGCTTCGCTACGTTTCGGAATCGGTCATGCGCGAAGTGGTCGGCGACCGCACGGTTGATGAAGTCATCACTATCGGCCGGCAGGAAATCGAAAGCGAAGCACTCCTGAAGATGCAGGCCCTGGCCACGAAATACGCCATGGGCATCAGCATCGACCAGGTGCAGCTCAAGAACATCAACCCGCCCGAGCCAGTTCAATCCTCGTTCAACGAAGTCAATCAGGCCCAGCAGGAAAAGGAGCGTCTGATCAACGAAGCTCGCCGGGAGTACAACAAGGTCATCCCGCTGGCTGAAGGCGAAAAGGACCAGCGTATCCGCGAAGCCGACGGTTATCGGCTGAAACGGATCAACGAGGCTGAGGGCGACGCCGCGCGCTTCACCGCGCTTCTGACCGAGTATCAGAAGGCTCCGGATGTAACCCGGCGGCGGATCTACATCGAAACCCTTCAGGACGTGATGCCCGCTATCGGGTCGAAGATCATCGTTGACGGATCAACCGGCAGCATCCTGCCGCTTCTCAATCTCGATCGCCAAAAGGAAAACCAGCCATGAAAACCGTATGGGGCATTCTTGCGGGGATTGCCGCTGTTGCGGTTGTGACCGCTTCCACCGCCGTCTACACGGTCAGCGAAGTTGAACAGGCGATCATCACGCAGTTCGGCAAGCCCGTTGGCGCGCCGGTCACGACATCGGGCCTCAAATTGAAACTGCCCTTCATCCAGGAGGTCAACAGGATCGACCGCCGGGTTCTGGAGTGGGACGGCAATCCCTCGGATATGCCGACAAAAGACAAGCTGTATATTTCAGTCGACCTGTTCGCGCGCTGGAAGATCACAGATCCACTGCAGTACTTTCTCCGCTTACGGGACGAACGTAGCGCACAATCGCGGCTCGACGACATCCTTGGCAGCGAAACACGTAACGCGGTTGCAAAGCATGAATTGATCGAAATCATCCGGACGACAAGAGGGCGCACTCCCTTAAGGGATTCTCTCCTCACCGATGAGGAACGGGCACAGGACATCGGATCCCTCGTCCCCATTCAAAAGGGCCGGGCACTTGTGGAGCAGGAAATTTTCGAAGCTGCCGCCGAAAAGGTCCGCGTCTTCGGAATTGCACTTCTCGACATCCGGTTCAAACGTATCAACTACAACGAGAGCGTCCGGCCGAAGATCTACGACCGGATGGTCTCGGAGCGGCGGCAGATCGCCGAACGCTTCCTGTCGGAGGGAAACGGCGAGGCCGCGCGTATTCGCGGCAACCGTGTGCGCGATCTGAACAAGATCCAGTCCGAAGCCTATCGAGAAGTGGAGGAAATCCGCGGATTGGCCGATGCCGCCGCCGCCGACATTTACGCCCGGGCTTACAACACCACTGCGCAAGCCGCGGAATTTTACGAGTTCACGCGCACCATGCAGGCCTACAAGGACATGATTTCTGACGGCACAACGCTCGTCTTGTCGACGGACAGCGATCTCTTCAAGTTCCTGAGGGGGATGCAGGCTGAAGTCGGACAACAGGACCGTAGCCAGCCGGACAGCGGTGCCGAAATGGTCCGTGACCTGACGGAGAGCAGGCAATGACCTCATCGGTTTCGACCGATACGGCAGGACCACCCAACAGGAAACGGTCCGAACCTGCGCCCAAGTCGGTGTCTTCTCCAGACCCGTTCTATTGCATGAACCGAGCGCTTGAACAGTGGGACGGCGAGGGAGGGGCGCCCGCGCAAGATTCCATGCATAGTGAATATGGCAAGCGTGTCGAGAACGATGGTTCCTGGACGGTCTACCACGTTTTTACCGGCGGTCCGGCAACAATTGGCGGTGATCTGATGCAGGGCATGAACGCAAAAAATGCGCAGGATCAGATGACTAGAACAAATGCCGACAACACCATACGGCGGGCGGGACGCGCAAAAATCCTGAAGACAGGTTTTTGGGCTGCCTGGCGTGCCCGATTGACCAAATACTTCTAATATGGCGTCTTCTTACCTTCACGTTGATCAAACACCTTGATTGCCGCCCGTTATCGAGGTGGCGGCATTTTTGAGGAGATTGATTACGGCTGCGCTTCGAGGCGAAGCCGAATTGAGCCCTCTAATTCTTCCGCAAGCGCGAGCGAAGACTGAAGAACTTTCGTTTCGTTCGAGGCGTCAGATCCCTGTTCCATGATGGCAATAGGCAATTCAACCTTGCCTGCCGCAGTGTTCACTCGGACATAATACAGAAGCTGGCCGCCGGGCCGAACTTCAACTCTTGTCAATTTGATTTCTGACATTGTCAGTCTCCTGTGTAGGCATTCACGCACCGCTAAAACCGGCTCGGTCCTGGGCTTTCTGCCTTGCAGCGCGCAAAGCCTTATCTAAGGTCAAACGTTTTCGTGATTAGAAGCGCGTTGTCCTGGGTTGTTTCGGAAAACCCCACGGGTTCGAGCTTGTCCTGGGTGACCATACGTTCGTGCAGCTCCAGATCATTGCGGATCCGGTATTGCGGCAGGTCACCGGTGCGGGGCATTAACGCTGTAATGTGGAAGGACTCGCCTCGACTCGTGGAAGCCATCGGCAGGTCACTCCTCATTCTGACAAATTGTCCGACTGCGAAACGGTGTTCTGAAAGGGTTGGCGGCTTTCGGTTGCGCCAAGTTTGATGGTTAATTTCGTTGATCATGATCCTTCTCCTTCTCGGACTCGATCTTCTACATCTTGGAAAAGCTATCATTCGACTGTTGTCCAGGTTGTCGTGCCGTTAGGGCCAAAAACCATGAGCAATGAGAGACATTGGGCCAAGCATTCGATGAAAGCTTAAGAGTGTTGCATGAATCGCGTCGATCGAGACTGATGCATGTTGGTCGGCGCGGAAAAAGCAGAAATCTCTTTGTCACGGCCCCCTGAGCTAGCGGGAAAGGATAAGCGTGTCTTGAGATTTGATGTATCTCGTAAACAAACGACGCCCTTAGTGGGAATCATCTCAACCCAATAGGAGCCGACCTAACATCGAGCAATTCGCCCGGTGAGTGCTGGTCCAAAGACAAGGAATCGACAGGCCGCTTGCAACGCTAAAACCGTTTCAGAAACCGTTTCAAACGGTGGATCTGAAACGGTTTTTAGTTCCTAAATTATTGAAAAATATGGTGACCCCGGCGCGATTCGAACGCGCGACCCTCAGATTAGGAAATTGAATGTGACCCGACTTGTTGTCGTGCAATTCGTCTCTGCTCACACGCCCACTACGGAACGATAACTCGTACTAGTGAAATTAAGTGGTAGCAATATGGTTGCAATTGTTTGCAGCGTTAAAATCACGATCGATACGTTCAGTTAAGCCTATGATTTTGCGGTTATTTTTGGCGCACCCGACAGGATTCGAACCTGTGACCTCTGCCTTCGGAGGGCAGCGCTCTATCCAGCTGAGCTACGGGTGCAGGGCCGTCAAGCGTGGTGCCGACAGACTGTCCTGACCTGATACCCGATTGGCCAGTCAGGGGCAATTGCTTTCTTCAAAAGACGCTAGGCTGTAGTGACAATTTAAGGAATTGGAGATTCCCAAAGGTCGACAAATCAGATTCAACACTGGCTTTTGGAGGCTGGTGTGGAAGGCGAGATACTTCGGGACGATCAATGGGAGCGGCTTCGGGAATTTGTTCCGGGTGGCCGGCAGGGGCGGCGCGGTCCGCGCAGTGACGGACG
This sequence comes from uncultured Roseibium sp., assembly GCF_963675095.2. GTDB lineage: Bacteria > Pseudomonadota > Alphaproteobacteria > Rhizobiales > Stappiaceae > Roseibium. Next base: position 183,473 of record NZ_CAXXSJ010000004.1, on the reverse strand, counting down.
TCGTTTCTTTAATGCGATCTTATGGCTCGCTCGCTCAGGCGCCCGCTGGAAAGATTTGCCAGAGGACAGGTTCGGTCCCTATCAGACAGCCAAACGGCGTTACTATCGCTGGATTGAAGCTGGTGTCTTTGAGCGCATATTCGAGGCGATCGCCCGTGAGCCGGACATGGAGTGGCTGGCAATCGACGCGACCGTCATAAGAGCACATGCCCAAGCCGCGGGCGGAGCGCGCAAAAGGGGGGATCTGAAGCCCAGGCCCTTGGACGCTCCCGGGGCGGCTTTGGAACGAAGATCCACGCAGTAGTGGACGCACTGGGCTTACCGGTTCGCTTCGATATCGGGCCGGGACAACAAAATGACATGGCTCCCGCGTGCCGTCTCATGAGCGGTCTGCATGCACAGCAGGTTCTTGCGGATCGCGCCTATGACGCTGACAGTCTACATGATCTTATTCTTGAACAAGGCGGCGAGCCCATCATTCCGCCACGCCGCCATCGCAAGCATCAGCATCACTACGACCAAATCGCATACAAGAACCGGTGGGGAATAGAAGGCTACTTCGCCAAACTCAAGCAATGGCGCCGTATCGCTACGCGATACGATAAGCTCGCTGCAAACTTCATCGGCTTCATCAAGCTCGCAAGCATTATGCTCTGGCTTAAATAATTAAATTGTCACCACAGCCTAGCTTGTTTTTGGAAAGTCCGGTTCGGGGCGGCGGCCTGCTTTGGCTCGGTTTTCCTTATAGCGTGTCGCGTTCATTCGCATTCACGCCACATGCTCTCTTGAATTGTTTTGCCGCATGTCTTTGTCCCAAAACCGGTACCCACTTTTGGGAGACATGCTCTAGGCCTTTGTCCGTAGGTACGAGGTGCGACTGTCCGAAGTATACACGTGGCTTCACGGGTCGCCGAACTCAAGCCGTGCCGGCGATGGGTCGCAATCGGGATAACCCTGGTTGGAAATGGATCATCGGATCCGGCCTGCATGTGATTTTCTGGGCTCAGTCGCCGGGGGCCGGGACCTGGGACCGTTAACTTTTCGGCGCTGGAAAGAGCGGTTCGGCGGGGACCAAAAAAAAACGCGCGACCAAGCACGGGCCGCGCGAAATAAGTTACTGTGCACGTGGCCCCATCGACCACAGCGCGCATACTACTAAGGACCGAGGCGTTTGTCATTACCGTAAAATAATTTATTTTTTGATTTACCGTTCGGGAATCGATCACTTGTATTCATTTAAAGGACGGCAACCAGCGGGAGGCCTGTCTGGCCGGCCACCCGTCACCGTTCAAAGACCGTCATTCCCCACAATCCTGCACCTCGTGGGTCTTGCCATCGGCCCCCGCCACGGTGATGCGTACCTTGGCAACACCTTGCGGCAAAAAGCCCAGCTCGCTGGCCGCAGCCTTGGTCACGTCGATTACGCGACCTTTGACGAAGGGGCCGCGGTCATTGATCCGAACCGTGATTTCTTTGCCGTTTCTAAGATTTGAAACCTTGACGAGCGTGCCGAACGGCAAGGTCCGGTGAGCGGCGGCCATGGCATTCGGATTGGCGCGCTCACCGCTCGCGGTCATGGACGTCAGCGCATACCAGGAGGCCTTGCCACACTGGATGAACTGCGTCTGCGCATCGGCGGTCTGCAGGGGCAGGAAAAGAAAACAGGCGCAAAACAGCGCCAGATTTCTGAAGGCGTAGCCTCTCAGTGCCGGCAGCGCGGAGGCGCGAAATGTATGCACTTTTACGAAGGGAGTGCGGATCTGGGGCGGTGGCATGAACGCATCCTTGAAAAACGGCTTTCCATCGAAAGCGCGCTGAAAACTCAAGGCGTTCTATTGCCGCGCAAGGTGGTGAAATTGAGGCAGGCGCTATTGCACGGCAAGGTTTATTGTATTTTTATAATAAATTGAACACTAAGAAAACAAGTATATCGTATTAACAATCCGTTAAATATAATTTCTCGAAGGTCTGTGGGTATTCGTATCGTAATATTTCTTAGCCGATAACTCGTGTTAAACATGATGAAAATCACGAGACGTCGATTAGTTATTGAGTAGTTCCGTCGAAAATTTGAAAGGGCGGCTTGTGCCGAACATTCAAGGGGTGGTCTGCAGTCAGGAGGAAACCTCCTTTCGGGCGGCTGCAAACAAAGCGACCGGGTTATATGGCTCCCTGCTGGAGGTGATTCCGCAGCCGGCAGCGTTTCTGGACAGTAGCGGTGCGATTGTCGCTGTAAACAAGGCCTTTGGATCGTTCCTGGGCCTGGGAAATGACGCCCCTGTTGGCAATAGGTTCTCCGACTTTCTGTCCCGGGAAACCCGGCGGCGGTGCCGGCCTGCCCTGAAAGCGGCCTTTAATGGAACCCCGTCCGAAGTCTTCGGTAAACTGGTGTCGGCTACTGGCGCGGATCTGGGGGGCAAGGCCGTTTGCACGCCGATTATTCTCCAGGAAGACGCATCGGCCGTGGTTCTGTTCCAGTTTGAGAAGTCTCCGGAAGAGCCCGAACGCTTGCGGATCGACGACCTCCTGACCCGGTTTCCGGACGACGTGCTGATCTTTGGCGCACTGGACGAAGCGGTGTCGATCCGCGCGCGCCTGGAAGAGGCCGCGGGCGGATCCATCGATCCGGCCGAACTGGACGTCCTGCTCGAAAACTGCCGGAACGGCGACGTACAGACGCTCTACACCGGACTGAGTGGCCAAAAAGCTCCTTGCGAACCCGGATCGGCCACGAAAATTACGGAAGTCCGTCTTGTCCCGCTGGCCGAGCCGTCCGACCACGATCGGCCTGGCGTGATGGCGATCGTCCGTGGCAATGTGGATTCGCCGCACGAGGTGGAGGAATACAGGCGCCTGGCCTATCAGGATGCGCTCACCGGCCTGTCGAACCGGCGCGCCTTTCTGACATTTCTTCGGGAACACCTCGCCAGGCTGGACGAAAATCCGCTGGGCGGCCTCGCCGTGTTCTACTTTGACCTCGACGAGTTCAAGAAGGTCAATGACCTGGGCGGTCATGACGCCGGCGACGAAATGCTGGTGCGGGTCGCTTTCGCCCTGCAGCGCTGTTTCTGCGATACGGGCTGTGTCGGCAGGATCGGCGGCGACGAGTTTGCGGGCATGTGTCTGTTGCCGGATGAAGGCCATGCGCTCGATCATGCGGAACGGGTCCTGGACGCGCTGTCCCGGATCCGCCTTGAGGTCAGCAACCGCATTTTCACCATCGGCAGTTCGATCGGGATATCCTTCCTGACCTCGGAGGACGCGGACAGGAACATTGATCCGTCCGCCCTGCTGCGGCTGGCCGACGCCGCTTGCCTGCGCGGCAAGAGGGTCGGCGGGCGGACCATCCACCTGCACAAGGCGGAAGCCGGCGACCTCCTGCTCGACAGTGCCGTGCAGACCAAGGTTTTCGAGCCGGATGATATCCGGGCCAACGATTTTGAACTCTATTCCATGCCGATCCGGTTTCTTCAGGAAGACCGGCCGTGCGGAGATGAAATCCTGCTTCGCCTGAAAGGGGAGCTCGCTTCCGGTTTATCGCCCAAGGTGCTCATCTCGGCGGCGGAGCGCAGCGGGTATGTGGCGCAGATCGAAGGCTGGACCCTGGACAAGGTCCTGGACGCGGCCGCGGCCCGCGGCACCAAGACCATATTGACCGTGAACGTATCCGCGGAGTCAGCCGGAAACCCGGATTTCCGGGATATCCTGCAAAAGAGGCTGCGTGACAATCCCCTCCTGGCAAGCCGGATATGTCTGGAAATCGCCGAAAAGGATTTTCTGCGCGAACCGACGACGATCGAGAATTTTTTCCGGTTCCTGATCGATCTCGGATGCCAGACGGCGATCGACGATTTTGCCGGGCACTGGCCGGTGCTTGCACGTCTGACCGATCTGAGGGTCGACTGGATCAAGCTCGATTCCAGCCTGACCCAGCAGGTCACCAGGGACAGGGGCAAGGCGCTGGTTTTAAAGGGGCTGACGGATGCGGCCCATGACCTTGGCATCAAGGTGATCGCCAAACACGTTGAGACCGAACGGGAAATGGCCCTTCTCCGCGCACTCGGCATCGAGGCGGCCCAGGGCTATTTCTTCGGAAAACCCGTGCCTTGGGCATAGCCAAAAGGGTGCATGGATCCGGGGCACATGCATCCGGCCGGCCCGGCCGGATGCGATCGGGGCGAAGGATCAGATATCCAGATTGGCGACGCTCAGGGCGTTGTCCTGGATGAATTCGCGACGCGGGTCGACTTCGTCGCCCATCAGCTTGGTGAAAATGTCGTCTGCATCGTCCGCTTCGCGGATTTTCACCTGCAGCAGCGAGCGGGCGTTCGGATCGAGAGTGGTTTCCCAGAGCTGTTCCGGGTTCATTTCGCCGAGGCCCTTGTAGCGCTGCAGCGAAATGCCCTTCTGGCCATAGGAGAAGGTCTGTTCGAGCAACGTCCTGGGTCCGCGGATCTCCGTCTGGATATCCTTCCGGCGCAGGACGGCTGCCTTGCCGTAAATCTCCTGAAGATGGTCGGCATGGGACGCCAGCCGCCGCGCATCCGTCGAACTCAGGAGCGCCGCGTCGATGGTTGCGGCTTCTTCCACGCCACGAACCGTCCGTTTGAAGACGAGACTGCCGTCTTCCAGTGCCTCGCCGGTCCAGCCCCGTTCGAATTCGTCGGCCAGGATGTCGAGCCGCCGGGCGATATAGGCCGCGGCTTCGGCGGCTTTTTCCCGGTCGTGAAGAACTTCGGAATTCAGCGCGCCGGCAATCGCCGCCTGTTCCACCACGGTGCGGTCGTAGCGCGAATGCAGGCCGTCGAAGATCGATGCAATGGTGCGGGCCCGCTCCAGAACCTCGCGCAGGTCTTCGCCGGTGCGCACTTCACCATTGGCAAGGGTGAGGGAGGAGTCTTCCAGGCCGCTGGCGATCAGGTAGTCCTCAAGCGCCTTCTGGTCCTTCAGGTACTGTTCAGACTGGCCGCGCTTGACCTTGTAGAGCGGCGGCTGGGCGATATAGATGTAGCCGTTCTCGATCAGATCCTGCATCTGGCGGAAGAAGAAGGTCAGAAGCAGGGTCCGGATGTGGGCGCCGTCCACGTCCGCATCGGTCATGATGATGATCTTGTGGTAGCGCAGCTTCTCGATATTGAATTCTTCCTTGCCGATCCCGGTGCCGAGCGCGGTGATCAGGGTCCCGATCTCGTTCGACGACAGCATCTTGTCGAACCGGGCGCGCTCCACGTTGAGGATCTTGCCGCGCAGGGGCAGGACGGCCTGGTTTTCGCGGTGCCGGCCCTGTTTGGCCGAGCCGCCTGCGGAATCGCCCTCCACCAGGAACAGTTCGGCCTTGGCCGGATCGCGCTCCTGGCAGTCGGCGAGCTTGCCGGGCAGGGAGGCGATATCGAGCGCGCCCTTGCGCCGGGTGAGCTCGCGGGCCTTGCGGGCGGCTTCGCGTGCGGAAGCTGCCTCGACCACCTTCGAGACGACCGAGCGGGCGGGGGCCGGGTTTTCCTCAAACCAATCGGCAAGGGCGGAGGAGATCAGGTTTTCGACGACCGGGCGGACTTCCGAGGACACCAGTTTGTCCTTGGTCTGCGAGGAGAACTTGGGGTCCGGCACCTTGACCGACAGGACGCAGGTCAGGCCTTCGCGGCAGTCGTCGCCGGTAAGCGAAACCTTTTCCTTCTTCAGCAGCCCGGCGCTTTCGGCGTAGCCGGTCACCTGGCGGGTCAGCGCGCCACGGAAGCCGGCCAGGTGCGTGCCGCCGTCGCGCTGCGGGATGTTGTTGGTGAAGCAAAGGACGTGTTCATGATAGCTGTCGTTCCACCACATGGCGGCTTCGACGGTGATGCCGTCCCGCTCCGCCGTCATGGTGATCGGAGCCTCGATCAGCGGATGTTTCGCCCGGTCCAGATAGCGCACGAAGGCCTCGAGCCCGCCTTCGTAGAACAGGTCCTCGACCACGTCTTCCACACCGCGCTTGTCGGTGAGCAGGATCCGCACGCCGGAATTCAGGAACGCGAGTTCCCGCAACCGGTGCTCCAGGGTGGAGAAATCGAATTCGGTCTTCGTGAAGGTCTCCGGCGACGGCAGGAAGGTGACCTCGGTCCCCTTTTTGCCCTCAGCCTCACCGACCACTTCGAGCGGACCCTGGGCATCGCCATGGGCAAAGGTCATGAAATGCTCTTTGCCGTTGCGCCAGATCCGCAGGTCCAGCCGGGTGGACAGCGCATTCACCACCGAGACGCCCACACCGTGAAGACCGCCAGACACCTTGTAGGAGTTCTGGTCGAACTTTCCGCCGGCATGGAGCTGGGTCATGATGACTTCTGCCGCCGACACGCCTTCCTCGGTGTGCATGTCGGTCGGGATGCCGCGGCCGTTGTCGGTCACGGTGACCGATCCGTCCGGGTTCAGGGTAACGGTGACCCTATCGGCATGTCCGGCAAGGGCCTCGTCGATCGCGTTGTCGACGACCTCATAGACCATGTGGTGCAGACCTGATCCGTCATCGGTGTCACCGATATACATTCCCGGGCGTTTGCGTACCGCGTCGAGGCCTTTCAGGACCTTGATGGAATCCGCGCCGTATGCGTCTTCGTCGGTGTCATTCTGAGGGGTATCGTTCATGCGAATCAGCTGCTCGTCGGTGTGTGTCTTATGGTTCGTTATACGGCGTTTCCAGTGTCATTCAACTCGGCCGGGAAGACGGTTGTATCGTACTGAAATAACTGTGTTTCTTTTACGGCCGTTCGTTGAATTCCTGCGGTTTCCGGAGCGTTTCTGACAGGGCCGGGGTCCGGCGCTCCGGATGTTTAGGAAATTATATACGAATTCCGATAAATGGTGGCGCCATTGGGGGTATTATCTTGAGGACAATCTCATGAATATAGGTACCGTTGGTGCGCTCTCCGCACCGCCCCAAAGCATTCGTCCAACCGGCAGCGAAGCGGCCGAAGGCCCCGGACCCGATCAGGTCAACGATCACGATGCCGATGACCGTCCCGCCGCCAAGGCGCCGACGGCGTCGGGAACCGGCTCCAGGGTCGACGTGACGGCCTGACAAACTTCCAGGATTGTTTTTAAAATCTCAGTTTGCCGGCGGAAGCGTTGTGACGTCGCCGTCGGCAAGGTTGAACACCTGGCTGCCAGCCGGCATGTCCTTGAACAGGATTTCATCGGTGCCGGTCATGAACGCCTGCAGGCCCAGCAAAGAGAGCTTGGCAAACATCGCCGCCCGCCGGTTGGGGTCGAGATGGGCCGCGATTTCATCCAGCAGCAGAACCGGCTTCATTCCCGAAACCGCGGCCGTCAGTTCCGCGTGCGCCAGGATCAGTCCGACGAGCAGGGCCTTCTGTTCCCCGGTCGAGGATTGGGAGGCCGGCATGGCCTTTGCCACGTGGCGCACCTGAAGATCGCTCAGGTGCGGGCCCATCAGGGTGCGGCCGGCGGCCCGGTCCCGTCCGCGGCCCTCGCGCAGGAGTTCCAGGTAGTGGTCTTCCCGGTCCGAGGCGCTCATGCCCACCGTCGCCGTTTCAAAGGCGCCTTCAAGGGCGAGGCTTGCCGTGGGAAACGGAAGTCCGGCTTCCGCCTGGACCTTGAGGGTCTCTCCGAGCAGGCTGACGGTTTCGTGCCGCGCAGCCGAGACGGCGGTCCCAAGTTCCGCCACCTGCTGTTCGAGCGCACTGAGATAGCTGTCGGAACCTCCATGCTCCAGAAGCCGGTTGCGTTGCCTGAGGGCTTTTTCGAAATCGCTGACCCGGCGGCCGTGCCCCGGATCGATCGACAGGGTCAGCCGGTCTAGAAACCGACGCCGGTCGCCGGCCGGCCCGGTAAACAGGCCGTCCATCGCCGGTACGAGCCACAGGATCCGGACATAATCGAGCAGCCGTTCGGATGACTTGACGTCTTCACCGTCGATCCTGACCCGCCGCCCGGGCTCGCCGGCGGTAAAACCGGTGCCGACCCGGGTTTCCAGGTCGTCCACCGAAAGGACGGCCGACACCGCCCAGTCGCCGGAGCCCGATACGCGGGCGATGTCCGCGAACGGCGCCCGGCGCAGTCCGCGCCCGGCGGTTAGGAACGAGATGGCTTCCAGGATGTTGGTTTTGCCCAGGCCGTTGTTGCCGACAAAGGCGACAAGCGGCTCGGAAAACGTGAGATCGAGCCGCTCGTAATTGCGGAAGTCCGTCAGGGTCAGACGCGTAATCGCCGCTGACGTTTCAGTCGTCATGGGACCTCATTGGCCGCCGCGCGCAAGACCGAACGGTCAGACCCGCATCGGCATCAGAACGAACAGGCAGTCGTCGACCGTATTGTCCTGGATCAGCGTCGGCGAACCGGAATCCGCGAGTTTGAACAGAGCGGTATCGCTGTTGAGCTGATTGGCGATGTCGAGCAGGTAGCGCGAGTTGAAACCGATCTCCAGCGGCTCGGCATCATATTCGACCGCGACCTCTTCGGTCGCGCTGCCGGAATCCGGATTGTTGACCGTCAGCACCATGCGTCCGTCGTCGAGCGACAGTTTCACCGCACGGCCGCGTTCGGACGAAATCGTCGAAACACGGTCGACCGCTTCCTTGAATTCGTCCCGGTCGACGCGCATTTCCTTGTCGTTGCCCTGCGGGATCACCCGGCCGTAATCGGGGAAGGTGCCGTCGATCAGCTTGGACGTCAGCACGATGCTGCCCGTGGTCACGCGGATCTTGGTGTCCGACAACTCGATCTGGACATCGGCTTCCGGCTCTTCCAGAAGCTTCTGGATTTCGCCGACCGTTTTGCGGGGAACGATGATACCCGGCATGCCGGCAGACCCGCCCGGAGCGGGCACTTCCGCCTGGGCCAGTCTGTGACCGTCGGTGGCAACCGCGCGGAACTTCTGACCTTCAGGGGTGTCGACCGTGTGCAGGTAGATCCCGTTCAGGTAGTAGCGGGTTTCCTCGGTCGAGATCGCGAACTGGGTGGTGTCGATCAGCTTGCGCACATTGCTGGCCGAAAGTGCGAAACCGTGGGTGAATTCGCCAGCGGTCAGGTCTGGAAAATCGGTTTCCGGCAGCATCTGCAGGGTGAACTTCGACCGCCCCGCGCGGATTTCCAGGGTCGCGTTGTCGCCGGTCGTCTCCAGGACGACCTGGGAGCCTTCGGGCAGCTTGCGGACGATGTCGTAGATCATGTGCGCCGGAACGGTCGTGGCGCCGGGCATCTCGATCATGCCGGGAACGGTTTCCAGGATTTCCAGGTCCAGATCCGTTGCCTTCAGCTTCAGGGAATCGCTTTCGGCCCTGAGAAGAACGTTCGACAGGATCGGGATCGTGTTACGGCGCTCGACAACCCTGTGCACGTGGGTCAGGGACTTGAGGAGATCGCTGCGCTCGAGTGTCGCTTTCATACGCAAAGTCCGTACTCGTGAGGTGCCGGCCGGAAGGCGCCGACGGAATGAAACTGTTGGCTCCCAAGGAGGGAGCGGGGGGAACGACACTGCCCTCAACGGCCGCGAAATGCAAGAGGGGCGCCCTGTCGGACGCCCCTGATTTTGGAGATATTTCGACCGCTTTTACGCGTCGAGCATGCGCTTCAGCAGCTCCAGTTCCTGGGCTAGCGCATAATCGCCTTTTGCAAGTTCTTCGATCTTGCGGACAGCGTGCAGAACCGTTGTGTGGTCGCGATTGCCGAATCGGCGTCCGATCTCGGGGAGCGAGCGCGGTGTCATGACCTTTGCAAGGTACATGGCAATCTGGCGCGGCCGAACGATGGTCCGGGTCCGGCGGGCGGACAGGAGGTCGGCCTTGGTCACGTTATAGTGCTTTGAGACCACCCTCTGGATGTCCTCGATCTTGACCCGGCGCGGCTCGCTGGAGCGGATCAGGTCGCGCAGAGTGAGCTCGGCCATCTCCTGGGTGATCGGCTGGTTGGTCAGCTGGTTGTGAGCGACCAGCCGATTGAGGGCGCCTTCCAGGTCCCGGCCCGAGGAGGCCACATGCTTGGCGATATAATCCAGAACGCTCTCCGGTACCTCGAAATTCGGGTAGGTACGCCTGGCCGCCGCGACACGTGCGGTCAGGATGTTCCGGCGCAGGCTGAAGTCGGGCTCCTGGATGCCGACCACGAGACCGCCCGACAGGCGCGACCGGACCCGGTCATCGAGCGTATCAAGCTCGGAAGGCGCACGGTCCGCTGCCACGATCACCTGACGTGCACCGTCGATCAGCGCATTGAGCGTATGGCAGAATTCCTGCTGTACCTGTTTGCCGTGCAGGAACTGCATGTCATCGATCAACAGGAGGTCGATGCTGCGCAACGTGTCCTTGAAGGCTAGAGCCGACTGGGCTTTCAGCGCGGAAACGAAGCGATACATGAAATGTTCCGCGGTCAGATACAGCACCTTACGCCCCGCCGCGCGCGCCTTGGCGGCGACAGCCTGCATCAGGTGGGTCTTGCCGAGGCCCACGGAGGCATGCAGGTAAAGCGGGTTGAACGTCACCGCGCCGCCGGAGGCGACCTGACGGGCCGCTGCCAGGGCAAGGCTGTTGGAATCGCCTTCGACAAAGGTCTCGAACGTGTATTTCGGATCGAGCGCGGCCCCTTGCAGGACGTCTCGTGCCGCTTCCGTTTCGCCGCGTCCGAGAGCTGCTGTTGCCGCCTGAGCGGCTGCGACGGCATTGCCCTCGGCATATCCTTCCAGGCGCCGCTCGCCGATCTGAGCCGGGAGGCGCTTCGGTGTTGCCAGGCCCGACGGGGTCGGGCTGGCGCTCTGCCGGGGCCGCATGGCGCCGCGCACCGTCAGTTCGATCCGGTGAACATTCTCGCACTCGCGCTGCCACAGTCCCATGAGACGGTCATTGTAGTGGGATTGAATCCACTGTTTCAAAAACCGGGTCGGGACCGACAGGCGGACTGTGCCGTCGTTATGTTCTTCCAGATCGACGCGGGCGAACCAGCTCGAAAAAACATCATCACCCAATTCCGCGCGAAGTCGCTTCTTCACGCGATTCCAATGTTCAGAGCCACTTGCCTCCTGAACCTGCATTTCCGCCTCCTGTCTAGATGAAGAAAGATCCGCCACAGTCTTTCTTCCTTTCCGCCAATATGCCGCATTCGCGGCTGTTCTATGTCCCTGTCAGGACGATTCACTCATAACGGGCCCGGAACTCAGACCCGACTACTGCCGCCGTGCTGGCGGCCTTTTAACGCTGTACCCAAGGAAGTCCAGATGCTTTCCATCCGGATAATGTGCCACGGTGGCTGTTCGGGTCGAGAGGTCCCTCGAAACCGCCGGAAACGTTGAAGCACTTGCCGTAGCCGGCCTGCGTCATTGCGATGGCCGCGGACTGGCTGCGCTGACCCGAGCGGCACAGGAAGAAGAGCTCGGAGCCCTTGTCAAATCCCCGTTGCTCCAGAAGCGCACTCAAACTATCCGCAAAGTCGGTGACCGGTGCGGCGGGCGGAAAACTCTGCCATTCCACGAACAGCGTTTCCTTACCCATTGCCGAAAGATCCGGCACGCCGACAAAATTCCATTCCGCCTGTGTACGCACGTCGATGAGAACGGTAGTCTCACTGCTCGAAAGCCGTTCATAGGCCTGAGCGGAATCCACATCGCCTGCGTACTGATCAGAAATTTGCATGACAGCCCCCTGTATCAATGGCGATGCCATTGACGTCATGTATTTCAATTTTTTTATTTTGAGAGGTTAAAGCTCAAGGAGCCTTGCGGTCATGAAATGAAAATTTACTAATGTATTCATTTCGGTGATGGGTTTGCTTGTGCTCTGAATTCTGGTTGGTCGACTTGGTCATTTCTTATCCAAACAGATTAGTTTTTGTTCTCTTCGCCGGTTGTCTGCGCTCCCGACTTCCTAAACATACATAGCCCCCCCACCGTCGGCAACAGCGTCGGTTTAACAAATTATAAACGCCTCCAAAGCTCCCCTACGTCACTTCTCCCCGCCCCCATTTTCGCAACCGGCCAAAAGCGTTTTGTCTCAATGATTTTTCCAAATATGTATTCATAAAAGGGCCCGAAACTGGAGGGGCGAAAAAAAATTTAAGAGATTTCCCTTGACTCGGATGAATTGCAGTCCATGGGGGGTGCAGTAACTACATATGCATGTAAGTTATTGAAAACAAAAAGAAAATAATGACAGAGCCTAGGCTCGCAAATTCTTCCGATATTGCAATTGTGTTTAGCCGTATCAGCCTCGATTTAATTGCACGGCTAAAAAAAACCCGGCACGCTGGCCGGGTCTTTTTGAACTCGATTTTACCGCTTGTATCAGGCGCCGAGGGCCTTCACGCGGGCATTCAGACGCGACACCTTGCGGGATGCCGTATTGGCGTGAAGAACGCCCTTTCCGGCTGCGCGCATGATTTCCGGCTGAGCAGCTTTCAGGGCGTCGCTTGCAGCTGCCTGGTCTCCGGAAGCGATTGCTTCTTCGACCTTGCGCAAAAAGGTCCGCACGCGGCTCCGACGAGCTTTGTTCGTGGCCGTCCGGCGGGCAATCTTGCGGGCCGCCTTCTTGGCCGAGGGTGTGTTGGCCATGGGCTCAATCCTGGTCCGTGAGTGGAACAAATGTCCGGTTACAATCAGAACTTCCGGCCATCGGCAAGAAAGTCCCAGATCAAATAGCAACGGTGGCAGGGATCCCGCCACCGGTTGGGCGCTGCTTATAATCGTGCCTCAGGCCTCAGTCAATGGCCTTTGCCACGTGAAATCCGCATTATTTGTTGCGGAACTGCGGCGTGCGCTTTTCGATGAAAGCATTCATGCCCTCGGTCTGGTCTTCCGTGGCGAAGGTTGCATGGAAAACCCGGCGCTCGAAACGGATACCTTCTGCAAGCGTCGTTTCATAGGCCCGGTTCACGCTTTCCTTGGTCAGCATGGCGACCGGCATCGAGAAGTCCGCGATCTTTTCCGCAACTTTCAAGGCTTCTTCAAGAAGTTCGTCGGCGGGAACGACCCGGCTGACCAGCCCGCTGCGCTCGGCTTCTTCCGCATTCATCATCCGACCGGTCAGGCACATTTCCATGGCCTTGGACTTGCCGACGAAGCGGGTCAGGCGCTGGGTGCCGCCCGCGCCCGGCATGACGCCGAGGGTGATTTCCGGCTGGCCGAACTTGGCCGTATCGGCGGCAAGGATGAAGTCGCACATCATTGCCAGTTCGCAACCGCCGCCGAGCGCATATCCGGCAACGGCGGCAATGATCGGCTTGCGGTTGCGTGCGACCCGGTCCCAGGGCGTGATCAGGTCGGTCAGATAGGCCTGGGCGAAATCGAACGGCTGCATTTCCTTGATGTCGGCGCCGGCGGCGAAAGCCTTTTCCGAACCGGTCAGGACGACACAGCCCACGCGCTCGTCTTCCTCGAAGCCGTCGAGAGCGGTGGCGACTTCCTTCATGAGGGCCGCATTCAGCGCGTTCAGCGCCTTCGGGCGATCAAGGGTTATCAGACCGACTCTGCCGCGTTTTTCGACGCGAATGTTCTCATATCCCATCTGGCGTTTCCCCTAACAGGTTCTCAATGGGATAGAGGGGTAACCGACCCCATTGCGGCTGGCAACACCGTTGCACCTACGCTGATGGACTAACGCTGGCACTTCGGGCAGTGGAAGGTCGAGCGGTTGGACTGAACGATCCGCGCAATCGTGCCGGTGCAGCCTTCCCTCCGGCAGGGTTCCCCCTCCCGGTCATAGACCGCAAAATTATGCTGGAAATAGCCGAGAGAGCCGTCTGCCTGGGTGTGATCGCGCAAGGACGAGCCGCCGGCTTCAATCGCCTCCTGCAGGGTATCGCGAATATGCGCGGCGAGGGCGGTGGTCTTGGCGGTTGCCCTGCCGGTCTTGCCCGCGATCGACCCGGCCTGTCGCGCCGGGTTCAGGCCCGTCCGCCACAGCGCCTCGCACACATATATGTTGCCGAGACCGGCAATGAGCTTCTGGTTGAGAAGGGCCGCCTTCAGGGAAGTGGTCTTGCCGGCAAACAGGCGCGACAGCGTTTCCCCGTCGAGCGCGTTGCCGAGTGGTTCAAGCCCCAGGTTCACAAACAACGGATGAGACGAAAGCTCGGGGCGCGGAACGAGCGTCATGAAGCCGAACCGTCGCGGGTCATTATAGATCACGCGCGCGTCTGTGCTCTTGGTGGTCTTCAGATGAAAGACGATGTGGTCGTGTTTGGGGTCCTTTGAGCGGGCAAGGGCAAAGGCGCCCGGTGTATGCTCTATGTCCGCCTCGACCCGGAACGATCCGGACATGCCCAGATGCATGACCAGCACATCGCCGCTGTCCAGATCCGCCAGCAGATATTTCGACCGTCGGGAAAGCGCCGTGATCGTCCGGCCTTCCAGACGCGCCTTGAAATCCGGCGGGAACGGAAACCGGAGATCTGGCCGGTTCTGGTCGAGCCTGACGATCCGAGCGCCTTCCAGGGACGGGGCAAGACCCCGGCGCACGGTTTCCACCTCGGGCAATTCTGGCATGGATCGGACGGGCTCCTTCAGCCGACAAAACGTGGCGCTTGCGGCATATGACACTTTCGGCAAGCGGATGATAGCCTTCGCAAGAGGCTTGTACTATGTTCCGCCGCAAATCGGATCGCGACGGATCTTCGGCACCGCGATAAGGCGTACCGGACACCAAAACAAGTCCAGGAGAGATAGACATGATGCAGGACGGCCAGCAACGGCAGCGGACCTCGAGCCGCTCTCCGGAAGACATGCCGACCAGCTTCGGGTTCACCACCGTCGGTGAAGGCGAAAAGCAGGCGCTTGTCGACGATGTCTTTCACAAGGTAGCCGAGCGCTACGATCTCATGAATGATCTGATGTCCGGCGGCATGCACCGGGTCTGGAAGGACGCGATGGTGTCCTCGCTCGCGCCGCCCAAATCGGGCGCGCGGCCGTGGACCCTGCTCGACGTGGCTGGCGGCACCGGAGACATTGCCACGCGGGTCGTGCGCCGTTCGGGCGAGACCGTGAAGGCGGTGGTGTGCGATATTAATGAATCGATGCTCTCCGTCGGCCGCGACCGGGCGGAAAAGGCGGGCCTTTCGGAGCTGATCCGCTTCTCCCAAGGCAATGCGGAAGAGCTGCCGTTCCCCGACAAGAGCTTCGATGCCTACACGATCGCTTTCGGTATCCGCAACGTGCCGGATATCCCGAAGGCGCTCAGCGAAGCCTATCGGGTGCTGAAGCGTGGCGGCCGGTTCCTGTGCCTGGAATTCTCCGATGTCGACGTTCCGATGCTGGACAGGGTCTACGATGCCTTTTCCTTCAATGCGATCCCGGTCATGGGCCGGATGGTCACCGGGGATGGCGAACCCTATCGCTATCTGGTGGAATCGATCCGCAAGTTCCCTCATCAGGATCGTTTCGCCGAAATGATCCGCGACGCCGGCTTCGAGCAGGTGACCTGGCGCAACTATTCCGGCGGCATCGCGGCCCTTCATTCCGGCTGGAAACTCTAATCCATGGGGATTGCAGTGATGCCGTTTTTCCGCCTCGCGCGGGCGGGTTACGTAATGGCGCGCGAGGGCGTGTTCGGGCTGGCGCATCTTCCGGACCTGCCGTCCGGTCCACGCCTGGCGATCGGCTTCGCGAGGCTGTTCGAGCGCCGCTCCGTGCGCAACAAGAGCGCGGAACTGCGGCTGTCGGATGCGCTCAACCGGCTCGGACCCTCTTACGTGAAGCTCGGCCAGTTCCTGGCAACCCGCGCCGACGTGGTCGGCAAGGAGGCCGCGCGCGAACTCTCCGCTTTGCAGGATCGCTTGCCGGCCTTCTCGCAGAAAGAGGCCGAGGCGGCGGTTGCCGAGCAGCTCGGCAAGCCGGTTGACGAGATCTTCCTCGACTTCGGCGAGCCGGTGGCGGCCGCCTCTATCGCCCAGGTGCATCCCGCAATCGTGCTTGATCGGGACGGCACGGAGCGCAAGGTCGCGGTCAAGGTTCTGCGTCCCGGCGTCGCCCGAAGGTTCCGGCGCGACCTGGACAGTTTTTATCTGGTCGCCCGTGTCGCGGAGCGGTACCATCCGCCCTCAAGGCGACTGAGGCCGGTTGCCATCGTCGATACCCTGGCCCAATCCGTCGCGCTGGAAATGGATTTCCGCCTGGAAGCAGCCGGTCTTTCGGAAATGGCGGAAAACACCGCCAACGACCCGGGGTTCCGGGTGCCGGACGTCGACTGGATCCGCA
Source organism: uncultured Roseibium sp. (assembly GCF_963675095.2). Classification (GTDB taxonomy): domain Bacteria; phylum Pseudomonadota; class Alphaproteobacteria; order Rhizobiales; family Stappiaceae; genus Roseibium. The sequence continues at coordinate 167,308 of NZ_CAXXSJ010000004.1, read as the reverse complement.
CCTCCAAGGGCGTGCTCACCATGGAATGGATCGACGGCCGCAAGATGTCGGACGTCGAGGGTCTGAGGGAAGACGGCCACGACCTGGAGGCGCTGGGCGCCGCCGTCATCCAGAGCTTCCTGCGCCATACCCTGCGCGACGGCTTCTTCCATGCCGACATGCACCAGGGCAATCTCTTCGTGGAGCCGGACGGCACGCTGGTCGCGGTCGATTTCGGCATCACCGGCCGGCTCAGCGTGCGCGAGCGCCGGGTTCTCGCCGAAATCCTGTTCGGCTTCATTACCAGGAACTACCGCCGGGTGGCGGAGGTGCATTTCGAGGCGGGCTATGTGCCGGCCAATCAGGATATCGACATGTTCGCCCAGGCGATCCGGGCGATCGGCGAACCGATCCATGGCCATGACGCCAGCGAGATTTCAATGGCGCGGCTTCTGACCCAGTTGTTCGAGGTCACCGAACTGTTCGACATGCACACCCAGACCCAGCTCATCATGCTGCAGAAGACCATGGTGGTGGTCGAGGGCGTCGCGCGCACGCTGGACCCGCATCTGGACATGTGGAAGACGGCCGAACCGGTGGTCGGCGGCTGGATCAGGGACAACCTGGGTCCCGTCGGCAAGATCCGGGATGCGGGTGCGGCCCTCGGCGCGCTCACCCGGGTCGCCAACGACCTGCCGATCTTCGCCGACCGGGTCGGGCGCATGTCGGAAGAACTGGAAAGCATGACCGCCAACGGCCTGCGCTTCGACCAGGCCACCGCGGAAGCCATCGGCAAGGCCGAAGCCCGCCACACCCGCTCCGGCCGGATCGCGCTCTGGGTAATCGCGATTGCCGTGGTGGCTTACGTTATTCGTTCATTTTAACAGAACGGGGTCTGGAAGCGCCGCTTCTCACCCCTTCGTCACCCGCCTCAGCGTCAGATTGATCCGTCCGCCGTTCTTGAGCAGCGTCGAGGAGCCTTTCAGGATCCGGTCGATGCCGTGATAGGCAAGCCGCGCCTCGCCGCCGAGCACGACCACGTCGCCGGAGGCAAGGCGCATGGACGTCGTCGGGCCCTTGCGGCTGGTGCCGCCGATGCGGAAGGTCGCGGTGTCGCCAAGTGAAACGGATACGACCGGCGCGTCGAAGGTGTCCTCGTCCCGGTCCTGATGCAGGCCCATCTTCGCCTCCGGAGCGTAAAAGTTGATCAGGCAGGCTTCCACGGGCGGACAGTCCGGCGCGACGGTCTGCCACAGCTCGGTGAGCATCTGCGGCATCGGTGGCCAGGGCCTGCTCGTGACCGGGTGCGTTGCCTGATAACGGTAGCCGTTGATGTCGGACACCCAGCCGAGAGGTCCGCAATTGCTCATGCGCACGGAAAACGGTTTTCCGGTGCGGGGCATGACCGGCTGGAACAGGGGCGCCTCGGTCAGAATCTTCCGGATGGTCTCGACGAGGTCTTCCTGCCGGGCTCTGTCGAAATAGCCGGGCAGATATCGAAAGCCTGACAGGCCGGGAAGCGTGATTTCCTGCATGGGTCTTTTTAGTCGCCACCGCAGCCGCTGCAACCCGATCCGCCATCGCTGCCGCAGCCCGAACCGCCGCAGCCCGAGCCGGATCCGGATTTGGCCGTAGCCTTCTTCAGGAGCGCGATGCCGATGACGATCAGGGCGAAGAGCGCGATCAGGAACGCCTCCGTGTGTTCCGTAGCCCAGTGCAAGACCATGTTGCGCAGTTTTTCAAGAACGGTATCGCCGTGTGGCGATCCATGGGCCAGCGCCACGCCGGCACCGGCGATTGGAAGAATGAGCGCAAGGAAAAGGGCATGGATGCCGGCCGGAATTCGTTCCGTTTTCCTGAAGATCTGCCTGAGAAAGACCGGCAGGCCCGGTCTGGGCAGGATCCAGACGTCCCTGGTGTTGACCCGTTTGAAATGCGGAGCCCTTCCGAAGCGGATGTCGGCCGGTGGCCAGATGTCTTCCGGCGGTTCGCCGAACTCCTGCCGGTAGAGTTGAAGCGTCTTTTCATAGGCCGCCTTGAACAGGTCCGCCTGATCCGGTCCGCCCTTGGTCGGCATGTGGTGCAGAGGGCCTCCAAGAGCCTGTGTGAAAGGACCCCAATAGTGCTTTGTATAGATCATGTGCAGGTGCCAGGCCTGATCGACCTCGTCACTCGGCGTTGCCAGGCCGTCTCCAAGACGGCACAGATAGGCAAAGCGTTGATATTCGAGGATCACGCGCTGGGCGAACCCATGGCTCCAGCCGTTGTCGCGGGCAAGCCGCTTCGAAAACGGGAACGGGGCGTCCAGGTCGTCCGGATGACAGTTTGAAATGCGTTCCCAAAGCTGCGGATCCCGCATGGATCTCTCCTCTAACAGGTGAGAAAACACCTTAGCCTGTGAAATCCTGTCAATGGTAACGTTCCTGGAAGAATTGTCGGTCATTAAAATGGCTGACAGCGAAACGCTGCACCCAGGTGTCTTGCGGCAGCAAGTTCATCCACCTATATAGCGATCAACGCGCTCTGCGCGACGTCCGGATGTGACTTCCGGATATCTTGTGAGAAGGAACCGAGGGGATGCCGCTACGGGTCTTTTCGGTTTGCTAGAAAGAGAGGCAAGTTATGGCAAAGGTCATTGGTATCGACCTCGGCACGACCAATTCGTGCGTCGCCGTCATGGACGGCAAGAATGCAAAAGTCATCGAGAATGCGGAAGGCGCACGTACCACGCCTTCGATGGTGGCATTTTCCGACGACGGCGAACGTCTCGTCGGCCAGCCGGCCAAGCGCCAGGCAGTCACCAACCCCACCAACACGCTGTTCGCAGTCAAGCGCCTGATCGGCCGTCGCTATGACGACCCGACCGTCGACAAGGACAAGGCTCTGGTTCCCTTCAACATCGTCAAGGCAGACAATGGCGATGCGTGGGTCGAAGCCAGCGGCGAGAAGTATTCCCCGTCCCAGGTTTCCGCCTTCATTCTTCAGAAGATGAAGGAAACCGCCGAATCCTACCTCGGCGAAAAGGTAACCCAGGCGGTCATCACCGTTCCGGCCTACTTCAACGACGCCCAGCGTCAGGCCACCAAGGACGCCGGCAAGATCGCGGGTCTCGAAGTCCTGCGTATCATCAACGAGCCGACGGCAGCCGCGCTCGCCTACGGTCTTGACAAGAACGACGGCAAGACGATCGCCGTTTACGACCTTGGCGGCGGTACCTTCGACGTGTCCGTCCTGGAAATCGGCGATGGCGTCTTCGAAGTGAAGTCCACCAACGGCGACACCTTCCTCGGCGGTGAAGACTTCGACATGGTCCTCGTCGACTACCTGGCCTCCGAATTCAAGAAGGACCAGGGCATCGATCTGAAGCAGGACAAGCTCGCTCTGCAGCGTCTGAAGGAAGCTGCCGAAAAGGCCAAGATCGAACTGTCTTCCTCCACCCAGACGGAAGTCAACCTGCCGTTCATCACCGCGGATGCCTCCGGTCCGAAGCACCTGACCCTGAAGCTCACCCGCGCAAAATTCGAATCGCTGGTCGACGAACTGGTCAAGCGCACCATCGAGCCGTGCAAGGCGGCCCTGAAGGACGCAGGTCTTTCCGCCGGTCAGATCGACGAAGTGGTTCTCGTCGGCGGCATGACCCGTATGCCGAAGATCCAGGAAACCGTTCAGAACTTCTTCGGCAAGGAGCCGCACAAGGGCGTGAACCCGGACGAAGTGGTCGCCATGGGTGCTGCCATCCAGGCCGGTGTTCTGCAGGGTGACGTCAAGGACGTTCTGCTGCTCGACGTGACCCCGCTGTCGCTGGGTATCGAAACCCTCGGCGGTGTCTTCACCCGTCTGATCGACCGTAACACGACGATCCCGACCAAGAAGAGCCAGGTGTTCTCCACCGCTGAAGACAATCAGACGGCCGTGACCATCCGCGTCTTCCAGGGTGAGCGTGAAATGGCTGCGGACAACAAGGTCCTCGGTCAGTTCGACCTGGTCGGCCTGCCGCCGGCACCGCGCGGCGTGCCGCAGATCGAAGTCGCCTTCGACATCGACGCCAACGGCATCGTCAACGTGTCGGCCAAGGACAAGGGCACCGGCAAGGAGCAGCAGATCCGCATCCAGGCTTCCGGTGGTCTCAGCGACGCCGACATCGAGCAGATGGTCAAGGACGCCGAAGCCCATGCGGACGAGGACAAGAAGCGCAAGGAACTGGTGGAAGCCCGGAACCAGGGCGAATCCCTGGTCCACTCCACCGAAAAGTCGCTGAAGGACTACGGCGACAAGGTCAGCGCGGAAGACAAGTCCGCCATCGAAGAGGCTCTGGCCGCTTTGAAGACCGCGCTCGAAGGCGAGGCTCTGGAGGATATCCAGGCCAAGACCCAGGCTCTGGCCGAAGTGTCCATGAAGCTCGGCGAAGCCATGTATCAGGCGTCCCAGGCTGAAGGTGCCGACGCTGCCGAAGGCGGCGAAGAAGCGGCAGCCAAGGACGAGGACGTCGTCGATGCGGACTTCGAGGAAGTCAAGGACGACGACCAGAAAGACCAGAAGTCGGCCTAAGCCGAATAAAATTGCGGTCTGCGGGCGGAGTTTGCCCGCAGGCCGTTTGTTTATTCTCCGATCCTTGAAACTATTTGTAGCCCGCAGCCGAAGGTTTGCTGTAGGGATGTACGGATGACAGCGAGCCGCCATAGGCACGGCAAGACTGAGTATTCTTGATGGCCAAACGCGATTTCTACGAAGTTCTGGGTGTTTCGCGCGATGCGGACGAAAAGGCGCTGAAAAGCGCCTATCGGAAGATGGCGATGAAATACCATCCCGACCGCAATCCGGGCGATGCGGCCGCGGAAGCCAGCTTCAAGGAAGTGAACGAAGCCTATGACACGCTGAAGGATGACCAGAAGCGGGCCGCCTATGACCGGTTCGGCCATGCCGCGTTCGAAAACGGCGGATTTGGCGGTGGCGGTGCCGGGCATGGCGCCGATTTCCACTCCACCATGTCGGATATCTTCGAGGAATTCTTCGGCATGGGCGGCGGCGGCCGGCGTGGCGGCGGCGGCGGTCGGGAGCGCGGGGCGGACCTGCGTTACAACCTCGAAATCAGTCTCGAAGAAGCCTTCAGCGGCAAGACGGTGGAAGTCGAGGTTCCGACCAGCGTGACTTGTGAAGCCTGTTCGGGCTCCGGCGCCAAGCCGGGCAGCAGCCCGACAGCCTGTCGGACCTGCGGCGGAGCCGGACGGGTCCGCGCGGCCCAGGGCTTCTTCACGCTGGAACGCACCTGCCCTTCCTGTCAGGGACGAGGCCAGGTGATCTCCGATCCGTGTTCCGATTGTGGCGGTGCCGGGCGCACCACCCAGGAACGGACGCTCTCCGTCAACATCCCGGCCGGGATCGAGGACGGCACGCGCATTCGCCTTGCCGGCGAAGGCGAGGCAGGCCTCCGCGGCGGGCCGGCCGGCGATCTTTATATTTTCCTGTCGCTGAAACCGCACGACCTGTTCCAGCGGGATGGTGCCGATCTGTATTGCCGCGTGCCGATTTCCATGACGACGGCGACGCTCGGCGGGCAGTTCGATGTTCCCACCGTTGACGGCTCGACCAGCCGCGTGAAGGTTCCCGAAGGCACCCAGGCCGGCAAGCAGTTCCGCCTGCGCGGCAAGGGCATGCCGGTCATGCGTTCCAGCCAGCATGGGGACATGTACATTCAGGTCACGGTCGAGACGCCGACCAATCTGACCAAGCGTCAGCGGGAGCTGCTGGCAGAATTCGAACAGGAAAGTTCCGGTGAAAATCACCCGGAATCTGCCGGGTTCTTTTCTAAGGTCAAGGACTTCATCGATAATCTCGGTGCGTGACACCGATCATGGCCTTGAAATGGGCCCAATGTACTTTTTACAGTGCTCGCAGCCATGAGCCGGAGGACCTTTCGTTGTCGCATATGTCGGATTTGGGTTCTGATACCCTGAAAGCGAAGGTTCGAAAGGTTCGTGCCTTGAAGGCCAAGGCGCTCGACGAAGTCCGGTTTCTGAAGTCCTGGATAGAAAACCCCCTCAAGACCGGTGCGGTTTCTCCCTCCGGGCCGGCACTGGCCGCTCGGATGGCGTCTTATCTCGACGTGGCTCCGGGCGCCCGATATGTCGAACTCGGGCCGGGAACCGGTGTCGTCACCAAGGCAATCTTCGACCGCGGCGTCAGCCACAAGAATCTGACCGCGCTCGAATACAGCTCCGAATTCTGCAAGCTTCTGAATTCCCGCTATCCGGGCCTGGATGTCCTGCAGGGTGACGCCTATGCGCTGAAAGGGGAACTCGAGGCCCATTTCGGTGTGGCCCCCGACGGGTTGAAGGCCGGCCTCGACGGGATCGTCTCGTCCCTGCCGCTGCTGACCCGTCCCGAGCCCGCCCGGCTCGCCCTTCTGGAGGAAGCCATGACGCTTCTGAAGCCGGGGGCGCCTTTCATTCAGTTTTCCTATGGAATTTTCCCGCCCGTCCGGCCCTCCTGCGGCACCATAAGCGTGACCCCGTCGGAATGGATCTGGAAAAACCTCCCCCCGGCGCGGGTCTGGGTCTATCGCAAGATCCACTGATAGCGGCGGCAGGCCTTACGGCGCACTCGAACTTCACCGACCGGATTTCCCTCCCATATTGTGAGGGGAGCCTTCAAAGGAGATGACATGCGCCAACCCCGGATCCTGACATTCTCAGGCTCGGCCCGTGCCGGGTCCCTCAACGCGAAACTGGCCGCCCTGGTCGGCAAACACCTTGCTCTTGCGGATGCGGAAGTGACGCGTCTCTCGCTCAAGGACTATCCGATGCCGATCTATGACGGCGATCTGGAGGCGCAGGACGGCGTGCCGCAGAACGCACGCAAGCTGAAGCGTCTGATGCAGGAAAGCGATGGCATCTTCATTGCCTGTCCGGAATATAATGCCGGCGTCACGCCGCTTTTGAAGAACACCATCGATTGGGTCAGCCGTGTCAAGGATCCGGGCGAGAAACCCATGGCGGCCTTCAGATCCCCGGTTTTCGCGATCGGAGCCGCTTCGCCCGGGGCGTTCGGCGGCATGCGCGGACTGATCGGCATGCGCACGATCCTGGAAGTCGGGCTCGGGGCAATGGTGTTGCCGCAAATGGCCGTCGTCGCACGGGCGGCCCAGGGGTTCGACTCCAAGGGAGACCTTACGGACGACCGTGCGGCCGGTCAGCTTGAGACCCTGGTCAAGTCCCTGTTGCGCCAGACCCGGTTCCAGATGTCCCAAAGGTCCTCGTAAGGCTTCCGTTAACTTGGAATCGCCGGAAGGCCGAATTACATAGGTCTCGACGAGAGACGTTTAGGCGGCCGGTCCGACCGGACTTCGGCCGGTCCCAGCCCAGATGAGGAAGACATGAGCGATAGCCGCGAACCCGCGACCTGGCATGGCACCACGATCCTGATGATCCGCAAGGGAGGCAAGGTCGTGATTGCCGGCGACGGCCAGGTTTCGCTCGGCCAGACCGTGATCAAGAACACCGCCCGAAAGGTCCGCCCGCTTGCCAAGGGTGAGGTGATCGCCGGTTTTGCCGGGGCGACGGCGGATGCCTTCACCCTGTTCGAACGGCTGGAAGCGAAGCTGGAGCAATACCCCGGTCAGCTCATGCGCGCCTGCGTCGAGTTGGCCAAGGACTGGCGCACCGACCGGTACCTGCGCCGTCTGGAAGCCATGATGCTGGTTGCCGACAAGCAGGTATCCCTGGTGCTGACCGGCACCGGCGATGTTTTGGAGCCGGAGGGCGGCGTCATGGGCATCGGTTCCGGTGGCAACTATGCATTGGCTGCCGCCCGGGCTCTGGTAGACAGCGAACACGATGCGGAAACGGTGGCGCGCAAGGCGATGGCGATCGCCGCCGACATCTGCGTCTACACAAATTCCAATGTGCTTGTTGAATCCCTGGACAGCGAGACCTGACCGGGCTGCCGGGGCCAAGGCGTTTCCGTCATCGCTCCCGGGCGTTTTTTGACCGGCACACGTGACATTCCCTATTTGATGGTAAAGACATGACAGATTTTTCCCCCCGCGAGATCGTTTCGGAACTGGACCGCTACATCGTTGGCCAGAAAGACCGCCAAGCGCGCCGTGGCGATCGCCCTGCGCAACCGCTGGCGGCGCCAGCAGCTCGACGGCGAGATGCGTGAAGAGGTTCTGCCGAAGAACATCCTGATGATCGGCCCGACCGGCGTCGGCAAGACGGAGATTTCCCGCCGGCTGGCAAAGCTCGCCAATGCGCCGTTTGCAAAGGTGGAGGCGACGAAATTCACCGAGGTCGGGTATGTGGGCCGCGACGTGGAACAGATTATTCGCGACCTGGTGGAAGCCGGCATCGCCCTGGTGCGCGCGGAAAAGCGTGAGGCGGTGAAAGCCAAGGCGCATATTCTGGCCGAAGAGCGGGTGCTCGATGCGCTGGTAGGAACCAGCGCCAGTCCCGCGACCCGTGAAAGCTTCCGTAAGAAGCTGCGTGACGGCGAGATGGACGAAAAGGAAATCGAGATCGAAGTCCGGGCGCAGCCGCAGATGCCGAGCTTCGATCTGCCGGGTATGCCGGGTGCGAGCGTCGGCGTGATGAACGTGTCCGATCTGCTCGGCAAGGCGTTCGGCGGTCAGACCAAGACCAAACGGACGACTGTGAGCGAATCCTATGATTTCCTGATCAATGAGGAATCCGACAAGCTGCTCGACGAGGACAAGATCATCCAGGAAGCCGTGTCGCTGGTGGAAAATTCCGGCATCGTCTTCCTCGATGAAATCGACAAGATCTGTGCCCGAGAAGGCCGCGGCGGTGCCGATGTTTCCCGCGAAGGCGTGCAGCGCGACCTGTTGCCGCTGATCGAGGGAACCGTGGTTTCCACCAAACACGGACCGGTAAAGACCGACCACATTCTCTTCATAGCCTCCGGCGCCTTCCATGTCGCCAAGCCCTCCGACCTGCTGCCGGAACTGCAGGGCCGGTTGCCGATCCGGGTCGAACTCAGGGCGCTCACCAAGGAAGACTTCCGCGCGATCCTGACCGAGCCGGAAGCAAGTCTGATCAAGCAGTATGTGGCTCTGATGAAGACGGAAAACCTCAACCTGTCTTTCACCGAAGACGCGATTGAGGAGATTGCCTCGGTTGCCGTCGACCTGAACGCGTCCATCGAGAATATCGGGGCTCGCCGCCTGCAGACGGTGATGGAGCGGATCCTGGACGAAATCTCCTTCACCGCTCCCGACCGGGACGGCGAAACCGTCGAGATCACGGCGGACTATGTCCGGGAGAACATCGGCGAACTGGCGAAGAACGTCGATTTGTCGAAATTCATTCTCTAGGCACCGCTGGAAAGATCCCGCACGATTCATTCCGACAGGTGCAGCGCCATGTCACAGGCTCGACCCATGCGGGACTGTTCATGACCCAATCGTCCTGCTTGCAGGCGGGCGCGGCGGATGGCAGCATGCGCGCATGGTAGCGATCAGAAAGAGCAACGAGGAAGGTCACCGCCGGAAGTTTCTGGTGGTGGTCGACGATACGCCGGAATGCGACCGCGCGATCGTCTATGCCGCCAAACGGGCGGCGCGGACGAGCGGGATCGTGACGCTTTTGTTCGTGGTCGCCCCGGGCGACTTCCAGCACTGGCTCGGCGTTGAGGACATCATGCGCGCGGAGGCCACGGAAGAGGCCGAAGCGACGCTCGCCAAGGCGGCGGAACGGGTACGCTCCGTCGCGAAGATCGAACCGGAGACCGTCATCCGGGAGGGCAACAAGGCCGAAGCGGTTCTGGAACTTATCGAGGCTGACACGGACATCGCCATTCTCGTTCTGGCAGCCGGGACGAGTTCGGAAGGACCCGGGCCCCTGGTGTCGTCCATCGCCGGGAAATCTGCCGGAAACTTCCCGATCCCCGTGACGATCGTGCCTGGAAACCTGGACGACGATTCGATCGCGGCGCTGGCCTGACGCCGTCCGGACAGGAAAAAGGTTCGCCCCGGCGGGGTTGATATTTCCGGTCACGGGTATATCTACATTTTAATTATTCCAAAGTGCGCTCATATGGGTTAGTACTTATCATCGTATTTTTACGATGGACTGACGGAAGCGAACAGGACAGGCGCGGCGGTATCGCCGCAGGGACACGATATGTTTATTCAGACCGAAGCAACGCCGAATCCGGCAACCCTGAAATTCCTGCCTGGGCGGGTCGTCCTGCCGGAAGGAACCTACGACTTCCGCTCGTCCGCCGACGCGGCGGCTTCTCCGCTTGCGGAAAAGCTGTTCCAGGTACCCGGCGTGGTGGCGATCTTTTTCGGCCACGATTTCATCACCGTCACCAAGGACGACACGGACTGGCAACACATGAAACCCGCCATCCTCGGCGCGATCATGGAACAGTTCATGTCCGGCCAACCGGTGATGGCGACCGGTCAGGCCGAAGACCTTGAAGATGGCGAATTTTTCGAGAAGGCCGACGAAGACACCGTGAACGTCATCAAGGACCTTCTGGAAACCCGCGTCCGTCCGGCCGTGGCGCAGGATGGTGGCGACATCACCTTCAAGGGCTTCAAGCAGGGCGTGGTCTATCTGTCCATGCGCGGCGCCTGCGCCGGTTGCCCGTCTTCCACCGCGACCCTCCAGCACGGTATCCAGAACCTTCTGAAGCATTTCGTTCCGGAAGTTCAGGAAGTCCGCCCGATCTAGAAAATTCTCTTCGGTTCGAAGAGGTTGGGCCCGGCGCTTCGCCGGGCCTTTTCGTTTGTGCACTGGCCCCGGGCGCGCTTTCAAGGTTGCAAGCCCGACCTTCGGGCTAAGTCCAAAGCGCATCTGGACGGGTGCGAAGGACACGGGTAATGGAAACGGACCATGCGCGTTCTTGCCATCGATACCGCCCTTGCCAATTGTGCCGCTGCCGTCTGCGATGACAGTGCTGCGACCCCGTGTCTGGAAGTCAGCAGCGAGGAAATCGGCCGGGGCCACGCGGAAAAGCTGATGGATATGATCAGTGAGGTCATGGCGGAATCCTCCACCGCGTTCACCGATCTCGACCGGGTGGTGGTCACGACCGGCCCGGGCAGTTTTACCGGATTGCGTGTCGGTCTGTCCGTTGCGCGCGGTTTCGGTCTCGTTCTCGGAAAGCCGGTCGTGGGTGTGACCACGCTCGCAGCCCTCGCCTGCGCTGCGGCAAACGATCCGAAAGCCGGATCGTCGATCCTGGTGGCGCTGACGGGAAAAGGCGAGGAAGTCTACTGCCAGACGTTTGACGGCCATGGTGAGCCTGCCGGCGAACCTGCCGTGCGGACTCTGACCGATCTTAAGGACAGCCTTCCAGCCGATGTGACCTTTGCCGGTTCGGCGGCCCGTGCGGTGGCCGAAGCGGCGGGATACGGCGAGGAACGGATCTTGTCGGAATGCGGCTATCCGGATATCAGGGATGTTGCGCGGCTTGGAATCTCGGCCGATCCGAAACAGGCGACCCCCGTGCCGCTTTACCTGCGGCCGCCCGAGGCCTCGCCGCCGAAATCGGGAAGGATCGAAAGGCAATGAGTTTCTGGTGGTTCCGGACGGCACCGCCTGTCGTTGAGGACGCGCTGGATGAAGATCTGCCGAAGCTCGCGGAAATCCATGCGAAGTCCTTTGCCCATGACTGGGATGCGGAGGAGCTGGCGCGCCTGAAGGCGCAGCCGGGCGTCTCGGTGAGCGTCGCCCGCCGGGCAAGCCCCTATGGCACGCGCAATCCGCTCGGATTTCTGATCCTGCGCCAGGCCGCCGACGAGGCGGAGGTGATTACCATTGCCGTCGATCCGCGGTATCGCGGCCGCGGGATTGCCCGGAAACTGATGAAGGACGGCATGTTCCGTCTTTACGGCGACCGCTGCGCCAGCCTGTTTCTGGAAGTCGACGCCGCCAACGAGCCGGCCCTCCAGCTTTACAAGGCCCTCGGGTTCCGTCAGGTCGGCGAGCGCAAGGGCTATTATCGTTCCGGTGATGGGGATGGCACCGCGCTTGTCATGCGCGTGGATCTTCGTAAATCGCTTGCCCCATGACCGAAGATCGAGGCAGGAGCAATGGCCCAGATTAAGGCAGTCCTGACGATCCTTGCTTTGACGGTCGTCTCCCTTGTCCTGATCCCGCTGCAGTGGCTGGCGATGAAGGCCGGCCATCCGGTTCAGCGCAAGCTGCCGCATCTCTGGCATGTGATCGCGACCCGCCTGGTCGGTATTCGCATTCATCAGGAAGGAAAGCCGACGGCCGACCGCCCGCTGCTGATCACGGCGAACCATGCCTCCTGGGTGGATATTACGGTCGTCGGCTCTCTGATCCCGCTGTCCTTCATTGCCAAGTCGGAAGTCTCCGGCTGGCCGGTGTTCGGCTTGTTTGCGAAGCTGCAGCGAACGGTGTTCGTCAACCGAACCCGACGCACTGAAACCGGCCGGACCGCGGATGAAATCGCACGGCGCATGGCTGAGGGCGACGCAATGGTGCTTTTCGCCGAAGGGACCTCGAACGACGGCAATTCGGTGCTGCCGTTCCGTTCCGCCCTGCTGGGGGCGGCGACCCGGGCGCTCGGCGACGACGGCAAGGTCTGGGTTCAGCCCCTGTCGGTCGCCTATAGAAGCCTCCATGGCCTGCCGATGGGCCGACAGTTTCGCCCCCATGTCGCCTGGTACGGCGACATGGAACTTGCCGGTCATCTCTGGGGCGTCTTCACCGAAGGCGCACTCGATGTGGTGGTGACCTGGGGCGAGCCCGTGGAGGTGGATGCAACGACCGACCGCAAGGCGCTGACCCGCAATCTGGAGGCAGCTGTCAGAACCATGACCGTCGCATCGCTGACCGGCGCTGAGAACCGGCGGCAAGAATCTGCCGAAAACCCGGCCGCTTCCCTATTCTCAAGCGAGGAAAAACCGGTTAAAGCAGGCGCAGAACAGTGAGGGCGCCGAACTTGCGCCGGAAAATGCGTGCATACCGGGGCCTTGAGGTCCGTTTGGCCGCTAACCATCTACCAAAGATCTCAGAGAGTGTGAGCTATGCGGCCCAGCCGTCCGGAAGTTGAAATCGTTGAAGCCCCGACCCGGGACGAGACCGGCACCAACCGGAAGCGGAAGGTCTTCGTGCGGACCTACGGCTGTCAGATGAACGTCTATGACAGCGACCGCATGACCGACGTGCTGGCGCCGGAGGGTTTTCAGCCGACCGAGGATCTGGAAGACGCCGATCTGGTGATCCTGAACACCTGCCACATCCGGGAAAAGGCTGCCGAAAAGGTCTATTCCGAGCTTGGCCGTATCCGGAAGGTCAAGGAAGAACGCGCGCGCCAGGGCAAGGACATGATGGTTGGCGTTGCCGGCTGTGTCGCTCAGGCGGAAGGCGAGGAAATCGCCCGCCGCGCGCCCATCGTCGATCTGGTGATCGGCCCGCAGAGCTATCATCGCCTGCCGGGCCTTCTCGCGAAAGCCGGTGCCGGCGAAAAGATCGTCGAAACCGAGTTCGATATCGACGCGAAGTTCGCGCACCTGTCGGAACAGGCTGCCGCGCCCGTGAAAAAGCGGCCGCCGGCAGCGTTCCTGACCGTGCAGGAAGGCTGCGACAAGTTCTGCACCTTCTGTGTCGTACCCTACACCCGCGGTGCCGAGGTGTCCCGGTCTGTGGAACAGATCGTCACGGAAGCGGAGCAGATGGCAGCATCCGGTGTCCGCGAAATCACTCTTCTCGGCCAGAACGTCAATGCGTGGCACGGTGAAGGCTCCGAAGGAACGGCCTGGGGCCTCGGCCGGCTGCTGCGCCGGCTGGCGGAGATCGACGGTCTCGACCGGCTGCGCTACACCACCAGTCATCCGCGCGACATGGACGACGAGCTGATCGCGGCGCACCGGGACCTGAAAGCCCTGATGCCCTATCTGCATCTGCCGGTTCAATCCGGCTCAGACCGGATCCTGAAGGCGATGAACCGTCGCCACACCCGCGAGGATTATTTCCGGCTGATCGACCGGATTCGTGAGGTTGCGCCCGATATCGCCCTGTCCGGCGATTTCATCGTCGGTTTCCCGGGCGAAACAGACCAGGACTTCGAGGACACGATGGACCTGATCCGGCGGGTCGAATACGGCTCAGCGTTCTCGTTCAAATACAGCTCGCGGCCCGGCACACCCGGCGCAACCATGGACGATCAGGTGCCCGAAGACGTCAAGAGCGCACGGCTTGCCGCCCTTCAGGACCTCGTCGCCGCGCAGCAAAAAGCCTTTAACGCCTCTCGGCTCGGCATGACCTGCGATGTGCTTCTGGAGCGCAAGGGCCGCAATCCCGGCCAGTTGGTCGGCAAGTCGCCCTGGCTGCAGGCGGTTCAGATCGACGCGCCGGAAAATCTGATCGGCAGCATACAAGCGGTGGAAATCATCGAGATCGGTGCCAATTCGCTGTTCGGACGGCTGATTGAAAGGCAAGATGAAAGCGGATCAAATGGTCCAGGCGCCATCAAGGAGGCGGCATTTGACGCGTGACAGCCAAGTAACGGCTCGCAAGGGTTCGGAGACATCAGCGGTTCCGGCATCCGACATGACGCATATCGTTCTCGCGTTCGAAGACAACAGGCTCATCGGTGATCTCTTCGGCCAGTTCGACCAGAACCTCGCTCTGATCGAACAGCGGCTCGGCATCGATGCGGTTGCGCGCGGCAATCAGGTCACATTGAAGGGAAGCCACGCGGGCTGCGCCCAGGCACGCACCGCGCTGGAGGCACTGTATCAGCGCCTGCAGCAGGGCCACGAAGTTCATCCCGGAGATGTGGATGGCGCGCTGCGCATGGCGGCGGCCGCGGAAGCGCAATTGCCATTGCCGACCTTGGAGCCGAAGTCTCGTCTCGCCTTCGCGCAGATTTCCACCCGGCGCAAGACGATCGTCGCGCGAACGCCGACCCAGGATGCCTATATCCGCTCCATGGACCGCGCCGATCTTGTCTTTGGGACCGGGCCCGCCGGAACGGGCAAGACGTTTTTGGCCGTTGCCTACGCGGCAGCCCTGATCGAACGCGGCGATGCCGCGCGCCTGATCCTGTCCCGCCCGGCCGTGGAAGCGGGCGAACGCCTGGGCTTCCTGCCCGGCGACATGAAGGAAAAGGTCGATCCCTATCTGCGTCCGCTCTACGATGCGCTCTACGAAATGATGCCGCCGGAAAAGGTCGACCGCGGCCTGCAGTCGGGCATGATCGAGGTCGCACCGCTCGCCTTCATGCGCGGCCGCACGCTCTCCAACGCCGTGGTGCTGCTCGACGAGGCGCAGAACACCACATCGATGCAGATGAAGATGTTCCTGACCCGTCTTGGTGAGGGGTCTAAGATGATCGTTACCGGCGATCCGAGCCAGGTCGATCTGCCGCCGGGCCAGATGTCCGGCCTGCGTGAGGCGCTCTCGCTGCTCACGGACGTCGAAGGCGTGGCTCATGTGCGCTTTACCGAGGCCGATGTGGTCCGGCACGAACTCGTGGCCCGGATCGTGACGGCTTACGACAACGCCTCGCGCGAGGTGTTGCAGGAGCGCGAGCGCCGCCGGTCCGGCGAGGCGGATGCGGCACAATGACGGCGCAGGCGGCAGATCCGGAAAAGGCTCTGCCCGAAGGCTTCCAGATCGACCTCAGCATCGAGGCCGGTGACTGGCCGGAAGAAGCGGCGCTGGAAAGGCTGTGCACCCGTGCGATCGGCTCTGCCCTAAGTGTCGGGAAGCTGGAGGTTTTTCCGGGTTCCGAGGTGTCGCTGCTGTTCACGGACGATGCCTCGATCAGGGAATTGAACCGGCGCTGGCGCGAAAAGGACAAGCCGACCAATGTGCTGTCCTTTCCGGCAAGCGATCCGGAATGTGAAACTTATGGACCGATGCTCGGCGACATCGTTCTGGCAAGTGAAACCGTTCACCGCGAAGCGGACGAATTGGCAATTGAATTTGCCGATCACCTTACCCATCTGATTGTTCACGGAATTCTTCATCTTTTCGATTATGATCATCAGGAAGAAGACGAGGCCGAGGCGATGGAACAGCTTGAAAGGACGATCCTTGCAAGGCTGGATATTGCCGACCCCTATCAGGACAGGCCGCTACTTGCGGATGAGAATTGAGCCAGGCCATTTTGAGACGCCTAGATTCTAGATTGACGACATGACTGCTTCAGAAGCCCGAAGTCCCGAAACCTCTTCCGCGCCATTCGAAAGCGCGGCCAAGCAGGACGCCGAAGATCCGCAACAGAGCGGGCCGCCGAAGGCGGCGGCCATCTGGGATACGATCAGACGAATATTCGGCGTGCGCCGGGCGACCGGCAGCCTGCGGGAAAACCTCGAAGACGAACTGGCCCGCGAGGGCAGCGGCGACACGGCCTTTTCGCCGGAAGAACGCATGCTTCTCGGCAATATCCTGCGCCTGAGAGAACTGCGCGTCGACGATGTGATGATCCCCCGGGCGGATATCGATGCGGTGGAAAGCAGCTCCAGTCTCAGCCGCGTGATGGAGCTGTTTGAGGAAAGCAGTCATTCGCGCATGCCGGTCTATGAGGAAACCCTCGACGATCCGCGTGGCATGATCCACATCAAGGACCTGATGGCCTTCATCGCCGCGCGGGCATCCGTCGGTGAAGACAAGCCGGGCACGTCCGCTGAGGACGGCGAGGAAGCCCCGCCGCGCGGCCATAATCTGCGCGAACTGGATCTGTCCCGCGTCGATCTGTCAGGATCGCTGAAGGAAGCGGGCCTGATCCGCGAATTGCTGTTCGTGCCGCCGTCCATGCCCGCCACGGATCTGATGGCGAAGATGCAGGCGGACCGGATCCAGATGGCGCTGGTCATCGATGAATATGGCGGAACAGACGGTCTCGTCTCTCTGGAAGATCTCGTGGAAGAAGTCGTCGGCGATATCGAGGACGAGCACGACGAGGACGAGGAAGCGATGCTGGCGGAAACCGGGGACGGCGGCTGGATCGCCGATCCGAGGCTTCCGCTTGAGGAGCTCGACCAGACCTTGGGCACCCAATTCGCCACGGGCGAGATTTCCGAAGACGTCGACACGCTCGGCGGGTTGCTGTTCGTGTCGATCGGACGTGTGCCGGTACGCGGCGAACTCCTGGCCGCTCCCGGGCTGCCGGGGTACGAGTTCGAGGTGCTGGACGCGGATCCGCGCCGGATCAAGCGCCTGCGCATCCGCCGCCGCAAGCTCGACGGCAGACTGCCGGAGCAACGCAGGCGGGTGAAGAAACCCGATGCTCCGGCAAGTTCCGGACCACCGCCCGCAGAAGACTGAACGCCATTTCCCAACCGACGATCTTGCGTTCCGATCCGGGACTTGACCCCGGATTGTGTGCGGCGCAAAGCTCGGGTGCAGAGCGATTCGGCCGGGGACTGAAAGCGATGGAGCGTAGCCTTGGGGCTTTGATGGCGGTGCCCAACGCCTGCCTGCTTGCCTGGGGCTGGCGCAGACGTGGTCTGGCGTTCGTCGCGGGCGGCGTATCTGCATTCGCGCTCCCGCCCTATGGCTGGTTTCCCCTCCTCTTCGTGACCTTTCCGGCCTTTGTCTGGCTGTTGGACGGGGCGATTGAAACCGGTGTCCGGCAATCCATCCGTAGGCGTATCGTGTCCGGGTTTTCCATCGGCTGGTGGTTCGGGTTCGGATATTTTCTGGCCGGTCTGTGGTGGATCGGCAGCGCCTTCCTTGTCGAAGCCGACCGGTTTGCCTGGATGATACCCTTTGCGGTCCTGGCCATGCCCGTAGGGCTAGCGCTCTTCATCGCGGCCGGCACCGCGCTGGCTGCATTGTTCTGGACCGATCGCTGGAGCCGGGTTCTGGCGCTGGCGCTGTTCCTGTCGCTTGCCGACTGGGTGCGGGGCCATGTTCTGACGGGCTTTCCCTGGAACGCATTCGGCTACGCGTTCTCCAAGCCTCTGGTTCTGGCGCAGACGGCAAGCCTGATCGGCATCTATGGCCTGAGCTTTCTGGCGGTGCTGATCTTTGCCCTGCCGGCGGTCCTGGCCGATCACAGGCCATTGCGCGTCCGGATCTCCGGCCTCGCCGCCGCACTTTCGCTGCTTGCCGCAATGGCGGTCTTCGGCTTCGTTCGCCTTGATCTTGTCGCGGACCCGGGTTTCAGCGATGTGGATGTGCGTGTCGTCCAGCCGTCCATCGCCCAGACGGAGAAATGGGTGCCGGAGAACAAGGACTGGATCTTCGATACCTATCTGGACCTGACCTACAAGCCGCTTGGCGGAACCGCCCGGATCGGCCACGACCGGCTCATTATCTGGCCCGAATCCGCCGTTCCCTTCCTCCTGACTCACGAACCGGGAGCGCTTTACCGGATTTCGCAGGCGCTTCCGCCGCAGACCATGCTGATCACCGGCGCGATCCGGTTCGAGCGCTCGATCGACGGGCCGGCTTATTACAACAGCGTCTATCTGATCGATCCGCAAGGTGAGGTGCAGGACGTCTATGACAAGGTCCATCTTGTTCCGTTCGGCGAGTATCTGCCTTTGCGGCCGCTGCTCCAGCGTCTGGGACTGGAGCAGCTCGTGGACGCACCGGGAACGTTTCATGCGGGCCTCAGACACCGCGTCATGGTGCCGCAGACGGCCCCGTCGTTTCTGCCGCTGGTCTGCTACGAGGCGATCTTCCCGGATTTCGCAGGCGCTTCAGATGTCCGCCCGGGGTTCCTCTTGAATGTAACGAACGATGCCTGGTTCGGCGATACGCCGGGGCCGCGTCAGCATTTCGCCCAGGCCCGGATGCGGGCAATCGAGCAAGGCATCCCCCTCGTAAGAGCTGCAAACACCGGGATTTCCGCGGTCATAGACGCGAAAGGGCGGGTGCTCGATTTGCTGCCACTTATGTCCAGAGGCGTAATCGACAGCAGGTTACCCGAACGTTTACCCATGACAGTTTACGCAGGGTACGGTGACGTGATCTTTGTGATATTTTCAATTTTAAGTTTTGTTTTACTTTCAAAACATCGATACAACCCGGGTTCGCGTAAAAATTGATTTTTCTGCTTGGGGAATGTGAATACCTTGTGATACAACCGTGACATTGCTTCGGATGACGAAGCGCGGTGAAGCGTGCTTGTTGTGTCGGGATCACTTTGATCAAGTGCGTGGGGGTAGGTGCTTGTTCATCCGTTTCAAATGGAGAACTTGGCGGAAAACCGCCAATTAATAAAGAAAGACCAAAGACCCATGCCCAGCAAAAAGGCACCAAATCCGATTGATGTTCATGTTGGAAGCCGGGTTCGGCTTCGGCGCATGATGCTAGGAATGAGCCAGGAAAAGCTCGGAGAAGCTTTAGGCATCACGTTCCAGCAGATTCAGAAATACGAAAAAGGCACCAACCGGATCGGCGCAAGCCGCCTTCAGCACATCGCGACGATTTTGAAAGTGCCTGTTGCGTTCTTCTTCGAAGATGCGCCGGGTACGCCGGAAGAAGCCGAGGGCTTTGGCGAATCTCAACCCACGTCCTATGTGGTCGATTTCCTTTCCTCCTCCGAGGGCCTGTCACTCAACAAGGCCTTCGTCCGCATCGAAGACCCCAAAGTTCGCCGCAGAATTGTGGATCTGGTCCGTTCTTTGGCCGGTGACGACTAAGAAATTCGGGTTCGCGCTTGACGCGGGGAAGAACTTTCAGGATTGATGCGCATTGAAGCGGCGAGTTCATTCGCCGCTTCAATCATATTCATTCCCAGAAGGACGATAGCCAATGGCCCGTCAAGATTATCTCTTCACCTCTGAATCCGTGTCGGAAGGACATCCGGACAAAGTCTGCGATCGTATTTCCGATGCCGTTGTCGATGCATATCTGAGCGAAATGCCGGAAGCGCGTGTTGCCTGCGAAACGCTGGCAACAACGAACCGCATCGTGATCGCCGGCGAGACCCGTGGTCCGAACACCATTACCAAGGAATACATCGCGCATCTGGCCCGCATGGCGGTGAAGGATATCGGTTACGAGCAGGAAGGTTTCCATTGGGAGAACTGTGACGTCGCAGTTCACCTCCATGCCCAGTCCGCTCATATCGCGCAGGGCGTCGATGCGGCGGACAACAAGGACGAAGGCGCGGGCGACCAGGGCATCATGTTCGGTTACGCCTGCCGCGAGACACCGGAACTCATGCCGGCCCCGATCCTTTATTCCCACAAGATCCTGAAGACCCTCGCCGAAGCCCGTAAATACGGCAACGCCGGCGTTCTGGGTCCGGATGCCAAGAGCCAGGTCACCGTCCGTTACGCAGACGGCAAGCCGGTGGAAGTCACCTCCATCGTGCTCTCGACCCAGCACCTGGATGCGTCCATGACGTCCGACGACGTGCGCAAGGTGGTTGAACCCTACATTCGTGAAACGCTGCCCGCCGGCTGGATCACTGACGGCACCCAGTGGCACGTCAATCCGACCGGTGCCTTCGTCATCGGCGGACCGGACGGCGACTGCGGCCTGACCGGCCGCAAGATCATCGTCGACACCTATGGCGGTGCGGCTCCGCATGGCGGCGGTGCCTTCTCCGGCAAGGATCCGACCAAGGTTGACCGGTCGGCCGCCTATGCATCGCGCTATCTGGCCAAGAACGTCGTTGCCGCCGATCTGGCCGACAAGTGTACCATCCAGCTGTCCTACGCGATCGGTGTTGCCGAACCGCTGTCGGTCTATGTCGATCTGCACGGAACCGGCAACTGCGACGAAGCCAAGCTCGAAAAGGCTCTGCGTGACGTCATGGGGCTCACCCCGCGCCGTATTCGCGAGCATCTGAAGCTTAACAATCCGATCTACGAGCGCACCGCGGCTTACGGCCACTTCGGTCGTGACCCGGATGCGGACGGTGGGTTCTCCTGGGAAAAGACCGATCTGGTCAATGACCTGAAGACCGCTATGGGCTGAGGCCCGATCCGACGACAAGAATGGAAAGCGTTCCGCCGGCCCCGTTCAGGGCCGGCGGAACCGTATAGAGCCAAACCATGACCGATCGCTACGAAGGCGCCTTTTTCGGCCGGCGCAAGGGAAAACCGCTCAGCCCCAAGCGCAGCGCGCTGATGGAAAACGAGCTGCCCCGCCTGGGCCTGGACCTGACCGCCCCAGCACCGGAAGACCTTGCCACGCTGTTTACGGTGCCGGTGCGCGAGGTCTGGCTGGAAGTGGGCTTCGGTGGCGGTGAGCATCTTCTGCACCGCGCGCGTGAAAATCCGGATGTCGGCTTTATCGGCGTGGAGCCTTTCGTCGGCAGCATGGCGAAAGCCGTCACTGCGGTCGTAAGCGAGGGGATTGAGAACATCCGTCTTTATGACGACGATGCCGTCAATGTTCTTGACTGGCTGCCCGATGCGTCTCTGGATCTTGCCTATCAGCTTTACCCGGATCCCTGGCCCAAGAAGCGCCACTGGAAACGCCGCTTCGTCAATGCGGCGAACCTGGACCGTTATGCCCGGGTGTTGAAGCCGGGCTCTGAGTTCCGCTTCGCAAGCGACATCGATACCTATGTGGACTGGACCCTGCGCCACTGCCACGATCATGCGTCCTTCGAATGGACGGCGGAATGCGCCGACGATTGGCGCAGGCCCTGGGCCGGCTGGCCCGGCACGCGCTACGAGGCCAAGGCCCTGCGTGAAGGCCGGGTTCCGCGCTATTTGACTTTCAGACGGTCGATGACCACCTAAACGAGGGTTAGCCCTTGCGTTTTGCTGTTGTTTGACTGTATACAGTCGCTGTTTCACCTCAGTCGGCTCATATGGCGGTATTGAGAGTGGGCCCGCAGGGGACCCGCTCTTTTTTGCATACAGGGCTTGCTGAGATTGATCGGCGGAAGGCTGCGGACACGCGCCGGCTGCCGGTTTCTGTCCCGGCTCCTTTCTGGATTTACGGGATGTTGCAGGAGTAAGGCGTGAGCGCAAACGAAGCGAGAATCATAACGGAACAGGGGCTGGATGCCCGTGTGGCCGCTATTGTGGAGCCCGTGATCGAGGATCTCGGCTACCGCCTCGTGCGCACCATGATCAGCGCTGCCAACGGCTGCACGCTGCAGATCATGGCCGAACGCCCCGATGGCACCATGACCGTCGAGGACTGCGAAACCATCAGCCGGGCCGTTTCGCCGGCCCTGGATGTGGAAGATCCGATCAACCGGGCCTATCACCTGGAAATCTCGTCTCCGGGAATTGACCGGCCGTTGGTCCGTGCCGGCGACTTCGAGCGTTGGGCCGGCCATGAAGTGAAGGTCGAGCTCTCCGTGATGCTCGACGGCCGCAAACGGTTCCGAGGCACGCTCCTGGGCGTGAAGGACGGAGCGGCGCTCGTCCGCCTGTCGGATGCGCGCAAGGGCGAAGAGGATACTTTCGAACTGCCTCTGGAAGACATCGGCGAAGCCAAGCTGGTTCTGACGGATGATCTGATTACTGCTGCGCTGAAAGCGGAAAAGGCGGCTCTGGCCGCGCGGGGCGCGCAGATGGAAACTGAAAGCAAGGCCAACTGAGGAAGTGCCCTGCGCATTGGGGCTTCCGACTAAACAAAAGCGCGTCATGCGGAAAATGAGACGCGCAAGAGGAGTGGATTGAATGGCTATCAGCGCGAACCGGCTGGAATTGCTGCAAATCGCCGACGCGGTTGCCAGGGAAAAGTCGATCGACCGCAACATCGTCATCACGGCGATGGAGGATGCGATCCAGAAGGCTGCCCGGTCCCGCTACGGTACCGAGACGGAAGTGCGTGCCGAGATCAATGCCAAGACCGGTGAAATCCGTCTCCAGCGTCTCCTGCAGGTCGTAGAAGCGGTCGAAAATGTTTCGACCGAAATCTCCCTCGACGACGCCCGCGCCCGTAACCCGGAAGCAACTCTCGGCGATTTCATTGCCGAGCCGCTGCCGCCGCTCGATTTCGGCCGTATCGCGGCGCAGTCCGCCAAGCAGGTGATCGTGCAGAAAGTGCGCGAAGCCGAGCGTGACCGCCAGTACGAAGAATTCAAGGACCGGGTCGGCGAAGTCGTCAACGGCGTGGTCAAGCGGGCCGAATACGGCAACGTGATCGTGGATCTCGGCCGCGGCGAAGGCATTGTCCGCCGCGACGAACTGATCCCGCGCGAAGCGTTCCGCACCGGGGACCGTATCCGCGCCTATATCTACGACGTGCGCCGCGAGCAGCGCGGTCCGCAGATTTTCCTGTCGCGGACCCATCCGCAGTTCATGGCAAAGCTGTTTGCCCAGGAAGTGCCGGAAATCTACGACGGCGTCATCGAGATCAAGTCCGTTGCCCGCGATCCGGGATCGCGCGCGAAGATCGCCGTGATCTCCAAGGACAGCTCGATCGATCCGGTCGGCGCCTGTGTGGGGATGCGCGGCAGCCGCGTGCAGGCCGTGGTCGGCGAACTGCAGGGCGAGAAGATCGACATCATTCCGTGGAACGAGGATCCGGCGACCTTTATCGTCAACGCCCTCCAGCCCGCCGAAGTCGCCAAGGTCGTGCTTGACGAAGATGCGGAACGCATCGAGGTGGTGGTCCCGGACGAACAGCTTTCGCTCGCCATCGGCCGTCGCGGGCAGAACGTGCGTCTGGCGTCCCAGCTCACCGGCTGGGCCATCGACATCATGACCGAGCAGGAAGAATCCGAGCGTCGCCAGAAGGAATTCCAGGAACGCTCGCAGCTGTTCATGGATGCGCTCAACGTCGACGAGATGGTCGGCCAGCTGCTGGCCACCGAAGGCTTTACTTCCGTTGAGGAGGTGGCCTATGTCGACCTCGACGAAATCGCCATGATCGAAGGTTTCGACGAAGAAACGGCGGAAGAGATCCAGGCCCGTGCCCGCGATTATCTGGAAGAGCTCGAAGCGAACCTGGACAAGGAACGCATCGAACTCGGCGTTTCCGACGATCTGCGGTCCATCGACGGCATGACCACGGCGATGATGGTCGCTCTCGGCAAGGACGGCATCAAGACCATGGAAGACTTTGCCGGATGCGCGGCCGACGATCTGATCGGTTGGACCGAGCGTAAGGACGGGGAAACCAAACGGTTCGAGGGTTCCTTGAGCGGAATGGACCTGTCGCGGGCCGAAGCTGAAGCCATGGTGATGGCAGCGCGCGTTGCGGCTGGCTGGGTCACCGAGGAAGAACTGGCTGCAATGGCGGCCGAGGGCGAGGAAGAGGAAGCCGAGGAAATCGAGGCTGTCGAAACCGAAGCCGTGCCCGCGGGTGCAATTCTGAACGGCTGATCTGGCCGACCACAGGTTTCCGGGCCGGAGTGAGTGCGTGACGAAAAAGAACGAACCGACGGAGCGGCAATGTGCCGTGAGCCGCAAGGTACTTCCGGTGGATCGTTTGATACGCTTCGTTCTCGACCCGGAAGGCCGGGTGGTGCCGGATCTGAAACGCAGGCTCCCCGGACGGGGTGTCTGGATTACCGCGGCGCAGGACGTCGTTCGTGCCGCGGAAAAAGAGAAGAAACGGGTTTTCGGCAGGGGCTTCAAGTGTGAAGCTCGGGTTGAACCGGGACTTGCGGAGCAGATAGACGCTCTCATGGAAAAGAACGCCCTGCAGGCGTTGTCCATCACCCGCAAGGCCGGCGAGCTGGTAACCGGTTTTTCGAAAGTGGAAGCGGCTCTACGGCGCGACGAGGTCGCAGGGCTCATTCATGCCTCGGACGCAGCCGAGGATGGAATTCGCAAGCTGACGGCGGTGGCCGCCAGCCGATTTGACACTGTAAACGGACTTTCCGTCGTCCGTTTGTTCGATTCGACTCAATTGGATTTGGCATTGGGTCGGTCAAATGTGATACATGCTGCACTGCTTGCGGGGCCGGCGAGCGAAAACTTCCTGTCGCGAGTGCGCGAACTGGAAGCATTCCGGTCGAATTCCGCCGCAGACGAACAAGGCAACCCAGGCAGTGCGGTTGCGCAGGACTGAAGGCAATATGAACGATACGAAAAACCCAGGCGACAAGACAATCAGCGTTGAGCGCAAGACGCTCGGCCTCAAGCGGAGTGGTGGCGATCAGGGAACTGTTCGGCAGTCGTTCTCCCATGGCCGGACGAAGGCGGTCGTCGTTGAGAAGAAGAAGCGTCGCGTTGTGGTGCCCGGCCAGGAGCCGAAGGTCGAGCAGTCCGCACCTGTGGCCAAACGCCCCGACGAAGCGCCGGAAGCCCCGCGCGCCAGGCCGGCCGCAGAGGCGCCCCAGGCACCCCGCCGTGGCGGCGGCCAGCAGCGCCCGAAGGGCGGCAACGTCCTGCGGTCCCTGACCAAGGAAGAGGCCGAAGCACGCGCTGCCGCGCTCAAGATGGCCCAGGTCCGCGAAGTCGAGGAACGCAAGCAGGCCGAGATAGACGCCAAGCGGCGGGCCGAAGAGGACGCCCGCCGTAAGGTCGAGGAAGAAGCCCGGCGCAAGGTCGAGGAAGAAGAGCGCAAGAAGCGCGAGGAAGAAGAAGCCCGCGTTGCGGCCGAAAAGGCTGCAGCCGAAGCCCGCGTTGCGGCCGAAAAGCCTACCGATGCACCGGCTGCTGCTGCCTCCGCTTCCGAAGGAGCCAAGCCGGCCGAAGCCAAGACGGAAGCACGCCCTGCGCGTACCGACCGTCCGGCTGCGGCCCGTCCTGCTCGCGAGGAAGAAGAGAGCAGCGAAGAGGATCGGAACAAGGGTGGACTGCGTGCCGTCAAGCGCCAGAAACCGGCTCCCACTCCGGCCCGGACACGCGGTGGCGATGATCGCCGCCGGTCCAAGCTGACGATCTCTGCGGCAACCGGCGGGTCCGACGAGCAGCGTTCGCGTTCGCTTGCCTCGCTCCGCCGTCGCCGCGAAAAGGAAAAGCGCGGCAGCCAGCAGGTAGTCCGCGAGAAGATTGTGCGTGAGGTGATCCTGCCGGAAGCAATCACGATCCAGGAACTCGCCAACCGTATGGCCGAGCGTGCTGTCGACGTGATCAAGCTTCTCATGAAGCAGGGTCAGATGTTGAAGATCAACGACGTCATCGACGCGGACACGGCGGAACTAATCGCGGTCGAAATGGGCCACACGGTCAAGCGCGTATCGGAAGCCGATGTCGAGGAAGGTCTGTTCTCCACTGAGGACGCGGCTGAGAACCTGATGCCGCGGCCGCCGGTCGTGACCATCATGGGCCATGTCGACCACGGCAAGACCTCGCTGCTCGATGCGATCCGCAATTCCAAGGTGGTCACCGGGGAAGCCGGCGGCATCACCCAGCACATCGGCGCCTATCAGGTCGAGCAGGACGGCAACAAGATCACCTTCATCGATACGCCGGGCCACGCCGCGTTCTCGCAGATGCGTGCCCGTGGCGCGAAGTCGACCGATATCGTGATCCTGGTTGTGGCCGCCGATGACGGCGTGATGCCCCAGACCAAGGAAGCCATTGCCCACGCCAAGGCGGCTGACGCGCCGATCATTGTCGCGATCAACAAGATCGACAAGGTCGGTGCCGATCCGAACCGGGTGCGCACGGAGCTTCTGCAGGACGAAATCGTCGTGGAATCCATGGGTGGTGACGTCATCGACGTCGAGGTGTCCGCTCTGAAGGGCACCAACCTGGACAAGCTTCTGGAAATGATCCTGCTTCAGTCCGAAGTTCTCGAACTGAAGGCCAATCCGGATCGCAAGGCCGAAGGTATCGTGGTCGAAGCCCAGCTTGACCGCGGCCGCGGCCCGGTCGCGACCGTTCTGGTCCAGAAGGGCACCCTGCGTCCGGGCGATATCCTTGTCGCCGGCGCAGAATGGGGCCGCGTTCGTGCCATGCTCGACGAGGCAGGCAACCAGGTGGCCGAAGCCGGTCCGTCCAAGCCGGTCGAGGTCCTCGGTTTCCAGGGCACGCCGGAAGCCGGCGATATGGTGGCCGTGGTCGAGAACGAAGCCCGCGCGCGTGAGATCGTTGACTACCGTCAGCGCCAGATCCGCGAAAAGGCATCGGTGCTCGCCTCCGGCGCCCGTGGTTCGCTCGAGCAGATGATGAACCGCCTGCAGGAAACCGGCAAAAAGGAATTCCCGCTGGTTCTCAAGGGCGACGTGCAGGGATCGGTCGAAGCGATCTCCCATGCACTCAACGAGCTCGGTACCGACGAAGTCGCGGCGCGCATTCTGCTCGCAGGTGTCGGTGGCATCACCGAAAGCGATGTCACCCTGGCAACCGCGTCCAAGGCGCCGATCATCGGCTTCAACGTGCGCGCCAACAAGCAGGCCCGCGAAGCGGCAGCCCGCGAAGGCATCGAGATCCGCTACTACAACATCATCTACGACCTGGTGGATGACATCAAAGCGGCCATGTCCGGGCTTCTGTCGCCGGAGCGGCGGGAAACCTTCCTCGGCAACGCGGAGATCAAGGAAATCTTCCACATTTCCAAGGTCGGCAAGGTCGCGGGTTGTCTGGTTACCGAAGGTGTCGTGGAACGCGGCGCCAACGTTCGCCTCATTCGCGACGACGTCGTCATCCACGAAGGCCAGCTTGGCACGCTCAAGCGCTTCAAGGACGAGGTCAAGTCGGTCGAATCCGGTCAGGAATGCGGCATGAACTTCGTCAACTACCAGGACATGCGCCCCGGCGACATCATCGAATGTTTCCGTGTCGAGGAGATCGCCAGGACGCTCTAAGCGCCCGGCCGCATCGGAAATCGAACGCCGGCGTGATCCCAGACGATTACGCCGGCGTCTTCTATTTGAAAGTTGCCGCCGGCCTGTAGCCGGCAAGGATAGAAACAATGTCGAGACATCATGGACATGGACCGAAGGGGCCGTCGCAGCGCCAGTTGCGCGTCGGCGAACTGGTCCGCAAGGAACTGTCCGATATTCTGACCCGCGGCGAACTATCGGATCCGGACCTGGAAGGTGTCATCGTCACCGTTCCCGAAGTGCGCATGACGCCGGATCTCCGTCTTGCCACCTGCCTGGTCATGCCGCTTGGTGGCGGCGAAGGCGAGAAGGTCGAAAAGGCGCTCAACCGCTCGGCCAAGTTCCTGCGCGGTCTGGTGGCGCGCCGGATGACCATGAAATACATGCCGGATCTGCGCTTCGTGCTCGATACCCGGTTCGACGACGACGACCGGATCGAGACCCTGCTGCATACGCCGACTGTGGCGCGCGACCTGGATCACGACGGCGACTGACCGCCAACACTTTATTCAACGGAACAGACATGGCGCGGCAAAAGGCACGCAAGAACCGGAACGCCATCAACGGTTGGCTTGTGCTCGACAAGCCCTATGGCATCACGTCCAACGACGCGCTCGGCAAGATCAAGCGCATCCTGCATCCGCAGAAGGTCGGCCACGCCGGCACGCTCGATCCCCGCGCCACAGGCTGCCTGCCGCTGGCGTTCGGCGAAGCGACCAAGACGGTGTCCTTCGTCATGGATGGCCGCAAGATCTACCGCTTCGAGGTGACCTGGGGCGCGGAAACCAATACCGACGATACGGAAGGTGAGGTCGTGGCGACCTCCGACGTGCGTCCGGACGCCGATGCGATCCGTGCGGTTCTGGCCGACTTCACCGGCACGATCATGCAGGTGCCGCCGGCTTTTTCCGCCATCAAGGTCGATGGCGAGCGGGCCTACGATCTGGCCCGCGACGGCGAGACGGTCGAACTGGAAGCCCGTCCGATCGACGTCCACCGGCTCGATCTGGTGGAATGCCCCGACGAAAACAGGGCCGTGTTCGAGGCCGAATGCGGCAAGGGCACCTATGTGCGCGCACTGGCCCGCGACATGGGCCGGCGTCTGGGCACCCGCGGTCACGTCACCGACCTGCGCCGGCTGCTGGTCGGCCCCTTCGGCGAAGACGACATGGTCACCCTCGACGAACTGGTCCAAGCGGCCGAAGAGTTGGAAGAGGGCGAGGGCATCGAGGCGCTGGTCGAGGAGTTCGTCCTGCCCGTCCGCGAGGCCATGGATAACCTGGAAGAGATCGTCGTCTCCCTGGAAGACGCGGCCAAGATCCGCAAGGGCATGGCCGTGCTCCTGCGCGGCCGGTCCGCGCCGCTCGCCTGCGAGGCGGCCTTCGCCAGCCACGCCGGTGTACCCGTCGCGCTCGGATCCATCGACAAGGGCCGCTTCCAGCCGAGCCGGGTGTTCAATCTTTGAAAACCACGGCCTGGAAGGCTCCTTAAAAAGAACTGGTAATGGCGGGCGTTTTCCGCCATATATCGCCGCCATTGGGCCTCAGGGCTCAATCCGTTCGTACCAACCTTTGCTGACCGACATCTCGGCTCTGGTGACGGTGCGGATCGGGCCGGTTTTCCGGCAATCCCGAAACGCCGGGTTTTCCCGGCCGCATCTTTGAAAGGAAAGAGCGATGTCGATTACTGCTGAGCGTAAAGCTGAGTTGATGAAGGAATATGCGACCAAGGAAGGTGATACCGGTTCTCCGGAAGTCCAGGTCGCAATCCTGACCGAGCGGATCAATAACCTGACGGAACACTTCAAGGCCCACGGCAAGGACAATCACTCCCGCCGCGGTCTCCTGAAGATGGTGGCTTCGCGCCGCTCGCTGCTTGACTACGTCAAGGGCAAGAGCGAAGAGCGCTATCAGTCCCTGATCCAGCGTCTTGGCGTTCGCCGCTAAGAAGTAAGGTTGAAACAAACGCGGCGGGTGGATTTGCCCGCCGCGTTTGACTATAGGAAGTCTCGTGACGGTCATGGGGCAGGATTGCCGGCCGCTTTCGTAATCCAGGAAGCAGCTTGTCGTCTTGCCCGTGGCTTGTCCGATCGGTAACCGGCCCGTACGGGGCCGACCGATGATATGTCCTTGCGCAACTGAAGGAATGTCTGCGCAGACGGACAAAGCTGTAAGGAAAGATGATGTTTGATATTCATCGTGTAGAAGTCGAGTGGGGCGGTCGTCCTCTCGTCCTCGAAACGGGCAAGATCGCCCGTCAGGCCGATGGCGCCGTGATGGCGACCTACGGCGAAACCAAGGTGCTGGCGACGGTCGTTTCCGCCAAGCAACCGAAGCCGGGCCAGGATTTCTTCCCGCTGACCGTGAACTACCAGGAAAAGGCTTTCGCCGCCGGCAAGATCCCGGGCGGCTACTTCAAGCGTGAAGGCCGTCCGTCCGAGCACGAGACCCTGACCTCGCGCCTGATCGACCGTCCCATCCGTCCGCTGTTCGCCGATGGCTACAAGAACGAGACCCAGGTCGTCATCACCGTGCTCTCCCACGACATGGAGAATGCACCGGACATCCTGGCGATGGTCGCCTCCTCCGCAGCGCTGACGCTTTCCGGCGTTCCCTTCATGGGCCCGATCGGCGGCGCGCGCGTCGGCTTCATCAATGGCGAATATGTTCTGAACCCGCTGGTTGACGACATGCCGGAATCCTCTCTCGACCTGGTCGTCGCCGGTACGGTCGATGCGGTTCTGATGGTTGAGTCCGAAGCCAAGGAACTCGACGAAGACACCATGCTCGGCGCTGTGATGTTCGGTCACCGCGGTTTCCAGCCGGTGATCGATGCGATCATCAAGCTGGCCGAAGCCGCCGCCAAGGAGCCGCGTGACTTCTCCATGCCCGATCATTCCGCTCTCTACGAGCAGATCAAGGGCATGGCTGCCGAAGAGCTGAAGGCGGCTTACGCCATCACCGCCAAGACCGAACGCAAGAACGCGGTCGATGCGGTCAAGGCCAAGGTCGTCGAAGCGCTGATCACCAATGGCGGTGAAGATGCTCCGGAAGCCACCGTTCTCGGCGGCGAGTTCAAGAAGCTGGAAGCCGAAATCGTCCGCGGCGCCATTCTCGACACCGGGTCTCGTATCGACGGCCGTGACCTCTCGACGGTTCGCGCGATTTCTTCCGAAGTCGGCATCCTGTCCCGTGCCCACGGCTCCGCGCTGTTCACCCGCGGTGAAACCCAGGCACTGGCGGTCGCCACCCTCGGCACCGGCGAAGACGAACAGTTCGTTGATGCGCTCGAAGGCACCTACAAGTCCCATTTCATGCTGCATTACAACTTCCCGCCCTATTCGGTCGGTGAAGCAGGCCGCATGGGTTCTCCCGGACGCCGCGAAATCGGTCATGGCAAGCTTGCATGGCGCGCCATCAACCCGATGCTGCCGGCCCACCACGATTTCCCGTACACGCTGCGCGTCGTCTCCGAAGTGACCGAATCCAACGGTTCGTCTTCCATGGCGACCGTCTGTGGCACCTCGCTGGCCCTCATGGACGCCGGCGTGCCGCTGAAGGCACCGGTGGCCGGTATCGCCATGGGCCTGATCAAGGAAGGCGACCGTTTCGCCGTTCTGTCCGATATTCTCGGTGACGAGGATCATCTCGGCGACATGGACTTCAAGGTGGCCGGTTCCGCCAACGGCATCACCTCGCTGCAGATGGACATCAAGATCCAGGGCATCACCGAGGAGATCATGAAGGTCGCTCTCGGCCAGGCCAAGGACGGCCGCGTGCACATTCTCGGCGAAATGGCCAATGCCATCACCGAAGCCCGCTCTGAGCTCGGCGAACATGCACCGCGCATCGAAGTGATGAAGATTCCGGTCGACAAGATCCGTGAAGTCATCGGTTCCGGCGGCAAGGTCATCCGCGAAATCGTGGAAAAGACCGGCGCCAAGGTGAACATCGAGGACGACGGCACCGTCAAGATCGCCTCTGCAGACGGCAAGGCGATCAAGGCAGCGGTCAACTGGATCAACTCCATCGCCGCCGAACCGGAAGTGGGCATGATCTACGAAGGTACGGTCGTGAAATGCGTCGACTTCGGTGCATTCGTGAACTTCTTCGGCGCCAAGGACGGTCTGGTCCACATCTCCCAGATCGCTCCGCGCAAGGTCGCCAAGGTCACCGACGTGATCAAGGAAGGCGACAAGGTCTGGGTCAAGCTGATGGGCTTCGACGAGCGCGGCAAGGTGCGCCTGTCCATGAAGGTCGTCGACCAGGAGACCGGCAAGGAAATCGAGAAGGGCGAAGAAGACTAAGCGTCTTCCCGGAATTCTCGGGCAATTTCAGGCGGGGTGGGGACCGGTGGTTCCCGCCCCGCTTTTTGTTTATGCACCAGCCGTGTTGCGTCCCCTTGCGAAGCTGCTATACCCCAAGCCGAAAAGGCATGAGAGGTGAAGCATGAGCGAAATGCGCCTTGTCGTCGTAGGGGCCGCCGGACGGATGGGACGGGCCCTGGTCCGCGCCGTTTGCGAGGCCGAAGGGGCCCGGTTGACCGCTGCGATCGAGCGTCCGGGATCCGAGTTCCTGGGCCAGGATGCGGGCGAGCTTGCAGGCGTCGGCACGCTGGACATTCCGGTGACCGACGACGCGCTGACGGCCTTTGCGGCCAGCGACGGGGTTCTGGACTTCACCGCACCCGCCGCATCGCTCACCTTTGCCGAACTTGCAGCCCAGGCGCGGATCGTTCATGTGATCGGCACCACCGGCTGGGCCGAGGGCGAGGAGACGCCGCTTCACGCGGCCGCCCGCCATGCGCGCATCGTCAAGTCGGGCAACATGAGCCTAGGCGTCAATCTGCTGGCGGCGCTGGTCAAGAAGGCTGCCCAGGCATTGGATGCGGATTTCGACATCGAAGTCCTGGAAATGCACCACAAGCACAAGGTGGATGCGCCGTCCGGCACGGCCCTGCTTCTGGGGGAAGCGGCAGCCGACGGACGCGGTATCGACCTTGCCGATCATTCCGTCCGTTCCCGTGATGGCATCACCGGTCCACGCAAGGCGGGTGATATCGGCTTTGCGACCCTGCGCGGCGGTTCGGTCATCGGCGAACATTCGGTGATTTTCGCAGGTGAGGGAGAGCGGATCGAACTCACCCACCGCGCCGAGGACAGGCAGCTTTTCGCCCGCGGCGCGGTCAAGGCCGCCCTCTGGGGTTTCGACAAGAAACCCGGTTTCTACTCCATGGCCGACGTGCTCGGCCTGAACGATTGATCCCTTAGACAGGAGACCTGACCATGGATCGCCTCTTGGTGCTCGTTCGCCACGGTCAAAGCGAATGGAATTTGAAGAACCTTTTCACCGGCTGGAAAGATCCCGGTCTCACGGAAAAGGGTGTTGCGGAAGCCAAGAAGGCCGGTGAGCAGCTGCGCGACCTGAAGCTGACCTTCGACATCGCCTTCACCTCGGACCTGAGCCGTGCGCAGAAGACGCTGGACCTGATCCTGGCCGAACTGGGACAGACCGGTCTGGAAACCATCAAGGACCAGGCGCTCAACGAACGGGATTACGGCGATCTGACCGGCATGAACAAGGACGAGGCGCGCAAGGAATTCGGCGAGGACCAGGTCCACATCTGGCGCCGGTCGTTCGATGTCCCACCTCCGGGCGGCGAGAGCCTGAAAATGACCGCCGAGCGGGTTCTGCCCTACTACCGCAGCGAAATCCTGCCGCGGGTCCTGCGGGGCAAGCGCACCATCGTCGCCGCCCATGGCAACTCCCTGCGCGCCCTGATCATGGAAATGGAAAAGCTCACCCCGGAACAGATCCTGCAACGGGAACTCGGCACCGGCACGCCGATCATCTACCGCCTCAACGAGGACGGGGAAGTCATCAGCGTGGAAGATCTGGCCGCCTGAGATCGCGGTCGAAGCCGGATTTCGCCGCCAATTCTGTCGTGTGAACTGATAACACCGGTCCCCCTTGAACCTGTCTCCCCCCTTGCGGGGGAGATGTCACCGGAGGTGACAGAGGGGGGGTAGCAGCGGTGGCATCAAATTCTGACGATGCTTTGATATGCAGAGAGGTCGAACACCCCCCTCTGTCCGCGATTGCGGACATCTCCCCCTCAAGGGGGGAGAAGGGTGCAAGCGGCATGACTTTCCGGACGATGGATAAGTGGAGAACCGGCGATTTGCCCGGACTGCGAGGCGGCCTTACGGGCCGCCTCATTTGTTTTGGCTGTTTGGCCTGATCAGACTTCGAACCCGGCCTGGCCGGCGATCTGCTTCAGGGCCGTTTCCGGGCGGGCGCCCACGTGGCCGATAACGTTTGCCGCGCACAGGCAGCCGAGTTCCGCGGCCGACTTGAGATCGTAGTCGCGCGCAAGGCCGAACAGGAAGCCGGAGGCGAACAGGTCGCCGGCCCCGGTCAGATCTACCACGTCGTCGATCTTCTGGGCGGTGACCTTGACGGTTTCTTCCCGGGTGATTGCCATGGCGCCGTTCTCGCCCAGGGTCAGGGCCGTCAGCGCACCGCTTTCGCGGGCGGCAGCAATCGCGGTGTCGAGATCAGCGGTCTCGTAGAGCGCCTTGATCTCGTGCTCGTTGGCGAACATCACGTCGACGACGCCGTCACGCAAAAGCCCGGTGAATTCCGCGCGATAACGGTCGACGCAGAAGGAATCGGACAAGGTGATCCCGACCTTGCGGCCGTTGGCATGGGCGATCTTCGCGGCTTCCAGAAACGCCTTCTTGGCCTCTGCCGGATCCCAGAGATAGCCTTCCATGTAGGTGATGGCCGAGGCCGCGACCACGTCCGGATTCACGTCGGCCGGGCCGAATTCCACGCAGGCGCCCAGATAGGTGTTCATGGTGCGCTCGCCGTCCGGCGTGATCAGGATCATCGAGCGGGCAGTCGGCGTGCCGCCATTGAGGCGCGGGGTCTCGAAATGGACGCCGGTTCCCTTCATGTCGTGGGCGTAGCTGTCGCCGAGCTCATCGGCGGCCACCTTGCCGAAAAAGGCGGGCGTACCGCCGAGAGAGGCAATACCGGCCGCCGTGTTGCCGGCGCTGCCCCCGGAGACACGCACCGTCTGGCCCATCTTGTCATAGAGCCGCACCGCTTCTTCCGTGTCGATCAGGCGCATGGAGCCCTTGATCAGATCTTCCCTAACGAGGAAATCTTCTTCCACATGGGCAAAGACGTCGCAAATGGCGTTGCCGATACACAGGGCATCAAAACGGAGTTCGGTCATGAGCTGCTTTCTGTAATTGGATTTTGGAGCCTGGGTCGAATCAGGTCTGGGGGCTGGGCCTGAGGGCCCGGTTGGCTTCCGGCTCCCGGATTTTTTCCCGGAACGGGCTTGCGCAATAAACGCCGAGCATCTTGAACTCGGCGCAGAAGAACTTCAGTTCCTCAAGCGCCAGTGCAACCGACTTGTCGTCCGGGTGGCCTTCGATATCCGCATAGAACATGGAGGCGAAGAACTGGCCTTCGAGTTGATAGGATTCCAGCTTGGTCATGTTCACGCTGTTGGTGGCAAAGCCGCCGAGCGCCTTGTAGAGCGCGGCCGGCACGTTGCGCACGCGGAAGATGAAGGTCGAAATGATCGGCTGGCCGGTGTTGGCCGCGACCAGCTTCTCCCTGGACAGGATCAGGAACCGCGTCGTGTTGTAGTCGGCGTCTTCGACGTTATGGCGCAGGATGTCGAGCCCGTAGATATCCGCCGCCATTTCGGGGGCAAGGGCCGCCGCGGTCAGGTCGTTGCGTTCCGCGATCTGGCGTGCGGAGCCGGCCGTATCGGCGCCGATCACCGGGGCAAGGCCCAGCTCGCGGATCACATTGCGGCATTGGCCGAGCGCCATGACGTGGCTCTGGACGCTCTTCAGATCCTCGATCTTGGCCCCCTTGGGCGCCATGAGCTGAAACCGGATCGGCAGGAAGTATTCGCCGATGATATTCAGACTGGAGCGCGGCAGCAGATGATGGATATCCGCGACCCGTCCAGCCACGGAATTTTCCACCGGGATCATGCCGAGATCGGCATCGCCGTTCTCGATGGCGGCAAAGCAGTCTTCGAAAGTCGCGCAGGGAATGGCTTCGTAATCGGGATATACATTGCGGCAGGCCGTATGGGAGTTGGCTCCCACTTCGCCCTGGAACACGATTTTCTTACGATCAGACATTTGCTTCTTTCTTTCAGACCCCGGCCGCGACGGCCGCTCTTGCCCGTTCCAGATCCTCTGGTGTGTTAACGTCCATCGGCGCGCTGTCAATGATCGATACATCGATACGCATGCCGGCTTCCAGTGCGCGCAGCTGTTCCAGCTTTTCCCGAAGCTCCAGCGGAGACGGCGGCAGGGAGACGAACCGTTCCAGCGCCGCCCGGCGATAGGCATAGACGCCGATATGCTGGTACACGGGGCCGGGACCGCTTGGCGCGGTCGCACGGGTAAAATAGAGCGCGCGATTGGCGCCGGTGTGAGTGAGCGTCGTCACCGCCTTCACGAAACTCGGATCGTCGCGGAAACGCTCGTCCCGGATTTCGGTCATGATGGTGCCGATATCGACGGTCTCGTCCGCAAGCGGGTTGAAAGCGGCGCGAAGCGCGGCCGGCTCGATCAGGGGGACGTCGCCCTGCAGGTTGAGAATGACGTCGTGCTCGCTGGTCGGGTCGACCAGGTTGGCGGCCTCGTGGATCCGGTCGGAGCCGGATTCGTGATCGGCCCGTGTCATGACCGCCTCGCCGCCGTGCGCCTTGACGGCTGCAGCGATGTCAGGATCGTCGCAGGCGACCACGACCGGTCCGATAGCGGCATTCTGCGCCTGCTCCAGAACACGAACGATCATGGGTTTGCCGCAGATGTCCGCCAGCGGCTTGCGCGGCAAACGGGTTGCCCCCAGCCGTGCAGGAATAATAACGAGTGCAGAATTCAAGGACGCTTCTCCGCTTTGGCCCGCATTTTTGCGATCTTGATGCCGGTGAAAGACGCGTAGAGCATAGCTGGCGCCATGGTCAAGCCGCTTTCGCCTGTAAGGTCGGGTCCCGTCGGGTGCCGAAATGCAATCTTTTGAATTGCCCGATGCAGGCGGCAGTCGGTGCCGAAT
This sequence comes from uncultured Roseibium sp., assembly GCF_963675095.2. Classification (GTDB taxonomy): domain Bacteria; phylum Pseudomonadota; class Alphaproteobacteria; order Rhizobiales; family Stappiaceae; genus Roseibium. The sequence continues at coordinate 130,640 of NZ_CAXXSJ010000004.1, read as the reverse complement.
AACGTGTCCGACGATCCTCTCGCGCCTGCATTGTCCTCTTGTCCACGTCCTTGTATTGTTCGGTGCGAGGCATCGGATGGGCGCGAAATACACGCCGGAACATGCCGTCCGCCGACTTTTCCCATGTACTTCATCCGAAAGTTTTGGCCGGGACCTCTGATACCTATGGACAGCGAGGTCAAAAAATTTGTAGGTTCCGCACAAATTTAAAGCTGAAATGGGTTCGTAATAGATGTTACGGATCAGGACGCGTCTTAGCTTGGAGCCGGAGAGAATGGATTCCTTCACGCTTAACAAGATCGCTGGTGCGGTTTTGATGGTTCTTCTTCTGACAATGGGTGTCGGAATTGTATCTGATGTCATTTTCGAGCCGACGATCCCGGGTAAGCCCGGATATGAAATCGTTGTCTCGAGCGAAGCGGATTCAACTCCTTCTGCAGAAGCCGTGCCGGAAGTTGTGCCGATCAGCGAACGGCTTGCCGCAGCATCGGCTGAATCCGGCGAGAAGGTCTTCAAGAAGTGCGCTGCCTGCCACACGGTGGAAGAAGGCGGTGCCAACAAGGTCGGACCGGCACTTTGGGACGTGATTGGCCGCAAGCCCGCCGCCCACGAGGGCTTCGGCTATTCGGCAGCCATGACCGCTTACGCCGGGGAGCATGATGCGTGGACGTTTGAAACGCTCGACCATTTCCTGGAAAAGCCGAAAGATTATATCAACGGGACCGCGATGGGCTTTGCCGGCCTGCGCAAGCCTGAAGACCGGGCGGACCTGATCGTCTATCTGCGGGAACAGGCTTCGAACCCGGTCCCGCTTCCCGCGGAATAATTTGCCCGCAATACAAGGCTTTACGCCGACTTCAGATTGGAAAGCCGCGCTTCAAAAGCGTGGCTTTCTTTGTTCTATCTGAAATAATTTTTAACGTTTCTAGGCAATTCTATCGTTACGTAAACTTCGGAGTTGACGAGCGAAAGGCGGATGCGTTTATGGGAGTGAAAACCGCCCGGATGTTTTCCATGCCCCATTCGAAGGGGTTGTGGGTGGCGGCGGCCGTAGCAGTTTGCAGCCTCATCGGCGGCTTTCTGATAACCTCTCATGTCGCCGGTCTGGTCGAGGACGTCATCGCCGCGCAGCACCAGCAAAAGGCGTTGGCCAAGCTGTCTGAAGCGCGCACCCGTCTCGAGGGACAGGTCGGTGCGGCGATTTCGCTGGGCAAGGGCCTCAGGGGCTATGTCATCCAGGACGAACTCACTCAGGAAGAGTTTTCCAAGTTCGGTTCCGAACTGATCGACGATGTTCCCTTTATCCGCTCCCTGGGCCTGGCGCCGGACAATGTCGTCAAGTTCATCTATCCCTATCAAGGCAACGAAGCTGCTGTCGGACTGGATTACCAATCGGTTCCGGGGCAATGGCCGTCGGTCCAAAAGGCGATGGAGAGCCGGTCCAGTATCCTGTCCGGTCCGGTCGAGATGGTTCAGGGCGAGCGCCACATGATGGTCCGCGTTCCCGTGCTTCCGCCGGCCTATCCGAAACAGCCGATCGCGGAGCGCCCCTATTGGGGTCTCGCCACCCTGGTTCTCGATGAGAACGCCCTGTTTCAGGCTGCCGGCCTGAGCGAACGCGCCGATGGTTATCGGTTCGCGATCATATCGTCGAGGCAATCCGCTTCCGGACCGGACCTGATTTTTGGCGACAGCGAATTGGTGTACAGCGATGCCGTCAGTCTCCCGCTGGTCCTTCCCGGCGACAACAAGTGGGAAATCCTGAGTTATCCTGTCGGCGGCTGGTCGACCGTCAGCAAGGAAGTCTGGATGACCCGCCTGCTGGGCGTGATCGTTACGCTGATCATATCGACCATGGCGTTCCTGCTCATACAGGAAGTCGCCAAGGTCCGGGCCATGGCCCTGCGTGATCCTTTGACCGGACTGGCCAACCGTCGTCTTCTGGAAGATCGGATGGAACAGCTCGTCGCCATTTCCGACCGCAACGGATCCGGCTTCGAGATTTTCTATCTGGACCTGGATGCCTTCAAACCGATCAACGACAGCTACGGCCATGCGGTCGGAGACAAAGTGCTGATGGAAATCGGATATCGCCTGCAATTCCAGACACGACAGACCGACACGGTCGCGCGGGTGGGTGGCGACGAATTCATCGTTCTGGCGCCGGGCGCAATGAAAGAGGACGAGCGCCAGGGCTTCCTCAAGCGGTTGATGGATCAGATCTGTCAGGATTTCACCCTTCCCGGCGCCACGATCGGCCTGTCGGCAAGCATCGGGTTCGCCAGCTATCCGAAGGAAGCCGGCACCATCGAGGACCTGCTCCGGATCGCCGACGCGCGCATGTATAATCAGAAATCAACGCGCTCTGTCGCGTCACAGCCGGCCGCTCTGGCAACCCAGACCGGTTAAATTTCTGTCATGTTGCCCATGAACGGGTGACGGCGCCCGTGTTGCTCCCTAGTATCCGATTATGCACCCGGCACCGCATGTGGCGTGTTTCGGGAAACGATCAGTCTTGCGGAGGAAGGCATGCCGGGTAGACAACCGAAGCGGCAACAGTGGCTCTGGACCATGCGGGCGGGAATGCTTGCCTGCTGCGCCGTCCTTGCGATGGGCCTGGCGTCCACGCTGGCCCAGGCGGAGGAGCCTGAATGGCATCACGCGACCGCATTGACCGGCACTCCGAAATATGGCCCGGATGTGAAGCACTTCGACTACGTCAATCCGGATGCGCCGAAGGGCGGGAAGGTGCGCCTGTCGGATATGGGCGGCTTCGATACCTTCAATATCATTCTTCCGAAGGGGAACCCAGCACCCGGCATTGGACTGATCTATGACAGTCTGATGGAGTCGTCCTTTGATGAATTGAATATCAGCGCCGGATACGGCGTGATTGCCGATGCACTGCGCTATCCCGATGATTTTTCCTGGGTCGAATACCGTATCAACCCGAAGGCACGCTGGCATGACGGCGTGCCCATCACCGCGGAAGATGTCGTCTGGTCGTTTGAAAAAGTGGTGGAGCTCAATCCGCAACGGAAATTCTATTACCACAATGTCGTCAGCGCGAAGGCATTGTCCGGAAACATTGTCCGGTTCGAGTTTGACACCGCGAACAATCGTGAGCTGCCACATATTGTCGGCCAGCTGACGGTGCTGCCCAAGCACTGGTGGGAAGGCACCAATGACAAAGGCGAGAAGCGCGATATTGCGAGCGGATTGCAGGAGGCGCCTCTCGGTTCCGGGCCCTACAGGATCAGGGATTTCGAGTTTAACCGTCAGGTCACCTATGAGCGTGTGGACGACTATTGGGGAAGTGATCTGCCCATTCGGGTCGGTACCAGCAATTTCGACGAAATTCGCTATGATTCCTACCGTGACAGCGCGGTCCTCCTGGAGGCTTTCAAGGCGGATCAATATGATTGGCGCGTGGAAAACGTCGCAAAGAATTGGGCGACAGCCTATGACTTTCCGGCCGTTAAGGAAGGAAAGGTGATCCTGGAAACCTTCCCGGACAAGGCAACAGGACGGATGCAGGCATTCGTGCCCAACCTGCGCCGGGAAAAGTTTCAGGACGAACGTGTCAGAAGGGCGCTCAATCTGGCGTTCGATTTTGAGTCCACCAACCGGACGGCCTTCTACGACCAGTACAAGCGGATATCGTCCTTCTTTGCCGGAACCGAGCTCGCACAATCAGGACTTCCCCAGGGCAAGGAACTGGAAATTCTGGAAAGTGTTCGGGACCTGATCCCGCCGGAAGTGTTCACCAAGCCATACGAGAATCCGGTCAACGGCGACCCGCAGAAACTACGGGCCAACCTGCGCGAAGCGCTCAAACTGCTGTCCGAGGCCGGTTACAAGCTGGACGGACGGAAGCTTGTGAATGCGAAGACCGGTGAACCGTTCACGATCGAGTTCATTGCCCAGGATCCGAGTGCGGAACGCTATGTCCTGCCTTACGCCAAGAACCTCAAGCTTATCGGTATCCAGATGACCATGCGGGTTCTCGACACGCCTCAATATATCAACCGGGTGCGTAGCCGGGATTTCGATATGACGACCCTTGGCTGGGGCGAAAGCCTGTCACCGGGGAACGAACAGCGGGAGTACTGGGGCTCGACCGCCGCAGACAACCAAAGCTCACAGAACTATGCGGGCATCAAGGATCCTGGTGTTGACGCGTTGATCGACAAGGTGATCTATGCCAAGGACCGGGACGAACTGGTTGCCGCCACCCGGGCGCTCGACCGGGTGCTGATGTTCCACAATTTCGTGATCCCGCAGTGGTACCTGGATATCGACCGGACCGCCCGCTGGGACCGTTTCGGCCATCCTGACAATATTCCCGAATATACGAACGGCTTTCCGACCATCTGGTGGTACGACGAAGCCAAAGCTGCCAAGACCGGGACGCCGAAGTGACGGAATTTAAGATGGTTTCCAGACGTACGATCCTGAAGGGTGCGGGCGCTGCCGCCGCGCTCTGGAATGTTCCGGGCTTGATGCTCCCCGCGCTTGCCGGCGACAAAATGCACGGACTATCGGTCTTCGGCGACCTCAAATACCCGTCCGGCTTTTCCCATTTCGACTACGTTAGCCCGCAAGCACCCAAGGGCGGCCGGATCAACTACCGGCCGCCGAGCTGGGGCTATAATCAGAATGTGCTGACCTACAACACGTTCAATTCGTTCATCCTGAAGGGCGATGCTCCGCCGCGCATGGAAATGTGCTTCGACACGCTCATGACGCGCGCCCTGGACGAGCCGGACGCCATGTACGGGCTGCTGGCGGAAAGCGTCGAGATTGCGGACGACGGCAATACCTACGTCTTCAACCTTCGTCCGGAAGCGAAGTTTCACAACGAGTCGAAACTGACCGCCGAGGATGTGGCCTTTTCGCTTATGCTCCTGAAGGCCGATGGTCATCCGCAGATCAGCCAGACCCTTCGGGAACTGGTTGATACCGAGGTGATGGACGAAACCCGTGTCGCCGTGCGGTTCTCGGGCAAACAGACCCGGCACCTGCCGCTGTTCGTCGCCGGCCTGCCGATCTTCTCCAAACGCTACTACACCGATTACGACTTCAAGCAGTCGACGCTGACCCCGCCTTTGTCTTCCGGTCCCTACAGGGTCGGCAGCCATGCGGTCGGGCGCTATGTCGAATACGAAAAGGTGACGGATTACTGGGCAAAGGACCTGCCGGTCGTCGTCGGGCACTACAACTTCGACATCATCCGCATCGATCTCTTTCGCGAGCGCCAGGCCGGGTTTGAAGCCTTCAAGAAAGGCGAGATCACGTTTCAGGAGGAATTCACCTCCAAGATCTGGGCAACGGGATATGACTTTCCCGCGGTTGAGGAGGGACGGGTGGTCCGCGAGGAGATCGTCGACAACCGTCCGGCCGGAGCTCAGGGCTGGTACTTCAACACCCGCCGCGACAAGTTCAAGGATCCACGGGTGCGCAAGGCTATCGGCTATGCCTTCGATTTCGAATGGACCAACCAGGTTCTGTTCTACGGCCTCTATACGCGCTCGGCGTCCTATTTCGAGAATTCGAATATGAAGGCGGAAGGCACGCCGCCGGTGGAGGAACTCGCCCTGCTGGAACCTTTCCGGGACCGGTTGCCGGCCGAAGTCTTTGAAGAAGCCGCCGTGCCTCCTGTCTCCGACGGGTCCGGTTTTGACCGGTCGTTGTTGCGCCAGGCTACCCGGTTGCTCAGCGAGGCAGGATACAAGAGGGACGGTTCCGTCCTCAAAGGCCCGGACGGCAAGCCGTTGAAGATCGAATTCCTCGACAATGCCGTTTCCTTCAAGAGGGTTGTCCAGCCGTTTGTAACGAACCTGGAGCGTCTCGGCATCGAGGCGACCTTCCGCCTCGTCGACCCGGCCCAGTACCAGTCGCGCGTGAACGACTTCGACTTCGACGTGGTCACGCAGAGGCTCACCACAGGCGCAACTCTGAGTGACACGATTCGGCAAATGTGGGGCTCCGGGGCAGCTTCGCAACCGGGCAGTCATAATCGGGCGGGGGATTGCCGATCCGGTGGTCGATGCCCTGATCGAAACGACACTGGCGGCGGACACTCGCGAGAAGATGACCATTGCCGCCGGGCGCTCGATCGCGTCTTGCGCGCAGGCTATTATTCCGTGCCGCACTGGTATAATCGGAATCACCTCTTGGCCTATTGGGATATGTTCGGCCGCCCGGACAAGCCGCCGTTTTACGATTTGCCTGTTGAAACCACGTGGTGGGTCGACACGGAAAAGGCGAAAAAGATCGGCAAGGGCAGTTAGGATAGATGCCTGACATGCCGCAGCAACAGAGGCAGTGAAAGACCGATATGGGCGCCTATATTCTCCGACGCCTTCTCCTGATGATCCCGACCCTGATCGGCATCATGGCGATCAATTTCGTCATCATCCAGTTCGCTCCCGGCGGACCGGTGGAGCGCGTTATCGCCCAGCTTTCGGGTACGGATGTCTCCGCGACGGCTCGTATTTCCGGTGGCGGCAGCGATATGGGCGGCGCTATGGGCGAGGCATCCGCGCGGCGGCGCCGGCGACAGCGTGACATCGAAATACCGCGGGGCTCAAGGGCTCGACCCGGAATTCGTCAAGCAGCTCGAAGCCCAGTTCGGGTTCGACAAGCCGCCGCTGCAGCGGTTCGTGGAAATGCTTTGGAACTATGCCCGCTTCGACTTCGGCGACAGCTATTTCCGGGATATCCGGATAACCGACCTGATCTTGGAAAAGATGCCGGTTTCGATTTCACTTGGCCTCTGGATGACGCTTATTTCCTATGCGATCTCCATTCCGCTCGGAATCCGGAAAGCGGTCAAGGATGGTTCGACATTCGACGTCTGGACCTCCGGCATCATCATCGTCGCCTATGCCATCCCCGGCTTCCTGTTCGCCGTACTTCTGATCGTGCTGTTTGCCGGCGGATCGTTCCTCGATATCTTCCCTTTGCGTGGGCTGATCTCCGAAAACTGGGAAAGCATGTCCTGGCCGGCGCGGATCGCCGATTATTTCTGGCATCTGGTCCTGCCGCTGACGGCAATGGCCCTGTCGGCCTTCGCGACCACGACGCTTTTGACGAAAAACTCGTTCCTGGACGAGATCCGCAAGCAATACGTGGTCACGGCCCGGTCCAAGGGCCTGAATGAACGCCAGGTGCTCTACGGTCATGTCTTCCGCAATGCCATGCTGATCGTGGTCGCGGGTTTCCCCGGGGCGTTCATCTCGTCGTTCTTCGCGGGTTCCCTGTTGATCGAAACGATCTTCTCGCTCGACGGGCTCGGGCTCTTGAGCTTCGAATCGGTGATCAACCGCGATTATGCGGTGGTCTTCGCCACGCTTTACATTTTCTCACTGCTGGGCCTGCTGGTGAACCTCATCTCCGACCTCACCTACACCTGGATCGATCCCCGGATCGACTTCGAAAGCCGGGAGGTCTGAGCTTTGGATAGTCGATTGAACAAGGATCTCGAAGACACCGGCCTGGACGTCATGAATCCTCTGGCGGAGGAAACAGCGCCGCCGCCGGCCCGCTTTTCCCTGTCGCCGATCAACCGTCGCCGCCTGACGAATTTCAAGGCGAACCGGCGCGGGTTCTGGTCGCTCTGGATCTTTCTCGTACTCTTTGTCCTGTCGTTGCTTGCCGAGTTCCTGGTCAACGACCGGCCGATCATCGTGTCCTACAAGGGCGAAATCCTGGCGCCGGTTTTCGTCAACTACCCGGAAGAAAAGTTCGGCGGCTTCCTTGCGATCACCGACTACCGTGATCCGTTTGTTCAGGAAGAGATCAATTCCAATGGCTGGATGCTGTGGCCGCTGGTTCGCTATTCCTATCGGACCGTGAACAACGCGATTCCGGTGCCCGCGCCTGCGCCGCCGTCCTGGATGATGGACAAGAAGGAACGCTGTCAGCGCTATCCCGAAGGTGAGAACGATCCGAACTGCATCGTCGGCAACTGGAACTGGCTCGGGACCGACGACCAGGGCCGCGATGTGCTCGCAAGGCTCGTCTACGGTTTCCGGATTTCCGTTCTCTTCGGCTTAGCCCTGACCCTGGCCTCCTCGGTGATCGGCGTCGCCGCCGGTGCGGTCCAGGGCTACTATGGCGGCTGGGTCGATCTGCTCTTCCAGCGCTTCATCGAGATCTGGACGGCAATCCCGACGCTCTATCTGATCCTGATCGTCTCTTCGGTTCTGGTTCCCGGCTTCTGGACCCTGTTCACGATCCTGCTCGCCTTCTCCTGGGTGGCGCTGGTCGGCGTGGTGAGGGCGGAATTCCTCCGCGGCCGGAACTTCGAATATATCGCGGCGGCACGTGCGCTGGGCGTCTCCAACCCGGTCATCATGTGGCGCCACCTGCTTCCCAATGCGATGGTGGCAACCCTGACCTTCATGCCCTTCATCCTGAACGGATCGATTTCGACCTTGACCGCGCTCGACTTCCTCGGCTTCGGTCTTCCGCCGGGGTCCGCCTCCCTCGGGGAACTGCTGGCCCAGGGCAAGAACAACCTTCAGGCGCCCTGGCTCGGCATCACCGGCTTCATCGTGATCTCGCTCATGCTGAGCCTGTTGATCTTCATCGGCGAAGCCGTGCGTGACGCCTTCGATCCGCGCAAGAGCCTCGGGTAAGGAGGGGACGACCGACATGACCTCTGACACCCTGGTTTCCATCAAGGACCTTTCCGTCGCCTTTACCCAGGCCGGCAAGACCAATCTGGCGCTGGATCGCGTTTCCTTCGACATCAACAAGGGCGAGACGGTGGCGCTTGTCGGCGAGAGCGGATCGGGAAAATCCATTTCCGCCCTGTCGATCCTGAAGCTGCTGCCTTATCCGGCGGCCTCTCATCCGTCGGGCGAAATCTTTTATCGCGGTGAAGACCTGCTCAAGGCCGATGAAAAGACCCTGCGCAAGGTGCGCGGCAACGAGATCTCCATGATCTTCCAGGAGCCGATGACCTCGCTCAATCCGCTGCACTCGGTCGAGCGGCAGGTGTCGGAGATCCTGAAGGTCCACCGGGGCATGAGCGACACTAAGGCACGGGCGCGGGTTCTGGAGCTCCTGAACCAGGTCGGGATCCGCGATCCGGAAAGCCGGCTCAATTCCTATCCGCACCAGCTCTCCGGCGGCCAGCGCCAGCGCGTCATGATCGCCATGACCTTGGCCAACGAACCGGACCTGCTGATTGCCGACGAACCGACGACTGCGCTCGACGTGACCGTGCAGGCACAGATCCTGAAGCTCTTGAAGGAGCTGCAGCACGAGCGCCACATGGCCATGCTGTTCATCACCCATGATCTGGGCATCGTGCGCAAGTTCGCCGACCGGATCTGCGTCATGACCGACGGCAAGATCGTCGAGCACGGACCGGTGAAGGAGATCTTCGATAACCCGCAGCATCCCTACACCAAACACCTGCTGGCCGCCGAACCCAAGGGCAAGCCGCCGGTCTCCGACGAGACCAAACCCGTCGTGGTCGAGGCCGCGGACCTAAAGGTCTGGTTTCCGATCAAGCGCGGCTTTCTCCGCAAGACCGTGGGCCATGTGAAGGCCGTCGACGGCATCGACGTCACTGTGCGCAAAGGACAGACGCTCGGGGTCGTCGGGGAGAGCGGATCCGGCAAGACGACGCTGGGCCTCGCCATTCTCAGGATGATTTCCTCAACGGGAAAGATCAGTTTCAACGGCCGGGACATTCAGGAAAACTCCTGGAAGGAGATGCGCCCGCTTCGCCGGGACATGCAGATCGTCTTCCAGGACCCGTTCGGCGCGCTGTCGCCGCGCATGTCGGTGTCCGATATCGTCGGCGAGGGTCTGCAGGTGCATTTTCCGGATCTGTCCGCACAGGAGCGCGACCGCAAGGTCGCCAAGGCCCTGGAGGAGGTCGGGCTCGATGCCTCGACGCGCTTCCGTTATCCGCACGAGTTTTCCGGAGGCCAGCGCCAGCGTATTTCAGTCGCTCGCGCCATGGTGCTGGAACCGAAATTCGTCATGCTCGACGAGCCGACCTCGGCGCTGGATATGAGCGTGCAGGCTCAGGTGGTCGATCTGCTGCGCGACCTGCAGAAGGCCCATGGCCTGGCCTACCTGTTCATTTCCCACGATCTCAAGGTCGTCCGGGCCCTTGCCAACGATGTCATCGTCATGCGTCAGGGCAAGGTGGTCGAGGCGGGGCACGCCGAGGAAATCTTCGACCACCCGAAGACCGACTACACCAAGGCGCTCATGGCGGCGGCCTTCCGCCTGGAAACCGCGCCGGAAGGCGTGGTCAGCGAGTAGACCTAGCGCATCGTGCGATGCTCTAACCAACCCAGCAGGTGGCGAAGAAGCCCTGGGCTTCCTGGTCCTTGCCGATGGAGCGTCGGGTCTTGTAGCCTATGAGGCCGTCCGCGCCGCCGACGTCATGGCCCTTTTTCTCCAGGACCTGCTGGAGGGTACGCACGGCGCCACGGGTGGTCTTCTTCGTCGGTTTCCAGGCGCCGGCAAACCCGTTGTTGTTTGAGTAGCGGTCCGCGAGATGGCCGACGAAAAGCGCATAGGTGTCGCTCTCGTTGTAGTCTTTCAGGACGTAGAAGTTTTCCGTGGCGATGAAGGCCGGACCGTAGCGGCCTGCGGGCAGCAGGATGTTGCCCGGTCGCGCCAGTTCGTAATCGGGAAACGGCTTGCCGCTGACCCGCTTCACCCCTTCCTTGACGAAATCGCGGATTGGCTGGCGGTTGTCCGGGCCCTCGCGCGTGCAGGAAACCGCGTCAGGCAAAAAGACTTCATAGCCCCAGTCCCGCCCGCTGACCCAGCCGTGTTTTGCAAGATAATTGGCGATCGATGCCATGACATCGACATCGGAATTCCAGATGTTGTGGTGACCGTCGCCATCGAAATCGACAGCGTATTTCAGGAAACTCGACGGCAGGAATTGGGGCTGTCCCATGGCCCCGCCCCAGGAGCTTTTCATCGCCGCCCTGGATACGTCACCGCTTTGCAGGATTTTCAGCGCGGCGATCAGCTCGTCCTTGAAGAACTCCGGGCGCTGTCCCATGAAAGCTCGGGTCGCCAGGACACGGATGGCGTCATGGGGGATTTTCGCGCCGCCATAACCCGATTCCCTTGCCCAGATCGCCAGGATGATCCGCTTCGGCACGCCGTAGCGCTGCTCGATTTTCGCAAGGGCCGCCGCATGCTGCTGCATCTTCCGGCGTCCCGGTCCGACCAGGGCGTTGAACTGGCTGTCCTTGAAATAATTCGCCGGCTCGCGAAACTCCGCCTGGAAATTGATTTTCGGCGGTTCCCCCTTGCCGCCCGGGCCGACGAGACCGGGAAGCGATGTATCCGGCGTCAGGCCCTTGAGTTCGCGCTGAAGTGTCTGCGAAGAGACGCCGGCCTTCCTTGCTGCGGGGATCACGTCGTTTTCCAGATAGGCCTTGAACTCGGTGTCGTAAGGCCCGGACCAGGCCGGCAGGGCAAATCCGGCCAACATGAAAATGAGCGGGAAAATACCAAGCGCCTTGATCACGAATCGCTCCTTAGATCGGGGACCGGAACCAAACCTAGCATAGTCCCTTCATTCAAGGTTTGTGAGTTCCGCTAGAGACGGACCCAGTCGAGGGCCTCGGCAGATTGTTCCGCGAGCTGCTGCTTGGTGAACAGATACCAGTGCCCTCCGCCGGTCTGATCATAGGAACGCGAAATCGGCGTGTTGAGGAGGTGGCACTTGAGAAGCGTTCCAACACCGCCATGGCCGGAAAACAGCACCGGGTCGTCTTCCGGTACCGAACCCAGCACTGCCTGAACCGCTGCAACGATCCGGTTTTGTGCATCCGCTGCCGGTTCCCAGCCCCGAACGGAGCTTTGCGGATTGGCGAAAAAGGCATCGGCCATGCATTCAAACTCGTCAGGTGGCAGGAAGCCTGTCGATGACCTGTCATTTTCATGCATGGCGTCAATTTTCCGGACGGGAAGATCAAACGCCGATGCAAAGATTTCAGCGGTTTCGATCGCTTTTCGCTCGCCGCTCGCAACCACATGACGGATCACCGGCGCCCATGGCAGGTGAACAGCCAGCTCGGCGCGGCTTCGCCCCAGGTCGGACAGTCCCCAGTCGGGAACCGGAACTTCTGGGTCGATGGCGACTTCGGGGTGGGTGAGATAGACGCAAAAACTCATTTTACGTCTTCAAGCCAGCCGATGATCAGCTCATGGGCGATGGAAATCGCCGGTGGAATGCGATGACCCAGGGGATGACTGCCCTCCACCATCTGCCGCACTTCCGCCCGGTCGCACCAGCGGCAGGCTTCCAGTTCGTCGTCGCCGATCGAAATCTCGCTCGACAGGGCGTCGCCATGGCAGCCGAGCATGAGATTGGCCGGGAACGGCCAGGGCTGGTTGGAGAGCAGGCGCACGTCGCCCACATGGATGCCGGCTTCCTCGAAAGTTTCGCGGCGAACCGCCTGTTCGATGGTCTCGCCCGGTTCCATGAAGCCGGCGAGGGTGGTGAACATGCCTTCCGCCAACCGCGACGGCCGTCCGAGCAACGCCCGGTCGCCATCGGTGATCAGCATGATCACGCAAGGATCGGTGCGCGGGAAATGCTGTCCCTCGCAGGACGGGCAATCGCGCCGGTAGCCGGCTTCCGCGAGTTTCGTCGGCTTCCCGCAGCGCGAGCAGAACCGGTGGGTGCGATGCCAGTGAACCAGCGCCCTGGCCTGGGAGAGGGCGCTCAGGTGTTCCCGGGAATACTCCGCTTCCAGTGCCAGCGTGCGCAGGTCGATGACCCGGACACCCGCGACCGCTTCCATCTCCTCGTCGGTTTGCGGCGTCGTGGCGGCGAAGTAAGGGCGGTTTCCGTCGTTATCCAGGCCAAGGAAAATCATTTCTTCAAGGTCGGCGCCCAGCTCGACCGCTCTGCCAAGCGGCAACCCGATGCGTGAAGGGTCGTCTGCGGGCAGAACCAGACGGTTCGAGGTGGACAAGACGACCTCGGTATCGCTGCGGGAAAGCTGGTCCTTGATCCAGTCCGCGTCGCTGCGCCGGATGGCGAGGCGATCGAGCCTGTTGTCGATGAAGTTCATGACCGGTGTGCGATCATGCGGCTTTCCGGCCGATGCCGTCATGAGAAGATCCTTGGCTTTGAATGCTGGGGTGACTTGCGGCAGATGTCATGGCGGAGGTCAGTCCGGCGAACCGGTCAGCGCGGACTTGAGCGCGGCGATGAGCTGATCCGCCTTGTCATGGTCGTAGGGCTTGGCGGGAACGGCACCCCACACGGGTCCCGGCCAGGCCGGATCGTCCCGGAAGCGGGCGATCACATGCACATGCAGCTGAGGAACCTGGTTGCCGAGGGCCCCGACGTTGAGCTTTTCGCAGTTGGTGACCTGTTTCAGCGACTCGCAGACGGTGGCGATTTCCTCCATCAGCAGGGCACGCTCCTGGGCGTCCAGATCGATGATTTCGATCAGGTCGGACTTGCGCGGCACCATCAGCACCCAGGGATAATTGGCATCCTTCATCAGCCGGACAGCGCACAGGCCGAGGTCCGCGACCGGGTAGCTGTCACCTTCGAGACGGGGGTTGAGATCGAACTGGATCATGAAATGGGCTCCGATTCACGTCGCCGGTAGACTAAACAGCTTCATGGGATTTGGCGAGCTTGCCTATACAAGGCTGTCAGGCCGGTGAATTGCGGATTTCGATTTCCTCTTAACTCAAGGGAATCGCGGTGTGGGCAAAATATTTGGCAGTCGAATTGGTGCAGGGCTGCAACAGATTCCGTAAATGCAGGCAGATTGATGGATTCGGAAAAAAAAGCGGCTTCCTCAGCAAATTTAGTATGTTAAGTGACTTGAAGAGACTCGATTAAGTTAAGCGCATTCAACCATTTCGATTGAGATACAGGGATATTATCCATGAGGGTTTTCAAAGGATTTGCCGCGTCAATAATCGGAGCCGCTGTCTTGGCTTCCGGTTCGGCGTTTGCTCAGGATATGTCCCAACCGGCAAATTGGGCCGGTTTTTATGCCGGAGTGGAAGCCGGTTACGGCTTTGGCACAGCCGAATGGCGCAACGAGCCAGTAGGTGTGCCGATCAATGCCGATCTGGATGGAGTATTTGGAGGCGTTCAGGGCGGGTATAATTTTCAGCATGGAAATTTTGTCTTCGGTCCTTCTGCCGCCTTCCTTTTGAGCGGGATCGAAGGCAATGGCATTTATCGTGCCCCTCCCTTTTTCGGCGCGACCATCCGTCAGGACCGGACGAGCAATCTGGAATGGCTTGGGCTTTTGAACGCCAAGGCCGGATATGATTTCAACGGCTGGCTTCCCTACGTCACCGGCGGCCTGGCAATCGGGCAGGTCAAGGGGACTTCGGGAGCGTTCAACGAAACGACCGGCACTGCATTCGGAACGACCGAATCCTCACGGGAAACGCATCTTGGGTTCAACATCGGTGCGGGTCTGGAGACAAAAATAACGTCGAATTTGTCGCTCGGCGCAGAGTACAAGTACGTCGATCTCGGCCAGTCCACATACACATTCCCGACCCAGGCGAGCCGCAAGGTGTCGGTCCATACCAATCTCTTCAGCCTGAAACTTTCCTACAGCTTCAATTGACAGCGGTCGCGGCCATTCGCCTCTCCCGGCCAGCCGGCAAACAATTCGTCCCACCCCCTTGCCAAAGGCCCCCTTCGTTCTGATATAAGGGCCTCGGGAGGTTGGTGGTGGACGAGCCACTCGCCAACCGGGTCAGGTCCGGAAGGAAGCAGCCCTAACGAGATCTCGGCACGGGTCACCGTGCCAGCCTCCCACCCTCTCCTCACAGTCCGGGTTCCGAATGTTCCGTTAGGGCGTCTCGCGACGCCCCGTTCGCTTTTGCGGATGGTGCACAGAAAAATCGGAAAAGGATCACGACACCGGCGCAAAAAAGGCGGTATGGTGCGCCCATGGACGAGATGGCTTTTCCTGATGACGGCGTGAAGACCGGGGCTGCGAAAGACGGCGCCTACCGGGTGCTGGCGCGCAAATACCGGCCCCAGACCTTCGAGGATCTGGTCGGTCAGGAGCCCATGGTGCAGACGCTGGAAAACGCGTTCGAGACCGGGCGGATCGCCCAGGCCTGGATGCTGACCGGCGTGCGCGGGGTCGGCAAGACCACCACCGCCCGCATCCTGGCCCGTGGCCTCAACTACGAGGTTCCCGGCGAGGCCGACCGGGCGACGGTCAGGCTGGAGAAGGAAGGCACCCATTGCCGCGCCATCATGGAAGGCCGGCATGTGGACGTCATCGAGATGGATGCCGCCTCCCACACCGGCATCAACGACATTCGCGAGATCACCGATGCGGCGCGCTATCGCCCGGCGACGGCGCGCTACAAGGTCTACATCATCGACGAAGTGCATATGCTGTCGACGGCGGCCTTCAACGGCCTGCTGAAGACGCTCGAGGAACCGCCCGAGCATGTGAAATTCATCTTCGCCACCACCGAAATCCGCAAGGTTCCGATTACGGTCCTGTCCCGCTGTCAGCGGTTCGACCTGCGCCGGATCGAGCAGCCGAAGTTGGTCGGCCTCCTGCGCCGGATCTCCGATGCTGAAGGCATTCAGATCACCGACGAGGCCCTGACCCTGATTGCCCGCGCGGGCGAGGGCTCGGCTCGCGATTCGCTCTCCCTGCTCGATCAGGCCATGGCCCACGGGGCCGGCGCGATCGAGGCCGATGAGGTCCGCCAGATGCTCGGTCTCGCCGACCGGGCACGGGTGATCGACCTGTTCGATCATGTCATGGCCGGCCGGGTCGCTGAAGCCATGGAGGAACTGGCCGCCCAGTACCAGGTCGGCGCCGACCCTGCGATCGTGCTGACCGATCTGGCCGACTTCACCCATCTGGTCACCCGGATGAAGGTGGTGCCGAAGGCGGGCGAGGATGTCTCGGTCACCGAAACGGAACGGCTGAAAGGTCATGAGTTCGCAGAAAAGCTGTCCGTGCGGGCCCTGTCCCGTGCCTGGCAGATCCTGCTGAAAGGCGTTCAGGAAGTTCAGGCCGCGCCCAAGCCGCTGGCGGCCGCCGACATGGTGCTGGTCCGTCTGGCCTATGCGGCCGATCTGCCCGATCCGGGCGAGGCGCTGGCGCTTCTGAAAAGCGGCGGAACGATTTCCGCCGGTGGCGGGGCGCCTGCCCCAACTGGTTCTTCTGGTGGACCCGGTGGCGGCGGTCCGGCCGCCTCCTTCGAGCCACGGCCGAAGCTTGCCGCCATCGCCGGCGGCGGCGCTCAGCGACCGCCCCAGATCAGGCCCCAGGCAGCGCCTCAGGTCCAGCCGGCCGTTCCGGCGGTTGCGCTCGGCTCTCTCCAGGACTGCGCGGCACTGGCATCCGAAAAGCGCGACATCCCGATGAAGGTCGCTATTGAGCGCCAGATGCGGCTCGTCAAGTTCGAGCCGGGCCGGATCGAGATCCAGCCGACCGAGGACGCATCGGCCGACATTGCCGGCGAGTTCGGCCGCAAGCTCACCGAATGGACCGGCACCCGTTGGATCGTCAGCATCAGCCGGGCTCAGGGTCGTCCGACGATCCACGAGGAACGCGAAGCGAACCGGGAAATGCTCCTGTCCGATGCCCGCGCGCATCCAACGGTCGCCGCCCTGCTCGGCAAGTTTCCCGGCGCGAAGATCGTCAACGTCAGCGTCCAGGAGACCGACGAGGACGAGGAACTCGCCGACCCGCTTCTGGGTGAGGCGCTGGGCGACGACGATGCCGACGAAGAGTAAACGAAATTCCCGTTTGCTCTCTGTTTTCCCTTAGACTAAGCCTGCCGCAAACAATGTCCGCATTGGATCGGGCAAGGCGCATCAGATGGAGAATGAGGCCATGGACTTCCTCAAGATGATGAAACAGGCAAAGCAGATGCAGGAGCAGATGGGCTCCCTGCAGGAAGAGATTGCCGAAATCGAAGCCGAAGGTTCCGCCGGTGGTGGCATGGTGAGCGTGAAGATCGGCGGCAAGGGCGAGCTCAAGTCCGTCAAGATCGATCCGTCCATGTTCAAGGAAGAGGACGTCGAGATCCTCGAGGACCTGATCATTGCCGCGCACAACGAGGCCAAGTCCAAGGTTGAGCAGGCCATGCAGGAAAAGACCCAGGAAATGATGAGCGGTCTCGGCCTACCGGCCGGAATGAAGCTGCCGTTCTAACCTCGGATCCATAGATGGCGCAGAACAAGGTCGTCGGACCGGAAATCGAGCGGCTGATCCAGCTTCTGGCGAAGCTGCCCGGACTGGGGCCGCGCTCGGCGCGCCGCGCCGCGCTGCATCTGATCAAGAAGAAGGATCAGCTTCTGGTGCCGCTCGCCGAGGCCATGGGCGTGGCGGTGGAGAAGATCGGCATCTGTTCCGTCTGCGGCACGGTCGACACCTCCGACCCCTGCGTCATATGTTCCGACCCGCGCCGCGATCAGAGCGTTCTTGTGGTGGTGGAAGACGTCGCCGACCTCTGGGCCCTGGAACGGGCCGCCGCTATCAACGCGCGCTATCACGTTCTCGGCGGCACCCTGTCGCCGCTTGACGGTGTCGGCCCGGAAGACCTCAACATCGCCTCCCTGATCGAGCGCTGCGGCAGCGAGGCCATCGAGGAAGTCATCCTGGCGATCAATGCCACGGTGGAAGGCCAGACCACGGCCCACTACGTCACCGACCAGCTGTCTCACCTTGACGTAAAGGTCACCCGCCTTGCTCACGGCGTTCCTGTCGGCGGCGAACTCGACTATCTCGATGAAGGCACCCTGGCTCAGGCTCTGAGGGCCCGGACGCAGTTCTAGGGGAGCAGTCGCGTGAGCGGGAAACTCTATGTCGTGGATTGGGAATTCAGTTATGACGGAAATGGCTACTTGCCCATTTTCGACATCCGGGAAATTCCGCCTGCCGATGATCTTACGGTTCAGGTTCGACTGCAAATTAATGACGATGGAAGGCCTTTCGGCGACGTGTTTAGATTAGATGTCCTGTGCGGGCGCGATCGGTACAATGCCAAACAGTCGGGAAAACCGAAGAACTCCAACTGGAAATTCATCAAATGTGAGCGGTTCGATCCCGATGAAGTCGAAGCGCGGATCTTGGCCATTGTCGACAGCTGTGCGTCGGACTGGTTCACGCGAAGCCTGGATTGCCTCCGCAAACATTTCGACTGGGAGTACGAAGGGAGGAAACCCTCAGCCCTCTAGGCTCATTGCCCTTGCGCCCCATCGCCTGCACACCTATGTCGGGACAATCCGTTTCAAACCGCGCAAGGAACCAGATGCTCTCAGCCGCTTCCCGTGCCTTTGGCCAGGTCTTCGAAAAGCCCTTCCGGGCCATATTCTGGAAAATGCTGGGCTTTACCCTTGCGGTTCTTCTGGTCATCTGGATCGCCCTTCAGGGGCTGGTTGCCGGGTTCGTCGATCTTCCCTATTCCTGGCTGAACACGGCGCTCTCCATCCTGACCGGGGTCGGCGCTGTCATCGGTCTCGGCTTCCTGATTGCGCCAGTCTCGGCCCTGTTCGCCGGGCTGTTCCAGGACGAAATTGCCGATATCGTCGAGACGCAGGATTATGCGGCCGACCCGCCGGGCAAGGCGATGGCCCTGATCCCCTCGATCCTCCTGGCCATCAAGTTCACCGGCGTGGTGATCCTCGGCAACATCTTCGCACTGCTGCTGCTTCTGGTCCCCGGCATCAACCTGGTCGCCTTCTTCGTGGTCAACGGGTATCTGCTCGGCCGGGAATTCTTCGAATTCGCCGCGACCCGCTTCATGCCGGTCGAGGACGCCAAACGCCTGCGCAAGGCAAAAAGCGGAACCGTCTTCATGGGTGGGCTGGTCATCGCGGGCGTTCTGGCGGTGCCGATCCTCAACCTCATCACGCCGATCTTCGCGACCATCTTCATGATGCATGTGTTCAAGCAGGTTTCCGCTGGACAGGCCGCCAGATATGGAGAAGCTGGGAGAGACTAGCGGCATGACCGCACAAACCTGTTGACGGGTCGGCATGAAAGATCTCCTGGACGAAATTTACGCGAAAGTCGGCCTCTCTCCGGACCGGGGCGGCGTGGCCACCTATATCCCCGAACTCGCCAAGATCGATCCGCACCAGTTCGGCATTTGCGTCGCGACTGCCGATGGCCAAACCTACACGGCGGGTGATGCGGATGTGCCGTTTTCCATCCAGTCGGTCTCCAAGGTCTTCGCCCTTGCCTTGGCGCTGGGCAGGGTGGGCGATCAGCTGTGGCGCCGGGTCGGCCGGGAGCCGTCCGGCCTGTCCTTCAATTCGCTTCTGCTGCTGGAGCGCGAGGACGGTATCCCGCGCAATCCGTTCATCAATGCCGGCGCGCTGATCGCGACCGATACCTACCTCACCGGCTCCAGCCCGAAAGAGGCCCTGGGCCAGATCCTTCGGTTCTTCCGGGCCGCCTCCGATGACGAGGACATCCACATCAACGAGATGGTCGCCCGTTCCGAGATCGCGACGGGTCATCGGAACATCGCGCTCGCCCACTATCTGGCCTCCTTCGGCAATCTGCATGCCCCGGCGGATCAGGTTTTCGGCACCTATTGCCACCAGTGCGGCATTGAGATGACCTGCCGCCAGCTTGCCCTGGCCGGCCGGTTTCTGATCGATACCGAAGACACGCCGAAACTGGTTTCCCGAGAACGCAGGCGACGGATCGCGGCGCTGATGATGACCTGCGGTCATTACGACGGTTCCGGCGACTTTGCCTTTCGCGTCGGCCTGCCGGGGAAAAGCGGGGTCGGCGGCGGCATCCTCGTGATCGCGCCGGGCAAGGCCTCGATCGCGGTCTGGTCGCCGGGGCTCAATCGCTACGGCAATTCCAAGCTCGGCACTGAAGCGATGGAAATGTTTGCGAAGGCTACCGGCTGGTCAGTCTTCGGTTGAGCCCTAGGCCATACCCTCATAAAATAGGTTGAAATGGTAGGAATGAATTTGTTCGGATACGAGGCGCAAAGCTGCAGGAAACCATCCGGTTTTCAAAGTTTTGCAACGACGTAGCCGGTCAAATTCACCCTATCCTGAAAGGACGCAAAAATGGCTTCGATCTGCTGCGTCAAACCGCTCAACCGGGCAGAAAGCCCGCTTTTCGCGCTTTTCCTTGCAGCTCATTGCCGTTTGCTGCGCCATTCCAGTCTATTTTATGAGGGCATGGCCTAGCTTTGTTCTATGCAACGCTTTTACGTGTCCGGAAGCATACCCAGAAGTTGAATCGCGTGAAGTTTCGGTCCGTGCCGGTCAAAAACAATTCAGATTCATCCATTGGATGCTTTGACGGGACGATATCTTGGCGCTAGAACGCATTTGGACAACGCCTTGAATTGCTTACGCTAACGTAAACGTAAGCAGGCGTCGTACGGGAGAGAAGTTCCATGTCGAATGCCGACCTGCGGGGCAACCGCCCCTTGTCGCCCCATCTTCAGATCTACAAGCCGATCCTGACGATGGTCATGTCGATCCTGCACCGCATCACCGGCGCAGCCCTCTATTTCGGAACCATCCTTCTCGCCTGGTGGCTGATCGCCGCTGCCGCGGGACCGGAGTATTTCGATTTCGTCAACTGGATCTACGGCACGATCATCGGCCGGCTGGTCCTGTTCGGCTTCACCTGGGCCCTCGTGCACCACATGCTTTGGGCGGTCTGCGCCACTTCATCTGGGACATGGGCGCCGGGTTCGGACGCGAGGCCCGCGAGTGGCTGGCGCGCGCCACGATCATCGGCTCGGTCGCACTTACGATCGTGCTCTGGATCATCGGTTACGCGGTTCGCTGAGGGAGACGACAATGACTGATATGCGCACCCCGCTCGGCAAGGTCCGCGGCCTCGGCTCCGCCAAGGAAGGCACCGATCATTTCTGGAAACAGCGTGTGACGGCCTTCGCCAACGTGTTCCTGATCTCCTTCTTCGTCATTCTCGTGATTTCGCTGCAGGGCTCTTCCCACGGCGACGTCATCTCATGTCTGAAGAACCCCCTCGTCTCGATCGTCCTTCTCCTGGTGATCCTGTCGGGCGTCTATCACATGAAGCTCGGCATGCAGGTCATCATCGAGGACTACGTCCACGGTGAAGGCCTGAAGGTCCTGAGCCTGATGGCGAACACGTTCTTTTGTGCATTCATCGGCCTCGGCTGCATCTTCGCCGTGCTGAAAATTGGCTTTGGAGGCTGACCCTGATGGCCAACACATATGAATTCGTCGACCACAGCTACGACGTGGTCGTGGTCGGTGCCGGCGGCGCCGGCCTGCGTGCGACCCTCGGCATGGCCGAGCAGGGGCTCCGCACCGCCTGCATCAGCAAGGTCTTCCCGACCCGCTCGCACACGGTTGCCGCCCAGGGCGGGATCGCCGCCTCTCTGGTGAACATGACGCCGGACAGCTGGCAGTGGCACATGTACGACACGGTGAAGGGCTCCGACTGGCTCGGCGATACCGACGCCATGGAATACCTCGCCCGTGAAGCGCCCGCTGCCGTCATCGAGCTGGAACACTACGGCGTGCCCTTCTCCCGTAACGAGGAAGGCAAGATCTACCAGCGTCCGTTCGGCGGCCACATGCAGAACTTCGGCGACGGCCCCCCCGTGCAGCGCACCTGCGCCGCCGCGGACCGGACCGGCCACGCCATCCTGCACACGCTCTACGGCCAGTCGCTGCGCAACAACGCGGAATTCTTCATCGAGTATTTCGCGCTCGACCTGATCATGTCGGACGACGGCGTCTGCCAGGGCGTGATCGCCTGGAACCTGGACGACGGCACCATCCACCGCTTCTCCGCCAAGATGGTCGTGCTTGCGACCGGCGGTTACGGCCGGTCCTACTTCTCCTGTACTTCGGCCCATACCTGCACCGGTGACGGCGGCGGCATGGTTGCCCGTGCGGGCCTGCCCCTGCAGGACATGGAATTCGTGCAGTTCCACCCGACCGGTATCTACGGTGCCGGCTGCCTGATCACCGAAGGCGCGCGCGGCGAGGGCGGTTACCTGACAAACTCCGAAGGCGAGCGCTTCATGGAGCGCTATGCGCCGTCGGCGAAGGACCTTGCGTCCCGCGACGTGGTCTCCCGCTGCATGACCATCGAGATCCGCGAAGGCCGCGGTGTCGGCCCGAAGAAGGACCACATTTTCCTGCACCTGGATCACCTGGATCCGGCCCTGCTCGCGGAGCGTCTCCCGGGTATTTCCGAATCGGCCAAGATCTTTGCCGGTGTCGATCTGACCAAGGAGCCGATCCCGGTTCTGCCGACGGTCCACTACAACATGGGCGGCATTCCGACCAACTACTGGGGCGAAGTGCTGAACGCGGATGCCGAAAATCCCGACCGTATCCAGCCGGGCCTGATGGCCGTCGGCGAAGCTGCCTGCGCCTCGGTGCACGGCGCCAACCGCCTCGGTTCCAACTCGCTGACCGACCTTGTGGTGTTCGGCCGCGCCGCCGCCATTCGCGCCGGCCAGGTGATCGACCGGAACGCGGCCGTGCCGACGCCGAACGAAGCCTCCTGCGACAAGATCATGGAACGCTTCGACCGGCTGCGGAATGCAAACGGCAACACTCCGACCGCCGACCTGCGCGAAAAGATGCAGCGCGCCATGCAGGAAGACGCCGCCGTCTTCCGGACCCAGGAAAGCCTGGAGCAGGGCTGCAAGCGCCTGACGGAGATCTGGGGCGAGCTGAAGGACATCAAGGTCACCGACCGCTCGATGGTCTGGAACTCCGATCTGGTGGAAACGTTGGAGCTGGAAAACCTGATGGCCAACGCCATCACCACGGTGTTCGGCGCGGAAGCCCGCAAGGAAAGCCGCGGCGCCCATGCCCGCGAGGACTTCAAGGACGGCCCGTTCGCCGGCCGCGACGACGAGAACTGGCGCAAGCACACGCTCGCCCGCGTAAGCGAGGCCGGCGACGTCAAGCTGGAGTATCGTCCGGTGGTCACCGAACCGCTGACGACGCCCGAGCAGGGCGGCATCGACCCGAAGAAGATCGCGCCGAAAGCGCGCGTCTACTAAGGAGCGGCAGGTCCCGTGAGCGCATCGGCTGCCATCATGGATACGGAAAGCCCCTTCGGCACCTACAAGGCCGAAGGGCTCGTCCGCTACGCCTGGAAACTGGCCGATCATCACGATCTGTCGGCTTCCTTGCGCAAGCGGATCCGTGCCCTGGTGGCGCGCCTGTTCAAGGGGCCTTACGACACTGAGGCCGACGGCCTGAAGTTCCGGATCTATCCGGGCCAGAACTACGACGACCGCAAGATCCTGGCCAAGGGCCGGCTGCCGGAAAAGGACGAGCACAAGCTGCTGCGCCCCTATCTGGAAGCAGGCACGACCTTTGTGGATGTGGGCGCCAATATCGGCAGCTACACGCTTTTCGCCGCAAGTCACGGCGCGAGGGTGCTGGCGGTTGAGGCCAACCCGGAAACGGCTCGGAAGCTCGCCTTCAACATCAAGGCCAACGGTCTCGATCAGGTGAAGCTTGCCGGTGTCGCCATCGGCGAAAGCGAAGGCACCCTGTCGCTCTGGCTGGAGCCCTCCAACTGCGGCTTCGCCACCCTGGTGGAAGACCTGACCATCGGCGAATGGGCCGGCGACTGGTCTCCGAAGGAAGTGGCCGTGCGCCCGCTGGCGGACGTGCTGGCCGACGAGGGGATTGGCCGGGTCGACGTGCTCAAGGTCGACGTGGAAGGTTTCGAGGACCGGGTGGTCCTGCCGTACTTACGCAACACGGATCGGTCCGCCTGGCCGCGGGTCATCATGCTTGAAACGAATTGCCGGCCGCATTGGGCCGAGGACTGTGTTTCCGAACTGGAAACCCTCGGCTACCGCGCAGCCGGTGTAACGAATGACAACACGGTGTTCGAGCTTCCCGCCTGAACGCTGCACAGATGTGGCCCGGACGCGATATAGCGGGCCCAAACGCGGAGCGATGAAAAATGGTTCAGCTGACGCTTCCCCGGAACTCCCAGGTGACGGCAGGCAAGGTATGGGACAAGCCGGCCGGCGCGACCAACCTGCGCGAATACCGGATCTACCGCTGGAACCCGGACGATGGCCGGAACCCGCGCGTTGATACCTATTTCATAGACACCGACGACTGCGGTCCGATGGTGCTCGACGGGCTCATCTACATCAAGAACAAGATCGACCCGACGCTGACCTTCCGCCGCTCCTGCCGTGAAGGCATCTGCGGCTCCTGCGCCATGAACATCGACGGCACCAACACGCTCGCCTGCACCAAGGGCATGGACGAGGTTGCCGGCGACGTGGTCAAGATCTATCCCTTGCCGCACATGCCGGTGGTCAAGGACCTTGTGCCGGACATGACCCGGTTCTACGCCCAGCACCGCTCCATCGAGCCCTGGCTGCAGACCGTGTCGCCGGCGCCGGAAAAGGAATGGCTCCAGTCCCACGACGACCGGACCAAGCTCGACGGCCTCTACGAGTGCATCCTCTGCGCCTGCTGCTCGACCTCGTGCCCGAGCTACTGGTGGAACGGCGACCGCTACCTCGGCCCGGCCATCCTGCTGCAGGCCTACCGCTGGCTGATCGACAGCCGTGACGAGGCCACCGGCGAGCGCCTGGACAACCTGGAAGACCCGTTCCGGCTCTACCGCTGCCACACCATCATGAACTGCTCCCAGGCCTGCCCGAAGGGTCTGAACCCGGCCAAGGCGATTGCCGAGATCAAGAAGATGATGGTCGAACGGCGGGTGTAATTGCGCTAGGGAATATCAATCAGGAAGGCCGCCTCCGGGCGGCCTTTTTCGTTGGCAAACGACTCAAGGCTTTCTTCGCAGAGCGTCTCTTGCTATTCGCTTCCGAATTCCGTGCCCTTTGCTAACATCACAGACGCCTAAGGGTGAGTCCGGACTGATATCGACCCACTCGGCGACAAGTTTGTTGTAAAGATCAAACTTGTCATTCTCAAAAGGTAGGGGTGTCGCCCCAAGGCGGCGTAATGCGATAAATATTTCTGGTCGGGAGCCGGTTGAAGGCCCCTCTTCGTCCCAGGCCATTAGAAGAAGCGGTTCCAAAATCGCCCGGCCGGGGGCACCGATGATACATGCTGCCTCGAAAGCTTCGTTTGCGACCGAACTGTGCCTATGCCACAGTTTTTCGTCGGATAACACAGGCAGGGCTGCTGTTCCCAGATAGCCCAATTTTCGAACAAGCGGGTCGACCTTCCAAAGCCAATGCTTGTCGTCGGCAGCGGAAAATAGGGCCAGTATGCGGTCGCCGTATCTGAAGAATTCCAGCAGCGGCAATTGCGCCATAAGGCGGGCGAGCTGTCGGCCATTTCTTGGGGCGTGGCCTTGTCCCTTTCCGGTTATTTCGGCAACGCGCTCGAGCGCATCCATAATCGCGGGTGCCTTAAGTTTGAGGACTTCGGGACGGCTTAACATAAGCTCAAAGCTGCGCAGGGGCTTAGCGGAGACTGGGTCCGACATCATTTCCTGAAGGCGCCCGAGCTGATGAGACAACGCGGTTTCTTCAATTTCCGAAATTTGCGTAAGCAAGGCCGATGAATCGGCGCCGTCGCGCAATTCGGGTTCGGCTGCGGCGAGATCTAGCGCCTTGGCGGTCGCTTCCAGGTCCCGGTACTGTTTACTCGTCCCGGAAAGGATAGGCGTAGGAGGTTCCCGTCTGAAAGCCTGGATGCATTCCCAAGCTGGCTTTGATGAATTCAGGCCGCAACCCAAGATCGGTTGCGGGAAAAAGGTGAGCGGGGCGGCCGTCCCTCCGAGGATCTCGAAAAGTCGCCCGTCGGGGAATTCGATTGAGATCTGATGTTGGACGGTGGGAAGGAGGCCTTCTTCCTTTTTTTGGTTTCGGGTTTTCGAGACTCTTACCGGTTCCTTTAAAGGCGTCTCAGGCATCGATAGCAGGCAAAGGTGATCGATTTTCGCGAAACGTCGTGAAGGAAGATCTGCAGGGAGGAATTGGATGGTAATGTCGGCGTCGCGTAAAGCGCCGCCATTGTCCGAAACCCGCGTGCAAACGGATTTATCCACCAATCGAAAGGAGCGATAGCCAGTGACAGTTTTTGCATCCACAATGTAGACGCGCGCGATGTCATAGTTTCGAACGATCCAGGCCGCGTCTTTCTCATTGTTAAAAACAAGTTCCTGGCTTTCCGGATTAAATCCGGTTGCCACACTTGCATTGGCTGTATCGAAGGACCGGGTAAGCCCTGCCAGCTGTTGGTGTTCGACCGCGAAATTTGTCCAATACACCCCATAAAATACAATTGGCAACGAGAGCCACCAAAGCATTTTGGCCCTGACTATTGCTTCTAGTGCAGTTCCGATCATGCCTAAATTGATGAGTGCAACGGACCATAACATTGCTCCGGCAAACATCAGGAATATGCCTGTCCCGGGAAATAGCTGAAGCAGGTAAACAGCACCGGCCGCGACGAAGAAAAACAACGAAATGGGTGTGTATCGCAACATTTTCACAACCTAATGTCGCAACCATTAAGGCGCGCTTATTAAGTTCGTAAAGAACTGCAATTGGTGTGTTCGAAGCACTCCTCTCGGGCCGGTTTTCTCCATTTATCCCAAACATCGAAATTGCATGACGGGGCGTGGTAAGCCATTGTTCCCAAAAAGAGTGATTTGATTTTCTGATACTGGAAATAGAGTGACGCCTCATGATGCATCGGTGTTTCCGGGGAATGGCCTTCGGCCTTCTGGGCGTGTTTTTTTCGATGATGAGCGCGGGAGGAGCCATGTCCGAGGATGAGATGACGCCGGGCGGATCGAGGGTCCTTCGGTACGAAGGTCACGAGTACGAGTTTCGCAGCCCGGAAGGCGAAGGCAGGAACCTGGACGAGATCACGGATTTCCTGGAAGGCTTTCTCGGCGAGAACACGGGCGTTTTCCACGAAACGGACTCCGACAAGGTCCACATCGATGTCCTGTATTTCCCGCCGCGGCCGGGGCAGGAATGGTGGACGCTGGTGACGAGCGGGATGAGCGACCTGCCGATGACGGTTCCGGACGGTCTGGAGGATCCGGAGGGGGTGGAACTTGCCGAACTCGTCCTGCTGCTTCCCGAGGATTGGTTCGTTGCCGATGAGAAGGGGATGGTTGCAGCTGACGTGGTCGAGGACCAGCGAAAATTCTGGCCCGTCGAAATGCTGCAGTGGCTGGCCAGATTTCCGCACGAGTACGAAAGCTGGATCTGGTACGGCCATTCCTTTCCGAATGGCGATCCCGCCGAACCCTATTCCAGCAACACGAAGCTTTCGAACGCGCTCATTCTGGTGCCGGTGCATTGGCAGCCGGAGCAATACAACATGAAGCTGAAGAACGGCCGCGACCTCACGTTTCTGAGCGTGGTGTTCCTTTACGATGACGAAAGAGACGTCAAGCTGCAGCAGGGAACGGACGCACTGACCGATGCCTTCGATCGCGCCGGTGTCACCGAGCTGCTTGATATCTCCCGTCCGAGCGCTGTCCGCACGAACAACGTTTTGGACTTTCTTCGCGGACTGACCAAAAAATAAGGCGCTCCCTCAGGTCTCCCACCATCAGGTTCCCATGGACGAAACGATAGTTGCCGAAATCCGGTCCCGGCTGACGACGCTGGAAGCGCAGGAGCGGGTCACGATTCCGCTTGCCATCGAAAGCGGCAGCCGGGCCTGGGGATTTCCGTCTCCGGACAGCGACTACGATTGCCGGTTCGTCTATGTCCGGCCGCTTGCCGAAACCTTCACCCTTTTTCCTCGGCGGGATGTCATCGAGGAACCGCTGACCGAGGTCTTCGATATCAACGGCTGGGAGCTTTCCAAGGCGCTGCGCCTGATGCTTGCCGGCAATGCGGTGATTGTCGAATGGCTCAGATCGACCTTTGCCTATCAGGAGAATGAGGCTTTTCGGGAAGCCGCGTTGCAGTTGGCGGAGGACGTCTGCGACAGAAGGCTGATCGGCAAGCATTATTATCATCTGGCGCAGAACCAGATGAAACGGTTCATCACACCCGGCGAGCCGGTTGCCCTCAAGAAGGTTCTTTATGCACTCCGGCCGCTCATGGCCATTCTCTGGCTGGAAGCAAACCCGGATGCGGCCGTCGCGCCGATGAATTTTCATGAATTGCGGGCGTCGGCGGATGTTCCGGAGCATGTCTCTGAAAAAATCGACGACCTGCTGCAATTGAAGGCGCAAAGCGGGGAAATCGGTACCGGACTTCTGGATCCGGCCTTGGCGGATTTCCTCTTCTCAGCGTTTCAACGTCTGGAACCCTGGAGTTCTGCTGCACCCTCCGCGTCCGATCGCGAGGCCGTTGTCGATGAATTTTGGCGTCACTGGTCGCGCGAACTGGCTCCGGTCTGACGACCGAAGCCAATTGAAACGAATTGGAATTTTCCTTTGCCGGGAGGCGTCACCCGTTTTGATCTTGCGGAATGCGTCTAAATGTTCTTTATTTGTTCCTGGTATTTTTTAGCGAGGAACGGGTCCCATGGGCATTCTCGATCACGTCGGTTTCGCGGTTTCCGATTTTGAAAAGTCGAAGGCCTTTTATGCACAGGCGCTGGCACCGCTTGATATCAAAGTCCTGATGGAGGTCACGCCGGAGATGACCGGCTGTGACGCACATTGCGGCTTCGGCAGGGAGCATCCTGAATTCTGGATCGGAACTGGCGAGCCGCTTACCGGCACGCTCCATGTCGCCTTTACCGTTTTCTCTCGGGACAAGGTCGATGCGTTCTATGAGGCGGCAATGGCCGCCGGAGGCCGGGACAACGGCGCCCCCGGGCTTCGGCCGCATTACCACGAACACTATTACGGCGCCTTCGTGCTCGATCCGGACGGCCACAACATCGAGGCGGTCTGCCATCGCCCGGAATGAAGGCCGAGAACGGGTTTGGAACAGGAGGACACCGGCATGCACAAGAGCAGACTGGCGGTGGCGGTCATCGACTGCCAGGAAGGCGATCTCGGCGAATACGGGGCCTTCTGGGCGAACGCCCTTGGACGGGTCGCGGAAGACCGGCCGAAGGACCCCAGGTACATCGACCTTCAGGGACCGGACACGGAGTTGCGTGTGCTGCTGCAATCCGTCGATCACAGCCCGCGGGTGCATCTCGATATTGAAACCGACGACATTCCCGCCGAGGTTGATCGGCTCAAGCGGCTCGGCGCCACCGAAGTCGGGAAATGCAAGGCCTGGGTGGTGATGGAGGCTCCGAGCGGGCACCGCTTCTGCGTCGTCGACCCACAGCGCCCGGACTTTGAGGAAAACGCCAACGTCTGGGACGATTGAGGACTCCGGCGGTGTCCACGCCGTTCACGCGCCATCAAACACGCGCGAGCCGGAGCTTTCAGAGGGTGACGTTGACGCGCGATTGGCCTAGGTCTGGAACCGGAAAACCCAGGAGGTCCCAGCCCATGCGTGCCCTAGTCCTTGCTGCCCTCGTCGCCGTCGCCAGTGCACCGACCGTTCTCCCGGCGAAGGCCGAAACCGCGGTCCTTGCCGGCGGTTGCTTCTGGTGCGTGGAATCCGATCTGGAAAGCCTGCCCGCCGTGCGAGAGGTCATCTCGGGCTATGCCGGCGGAACGACGGACAATCCCACCTACCGGAACTATCACGACGGCGATCACCGGGAGGTGGTCAAGGTGGATTTCGATGAGACCCAACTGAGCTACCGCGATCTTGTCGCCCTCTTCCTGCGTACCATCGACGTGACCGATGCGGGCGGCCAGTTCTGCGACCGCGGTCATGGCTATTCCACCGCGATCTACCCGCTGGACGACAAGCAGGCAGCCGAAGCGAAGGCCGCCATTGCCGAGGCGCAAAAGGATCTGGGCAAAAAGATCGTGACGCCGGTCGAAAAACCGGCGGTCTTCTGGCCGGCGGAAGATTATCACCAGGACTACTACAAGAGCAGTGTCCGCACGCTGACCCGCTTCGGCTACGTCAAGCGCTCCGACGCCTACAAGGGCTACCGCAAGGCTTGCGGCCGCGATGCGCGGGTGAAGGCGGTTTGGGGCGCGGAGGCCTATAAGGATCTGCCGCACCACGGATCGTAGATATCGCTCAAGAGGGCAGCAGGCCGCGGTCCTTCAGGGCCGGAACATAGGTCCGGCTGACCGGCAGTTCGGACATGTCTTCGGTGACCACGATCACGCTGCCGTTCATCCGTTTGACCCGCCGGATCGCTTTAAGCGCCACCCAGTGAGACCGGTGGATCTGCAGGCCGTCGGTCCGGTCCACCTCATCGATCGCATCCTTCAGGCGCATCAGCAGAGACGTCATTCCACGGGTCGTTGTGACCTCGACGTAGTGATCGTTGACAGACATTGAGACGATCCGGCCGCGCTTTTCCAGTGGTAGACGGCGGATCAGCCGGTCCGGTTCGTCGGACGCGGAGGAGGGCGGTGCCGCTTTGCCGTCGCTTTTTGAAAACACCGCCATGTTCAGGGTCACGACAGCGGCAATGACGAAACAATTGACCAGCTGCCGCAGGAGATAGACCGGCTCGGTAATGTCGCTGCCGAGCAGGATCAGGTTGATCGCAAGCACGACCGGCAGGACGCTGACCCCGGAAGCGAGCCCGGCCAGCGTATAGGCGAACAGCTTCGAATACCCCCGTTTCGAGCCCCATCTCCCGACGGCGGATCCCGCGAGGTATCCGACCGCGAAGCCCGCGAACACGATCGGGAGCCAGAACCCGAGCCGTCCGGGCAGGCTGAGGTCCTGCTGTGTGCCGAAGGGACCGGACAGGGCCAGAACCGCGACGATGCCGATCAGGATCGCGTAGGTCCTCGGCGCTGTAAATGCATCCTGCAGTTCACGAAGCGCGAATTGTAACGCGTTGCATTCGGCGAATTTGTCGGGGCGTTCATTCATCTCGCGTTGCTCGGACAATGCTGTAGCGGCTTCTCTTCTTCCGTCTTAGCGCATTTAGAGCATCGGAGAGAGAAGCGGATGATATTCCTCGTCGAAATGGTCAAACACACGCCTTTGTGGGTATGGGGCGTTCTGATCTATGTCTGCTATGCCAGTTACCAGCAGACCCGGGACCGCGCCGCAAGACCGGTGGTGATGCTTGTGTTCCCCGTCCTGTTTTTCCTCCTGGCGGCCGTTCGCCTGGCGCGTGTCGAAATCACCGGTCCGGTATTGGAGGGCCTTGCCATGGGAACGATCGTAGCCGCCGGCGCGTTGCTGGCACTCAAGCCAGCGCGCGGGACGACGATGGAAGAGAACGGCGCATACAGGATCCGGAGCGATTATTTTGCAGCCCTCCTGTTCCCGGCGACGTTCGTGACTTTTTACGTTCTGGCGGTCCTGAGTGCCGTCGACCCGTCAGCGAAAGCCGGTCCGGCGTTCCAGATCGTATCCGGGGGCATCAGCAGCCTGTCGACGAGCTACACGGCTTTCCGCGTGATCGCGTATTTCCGGACCGGCAAGGCGGCTGCACGCCGGAGGCTACGACAGACAGCTTAAACCCCGGCCTCGAAGGCTTCGACCAGATCGATGAAGGCCTCGCCGTAGCGCTCCAGTTTGGTCTGGCCGACGCCGGAAACGGCAAGCAGTGCGTCAGGGGACACCGGCCTTGCCTTGGCGATGCCGGCCAGCGTCGCGTCCGGGAAGACCACATAGGGCGGCACTTCCGCGTCCCGCGCGATCTGGGTGCGCAGCCGGCGCAGGCGTTCGAAGAGCAGCCGGTCTTCCGCCTCGAGGTCGTCGGCCAGCGACGCGGAATGCTTGTCGCGGGTCTTCTTCAGGCTCGCCGTTCCCCGGTCCTTGCGCAGCAGGACTTCCCGCTCGCCCCGGAACACCGCACGGGCCTCCTCGGTCAGGATCAGGGCACCGAAATTGGCGTGGTCGACATCCAGCAATCCACCGGCGACAAGCTGGCGGGCGACCGATTGCCAGGTCTTGGCGGAATGCTCCTGGCCGACGCCATAGACCGACAGGCGGTCATGGCCGAAGCGGGTCGTCTTTTCCGTTTCCTTGCCGAGCAGCACATCGATTACATGACCGGCGCCGAACCGCTGGCCGGTCCGATAGACCGCGGACAGGAATTTCTGTGCCGCTTCCAGCCCGTCCCAAGTCTCCACCGGCGACAGGCAGGTGTCGCAATTGCCGCAAGGCTCCGGATAGGTCTCGCCGAAATGGGCGAGCAGCGCCTGGCGGCGGCAGCCGGCGGTTTCGCAAATGCCGAGCAGCGCATTCAGCTTGGCATTTTCCGCCCGCTTGATCTCGTCCGGCGCATCGCCTTCGGCAATCATCCGCCGGCGCTGGACCACATCGGCCATGCCATAGGCCATGAAGGCTTCCGACGGCGCTCCGTCCCGACCGGCACGGCCGGTCTCCTGGTAATAGGCTTCCACGGAAGACGGCAGGTCGAGATGGGCAACGAAGCGCACATCCGGCTTGTCGATGCCCATACCGAAGGCAACCGTGGCGACAAGGCAGAGGCCTTCCTCCAGCAGAAAGGCGTCCTGGTTGGCGGCACGAATATCGGGCGCAAGGCCGGCATGATAGGGCAGCGCGCGGATGCCCTTCGACGTCAGCCACTCGGCGATGTCCTCCACCTTGGCGCGCGACAGGCAGTAGACGATCCCGCTCTCGCCCTTGTGGCGGGTCAGGAAGTCCAGAAGCTGCTGGCGCTGGTTGGTGCGTTCGACGATTTCATAGCGGATGTTCGGACGGTCGAAGCTGGTGGAAAAGACATCCGCCTCCTCCAGCTTCAGGCGTTTGAGAATGTCTTCCTGGGTGTGCGGGTCGGCGGTCGCCGTCAGCGCCACGCGCGGCACGCCCGGATACCGGTCCGCCAGAGAAGACAGGGTCAGGTACTCGGGGCGGAAATCATGACCCCACTGGCTGACGCAATGCGCCTCGTCGATGGCGAACAGCGCAATCTGGAGCGTGTCCAGAAACCGGCGGAAGCTCTCTGTCGCAAGCCGTTCCGGCGTCACGTAGAGAAGATCCAGCTCACCTGCAAGCGCCCGGGCGCGCACCGCGTCCTGTTCGTCCGGTGACAGCGCGGAATTGAGCGCCGCGGCACGGACACCGGCGGCCAGAAGCGCGCCGACCTGATCCTTCATCAACGCAATCAGCGGCGAAATGACAATGCCGATACCGGGCCGGCACAGGGCCGGGATCTGGTAGCACAGCGACTTGCCGGCGCCGGTCGGAAACAGGACCACCGCATCCTGCCCGGCGACGAGGGTGTCCACGACTTCCCTTTGGCGCCCGCGAAAGGCGTCATAGCCGAAGACCCGGCGCAGAACGTCTGCGGGGTCGGAGAGCGCAGTAATTTCCGGAGCTTCGGTTCGAAGCGGCTGAATGGAGGACAAGCCGATGATTCCTTAAGTCTTGCCGAACCATCTCTTATTCGCGGACTTTGGGCAATCACGGTCTGTGGATGATTTAAGAAAACGAACGGTCCAAATCAAAATTCCGCGTCCGGTTCGCTCGCCAAGGTCTCCGCGCAGTGGACGCGCAGGCGTTCGGTCAGTTCGGCGAGATCGCCTTCCAGCGCGTCCGGGCCGATCGGCTTGCCGAAATGGACCCGGAAGGCCGCGTTCTTCTTGTTGAGAAGTTCGTTGAAGACGGTCATGTCGCGCAGTTCCGTCGACACCCGCGCCAGGAAATAGAAAAGCCCCGAGTTTCGACCGCCCATGTGGATCGGAATGATCGGCGCATTGTTCTTGCGCGCCAACGCCAGGGCGGAACTCATCCACGGCCGTTCGGTCAGCTTGCCATCGTGCCAATAGGCGAGCCGGCCGGAGGGAAACAGCACCACCACCCGCTGGCTGGAAAAGGCATTGGCTGCAATCCGGAGCGTTTCCTTGGTCTTCTCGCGGGTCTTGAAGCCTTCGCGCCATTCCACCGGCACGATCATGTCCGCAAGGCGCGGATTGAGGCGGATGGCGTCCCTGTTGGCGAAGATGGCCAGATCCGTGCGCCGCGGCTTGATGGCGTCGTAGAGGGCGATCCCGTCGGCGATGCCGGTCGGATGGTTCGAGACCAGCACCACCGGTCCGCTGGCCGGAACCCGCTCCAGGCCGAGGGTCGTCATGTTCAGGGTCAGGAGGTCGCTCAAGTGATCGAACACCGCCTTGGGTTCCATTGGTCCGATGGTGTCGGCCATGTCGACCGCAGACCGGTACCGCAGGATCTTGTGCGCAATCGGACGGATCAAAGGCCACCAAGGGCTGGACATGACCTTTTCGCCGCGTTCCGCAATCAGCGTGTCGACAATATGCATCTCGCCTTGCAGCGGCTGACTGTGGTCGGCCTGCAATGCCGCAGTCGTCTGGTCGGTCGTCGGCACGAACTGTCCTTGGGTCTTTCGTTGGTTCTTATTGCAGCATGGTTACCGAATGCCGCGGCCCGGCGCAAATACCAGTTATCGCAGGCGGAACCATGGCGCCGCCCATTGCGACGGAATCAGCTCCAGACCGGAGAGGTGAATATCGCCACGGCCGACAGGAAACCGACGCCCCAGGAGAGCGATCTGGGCGTTGCCCGGTCGGTCCAGTAGCAGAAGGTGTAGATGAGCCTCATGGCGATGAACAGGACAGCGAGCCGGTCGATCCAGTAAGGATCGCCGCCCTGGCCGAGGCCGACGATCACGGCGATGGCGAAAAAAGGAAAGCCTTCGAAACCGTTCGCCTGGGCCGCATACGACCGCGCGCGGAAGCCGTCGCGCCAAAAGTCCGGATTACGGGGATTGGCGTTGTCGTAGTCCTTGTTGAACTTCGCCGGAAGCGCGGCGGCCATGGGCAGGATCGCGGCAATCAGAATACACCAGACGGAAACGGGCACGGGAGTTCCTCTTCCTTGAACGAGTGGGGTGAAGGCCGGCTTGCGACCTGCGGGTTAAGGTCGGGTCTAATGGCGGGCGGGACAAGGCCGCGGTGGAATGAATAGGAGACGGGATCGAATAATCGGCACATCGTTTGAGTGAAATCAACGAAGGCCGCGCCCAATCGCGGTTGGTATAGCGCAATTACATTTGCCTGTCGGGACGGACCTGCGGGCAACACGCTCCAAGGAGGGGAAGACATGTCCGTATCCGATTGGCAATCCTTCATTTCACAGACCGACAAGCGCATGGCAGATCTGCGCGGCGGAATTCCCGGGGTCACCAAGGGATTTCACGAAGTCGCCCGCGCGGCGATTGCGCCCGGTGTGCTGGACTCCAAGACCAAGGAACTGATCGCCCTTGCCATCGGCATCACGGCACGCTGCGACGGCTGTCTTGCCTATCACGCCAAGGCCGCCGCGAAATACGGCGCGACTCGGGAAGAGGTCATGGAGACGATCGGCGTTGCGGTTTACATGGGCGGCGGCCCGTCCATGATTTACGGTGCCGAGGCGCTGGCCGCCTTCGATGCCTTTGCACCGAAGGCGGAAGACTGATCGAAGTCAGGGGCGCGGCACATGGGCACCGGTCGACGGATCGGTTCCCAGATAGCCGTTGCCGCCCTGTTTCCAGGCATTGAAGCCGCCGGCCATGTGGGCGATCTTCGAAAAGCCCGCGGCCAGGCATTTTTCCGCCATTCTCCGCGACCGCATGCCGGACCCGCAGTAAAGCACGATCGGGCGGTCTTCCGGCGAGCCTGGCAGACGGGCCGGGTCGAACGCCGACATGGGGGCCAGAAGGGCGCCACCCACGTGCTCGAAATCGTATTCGGAAGGGGTGCGCACGTCGATCAGGACGATCGCGTTGCGGTCATACATTTCCTTGACTTCGGCGACTGACAGCGTCTGCAGCGTTCCGCCGTTGATGATTTCCGTTTCCGCCATGGGTGCGGTCCTTTTCAGGTTGGGATGACTGAGGATGAGCGTCGGTTTGTTATATCCGAATTATTGAAGATATAGGAGCGTCTGCCCGCGTTGAAACCGGAATTGATTGGGTCGGGATCTCAATTCCGTTTTTGCAGCCAAGAGTGTCACATTCTCTTCCAAACCCGCGGGTAGAGGAGGTGCCGGTGCGCTGGGGCGATTCGCATAACGGTAATACGGAGGTTCGCGGTGTCCAAAACAACCGTGCTGTTCGTCTGCTCTGACAATGCATTCCTGAGCCCGCTCGCGGAAACCTACATGAACGCCAGGGGTAACGGCATCGTCAGGGCCTTTTCGGCCGGCCTCGTGCCGGCTCTGGAACTGCATGCGGCGGCCCGGCGGCTGTTGTCCGCCCATGGCATGCAGACGGACGGGCTGACCCCGAAAAGCCTGGACGTGTTCCTCCAGCCGCTTGCGCCGGCACTTGATCGAATCATTTATCTGGCGGATCTGCCGAAAGGCGATCTGAGCGCCCTGTGGGGCGATGCGCCGGCAATCGATGTCTGGAAGATCGCCGACGCGCTGCCGCGCCCGGAATCCTTCGAGACTTGCGTCGACATGTTTCGCCGGGTCTGTGGCGCGATCGATGAGGTTCTGGATCCGCCCGTGCATCCAGAAGCGGTCCATAGAGCTCTTGCCGGTTAGAGCGTTTTCCGATCAATTTGGGTCATTTGACCGAGGCGATTTTGCTCTCTGGGAAGGCGGTTCGCCCGCCGTGGTGTCACTCACCACAAGGGTGGACCAACGAAGCCAGAGGGCGAAATCGCCCGGCCCCTGTCTGACTTCTTTCTACATCGTCCAGTTGTTTTTTGGGTGAGGATATCCGGCCCATCGGCAGCGTTGCGCCGCTTGCCCGATACGCCGTATCGCGCTTCGCGACGCGCCTTGCCGAGTGAACCGGATATCCTCATCAAATGACCCAAATTGATCGGAAAAAGCTCTAGGATTGCTGTCCGGAAACGGCCGAGGCCAGCCTGCGCGGCTGTGACAACGCGCGTGTCACATTGGTGCGGATCCAGTCTTTCATGCGCGCCTTCGGCGCCTTGATCAGGCCGATCATGTCGCCGGATTGATAGGTCAGTCTGGCGGCGAACTTGCGCGCCAGGGCCTGCATGGTGTGATTGGCCGCAAGGCAGCTGATATAGATGTGCTCGATCTGGAGATCGCGCGCCTCGTTCAGGAGAGCATCCATCAACCGGGTGCCGACGCCATGGCGGCGCCAGTCCTTTTCCACGCAAAAAGCGGCTTCGGCCATATGTGGTTCGGGTAGGGGGCGCAATTCCGCGGTTCCGCGCAGGACGCCGTCTTCGAAATAGCCGAAAATGACCGGACTTTGCGCGAAACTGGTCTCCGCATAGGAAACCATGAACGAATCATCGACCGTCATCGCGAACCGGTTTCGCCGGCTTTCCGGATCCAGGCGCAGAAGGAGATCGCGAAAGGCGTTCTTTTCATCGCCTCGGAGGGGGCGAATCGTCCCGGAAGGCGCGGAAAACGCTGCGTTACCGTTCTTTGGCTGTTTGGTCCGGAACCATGTCTTGGCGGACTGCAGCATGGAAGGCTCCTGTTAAAAATAGCCCTCCCAAGGCGTCCTCCCAGACGTTAGAAGTCATATAAAGGCCGTATCTGGCCTTTTTCAATAGCGCAACTCTTAGACTTGAGTCGGGTTTTGGCGTTTTCATCAATTGTGGGCTAAGACTTGGTAAAGATTGGTCGCGGCGGAACGGGACGGAACGATATGATGCGGAATGCGACGATTGTTGTCGGGCTGTGTATTTTGGTCGGCATGACGGGATGCCAGAGATTTTCGGGAAGCCGGCAATACGCCGCTCCTTTGCCGGCGACACCGACGACACCGGTCGGTCAGGGGGACTTGCAGCCGCTTGACGGATCCGTTCCGGGCGGTCCTTACGGCGATACGGCAACCGGCACGGATGTCGCCGCAAACACGATTTCCGAACCGACAGGGGCGATTGAAGTGAGCCGCAGCGACATGCTCGGCGGCTGGAAGCTGAGTTCGGGTGGCGACAATTGCATGGCCTTCATGACGCTGACCACCTGGTCCGGCGGCTACCGCGCCAATACCCGCGGATGTAGCAGCCCGCTCCTGAGCGGAATTTCCGCCTGGGACCTGAGCGGAAAGCAGGTGGTGCTGAAGGATGGGAGCGGACAGACCGTTGCGCAGCTTTACGCAACCACCGCGCAGCAGTTCAACGGACAGACCGCGCAGGGTGTCCCAGCGTCGCTTTACCGTTAACAACTTAAGGTATTTTTTACTAGACGATACGCGTCCAAGCTGTAAACTTGTTTTATCAAGGGAGACAGCTGAGACATGTCCAAATACGATCCGTTGCGTGAACACCTGGCACGCCTGGAAGATGTGGTCTGGGCCGCCAAACTCGACGATGTCGAAGATATTCTTGGATCTCATTTGCCTAAAAGCGCGCGCGAACATCGCACGTGGTGGGCGAATTCAGGCGGCCCTCTTGTCCATCAGAATGCGTGGCTCGATGCGGGCTGGCGGGTCGAAAGAACCGATCTCAACCGCAATGTAGTCGTGTTCCGGCGGTTGCGGATCGGGGGAACCGCGCTTGCCGGCAGCAACGGCACGGCGCGGCCGCAGGCGCGGGAAAAAAGTAGCGATGCGGAACGGCGGCTGGCCAAGGCCATGCCCGCCCTTCGCCAGCCGGTGACGGTCACGCTGCGTGCGGAATGGACCACGCTCGGCAATCTGCACAAGGTCCCCTGTTCGGCAACGAATATTCCTCAAGGCCCCGGAATTGTGAGAGCGGTGAGCCTGAGGGAAGGCGAGCCAAGTTCCCTGATCTTTCCGGCCGATTCCGTCCAGCACTGCTACAGCCGCCTGCGAAAGGCGATGAAGGACGAAGGTTCGGAAAATGACAGCAGCCTGCTGGTGTCCCTGGGGCTGAACCGGACGACGCCCGTCGAATGCGATGCGGTCAAGGTTGGCAATGCCTGGCTTCTGACCGACGGCCGGGGCCGGAAGGCGAATTTCGAGGATGAAACCGAACGCGACCTGGTCGCCCAGCTGCTGTATCTCCAGGAACTGCAGGCCGGACGGATTGCAAAGCTCCTTCCGGAATAGGTCCCTGTTGAAAGACCGGGTACGGGTACGCCTTTTGGGGGACCGTCTCAGCCGTATGAAAACTATTTTTAGCCAATCAACCGATTAGGTCGGCGCCCGGCCTTGCATCCGGGCGCAATAGACCGTATTCGCCATGCGACAATTTGTACCCGCCGTCCGAACCGCCGGCACTGCGGATGTGGCATTCTCGCATGGAGCGCCAGATTTGAAACTCGAACTGCCGGTCAACCGGGCGCTGGAAGCGCGCTACGATGCGCTGGTCGCCACGGGCGAAATCACCCGGGACGCCGCGCAGATCGAAGCGGTCCGCAAGCTCGATCTGTTGAACAGCCGTCTGGCAGAGGTCCGGCTCGCCTCCAAGAAAAGTTCGCTCGGCTGGCTCTTCGGCCGCAACAAGGATCTCTGGAAGGAAGTGGTCGGCCTCTACATGTGGGGCGGCGTCGGACGCGGCAAGACGATGCTGATGGACCTTTTCTTCGAGGTCACCGTCATCCGCCGCAAGCGTCGGGCGCATTTCCACGAATTCATGGCCGACGTCCACGACCGCATCTACGCCCACCGGCAGGCGCTCAAGCGGGGCGAGGTCAAGGGCGACGATCCGATCGTGCCCGTCGCCGAGCAGATCGCCGTCGAGACCCGGCTTCTGTGCTTCGACGAATTCTCCGTCACCGACATCGCCGATGCAATGATCCTCGGCCGTCTGTTCGCACGGCTGTTCGAACTCGGCGTCGTTGTTGTGGCGACGTCCAACGTGGACCCGAAGGACCTCTACAAGGACGGGCTCAACCGGCAGCTGTTCCTGCCCTTCATCGATCTTCTGACCCGCCATGTCGAGGTCGCCAAGCTGGACAGTCCGACCGACTACCGCCTGGACAAGCTGGCGGGAGCGCCGGTCTATGTCACACCGCTGGGGACAGAAGCGGACGAAAAGATACAGGGCTTGTGGCACCGGCTCACCAATGGTGTGACACCCCATGAGGAAGAACTGGAAAACAAGGGACGGAAGATTCCGGTCGGCAGGGTTGCATCCGGTGTCGCACGGTTTACCTTCGAGGAACTGTGCAGCCGCCCTCTCGGCGCCTCGGACTATCTTCGGATAGCCCATGCCTACCGGACGGTGTTTATCGAGAATATTCCGGTCATGGACAAGCCGCGCCGCAACGAGGCCAAGCGGTTCATCAACCTGATCGACACGTTTTACGACAGCGGGGTGAAGGTCATCATCTCGGCCGAGGCGGAACCGACCGGGCTTTACGTGGCGCCGGACGGGACGGAAGCCTTCGAATTCGACCGGACCGTTTCCCGGTTGATCGAGATGCGATCGGAGGCCTACCTGACGGGAGAAAATCATCACGGACAATCCTGAGTATACATTACGTATAGGTCAATGATCTCAGCGTGAGTCCAGACAGGAATTTGGAGTTTCAGGCGCAATAGTCTTTAGATTAGCTTGCGCAGGGAAGCCAAAGGGAGTAGTGCCATCCCCGTCATCAGCGGATGGCATAAGGTTCCATCTTACGTAAAGGGAAACTTTCGGATATGGCGCGGAACAAGATTGCTTTGATCGGCTCAGGTCAAATCGGCGGTACGCTCGCTCATCTTGCTGGCTTGAAGGAACTTGGAGACATTGTTCTCTTCGATATTGCGGAAGGTGTTCCGCAGGGCAAGGCGCTGGACCTGGCTGAATCTTCACCGGTTGACGGCTTCGATGCCAAGCTCGTCGGCGCGAACGACTACGAAGCCATCGAGGGCTCCGACGTCGTCATCGTCACCGCAGGTGTTCCCCGCAAGCCGGGCATGAGCCGCGACGATCTCCTCGAAATCAACCTGAAGGTCATGGAACAGGTCGGCGCCGGCATCGCGAAATACGCGCCGAACGCCTTTGTCATCTGCATCACCAACCCGCTCGACGCCATGGTCTGGGCCCTGCAGAAGTTCTCCGGCCTGCCGGCGAACAAGGTCGTCGGCATGGCCGGCGTGCTCGACAGCGCCCGCTTCCGTTACTTCCTCGCCGACGAATTCAACGTCTCTGTGGAAGACGTGACGGCCTTCGTGCTCGGCGGCCACGGCGACACCATGGTGCCGCTGATCCGTTATTCCACCGTTGCCGGCATCCCGCTGCCGGACCTGGTCAAGATGGGCTGGTGCACGGCGGAACGCCTGGAGGAAATCGTCCAGCGCACCCGTGACGGCGGCGCGGAAATCGTTGGCCTCCTGAAAACCGGCTCCGCTTTCTACGCTCCGGCCTCCTCCGCCATTGCCATGGCGGAAAGCTACCTCAAGGACAAGAAGCGCGTCGTGCCCTGCGCGGCGGCCCTGAGCGGCCAGTACGGCCTCAAGGACACCTACGTCGGTGTGCCCGTGGTCATCGGCGCCGACGGCGTCGAGCGCGTGATCGAAATCGATATGAACGCGGATGAAAAGGCGATGTTCGACAAGTCTGTCGCATCCGTCGAGGGTCTCGTCGAGGCCTGCAAGAAGATCCAGCCGGCGCTCGCCTGAGCCGCCAGACGGAACCCGATGATCGCCGCCTGACAAACGGCGGCGGTCCTCCGCAACCGGAGGAAACGCATGAATATCCATGAATACCAGGCCAAGGCGGTGCTGAAGGAATACGGCGCGCCTGTCGCCGAAGGCGTCGCTATCTTCTCCGCCGACGAGGCGGAGGCCGCAGCGAAGAAGCTTCCCGGACCGCTCTGGGTCGTGAAGTCCCAGATCCACGCGGGTGGCCGCGGCAAGGGCAAGTTCAAGGAACTGGGCCCGGATGCCAAGGGCGGTGTCCGCCTCGCGTTCACGCTTGACGAAGTCATCGCCAACGCCAAGGAAATGCTCGGCAACACGCTGGTGACCAAGCAGACCGGCGCGGCCGGCAAGGTCGTCAACCGTCTTTACATCGAAGACGGCGCCGACATCGAGCGCGAACTTTACCTCTCCATCCTGGTCGACCGCACCGTCGGCCGTCCGGCTTTCGTGGTTTCCACCGAAGGCGGCATGGACATCGAGGCCGTTGCCGAGGAAACCCCGGACAAGATCGTCACCCTGCCGATCGATCCGGACACCGGTGTGACTGCGGCCGATGCCGGCAAGCTCTGCGATGCGCTGGAGCTTGAAGGTGCTGCCCGCGAAGACGGCATGAAGCTGTTCCCGATCCTCTACACGGCGTTCATGGAAAAAGACATGAGCCTGCTCGAGGTCAACCCGCTAATCGTCATGAAGGACGGCCGTCTGCGCGTTCTCGACGCCAAGGTGTCCTTCGACGGCAACGCCCTGTTCCGCCACGACGACATCGTTGCCCTGCGCGACGAAACCGAAGAAGACGCCAAGGAAATCGAGGCGTCCAAATACGACCTCGCCTATGTCGCTCTCGACGGCGATATCGGCTGCATGGTCAACGGCGCGGGCCTGGCCATGGCGACCATGGACATCATCAAGCTCTACGGCGCAGAGCCGGCGAACTTCCTCGATGTCGGCGGTGGCGCTTCGAAGGAGAAGGTGACGGCCGCGTTCAAGATCATCACCTCC
This sequence comes from uncultured Roseibium sp., assembly GCF_963675095.2. Classification (GTDB taxonomy): domain Bacteria; phylum Pseudomonadota; class Alphaproteobacteria; order Rhizobiales; family Stappiaceae; genus Roseibium. Next base: position 88,186 of record NZ_CAXXSJ010000004.1, on the reverse strand, counting down.
GATCCGAACGTGAAGGGCATCCTGGTCAACATCTTCGGCGGCATCATGCGCTGCGACGTGATCGCGGAAGGCGTGGTCGCGGCCGTGAAGGAAGTCGGCCTGCAGGTTCCTCTCGTTGTCCGCCTGGAAGGCACCAACGTGGAACTCGGCAAGAAGATCATCAACGAAAGCGGTCTCAACGTGATCGCCGCCGATGATCTCGACGACGCCGCCCAGAAGATTGTGAAAGCCGTCAAGGGATAATTGGCAGCATGCTGCGGAAAGCGTTGATAGCAATGCTCTGTTTTCTGGCGCCTTCCGCGGCGGTTTCCGGTAGTGCCTTCACGCCGGAATATGCAGCCAATGTCTTTTGGGAGTTCCGCAAGCTTGTCCCCGATGACTCTGCAGCTGAAGCGTACTTCAGAGGCGTCGGGTTCAAGCTGATATCGAAGCATAACGCCGAAGATAAACGTTACCTTGAATACGCTGACCGGTCGGAAACGCTGTTCGCAATCTTGGATCAGGATCTGCATCCGCCGATTGCAAACAGCCTTTATTTGTCGGTTTCGACTTACGGAACCGATCGACGGTTTGTCAGCCGGGTGATCGACATTCTCGGAGGAAAGCTGAACCGCTCCGACGAGCGTCCCCTGGAGTCCGGCGACGGCTGGGAAGATGTGGGTTGGGTCGGGGGCGACAAGAACAAGGCCACGGTTCTTATCTCGGTTGCCTACAACGCGGAACATCACGTTACGAAAATCTGGAGCCATCAGCTCCGCGTAGGAGACGAATGAATGTCCATCCTCGTCAATAAAGACACGAAAATCATCGTTCAGGGCCTGACCGGCAAGACCGGCACGTTCCACACGGAACAGGCGCTGCAGTACTACGGCACCAAGATGGTCGCCGGCGTGCATCCGAAGAAGGGCGGCGAAACCTGGACTTCCGGTGTCGACGCCTCCGCGACCCTGCCGATCTTTGCTTCCGTCGGTGAAGCGAAGGAAGCAACCGGCGCAGACGCCTCCGTGATCTATGTTCCGCCGGCAGGCGCCGGTGCGGCGATCATCGAGGCGATCGACGCGGAAGTCCCGTTCATCGTCTGCATCACCGAGGGCATCCCGGTGGCCGACATGGTCAAGGTCAAGGCGAAGCTGGAAAAATCCAAGTCGCGCCTGCTCGGCCCGAACTGCCCGGGCATCCTGACCCCTGAAGAATGCAAGATCGGCATCATGCCGGGCTCCATCTTCAAGAAGGGCTCTGTCGGCGTCGTGTCGCGCTCCGGTACGCTGACCTATGAGGCCGTGTTCCAGACCACCAACGCCGGCCTCGGCCAGACCACCGCTGTCGGTATCGGCGGCGACCCGGTCAAGGGCACCGAGTTCATCGACGTGCTGGAAATGTTCCTCGCCGACGACGAAACCCAGTCGATCATCATGATCGGTGAAATCGGCGGTTCCGCGGAAGAAGAAGCCGCCCAGTTCCTGATCGATGAGGCCAAGAAGGGCCGCAAGAAGCCGATGGCCGGCTTCATCGCGGGCCGGACCGCCCCTCCGGGCCGCACCATGGGTCACGCCGGTGCCGTGATCTCCGGCGGCAAGGGCGGCGCGGAAGACAAGATCTCGGCCATGGAAGCGGCCGGCATCAAAGTTTCGCCGTCTCCGGCGAAGCTTGGCGAGACGCTTCTTGAAGTCCTGAAGGGCTGACCAATATTTATGCCCCAGGCGGGACGGAATTTGTTTACGTTTCGTAAGGCATAGTGACAGGATTGGAACGAGGCGCGAAAGTGCCTCGATCCGCATTCGAGGGGACCGGCAATTGCGCCGGTCTGAAAAGGAAACCAGATCGGGCCCTCAGGTCCGACCGTCAGTAAAAGGGCGGAGCAGACCTCCGCTGGATGGACATGGCACGGCAGGAAGCGAACAAAGTCTTCGCACTGACGTCGTTGCTTTACGGCGCCAACGCAGCCTATATCGAAGATCTCTACGCGCAATATAAGGAAAATCCGAACTCGGTCGAAGCCGAGTGGCAGGATTTCTTTGCCAGTTTCCAGGACGCCAAGGAAGATGTGCTCAAGGAAGCACAGGGCGCTCCGTGGAAACGCAAGGACTGGCCGATTGCGGCGAACGGCGATCTGGTCAACGCCTTTGACGGCAACTGGGCTCCGATCGAAAAAGATCTCGGCGACAAGCTGAAGAAGAAGGCGGAAGCCAAGGGGGCACCGGTCTCCGAGGCCGAAGTCCATCAGGCGACGCGCGATTCCGTGCGCGCGCTGATGATGATTCGCGCCTACCGCATGCGCGGCCATTTGCACGCAAACCTCGATCCGCTCGGCCTTGCGGCCCTGAAGGATCACGAGGAACTGCATCCGGCCTCCTACGGCTTCACCGAAGCCGACTGGGACCGCAAGATTTTCATCGATCACGTGCTGGGTCTGGAATACGCCACGATCCGCGAGATGCTCGACATTCTGAAGCGGACCTATTGTTCGACCCTCGGCGTCGAATTCATGCACATCTCCGATCCGGCGGCGAAGTCCTGGCTTCAGGAGCGCATCGAGGGGCCGGACAAGCAGGTTGCCTTCACCAAGGAAGGCAAGAAGGCGATCCTCAACAAGCTCATCGAATCCGAAGGCTTCGAGAAGTTTCTGGACGTCAAGTACACCGGCACCAAGCGTTTCGGTCTCGATGGCGGCGAGGCGCTGATCCCGGCGCTGGAACAGATCATCAAGCGCGGCGGCCAGCTGGGCCTGAAGGAAATCGTTTTCGGCATGGCCCACCGCGGTCGCCTGAACGTGCTCTCCCAGGTGATGGGCAAGCCGCACCGCGCCATCTTCCACGAGTTCAAGGGCGGCTCCTACGCGCCGGACGAAGTGGAAGGCTCCGGCGACGTGAAGTATCACCTCGGTGCCTCCTCCGACCGCAGCTTCGACGACAATGACGTCCACCTGTCGCTGACGGCCAACCCGTCGCACCTGGAAATCGTCAATCCGGTCGTGCTCGGCAAGTCCCGCGCCAAGCAGGATCAGCTTTCCGCTGTCGACGGCCATTGGGTCGAGACCACGGAAGTCGACCGCTCCAAGGTGCTGCCGCTGCTCCTGCACGGCGATGCGGCCTTTGCCGGCCAGGGTGTGGTTGCCGAGTGTTTCGGCCTGTCGGCGCTCCGCGGCCACCGCACCGGCGGCTCGATCCATGTGATCATCAACAACCAGATCGGCTTCACCACGAACCCGCGTTTCTCGCGGTCTTCGCCCTATCCGTCGGATATGGCCAAGGTGATCGAGGCGCCGATCTTCCACGTCAATGGTGACGATCCCGAAGCGGTGACCTTCGCCGCCAAGATCGCCATCGAATACCGTCAGATCTTCGGCCGTCCGGTCGTGATCGACATGATCTGCTACCGCCGCTTCGGCCATAACGAGGGCGACGAGCCGGCGTTCACCCAGCCGATCATGTACCGCAAGATCCGCAAGCATGCGACGACGCTGCAGATCTATTCCGAGCGGCTGGTCAATGAAGGCGTCGTTTCGGCGGAAGAAGTCGAGGAGATGAAGGCCAGCTGGCGCAAGCATCTCGACGACGAGTTCGACGCCGGACAGGCCTTCAAGCCGAACAAGGCCGACTGGCTCGACGGCAAGTGGTCGGGTCTGAAGCGGGCCGAAGGCGAGGACGATCCGCGCCGTGGTTCGACGGGCATTCCGATGGACGAACTGAAGGACATCGGCCGCAAGCTGTCGAATGTTCCTGACGGCTTCAACATTCACCGGACCATCGCGCGTTTCATGAAGAACCGCGAGCGCATGATCGAGACCGGCGAAGGGATCGATTGGGCAACCGCGGAAGCGCTTGCCTTCGGCGGCTTGCTGCGTGAAGGCCACGCGGTGCGGCTGTCCGGCCAGGATTGCGAACGCGGCACCTTCTCCCAGCGTCATTCGGTTCTGTATGATCAGGAAGACGAAAGCCGCTATATTCCGCTGAACCACCTCGGCAAGGATTCGGCCCGTTACGAGGTCATCAACTCGATGCTCTCCGAAGAAGCCGTCCTCGGCTTCGAATATGGCTATTCGCTGGCCGAGCCGAACGCACTGACCTTGTGGGAAGCCCAGTTCGGCGACTTCGCCAATGGCGCGCAGGTCATATTCGATCAGTTCCTGTCGTCGGGCGAGCGCAAGTGGTTGCGCATGTCCGGCCTGGTCTGCCTGCTGCCGCACGGTTACGAAGGCCAGGGGCCGGAGCACTCTTCCGCCCGTCTGGAGCGTTATTTGCAACTTTGCGCGGAAGACAACATGCAGGTCGCCAACTGCACGACGCCTGCGAACTACTTCCATATCCTTCGCCGTCAGCTGAACCGCGACATCCGCAAGCCTTTGATCCTGATGACGCCCAAGTCGCTGCTCAGGCACAAGCGTTGCGTCTCCAAGATCACCGAAATGGCCGAGGACACCACGTTCCACCGCCTGCTCTGGGACGATGCGGAAATGGGCAGCTCCGAAACCAAGCTGGTGGCCGACGACAAGATCCGTCGCGTCGTCATGTGCTCCGGCAAGGTCTATTACGATCTTCTGGAAGAACGTGAGAAGCGCGGCGTCAACGATGTCTATCTGCTGCGGGTCGAACAGCTCTATCCGTTCCCCAAGAAGGCTCTGGCAAAGGAACTGAACCGCTTCAAGAATGCGGACATGGTCTGGTGCCAGGAAGAGCCGAAGAACATGGGCAGCTGGTTCTTTGTCGAGCCCTATATCGAATGGGTCCTGGAGCAGATCGGCGCGAAGACGACGCGTCCGCGTTATGCGGGCCGGCAGGCATCGGCGTCGACGGCGACCGGTCTCATGTCGTCCCACCTCGCCCAGTTGCAGGCATTCCTCGACGCGGCGTTTGAATAATTTGGCGGAGGCTGGCAACAGCCTCCCTCTTACCGGAACCGGCCAGGCAAACTTAAGAGAAGGCGACCATGGCAACCGAAATTCGCGTGCCCACACTGGGTGAATCCGTATCCGAAGCTACCATCGCCCAGTGGTTCAAGAAGCCGGGCGATGCCATCGCGGCCGATGAACCGCTGGTGGAACTGGAAACCGACAAGGTCACCGTCGAGGTTCCCGCTCCGGCAGCCGGCACCTTGGAAAGCATTGTCGTCAACGAGGGCGATACGGTAGAGGTCGGCGCCCTTCTCGGACAGATCTCCGAAGGTGGCGCTGCTGCTGCGCCGAAGCCGGCCAAGGCGGAAGCCAAAACGGAAAGCAAGCCGGCCGCCGCTCCTAAGGCCTCCGAACTGGTCGACGTGATCACGCCGAGCGCCGGTGAATCCGTCACCGAGGCGGAAGTCGGCGAATGGAGCGTGAAGGTTGGCGATGTGGTCAAGGCCGACGACGTGCTGGTGGAACTGGAAACCGACAAGGCCGCCCAGGAAATCCCGGCGCCGGTCGCAGGCACCGTCGTCAAGATCGTCGCCAACACGGGCGATACAGTCGAGCCCGGCAACCTGCTGTGCCAGATCGATGCCAGCGGCGCCGCCGTTGCAGCCGCTCCGGCACCAGCTGAAGCCGCACCCGCAGCAACCCCTGCTCCGGCCGCAGGCGGATCGTCCATGCCGCCGGCACCGTCGGCCTCCAAGATGATGGCCGAAAAGAACCTTTCCGCCGATCAGGTCGCCGGCTCCGGCAAGCGCGGCCAGGTGCTCAAGGGCGATGTCATTGCCGCCGTCCAGTCCGGCATTTCGAGCACACCGGCCCCCGCACCGGCAATGGCCCGCGGTCCCGTCGCAGCCGAAGACGAGGCGCGCGAGGAACGCGTGCGCATGACCAAGCTGCGCCAGACCATTGCGCGCCGCCTGAAGGACGCCCAGAACACGGCGGCCATGTTGACCACCTACAATGAGGTCGACATGGGCCCGGTCATGGAACTGCGCAAGCAGTACAAGGACCTGTTCGAGAAGAAGCACGGCGTGAAGCTCGGCTTCATGGGCTTCTTCACCAAGGCCGTCACCCATGCGCTGCAGGAAGTTCCGGCCGTGAACGCGGAAATCGACGGTACGGACATCATCTACAAGAAGTTCTGCCACGTCGGCGTGGCCGTCGGCACCGACAAGGGACTGGTGGTCCCGGTCGTGCGTGATGCCGACCAGATGTCGATTGCCGAGATCGAAAAGGAAATCGGCAACCTCGGCCGCAAGGCCCGGGACGGCAAACTGGGCATGGCTGATATGACCGGCGGGACCTTCACCATCTCCAACGGTGGGGTGTATGGTTCGCTCATGTCGTCGCCGATCCTGAACGCGCCGCAGTCCGGCATCCTGGGCATGCACAAGATCCAGGACCGTCCGATGGCCGTGAACGGTCAGGTGGTCATCCGCCCGATGATGTATCTGGCGCTCTCCTACGATCACCGGATCGTCGACGGCAAGGAAGCCGTGACCTTCCTGGTCCGCGTCAAGGAAAGCCTGGAAGATCCGCAACGCCTCGTTCTGGATCTTTAATTAAAGACCTGAACCCGGGGAGGTCCGGATCATGAGCCTGGAGTTTCTCATCACCGCCCTTGTGGTCGTCCTGGTGCCCGGCACCGGTGTCGTCTACACCGTGGCGGTCGGGCTCGGAAAAGGGCGACTGGCAAGTGTGGCAGCCGCCATCGGATGCACCTTCGGCATTCTACCGTCCATCCTGGCCTCCGTCCTCGGGCTCTCCGCCCTGCTGCACACCAGCGCCCTCGTGTTTCAGGTTCTGAAATACGCGGGCGTTGCCTATCTGCTGTATCTGGCCTGGCAGACCCTGAAAGACCGTGGTCCGATGGACCTGAAGGCCGACGACGGCCGTTCAAAATCGCCGGTCTCGATCGCTGTGACCGGTGCCCTGATCAACATTCTCAATCCCAAGCTGACGGTGTTCTTCCTGGCCTTCCTGCCGCAGTTCGTGGCCCATGATGCAGCCCGTCCGGTCGTCGAGATGTTGTCGATGGGTGGCGTGTTCATGGCCATGACCCTGGGCGTCTTCATCGTTTACGGCCAGTTTGCCGGTCTTGTCGGCCAGAAGGTTCTCGGAAGCGAGCGGGTGCTGACCTGGATGCGCCGTTCGATTGCGGCGACCTTCGCGGCTTTCGGCTTGCGGCTGGCCCTGACGGAACGGTGACGGGGAGGATTCGTGGTGAAACAGGATTTCCCGGGAGGCCATCCTGCGGGCCGTGCCTTTAAGGCAATGCTCCGTGGCGCCGTTCTTGCCATCGCAGTTATTCTGATCCAGGCGTCCGTCTCTTTCGGTCTGCTGTCGGTTGACGGCAATCGCGCCGAAGCGGCCTTCAAGGCCGTCTACCTGGCGAACCTGGAAGGCACCTATTCCGTGGACGGCCGCAACACGGACGGCTCTCGCTACAGCGGCCGCGTGTACATCACGGTTCAAGGCGACATGGCGCATTTTCGCTGGGAAATCGGCAGCCAGACCTACCGGGGTCAGGGAACGCTCAACGGTAACGTCCTGACCATCGACTGGGGTTCGAAGGACCCGGTGGTGTATCAGGTCAATCCCGATGGCAGCCTGGACGGTGTCTGGGCCGGCGGCAGGGCGTCGGAGCGCCTTGTGCGGATTCAATAGAAAGACCGGGCGGGCAGGATCGTGACAGGCACCGAAAATGTGGTTCTGGTAACCGGCGGCAGCCGGGGGATCGGCGCGGCCGCCTGTGTGCGGGCTGCCGAACTCGGCCACGGGATCCTGGTGAATTACGTGTCCAACAACCAGGCCGCCGAAGAGGTCGTCGCCCAGATCGAGCGCTCCGGCGGCAAGGCCCGGGCGGTGCAGGGCGACGTTCAATCGGAAGCGGACGTATTGGCAATGTTTGCCGCATGCGATGACTTCGGCCAACTGGTCGGACTGGTCAACAATGCCGGCGTGGTGGACCGTCCGCAGCGCGTCGACGAGATGCCCCTGGACCGGCTGACCCGCATGTTCTCCATCAACCTGGTAGGCTCGTTCCTGTGCGCCCGCGAGGCGGTGAAGCGCATGTCGACCCGCCATGGCGGCAAGGGCGGTGCTATCGTTAATCTCGGATCGGCCGCCTCCAAGCTGGGGGCTGCGAACCAGTATGTCGACTACGCCGCCGCCAAGGGCGCGATCGATACCATGACGGTTGGCCTGGCGCGTGAAGTCGCCACGGAAGGCGTTCGCGTCAATGCGATCCGTCCCGGCATCATCGAGACTGAAATCCATGCCTCCGGCGGCACGCCGGAGAGGGTGGCCGAAATCACACCGTCCCTGCCGATGAAGCGGCCGGGGACGGCGGACGAGGTAGCCAAAGCCATCAAGTGGCTCCTGTCCGATGAGTCCAGTTACACAACCGGCGCGATCCTGGATGTTTCCGGCGGACGCGCCATTCTTCCCTGATCCGAACGGAAAAGAACCAAGAGCAAAGGCAGAGGCAACCGAAATGTCCCAATACGATATCGTCGTCATCGGAACCGGCCCGGGGGGCTATGTCTGCGCGATCAAGGCAGCCCAGCTTGGTCTGAAGGTGGCTGTTGTCGAAAAACGCGCCACCCATGGCGGCACCTGTCTCAACATCGGCTGTATCCCGTCCAAGGCACTGCTGCATGCCTCGGAAATGTTCGAGGAAGCCGGCCACGGCTTCGACGTGCTCGGCATCAAGGTGAGCAAGCCGAAACTCGATTTGCCGGTTATGATGAAGCACAAGCAGGACGTGATCGATTCCAACGTCGGCGGCGTCGGTTTCCTGATCAAGAAGAACAAGATCGATGCCTTCCACGGCACCGGCAAGATCCTGGCCGCCGGCAAGGTCGAGGTGACCGCCGAAGACGGCAAGGTCTCCCAGATTGAAGCCAAGAACATCGTCATCGCCACCGGCTCCGACGTCATGCCGCTGCCGGGTGTCGAGATCGACGAAAAGCAGGTGGTCTCCTCCACCGGCGCGCTCGACCTGGACAAGGTTCCGGGCAAGCTGGTCGTCGTCGGCGGCGGCGTGATCGGCCTTGAGCTTGGCTCCGTGTGGAATCGCCTCGGCTCCCAGGTCACCGTGGTTGAGTTCATGGACAAGATCCTCGGACCGATGGACGGCGACGTCTCCAAGCAGTTCCAGCGCATGCTGAAAAAGCAGGGCATGGAATTCAAGCTGTCCTCGAAGGTGACCGGCGTTTCCAAGAAGGGCAAGGGCTTGGCCGTGACGGTCGAACCGGCAGCCGGCGGTGACGCGGAAACCATCGAAGCCGACATCGTGCTGGTCGCCATCGGACGCAAGCCCTACACCGAAGGCCTCGGCCTGGACGCTGCCGGTGTGGCGCTCGACGAGCGCGGCCGGGTCAAGACCGACGGTCATTACCGCACCAATGTGGACGGCATCTATGCCATCGGCGACGTGATCGTGGGCCCGATGCTGGCACACAAGGCCGAAGACGAGGGCGTTGCCTTGGCCGAGATGCTGGCCGGTCAGGCCGGGCATGTGAACTACGACGTCATCCCGGGTGTGGTCTACACCCAGCCGGAAGTGGCCTCCGTCGGCAAGACCGAAGAGGAACTGAAGGCAGCCGGCGTCAACTACAAGGCCGGCAAGTTCCCCTTCGCGGCCAATGGCCGGGCGCGCGCCATGAATCACACGGACGGCTTCGTCAAGGTTCTGGCGGATGCGGAAACGGACCGGGTGCTCGGCGCCCATATCGTCGGCTTCGGCGCAGGCGAGATGATCCACGAGGTTGCCGTCTTGATGGAATTCGGCGGCTCGTCGGAAGACCTCGGCCGCACCTGCCACGCTCATCCGACCATGTCGGAAGCCGTCAAGGAAGCGGGCCTCGCCACCTTCTTCAAGCCGATCCACACCTGATCGGAAGCTATGCGAGATTGAGAATGGCCGGGCAATCGCCCGGCCTTTTTCATGAGGTCCCGGCGGAAGAGGGGACGTGACCTGCGCCGAGCTCGACCAGGGTGATCTCAGGCGGAACGCCCAGCCTGACAGGCATGATGGAGCATCCCAGGCCGCCGGACACGATCAGCGTCCGCGTTCCGACACCCGATAAGGCCCGCTCCTCGATATGCCCGTAGGCATAGCGATTGCCATAACGGGACGGGACGATGAGGGACTTTCCGAACAGCCTGACCTGGCCGCCGTGGGTATGGCCTGAAAGGGTTAGCGTGACCCGGTCCGGAACGAACGGGAAGATGTCCGGTTCGTGGGCCAGAAGGATGACCGGTGCGGTATCCGTGATCTGATCGAGTGTGCCGCGCAGATCATGAAGGCCAACGAAATCCGGCCTGTTTGCGTTATTGTCAGGTCGTAGGGCAATCTGATCGCCAAGGCCGGCGAGCCAGAACGGGCCGTGGTCGCTTTGCAGGCGGATCGCCTTGTTGTGATAAACCGGAATCCCGGCCTCCATCAGGGCATCGCCGTTGCGTGTCAGACCGGTGCCGGTCAGTTGCGCCTGCGGATCCTACCACCAGTCGTGATTTCCCAGGATCGCATGAACGCCCAACGGCGCCTCGAGCCGGCTCAGAACGGCGGCCCAGCCGGCCCGTGGTTCCTGGCCGCTCGTCCATCGGTGGTGAATTGTGTAGTCGCCGAGCAGAAGGAAAACGTCCGGCTTCAGGGCATTGGCGCGTTCGACGATCCCCGCGAGATGATCGACCGTAAGCCAGGGCTTGCAGATATGCGGATCGGCCAGAATGGCAATGCGAAGCGGGAGGTCCTTTGGCCAGCGTAGAGGCGTGATCTGATACCGTTTGATCACGAGCCGAAACGGTTCGACGCCGATCGCATATGCTGGGACGGATGCCAGTGCGAGGGCTGCAAGGCCTAAACCTTTGAGGAAACTGCGCCTGCTGAGACGCCTTGGTGCTCTTCTGCCCCTGTCAGTCAAAGTCGCTCCAATTCCGCAACATCGGTTCCCGATTGGCGCTGACCGTCAGTGGTCTTCCCGACACTGGCCGTGATCGCCGAATGCTTTCAGCACATTGCAGTCGGCCACCTGCTGATGACCGTCGCAGCTTGCCGCGATGCGGACAAGTTCGCTTTCCAGCTTTTTCAGATGCGAAATCCGCTGCCGGACGGCGGCAAGCTGTTCGATGGCGATCCGGTTGGCATCCGCGCAAGGGCGGTCGGGATGTTCTCCTAACTCCAGAAGCTCCCGAATTGCCGCCATCGGCAGGCCGAGGTCCCGGGCATGCTTGATGAAGCCGAGCCGGTCGAGATCAGCCTCGCCGTAGCGCCGCTGGTTGCCTTCGCTGCGTATAGGCGCTGCGAGCAGGCCTTCCTTTTCATAGTATCGGATCGTCGGGATCTTGACGCCGGTCTGCCGTGACATGTCGCCGATCGAAAAATCCATATCCGCCTCTTGAAGCTCTAGTCGCTATAGGTTGTATGGGAATAAGCAGACAGGGCTTTGCCACCGGAAACAAGGAGAATCTTTTATGGGATCCTGCTGCGGACATGATCACTCGGCCACGTTCGACGGCCTGTCGGCGGACTACAAGCGCAGGCTCTGGCTCGTGATTGCGCTCAACGGCGGCATGTTTCTGGTGGAGATGGTCGCGGGTCAGGTGGCCGGCTCGAAGGCGCTTCAGGCCGACGCGCTCGATTTCTTTGGCGATGCGGTCACCTACGGCATGTCGCTGGCAGTGATCGGCGCTTCCTTGAAAGTCCGTTCGACAGCGGCCGTGATCAAGGGGCTGAGCCTGTTGCTGATGGGGCTCTGGGTCGGCGGATCGACCGCCTATCAGGTGCTGGTCTTCGGCATGCCCGAAGCGGGTGTCATGGGCGCGGTGGGCTTTCTCGCGCTGCTCGTCAACCTCTCCAGTGTGCTTCTGCTGGTCCGCTACAAGGATGGGGATGCCAATGTCCGCTCCGTCTGGCTGTGCTCGCGCAACGATGCCATCGGCAATGTGGCGGTGATGCTCGCAGCTCTCGGCGTCTGGGGAACCGCGACCGCATGGCCGGATCTGATTGTTGCCGGCCTGATGGCGACCCTGTTCCTGAACTCCGCTGTCCGGATTCTGGCGCAGGCGCTGCGGGAATTCCGCCATGGCCATCCGCACGTGCTCTAAGAAGCCCGCGCTACTTGCGTTGAAGATTATAGACCTGTTCGTTGCGTGGCAGCGACCGGTCGTAAGGGACGTCCAGGACATGGGTGTCCAGGATGTCGCCGAAACGGCGGACCCGGATCACCTTGCCGCCCAGGAAGCCGAGAAGGGCCACCTGCAAGCCGCCACCGTCGCGGAGTTCGGCGGCGGTCCAGCCCCATTTGCAGTCGCGCGGAATGCAGGAGGTAAAGGCGCGGATGCGGCTGTCGACCCGGCCGTCGTGGCAGGCCGATTCGATCACGATCCGGGTGATTTCCTTCGGCTTGGCATTCGGGTTGACCCAGATGCCGTCCTCGGGAAGCGGACAGTAGATCTGCGCTTCGGACGGGCTGGCCAGACCGATCAGAATCGGGAACAGGAACAAAAACAGGGCAGCACATCGGGTTAGCATCGGGCATCTCCGCGCGCCAAGGATGCAGGCCTGGTGTGAACGAATTGTTAAGATAATTTTGCGGCGGAGCTATAGGACGATCCAGTCCCGGGCGCGGGGCTAGAGTGAGCGCCTCAGCTTCGTCCAGACACGCCAAAGCCCGGCGCGCAGGCTTGAATAAGCCGCGCGGTCCGGGATTTACGCAGGTGTCGAAAACGAATTAACGCTTGCGGCCGCCGGCAATGATGCCTTCGCGCTGGGCGAGCTTGCGCGCAGCCTTGCGGGCGCGGCGGACAGCTTCAGCCTTTTCACGGGCGCGTTTTTCGGACGGCTTTTCGAAGGCCCGACGGGTCTTCATTTCACGGAATACGCCTTCGCGCTGCAGCTTCTTCTTCAGGACGCGGAGGGCTTGATCGACATTGTTATCGCGGACGAGGACTTGCAAGTTGTCTCCTGACTTTCTGGTTGGTGGAATGCCCCTGATGACGGGCACTGCGCTGGTTTGCGGAGGGAGGACCCTCCCATGAAGGCGCGGACACTACCACTTTCTCGGCAGAATGCACCCCCTAAGTCCCGGAAAATCACTGCCTGGAGGGCGTTTTTTTGAATTTTGGCTGCTTCAGCTGCGCGGATGAGCCCGGTCATAGGCTTCCAGCAAGCGGGCGCTGTCGATTTCCGTATAGATCTGGGTGCTCGAAAGGCTGGCGTGGCCCAGGAGTTCCTGGATCGTGCGCAGGTCGCCGCCGCCGGCCAGAAGGTGAGTCGCAAAGGAATGGCGTAGCGCATGTGGTGTCGCGCTTTTCGGCAGGCCGAGCGCGCCGCGCAGCTTCTCCATGGCGAGCTGCACCAGCCGGGGATTGAGCGGCCCGCCCCGCGCGCCGACGAACAGCGGTCCGTCCTTCGAAATCCCGTAAGGGCAGAGTTCCAGATAGGCGTCGATCGCCTCCGAAACGACGGGCAGGATCGGCACCAACCGTTCCTTGCCGCCCTTGCCCTTGATCCTGAGCGTTTTTGTTCCCGACCGCGGCGCCGTGCCGCCGGTAAGCGATAAAGCTTCCGACAGGCGCAACCCGCAACCGTAGAGAAGCGTCAGCACCGCGGCGTTGCGCGCCTCGATCCAGGGGTCGCTTTCCATGGCAAGATCGCCGCCGGTGATGTCCCTGGCATCGCGCGCCGAAACCGGCTTCGGCAGGGAGCGGGGCTGTTTCGGCGGGCGAACCGCACCGGCGGCCGCAGCGTTAACCTCGCCGCGCCGCTCCAGAAACCGCAGGAAGGACCGGATGCCCGCAAGCCCGCGCGCCAGCGACCGGCTTTGTGTTCCGCCCTGGCGCCTGCGGGCCAGAAAGGCACGGAAGTCGGCGGGTTTCAGCGATTTGATATCTTTCAGCGAAGGCGCGCCGCCCAGGTGATCGGTGAGGAACCGCAGAAACTGGCGAAGGTCGCGCTCGTAGGCGACCAGCGTCTTGTCCGAAAGCCGTCGCTCGTCGGCAAGATGGTCTAACCACATTCCGATCCTCTGATTGAGGTCCGGCCGGGCGGTAACGAGCAGGGCGTCGGTATCTGCTGGGTTCGGAGACATGGGCCAACTGTAAGACCATGACCCCAAGCGTTCAGTTAACGGGGTGCGACTGTCTGGCGAAATCCATCCCCTCCGTCGTCACCCCGGACGAACGCAGTGAGATCCGGGGCCTACTCGTTTGCAGAGCCGATGTTCTCTTGCGCGAAGCTGCGGCAAGTGGATCTGCGAGTAGGCCCCGGCTCAAGTGTTTAAACCGGGGACATGGCTGACAGGTGTTCGGGGACATGGTTGACACATTTGGCATGACTTACGTCGAAGGAGGCGGGCATGCCGTGGCAGGAGATGTCGATCATGGAACAGCGAGAAGAGTTCGTCCGGCTCGCGAGGCTTGAAGGCGTGAACCGGCGTGAGCTTTGCCGCCGGTTCGGGATCAGCCCTCAGACCGGCTACAAGTGGCTGCGCCGGTTTGAAGCGGGAGATGTGCTTGAGGACCGCAGCCGCCGGCCGCGATCGAGTCCGCAGCAGCTTTGCCCCGCGTTGGAAGAAGCAATCCTTTCGGTGCGCACGGCCCATCCGGCTTGGGGTGCGCGCAAGATCGCGGCGGTGCTTTCACGCACCGACGACAACACTCCAGCGGTATCGACCATCCATGCGGTCTTGCGTCGCCATGATTGTATCCGGCCCCGGGACAGGAGCGGGACAGACTGGCAGCGTTTTGAAGAAGAGGAGGCCAACCGTATGTGGCAGATGGACTTCAAGGGTCGGGTCCGTCTGGGCAATGCACAGGAGTGCCATCCGCTAACGGTTGTCGACGACCATTCCCGCTTCGCGGTGTGCCTGGCGGCTTGTCCGGATCAGCGCACACATACCGTCCAGACCCATCTGGAGCGCAGCTTTAGCCTCTATGGCCTGCCGGATGCATTTCTGGTCGACAATGGCGCCCCCTGGGGTTCCAGTTATCGGGACAGTCATTGGACACCGTTACGGGTCTGGCTGGCCAGGTTGGGCGTGAATGTGATCTACGCCCGGCCATTCCATCCGCAAACCAAGGGCAAGAATGAACGCTTCAACCGAACCTTGAACGAAGAGGTGCTGGCCTTGCGCTGCTACCGTAGCCAGGAGCAGCTCCAGCAGGCCTTCGACCGCTGGCGGCTGGTTTACAACCATCATCGCCCGCATGAAGCCCTGTCTGACAAGGTTCCCGCGAGCCGCTACCGTCCGTCGCTGCGCAGTTGGTCAAAGACCTTGCCGGAGATGATCTATGAAAACAGCACCATCACCCGCAAGGTTCCCAGAACCAAGGCCCAAATCAGCTACAAAGGACGCCTCTGGTCTGTGCCGAAAGCATTCAGGGGACACAGCCTGGCTATTCGCCCAACTTCTCACCCGGGAAAATACGGCATCTATTTCGGCGCCAACAAGGTCGCACAAATCGACCTCAACGCGATATAAATGTGTCAACCATGTCCCCGAACACCTGTCAGCCATGTCCCCGGTCTGTACATCAAGGCCGGGGTGACAGTTGTGCGGAGGGCATGGTCATGCCCAAATCGAAGTTTGCAATAAAAAAAGCCCGGCCGAAGCCGGGCTCTTCAAACCTGATATTCGACGGTCGGCTTCAGAGAATGCTCTGGCCGGTCTTGGCCCAGTCGGCGAGGAAAGCTTCCAGGCCCTTGTCGGTCAGCGGATGCTTGACCAGCCCCTTCAGGGTTGCCGGCGGGACCGTTGCCACGTCGGCACCGATGATGGCGCAATCCCGGACGTGGTTGGCGGTACGGATCGAGGCGGCCAGGATCTCCGTGTCGAAGTCGTAATTGTCGTAGATGACCCGGATTTCGCGAATCAGCTCCAGCCCGTCGAGATTGATATCGTCGAGGCGGCCGATGAACGGCGAGATGTAGGTCGCGCCGGCCTTGGCGGCCAGCAGCGCCTGGTTGGCGGAAAAACAGAGTGTGACGTTGGTCTTGTGGCCGTCGCCGGTCAGCGTCTTGCAGGCCTTCAGACCTTCAAGGGTCAGCGGCAGCTTGATCACCACGTTGTCGGCGATCTTCACAAGTTCCTTGGCTTCCTTGATCATCGTGTCGTAGTCGGTGGCAGCAACCTCCGCCGACACGTCGCCATCGGTGATGGAGCAGATCTCGGCGATCACTTCCTTGAACTGCCGTCCGCTCTTGGCAATCAGCGACGGATTGGTGGTGACACCGTCGAGCAGACCGGTTGCGGCAAGCTCCTTGATTTCAGCGGTATCAGCCGTATCGACGAAAAATTTCATGGGGTTCTGCTCCCGTTGGGCGTGCCGCTGAGGCGGCGAAAGAGGGCGGACCGGGCAAATGGCCCGTTGAATGTTTCTCTGCTCGCGGTTTCTTTACCGTAGGATGCGGTTAAGAAGAACCCCGCGATTCGAGATTGGGTGCGATTTTTGCGGTACGTACCTCAAAAATCGCAAAACGTGCCTTAGGAAGCAGGACGAAGTAGACCGGTGCTGTTTGATGACGACCCGTTGCAGCGTGAGACCATCGCCAGTGTGATGGTGCCGGTCGCTGTGCCCGGTCCCTATACCTATAAGGTGCCGCCGGGCGTCAACGTCCTGCCGGGAACCATCGTCCGCGTTCCGCTCGGTCCCCGGGAAGTGCTCGGCGCCGTCTGGGACAACCAGCCGGACCCGGCGATCAATCCGAAGAAGCTGAAGAGCATCTCCCATGTCTATGAGAACGCCAGACCGCTGGACGCGGACCTGCGCCGCTTCATCGACTGGGTCGCCAACTGGACCCTGGCCGCCCCGGGCATGGTCCTGCGCATGGTGCTGCGCTCCGAAGAAGCCCTGGAGGAAGAGCCGCCCGTTGCCGGTGTGCGCAAGATCGAAGGTGCGGCACCGGAAAGAATGACGCCCGCGCGCAGCCGGGTTCTGGAAACCATGGAAGACGGCTTTGCCTGGACCAAGAGTGGTCTGGCCCATGCCGCGGGGGTGTCTCCGTCCGTGATCGACGGCTTGCTGCACCAGGAGGTTCTGGAGGTCGTCTCCCTTCCGGCCGCCCCGCCGCCGCCAGAGCCGCAGGTGGATTTCTGCAAGCCCAAACTGACGCCCGCCCAAAAGCAAGCCGCCGACGGCCTGGTCGAGAGTTTCGACAAGGGGGCGGCCGTTTCCCTGATCGACGGGGTGACAGGCTCCGGCAAGACGGAAGTCTATTTCGAGGCCGTAGCCGAAGCGCTCAGGCGCGGCAAGCAGGTTCTGGTGCTGCTGCCGGAAATCGCACTGACCGAGCAGTTCCTGCGCCGGTTCGAGCAGCGGTTCGGCGTCTATCCGGCCGAATGGCACTCCGAAGTCACACCGAAAAACCGGGCACGTACCTGGCGCGGCGTTGCTTCCGGCGACGTCCGGGTCGTTATTGGTGCCCGCTCGGCATTGTTCCTGCCGTTCGCCGAACTCGGCCTGATCATCGTCGACGAAGAGCACGATTCCGCCTTCAAGCAGGACGACCGGGTGCCCTATTCGGCCCGTGACATGGCGGTCGTGCGTGGCCACATCTCCCGCTTTCCGGTGGTACTCGCCTCGGCGACGCCGTCGATCGAAAGCCGGGTCAATGCCGACATGGGCCGCTACCGGCGCTTCGTCCTACCCGAACGTGCCTCGGGTGCGGCCCTGCCGGACCTGAAGGCGATCGATATGCGCCACAACGGACCGGAACGGGGCCGCTGGATCGCGCCGGAGTTGTTGGCGGCCATGAAAGAGGCGCTTGCCGACGACGCCCAGACGCTTTTGTTCCTGAACCGGCGGGGTTATGCCCCCCTGACACTTTGTCGCACCTGCGGCCACCGGTTCCAGTGTCCCCATTGCAGCGCATGGCTGGTCGAACACCGGTTTCAGGGGCGTCTGGTCTGCCATCACTGCGGCCACAACGAGAAGGTGCCCGAAAGTTGTCCCTCCTGTGGTTCCGTCGATTCGCTGATTGCATGTGGACCGGGTGTGGAAAGGGTTGCCGAGGAGGTCGCGGACCGTTTCCCGCAGGCGCGCACCCTTATACTTTCGTCCGATCTGCCCGGCGGGCCGGAGCGCTTGCGCCGGGAAATGAAAATCGTCGAGGAGGGCGGCGCCGATATCGTGATCGGCACCCAGCTCGTCGCCAAGGGGCACAATTTTCCGAAAATGCGTCTGGTCGGTGTGATCGATGCCGATCTCGGTCTGGCTCACGGCGACCCGCGGGCGGCGGAAAAAACCTTTCAGCTTCTGGCCCAGGTCACAGGCCGTGCGGGGCGTGTCACCGGTGGCGGTAAGGGTTTTCTGCAGACCTATTCGCCTGACCATCCGGTCATCAAGGCGCTGCTGTCTTCTGACCGGGATGCTTTTTACGCAGCGGAAATCGGGGCAAGGCAGGCGGCGGGACTGCCGCCCTTCGGCCGACTGGCGGCCATTGTTATCTCCGGACCGGACAAACGCTTTGCCGAAGATTTTGCCCGCGCCTTCGTCCGGGCCGCTCCAAGGGAGCCCGCGGTCACCCTTCTGGGGCCGGCGGAAGCGGCCCTTGCCATGGTGCGTGGACGCTATCGCTACCGGCTCTTGGCGATCGCGCCCAGGCAGATGGATCTGCAGGCCTACCTGCGCGCCTGGCTGGAACAGGCGCCCCGTCCGGTGAAGGGATTACGGGTCCAGGTGGACATCGATCCGCAGCACTTTTTATGAGCTGGAACGAAAAAAGAGCCAGAAATCGCCAAACACCGCCATTAGGCGAAGTTGCACAGTGCGAAACCCTGTGCTAAGTGAGGCGCGGCTTTGGGGGAACGGTTTAACCGTCATACCTTCTGACCCTGAAATCATTCATTATTTCAACGCCTTGCGAGCGGAGGACTGCTTAGTGGGGCTTGAAAGACGTCAGAGAGCTCGGACCTGGTGACTGACAACGTATCTCTCGTATCCGGCGTGGCTAAGCGATATGCGTCCGCCCTCCTCGATCTAGCCGAGGAAACAGGCGCGACCGCCGACGTGGAACGGGATCTTGGCAAATTTGAGGGCTACCTCAATGAAAGCGAAGATCTCATCCGTCTCGTAAAGAGCCCGTCGTTCAGTGCTGAGGAGCAGATTTCTGCTCTGGGTGCACTCATGGACAAGGCTGGTATTTCCGGTCTTGCTGCTAATTTCGTGAAGCTGGCCGCCCAAAACCGGCGCCTCTTCGTCCTTCCTGACATGATCAAGGCGTTCCGCGCCCTGCTTGCCGAAAAGCGGGGAGAGGAAACGGCAGAGGTAATCTCCGCCGCACCGCTCTCGGACGATCATGTCAAAGCCCTGACGGAAGCTCTGGCTTCTTCTCTGGGCAAGTCCGTAAACATCGCAGCGAAAGTTGATCCTGCTCTGATCGGTGGCCTTGTGGTCAAGGTCGGGTCCCGCATGATCGACACGTCTCTGCGTACCAAGCTCAATTCAATCAAGTTCGCGATGAAAGAGGTCGGCTGATGGATATTCGGGCCGCGGAAATCTCCGCTATCCTCAAGGACCAGATCAAGAGTTTCGGCCAGGAAGCCGAAGTCTCTGAAGTCGGTCAGGTGCTGTCCGTCGGTGACGGTATTGCTCGTGTGTACGGTCTGGACAAGGTCCAGGCCGGTGAAATGGTCGAATTCCCGGGCGGTATCCGGGGTATGGCGCTGAACCTCGAAACCGACAACGTCGGCGTCGTGATCTTCGGTTCCGACCGTGACATCAAGGAAGGCGACACGGTCAAGCGGACCGGCGCTATCGTGGAAGTTCCGGTCGGCAAGGCCTTGCTCGGCCGCGTTGTCGATCCGCTCGGCAACCCGCTGGACGGCAAGGGCCCGATCGAAGCCACCGAAAAGCGCCGCGTGGACGTGAAGGCGCCGGGCATCCTGCCGCGTAAGTCGGTGCATGAGCCGATGTCCACGGGCCTCAAGGCCATCGACGCCCTGATCCCGGTCGGCCGCGGTCAGCGCGAGCTGGTGATCGGCGACCGCCAGACCGGCAAGACCGCGATCATCCTCGACACCTTCCTGAACCAGAAGCCGCTGCACGCAAGCGACGACGAAGACGTCAAGCTGTACTGCATCTACGTGGCCGTCGGTCAGAAGCGCTCCACGGTCGCACAGTTCGTGAAGACCCTGGAAGACGCAGGCGCACTGGAATACTCCATCGTCGTTGCCGCGACCGCTTCGGACGCCGCTCCGCTGCAGTACCTGGCACCGTTTGCCGGCTG
Organism: uncultured Roseibium sp.; assembly: GCF_963675095.2. GTDB lineage: Bacteria > Pseudomonadota > Alphaproteobacteria > Rhizobiales > Stappiaceae > Roseibium. Next base: position 68,066 of record NZ_CAXXSJ010000004.1, on the reverse strand, counting down.
CGCGATGGGTGAATTCTTCCGCGACAACTCCATGCACGCCGTGATCGGTTACGACGATCTGACCAAGCAGGCCGTTGCCTACCGTCAGATGTCCCTGCTGCTCCGCCGTCCGCCGGGACGTGAAGCTTTCCCGGGCGACGTCTTCTACCTGCACTCCCGTCTGCTGGAACGTGCAGCCAAGCTGAATGAAGAGAACGGCCGTGGCTCACTGACCGCTCTGCCGGTCATCGAAACCCAGGGCAACGATGTGTCCGCGTTTATTCCGACCAACGTGATCTCGATCACCGACGGTCAGATCTTCCTGGAAACGGACCTGTTCTACCAGGGTATCCGTCCGGCCGTGAACGTCGGTCTGTCGGTGTCCCGCGTGGGCTCGTCCGCTCAGATCAAGGCGATGAAGCAGGTTGCCGGTCCGATTAAGGGTGAACTCGCCCAGTATCGTGAAATGGCCGCCTTCGCCCAGTTCGGTTCGGACCTCGACGCCACCACCCAGCGCCTGCTGAACCGTGGTGCCCGTCTGACCGAGCTCCTGAAGCAGCCGCAGTTCTCGCCGCTGAAGACCCAGGAACAGGTCGCGGTTATCTACGCCGGCGTGAACGGCTACCTGGATCCGCTTCCGGTTAACAAGGTCCGCGAATTCGAAGAGGCCTTCCTGCTGCACCTGCGCGGCGAACATGCCGATCTTCTGGACGCGATCTGGGAGAAAAAGGCACTCGATGACGAACTGACGGGCAAGCTCAAGGCCGTGCTCGACAGCTTCGCCAAGAACTTCGCCTGAGAACGCAGTCGGGATAAGGAGCAGGGGCGGCCATGCCGAGCCTGAAGGACTTACGAAACCGCATCGCTTCCGTGAAGGCGACGCAGAAAATCACCAAGGCCATGCAAATGGTGGCCGCGGCGAAGCTGCGTCGTGCTCAGGAAGCTGCGGAAGCCGCCCGGCCCTATGCGGAACGCATGGAGCAGGTGCTGGCCAATCTCGCGGCGGCTTTCGAAGGCCGTGACGACGCACCGAAGCTGATGGCAGGCACCGGCAACGATCAGGTTCATCTCCTGGTCATTGCCACTGCCGAACGCGGCCTGTGCGGTGGTTTCAACACCAACATCGCCAAGCTGGGACGTCAAAAGGCACGCAGCCTGATTGCCCAGGGCAAGACGGTGAAAATCATCTGCGTGGGCAAGAAGGGCTACGACGCGATCAAGCGGGACCTCGGTTCCCATGTGATCAAGACCGTGGATCTGCGCAACGTGAAAAATGTTGGGTTCTCTGACGCACACGAAATCGGCACGGAAATCCTGTCGATGTATGCCGCCGGCGAGTTCGATGTCTGCACGCTGTTCTATTCGACGTTCAAGTCGGTGATCGCTCAGGAGCCGACGGCCCAGCAGCTCATTCCGGCCCATTTCGAGGCAGCGGAAGGTGGGTCCGATCAGGGCGGCGCCGCAGCGGTCTACGAATATGAGCCGGACGAAACGGAGATCCTCGAGGATCTCCTGCCGCGCAACATCTCCGTTCAGATTTTCCGGGCGCTCCTGGAAAATGCTGCAAGTGAACAGGGCGCGCGTATGTCCGCAATGGACAACGCAACCCGCAACGCAGGCGAAATGATCGACAAACTGACGATCAGCTACAACCGCCAGCGCCAGGCGCAGATCACGACGGAACTGATTGAAATTATCTCGGGCGCTGAAGCGCTCTAACGGGATCGAGACGAGGATTAGGGATATGGCTGACAAACAGGTCGGACGGATCACCCAGGTCATCGGCGCCGTTGTCGACGTCAAGTTCGATGACCACCTGCCGTTGATCCTGAACGCTCTTGAAGTTGACAACCAGGGCGTTCGCCTGGTGCTGGAAGTTGCCCAGCACCTCGGCGAGAACACGGTTCGTACCATCGCGATGGACTCCACCGAGGGTCTGGTTCGCGGTCAGGAAGTGGTTGACACCGGCAGCGCGATCGAAGTGCCGGTCGGCGATGGTACGCTGGGCCGCATCATGAACGTGATCGGCGAACCGGTGGACGAAGCCGGCGCCATTCCGCATGACGCCAAGCGCGCCATTCACCAGGAAGCTCCGGAGTTCATCGAACAGTCCACCGAAGCTGAGATCCTGGTTACCGGCATCAAGGTCGTGGACCTTCTGGCTCCTTACGCAAAGGGCGGCAAGATCGGCCTGTTCGGCGGCGCCGGCGTGGGCAAGACGGTTCTGATCATGGAGCTCATCAACAACGTCGCCAAGGCGCACGGCGGTTACTCCGTGTTCGCTGGCGTTGGCGAGCGGACCCGTGAAGGCAACGACCTTTACTGGGAAATGATCGAATCCGGCGTGAACAAGGAAGGCGGCGGCGAAGGCTCCAAGGCAGCCCTCGTTTACGGCCAGATGAACGAGCCCCCCGGAGCCCGTGCCCGTGTTGCTCTGACCGGTCTGACCGTTGCAGAACACTTCCGCGACCAGGGTCAGGACGTGCTGTTCTTCGTGGACAACATCTTCCGCTTTACCCAGGCCGGTTCCGAAGTGTCCGCTCTTCTCGGTCGTATTCCTTCGGCCGTGGGTTACCAGCCGACGCTGGCGACCGACATGGGCGCCATGCAGGAACGCATCACCACCACCACCAAGGGCTCGATCACGTCCGTTCAGGCCGTGTACGTTCCGGCCGATGACTTGACCGACCCGGCGCCGGCATCGACCTTCGCCCACCTTGACGCAACGACGGTTCTGAACCGCTCGATTGCGGAAAAGGGCATTTACCCGGCCGTGGATCCGCTGGACTCCACCTCGCGTATGCTCGACGCCCGCATCATCGGCGAAGAACACTACGAGACGGCCCGTGCGGTTCAGGTGACCCTGCAGCGTTACAAGGCGCTTCAGGACATCATCGCCATCCTGGGCATGGACGAACTGTCCGAAGAGGACAAGCTCACCGTTGCCCGTGCTCGTAAGGTCGAGCGCTTCCTGTCCCAGCCGTTCTTCGTGGCCGAGGTCTTCACCGGTTCTCCGGGCAAGCTCGTTGCTCTCGAAGACACGATCAAGGGCTTCAAGGGTCTCGTCAACGGCGAATACGACCACCTTCCGGAAGCGGCCTTCTACATGGTCGGCTCCATCGACGAAGCCGTCGAGAAGGCTCAGAAACTGGCTGCGGAAGCTGCCTGATAAGACAGAGATCGGGCGCGTCCAGACCGGAAGCGCCCGTTCCGGAATTCGGATCGGCGGTTTCGCCGCCGACCGCACCAGACTGACAAGGGGCATGCCAAATGGCTGAGTTATTCCAGTTCGAGTTGGTCTCGCCGGAGCGTCAGCTCCTGTCCGAACAGGTTCTCGAAGTAATCGTTCCCGGCACCGAAGGTGAATTCGGTGTTCTGAAGGATCACAGCCCCTTCATGTCCACCATTCAGGCGGGCATTTTGAAGGTGCGCCGCGAACAGGGCGCAGGCTTGGACGAATATTTCGTTCGCGGCGGTTTTGCCGATGTGGCAACCGGTGGTCTGACCATTCTGGCAGAACAGGCGATCGCGGTCGAAGACCTGAAGGTCGAGCACCTGGACGAGCAGATCAAGAACGCCGAAGACGACGTTGCCGACGCCAAGGACACCGAGATCTTGCGCAAGGCCCAGGACACCCTGGCACGGCTGATCGATATCAAGGAATCGCTGGGAAAGATCTGATTTCCCGCGCATTGCGCATTACGACAGATTTTCAGAACGCGGCCTCTCGGGCCGCGTTTTTTGTTTGGCGGACTGATAGAGTTTGGCCGACAGATTCAGTTGAACCCATAAAAAAAACCCGGCCAATCGGCCGGGTTTAAAATCTTCACGCCAGAAACGCGATCAGGCGGCAATGCGCTTGAAGGTATTGGTCATGCCGCCCGAACGGCTGCGGCGGCGCTCTTCCGGCGGAATGTAAACCAGGGCACGGTGTTCGTCGCAGTAGGACACACCGGCTTCAACCCGGTTGTTGCACGGGAACGTGTAGTTGCCGGAATCGCCCTCTGCCCACTTGCAGCAACCGGGACGCGGGAGGCTCAATGCAGTCATGTTCTTTTTCCTTCTTCTTCTACGCGCGGCAAAAAGCGCTCGAGCATCCTCTATTCGAGGATCCGAACAGCCTTTGCGATTATAGGAGTTATAGTCACGTTCGCCGCGCGTAAATCCGCCCATAGGACGGTGAGCGCCGAACGCAATGGTTACATAGTGTAGTCGTCACAAAATTGCAATAGTGGCTCCGCATGGAGGCTCTGCGACTGATGCATAGCTTCGGCTATAGCTAAGCACATCTGTAGAAACAGTGTTACCAGTCAGTTATTTATTGCAAATCGCGACGTCTCGTCTCAGCTCTCGGATAATCTGCCTCCGGCTTGTGCCAGGGCCTCGGGCGTATCCAGGTCGAGCCGCGCGGCCAAGCCGATCTCGTATTCCAGAACAAACTCCGGATTTTCCGCAATCAGATGCCGGGCGCCGATATCGCCGTTCAGCGCCTTGAGCCCATCAAAAAAACGTTTGTCCCAGAGCACCGGATTGCCTCTTTTCCCTTCCGCCGTCGCGGTTACGATCAGGGCTTTCGGGCTGTCGGCGTAAGCGCCGATCATGCCAATCAGGGTCTCCGACGTAATCCCCGGCATGTCCGCGAGCAGGATAATGACCGCATCCAGAGAGGGATCCAGGGCTTTCATGCCGGTGAGAATGGACCCGGCCATGCCGTCCGCAAAATCAGGATTGTGGACCACGTCGATTTGGAAATCGGATATCTCTGCACCGATTCGGTCGGCCATGTGGCCCGTCACCAGTATCGTTTGCGCGAGCCCGGCGCCCTGAGCGGCTTCCACGGCATGCTGCACTAGTGTCTTGCCGTCCAGTTCGGCAAGCAATTTGTTGGGGCCGCCCATGCGGCTCGATTTGCCGGCAGCCAGGATAATGGCGCCGATCTGGGGTTTGTCCGGCACTGTCCTGACCTCGCGTGGTTGCGGCCGCGTCCCGATTTCCATCAACAACCCGCCGACACCCATACCGGTGATGTCATGGGCGCTGACCTCAAGCCCGGCAAGCTTGCGGTCGAGCACCCAGTCAAAGCCGTTTTCCTTGGGGCTGCGCGCGCAGCCCGGCGCTCCGATGACCGGAAGGCCTTCATAGGTCCCGATCATGAGCAGGTTGCCCGGATCGACAGGCATGCCGAACTGTTCCACTGTCCCGCCGGCAAGATCGATCGCTGCCGGCAGAATGTCCTTCCGATCGACGACGGCCGAAGCTCCGAACAGGATCAGGAAATCCGCCCCTTGGCCGGCAAGCCTCGCCATGGCCTCAGCGACCGCATCTTCCCGGTGGTCCACGCGTTCCTCGGCCAGGATCGTGCTGCCGCTCGCGGCAAGGCGGGCTTCCAGCACCCGTCGTGTCTTGTCCATGGTGCTCGGCTTCAGGTGCGGCAGCCTGGTCGCAACCAGCCCGACCCTGTGGGCCTTGAAGGGGGCAACCCTGAGGGCGCCTGAAATCCGTTGCTCTGCCTCGGCGACAAGTCGCTCGGGAGCAGCAAAGGGAATGATCTTGGCAGTCGCGACCATTCGCCCGGCAAGGACCCTGGTAAATTCGGGCAGAGTGGCGATGGTGATGGCCGGATCGATCCGGTTCATCGCATCGACCGCTTGCCGGTCGATCACGAGGACGCCGGCTTGATCCGCATAGAGATTGACCCGACCGGTGAATGGGGCGTCGCAGGTCAGCCCGCCGCCATTGGCCGCCCGCGCGATCCGGTCTGCCGCAAGATCCTCATTCAGGTCGTCCGCCGCCAGGCAGGCGACCGTCACGGTTGTCACGCCGGCCTGCTGAAGCGCCTTTACATCGTTCGCGCTGAGCACCCGGCCCTTCTTGAAAGTGGCATTGCCGGTCCTGGTGGAATGGGCAAGCACGCACCCTTCCGCTTCAAGGACCGGCCTCGGGCCGAAATCCATCAGGCGGTCTCCGGTTCCTTGCGCAGGGCGGCAATCACCTTGCCGAGCACTGCGACGGCAATTTCAGCCGGCGATGCGGCGCCGATGTCGAGCCCGATCGGGGCATCGATCCGGTCGATGTCCGCCTGCGGGATACCGGCTTCCAGGAACCGTTCCACCCGCTTGGCGTGGGTCTTCCGGCTGCCCAGGGCGCCAACATAGAAACAGCCGGCCTTCAGCGCTTCCTGAAGCGGCAGGTCGTCGATCTTCGGATCGTGGGTCACGGCAGCCACGGCCGTAAAGGCGTCGAACGTCATGTCTTTGAGGACATCCTCCGGCCACTCGGCAATCAGAGTTTCGCCAGGGAAACGCTCCTCCGTGGCGAAGGCGGTGCGCGGATCGATGATGGTGACGTCGAAGCCGGCGATTTCCGCCATCGGCGCCAAAGCCTGGGAAATGTGAACCGCTCCAATGATGACCATCCGGGGCGGGGGCACGGAAACCGTCAGGAACATGTTGCCGGTTTCGGTTTCAATCATGCCCGATTTCCCGGACCGGAACCGCTTTGTCAGCTCTTCATGCAACCGATCGGCCGAAAAGTCGGCATTTTTCAGGATCAGCCGCTGTTCGCCACTCGCCATGTCGGTGACGAGGATCGTCGCCCGCCGGGCCGTGCGTTCTTCATTGAGCGCTGAGAGAAGGGAAAGGTCCATGGATCAGCTACGCTCCGTTGCCAGTTTGATGCCGAGGCCCACCAGGATTGATCCGGTGATCCAGCGGCTGACGTCCTGCCACCGGGAAGACCTGCGAAGCTGCTTTTGAACCTGGGAGGCAAACAGCACGGTGAAAACATCGGCCGAAGAAAAGGACAGGTTCACGATGGTGCCCAGGATCAGGAACTGACACCAGACCGGCAGAGCGGCATTGGCGTCGACGAACTGGGGCAGGAAGGCGATGAAGAACACCGCGACCTTGGGATTGAGAACCTCCACGATCACGCTGTCGAGGAAGGCGCGACGGCGGCTGCGTTTCGGCAACTCAGGCGTTGGTCCTGCCACCGTGCGTGTCCGGATCATCTGGAAGCCGAGCCAGACAAGATAGGCGCCGCCCGCGAGCTTCAACGCAGCATAAAGCGCGGGAACGACGGCAAAGACCGCCGACAGTCCAAGGGTCGCGGCAATCACATGGACATAGCAGCCGATGTGAATGCCGAACGCGGCCCAGAAGCCTGCGGCGCGCCCGCGCGACAGGGTCTGCGCGGCTGTGTAGAGCAGGGCCGGACCAGGAAAATAGGCGAACAGAAGGGTCGCGGCGGCGAAGGCCATCAAGGTGTCGTATGCAGGCATCAATCGATCCTAGAGCATGTCTCCCAAAGTGGATACCGGTTTTGGGAGAAAGACATGCGTCAAAACAAATAGATAGGGCATGTTGCGTGAATGTAATTGAACGCGACATGCTCTAGGAGACCGGTTCCACATAGACGCTGATGCGTCCGCCGCAGGACAGCCCGACGCGCCACGCGGTTTCGTCGGCAACGCCGAATTCGAGTGTCGTCGGCTTGCCGCTCTCAATCACGTCGATCGCCTCGGAGACCACGGCGCCTTCGACGCAACCGCCGGAGACCGATCCCTCGAAGTTGCCTTCCTCGTCGATGACCAGGTGGGAACCGACCGGACGCGGCGCGGACCCCCAGGTCTCGACCACGGTCGCGAGTGCGACCTGCCGCCCGGACCGGCGCCATTCCTCGGCGGTGCCGAGCACATCGGTTGCTGAAGACTGGATGTCGTGGGTCATGAAGTATCTCCCTTACGGGAAATATAGACCCAATGGGCGCAGATGAAAGCGGCGCGTCGCGAAAAGTGCGCATGAAAAAGCGGCGCCCCGTTTCCGGCGCGCCGCTTCGTGTCAGGATAGATTGTGTTCGTCTTATTCGGCAGCCGAACGCAGCACCGGGGCAGCGTCGCGGACGTCGCCGTCCACATGGGACTCGAAGGTCGCGAAGTTGTCGATGAACATCTGCACCAGCTTTGCGGCCTGACGATCGAAGGCGTTCTTGTCTTCCCAGGTTTCCCGCGGGTTCAGGATCTTGGAATCGACGCCCGGCACTTCTTCGGGAACTGCAAAGCCGAAATACGGGTCGGTGCGGAAGGTCGCATTCTTCAGCGTACCGTCGAGCGCGCCGGCCAGCAGCGTCCGGGTTGCCTTGATCGGCATACGGCTGCCGGTGCCGTAGGCGCCGCCGGTCCAACCGGTGTTGACCAGCCAGCAGTCGACGTTGTGCTCGGCGATCAGGTCGCGCAGCAGGTTGCCGTACTGGGACGGATGCAGCGGCAGGAACGGTGCGCCGAAACAGGTAGAGAAGGTTGCCTGCGGCTCGGTCACGCCACGTTCGGTGCCGGCGACCTTGGCGGTGTAGCCGGAAATGAACGTGTACATGGCCTGGGCCGGGGTCAGCTTGGCGATCGGCGGCATCACGCCGAAAGCATCCGCCGTCAGCATGATGATCGTCTTCGGCATCGGTGCCGTGCCGGTCGGGCTGGCGTTGGAGATGAAGTGGATCGGATAGGCCGCACGGGTGTTTTCGGTCTTCGAATCGTCATCGAAGTCCGGAATGCGGTTCTCGTCCAGAACAACGTTTTCCAGGACGGTGCCGAAGCGCTGGGTCGTGGAATAGATTTCCGGCTCGGCTTCTTCCGACAGCTTGATCGTCTTGGCGTAGCAGCCGCCTTCGAAGTTGAACACGCCGGTCTTGCCCCAGCCGTGTTCGTCGTCCCCGATCAGGGTCCGGTTCGGGTCTGCGGAGAGGGTGGTCTTGCCGGTGCCCGACAGGCCGAAGAAGATCGCGGTGTCGCCGGCTTCACCCACATTGGCGGAGCAGTGCATCGACATGACGCCCTGCAGCGGCAGCAGGTAGTTCAGGAAGGTGAAGACCGACTTCTTCATTTCACCGGCGTAGGACGAGCCGCCGATCAGCACGATCTTGCGGGTCAGGTCGCAGGCGATGACGGTTTCGGTTCGGCAGCCGTGACGGTCCGGATCGGCCTTGAAGCTCGGCAGATCGATGATCGTCATTTCCGGAATGAAGCTGGCGAGTTCGGACACTTCCGGGCGCAGCAGCAGGTTGCGGATGAACAGCGAGTGCCAGGCGTATTCGGTGTAGACGCGGACCGGGAGCCGGTAGGCTTTCTCCGCGCCGCCATAAAGGTCCTGCGCGAAAAGTTCCTTGCCTTTCACATGTTCGCGGAAATCGGAATAGAGCGTCTCGAAGTGGTCCAGCGACATGCGCTGGTTGTTGTCCCACCACACGGTATCCGCCGTGTTGTCGTCGACGACGACGAACTTGTCCTTCGGAGAGCGGCCGGTGTGCGCGCCGGTATCGGCGACCAAGGGACCGTTCGCTGCAATCTGAGCTTCGCCGCGCGAGATCGATTGCTCGTAAAGTGCAGGCTCGCTCTGGTTCCAATAGATTGCCTTCAGACCCTCGAGTCCGAAAGTCTCGACGCCGTGAGAGCCATTCCTGACACCTACTTCCTGCATATCCCGCTGTCCTTGTGAATCTGGCGTGTGAATTTGGCGTTTCCTGCCCTAGGGGCGGCAAGTAATAATTTGTTAAGCCACGCCTGCGAGCGGTGGCGAAACTAGTGGATACGCGTGCATCCAACAAGACTGCGAGGCAATTGAATCGTCGGTTTAATCGATTAAATACAATCAACGTGTGTGAGATGATTAATTTGCTTACCAAATAATATCATTTCAGGGCGGTGGTGCGAGGTTCGCAACAAGAATTGCCATTCATTTGGAACAGCATGCGTAAATAGACTGATATCGGGCAGCGAGCGACTGCTGGTACCCGGACTGCAACTCAAAGTGCCGCGAACTGTACGATTGCCATATTTTATGCGCATTTAGCAGGCCAAAGGCTAAATAACTGTCGAGCTGGCCGATACGCGGCCTGTGACCTGAAGGATACGGATCCAGATTATGCCGACGATTGCACTGGTCGATGACGACCGCAACATTCTGACTTCGGTTTCCATCGCCCTGGAGGCGGAAGGCTACCGGGTGCAGAGCTACACGGATGGTACCTCGGCCCTGGAGGGCCTGCAGAGCGATCAGCCGGACCTGGCGATCTTCGATATCAAGATGCCGCGCATGGACGGCATGGAACTGCTGCGCCGCCTGCGCCAGACCACCGATCTGCCCGTGATCTTCCTGACCTCCAAGGACGACGAGATCGACGAGCTGTTCGGCCTGAAGATGGGCGCGGACGATTTCATCCGCAAACCGTTCTCGCAGCGCCTGCTGGTGGAACGGGTCCGGGCGGTTTTGCGCCGGGTTCAGCCGCGCGATGCCTCGACACCGCGCGACGCGACCGAAAAGCTGCTGGAGCGCGGCCAGCTCGTCATGGATCCGGAACGTCATACCTGTACCTGGAACAACAAGCCGGTTACCCTGACGGTGACCGAGTTCCTGATCCTGTCGGCACTCGCACAGCGTCCGGGCGTGGTGAAAAGCCGAAACGCCCTGATGGATGCGGCCTACGATGATCAGGTTTATGTTGACGACCGGACGATCGACAGTCACATCAAGCGCCTTCGCAAGAAGTTCAAGGTCGTTGACGACGATTTCGATATGATCGAAACGCTTTACGGCGTCGGTTACAGGTTCAAGGAGGTCTGAAGACCCCGTCCATGGCGGTAGAGAGCGAGAAGGCGGACGTCACGGCTGCGCCCGAGGGCGTGCCCGAGCGGTTCCAGTTGCGCAGGCTTGGCAACAGGCGGATCCGGCGCCGGCTTCTCAACCGGTTCGGCCGGATCTTCGGCACCTATGTGCTGTCCTCCCTGACCCGGCGGATCGTCGCGATCAATCTCGTCGGCCTGATCGCGCTCGTTGTCGGCATTCTCTATCTCAACCAGTTCCGGGCCGGCCTGATCGATGCCCGGGTGCAAAGCCTCTTGACCCAGGGCGAGATCATCGCCGGCGCGATCGCCGCCTCGGCCACCGTCGATACCGGCGCTATTACCGTCGATCCGGAACGGCTGCTCCAGCTTCAGGCGGGGGAAAGCATCGCGCCGGGAAGCGACGATCTCGACACGCTCGACTTTCCGGTGAACCCGGAACGCGTCGGGCCGGTGCTCCGGCGCCTGATTTCCCCGACCAAGACCCGGGCCCGGATCTATGACCCGGAAGGCATCCTGATCCTGGATTCGCGCCATCTTTACTCCAGCGCGCAGATCCTGCGCTTCGATCTTCCCCCGCCCAACGCGGAGGAGGACAATCTCTGGGACAAGATCTGGCAGTCGGTCAAACTCTGGCTGAGGCGGGGCGACCTGCCGCTTTATCAGGAAGTCGGCGGCGGCGACGGCCGCGCCTACCCGGAAGTGGAGGCGGCCCTTGCGGGCTCGCCGGCCAGCGTCGTGCGTGTGTCCTCGCGCGGCGAACTGATCGTCTCCGTGGCCGTGCCGATTCAGCGGTTCCGCGCCGTGCTCGGCACATTGCTGCTGTCGACCCAGGGCGGCGACATCGATGCCATTGTGCGCGCCGAGCGCATCGCCATCATGCGCGTCTTCCTGGTCGCGGCAACGGTGACCACATTGCTGTCGATCCTTCTGGCCGGGACGATTGCCGGCCCGGTCCGGCGTCTGGCGGCCGCCGCCGAGCGTGTCCGCATGGGGTCGACCTCGCGCCAGGAAATTCCCGAATTCGCCGAGCGTCAGGACGAGATCGGTCATCTGGCCCGGGCGTTCCGGGAAATGACCCATGCGCTCTATAACAAGATCGACGCGATCGAGCAGTTCGCGGCCGATGTGGCCCATGAATTGAAGAACCCGCTGACATCGCTGCGCAGCGCGGTGGAGACGCTGCCCCTGGCCAAGTCGGATCAGTCGAAGGCGCGCCTTCTGGAAATCATCCAGCACGATGTCCGCCGCCTCGACCGGCTGATCACGGACATTTCCGACGCCTCCCGGCTTGATGCGGAACTGGCACGCGCCGATGCCCAGAAGGTCGATCTCGCCGAGCTGCTGCGCGCCATTGCCAATGCAGCCAACCAGCGTGCGGAAGGCGATATGGCCGAAATCCTGGTGACCGTTGCCGATGCGCAGGGCGCCTCGCCCTATCAGGTCATGGGGCACGATATCCGCTTAGGCCAGGTGATCAGCAACCTCCTGGACAACGCCCGTTCGTTTTCGCCGGAAAACGGAACGGTGCGGATCGGCCTGAGCCGGTCCGGTTCCATGATCCGGATCACCATCGACGACGACGGCCCCGGCATTCGCGCCGAAAACACCGACCGTATCTTCGAGCGTTTCTATACGGACCGCCCGGACGGCGAAGGTTTCGGCAACAATTCCGGTCTGGGCTTGTCCATCTCTCGCCAGATCATCGAGGCCTATGGCGGAACGATCAGCGCCGCCAATCGGACGGAAGAGGATCCCGCGACAGGCAAGAGCCGGGTTGCCGGCGCGCGCTTCACCATTACCCTGCCTGCCAAGGTTGCGAAATGAGTGAGGCGGGCGGGCTTCCCCCGACCGTTCATGCTGCCTGCGTGATTATCGGAACGCGCGGAATTTTGCTGCGTGGCAATTCGGGTGCCGGCAAGTCGAGCCTGTGCGACCTGCTGGTCGAAGCTGCAGGAAACAAGGGGCACTTCGCAGCTCATGTTTCCGACGACCGCACCTGTCTTCGCCGGGAAAACGGAAAGGTCGTGGCGTCGCCGGCCCCAACGATCGCCGGAAAACTGGAAGTGCGCGGCCTCGGGATCGTTGAGCTGACGAACGAGCCGAAAGCGGTGCTTCATCTTGTCGCCGATCTCGTCCCTTCCGGGGAACTGGAGAGATTTCCTGAAGAAGACGCGCTTTTCGTAGAGCTTGAAGGCGTCGATCTCCCCTTTGTCGGGCTCGAGGAAGGCCGGCCAATGGAGAATCTGCGCCGTTTACGCTGGAGGATGCGCGGGCTTTTCCCCAAAAGCCCCGACTACATCTGACCGGATGGCCTTTTTTGCTTGCAACGGGCGGGCCTCTTGTCGACAGTGCACCCAGACGTGAAACGGGCCTTTTGTCCGTTTTCACCTCATCAAGCTGGATCAGGGCACGTATGATCGGTCTCGTATTGGTAACCCACGGGCGTCTTGCAGAAGAATTCAAGGCGGCATTGGAACATGTGGTCGGACCTCAGGAGCAGGTCGAGACGATCTCCATCGGTCCCGACGACGACATGGAACAGCGCCGCCAGGATATTCTGAAAGCGGTCGAATCGGCCAACTCCGGTCAGGGTGTGGTTCTGTTGACCGACATGTTTGGCGGGACACCATCCAATCTGGCGATTTCCGTCATGGACGGGAAGTCGGTGGAGGTTGTGGCCGGTGTTAATCTTCCCATGCTGATCAAGCTCGCGAGCGTTCGCGGAGACCGCGGCCTTGCGGACGCGGTGGATGAAGCGCGCCAGGCCGGACAGAAATACATTTCCGTCGCAAGCCAGGTGCTTTCGGGCCAGAACTGACGGAACCAACGGCCCGTGAACGCCCAAGCCCTCGAAAAGAAACTGACCATCGTCAACCAGCGCGGCCTGCATGCCCGCGCATCGGCCAAGCTCGTGAAGCTGGTCGAGGAGTTCGATGCCGAGGTCAATGTATCCAAGGACGGGCAGACCGTCGACGGAACCTCCATCATGGGACTGATGATGCTGGCCGCGAGCCCCGGCTGCTGCATCCGGGTGTCCGTCTCCGGTGCTCAGGCCGAAGAGGCGATGGCGGCCATCACCGAACTTGTCGAGGACGGTTTCGGCGAGACGGACTAGGGTACGGCTCCGCCTTTTTATCTGGCAGCAAGCCGTTTTCGCGATTTTCCCGTATTTGTTTCGCAAGGTCGGCCGTTGCCTTGCGATCCTGAAATTTTCGGCTCGATATACCTCCATTTTTCCGGACCGATGCCGCAAAGCGGGCTAAGCGGCCGAGCCGTGTGCGGCTGAGCCGAAAAGACCGCTGTTCATGACTTGGTAAGCGATATAAAGAAATCTTTATATCCGCATTGCTAGTTGGCGAGCGGCACGCTATAAGACCGCCTGTATACATCGGGAGGCGTGCTGCCTCCATGAGGCGGCTTGCCGTTCGGCAACCCGTATCCCCATCATCAGGCCCGGCCGGTTGCCGGTCCGGGCAAACTTCAGGACGTTTTTATGAACGACTATATCGTCAAGGACATCGGGCTCGCTGACTGGGGCCGGACCGAAATCGAGATCGCTGAAACCGAAATGCCGGGTCTGATGGCCTGCCGCGAGGAATTCGGTGCGTCCAAGCCGCTGAAGGGCGCGCGCATCGCCGGTTCCCTGCACATGACGATCCAGACGGCTGTCCTCATCGAGACCCTGGTCGCCCTGGGCGCCGAAGTCCGCTGGGCATCGTGCAACATCTTCTCCACCCAGGACCAGGCAGCGGCGGCCATCGCCAAGGCTGGCGTTCCGGTGTTCGCCATCAAGGGCGAGACGCTGGAGGAATACTGGGACTACGCCGACAAGATCTTCGACTTCGACGACGGCGCCAACATGATCCTCGACGACGGCGGCGATGCGACCCTCTACATCCTGATGGGCGCACGCGTCGAAGCCGGCGAGACGAACCTCATCGAAAACCCGACGTCCGAGGAAGAGGAATGCCTCTTCGCCCAGATCAAGAAGCGCATGGCCGCGAACCCGGGCTGGTTCACCAAGCAGCGTGACCTGATCCAGGGTGTTTCGGAAGAGACCACCACGGGCGTCATGCGTCTTTATGAGATGCAGAAGAAGGGCCAGCTGCCGTTCCCGGCGATCAACGTCAACGACAGCGTCACCAAGTCCAAGTTCGACAACCGTTACGGCTGCCGTGAATCGCTGGTCGACGGTATTCGCCGCGGCACCGACGTCATGATGTCCGGCAAGGTTGCCGTTGTCTGCGGCTACGGCGACGTCGGCAAGGGATCGGCCCAGTCTCTGGCAGGCGCCGGTGCACGTGTGATCGTGACTGAAATCGACCCGATCTGCGCCCTGCAGGCGTCGATGGACGGCTATGAAGTCAAGACCATCGAACAGGCGCTGCCGGAAGGCGACATCTATGTCACCGCAACCGGTAACAAGGACATCATCACCTTCGACCATATGAAGGGGATGAAGGACATGGCGATCGTCTGTAACATCGGCCACTTCGACAACGAGATCCAGGTCGCTGCCCTGAAGAACACCAAGTGCCGCCCGGTCAAGGACCAGGTCGACATGTACGAGTTCCCGGACGGCAAGCGCATGATCCTTCTGTCCCAGGGTCGTCTGGTGAACCTCGGCAACGCCACCGGCCACCCGAGCTTCGTGATGTCCGCCAGCTTCACCAACCAGGTGCTGGCGCAGATCGAACTCTTCACCCGCGGTGAGCAGTACAAGAACGAAGTCTACGTGCTGCCGAAGCATCTCGACGAGAAGGTCGCTCGTCTGCACCTTGAGAAGCTCAGCGTGACGCTGACCGAGCTGACGGATTCCCAGTCGGAATACCTGGGGATTAACAAGGCTGGCCCGTTCAAGTCTGAGCACTACAAGTACTGATACGTATCACCCGCCCCACTACATCTGGTGGGGCGGGTGAAATCCGGCTCGGCGAAATTTGAGCCTGATTTTTAAGATTTTAGTAATTCCGTTAACTTTTCAGAAACTGACTCTTCTTCGCGATTCCCAAAAAGGTTATGGTTTTAGCGAATCAGTAGCCACGAGGCACACGCTGCTGATTCAGCCCGGATTCACGGGAAAAACGGCGGCTAAGGGGATCATGGAATGCCGGCAGGCAACTATGACGGCGCGCGTGAGAACGCGACGTTGCGGGGAAGGATTCTATCATCGGTAAGGTTGGTGGGCTCTGCCGCCGCCGCGTCGATGATTTCCGTTCCTGCCGCATGGTCTGCCGAATTTTTTCCCGCCTCCTCCATGCAGATCAATCCGGACACGATGGTTCTCTTCGGCGCCGTCGGCGGCATGTGCGCCTTTGCCGTCACTGCCGCAATCGCCCTGGTTCGTCACAAACAGCAGTCCGCGCAATTCGCCAAGGCGATGAAGCGGGAGGCCAGCGACCTCAGGTTCCAGGTCGACCGGCTGGAGTCCATGCTCAATACCGACGAGCAGAGGGTGGTCGTGTGGACGGGCAACGGCGCGGTGCCGCAGGTCTGGGGCGTGCTGCCTGAGGAATCCGGCGTGCCGCGCAACGAGGCGCAGTTGCTGTCCTTCGGCAACTGGCTGACCGCCAAAGGCTCCGCCGATCTGGAAGATTGCCTCGATACCCTGTTCAACACCGGCGAACCGTTCTCGACGACCCTAAAAACCCGGACCGGCACCTATGTCGAGGCGGCCGGCCGCACCACCGGCGGCGCCGTCGTGCTGCGCTTGCGCGATCTCACCGGCGAACGCCAGATGCAGGCCGAGCTTGCCGCGCGCAACGCCCGGATCTCGGGCGAGCTCTATATGCTTCATGCCCTGTTGAACGCGATGCCGGCTCCCGCCTGGCAGCGTGATGCGGAAGGCAAGCTGATCTGGGCGAATGCCGCCTATGCCCATGCGGTCGACGCGCCGGATGCGGCCTCCGCCCTGCGCGATGGCGCACCGTTCCTCGACGCCGCCGCTCAGGGCGCCATGGCAAGCGAACGGGACGAGGACGGCAGCTTCCATGCCCGCATGCCGATCGTGGCTGCCGGCAAGCGTTGCGTGTTCGAGGTTACCGATGTGTCCGCCAATGTGGGCAGTGCCGGCGTTGCGATCGATATCAGTGAGCTCGAACAGGTCCGCAAGGAGCTCGCCCGTGCCGAGGAATTCCACGGCCGCACGCTCGACCAGCTTGCGACTGCGGTTGCCATTTTCTCCGCCGACCGTAAGCTGCAGTTCTACAATGCCGCCTTCCGTCAGCTGTGGGATCTGGATCCGGCCTTCCTGGAAAACAGCCCGGAGGACGGTGCGGTTCTCGATGCGCTGCGGGCGGCTCGGAAGCTGCCCGAGCAGGCCGACTATCGGGTCTGGCGGAACAAGATGCTGAACAGCTACCAGTCCCTGGAAGCCCAGGAGAGCTGGTGGCACCTGCCCGACGGCCGCACCTTGCGCGTCATCGCAAACCCGCATCCCCAGGGCGGCGTGACCTATATCTACGAAAACGTCACCGAACGCCTCGACCTGGAAAGCCGTTACAACGCCTTGGCAAGAGTTCAGGGCGAAACCCTGGACAACCTGTCGGAAGCCGTCGCCGTGTTCGGTTCCGACGGCCGTCTCCGCCTGTGGAACCCGGCCTTCGCCCGCATCTGGAACCTGTCGGAAGACATGCTCTCCGACATGCCGCATGTGAAGAACGTGGTCGATGCCTGTGCCAAGCGTGAGGACGAGGTCGAGGCCTGGCAGCAGCTTGCCGGCAGCGTCACCGGTCTGGTCGACAATAGGATGCAGGCGGCCAACCGCATGGAGCGCCATGACGGCTCGGTCCTGGACTATGCGACCGTTCCGCTCCCCGACGGCGGCACGCTGGTCACCTTCGTCGATGTCACCGACAGCGTGAATGTCGAGCGCGCCCTGGTGGAAAAGAACGAGGCGCTGGAGCAGGCCGACCAGCTCAAGAATGCCTTCATCCAGCACGTGTCCTACGAGCTGCGCTCGCCGCTCACCAACATCATCGGCTTCGCCCAGTTGCTGACCGATCCCAAGTTCGGGGAACTGTCCGACAAGCAGGGCGAATACGCCGATTACATCCGCTCGTCCTCCTCCGCACTGCTTGCGATCATCAACGATATTCTCGATCTGGCGACCCTCGATGCGGGCATCATGGAGCTGGACCTGAGCGAGGTCGATGTCGCGGCCACCGTGGAAGCGGCGGTCGAGGGATTGAAGGACCGGATCGCCGAGACGCAGATCACGCTGCACACCCACGTGCCCGACAATGTCGGCACCATCCTGGCGGACGAAAAGCGCCTGCGTCAGGTGCTGTTCAACCTGATTTCCAATGCGATTCGTTATTCCGACGAGCATGGCGTGGTCGACGTCAGCTGTGACCGGAAGGACGAAAACGTCGTCTTCGTGGTCCAGGACCATGGTCACGGCATCCCCGCCGATGTGCTGCAGCAGGTGTTCAACCGCTTCGTCGGCCACGACACCGGTTCCAAGCGCCAGGGGGCAGGCCTCGGCCTCGCCATCGTCAAGAGCTTCGTCGAACTGCACGGCGGCAAGGTGGAAATCGATTCCGAGGAAGGCAAGGGCACCACGGTCACCTGCATCTTTCCCGCCAAGCCGGAACTGACCGGCCGCATTGCTGCCGAATGAGCGGGCGGGACCATGTCCGGCCCGGCACTTCGTGATATTTCCGATCCCTTCCTGGTCCTCGACCTAAAGGACGAGGCGGCAACCGGTCGTTTGGCGGAAGACCTTGCGGCCATTCTCGCTCCGGGCGACCTGATCGCGCTGACCGGTGATCTCGGCGCCGGCAAGTCCACCTTCGCCCGCGCCCTCTTGCGGACGCTTGCCGATGACGAAGATCTGGAGGTTCCGAGCCCGACCTTCACCCTGGTCCAGACCTACGACTTCGATCGGTTCGCGGTTTCCCACTTCGACCTCTACCGGCTGGAAGAGCCGGAGGAACTGGAGGAACTGGGACTGGACGAACTTCTGGAAACCGGTGCGGCTCTGGTCGAATGGCCGGAGCAGGGTGGGGACCTGTTACCTTATGGCGCCCTCTGGCTTCGCTTCGAGGCCGGGGAAGACGACGACAGCCGCCGCGTCCTGTTTGCCTCCGACAACGCCGGCTGGCCGGAGCTCCTGGACCGGACACTCAAGATCCGGCACCTGCTGACGCAATCCGGCCTCGGAGCGGGACATCGCCGTCATTTGACCGGCGACGCCTCCACTCGCAGCTACGAGCGCGTTTCTTCGGAAGGCCGATCCGCAGTCGTCATGAACTGGCCGGCGCCGAAAGGGGAAGCCGGGTCTGAAGCGGCCCTTGCCTATAATCGCCTTGTCCACCGCGCGCCCGGTGCCCGCGCCTTTGTCGCCGTCGGCGAGGAACTGCGCCGCAGGGGATTCGCGGCGCCTGCGGTCTTTGCGTCTGACCTCGAGGCGGGGCTCTTGGTGCTGGAGGACCTGGGTTCGGGCAGCGTGCTGTCGAACGGCACGCCGATCGCGGAACGGTATGAGCAGGCGGTTCTGGTTCTGGCGGAGATGCATGGCGCTCACTGGCCGGACACCGTGCGGCTGCCGGACGGGTCCGACTACAACGTCCCGGTCTATTCGCGCGAAGCGCTGCAGACGGAAGCCGATCTTTATCTGGACTGGTACGTGAAATATTCCACCGGCAAGGCGGCGACCGTGACTGCGCGCGAGGACTTTCACCGCCTCTGGCAGTCCGCATTCGATGCCATAGCCGCCGCCGAAAACGGCTGGGTGCTGCGCGACTATCACTCGCCCAACCTGATCTGGCGGGAGGAGCAGGAGGGGACATCCCGGGTGGGGCTGATCGATTATCAGGACACGGTGATCGGGCCTGTCGCCTACGACGTGGCCTCCCTCCTGCTCGATGCCCGCGTCGACATTCCTGAGGCTCTGGAAAAAGACCTCTATCAGGCCTATGTGCTGGCAAGGCAAACCACCGATCCGGATTTCGACGAAGCCGGCTTTTCCGCCGCCTATGCGGTCATGGGCGCCCAGAGGATCACCAAGATCCTGGGGATATTCATCCGCCTGGCTGAACGGGACGGCAAACCGGCGTATCTGGATCATTTGCCAAGGATGCAATCTTACCTTGACCGGGTTCTGGTGCATCCTGTTCTGTCGGATCTGAAGCTCTGGTATGATGGGAACCGCGGCTAGAAGCCTGTGCGGTCCCGGAAACCGAAACTGGAACGGGAAATGAACGAGAAGACGTTTCGTCCTTCGAAAGCAATGATCCTGGCCGCCGGCCGGGGCAAACGGATGCGTCCGATTACCGCCACCACACCGAAGCCGCTGATCGAGGTCAACGGCAAGGCCCTGATCGACCACGGGTTCGACCGGCTCGCGACAGCCGGCGTCTCTTCCTGTGTCGTCAACGTGCATTATCTCGCCGACCTGGTGGAGGTTCATGCCCGCCGCCGGAAGGACATGGAAATCCTGATTTCCGACGAGCGTTCGGACCTGCTCGAAACCGGCGGCGGTATCAAGAAAGCGCTGCCGCTTCTGGGCGATCAGCCGTTTTTCCAGCTCAACGCGGATACGGCCTACTGGATCGAGGGGGTGAAGCCCAACCTGGAACACATGATCGATGCCTGGGATGAGGGCCGCATGGATGCGCTGCTCCTGGTGGCCGAGACGGTAAAGTCGGTTGGCTATTCCGGCCGGGGCGATTTCGACATGGGCAAGGACGGCTCCCTGATCCGGCGTCCGGAACGCAGCGTGACCGCCTTTGCTTATGCGGGTGCCGCGATCCTGCATCCGCGCCTCTTCGAAGGCGCTCCGGACGGGGCTTTCTCGATGAACCTGTTGTTCGACAAGGCGATCGAAGAGGGTCGGCTTTTCGGGGTGGAGATGGAAGGGATCTGGCTGCATATCGGCACGCCGGACGCGATCCGCGCCGCTGAATACGCCGTGCGCGACAGCGCCGCCTGATCGATGCCGGGCCAGGGAATTCATCCGCGCATTTTCACAATTCCGCCTTCGGTTCCCTTCCTGAAGCGCCTGGTCGAAACCCTGGCCGACGGAACCCTGGTACCCGGCTTTCGACCGCTCGACGATCCGCTTCTCCTGTCGGCGGCAACGCTCTATCTGCCGACCCGCCGCGCCGCGCGCCTCCTGCCCGACCTGTTCCAGGAGGTCTTCGATGGACGGCCTGTCCTGCTGCCGACGATCCGCCCGCTCGGCGATGTTGACGAGGATGCCCAGGCCCTGTCGGCGCAAGCCGATGGCGAGCCCCTGCCGCCCGCCATGCCCGTTCTGGAACGCCATCTGGCGATGACGCGGCTCGTGATGGCGTGGAAGGGCGCACTCCGCCGCGAGGCTCTGAACCTGCGCTCCGACGAACCTTTGGGCGTACCGGCTTCTGCCGCAGATGCCGCCTGGCTAGCCGGCGATCTCCTGACGCTGATGGACGAGATCGAGGTCGAGGAGGCCGACTGGTCCGATCTCGCAGGTCTGGTGCCCGACGATCATGCCCGCTACTGGCAGATCACCCTGGATTTCCTGAAGATCGTCCAGGAGGCCTGGCCGGCACATCTGGCCGAACAGGGCCGGATGGACCCGAAGGCGCGCCGCTCCGCCCTCATTCGCCGCGAAGCCGAACGTCTCGCCGCTGAGCCGCCGAAAGGTCCGGTGATCGTTGCCGGAACCACCGGCTCGGTACCGGCAACCGCCGCACTTCTGAAGACGGTCGCCAGGCTGGACAACGGCGTCATCGTCCTGCCCGGTCTGGATATGCACATGGACGACCCCTCATGGACGGCCCTTGGCGGTCGTCCGGTCGGCACCGATTTCAGCAAGTCCATAACGGTCCCCGGCCATCCGCAATTCAGCCTGAAACTGCTTCTGGAGGCCTTGGGCGTCACCCGCAGGGACGTCCATGTTCTCGGCGCCCTTCCGGAACAGAGCCTCATCGATCGCGAAGTGATTGTCTCCGAAGCCTTGCGCCCTGCCGAAACCTCCGAGAACTGGATGGCGTTCCTTGAGGGGTTTCCCGAAGCGCAAAGGCGGCAGGCGCTGTCGAATGTTGGCGTGATCACCGCCCGCAATGAGGCCGACGAGGCTCTGAGCGTATCCGTCGCCCTGCGCGAGGCGCTGGAACGGGGCGAAACGGCCGCCCTTGTGTCCCCCGACCGGATGCTGACCCGCCGGGTCGCGAGCGAGCTGGCCCGCTGGCAGATCCAGGTGGACGACAGTGCCGGTCGGCCGCTCGACCAGACCCCGCCGGCAATCCTCGCCAGCCTTGCCGCGAAGCTTGCCTTCAACGGCTGCGAGCCGGTCGACCTGCTCTCGCTGCTGAAGCACCCGCTGGCCCGCCTCGGCCTTTCGATCAAGGACATGCGCGCCGCCGCCCGTGCGCTGGAACGCGGCGTCCTGCGCGGACCGCGAGCCCGGCCCGGAACCCAAGGCCTGAAGGACGCGGTTGCCGCCAGCCGGGAGGCCGCGGAGACCGCAGCTCATACGCCGCGCTGGAAAAAGATCCACGAGGCGGACTGGGACGCCATCGGCGATCTGGTGGACCGCCTCGCCGATGCTCTGGCGCCGCTGGAGGATCTGGCCGACAGCGCGGAGACTTTGAATGTTGCCGAGCTTGCCCGCGCCCATGCCGAGGTTCTGAGCCGGATCGCCCGCGATGAGGCAGGCTCCGATGCGGAACTTTATTCAGGCGAAACCGGCGAGGCGCTGGCGCTGATGTTCACCGGCCTGCTGGAGGCGCAAAACAGCGGCCTGGAACTGAAGCCCTCCGAATGGCCGTCTGTGTTTCCCGCATTGATGTCGGGAACCGCCGTGCGCCGCCGGCTGCCCGGCGATCCGCGCATCCAGATCCTCGGCCCGATGGAAGCCCGCCTGCAGGCGCCCGATCTGGTGATTCTCGGCGGCCTCAACGAGGGCATCTGGCCGCAGCGCACCCGCAACGATCCCTGGCTCAACCGGCCGATGAAGCGCGACCTGGGCCTCGATCCGCCAGAGCGTCGGATCGGCGCCTCCGCCCATGATTTCGTCCAGGGGCTTGGCGCCAAGCGTGTACTGCTCTCCCGCTCCGCCCGTGCCGATGGCGCGCCGACCGTCGCCTCCCGCTGGCTGCAGCGGCTGCTGACCTTGGCAGGCCCGGAGATCGCAAAGGAGATGGAAGCGCGGGGTGCGAGATATACTGATCTCGCCGGCCTGCTCGACCGTCCGGACAGCCCGGTGCGTTCTGCCCGCCGGCCGGAACCGATGCCGCCGCTTGCCGCCCGGCCGAAAGGTCTGTCCGTCACAGAGATCGAACGCCTCGTTCGCGACCCCTACGCCATTTTCGCCCGGCATGTGCTGGAGCTGCAGCCGGTCGATCCGATCGGAGGGGAACCGGATGCGGCCGACAAGGGCACCATCATTCACGACGCGCTGGCGCAGTTCTTAGGCGAATGGACCGGGCCTTACGACGACAGCGCGGTGCGTCGCCTGGTCGAGATCGGCGAGGAGCTGTTTGCCTCGCTCGAAGCCTTCCCGGCGATCCGGGCGCTGTGGTGGCCGCGGTTCGTACGCATCGCCGGCGGCTTCGTCGCCCTCGAGGCGCAGCGGGCGCCTTCCGTCGAAACCCGGTTCCTGGAAGTCTCAGGCGGCGCGGAACTGGCCTTGCCGGGGAGCGAGTTCCGCCTGCGCGGCCGCGCCGACCGGATCGACCTGATGACCGACGGCACCATTGCCGTCCTCGACTACAAGACGGGACAGGTGCCGTCTATCAAGCAGGTGGAAAGCCTGTTGTCACCGCAGATGCCATTGGAGGCGGCCATGATCCGGCGGCTCGGCTTCAAGGACGTGCCCGGTGACCGGCCCGTCTCCGAACTTCTCTACCTGCAGCTCAAGGGCGGTGCCGATCCCGTCGCGGCCCTGCGCCGCGATCCCAAGGAAAAGGATCTCGCCGATCTGATCGAGGAAGCCTGGACGCGCCTGGAGCAGCTGATTGCCCATTACGGCAAGGAGACCACCGGCTATCTGTCCCGGGCGCGTGTCCTGCGTGAACGGCAGACCGACGGACCTTACGATCATCTGGCCCGTGTCCAGGAATGGTCGGTCGGATCGGAGGACGGCGAATGAGCGGCTTCCAGATCCCCGAACTGACCCGCAAGCGCCAGGACCTCGCTTCCCAGCCGCGGGCGTCTGCCTGGGTGAGCGCCAATGCCGGTTCCGGCAAGACCTTCGTGCTGTCCCGCAGGGTGGTGCGCCTGCTGCTCGATGGCACCGATCCCTCGCGCCTGTTGTGCCTGACCTTCACCAAGGCTGCCGCCGCCGAAATGGCGACCCGTGTCTTCAGGATCCTGGGCGACTGGGTGACCAAGGACAACGAGGCGCTGGCGGAAGAACTGGAAGCGGTCGAAGGCCGCAAGCCCAATGCGGACCGGATCGCCTTGGCAAGGCGCCTTTTCGCCCGTGCGCTTGAAACCCCTGGTGGCCTGAAGATCCAGACCATCCATGGCTTCTGCGAGGCGCTGCTGCACCAGTTCCCGCTGGAGGCCAATGTCGCCGGTCACTTCACCGTCCTCGACGACCGGCAGGGCGCGGAACTGATGGCGGAGGCGCGGGCGTCCGTCTTCCATATCGCCGAGACGCAGCCCGACAGTGCCTTCGGCCGAGCGCTTGCCGCTGTCATCGACCTGATGAGCGATGCCGGGGTGGAAAAGGCGCTCGACGAACTGATCCAGAACCGGGACGCCTTCCGCCGCTGGACCGCAGACGAAGGCGATCTGGAAACCGCTCTCGCCCATCTCGCGACCGATCTCGGCGTCCGGCCCGAGATGAACCTGCGCGACCTGGACCGGCGCTTCCGCGATGAAGCGCTTCTCGATGAACTGGCCTCCCGCCGCGCAGCGGAGATCCTTGGCAGCGGCAGCAAGACCGACCAGGCAAAGGCCGATCAGCTGATCCAGGCCTGGAAGCTCTCCGATCCAGAGGCCTTCAAGGATGTCTGGTTGCAGATCTTCCTGACGTCAAAACTGGAACCGCGGAAGTCGCTGGCGACAAAGAAGATCGTCGAAAGCGCGCCGGATGTGGTCGAGCAGTTGGAGGCTGAACAGGCGCGCCTGATGGAGTTGCTCCAGGAACGGCGGCTGGCCGTTACCTTCGAAGGCACGGCAGCTCTTCTCAGGCTCGCCGATGCGGTGATCGGGCACTACGAAAAGGCCAAGACCGCGCGTGGGTTCCTCGACTTCGAGGATCTGGTCGTGCGCACCGCCAAGATGCTGAGGGAAGCCGAAGCTGCCCAGTGGGTGCAGTACAAGCTCGATCAGGGTCTCGACCACATTCTGGTCGATGAGGCGCAGGACACCAGTCCGCGCCAGTGGGAGGTCGTCCGGTCGTTGGCGGAAGAGTTTTTCACCGGCGAAGGCGCGCGCGGCCAGGTACGCACCATCTTTGCCGTCGGCGACGAGAAACAGTCGATCTATTCGTTCCAGGGCGCGGTGCCCGCCTATTTCGACGAAATGCGCCGGGAATTCGCTAAACGCTCGGCTGCCGCGGACCGTCTGTTCCATTCCGTCGACCTGCAGCTTTCCTTCCGCTCCACGCCCGACGTGCTCGGCGCCGTCGACCGGGTGTTCAAGGATGTGGAGGCCCATCGCGGCCTGTCACAGGAGGTCAAGGCGCCGGTGCACGAGGCGATCCGCAAGGACCCGGGCATCGTCGAACTCTGGCCGCTTGAAGCAGAGGAAGAGGCGGCCGAGCCGGAAGACTGGATTGTTCCGATCGACCGGGTCGGCTCCGGCAGCCCCATGCTCAAGGTCGCACGCCGGATCGCGACGACGATCGGCAGCTGGATGCGCGACGGCACCGCCGATCCCGGCGACGTGATGATCCTGGTACGCAAGCGCGGGCCTTTCGTGGAGGCGCTCAACCGGGAACTGAAGGAACTCGGCGTTCCGGCGGCCGGCAGCGACCGGCTGATCCTGACCGATCACATCGCGGTCAAGGATCTGGCCGCCCTCGGCCGGTTCCTGCTTTTGCCCGAAGACGACCTGTCGCTGGCCGCCGTCCTGAAAAGCCCGCTCGTCGGTCTGAATGACGACGACCTCCTCGAAATCGCCCGCGAGACGCCGGAGAAGGAGCGCGCCGGAACCTTGTGGCAGATGCTGGTGCGCAGGGCCGAGGCAAGTCCGAAATGGGACGAAGTCCGCAAGAAACTGGAGCTCTGGCGCGCGCGGGCCGACTTCATGCCGCCCTACGAGTTCTATGCCCGCCTGCTTGCCGCAGACGGCGGCCGTCTGGGCTTCCGCGCCCGGCTAGGTGTCGAAGTCGATGACGTGCTCGACGAATTTCTGGCACTCACCATCGCTTACGAGCAGACCGGGACGCCGGGGCTTGAAGGCTTTCTCGCCTGGATGGACGCTGCCCCGACGGAGATCAAGCGCGAGCTGACCAATTCCAAGGGCATGGTCCGGATCATGACCGTCCATGGCTCCAAGGGGCTGGAGGCGAAGATTGTCTTCCTGGTCGATCCGGGAGGAGCGCCGGTCAGCGCGATCCACGATCCGGCCTTCCTGCCGCGGCAAAGGCTCGGCAATCCGCTGCTGCCGCCGGCCCTTGTCTGGCTGCCGGTCAAGGAGGAGCGGACCCCCTGGCACGCGGAGGCTATCGACGGCCTGCGGGAAGGCCAGGAGGAGGAGTACCGGCGCCTGCTTTATGTGGCGCTGACTCGGGCCGAGGATAGGCTTGTTGTTTGCGGCTGGGAACCCAAGCGCGGTGCTCATGACGACTGCTGGTACAACATCGTCGCCCGCGCCCTGAGGCCGGAGGCGGAGGAGATCAAAGGTGCCGACGGCGAAACGGCAGCCTGGCGCTGGCAGAAGGAACCGGCGCCGGCTGCGGAAAAACGTGCTCCACGCGCCGCCGAAACAGCTGTGCCTGTCGAACCTGAAAACCCGGAACTGCCGGTCTGGCTGACGCAAAAGGCGCCCGCCTTCGTCCGAAAACCCCGGCTGCAGCCGTCCCGCGTCTTCGAGGTCATGGAGGAAAAGGAAGGGATCGACCCGGTGCCCGCCGTTTCACGCCTGGAAGCGCGCCGCCAACCGGCTCATTGGCCTTTGGAAAAAGGCCGGCTCGTTCACCGGTTGCTGGAAACCCTTCCCGATCTTGCGCCTGGTGACCGGGAAGCAGCGGCCGAACGGTTCATCGCCGCAGCACTTCCCGAAGAATTCGCCGGCAACGCCCAGGGGTTGCTCGGCGAAGTTCACGAGATTCTGAACGCGGCCGAATTCTCACCGCTCTTTTCAAGCGCGGCCCGGGCCGAGGTTCCGGTGGTCGGCAACCTGATCGCGTCCGACGGCAAGGAGGTGTCCATCTCCGGTCAGATCGACCGCCTGGTCGTCGAACCGGAGCGGGTCCTGATCGTCGATTACAAGACCAATCTGCGCCCGCCGTCGACGGTGGAGGGGATTCCGCCCGAATATCTTGCCCAGCTTTGCGTCTACCGGAAGCTGCTGAGTGAGATCTATTCCGACCGGCCGGTGGAGGCTGCTCTGCTATGGACCGTAACCCCGTCGCTCATGATGGTGCCGTCAGAGGTTCTGGATGAGACGTTTTCGCGCCTGCGCAGCGACGGTTCACCCGCTTGACGGATCGCCCATGGCTACCTACGTTCGGCCCAACGCGCATGCACGCTTTTCAGCGGCCGCATGACCTATCGAAAGAGGTAAGACATGGCTACCAACAAAACCACTGACGCTACGTTCGAAGCAGACGTTCTGAAGTCTTCCGAACCGGTCGTCGTCGATTTCTGGGCGGAATGGTGCGGCCCTTGTAAAATGATCGCTCCGGCCCTTGAGGAAATCTCCGAGGAAATGTCGGGCCAGGTGAAGATCACCAAGCTCAACATCGACGAGAACCAGGACATGGCCATGAAATATGGCGTCCGCTCCATCCCGATGCTGATCCTGTTCAAGGACGGTGAGCCGGCTGCAAGCCAGGTCGGCGCCGCACCGAAGGGCAAGATCGCCGACTGGATCAAGAGCGCGCTCTGATTCCAAAACGGGCCGCTGAGGCCTTTGGACCGGTCGCCCCGCACCGGTGGGTGACGTGATCGGCGATTTTCAGGCGGGTATGCTTATGGCATATCCGCCCGAACCATTTATGAGTTCATGACCTGAACCGATCGAACGCAATCTTACGGACGAACTATGAGCAACGAGAACAACACCCCCGAAGATCAAGAAGCCGAGGTCGCCGCTCAGGCTGCGGAAACCGCGGCCGATGACGCGTCTGCCGGCAGTGAAGCCGTTGATCCGATCGAAGCGCTGAAGGCGGAAAACGCCGATCTCAAGGATCGGGCCCTGCGCGTGATGGCGGAAATGGAAAACCTGCGCCGCCGCACGGAAAAGGAACTGAAGGACACCCGGCAATATTCCGTTGCAGGCTTTGCGCGCGACATGCTGACGGTGTCCGACAACCTGCGCCGGGCGCTCGATGCCGTGCCGGACGAGCTGCGCCAGAATGCGGACGCCGGGCTGGTAGCACTTCTCGAAGGCGTGGAAATGACCGAACGCGAGCTTCTGAACCAGCTCGAGAAGAACGGCGTCAAGAAGCTTGAGCCGGCCGGACAGAAGTTCGATCCGAATTTCCACCAGGCCATGTTCGAGGTGCCGAACACCGAAGTGCCGAACAACACGGTCGTCCAGGTCGTTCAGGCCGGTTACCAGATCGGCGACCGCGTCCTCCGGCCCGCCATGGTCGGGGTGTCCAAGGGCGGCCCCAAGGAAGCCCCCGCGGCGGCCAAGGATGGCGACGACGAGGCCGGGCAGACGGTCGACAAGACCGCCTGAGACTTTCGAAAGTCCGATTGATTTCTATAATGCCGCTTCCCCGGCTGCCGGGGAGGCGGTTTTTCTTTGGGGGCGGGCATGTTGTTGCAGGTGCTGGATTATCTTGGCGTTGGCGTCTTTGCGATCTCCGGTGCCATCGTCGCGTCGCGCAAGCAGATGGATTTCATCGCCTTTCTGTTTTTCGCCACCCTCACCGGAATAGGCGGGGGAACGCTGCGCGACCTGTTGCTGGGCGTGCCCGTCTTCTGGGTTCATTCGAACGCCTATCTTATGGTCTGCGTAGCGGTCAGTGTCGCCATGTGGTTCTTCGCTCACATCGCGGAAGGTTTCGGCAAGCCGCTCAGGTGGGCGGATGCCGTCGGTATCTCGGCCTATTCGGTCCTGGGCGCCGCCAAGGCGCTCAGCGTCGGCGACTCGGCCCTGGTGGCAGTCTCAATGGGCGTGGCAACAGCGACCTTTGGCGGCATTCTGCGCGATGTCATCGCCGGCGAGCCCTCCGCCATCATCAAGTCCGAAATCTACGTATCTGCCGCCTTTGCCGGCGCCGGCGCCTATGTGCTTCTGGTGACACTGGGGTTGGGTGGATGGGCAGCGGCCGCGACTGCAGCCGCATTGGCATTCGTCCTGCGTGGCGGAGCCATTCAATTCGGCTGGACGCTGCCGGGCTACAGCAGCCCGAAGTCGTGAACGTTGTGAGGGGCAATCGCGGCTCAGAAATGAAAATGCCGGCCTCGCGGCCGGCTTTTTCAAAAACGGGATCCGGGCTTACATCGAAACCAGGGATGCCGTGAGTCCGATAACGGTAAGGGTCAGCATCGGCAGCCCTGCCGCGTAGACCAGTGTCCTGAGCACTGTCTGTTCCTTTCATTCAGATACGGTGACGTTTTTCCTTCTCGTTCGTGGCGTCATATGGGGAAGATAAACCGTTTCTGGAAGGGATCAGCTTCTCAAGAAAACGTGTCCGGCAACCGCGAGATCCGCCAGCCCGGAAGATCCCCCCGGGTGGAAATGGGTCATCTGGCCGTAAAACCGCCGCCCGGCTTTCTCCCCCTTTGCCAGTTCGCGCAGGTCCGCTGCGATTTCCGTGCCGGCGAGTATCCCGGTCTCGTTCCGGTCTCCGACAAAGATCCGCACCTGGGACAGTGTGTCTCCGTCGAGGCGGATATCGGGTTCGAGAACATCGATGTGCACGCCGGGCGAAAGCGATGCTCCAGGCAAGTCGATAGGCGAGCGGGACACGCAGCAGATCATGTCGGCTCCGGCAACCGCACCGGCCAGGTCGTCCGTCGCCCCGAAGGTGATGCGTTTCAGATTGGCATGGGCCTTAAGCCTGTCGAGGAAGGTTTCCGCACCGGACGTCAGCAGAACGGAACGGATATTGCGAACCGCCGCATAGGCAGCGATCAGGCTCGGCAGCATCGGGTCGGCACCGATGACCAGAAGACGGCTGGTATCCTCCCGCGCCAGATAGCGCGTGGCCAGGGCATGCAGGGCACAGCGCCGCCAGACGGCAAGGCGCACGCCGTCGAGAAGGGCGATCGGATGACCGGTTGTGCCGGACAGGAGCAGATAGAGGGCGGAACCGGACTGTGAGGACCCGAGATCGGGCGCATCGTCCGACTGGGGAAGATCAAGCGTGATCCCGCAGCCGATGTAGCCCCGGTCGGTGTGGCCCTGTGCCGCGAAATTGGACCAGGCCGGGATGGCCTTGAGAATTCCGGCGGTCTCATGGGGGCGTTCGATAGCGAAATCCGCAGGTTGCGGAACGACAATCCGGGACCGGTAGGCGCGCAACAGGGTTTCGATCAGCTCCGGAAAGGCAAGAGCGCTGTCGATCTCGTCGCTGGAAAGGATACGCATGAAACGGGCGCGGTCAGGCGGCGTGCCTGCTGTCGGGGCCGGAAAG
This sequence comes from uncultured Roseibium sp., assembly GCF_963675095.2. Taxonomy (GTDB): domain Bacteria; phylum Pseudomonadota; class Alphaproteobacteria; order Rhizobiales; family Stappiaceae; genus Roseibium. Next base: position 37,776 of record NZ_CAXXSJ010000004.1, on the reverse strand, counting down.
CTTCGGTGCCGAGGACGCCGCAGCGGGCGTCATGGCTTCGGTCTGCTCGCGCAGCTGATCGGCTTCCCGGTGCCACTTGTCGGCTTCGCGGCGTTTGACACGCGCTTCCTTGCGCCAGCGTCCCTGCTTGGCCCAGGCGCCGAGGCCGCCGACAAGGATGCCCACGCCCAGGCTGGCGAAAATCACCCAGAAAAGGGGAATGTCCGGAATGGTGAGACGGGGATCCTGCGGATCGAACGGATTGAGTGACAGGGAAACCGTGTGCCGGTTGGCGACAGACAGGGGAACAAGCACCACGGCAATGGCCAGAAGAATGATGTTCTTGATAAACCGGGTCACAGGGGCCTCCTGAAGCCGTTTTCATGCAGGGACGGTGTAACCGCAGCCGGAAAACCGACGATGCGGATACACTCCTGTTTAGCCCTTAGTCGTCGCCGTGGTCCACACCGTCGTTCAGGCGTACACGCATTTCCTTGCCGGTCTTGAAGAAGGGGACGAATTTTTCGTCGACTTCCACCTTCTGTCCGGTCCTGGGGTTTCGGCCGACCCGGGCCGGCCGGTTCTTGACGGAGAAGGCGCCGAAGCCGCGCAGCTCCACCCGGTCTCCACGCATCAGGGCCTCGGTAATCTCGTCCAGAATGGCATTGACGATATTCTCGACATCGCGCTGGTAGAGATGTGGATTTTGTTCCGCGATATGTTGAACCAGTTCTGATTTTATCATTGGCCGCGCCCCCTCGAATTATGGATTTTCGTCTGCCGCCTCAGGAGCCTGCCAAACCGATACAAGACCGTCAAGCGTAAGCCCTCGCGGAATCAGCCCTTTAGCGGCTCCAAGACTGCCGGTCAGACCTTTTGCGAAGCCTTCGCCCAGGCCCTGGCTCATACTGTTGGCCAGCGACAATCCGTCCTTGTCCTCATCCACGCTCCAGTTGATCACCGGAAGGTCCTTTTCCACGGACCGCTCGGTCTCGAGCCAGGAGATCGCCGCATCTTCGCCGCCGATGGCGTCGATCAGCTTGAGATTCAGAGCATTGTGCCCGCTGTAGATTTGACCGTCGGCCCGGCTGCGGGCCTCTTCCTCGCTCAAGCCGCGACGTTCTGCCACGAGCTTCACGAACCAGTCGTAGGAGTCCATCACCAGCGTTTTCAGCATGGCGCGGGCTTCCGGAGACGTCGGAGAATAGAAATCCGGTTCGGCCTTCAGCGGTGCGCTTTTGACCGCTTCCATCTGGACGCCGACAGTTTCCATCAGCTTGGCGATGTTGCCGAACTGGAACAGGACGCCGATCGATCCGGTAATCGAGTTGTAGCGGGCGACGACGTGGTCCGCCGACAGGGCGATCATGTAACCGGCGGAGGCGCCAACAGTGCGGATTTCCGCGACCAACGGCTTCTTTTCCGACAGTTTGCGCAAGGCGCCGTAAAGGGCTTCGCCGCCGGTGGTGGAGCCGCCTGGGGAATTGATCGAAAGGATTACGCCCTTGACCGCCGCCGACTTGGAGATCTTCTCGATCAGCTTCAACTGGTCCCGGTTTTCCAGGATCACCCCATCGATGGACAAGCGCGCAATATGGGCGGAGCGCTTGCTGATACCCGCAAATCCGGCCGCGTAGGCGATGCCGGCGATGACGACGAGTGCGATCAGGAGGAAGACAGCACCACGCCAGAAGGTCAATTTGCGTCGCATCCGTCTGCGGTCCACCAAGGCGTCTGCATCAAGGCTCATGTCTGATTGATCGTCCCTATCCGGATTGAATGTGGGTCTGGCTCCTTAGATAGGATCAAGGCAGCCGGAAATGCAATTATTTGCGAATGTTTTAGCGAAAGTTCCCGCATTGGTATTGCTTGTTCGCATTCTCGCACTTGTGCGGGCAAATGCCTAGAGCGGCATTATGCGATCTTTCGTTCCACCCTTGGCAGCGCTCCGGCGGAAGTCTTCACGTTTCCGTGATCAAGTTGAAATAAAGGTGCAGTCGCACCGGCCAACGGTCGCGAACTCCCAATGGCCGGCGCGCGCTTTCGATAGTTCTAGCCGATGGCGACCAGCGAGATCGCGAAGGTCAGGTCCTTGCCGGCAAGCGGGTGGTTTGCATCCAGAATGACGTCTTCGTCGCCGATCTCGGCGATGACCACCTGCAGGGTCTGGCCGTCCTGGGTCTGAACCTGCAGCTGCCGGCCGACCTCCAGGGGAATGTCCGGCGGGAACTGGTCGCGCGGCACCGGCTGGCGGGCCTGGGGCTGGACCGGTCCGTAGGCCTTGTCGGCGGGAACGAGAACGGTTTTCTCGTCGCCGACCTTCATGCCCGGAATGGCGCTGTCGAGGCCGGGAATGATCTGGCCGGTGCCGACGGTGAACTGCAGCGGATCCCGGCCTTCGGAACTGTCGAAAACGGAACCGTCTGCCAGCGTGCCCTTGTAGTGAATGGATACGGTATCGCCCGCTTTGACTTCGGTCATCGCGTGTCTCTCAATTCTGTCTGGGATTTTTGGGGACGGTGAGTGTGCGAGGCCACGCGTGTAGCGCAGGTTCTCTTGGCGCCCTGCAAGCGTAGCGCCTGTGGGCGAAATGTCAAAGGTGGCCGGGGCGGTCCACATGTCTCCGGCGCGCGGCATCGCCTCAGGTACTAATCTGCCCAGGGCGGGGAGGCCAGGACGCGCCGGGCGCGTCGTCTGCGCAAGAGGTTGCGCAGCCGCGATTTTCCGGAGCCGCCGGCGCCGTCAGCGCAGGCCTCGAACGGCTGAAGGATCTCCCGGATGGTCGCGGCCGCGTATCCGTCGGTGTCGTAGCTGCCGTCCATGAAGGCCTGGCGCTGTTGTCTCAGTGCCTCCAGGCACGGTTCCAGCGCGATCATGCCGTTTTCATCCATATGCTGCCGGATGATCCCGATCGCGCAGTGAACCGCATGGGCCTGCTGGCTGCCGACCGGGCCCCAGTACCAGGCGTCTTCCGGTTTCTTCGCCGCTTCGGCGGCTTCCCGGCGGACCACGGCGTCGATATCGCAAATGCTGAGTGTGGCAGGTGTCATGGCTGTCCGGACTGTCCTGTGGTGGCGGCAATCTAAGCGGATCGAAGCGGAACGGGAAAACGAAAAAGGGCGGCCCGTTAGACCGCCCTTGTCGATGGCCGTGAAACGGACCAGCTTACTTGTCGACGCCGCCCCAGATGGCTTCGGCGGTCTGGACCACGAGCTCCAGCTTGCGGCGCTGGTCGTCCATGGTGACCTTGTTGCCTTCTTCCGTGGAGGAGAAGCCGCACTGCGGCGCGATGCCAAGCTGGTTGATGTCGCAGTACTTGGAGGCTTCCTCGAACTTCTTCTTCAGGTCGTCGAGGCTTTCCAGTTCCGGCGTCTTGGTGGTGATGAAGCCCGGCAGCACGCGCTTGTCGCCCTTCGGCAGCAGGCGCAGCGGCTCCAGAGACCCGGCGCGGTCCGTGTCGTATTCCATGAAGTAGATGTCGATGCCGGTCTTGTTGAAGATCGCATCGGCGGCGAGATCATAGGCGCCTTCGGCCGCGTGGGTGGAGACGAAGTTGCCGCGGCACAGGTGCATGCCGATCTTCATGTCCGCCGGGCGGTCCTTGATCGCCTCGTTCATGGTCCAGGCATACTTTTCGATCAGCATGTCCGGATCCTGGCCGAGTTCCTGCTTGGCGGCGCGGTGCTTGGGATCGCACAGGTAGGCGAAGAAGATGTCGTCCATCTGCAGGTAGCGGCAGCCGGCGGCGTAAAACGCCTTGACCGCCTTGGCGTAGGTCGCGGCCAGGTCGGCGAACAGGACGTCGAGGTCCTTGTATTCCGCCGGTGCGATGTCCTTCGGATCGGTACGGAAATGGCAGCAGGACGGACCGGGGATCGAGATCTTCGGCTGGACCTTGGTGTTTTCGGCAACGAACTTGTAGTGCTCGATCATCGGATGGTCGTCCGGGAAGTCGAGCTTGGAGGTGATCGTCGGGAAGATCGGGCGCAGCTTGACGCCGGCGAACTGGACGCCTTCGTCGCGCTCTTCCAGGTCGAGACCGGTCAGGCCGCCCATGAAGTCATAGTGCCAGAAGGAGCGGCGGATCTCGCCGTCAGTGACCGCCTTGAGGCCGACTTCTTCCTGCATCTTGATGACGTCGACGATGGCCGCATCCTCGGCAGCCTTCAGTTCCTCGGCCGTCACGGTCTTGTCTTCGAAGAATCCCTTGCGGGCCGCCTTGACGGCGTCGGAGCGCAGCAGGCTGCCGACGTGATCGGCACGGTACGGGGCTCCGGTGACAGGCTTGGTCATGTATTTCCTCCATTGCCGCGGCTGACGGGTACAGCCACCATGTATACATCTCGGCGCCTTTCCTATCGCGGCGGAGCGGCGGCGTAAAGGCCACCCGCCCGCCGATGCGCCAAATTGCCGTGCGGCTTGCACCCTTCGCCCCTCCCCCGAGAGGCAGGGTGAGCATTAGCCATGCCGCTTGCACCCGTCTCCCCCCTTGAGGGGGAGATGTCCGCGTCAGAGGACAGAGGGGGGTGTTCGGCTTCTCGGCATTATTCCGCGCCTGAGTATGCCGCGGCTGTCGTTACCCCCCTCTGTCACCTTGGGTGACATCTCCCCCTCAAGGGGGGAGAGGGGAACAAGGGGTGGTGACGAAGCCAGATCAGACTTCGTCAGAACGTAAAAAAAGCCCGGCGTTGCCGCCGGGCTTTTCCATGTCGGTGTAAAGATCGGCTGGGCCGGTCTTATTCCTCGTCGCCGTCGTCGCCGGCCTTCTTGAGGGCGGCACCCAGGATGTCGCCGAGGGACGCGCCGCTAGCGGAGGAGCCGTACTGAGCGACAGCTTCCTTCTCTTCTGCGATTTCCAGCGCCTTGATGGACGCGGAAACGCGGCGGGTCTTCTTGTCGAACTGGGTGATGCGAGCGTCGAACTTGTCGCCGACGGCGAACCGTTCCGGACGCTGTTCGGCGCGGTCACGGGACAGGTCCGCGCGGCGGATGAAGGCCGTCAGGTCGCTGTCTGCGATCTTGACTTCCAGACCGCCGTCCTTGATCTCGATGACTTCACAGGTGACGACCGCATTCTTGCGGATCTCGCCGGCAGCAGCTGAGTCCATCGGATCGCCGCCAACCTGCTTGATGCCGAGAGAGATACGCTCTTTCTCGACGTCCACATCGAGCACCACGGCCTTGACCATGTCGCCCTTCTTGTACTCTTCGATGACCTGCTCGCCCGGACGGTTCCAGTCCAGGTCGGACAGGTGCACCATGCCGTCGACATCGCCTTCGAGGCCGATGAACAGACCGAACTCGGTCTTGTTCTTGACTTCGCCTTCGACCTCGGTGTTGACCGGGAACTGCTCTGCGAAAGCTTCCCACGGATTCTGCAGGCACTGCTTGAGGCCGAGCGAGATCCGGCGCTTGACCGGGTCGACTTCCAGGATCATCACTTCCACTTCCTGAGAGGTGGAAACGATCTTGCCCGGATGGACGTTCTTCTTGGTCCAGGACATTTCCGACACGTGGATCAGGCCTTCGATGCCCGGCTCCAGTTCGACGAATGCGCCGTAGTCGGTGATGTTGGTCACGCGGCCGGTGAACTTGGCGCCGAGCGGGTACTTGGCTTCGATGCCGTCCCACGGATCGGTTTCAAGCTGCTTCATGCCAAGGCTGATGCGATGCGTGTCCTGGTTGACACGGATGATCTGCACCTTGACGGTCTGGCCGATGGACAGAACTTCCGACGGATGGTTGATGCGGCGCCACGCGATGTCGGTGACGTGCAGCAGGCCGTCGATTCCGCCGAGGTCCACGAACGCACCATAATCGGTGATGTTCTTGACCACGCCTTCCACGGTCTGGCCTTCTTCCAGGCTCTGGACCAGTTCCGAACGCTGTTCGGCGCGGGTTTCTTCCAGAACGACACGGCGGGAGACCACGATGTTGCCGCGGCGCTTGTCCATCTTCAGGATCTGGAACGGCTGCGGGGTGTGCATCAGCGGGGTCACGTCGCGCACCGGACGGATATCGACCTGGGAACGCGGCAGGAAGGCCACGGCGCCATCCAGATCGACGGTGAAGCCGCCCTTGACCTGGTTGAAGATCTGGCCGGTAACCTTTTCGTTCGCTTCGAAGGCGACTTCCAGGCGAACCCAGCTTTCTTCGCGGCGCGCTTTTTCGCGCGACAGAACGGCTTCGCCGAGCGCATTTTCGACGCGCTCAAGATAAACCTCGACTTCGTCGCCGACTTTCATTTCGCCGTCGCGGCCCTTGGCGCCGAATTCCTTCAGCGGCACGCGGCCTTCGACCTTCAGGCCGACGTCGATGACGGCGAGGTCTTTTTCGATTGCGACAACGATACCCTTGACGACCGCACCTTCGTACATGTCGTTATGGGTGAAGGACTCTTCGAGAAGAGCCGCAAAATCCTCGGTGGAGGGATTAAGTTCAGACATTGAAACTCCTGATGCCATTCCTGGCAGGCCGCCGGCGGGTTTGTGTTGCACTCCGGATCCTCAGACCCCCGGGACGCGATTTCACGTCCTGCCATCCCTTTAAGCTGTTGCGCGGGATGGGCCGGCGGGGCGAGAGACGGAAAATCCGGTCTCGTCTCAAGGCATGGGTAATGCCTTGCCGAATGGTGTTCCCGGGGTAATGAAGACCGGAAAACCCGGCGATACCGACCGAACACGAAAGGGGGCGCACCTGACGGTGAACCCCGCAACACCCGAGACTATGAAGGGCGCTTACGCGTCGCAGGCCTGCGTAACGATATCCACAGCCGCCTGGAACGCGGTCTCTATATCCATTTCTGTCGTATCTAGCAAGTGCGCATCGTCCGCCTGCTTCATCGGCGCCACCGTGCGCTGGCTGTCGCGTTCGTCGCGCCGCTTCAGATCGGCCAGGATGGATTTGTAGTCGGCAACCTCGCCCTTCGACAGAAGCTCGTCGGTCCGCCGCCGCGCGCGCGCCTCGGGAGAGGCGGTGACGAACATCTTCACCGTGGCATTCGGGCAGACCACCGTGCCGATGTCCCGGCCGTCGAGAACGGCACCCGGAGGGGCTTCGGCAAAGCGCTGCTGCAACTTCACCAGTTCCTCACGCAGCGCCCCGAGCGTTGCCACGCGGGACGCGGCCTCGCCGATCTCGTGGGCCGACAGCACGGACTTGTCCATGTTGGCGAGATCCAGATGGCGGGCCATCTCCACCGCGATCTTCTCGTCGCCAAGCGGCAAGCCCTTGGCAAGCAGGGCGGCTGCCACCGCCCGGTAGGTCAGGCCGGTGTCCAGGTGGCGCAGGCCGAAGTGGTTGGCAAGCCGGCGCGCGAGCGTACCCTTGCCCGATGCGGCCGGTCCGTCGATCGCGATAATCATGCCGCCTCGCTTTCCGACCCGGAAATGGTCGCGCCCAGATCGGCAAACAGGCTGGTGAAGGTGGGGAAGCTGGTGGCGATCACCGCGCCGTCGTCCACGGTCACCGGCTTGTCGCTGGCCAGCCCGAGCACCAGGAACGACATGGCGATACGGTGGTCGAGATGGGTGACCACCGTGCCGCCGCCGATGGATTTGGCGCCGCCCGTGACGGTCAGCGCGTCTTCGGCCTCGATACAGGGAATGCCGTTGGCCTCCAGCCCACGGGCCACGGCGGCCAGACGGTCGGATTCCTTGACGCGCAGTTCTTCGACGCCGGGCATATGCGTGTCGCCTGCGGCAAAAGCGGCGGCCACGGCCAGCACCGGATATTCGTCGATCATCGACGGCGCGCGGTTCGGCGGCACGGTCACGCCCTTGAGCTTGGAGTGGCGCACATGGATGTCGCCGACCTGTTCCCCGCCCGAATTGCGCTCGTTGAGGATCGTAATATCCGCGCCCATTTCGATCAGCGTGGTGATCAGCCCGGTGCGATGCTCGTTGAGCAGGATGTTTTCGACCGTCACGTCGGAGCCCGGGACGATCAGGGCAGCGACGATCGGAAAGGCGGCGGATGAGGGATCGCCCGGCACTTCGAGATCCTGCGGCTTCAGCTCCGGCTGGCCTTTCAGCTTGATTACCCGCTCGCCGGCCTCGTTCAGGGTCACGGAAATCTCCGCGCCGAAACCGGCCAGCATCTTTTCCGTATGGTCGCGGGTCGCGATCGGCTCGATCACCGTGGTCTCGCCCGGCGCGTTGAGGCCGGCCAGAAGCACCGCGGATTTCACCTGGGCCGACGGCACCGGCACCCGGTAGGTGATCGGCAGCGGCTGGCGCGCCCCCCGGATGGAGGCGGGCAGGCGGTCGCCGGTCCGCGCGATCACGTTGGTGCCCATGTCGCGTAAGGGATCGAGCACCCGGCCCATCGGCCGTTTGGACAGCGATGCGTCGCCGACGAAGGTGGCGGCGATGTCGTGGGTGCCGAGAATGCCCATGGTCAGGCGCACGCCCGTGCCCGCATTGCCGAAATCGATCACGCTTTCCGGCTCCAGCAGGCTGCCCAGGCCGATGCCGTCCACCGTGTAGCTGCCGTCCGCCTGCTTCTCGATCGTCGCGCCGACGGCGCGCATGGCGTTTGCGGTCGCCAGTACGTCTTCCGACTCAAGCAGGCCCGTCACCGTCGTACGGCCCACGGCGAGCGCGCCGAACATCAGGGCGCGATGGGAAATCGATTTGTCGCCGGGAACACGAATCGTGCCGGCAAGAGGCCCGGCCTGGCCTGCGGTGAGGGGATGCGGTGTTGAACCGTGGGACATTGCGGGTTCCGGATAAACGCTGTTTTTTAGGGAGCATCTCCCTATCATGTGGATCGGCGTTCGTCATCCGCCTGATCTCTGAATCGGGATCCTTGAAATTTAACTCATCTCGTGCAGAACAATGGGTGAGGCTGGCGAATGGATTGATTTGCCTTTGACACGGGGGCCCAACAGAGCTATGGGGCGCCACCAATTCAAGAATACGAAGGGTTAGCACAGTGGCAAAACCTGAACTTGGCACAAAGCGGCTGTGCCCAAGCTGCGGCGCGAAATACTACGACCTGAACCGGGACCCGATCACCTGTCCGAAATGCGGCACGATCTTCGAGATCGTCATGACCTCCCGCGTCGCCAAGGCGGCCAAGGCGGCGGCCGTTGCGGAGGAGGAAGAGGATGACGAGGAAGAGGACGCGCCGGAAATCGTAACCCTGGAAGAGGCGGATGCCGAAGCCGAGGGCGGCGATGACGATGTGCCGGATCTCGACGACGAAGAAGACGTCGATCTGGGCGATGACGACAGCTCCGACGACGACGTCTTCATCGAGGACGAGGATGAGGAGGACGACGCTGTTCCCGGCATCCGCGTCGAGCGCGAAGACGACCGCGAAGCTTAAGATACGGATTTTCAAGGGTTTTTCTCGCTCGCGGCCTTTTCCACAAGGCGAAATCGAAATCCTTTGAATTTCCGCTTGATCAATGCGGGCGGCGCGACTATGTTCCGCCCGCATCGACGCCGGAAACCCAAGCCGGCTCATGGAGAAACGGGGCCATAGCTCAGTTGGGAGAGCGCTACAATGGCATTGTAGAGGTCAGGGGTTCGATTCCCCTTGGCTCCACCATCTCCTTCCTCCCCTGCGGGAGAGTTTTTCCTTTAAAAGCAATATAGCCAGCAGGCAGCCTCCAATTAGGCCTGTGCGTCTCTGCTCGATTAAATCGGGTCACGTGGTCATTCGTCCTAGCGGAGAGAATGGAATTTACCTGACTGGCCCGCGAGCACGTACGCCGCCGAAACTACGATACGGCGGTCGAAAGTTTCGATCGCCCTGCCAAACACGCGCCGTATTCATGGGATCATGTGCCGCCGGATTGACCCGTGTGGGTCGCACTTTGTGTTTGCGCCCTTGGTCTGTTTGCCCGCAGGGCGCGGCCGTGGAGGAATGTCTAGAAACGTCATGAGCAGATTTGTTTACGTAGCCTTGCTGTTCGCGGCACTTGTGGCGCCTGCTTCCGTGCAGGCCGCGGAACCGGGACCCCTCCTCGGAAAGCCCGAAAAATTCAGCTTTGACACCGTGATCGAGAAGGCCCGGGTCAGTGCCGCCAGGCCGTTCCAGGACAGGACCGTGCGCGCGGAGAAAACTCTGGAAGCCATCGATTACGATGCCCATTGGAAAATCAGGTTTCGACCGTCCGCGACCCTGGAAGTCGCGCCCGGGCTTCCCTTGCAGTTTTTTCACCTGGGTCGCTATTTCAAACAGCCGGTCAAGCTGAATGAGGTGGCGGATGGACTAGCGAGAGAAATCCTCTATTCGCCCGACTATTTCGACATTCCCTCAGACAGCCCCGCCAAGGCCCTGCCTGACGATATCGGCTTTGCCGGCTTTCGCATCATGCGGGAGGACCTGAAGACGGACTGGGTGTCCTTTCTCGGCGCGTCCTATTTCAGGACGGACGGCCAGTCCGGCCAGTACGGGCAATCGGTACGCGGGCTTGCCCTGAACACGGGTCTTTCGACACCCGAGGAATTTCCGAGTTTCACGGAGTTCTGGTTCGAGCCGTCCGATGCCAGGGACGGCAGTCTGATCGTCTATGCGCTTCTCGACAGTCCGTCCGTTGCCGGCGCCTATCGGATGCATATGAAGAATGAGGAAGGCAACGGCCAGGTCATCGACGTGGACAGCCGCCTGTTTTTCCGCAAGCCGGTGGAACGGCTCGGAATTGCACCCCTCACAAGCATGTACTGGTACTCGGAATCCAATCGGCTGAAAGGACGGGACTGGCGGCCGGAAGTCCACGATACCGACGGTCTGGCAATCATAGGCCAGAGCGGCGAGATCATATGGCGCCCCCTCAACAACCCGTCCGTCGTGCGCACGTCGTCTTTCCGGGCAGATGATGTGAGAGGGTTCGGCCTCGCACAGCGCGATCGGGATTTTGAAAATTATGAGGACGATGGCGTGTTTTACAACAAGCGGCCCTCTGTCTGGATCGAGCCGATCGAACCGTTTGGAAAAGGCAGCGTTCAATTGGTGGAGATCCCCACCGACGACGAGATCTACGACAATATCGCCGCTTACTTTTTGCCCGACGACCTGCCGCAAGCCGGGGACGAGAGGCGGTTTTCCTACCGCATGATATGGCGGGACATGCATCCGCTGCCGCAGGCGGGCGCCCATGTGTTTGCAACGCGCATCGGCCCGGGCGGGGTTCCAGGGCAACCCCGTCCGAAGGATCAGTTGAAGGTCGTGATCGAATTCACGGGCAAATCCCTGGACGGCCTGACGAGAGAGGACGCGGTCGAACCCGTCGTGGAGCTGTCGAAGGGAACGCCGATCAATCCCTTCGTGCTGCCGGTCGTCGGCACGGACCGCTGGCGCCTGATTTTCGATGCGAAAATCGACGGACCGGATCCCGTGGAAGCCCGGGCCTATCTCAAACATGGCAATGATGTCCTGAGCGAAACCTGGCTCGGGCAGATTTCGGCCGACAATCTGGGACGCGAGTAGGTCTGCGGACGCAGGCCTGGCGCATCCGGTTCAACTGCGGAGAAGACCGGCGGATGACGCGGCACTTGCCTTGATCGGCAAAACGCGGCTCAATTCATGCCATGACCGATTTGACCCACACCGTGCGCAACAGCCTGGTGGACCGGGAACGGACGTTCAGGCTCGGCACCGATGCCCTCGTCATCGACGGGAAGGCGAAGCAGGCTCGCGTTCCCTATGCCGATATCCGCAAGGTGCAGCTGATTGCCTACGCCAATACGGGCGGCGAGCAGTATCAGTGCACGCTTTCGGCCGGCGCCCATGGCAGGATCAAGATCCGCTCGCACAGTTACGTCAGCCTCGGCAATTTCGAGGACCGGTCGGAAAGCTATGTCCCGTTCCTGCGCGACCTCATGAGGCGCGTGGCGGCCGCGTCACCTGAGGCCGAATTCGTGTCGGGAAACACCGCCCTGCTGGTGGTCTGGCTGGTGGTGCTCCTGTTGTTCATCCTCGGACTGGGCACAGTCGTGCTTGGCCTTGTGGACGGACTGGCCGGCACCTGGAAATTCGCGATGATGGTCGCGGTGCTTCTGATCATCGGTCCGATCCTGTGGCGCCGGCTGCGCAAGGGCGAAGTCCGCCGGTTCGATCCGGACAATCCGCCGCTGGATGCGACCGGAGACGGGTAGGGGTAAGGATCATCAGCTTGCCCGTGCCCTCATCGGCCAGCGCAAACCCCTATCTGCCGCGCTTCAGCGCTGGTCGCTGGGCAGATGTCCGAAGCGTTCCTTGTAGTAGTAGGAAAACCGGCTGAGGTGGGAGAAGCCGCAGGTATGGGCGGCCTCGCTGACGCTGGGCGGATTGCGCCGGGCGGACAGCATGTAATGGGCCGTGTCGAGGCGCGCGTTGCGCAGGGCCTGCATCGGGCTCTGGCCGTAGATGCGCTGGAAGCCTTTCTGTAGCGTCCGCACATTCATGCGCGCGGCGTGGGCGATGTCGGCGAGCGTGATCGGTTCGCCCAGGTTGGCGTGGATGTATTCCAGCGCGATCCGGATTTCCCGCGGATTGGCGCGCCGGTCGGAACGCTCGATGATGTGCGAGATGTTGCTGGGCTGAAGGGTCAGCAGCGCATGGGCCAGGTCTTCTTCCGCCTTCAGGTCCTTCGCCGCAAGCGGACCGGCGAACAGGTCGCCGTTCTCGGTCGCCTGGGCGCAGGCCATGACGAGGCGTTTCAGCTGCCGTCCCGGTCCGTCGGTCAGGTCGACCTGCGTCTGGAAGCGGATCGGGCCGGGCAGGGGCGCGCCGGTGATCGACCGGGCGACCTCTTCCAGCTGGGTCTTGTCGACCTGGAGCAGCAGCTTGCTGCAGTCGCGCGCCCAGTGCAGCACCGCACCCCGGTCCGGGTTCAGGATGGCGCCCATTTCGGTGGTGGCGGTCATTTCCTCGCCACGGTGCCTGATATATGCACAGCCGGAAAGCGGCACCTGAAACAGGTAGAACGAGCCGAGCTGTCCCGGGTCCACCGTTACGTCGGCGCCGTAGCGCAGGTAATTGACGGAGACGTTCTTGCCGGTCACCGCGTTGTGGCGGACGAAAAGCCCGGAGCGGCGGCCGTTGACCTCAAGCTTGTGGTCGCACAGCTTGCGGGCCACGATGTGCCGCGCTTCGTCCATGTCGCGCGTGCGCACCACCGGGTGCTGCGCGAAAAATTCCCTCGTCGCCAAAGCCTCTTGTGCGGCCATTCGTTCCCCAACGCTGCAAGTACGGGTTTTCCCCGATCAATTTAGCGCACGAGTTCCGATGTGCTTCAAGGTTAAAATTTATGCCGGAACGAGGCGTTCGTTTTTTGGATAACGGCTTACGGGAAAGCGTTGCAGTGTAGCAGGAGATTGTAATGACAGGAGCCCGACAATGGAAAAAGGCGTGTTGAAGGCCGCAGGCGGCATGAACGGCCTGGCCTGGAACGTGGTGGGACACACCTATGTGCCCAAGCTGCTGACGGAGGATGCCTTTGTCTGGCACGCCACCATTCCCGACGGCACCTTCGTGCCACCGCACATTCACCCCACCCAGGACGAGTGGATCTACATGATCGACGGCGAGCTGGACGTGGAATTTCCCGACGAGCACGCCAAGGCCGGTCCCGGCGACACCGTGAAGATGCCGCGCGGCATCCCCCACGGCATCTTCAACCGCTCCGGCAAGACGGCAACCTGCGTCTTCGGCGTGTCGCCGGCACGCGAGCTCTACGAACTGTTCACCGAGCTGGACGGGGTGACCGATCCGGAAGAACTGGTCCGCCTGTCGGCCTTGCGCGAAGTAAACTTTCTGCCTCCGCCCGAGGCGACGTGAGCAGGACTAGACCCTTTCGAACCCTGCGCAGAGCCCTCGGACGGCTCCTGCGCCCTTCAAAAGGTCAAGTGACCGACAACAGCCTCCAACAGTACCGAGTATCCAACAGGACGGCCCAAATGAAATTGCCACCTTTGCGCGACTGGGACGACGCCTTCGCGAATATGAAACACGTCGAGAATTCCGCCGAGCTTCCCGGCTTCTGGGCCGAGCGCGCCGCGGCCTACAGGGCGAAGCTGCAGGCGGGCGGACACCGGCTCGACCTGGACATCTCCTACGGCAGCCACCCGCGGGAAAAATTCGACATCGTCTGGCCGGAAGACACGCCCAAGGGACTGGCCGTCTTCATCCATGGCGGATTCTGGATGCGGCTGGAAAAGGGTCACTGGACGGATTTCGCCGAAGGCGCCCGGGCCGAAGGTTGGGCGGTCTGCCTGCCCAGTTATACCCTGACGCCGGAAGCGCGCATTCACGAGATCACCGCCCAGGTCGGCCGCGCCATTTCCACGGCCGCCAAGCTCATCGACGGACCGATCCGCCTCAGCGGGCACTCCGCCGGCGGACATCTGGCGACCCGCATGCTGTGCACCGACAGCCCGCTGCCGGACGCCGTGCGCGAACGCATCGTCCATGTCCTGTCGATCAGCGGCCTGCACGACCTGCGCCCGCTGCTCAACACCGAGATGAACGAAACTCTCCACCTGGATCTGGACGAGGCCCGGGCCGAAAGCGCCGTTCTGGCGCAGCCGGCGGCCGCCACGCCGCTGACCTGCTGGGTCGGCGGCGGCGAACGGCCTGAGTTCATCCGCCAGACCCGTCTTCTCACCGACACGTGGGCGGGACTGGACGTGCCGGTGCGCTGCGAGGTCGAAGGCGACCACAATCATTTCACCATCATCGAAGGCCTGAAGGATCCGGCATCGCCGATCACCGCCGCCTTTGTCGGCCCGTTCCGCGAAGAGGCCGGCAACAGCGCGCCGGTCCGGGCGCAGGCGGCTCAGGCTTCTAGCAGTACAGTGAGTAAGGGGACAAAAATGACCACCATGGCTCCCGGGATCGTCAAGTCCCGCGAAGGTCTCGACGAAATCAGCTGGAACATTCTGGGCCAGACCTACGTGCCCAAGCAGATGACCGAGGAATGCTTCTCCTGGCACGCCACCTTCCCGCCGGGAACCTTCGTGCCGCCGCATATTCACCCGGACCAGGACGAATTTCTCTACATTCTGGAAGGCCGCTTCGATTTCCTGCTCGACGGCAAGCCGGTGGTCGGCGAGCCGGGCGATCTGGTGAAGCTGCCGCGCGGCATTCCCCACGGCATCTTCAACAAGTCCGACAGCACCATCAAGACGCTGTTCTGGGTCACCCCGACCGCGCAGCTCTATGATCTGTTCTGGGCGCTTCACAACATGGGACCGGATGCCGATCCGGCGCAGATCGTCGCCGTCTCCGCCGCGCATGCCATCGACTTCCTGCCGCCGGAAGAAGGCGCGGATCAATGACGGTCCTGATCGCAGGCGCCGGAATCGGCGGGCTGACCGCGGCCCTGATGCTGCACGAGCGTGGTATCAAGGCGCAGGTCGTGGAACAGGCCTCGGAGGTGCGCGAGGTCGGGGTCGGTATCAACACGCTGCCCCATTCCATCGCCGAACTCGCCGAGCTGGGGCTTTTGCCGCGGCTGGACGAGGTGGGATTGCGCACCCGGGAACTGCGCTACCTGACGCGCATCGGCCAGGAAGTCTGGTGCGAGCCGCGCGGCATGCATGCGGGCCATGAGTATCCGCAGTTTTCCATCCACCGCGGCCGGCTGCAGAAAGTGCTCTACGACGCCGCGGTCGAGCGCATGGGGCAAGACGCGGTTCTGACGGGCAAGCGCCTGTCCGGCTTCGTCCAGGACGAGGCCGGTGTCACGGCGCATTTCACCGATACGGCCGACGGCCTCAGTTCGACGACCTTGCGCGCGGAAGTGCTGGTCTGTGCCGACGGCATCCACAGCGTCGGCCGGCGCCGGTTCTATCCGAACGAGGGCGGGCCGAGTTGGACCGGTGTCGTCATGTGGCGCGGTGCCGCCGAATGGCCGGTCTGGGAAGACGGCGAGACCATGGCGATTGCCGGTGGCCTGGGCGCGAAGCTGGTGCTTTATCCGATCGCGCCTGCAAAGGACGGCCGGCAGCTGATGAACTGGGTGGTGAACGTGCGCGTCGCCGATGCCTCCGTTTCGCCGCCTCCGCCGGAAAGCTGGTCGAAGCAGGCCCCGCTTTCCAAGGTTCTGCCTTACGCCAAACGGTTCCACGTGCCGGGCATCGACATCGAGGCGCTGGTGCGCTCCAGCAGCGCCATCTACGAATATCCGATGGCCGACCGCGATCCGCTGCCGCGCTGGACCCATGGCCGGGTCACGCTTCTGGGCGATGCGGCCCATCCGATGTATCCGGTCGGTTCCAACGGTGCGGCGCAGGCCATTCTGGATGCGCGCTGCCTTGCCGACGAAATGGCGGCGGCCGAACATCCGCGCGAAGCGCTCTACCGCTACGAGCAGGACCGGCTGCCCAAAACCGCCGAGGTCGTGCGCACCAACCGTATCGGCGGACCCGAGCGCGTGATCGACGAGGTGGAGAAGCTGAGCCCGCGCCGTTTCGAGAACGTCGACGATGTGCTTGGATATGAAGATCGAAAGGCGATCGTCAAAGGCTACGCAAAGATGGCCGGCTTCGCTACGAAGGAAGACGCCTGACCGTCAAGGACGGGCGTCGGCCCGGAACCGGGAAAAGACAAAAAACCAAGAAACCGGTTCCGAACAACGTTTGAAACTGAAATTCAACCAGCCCCGGAGGGGGGCATAAGAGGACGAATGATTATGAAAGCAACGACGAAAATCACCTTTGCAAGCCTGGCAGCGGCTTTGGCAATGAACACCGCGCTGTCTTCGGCAGCACTCGCCGAGGACGTCAAGATCGGGATGGTCGTCACCCTGTCCGGCCCGCCGGCAGCCCTCGGCCAGCAGATCGTCGACGGCTTCAACCTCGCGCTGGAACAGAACGGCGGCAAGCTGGGCGGACAGGCCGTTTCCCTGATCGTGGAAGACGATGAACTCAAGCCGGACGTCGCCCTGCTCAAGGCGAAGTCGCTGGTCGAGCGTGACGAGGTCGATTTTGTGGTCGGCACCGTGTTCTCCAACATGCTGCAGGCGATCTTCAAGCCGGTGATCCAGTCCGAGACCTTCCTGATCAGCCCGAACGCGGGCCCGTCGACCTTCGCCGGCAAGAACTGCAATCCCTATTTCTTCGTCACCTCCTACCAGAACAACCAGAACGCCGAAGTGAGCGGCATGATCGCCAACGAGGAAGGCTTCAAGAAGGTCGTCGTGATGGTGCCGAACTATCAGGCAGGCCGCGACAACGTCGCCGGCTACAAGCAGACCTTCAAGGGCGAAGTGGCCGACGAGATCTACACGCCGCTCGGCCATCAGGATTTCTCCTCCGAGCTTGCCAAGATCTCCACGGAAGGCGCGGACGCGCTGTTCACCTTCATGCCCGGCGGCATGGGTGTGCGCCTCGTCAAGCAGTTCAAGGCGACGGGCCTCGGCGACAGCATGAAGTTCACCTCCGTCTTCACCACCGATGAAACCACCCTGCCGGGCCAGAAGGACGACGCCGTCGGCTTCCTGTCCGCAGGTAACTGGGCGCCGGACATGACCAACGAGGCCAACAAGGCCTTCGTCTCCGCCTTCGAGGCAAAATACGGCTATGTTCCGGGTGGCTACGCCGCCCAGTCCTATGACACGGCTCTGCTGATCGCCAGCGCGCTGGAAAAGACCGGTGGCGATGTCAGCGACAAGGACGCGATGCGCAAGGCTCTGGAGGCCGCGGATTTCACGTCCGTGCGCGGGTCTTTCTCTTTCAGCAACAACCACTACCCCGTTCAGGACTTCCACCTGCTCGAAGTGGCCAAGCGGGAAGACGGCAAGTACTGGACGACCGCCAAGCGGACCATCGTCGAGAACTATGAAGACAGCTTCCACGGCGAGTGCAAGATGTAACAAACGGATCGCGCCCGCCCCGTTCAGGGGCGGGCGCGTGAAGTTGATGACAAGCCCTGACTTGGTCATCCCGGACGCTTGGCCGGGGTGACTATGGTGAGGAGAGGGCTTTGTCAGCAGGCTGTCGCCCGTCCCCTTCGAGAGCGGGTGCGTCCCATCAATAAAAGGCAGTCGTGGTGTCCTTCACCCTCCTTCTGATTCAGTGCCTGAACGGTCTCCAGTACGGCACGCTCCTCTTCCTGATTGCAGCTGGTCTCACCCTCGTTTTCGGTGTCATGGGGTTCATCAACCTGGCCCATGGCGTGCAGTACATGGTGGGGGCCTATCTGGTTTTCGCCTTTCACCAGCTCACCGGCAGCTTCGTCATTTCGGTCGTCCTGTCGATGGCCGCTGCCCTCCTGCTCGGTCTGCTCTTGGAGCATTTCGTGTTCCGGCGTCTTTACGGCCGGGACCACCTCGCCCAGGTGCTGGCGACCTTCGGGATCATCATCTTTCTCAATGAGCTGGCCAAGGTGATCTTCGGCCCGGCAACGCTGTCGATCCAGCCGCCGGAGTTCCTCGCCGGATCGATCCAGCTGACCGAACAGCTGCGCTATCCGGTGTATCGCTTCGCCACGATCCTGGCCGGGCTTGCCGTTGCCGCCGCGCTCTACGTTACGGTGACGCGGACGCGGGTGGGCATGCTGATCCGCGCCGGCGCGACCACGCCGGAGATGGTGTCCGCGCTCGGGGTCAACGTCCAGAAACTGTTCATGATCGTCTTCGGTGTCGGCGCCATGCTGGCAGGCTTTGCCGGCGTGATTGCCGCTCCGATCTTCGCGATCGAGCCGGGCATGGGCGACAACATCCTGATCATCGCCTTCGTGGTCATCATCATCGGCGGCATCGGCTCGATCCGCGGCGCCTTCCTCGCAGCCCTTCTGGTCGGGCTGTTCGACACGCTCGGGCGCACCCTCCTGACCGAGGGGCTGGAACTCGTCTTTCCGCCTTCCGTCTCCACCCAGGTGGGACCGGCGCTGGCATCGATGCTGATCTACATCCTGATGGCCGTCATCCTGGTTTTCCGTCCGCAGGGACTTCTGCCGGCGAAGGGGGCCGCGTAATGCGCGTGGATCGCAGTCTGGTCGTCATGGGGCTCGTGTTCGCGCTCCTGCTGGCCGCCTATTTCGTCCTGCCGCTGGTCGGCCAGTCTTACCTCCTGAACCTGCTGATCAAGGCGATGCTGCTGGCGATCGCGGCGATCTCGCTCGATCTTCTGATCGGCCAGGGCGGTATGCTCAGCCTGGGTCACGCGGCCTTCGTCGCCATTGGCGCCTATGCGGCGGCCATCGGCCTGGAAAGCGGGATCGAGAATATCCTGGTGCTGCTGCTGATCGCCCTTGCCGTCTCGGGGATCTACGCCCTGGTCACCGGAGCCCTGGCGCTCCGGACCTCCGGGGTCTACTTCCTGATGATCACGCTCGCCTTCGGCCAGATGACCTATTTCACCCTGACCTCGCTGGCCCCCTATGGCGGCGACGACGGGCTGACGCTGTGGTCATTGGCAACCTTCTTCGGCAGCGACGTGGTTCAGAACGGCGGCCAGCTCTACCTGGTCGTCCTGGCCACGCTGGTCTTGACCTGGTGGGGCGTGAACCGCCTGAGCGGGTCTCGCTTCGGCCGGGTGCTGCGGGCCGCACGCGACAATGCCGAGCGGACCGAGATCATCGGCTTTTCCGTCTTCCGCTACCGCCTGACCGCCTATGTCATCGCCGGCATGATCGCCGCCGTCGCGGGCCTGCTGACCGTGCAACAGGCGGAGTTCGTCAGCCCCGCGCTTGCCACCTGGCAGCGGTCCGGCGACCTGCTGGTGGTCGTGGTGCTGGGCGGTCTGGGAACACGCAATGGCGCCCTGTTCGGCGCGTTCTTCCTGGTCATCGTCGAGGAGGTGCTCGGCTCCTTCCTGCACGAGTGGCGGCTTCTTTACGGCCCGCTCCTGGTGCTGATGGCGCTCTACGCCAAGGGAGGGCTGAGCGACCTGCTGTTTCCGGCAAAGGCCGGGGCCGGCCAGACGGGTGCGCCTGTCACAAGCGGGGAGCAGTCCTCATGAGCGTCTTGGAGATCCGCGACCTGAACAAGCACTTCGGCGCCGTGCATGTCAGCCGTAACATCACGCTCTCCGTGCCCGACGGCCAGTGCCATGCGCTGATCGGACCGAACGGCGCCGGCAAGACGACGCTGATCCACCAGATCTCCGGCGTGCTGCACCCGGACGCGGGCGAGATCATCCTCGCCGGCCGCAACATCACCGCCAGCACGCCATCGCAGCGGGCGCAGGCAGGTCTCGGGCGCACGTTCCAGCTGACCTCGATCCTGCCGTCCTTCTCGGTTCTGGAAAACGTGGCGCTGGCCGCCCAGGCCAAGTCCGGCTCGAGCTTCCGCTTCTTCCGCCCGGCAGCACGGGAGAAGACCCTGAACGACATCGCCATGGCGACGCTGGAACGTCTCAACATGGGCGGACGGGCCCTGGTGCCCGCCGCCGACCTGTCCCACGGCGAACGCCGGCTCCTGGAACTGGCGATCGCTCTGGCCGGCGCGCCGAGGCTGCTGCTACTGGACGAACCCATGGCCGGCCTTGGGCGGGTGGAAAGCGCCATGCTGATCGACATTCTGGCCGATCTGCGCCGCAGCATCCCGATGCTCTTGGTGGAACATGACATGGACGCGATCTTCCGGCTGGCGGACACGGTGTCCGTGCTGGTCAACGGAGAAGTCGTGGCTCAGGGCAGCCCCGATCACGTTCGAAACGACCCGGCCGCCCGGGCAGCCTATCTCGGAGACACCCACAAATGAGCGCGCTCCTGTCTGTGACCGGTCTGCATGCGGGCTACGGCAATGCCGAGGTCCTGTTCGGGATCGATCTCGACCTGCCCGAGGGCCAGGTCACCACGCTCATGGGCCGCAACGGCATGGGCAAGACGACCACCGTGCGCTGCCTCATGGGGCTGTTGAAACCCAGCGAAGGCAAGATCCTGGTGAAGGGCGAGGACCTGACCGGCGAACCGCCTTACCGGGTCGCCCAGGCGGGGCTGGGGCTGGTGCCGGAGGGACGGCTGGTGTTCCCCTCGCTCACCGTCAGCGAAAACCTGCGCGCAACCGCACGCCCCGTTCCGGACGGCTGGACGGAAGAGAAGATCTACGAGGCCTTCCCGCGCCTGGCGGAGCGCCGGCGCAACCTCGGTTTCCAGCTGTCGGGCGGCGAACAGCAGATGCTCGCCATCGGACGTGCCCTGATGACCAACCCGAGCCTCCTGATCCTCGACGAGGCCACCGAAGGCCTGGCCCCGCTGATCCGCGAGGAAATCTGGTCCATGCTCGCCCAATTGAAGAAAAGCGGCCTGTCGATCCTCCTGATCGACAAGAACCTCGACGAACTCTCCCGGATCTCGGACCGGTACTACGTGATCGAAAAGGGCGAGATCGTCTGGAACGGCGACGCGGAAGCCTTCAACGCCGACCGCGATCACGTGGAACAGTATCTGCATTTGTGAGGGGGAGGGGCAGCGTGGGGGCTCGGCCCCAACCTGCCCTCGAAGATCTCTACGCGACTGACCGCTTTGCCTCCCCAAAGCGGACTTGACGATTGCGAATGCGAAACGACCGCTTTTGACCCTAGGCGGACGCTTTTTCTCATCCAGATTTAGGAACAAGCAAGGTCTTCACGGCTTGGTTGTATTCACGGCCATCAATTCGGCTTGCATTGACCCGCCAAATTGTTGGCCCTCGACGTATCATGACAGGTGAAGATCAGGTTATAAAAAGATCGGCATACAAGGGGCGGGGCGACGCATGGCGTTATTTTGGCGAATATGGATGGCTGTCGTGGCGGTCAATCTGGCCGTGCTGTCCATCTTTGTCATCCTCGCCACGATGCAGTTCGGAAACATCAATGCCGGGCTCGCTGCCGATCGTCTGACCGTATTGGCAAACCGGACGGCGGCACCGTTCGAAGCGGCTGCCAAGCTTGGACTGCCGTTGTCCACCGTGCGCAATGCAAGGGCACTTCTCGAGAGGTCCAGACAATCGGATGACGCAATCCTTTCGATCGACGTCTTCGATGCCGACGGGCGGATAATCCATTCCACCGCGGACTCGCAACAACGCGAAATATCCGCGGATATCCAGGAAACCCGCCGCGCCGCGCGCGGGGCCGCCTGGCATCACGAAACCTTCGACGGCTTCCTGAGCGGTATCGAGATCGCGTCACGCGGCGGAGGATCCGCCGGCGGTATCGTGATCACCTATTCGAATACGGAGAACGTGACGCGCGTTCGCGCGGTGGGCGCGGAACTCGCGCTTGGCGCGTTTCTGATCTTCCTTGTCACGAGCGGGCTGAGCGCCGGTCTTCTGAGACTTGGCCTCAATCCGCAAATCGGCTTCTTCGATTCACTCGAGGAAACGATTTCGGATTTCGAGCGCGCCGCGTGGCGCAGCGGCGGTCATGACCTTGCTCCCGCCGGGAACGCCGACGAGAGCGAGTTGAAGAGACTTCTCGCCCAGGCCGAACACAACTACCAAAAAGCGAGACTCGACCTGGACGGACTTCGGGTGAAGGCCACATGAGGGCTCCCGGCTTCACGTTCGACCGGGAAGGCATGCGCATCCGGCTGATCCTGATGGTCGCGATCTCGGTCATCCTGTCCGTCATGGCCGTCGGCGCTGTCGCCATCAGCGCGTTCGATCGGGCCGTCGAACCGGAACTGTCCACCCGGGTCCGGCTGATCGGCTCGACACTGCGCGGAGAAATCCAGCGCGCGCTGGATCTCGGCATCCCGCTGGAATCGATCAGCGGACTGGACGCCTATCTCAATAACGCGCTGGAGGATTTCGGGGAAGTCGACCGGATTTCGGTCCTGAACGCGCAAGGCGATCTCGTCGCGGTGAGCGAGCGCGAGAGCGCGACGGTACAGGGTGCTCCGACCGGTTTCGGACAGGTGGTGTCGATCGAGGCGGCGCGGTTCGAGTTGCCGATCCTCGAAGGCAACACGCTGATCGGCACCTTCGTCATAGAAACGGACCCCCATTTCGTGCGGACGCGCCTGCGCCAGGTATTCATCGACGTTGTCGTGATCGTCCTCGTGGCGATTGTCGTGGCCATGGAAGCCGCGTTCGCCGTTGCCATGTCCTCGGTCGGGAAGCCGCTGGACCGTATCCTGCGGCTGTTGCGCGAACAGGTGAAAGGCCGGTTCAATCTGCGCATAAGGCCGGGCGGACTCGGCGGACTGGCGCAAACGGTTGCCCGGTTCAATGATCACGCCGAGGATCTGTCCGAGCAGCTGGTCAACCTGCCCGCGTCGGCGCGCAAGCGGATTGCCGGTTTTCCGCGATGGTCGATTACCGAAGGCCGGCCGCTGCGGCTCCGTCTCTCCGAGATCAGCGATATCCGCATCGCGCTGTTCCTGTTCTCTGTGTCCGCCGAAACCGCGGTGGCATTTCTTCCGCTCTACGCGCGGGCGGCTACCCGGCCCGACTGGTTGTCGGCCGAATTCGCCGCCGCATTGCCGCTGATAGTCTATCTCCTCGCCATGGCGGCGCTCTCGCCCTTCGCGGGAACGATTGCCGGCAGATTTGGTCCACGCCGGATCTTCCTCGCCTCCGTGGCGCCGAACGCCCTCGCTTTGCTGGCACTCGGTTTCGCCGACAGTCTCATCGCGATTGCGCTTCTGCGCGGCGCGATGGCGATCTCATACGCAACCGCGACCATCGGCTGCCAGACCTACGCCATTCGCGCCGGGGAGGAAGCAGGCAGCGCCCGCCCCTTCGGCACGTTCATGGCGGTCATCTATGGCGGCGTTTTCTGCGGATCGGCGCTTGGCGGCCTCGTGGCCGGCCGCCTCGGCTACGGGAGCGCTTTCGTTTTTGGCGCATCGATCTGTCTCGCGTCCGGCGCGGCAGGCTGGTTCGCCATGCGCGGGCGCGCAGGCGACATGGATATGAAGAACGCCATGTCGGCGGCGGCGCGCGAACGGATGCGCTTTTCGGTTCCCTTTGCGGCGCTTCTTGCGGGAGTCGCGGTGCCGATGAATGCTACGATAGCCGTCTTCATCTGGTATCTGACGCCGCTCATACTCGCCTCGAACGGATTGGGCCCGGCCGAAATCGCGCGCGTGGTGATGCTCTACTACCTCGCGGTCATCCTGCTCGGGCCTGCCGTTTCATATCTGTCAGACCGCGGTCCCGGCTCGGCCGTCATGGTGACCGCCGGCGGGCTTCTGTCGGCCGGTGCGCTGTTCTCGCTTTCCTTCTGGAGCGGTTTCTGGGCGATGGCGGTCGCCGTTGCGATTCTTGGCATCGGCCACACGTTCATAAGGGCGCCCCAATACGCGCTTGCCGTACGAATGACCGGCGCAACCGGACGCGGGCTCGACTATCTGCGGGCCGTCGAACGTCTGGGCGCATTGGCCGGCCTCGGCATCGCGGCACTGGCGGTCGGAAACTGGGGCGGCGAGCAGATCATTCGGATACTGGCCTTAATCGTTTTGTCGGGTATCCTTGTCCATATGGGCGCGGGCCTGGCCTTGAGGTCCCGACGGCAGACATAGTGGAGGAGAAGATGCGCGTATTGTTTCTGACGACATACGTGCTGCTGGTCATCGTTCCCACGATGGCGGTGGCCCAGTCCAGAATTGTCATGGTGACCTGGAGGGGATGCGAAGACGCCTGCCGGGGCTTTCAGGACTATGTCCGCGAGAAAGGCCTCGATGTCGAAGTCGAGGTGCGTGACGCCAATCAGGACAAGGAGGCCATTCCCGGAATCCTCGCCGAAAGCCTTGACGAAAAAGCAGACCTTCTTGTCTCGTGGGGAACGACGGTGACGACCGGCATTGCCGGCACGCTAGCCAACCGGGACACGCCCCCCATCGACCATGGCATTCCGGTTGTCTTCATGATCGTTGCCGATCCGGTCGGGGCCGGCATCGTGGACTCGCTCGACGATACTGGCCGGGACAATGTGACCGGAACCTACAATCGCGTGCCGGAAGTGGTCAATATCGAGACGATCCGGAACTATCTTCCGAATTTCAGCCGCCTGGGCCTGATCTACAACATGAACGAGGAAAACTCCGTTCTCAAGCGCAACGAGATGGCCGCTCTGGCCGAAAAGATGGGATATGAACTCGTCGCCAAGGAATTGCCGCTGGGGGCCGGCGGAGAACCGAGCGTCGAGGACATCGGCCCCGCCATGGCCGAACTCAAACAGGCCGGCGTCGAATTCGTCTATCTGGGCTCGTCGTCCTTCCTGCGCCGCAACGGCGAAACGTTCACGGAACAGGCATTGGCAAACGGTATGCCGGTTCTCAGTCCATACGAGGGCCTGGTGAAAGACGCCTCGGCCCTGCTGTCGGTTTCGTCGCGCTACTACGAAGTCGGACGGCTGGCCGGGCAACAAGCCGAAAAAATCCTCGCCGGCACGCCGGCAGGGGAACTACCGGTCGCCCGGATGACCGACTTCGCCATCGTCATCAACATCGAAGTCGCCAAGAAATTGAAGCTCTTTCCGCCGCTCGATCTGATTCAAATCGCGGAAACTGTCGATTGAGATTGCGCCGGCGACAGCCATGGCGTTCTTAGCCCTCAGCCCAACATCTTTTAGTTACTGCAAGCATGCTGAAGTGATTTCGAATGGTCCGTTCCGGGCACAAGCGGACGCTTGGATTTTGGACAACTTAATGTCTGCTCCCGGCCCCATTTCAGATATTCGTTCACTCTGCAACAAACGCCGCTTTCTGCCCAGACTGCTGAAAAAGTATGCTGGCGTAATTTGTCCGGTCTTGGACTGAAATGAAATTACCCGCCTAAACCCGCCGGGAATCTTCGCCGGGTTAAGGCAGCGGCAGACCCGCTACGTCTTGTCGACCATCCTCAGCGTCGCGCGGACCTCGGGAAGGAACATCTGCCTGCTTCGGCACGGAAAACACGGACGGTTTACGTCCGGTTTGCGATTTCTGCTTATAGTACGGTTCATGGCCGAAAACACGTTATCTTCCTGCGCAGGACCGGAAACACAGATGTCTTTCAACGTGTTTTCTCCGACCGAATACACGACCATGCTGCTTGGCTTTCTGCAAGAGAACGTCGATCAGGTGGCCGGTCGAACAGTCTGCGAAATCGGCACCGGCAGCGGCGTTGTTGCGATGCAGGCCGCATTGCTCGGCGCACGGTCCGTGACCGTGAGTGACGTTGAACGGGACGCACTTGATGCCGTGTCCGCTTCCTTCTCCCGATTGCCGCAAGAGCCGGCCGACTTCAGCTGTCTCCTTGGCCCGCTCTGGCAGCCTTACGGCACAAGGCGCTTTGATCTGATCCTCGCCAACCTGCCTCATTTCCCAACCCCTTCTTTGACTTTGCCGGGGCGCCTGCCCACGTGGGCCATGGGTGGGGCCGATGGACGCAAATTGCTCGACCCGTTCCTTGAAGGCCTGTCGGAGCACCTCGCCCCGGGCGGCCTGGCGGTTTTCACCCACAATCGCTTTGTCGGAATTGAACAGACCCGCGCCTATCTGCGCGCGCGGGGACTGTCCCTGCAGACCTGCCGGGAGACGATTGTCCACCTTTCCCCGCTCAAGGTGTCCGCGTTGACCCACGGCGCGAGCGGCTATGGCGAAGATGTCTTCACGTTGGGAGAGCATGTCTTCGGCCGCGTCTGTCTGGGTGTCGCAAGTTGGGCATGAGATCGGGACGCCGGATGCCAGGACCTCTCCTGTCCCTGCTGTTACTCGCTCTGATGCTTCTGCCCTGGCCTTCAACGGCCACCGCCCAGTCTGCCGCTGCGCTGGTCGAGCAGGCAAGGACCGAAGCGCGTCACCGGTGCAATTCCGCTGAGCGGGGAGATCGCCTGTACGACATCCTCTGTAATGGCGTGATCCGCGTCGGCGTGCGAGACGATTATTCCCGCTTTGCCACCGAGCGCCAGGGCGAACGCGAAGGCTTCGAGATCGACGTCGCGGAACAGATCGGAGCGATGCTGGGCGTCGACGTCGAGTTTGTCGACGTCACTCCGGTGACACGCATTTCCGCGCTGTCCGATGGCCAGATCGACCTGGTTATC
The DNA here is from genome assembly GCF_963675095.2 of uncultured Roseibium sp. Lineage (GTDB taxonomy): Bacteria > Pseudomonadota > Alphaproteobacteria > Rhizobiales > Stappiaceae > Roseibium. Next base: position 10,903 of record NZ_CAXXSJ010000004.1, on the reverse strand, counting down.
GCCACCATGGGCCACAATTCGACCCGCGACGCCAACGCGCGTTTCATCCGGCCGCACTACTACTCGAGCCAGACGGTCGTCATCGGGCCCCGGCGACTGGAAATCGGCTCCTGGGAAGACATGTCGGACAAGACCGTCTGCACGACGGTCGGCAATTATGCGAATACGCTGCTTGTGCCGCGCGTGGCCCGGGTGATGCTGTTCGACACGCCGGCCCGGCTGGTCTCAAATCTGCGGTCAGGCACCTGCACCTTCATTGCGCAGGATGACAGCGTTCTCGCCAACGCCATGGCTGATCCAGAGATGGCGGCGCAGTTCGAACGCAAGCTGGGGTTCGGCGAGATTCCGTGGGGCATGGCGGTTTCTCCTCAGGGAAGCGACCAACTGGCGAACCTGCTGGACCGGCTTTCGATCGACCTGCATGCGGAAGGCGTATTGCTGGAGATTGCCCGGCAGCATTTGATTGAGACCGAATATCTCGAACGCATGCAGACCCTGTGGCAGCGTGATGACTGCCGACAGTCTCCATCGAAATGCCTGGCTCCACCGCTCAAGGCCGAATTGACCCCAAGTCCGTTCAAGGCTTTCGTTGAATCGGCCTATGCCTGGGCACAAGAACACCTTGCCGTGTTTTACAGCGATGTTGCCTGGGACCTTTTTACCAATGGCATGCTGGTGTCATTGATCGCAGTGGCCGGTGCGATTGTCGCGACGCTGGCCATGAGCTTCTTCCTCGCCGTTTGCCTGACCTCTGAAAGCAGGCTGTTGAAATGGCCGCTGGCGGTGCTGCAGGCCGTCTTGCAAAGCAGCCCTCCCATCCTGATCCTGGTCTGCGTTGCGACGGCTGCAAACCAGCTGTTCTCTTATTCGCAGGTCGTGGCGCTCCTGGTTGCCATCCTGTCCATCGCGCTCATGAACGGAGCCTTCGCGGGCCAGGCAATCGCCGATGCCTGGCGGTCCGTGGAGATGCCCGCGGGAAAAGGAGAGCGCTGGCGCCAGGCCGTAATCCGGTCGGCATCACAGATCGAAGCCTTCCTCACCAATGCGACGCGCGGGATTTCGGCGGCCAGTTTCGTCGGCGTCGCCGACCTGACCAATGCGCTCAATGACATCACGTCCTTCTCCCGAAACCAGGCCATAGCCTATTGGATTCTCCTGATCTTCTATGTGCTGGTCGTCATGATCGTCGTTCGCCTGAGCCGCAGGCTTCGTGTGCGCATCGAACGGCTGGAACCGAAAAGGCTGACGTCATGATTGGACCGTTTTCGGAAGATCTACCGCTGCGCATTGCCGAAGGTTTGCTGGTCAACTTCGAAATCGCGATCTCGGCCCTCGTTATCGGACTTGCAAGCGGTGGGCTTCTGGCGTTGCTGGGACGATTGCAAAACCCGGTGGTGAGCACCGTTATCGGATCATCGATCTCGGTCCTGCGGGCAACGCCGGTCTTCATTGCGATGTTTTTCCTGGCGGGGGTTCTGCGCAGTCATTATTCGGCGCTTGAAGCGTACTTTGCCGATCCCAAGATCATGTTCGTAACCCTGGCATGTCTGCCTTACATCACTTCCTACGCCTATGATCAGGTCAGCGAGGCCCTGGTCCAGTGGCATCGAGGCGCACATCGCGCCGCCATGTTGCTGATCCCCAATATGGCCAGATCCTTTCAGATCCTCGTTTCCGCATCCTGTTTCGGAGCGGCAATCGGCGTGAACGAGGCCATGAGCGTCGTTCTGTCGGAGGCAGAGCTGCTTGGCCAATCGGTCTGGCGGTTTGTGTTATATGCGCTGACCGTGCTGCTGTTTTTCGGTCTGATGCAGACCGTCGTCGCCTCCTCCCGCCTGCTGCACCGGCTGGTCATAGCCCGCTTCTCGGACGCGCCTCAGGCGGGCTAGGATCATAGGGCTAAGGACCGGCAGGTCAGCCTACGGCGGTTCCGGTTCGGTTCGCAGAACTCATTTCCGCCAGAACCGTCCGCGCGACCGGATCGTCGGGATGGTCTGTCAGGATTTTGCGATAGAGCGCGATCGCCCCGTCATCGTCGCCTGCCAGGCGCCGCTCGAAAGCCGCACGGCTGATTTCCGCAAGCTGCAGGGTTTCCTCATCCGGCTCGTATTCCGCCCCTTGACCGTACGCACCCAGCAACTCGTAGACGGTGATGCTTGCGCGCCGTCCCTTGACCCGGACATCTCCGATGGGCCGGACACAGAGACTGTCACCGGCTTCCTTGTAAACAGAGTGACTGATGCAGATGTTGGTTCCGTAGGTCTTGTTCAGCGCCTCCAGCCGCGACGCTATGTTCACGCCGTCACCAAGCACCGTATAGCTCATCCGTTCGGGCGAGCCGATATTGCCGACAATCACCGCATCGCTATGGATACCGATCCGGACATTGAGCGGATTGCCGCCGACTGCCAGGACTTCCGCGTTCAATGCGCCGACCGCACGCTGGATGTGCAACGCAGCCATGCAAGCCCGCCGTGCGTGGTCCTCCATGATCGTGGGCGCACCCCAGAAGGCCATGACACCATCGCCGATAAATTTATCGATCGTGCCCGCTTCGCGATTCACCGATTTTGTCGCGATGTTGAGATAGTCCGAAACCCTCTGGACCAGTTCCTTGGACGGGATTTTCTCGGAGAGGTCGGAAAAACCTTCCATGTCCGAGAAGAAAATCGTCAGGAAGCGGCTGCTGCCGCCAATTTCCAGTTTCTGCTCCGACTGAAGCAGGTCCCTCACCAGGCTGACCGGTACAAACGAAGCGAAGGAACGGATCGCGGTGTCCAACGTCTCGACCGCGCTGGACAGCATCTGTATTTCCCGCACGCGTGTCTTGGGAAGGTCGTTCACCGTCTCCTGCCGAAGGTCACGGATGTTTTCAACGCTGCTCGCCAATCGTTCCAGCGGCGTCGACAGTTTCTTGGCCAACAGCCAAATGATGAGAATCTGCAAGGCCGTCGCCCCGAGCCCGAGCAAAAGCATGCGGCGGTTGTTTGATTTTATTTCAGCGTTGAAGTCATCCATTGGCGCGATGACAAAGATTTGCCAGTCCTTGTGAGCGACCGATTCAATCGGTTTCAGTGAGGCGACGAATTCCCTGCCGTCGTGCTGCACAAAATAGGATTGCGCACCACGGTCCTGAATCTCGCGCTGACTGTAAACGATCCCAACCATCTGATCGGCCCACTCGCTGATGTGGGTCAGTCTCAGCCTGTCTCCGATCGTCCGGGAAACCGTGCGTTCTTGAGAGTTCGCGATGATATTTCCATGGGCGTCGAGAATAAAGCTGACAGAATTGGGACTGACCTGGCGCTCCGCCAGATAGCTTGAGAGCCCCTCCAGCGTCAGATCAATCGCAACGATGCCCGAAAACTGGTCGTGCCAATAGATCGGTGCAGCGATGGTGAAGCCGACCAAGGACAAGGTGGCAAACAGGTCCGGGTCCGAAATGGTAAGCCTGTCAGCGGCCTTGGTTACCTCGTACCAGAACCGTTTGCGTGGATCATAGGTGCTGGCCGCACGTGATCTCCCTGTAGCCTGGTTGTCTGTGTTCAGGAACTCGTAAGTTTCATCAAACGCGCCATCCCCATCGGGAATGATCCAGCGATGAGCGAACGTCGTGCCGTCCGGTAAGGGCGCGCCATGAACGTTCTGCCCGTCCAGCATGGCCCTCGCCTGCAGGAAGGTACCGTCGGTTTCAAGACCGACATAGGCGCTCAGAACGTCCGGTGTTCCGCGCGCGACAGTCGTCAGAAAATCCAAAGCGCCAATGTTCTGGAAAAGGTCTGGCTGAACGCGCCCGGCGCTGGCCATGGTCTCAACACTGGCGGAAACCTCGCGAAAAAGGTTTTCGACACTGTCAGCGGCAATCGACTGATGCTGCTCCAACCTCTTGAGCGAGTCGCTGCGCGCAATCGTTTCGCTGGACAGGTAATTAAAAGCGATGACGCCAATGAAAACGGGAAGGGTCAGGATCAGAAATAAAGTCAGTATGACCGATTTCAGGCTTGGGTTTCGCATTTGTTATTGCCGCTTCCATCAATGACCAACCCAGAATGTCGATCCAAACCTTCATTCCCCAAGTGATCTGCCGTTTGACCGCAAGATCCCCTGATCAAGCCATCGGATCAAGCCTTTTCCGCCCTGACATAGAGCCTTCCTCGGTTAGATTGAACCATTCTGTTTGTCGTCCGGCGAGGGGATCTGCGCGGAGAGGTGCGCAGCCCATAGCGGGGCTATGGGCAAGCGGCTCGACAAAGCAGGCGTCCGCCGGACGGAAACCCGCCGCGTTGTTTGCCTTCGGCAAACACGCAGCAGCTCAAATTACGGATCATTCGAACCGCGGATGCGGTGCGAATGAGAGGGGGGCCGGGCCGGTTTGGCCCAATGCCGTCGGGCTTCGCCTCGACCGTGCGGTCAGCACGGTCTTCGTCAAATCCCTCGGCCTTGAACCAAACCGGCTCCGGCAGAATGGATCAATCTAACCGAGAAAGGCTCTAGATGCCCCCAATGAAAGCCGGCCGATAGGCTACCTCACGTTCGCAGCACTCTGATGTTGCAGGATTTGTTGTTGGACAGATCCCGGCCTTGGCGATCGCGTGCCGATCCCGGACAATGTCACCGGTCTGAAAAGGGAGCCGGCGCATCAGAAAGGGGGCTTGTGCACAGCGCAGCCTGGCAAGCACGTTCCCCGGAAGCTGGAGGAAAGCTCCATCCGGAAAAGGGAAAACTGCAACCGAATATTCATCGGTAGATTTTACACCATCTGAAATTGTCCCCTCAGGCGACCTCGAGCGATCAGCCAAGATGGCCATTCCCAACATCATCCCGCAAGTCATCGTGATGCTGTTTTACATCACCGCGATCGTCTTCGACGCGCCGGTCACGATGATCCTGGAAAACACCTTGTGCGCGGCCGCCGTGATGGTGGTCTTGTTCGGTTTCTTCGCGATGGGATATATCGGCGGTGGCGGTGCCAAGCTGATCGCCTCTCTGTCGATCTGGCTCGGCTTCACGACGGCGCTGGGCCACTTTCTTGCGATAAATGCCATCATCCTGGCCATGGCGGTGCCGGTGCTGGTTATCGTGCGGGCCCTCCTCAAGAAAGATACGCCCACGGGCATCCCCGTCCTGCCGATCGCACTTTTCGTGTTTCTGACCGTTTTTCCCACAAGCGATCTCTTCAAGCACATCTCGCCGCGTTTCGAAATGACGATCGCCGGCTTTTTGCCCCAGGACACGGCATCACAGTCGCCTTTGCCCGCGACGGGTGTTGCCCCCTTGCGGAGCACGATCGTGCCGGGCTTCAAAGACGTTGACGCTGGAAAGACACGCCAAACCGCCGGTCCGGCCAAATACGTTCTCCTATTCGCGCTGATCATGCTGCTGCTCAATCAGGTTGCCAGATATTTTCTGCGTAAGGACAAGACGGCCCGCCAGACACCGGTAAGCGTCCGGACACGCGTGCGCCGCAAGCCCCCGCCGAAGGACGGCCAGCCACTTATCGATCCAAAACGCCTCGAGGCGATCATGAATCGCCCCGCTCGTCCCATGGCTGTTGCTCCGGAACGCGAAACCGGAACGGCTCCGTTCCCCCCGGTCGCGCCGCAGACGCACGGTCGACTTGGCCCAATTCGAGAAGAAGCAGATCCGTTCAAGGCGAAGGTTCCACCTTGGGAACCAGATTTTTTTGCCGACTTTGTCGATGGAATGTCGCGTCCGGCCGTCATTGCCCGTCGTCCATATCCTCCCCCCAGGACACCGGTCGGGCGCAGCAAGGTCGGTGGGGATCCGGACCTTCCCGCGGGCATGGAATGGCCGCGTACGGTCAGCGACGCACGGTATGTTAAGGCAGGCATGCCCCTGCACTTCATGGCTCAGATCGACCTGTCGGAACTCCCCTGGCGCCCGGCGGAATGCCCGGAGCGCGGCACGCTGCTGTTCTTTGCCCGGCTCGATGAGGATATGCTCTGGGGGGAAGACTTTAGCGGCGATCCGCGCAACGACACCAGGGTCGTCTATGATCCGCTGTCGAATGGCATCAGGACGCCGCCGCCGGAAGATCTTGCCGCGATCAACGGCTCCGATAACCTCTTTGACGAAGATTTCTCCCCTCCGGACCAGCCGGTTATGCGCAGTTATCCGGAATGGCCGCTTGTCTTCTCCGGGTTTTCCTCCATGCCCGCGCCATCTGACTTGTTGATGTTAAAGGCGCCCGACGGCTACAGGGAGGCGCGGGACCGCTATTACGTCAGGCAGTTGGACAGGATCTTTCCGAAGGTCTTCACGGGCCGGCCCCAACCCCGTTTCTTTCCCGTATTCAATATCATCGCCAATGACAGTCCCCCTTTCCGCGAGAAAATCAGGTCGTTGAAACCACACGATGAGACCGGATTCCCCTATAGCCCGCTCTGCATCGACCTGTTCTGCCGCTATATAGAAGGACGTCAGGCACGCTGGAGTGAGGTTCCCGACGACAGCGATCTTCGGGACTTCCTCTCCCGGTTGGGCAGATGGGAGGACTGGTGCGGCCGACAGCACGGGCATGACCTCGACGCAGGGGATGCCCGAGACTTCATCGAATATCTGAACCGGTTCCTCACATCGGAGTTCAAGCACAAGAAGCTTATCGTCGATGCGATCCAGCGAACGCTGAATGAGCTGATCAATCAAAGCGGCGGCGATCCGGCTCTTGCCGCACGGCTCCCCGAAAGCATCTATCTGGCCGGGAGATATCAGCCGCTGATACAGCGTGAAAGCGAGGATGAGCCGCTGCCCGAGGAGCCGGACCGCGCCTTCGGCCAACCCTATCATCAGCTCTTCGGATATCTGTCTTCCGTGCAGTTCAATATTCCCGTGAATGATCCGAACATGCTGCTGTTCCAGCTTTTCTCCGACTATGGCTCGAACATGATGCTCTGCGATGTGGGCGAAGCCGATTTCTTCATCAAGCCGGAAGACCTCAAGCAGGGGAACTGGGACAAGGCCGTCGGCCAGACCTGCGGCGGCTGACTGTCGTGAAGCACGGCGGTTTTTGGTGATCAAAGTGCAAGCGATATCCGAAGTGCGACTTCGGCTCGAATGAGCGTAGGGCGCGCGCGGCTCTTATCGTCTAAAGGCCGCCAGTGCGCTCCCGCGCCGTTCAGGCTCTCCGTCCGCTGCCGGCAGGGCCGCCCTGATATCGGCCGAGTGGAGACGCTGCTACGTCTTGTCGACCTTTTTCAGCGTTGCGCGGACCTCGGGAAGGGTCATCAGCGTGCCGGGGATCCGGGACAGTTCCTTGAAGAAGCGGCCGGTGAGGGCGGCACGGTTCGGCTTGTAGGGAGAGGCGACGAAGGATTTCAGCCCCCAGCCGATGCCGCCCACATTGGGCAGTGCCTTGATCGCCATGGCGTAGGCTTTGCGGACAAGCGACGACTTGCTGGTCTTGAACGCGTGCAGCAGGTCGCAGCGCTCCGTTTCCCGGCGGAACTCCCGGGTCACTACCGAGGTTGCCTTCTTGGTGAAGGTCCAGTTGATGTTGATGTTCGTCTCGTCCTTGGCGACCGCGCGGTGGAACCAGAGCGGCGGCACGTAAAGCAGGTCGCCTTCCTCCAGGTCGAACGTGTAGGACACCTTGTTGCGCAGAAGCTTCGCCTCGTCCCTCAGCAGGGTGAAATTGGTGAAGGGGTAGGAAGGCAGGGGCGTTTCGGGTGAGACCAAGATCCATTCCTTGCAGCCCTTCACCTGAACGGTGATCACGTTCTCCGCATTGGTGTCGTAGTGAAAAACGGTCTTGTTGTGCTTCTTGTTGACCCAGAAGCGCCAGGCGACGGAGTCGGGCATCACATCATCCGACTTGAGGATGCCCTCCAGAAAGTCCGGCATGACGATATCGTCTTGAAGGACCGGCTTCTTGCTGACGAAGAAGACGCCCCGGTCCTTGACCTTGGGATGCTTGTGCAGATCTGCCCGCAACCGGTCCAGGGACCATTTCTCCCGCGCGGGCCAGCCCTTCGCCAGCCCCTTGATCAGTAATGGCCGTTCCGGTTGGACGAATTTCTCCAGAAACTCGGCCTGGCCCGGAGCCGCGGTGACGGTGGTGATGTGGTCGGTCGTCCCGCTGCCCATGGTTGCCATGCGTCGCTCCGGAATCCGAATGCGCTACCGGACAAAAATAAATGAGAAATCAAATGGAGTAGCGCGAAGTATCGAAATCCTAAACGCAATAAGAGCCGGTATCAAGTTGGCAATATGCGGAGCTTATTCGTGATTATATTGAAATATTTAGTCGGAAAAACATGGCTACCTTGGCGGCATATGAATTGCCGTCCTTTCAGTGCTGTGGTCCGGATATTTCTGGCCGGTTGTCGATACCGGATCGCGGCGTTACTGGCGGCCGCTTAAAAATACGCCCCCGGAGCATTCGTGCTCCGAGGGCGAGACTTGAGACTGCCCTTGGGGGCGGGTCCTATTTGAAGCCGGACGAGATATCCTGAAAAGTCTGCGACCACTGTTTGGTATCGATATGGACGACCTTGTCGCCCGCGGCGGCCAGGGCCGCCTTGGTATCGATCACGCGCAGGTTCTGCGCATCGTAGGTCTTCACGGTCCAGGTGATGTTGGTCATATCGGCAACGGCGGTCCACTGGGTGTAGTCGGGAGCGATTTTTCCGTTCTCCTCGGCCCGGACCGCGCCGTAGGGGATGTCGAAGGTGTTGAGGATGTGGAACGCCTGCTCCCGCACCTCGGTACCGGTATCGACCGGTAGCGCCGACTGGGAGAACACGGCGGCGCGAATGAAGCGCGACGGCGGCGTGAAGTCGCCCGGCAGGCCGTGCATGCCGGCGCCCTGGCCGGTCGCCTGCAGTTCGACGCCGTCCAGCTTGAGCGGCGGAACGTTGATGGGCGAAAGGTTGACGAAATTGGACAGGTTCGTCATGTGCCAGTCGTAGGTCGGCGAGTTGGTGATGACGCCGAGCGGAGCGTCGAAGATCTTGAGGGTCTTGTCGGTCGGCTCGATGACGATGGCTTCGCCGGTCTTGTCGACGACGCGAATATGCATCGGGATGACCACGCCCAATTGCTTGAACTTGGCTGCCACCAGGACGATGTCGTCATAATGCGCTTTCACCTCTTCGACCGTGGCGAAGTTCGCGAGCAGCCATGTGGCGTATTGATGGGGTGCGAGCGCCTTGTCGCGGTTGTCGTCGCTGAGGTCGGGATAGGTTGCATATCCGGCGAAATAGAACAGGCCGACGTAGAGGCCTTCCTCGTTGATCGCGTCCGCGAAGTTGGTCGATTCATAGGCGGTCATTCCGGTGATGCCGTACTTGGTCTTGTAGGTGAGACCGCCCGATCCTTCCGGCAGTTCGGGGTGCGATCTGCGTTCCGGCCGGCACGACGGTAACGTGCCAATCGATCGGAAAGCCGAACTCCATTGTCCGGCCGGCAACGCCCGTCCCGTCCTTTGCGGTCAGCGTGATTCCGGTGCATGCGTTGGCGACGGGGGCAAAGCTGAGGGAAGCTGCGAGAACGATGGCTGTAAGGGGGCGAAACATGGAGGGCTCCTGTCTTGTGTCCAGTCCGTTCCGGTGCGGCGATCGGAACGGGGCCTCGCCGCTCGACACGCGGCCGCACCCGTGGATCGCCGCCGGTTTGCGGCGCGAAAAAGCGTTTACACACAGAAGGTTAAAGAAACAGTTGCGCGTTGCACGGCATTTGATGGGTTCGCAAGATTGATCCGTCAATCGCGGAGTTGGGGGCAGCCCTCGATCCACTCCGGACGGTTGAGGTCCGGTTGGAATCTGTACCGTCCGCCCGCAATAGTCCGTGGCCGCGACCAAGCGGCTGAACCTCACCCCCGGCCACCGCCGGATCGGCTGATGGCCGGGGCCTGATTTTAGCACTGCCGGTCGTGGATTACCGCCGGCGGCCGCCGCCACCGCCACGATGACCTCCTCCGCCGCCTCTGGGCTGCGGACGGGCCTGAGGCCGTGAGCGTTGCACGTTCCTCTGGCGATTGACCTGGCGGTTGCCGACTTCCCGGCTGCGGTAATCCCGGTTCAGATGCGCCGGTGCCTGAGGCCGGGTTGCTGGCCTTTGAGCGGGCCGGGTCGCGGGGCGCTGGGCCGGCCGGGTCACGTTCGGCCTTTGTGCAGGGGGGGTGATGTTCGGTCTCTGCGCGGGCCGGTTGACGTTCGGCTTTTGCACCGGGCGGTTGACGTTTGGTTTCTGGACCGGCCGGTTGACGTTTGGCCGTTGCGTCGGGAGGTTGATGTTGGGTCGGTCCCCCTGCGGCCGGTTGATGTTCGGGCGGTTGACATTCGGCCGGTTGGCAAGCGCCCCGCCGATTGCGGCGCCTGCCCCTCCGGCAGCGATCCCCGCGCCGATGTCGCCGAGCCGGTCGGAGATCTGGTCGCGGGACGGTGCCGCGACACCCGACCAGCGGCCACCTTCGAACTTCTGCCAGTTGTTGCCGTCGCGCCGGTAGACGCCGCCGTCACGGCCGGCAAAGACGTTGCCGCGCCGGTCCGCCAGCCGGCCGGGTCCGCCGCCGTCCTTCCAGCGTTGCGCCGCTCCTGCCGCCACGTCCCGGGTGCGCGCCCATTCGCCACCGCGAACCACGCCGCCGCCCTTCCAGTTGCCGTAAATACCGCGCCCGCCGCCGATGATGACCCGGTTGCCGGTGCGCGGATTATAGGCGGAGATGAAGCCGGCGCTGCCGAGCGGCCCGCTGATCGCGGCTCCCCGGATATAGCCGCCGGTGCGCGGATTGTAGATGCCGCCTGCGGCGATGCCCCGGCGCGGGCCATAGGCATAGCCGTAGCGACCGAAGGTGCCGCGGACGGGATTATAGAAGGCGCCGATGCCGTAGGTCACCGGCCGCGGGAAGAAGATCGGGATCGGACCCGGCCGGTACCAGGGCCGG
>NZ_CAXXSJ010000003.1:0-81123 GCF_963675095.2 uncultured Roseibium sp. | reverse complement strand
GGTACAGGCAGAAGAAGTTGCCGATAGCGAAGACACCGACACCGGATCCAAGACCTTCGAAATTCCCATGGCCCGCAACGGCCAGTACGTCACTGAAGCGAGTCTGAACGGCCGCGAAGTCACCCTGCTGGTCGATACCGGAGCGTCCAAGATCGCCTTGCCTGAGGATGTCGCCCGAAACATTGGCATATTTCTGCAACCTTCCGATTATAATATGCGGGTGACAACCGCGAACGGGATTGCCAAGGGGGCGGCCGCCACCCTGCGTGATCTGCGCCTTGGTCCGATCCGGTTGAAGGACGTCGATGTCATGGTTCTGGAAGACGGCCTGCTGACAACGCCCTTGCTGGGAATGTCGGCTTTAGGCAGACTGGAGCGGTTTCATATTTCGGATAACACCCTTATCCTCGAACAATAACCTGCCGGAACCAAAAACGCCCATTTCTGCTCACACATTGCACAACCGATTGCTCCCCGAGACAATTGCCCCTGAGAGAGGTTCTTTGATGTTGCCCAAGCCCGTGGCTCTGCTGAAGCCGAACACCTACGAGTATGAATCCCGTCCGATGGTGAAGCCGACCGGCTTCCGCGAATACGACGCCCGCTGGTTGTTCGAGAAGGAAATCAACCTGATGGGCATGCAGGCGCTCGGCATGGGCATCGGCACCCTGATGCATGAGCGTGGCGTCCGCCCCGACATCGTCGTCGGCCACGACTTCCGCAGCTATTCCGCGTCCATCAAGATGGCCGTCATCAACGGCCTGCTGGCCGCCGGCATCAACGTGCATGACATCGGCCTCGCGCTGTCGCCGATGGCCTATTTCGCCCAGTTTGCGCTTGATGTGCCGGCCGTTGCCATGATCACCGCTTCGCACAACGACAACGGCTGGACCGGCGTCAAGATGGGCATCAACCGCCCGCTGACCTTCGGTCCGGACGAAATGGGCCGGCTGAAGGAGATCGTGCTCGAGGCCGCCTTTAACCTGAAGGGCGGCGGCAGCTACCGTTTCGTGGAGAATTTCCCTGAAGTTTATTTCAACGACCTGACCGACCGGCCGAAGCTGAAGCGCCCGATCAAGATCGTGGCCGCCTGCGGCAACGGCACCGCCGGCGCCTTCGCGCCGCGCATCCTGGAAGCCCTCGGTGCCGACGTGATCCCGCTGGATACGGATCTCGACTTCACCTTCCCGCGCTACAATCCGAACCCGGAAGACATGAAGATGCTTCATGCCCTGCGCGACAAGGTTCTGGAAACCGGCGCCGAGGTCGGCCTTGGCTTCGACGGCGACGGCGACCGCTGCGGCGTCGTCGACAACGAGGGCGAGGAGATCTTCGCCGACAAGGTCGGCGTCATGCTCGCCCGCGATATCTCCGCGCTTCATCCGAACAGCAAGTTCGTCGTCGACGTCAAGTCGACCGGCCTGTTCAACACCGATCCGGTGCTCAAGGCCAACGGCGCCACCACCGACTATTTCAAGACCGGCCATTCCTACATCAAGCGCCGGGTGACCGAACTGGGCGCCATCGTCGGTTTCGAGAAATCCGGCCATTATTTCTTCAACGCCCCGATCGGCCGCGGCTACGATGACGGCCTTGTCTCGGCAATCGCGATCCTCGACATGCTCGATCGCAACCCGGACAAGACCATGGCGGATCTGCGCCGCGACCTGCCCAAGACCTGGGGCTCGCCCACCATGTCGCCGCACTGCGAGGACGAGATCAAATACGATGTCGTCGACCGTGTCGTCGCCCGGTTCAAGGACATGCAGGAAAAGGGCGAGACCATCGCCGGCCGTCCGATCACGGACCTGATCACCGTCAACGGCGTGCGCGTCGTCACCGACGACGGCACCTGGGGCCTGGTGCGCGCCTCGTCCAACAAGCCGGAACTGGTGGTCGTGATCGAAAGCCCGGCCTCGGAAGAACGCCTGCACGCCATGTTCAAGGCGGTCGATACGGTCCTGCGCGAAAACCCGGAAGTCGGCGAATACAATCAGACGCTTTGATCGTCTGCACTCTGAATTGAAAAAAGGGGCACGAGAAACTCTTGTGCCCCTTGAGGCGTATGGCGTGTATCAGTACCGTTCGTTCAGAGGTTGCGGATAGGGGAACCTGCGACCTTTTGATCAAAGGTAGCGCTTGGAGGGGGCGATTATGTTGTCATTCGTCCGAAAGATTGTAACCGGATTTAAAAACGCATTTATTATGAACCGCGTTCTCGAGAATATGGCTGCCGGTCAATATGAGGGTGCAATCAAAGAAATTGATAAATTACAGGGCGCGTATATTCAAACAGAGGCGTTGCTTATCAAATGCTATGCCTTAGGAAAGCTTGGACGTGCTGATGAGATTGAAGTGAACGCGTCAGATGCATTAAAGTTCATAGGAAGTGGCAATTACAGCAGTATTGCCGAAATGTATGTAAGAGCATATGCGGAGGCTGTGTGTCCTTCCATTGTGAATAGTAAATACTTCAGAAAATACGAGTTGGAATATTTGAAAGACAACATTCAGAATGTTTCGCCGAGACTACGACGGGCGTTGCCTCTCGTGCTGTAGTAATATGCCTTCTTGATTTTCCATCCTTTCCAAAAAAGAACAAACAAGGTCGACCGCATGATCCGCGAATTCGGAACCCTGGCCGACGGTACGGCCATTCAGGAAATCACGCTGAAGAAAGGCCCGCTGGAGGCGGCCGTCCTGACCTATGGCGCCATCATCCGGGATCTGAAATTCAACGGACGGTCCGTCGTGCTCGGGTTTGACGATCTTGAAAGCTATGTCGCCCATTCGCCCTATTTCGGCGCCGTGCCCGGCCGCTGCGCCAACCGGATTTCCAATGCGACCGTGACCATCGACGGCACGGAGTACAAGCTCGGGGCCAATGAAAACGGCAACCAGCTTCACGGCGGCAAGACCGGCTTTGCCAGCCGGGTCTGGAGCCTGGAGCAGCACGACAAGGGCAGCGTGCTTTTGAAATATGTGTCGGAAGACGGCGAGGAAGGCTATCCCGGCCGGGTCGAGGCCTTGGTGCGCTACACGTTGACCGGCGCCGGCGCGTTGCGGGTGAAATTCACGGCCACCACCGACAAGCCGACGCTCGTCAACCTGACCCAGCACAGTTATTTCAATCTGGACGGCAGTCTGGACATTCTCGACCACACCGTAGAGATCGTGGCGGACACATATTTGCCCGTCGACGAAGCGGGCCTGCCCACAGGGGAGATCCGCCAGGTGGCATGGACGCCTTATGACTTCCTCGAAGGCCGCAAGCTGCGCCGCAAGCCGGGCGAGGAAGGCGTGATCTTCGATCACAATTTCTGCCTCGCCGATGGCCCACGTGACGAGGTGGAATTCGCCGCCGCCGTGGAAGACCGGGCGGGCAAATGCCGCATGGAGCTTTGGACGACGGAGCCGGGCCTGCAGCTTTATGACGGTTTCAAGGTCGATGTCCCCGTGCCCGGCCTTGAGGGCAGGATCTACGGCCCCAATGCGGGCCTGTGCCTGGAGCCGCAGCGCTGGCCCGACAGTGCCAACCACGACAATTTCACGAATGTCTTGTTGCGGCCGGGAGAAACCTATACGCACGTATCTGAGTACAGATTTACGTCAGAGGCCTGACATCGGTCCCGGTTGACGCGGGTCGTAAGCCAGGCATGTTTCAGGGGTATTCGCTTGAAAACGGTCTTTTCTTCCCTCCAGTTTGATCACGACCCCAAACAGGAAATCTGCGACGGCGAATTGAAGCCGGCGGTCGAGATCCCGGAACGCGCCAGGATCGTCCTGCGAACCGTCGAGGAACGTGGGCTCGGCGAGGTCATGGAACCGGAGGACTTCGGCCTCCGTCCGCTGCAGCGGGTTCATGATCCCGACTATCTGAACTTCATGGAGAGTTTCTGGAGCCGCTGGACCGCCGCCGGACGCACCAAAGAGGCGTTCCCCTTCGTTTGGCCGGTGCGCACGTTGAGAGCCGATGTCGCCCCAAATCATATCGACGGGCTGCTCGGCCGGTATTCCATGGATGCCGGCACACCGCTCGGCGAACACACATTTGCCGCGGCGAAGGCGTCCGCGAACACGGCCCTGACGGCGGCGAAGCTGGTGAAGGAAGGCGAGACCGCAGCCTTTGGACTGTGCCGTCCGCCGGGCCATCACAGCGGCCGCGATTTCTTCGGCGGCTACTGCTTCCTGAACAATGCCGCCATCGCGGCGCAATGGCTGCGCGACAATGGCACCGACCGGGTCGCCATCCTCGATGTGGATTATCATCACGGCAACGGGACCCAGTCGATCTTCTACGACCGTTCCGACGTCCTGTTCCTGTCGCTGCATTCGGACCCGATGCAGGAATATCCCTACTTCCTGGGTCATGAGGACGAGACCGGCGAAAATGCCGGAACCGGCTTCAACCGGAACTGGCCGCTGCCGCTCGGCACGGACTGGGACGGCTATTCGCCGGCCCTTGAGGACGCCTGCCGCTGGGTTCAGGTGTTCAAGCCGGATATCCTGATCGTGTCTCTCGGGATGGACTGTTTCGAAAACGACCCGATTTCCGGCTTCAAGTTCAAGAGCGACGACTTCACGAAGCTTGGTCAGCGGATCGCCGCGCTTAATGTCCCGACCGTCTTCCTGATGGAGGGCGGCTACGCGGTCGACGCGCTCGGGACGAACTGCGTCAACGTCCTGAAAGGGTTTGAAGCCGGCTGATCGCCGGCCGTCAGACCACTGTTGCCTGGTCTACTTGTGAAGTTTTTGTAAGCATAAGCCACCCCACTCCGGGATGGACTGGACACGAAAAACAGTCCCGCCCACTCCCATCTCCCCCCTTGAGGGGGAGATGTCGGCGAGAGCCGACAGAGGGGGGTGAAACGGTGCCGCCCATTCTGAAATGCCGAATTTTCCGGGAGGCTTATACCCCCCTCTGTCTCCTGACGGAGACATCTCCCCCTCAAGGGGGGAGAGGAAAACAAGACGATAATCCAGGGTTTCGACACAGTCGCCGTTAGACCGGACACCAGCGAATTCAGACCCTGAAACCGAACTCTGCCAGGTCGGCGCGCAGCTTGTCGGCGCCTGTGAAGTGGACGGCTTCCAGTCCCGCGTCCCGGGCGCCTTCGACGTTTTTCAACGAATCGTCGATGAAGACGCAGGCGCTTGCTTCCAGATTGTTGCGGGTCAGCAGCGCTTCGAAGATACGCCGGTCCGGCTTCAAAAGCCGTTCCTCGGCGGAAACGACCGTGTCCCGGAAGCTCGAAGCGAGGAACGGGAAGCGGGCCTTGGCTTCGGTGAATTTTTCGCTCGAGAAATTGGTGATCGCATAGAGCGGTACGTCGGCGGTCTTCAGCGCCTCCAGGATCGCGACGCTGCCGGGAACCTCGCCCGGAACCATCTCGTGCCAGCGGTCGGAATAGGCGGCAATCAGGTCCTTGTGCTCCGGATAGATGGCGGTCAATTCGCCGACGGCCTCCTCCCAGGATCGGCCAAGATCCTGTTGAAGGTTCCAGTCCATGGTGCAGATTTCGTTCAAAAACCGGTGGCGTTCGTCCGGGTCCGGAATAAGCTTGCTGTAGAGGTTCTCCGGATCCCACTCGATCAGAACGTTACCGATGTCGAAAACGACCGTGTCGACGGACTTGGGCATGGGGGCTCCTAGGAGGATGGCATCCGGTTAAGAGGTGGGACGAATCGGATAGACCTTAAGAAACCATCATGGGATGGTATTCGTGTGAACATGAAAAAACTGGCGGCCATCATGCTGGCGTGCCTGCTTCCGTTAGCAGGGGCGGCGGCTGCAGAAAAGGAAAATCCGGATCCGCTCCGCAGGCTTCGGCTTGGCGTTGCCGTCGGCACCGACGAAACGATCCGCGACCGCCTCGAACCGTTCCGTGCGGAACTGGAAGTCGCCCTCGATCTGCCGGTTGACCTGTTCCTTCTGGATACTCTGGGGAACGTGGTGGATGCCCTGGCCGCGGGGGATATCGACTATGCCCGCCTGTCCGCGTCCGCCTATGCCGCGACCTATTCCCTGTGCGAATGCGTGGAGCCGCTCGCAACGGCCCGTCCCGATGCTTTTCCCGCGCGCTACTACGCCCTGATCGTCAGCCGGGCGACCGAACGCCCGCTGACTTTGGCAGATCTCGCCGATGGCCGGCTTGGGGTGCAGGCGCCTGAATCGGTGACCGGTTACCGTGTCCCGCTGACAAATCTGGCGGCCGAAGGGGCCGATCCCAGGAGCTTCTTCCGCAATCTCGTGCGCATGCGCGATCCGGTCGATGGCCTGCAGGCAGTGCTTGACGGAAGAGTGGATGCGGCAACGGCGTGGTCGACACTCGCCGGCAGTGCTGGGTCCGGCTATACCGCCGGCACCTTGAACGAGTTCTATCTTTCCGGCTCCCCTGGCATGAACCGGCTGAAGGTGATCTGGCAATCGCCGCCGATCCCCTACGATGCGCATACCGTGCGCCTGTCCCTGCCCGACGAATTCAAGCGAAAACTGCGCGGCGCCCTTCTGGACATGAAGGACCAGGCGCCGGACGCCTATTTCGCGATCGAGCCGGATATGCCCGGCGGGTTCGAACCCGTGGTTCACGCGGACTACCGGGCGGTGCTGCGGACCTACGAGCCGAAATACCAGGCCGTTCTGGAAGGTAGACGCTCGCAGGAGCACCCGTCTGCAGAAGAGCCAGCTGAACCGTCACTGGAAAACCCTAGCCGGTAACGTCCTCAAGCAATTCGAGGGTATGCCGGCGGATCATCTCTTCCTCGTTGGTCGGGACGGCCATGATCCTGACCCTAGACCCGTCGGCGGAAATGTCGGCGGCGTTTGCCGCGTTTTTCTGGCGGTCGATTTTCAGACCGAGCCAGTCCTGGTCCCCGCAGACCCGTTCGCGCACGAGTGCGGAATGTTCTCCGATCCCGCCGGTGAAGACCAGCGTGTCGAGCCCGCGCAGGATCGCCGCCATGGAGCCGAGTTCCCGACGGATTCGGAACACGAAATAGTCGATCGCTTCGGCCGCTGCGGGATCGTCGCTCTCGCTCAGAAGACGCATGTCCGAAGTCAGGCCCGAAAGGCCTTTGAGACCTGAGTCCTTGTAGAGCAGGTCCGAAATCTCGTCGGGGCTCATCCCCTTGGTGGTCAGGAGATAGAGCACGACACCGGGATCGAGCTGGCCGCACCGGGTGCCCATGGGCAGACCGTCGAGGGCGGTAAAGCCCATCGTGGACCCGATGCTCCTGCCTTTGTCGATGGCGCACATGGAGGCGCCGTTGCCCAGATGGGCGACGACGAGCTTTCCGCCGAAAGCCTCTACGTGATGCTCTTGCAGGTAGGAACAGATATATTCGTAGGACAGGCCGTGAAAGCCGTAGCGCCGGATGCCTTCGTTGTAGAGGCTGCGGGGCAGGGCGAAGGTGTCGTTCACCCACGGATGATGGCGGTGGAAGGCCGTGTCGAAACAGGCAACCTGCAGCGCCTTCGGGAATGCGGTTCGCGACGCCCGGATGCCGGCGAGGTTATGCGGCTGGTGCAGGGGCGCCAGCGGATTGAGGCGGGCCAGTTCATTGAGCTTTTCATCGTCGAGCACCAGCGGGGCCGCATAGTCGACGCCGCCGTGCACCACCCGGTGCCCGATCGCCTCCACGGAGATCTTGCCTGTTTCGCGCTCCAGGATGGTCAGCAGGGCCGCCAGGGCGGTTTCATGGGTGGCGCCGTCTTGCGTGCTGAGATCCTCGTTGAGGTCTTCCGACCTGCCGTGCAGGTGCAGATGGATATGGGGCTGGACGCCAAGGCCGGAAATCTGGCCGGAAATGAGTTGCCGTTCGCCTTCGTAGAGATTGAATTTGATCGACGAGGACCCGGAGTTCAGGACCAGGATATCCGGCTGATCCGCCATGATCAGGCTTCCCCGCTTTTCAGGAGTGCGACCGGCGCGCCGTTGACAAGCCAGTAATGGTACAGGAGGGCGAGAGCGCAGGAGGCCAGCCTTGCCCGGACATCATCGGCACGGCTCGTCAGCATGATGGGGACCTTGGCGCCGATCACCAGCCCGGCGGCTTCCGCATGGGCGATGAAGGTGAGTTCCTTGGCAAGCATGTTGCCCGATTCCAGATTGGGCACGATCAGGACTTCCGCGTGACCGGCGACCAGCGAGGTGATGCCCTTCGTCCGGGCAGCCTGGACGTCGATTGCATTGTCCATGGCGAGCGGGCCGTCGACGATGCCGCCCCTGATCTGGCCGCGTTCGGCCATCTTGGAAAGAATCGCCGCATCGAGGCTCGAAGGAATGGCCGGATTGACGGTTTCAATGGCCGACAGAATGCCGACCTTCGGGGTTTCCAGACCAAGCGACAGCGCGCAGTCGATCGCGTTCTGGGTAATGTCGACCTTGGTATTGAGGTCGGGCACGATGTTGATCGCCGCGTCGGAAATCAGGACCGGGGTCTCGCGCCCGGGAATGTCCATGACGAAGACGTGGCTGATCCGCCTCTTGGTGCGCAGCCCGCCCTCGCGCTTGACCACGTGATGTAAAAGGTCGTCTGTATGAAGGTGACCCTTCATGACCGCACGGACCCTGCCTTCGTGAACCATGGCGACCGCGCGTGCGGCAGCTTCGGATTCGTTCTCGATGTCGATCAGTTCGTGGCCGGAAATGTCTTCCTTGAGTGCTTCCGCGGCCTTCCTGATGCGGTCGCCCGCGCCGATCAGCACCGGTTGGATCAGACCTTCCCGGGCAGCCTTCAGGGCGCCTTCCAGGGAATTGGGATCATCCGGGGCGACCACGGCCGTCGGCAGCGGCGGAAGCGTCTTCGCCAATTCCAGAAGACGATTGAAATGCCGGTGCCGTTCCACGAGCAGGGACGGCAGCTCCGAGGCGGCGAACTCAATGGTCCGGGACGGCGCGATCACGCCGGCCATGCCGTTTGCGACCAGGGTGCCGTCGTCCTTGGTCACCTTGACATCGAGTTCGACCACACCGTCCGGCAGCTTGGACGTGACTTCAAGCCGGACAGTCAAGGTCTCGCCGACCGCGACCCGGTCGTGGAAGTTGAAGGTCTGGCTCCTGTAGACCGTTCCCGGTCCGGGAAGGATATTGCCCAGAACCGCGGAAACCAGAGCGCCGATCCACATGGACGGAGCCACCGGCTTGTCGATCTTGCCGTCCCCGGTCCAGTCCGTATCCGGCAGGTGCAAAGGATTGTGATTGCCCGAGGCATGCGCGAACACCAGAAGGTCGTTCGCGGTGCATATTTTTGAAATCTCGGCCGTATCCCCGACGGATATCTGCTCGTAGGTGCGATTTGTCGGCATGCCGTCCCCTTGTCGAACGCGGGATAGGTTTTGAGGAGAGGTCCCGCAGTGCAGCAAATTTTGCGGTCAGGGTAATCATCTTTTGCGACGGAACAAATACGCGCAATTGGGTATGTTTCAAAACCGCCCGCGGGTTGCCTACCCGGGCTCAGTTGTTGGTGAGCGTGACCTTCGTCGACAGGCGCGGTTTCAAAAAATAGGTGTCGCCGAGTTCCATCGATGTCGCGCGCGGAAAGATGTGTTGCAGCATCGAAGCAAACAGCGGCACGTAGGTGTATGAGGACTTGCCTATAACAAGCGATTGGCCGGCAACCGAGATCGACTCCGGTATATCGATATCTGGTGTCGTTCCGCCCCCCCAGGGTTCGTCGCCACTCTTGTTCAGGCTCCAGTCGACGATCGCATCTCCTTTTCCGTCGAAAGTGACGCTCGCGATGATCACATCGAGCGGCGAATCCGAGTAAGGAAGCATGATCTGCTCGGCAGCAACCATGATATCGGAGATTTCGCCGACGCTGATCGTTTCAGTCTGCGCCACAAGGTCGGCGGCGGAACTGGCAACCTGGCTGACCTTGCGATCGGTGTTCAGTGCGGTGACCGTCTCTGACATGCCGATCAGAAGGATCAGCAGGAACGGCAGGAGCAGGGCGAACTCCACCGCAGCGATACCCCGCGTGTCGGCTCGCAGGCGTCGCGCGGCGGTGCGCAAAACATGGGTGATTGTATCAGACATTACGAACAGCTCCACGGAAACGGTTCATTCCGGAAGACCGCCGTTGAATAAAGAAGACGTTCGGCACTTCCCGTATCGCCGCTGTCGAACCGCAGCAAAGCGGTGAACATCGGCCAGCGGTAGACGACCCGCGCGACCACGATTGAATTGGCACAGCCGATATTGAAAGTGAAACTGTCCTTCAGATCGCCGTCTTCATCGAACAGCGATTCCATCGTGCCGAGTGAGGTGAAGTCGGTATAAGTGGTCACATCGACGATGAACTTTTTCTTGTTGCACAGGAACCCCGGCAGATTGGAACAGATCTCGTCCTTGAACGCGTCAGCGTCGAAACTGGCCTTCTGTGCCTGGCCCGTGCGCACGATGCGGGCGGATTCAAGAACCGCGTTGTCGATGAGACGGTTGACGAAGAAGGCCAACCCCATTTCCACGATGCCGAGAACGATCATCAGAAAGGGGATTCCGACGATGGCGAACTCGATTGCCGTTACCCCCCGGCGGTCATCCGAGTATCGACGACCGATCCGTGCGGCTTTCCGGATCAGCCGGCCTGCCAGTCCGTGAAGGGAGAAACGGGGGCTTGTCATTTCCTTCTTTCCTATTTGGCGACGCCGGCGGCCTTTTCGGCAAGGTCATTGCGCATGGTTGCCTGCGCCGCAAAGGTATCGAAGGCCGCTTGCGCATCGCCGAGTCGCAGTGTCGGTTCGCAAACCGGCGCGCACGTATAGGTCTGGCGCATCGCGTTGCGGGTGACGGAGACGACATTGTCTTCGGACGCGCGGACGATGATGACTTCATCGATGATCGGCTCACCCTTGTCGTCGAGAATGACCAGGTTGGTGCTTCCGTAGCTCTTGCCGGTGACGACGACTGTAAAATGGTCGTGCATGGAGACGTCGGCAATGAAAGGGTTGCCGACGATCACTGTGGTCGCGGGTTCCTTGATACGGAAGACCTTCGCGCGATCGACCGTAACGGTGACCGGATCCTCGCTGGCGAATGCTAGGCCGGTGGTCAGGACGAACAAAGCCATAACAGCCAGTCTTTTTAGCAGTGTGAGCCTCACACACATGGCGTACTCCAGATTCAGCCGGGGTTTCGACTATTAGTCGGTAACAAGGTGAAGGAAGCCCTAACGTGGCGCGTGAAGAAGAGTGAAGGCTGAGAGAGAGATTGTAGTGCCGAAAGAAGTGCACGTTATAGGCGTTTTTAGGGTAATTCGAATAGGCCTGAGACAAATGCCTAGATGATAGTGCAGATGCAAATGTCGGGAAAATCACCCTGTATTTCCATGAGGATGAGGGGTTTGTGAGATAAATTTTCCACTGAAGAGTTGTTTTGTTGCCCGTTTAAGAATAACGTACGTAATATAACGGATTAATAGATAGATATATTTGAAATGAATTGAGTAGATTTTATATAAATAACATATTGTTAAGTATGCATTCTGTTAACCATAGGTAGTTTTATCAGGAATACATCAGAAGTTAGTGGTAAATTTAACCGGTTGGAAACTGCTGCGCCGTAAGTTCCACACATGCCTCGGAAGGACCGGACAACAGGTCCAATGGGCAAAGCAAAAGAAGCTGTCAATACAAGTGGAATTTGGAGCAAACACATGAAGAACATTTTCGCACGTTTCGCTAACGATGAGTCTGGCGCAACCGCAATCGAATACGGCCTGATCGCTGGTCTCGTTTCCGTTGTCATCATCGGTGTTCTCGGCACC
Source organism: uncultured Roseibium sp. (assembly GCF_963675095.2). Taxonomy (GTDB): domain Bacteria; phylum Pseudomonadota; class Alphaproteobacteria; order Rhizobiales; family Stappiaceae; genus Roseibium. The sequence goes on along the minus strand of NZ_CAXXSJ010000003.1, from coordinate 69,354 downwards.
ATGTCCGACAGCCTGAAGAACATCTTCTCCGACATCAGCTCGGCTCTGACGACCGCAGACGCTCAGTAAGCTGTCTGACGGTTTTTCCGAAAGGCGGCGACGCCTTTCGGGAACTGGTTTCGAAAAGCGGGCGAGCAATCGCCCGCTTTTTCTTTTCTTAAATTTTTAACGGCTAGGCTGTTTTCAGGTACAGGCGTCCGGCGCCCCCGGCACCTTGGAACAGGTATCGAGTTATGATTGAAAACATCCAGCTGATCGTTTTTCCCATCCTGATCGCCTTCGCCGGCGCATCCGATCTGTTCACGATGAAGATCCCGAACCGGGTTTCCATTCTCCTGGTGGCCGGTTTTGTCATCCTGGCCATTGCCCTGAGGCTCTCACCCGAACAATGGGGCTGGCATCTTGCCGGCGGCGCGATCGTCTTTGTCGCCTGTTTTGCGATGTTCTTCCTGGGCTGGATGGGCGGCGGCGATGCGAAGCTCGCCAGTGCCATAGCCTTGTGGCTCGGCTTCAATGAGACCCTGCTTGTGTTCCTGACGATGGTTGCCATCTATGGCATGTTCCTGACCGTCGGGCTGTTGGCATTCCGGACGCTGCCAGTCCTGCCGGGCCCGCTTTTCCGCCAGGACTGGATCGCGCGTCTCCATGACCGGAAGACGGGTATTCCCTATGGAATAGCGATCGCGGCGGCAGGTCTTCAGGTCTACCCGTCGACGTTCTGGTTCCCCGCGTTCCACTAGTTTCTCGTGCTATTGTTGTTCTGGCTCAGAATGAGCTTCAATCTTATGGTTAATCATTGGTAATTTTACTGCAGTTTGCAAGTTATTCATAAATTATTCAATAAGGTTAAAAGTTCTTAACGATATTTCCTCATACCTAATTAACCATGTTTTGACGAATTGGACTCCAAGATGATGGTCAGCTGCGCAGAACGTTGCGCCTCATTTTGCGAGTTTAGTGATGAAGTACGCACGACTATTGGTTCTTGGTGTTGCGCTCGGGGCGGGTGTCCTGGCCGCGCGCATGGTTATGACCAGCCAATCGCCGGCGCCGAAAAAGGTGGTGGCGGAATCGCCCGAAAAGTCGGAGAAAATCCAGGTTCTGGTCGCGGCCAAGGATATCGGCCTGGGACAGAAACTGGCAGCAAAGAGCCTTTCCTGGGCCGATTGGCCAAGCGATGCGGTTCCGCCCGGCGCCATCACGCACGCAAAAGACCCGAAGGCGGGCGAGACCTATGTCGGGCACATCGCCAAGGCCCCCATCTATCAGGGCGAACCGATCCGCTCGCAACGCCTCATCAACACCGACAAGGGGTTCATGGCCGCGATTCTGCCGAAAGGAAAGCGAGCGATCGCCGTCGCGGTCGAAGCGGAAACCACGGCCGGCGGGTTCATTCTTCCCGGAGACAAGGTCGACCTGATCCTGACGCGGCAGAATGAAGATCGCACGGTCCTGAGCGAAACCTTCCTTAAAAACATTCGCGTCCTTGCCATCGACACCACGACGGCCGGCGAAAAGGATGAAAAGTCCTTGTCGCCGAAACGGACGGCAACGCTGGAACTGAGCCCGGAACAGGCTGAAATCGTTGCCCAGTCCCAGCAGCTCGGCACCATTTCCCTGGCCTTGCGGAGTGCCCAGGACTCGTCGGACGACGACAACGGCCCCGTCCGTCGCCGGGGGGGCGTCAATTTTGTGAAATACGGCGTTTCAAGTCAGGCGGGCACGCAATGACGAAGTTTCTCGATGCAACAAACCGAAAAACGGGAGGGCGAGGTATCGGCATGATGCGGTCTGCAATCCTGATCCTGTCCCTGTTCGCGGCCAGCCTGCTCTCACCTGGCGGAGCTCGGGCTGGAGACAACTTTCCCAAACAGGTACATGTTGCCGCAGGAGAGCGGGTGTCCGAACGTCTCCTGCGCGTCGGGATCGGACGTTCGGTGGTCATCGACCTCGCAGAAGAAGTTGCCGACGTTCTGGTTTCCAATCCCGAAATAGCCGATGCGGTGGTCCGCACGCAGCATCGCGTTTTCGTTCTTGGCAACAAGACCGGCCAGGCAAATCTGGTGCTGTTCAGCCGGAGCGGCCGGGAGCTTGCGACCTTCAACCTGCGCGTCGAACCGGATACATCCGACCTGACCGCGCTGATCCGCCGGGCCGTTCCCAAGTCGAACATCATGGCCGACTCCGTGAGCGGCAACATCATCCTGTCAGGGACCGCCCGCAATACAGCCGACGCGCAACGCGCGGCCGATATCGCGGCCCGCTTCGCCGGAACCGGAGCAAAGGCTTCCGAAGTCCTGAACATGATCTCCGTTGAGGGAGAGGATCAGGTCTATCTGAAAGTCACCGTCGCCGAGGTCGAGCGGTCGATCGTCAAACAGCTCGGCGTCAATCTGAGCGGCACCATCGGTGTCGGCAACTACATAGGCGGCTTCAACAACTCCACCAGCTTCCCGGTGAACTCGTCGATCGTGTCGCAGGCGGTTGCTGGCGGCAGTTTCGCGGCCGGAGGCACAAGCCTGTCCGCCAGCATCGAGGCTTTGCAGCGCGACGGCGTGATCCGCACCCTGGCTGAGCCGACCTTGACCGCAATCTCCGGTGAAAACGCGAGTTTCCTGGCCGGTGGTGAGTTCCCGATTCCGGTGGCCCAGACAGACGGCGATATCTCGATCGAATTCAAGAAATTCGGTGTCGGTCTCGACTTCACTCCGGTCGTCCTGTCCGCGGGGCGGGTCAGCCTCAGGGTCAAGACGGAAGTGAGCGAATTGTCCAGTGACGGTGCGATCACCACCGGGGGTATCACGGTCTCGGCACTGAAGGTCCGCAGGGCGGAATCGACGCTCGAGCTTCCCTCCGGCGGAACGCTGGTGATGGCCGGATTGCTACAGGAATCCTACAAGCAGTCGATCACCGGGATACCGGGCCTCATGCAGTTGCCGGTCCTGGGGGCCTTGTTCAAAAGCCGCGATTTCCTGCGCCAGCAGACGGAACTCGTGGTTTTCGTGACCCCTTATACGGTCAACCCGGTGGCGGCCAGCAAACTGGTGCGACCTGATCAGAATCTGATGCCTGCCAGCGACTCCGAAACCGTGTTCCTGAACAGACTGAACAAGATTTTCCGCCGCCCGGGAGAGCCGGAGACCGGGACCTACCAGGGTCAGGTCGGATTTATTTACAAGTGAGGTACGGCAGATGAAGGCATTGATGAATAAGCTGTCCTCGTTTGTGACCCGGGCCGGTTTCGCGAGCGCGGTGGTTGTCTCCCTGGCCGGCTGTCAGTCCCAGACGCAGGGTACGGACACCAGTCTGCTGGCTGCCAATGACTACAGGCTTCGCCATCCGATCGTCGTCACCGAACAACCGGAAACGCTGGATCTGCCGATCGGTTACAACACCCGCAATCTGAATGCGCCGCTGTCGGAGACCATTACGGCTTTTGCCGTGCAATCGCGCAAGAACGGCAACGGGCGGGTTGAGATCCTCGTTCCGGCAGGGGCCGGCAACGAAGCAGCCGTGCATTCGGTGGTCCCTCATATCCGCACCGCCTTGAAACGCGGCGGCGTCGGCAGCAACCGGGTCACCACCCGCAGCTACTCCGTGGAAGACGCTTCGGCCGACGCGCCGATCCGCCTGTCCTATCCGAGGGTCATGGCGACGGCCGGCCCTTGTGGGGAATGGCCGAGAAACATGGGTGGCGAGTTCAATCGGAACATCGACTACGAAAACTTCGGGTGCGCAAGCCAGGCCAATCTGGCCGCGATCGTTTCCAATCCGGCCGATCTGGTCACGCCGAGGGCGGTTCAGCCGCCCGACCAGCAGCGCCGGGCCGTCGTGTTCGAAAACTACAGGGCGGGCAAGGTAACGGCATCCGATTACAAAGAAGGCGTAGGCGCCGAAGTGTCCGAGTAAGGAAGGGTCATGAGCATCGACATGGATATGGCGAACTACGCTGTGGACTTGGGCCACGATGGCATGCCGGAGAGCACCCAGCAGCGTCCCGAGGACAGGTTTGAGACCCATCCGATTCCGCGGATCTCCGTTCAGGGCTTCTGTCTGTCCGACGCGACGACCCGGACGGTCGAGGCCGCGGCGGAAGACCGGCGGATGACGAAGGCCCATGTAAAAGTCCACATGGGCGGGATCCCGGCTGCCATCGAACATTATGCTCAGGCGCCGACACCGAACCTCATCATCGTCGAAACCAGCGGCAACCAGGGTGATATCCTGACCGAACTCGATCAGCTCGCCGAATTTTGTGATGCCGGGACCAAGGTCATCGTCATCGGCGACGTGAACGACGTGACGCTCTACCGCGAACTCATGCATCGCGGTGTCAGCGAATACCTCATTACGCCGCTGGACATCTACCAGTTGATCCGCGCGATCGGGGATCTTTACGGCGATCCCCAGTCCGAACCGTTGGGGCGCACGGTTGCGTTTTTCGGGGTGAAGGGCGGATGCGGGGCATCGACCGTCGCCCATAATGCAGCCTGGGCGCTGGCGCGGGAATACCAGAACGAAACCGTGGTTGCCGACCTGGACCTGGCCTTCGGGACGGCCGGCCTCGACTTCAATCAGGATCCGCTACAGGGTGTCTTTGAGGCGATCTCGGCTCCCGAACGGCTCGACGAAACCCTGCTCGACCGTATCTTGTCGAAATGTTCCGAGCATCTGAGCCTGCTCGCCGCCCCGGCCTCGCTGGAGCGCACCTACGACTACAGCGAGCATTCGTTCGAACTTCTGATGGACACCATGCGCGCCAGCACGCCGACGATCGTGCTTGACGTTCCTCATTCCTGGAACGCCTGGGTCAAGAACGTCCTGGTCAGTGCCGACGAGGTGGTCATGGTGGCCGAGCCCGACCTGGCGAACCTGCGCAATGCCAAGAACGTCGTCGACACGCTCAAGCAGTTGCGGCCGAACGACCGCTTGCCGCTCCTGGTCATGAACCGGGTGAATGTGCCGAAGCGACCGGAGATCAAGCCGGAGGAATTCGCAACGGCGCTCGGAATGACGTCGCTGCTTTCCATTCCCTTCGAGCCGCAGCTTTTCGGAACCGCGGCGAACAACGGCCAGATGATTGCGGAACTGGAAGCCAAGAACCCGGTTGCCGGTGTCTTCACCGAAATCGCCCACGTGGTCTCCGGAAAGTCCAATCCGGGCAAGATCAAGAAACCGGGGATTTCATCGCTCTTGTCGAAACTGACCGGCCGATAGGCCCCACTCGGAATGTGTAACGGAGATATTTGCCGCCATGTTCGGTAGACGCGGTTCAACGTCAAACGGAGCAGCAACTGTCCGGCCCGTCACGCCGGTGCAGCCTAAACCTGCGCCCGAGCCGGAGCCGTCTGCAGCTGCCGACCTGCCGGAGAAGCATCTGGAGCACGAGGTTGCGGTGGAGGCCGCCGCGCCGCTGCCCGAAAAGCCGCCCGAAAAGCCTATCGTGGAGCCGCAGCCCCAGGCGCCGGCGCCGAAGCAGGAAGCCAAGCGCCGCAAGTCCGGCGAATACTACGAAACCAAGGCGCAGATCTTCAACGCTCTGGTCGAGGCGATCGATCTTTCGCAGCTCAGCCGTCTGGGCCCTGAAGATGCGCGCGACGAAATCCGCGATGTGGTCAATGACATCATCGCCCTGAAGAATGTCGTCCTCTCCATCGCCGAGCAGGAAGATCTGCTGGAGGATATCTGTAACGACGTTCTGGGTTACGGTCCGTTGGAGCCGTTGCTTGCGCGCGACGATATCGCCGACATCATGGTCAACGGGGCCGATGTGGTTTACATCGAAACCGAAGGCAAGATGCAGCAGACGGGCGTCTCCTTCCGCGATAACGCCCAGCTCATGAACATCTGTCAGCGGATCGTGAGCCAGGTCGGCCGCCGGGTCGACGATTCAAGCCCGATCTGTGACGCCCGTCTTCCGGACGGCTCTCGTGTGAACGTGATCGCCCCGCCGCTGGCGATCGACGGTCCCGCACTCACCATTCGTAAATTCAAGCGCGACAAGCTGACCCTCGATCAACTGGTCAAATACGGGTCGATCACTCCGGAAGGGGCGACGATCCTGCAGATCATTGGGCGCTCGCGCTGTAACGTGCTGATCTCCGGCGGTACCGGTTCGGGTAAGACGACGCTTCTGAACTGTCTGACCGCCTATATCGAGAGCTCCGAGCGCATCATCACCTGCGAGGACTCCGCGGAACTTCAGCTTCAGCAGCCCCATGTGGTCCGCCTCGAAACCCGCCCGCCGAACCTGGAGGGCGAAGGCGAGATCACCATGCGTGACCTGGTGAAGAACTGTCTGCGTATGCGTCCTGAACGCATCATCGTCGGCGAGGTGCGCGGGCCGGAAGCCTTCGACCTTCTGCAGGCCATGAACACCGGCCACGACGGCTCCATGGGCACGTTGCACGCCAACTCGCCGCGCGAGGCTCTGTCGCGACTGGAATCCATGATCACGATGGGCGGCTTTTCGCTGCCCTCGCGAACATTGCGGGAAATGATCGTCTCCTCCATCGATGTCGTGGTGCAGGCCGCACGTCTTCGCGACGGCTCGCGCCGGATCACCCATGTGACCGAAGTGATGGGCATGGAAGGCGACGTGATCATCACCCAGGATGTTTTTGTCTACGACATGATCGGGGAAGATCCGAGCGGACGCATCATCGGCCGTCACCGGTCCACCGGGATCGGGCGCCCGCGGTTCTGGGAGCGGGCACGCTACTTTGGTGAGGAAAACCGCCTGGCTCAGGCGTTGGACGCTTCAGAAATGCCGGAATACGTCGATGATTGAGGCACTGTGAATGGAAGCCTTCGAGCCATTTATGACACCCGGGGTAACCGGCGTCGCCGTCGCGCTTCTCGTGACCTTGAGCATCGGTGGTATGATTTACGCCGTGTTCCAGCCGCTTCTTTCCGGCTCGCGACGCAGGGACAAGCGCATCAGCGGGATCGCTGCCCGGCCGCAATCCGCGGAACTTAGAAAGAAGGTTGGCGACGGCGACCGGCGGCGCAAGTCCGTCCAGGATCAGCTGAAGGACTTCGAGGAACGCCAGAAGGCCAAGCTGCAGAAACAGAACAAGCCTTCCCTGTCCGTCCGCCTGGAGCAGGCAGGGCTTGCCTGGGAACGCAAGCACTTCATCTATCTCAGCATCGCGTCCGCCGTCGTCGGGGCCCTGATCGGCCTGATTGTCAGCCAGAACATGCTGATTGCGCTTGGTATCGGTTTCGTTGGTGGGTTCGGCTTTCCGCGCTGGTTCGTCAGCTTCAAGCGCAAGCGGCGGTTTGACGCCTTCCTCGACGAACTGCCGAATGCGGTCGACATCATCGTCCGTGGCGTGAAGGCCGGTCTTCCTCTCGGCGATTGCGTCAAGATCGTCGCAAAGGAAGCGCGCGAGCCGGTCGCCGGGGAATTCCGCAAGATCGTCGAAACCCAGGTCATGGGTATTTCGCTGACGGATGCGGTCGCGCGCATGCCCGAACGGGTGCCCCTGGCGGAGGCCAACTTTTTCGCCATCGTCGTCGCGATTCAGCAGAAGGCCGGCGGGGGGCTGTCCGAAGCGCTCGGCAATCTGTCCAAGGTTCTGCGCAGCCGCAAGACGATTCAGCGCAAGATCAAGGCGCTGAGCGCGGAAGCCAAGTCGTCTGCCGCTATCATCGGTTCGCTGCCGTTTGTCGTTTCGACCATCATCTACGTGGTGGCACCGGACTATATCTCGCTTCTGTTCACGCGACCTGCCGGCCACCTGATCATCGCCGGAGGCCTCTTCTGGATGTTCGTGGGCATCATGGTCATGCGCAAGATGATCAACTTCGATTTCTAGGAGACGCTGATGTTCGATCTCACAAGCATCGCCAGCAGCAATTTCCTGGTCGCCTTCCTGACCCTTGTCGCCGTGGCCGGAACCCTCTTCACAGTGGTCATGCCGATCTTCGAGCGGGACACGCTGAAGTCCCGGATGAAGTCGGTCGCCCTGGAGCGCGACAAGTTGCGTGCCAAGGAGAGGGCGCGGCTTGCAACGGAAAAGACCGACGCCCGCGCCTCGCTGCGCTCCACGCAACCGAAGGAGCAGGTCAAGAACCTGGTCGACCGGCTCGATCTCAGGACCAGGCTCGCGGATGCCTCGACCCAGGACAAGCTGCGCATGGCCGGCTATCGGGGCACGGGGCCGCTCTACACCTTCCTGTTCGCGCGTATTGCCATTCCAGGCGTTCTCTTCCTGTTCGCCCTTGTCTACGCCTTTGCCGTACTGCCCTCCGACACGCCGGCGATCACCAAGATTTCCGCCTGTCTCTTCGTCGGCGGTATTGGCGTCTTCGCGCCGAACCTCTACATCCAGAACGCGATTTCGAAACGTCAGCTGTCCATTCGCAGGGCTTGGCCCGATGCGCTCGATCTCATGCTGATTTGCGTGGAATCGGGCATGTCCATCGAAGAGGCGTTCCGGCGGGTCGCGGAGGAAATCGGTGCACAGTCGATCCCGCTGGCCGAGGAACTCACGCTCACCAACGCCGAGCTGTCCTATCTCGGCGAACGCCGTCAGGCTTATGAGAACCTGGGCAAGAGGACTGGTGTCGACGGTGTGAAGAACGTGATGATGGCTTTGATCCAGGCGGAGCGCTACGGCACGCCGGTCGGTCACGCTATCCGCGTCATGTCCGACGACAATCGTGAACAGCGCATGCAGGAAGCCGAAAAGAAGGCGGCCTCCCTGCCGCCGAAACTGACCGTTCCGATGATCGTCTTTTTCCTGCCGGTTCTGTTCTTCGTCATCATGGGTCCTGCCGTGATGCAGGCCATGGACGCCTTCAAGTAAGCCGCACACCAAACTCCGATAATCTCACAGACAGACGCGAGAACGGCCGCCCTTTTTGGGCGGCCGTTTTAGCGGAATATCCCTATTGTCTTGAAAATAATGCCGGATCAGCTGCGGCTTTGCGCGATCATGTCGCGCAGATAGGCGATGTTGGCTTCCGCCTGCTTCGGGTCCAGTTCCGACCGGGCGACCTGTTCGGCCTCGGCGAACTTGCCCTGGATACCGAGCGCCAGTGCAAGGTTCTGGCGTACGCGGCTGTCGGCGCCGGGCAGGGCGGCCGCCTTGCGCAATGTGTATTCGGCTTCCGGCAGCTGGTTGGACAGGAGATAGGACAGGCCGAGGTTGTTGAGCAGTGTCGGATCGTTCGGCGCGATCTTCAGCGCCTGGTGATAGAGCCCGCGGGCGCGTTCATGATTGCCCATCTGGTCATAGATGGCGGCTTGTGCCGACATCAGCTTCCAGTCCGGCATCTGCGGCGTCTGCGCGCGTTGAAGCACGTTCAGGGCCTCGTCGAAGCGGCCGTTCATGGCGAGCACCTTGCCGTAGGCCGAGGCGATCTCGCGGTCGTTCGGATTAGAGATGACAGCGGCGCGCAGGACGGCCATCGCCTGTTCGATCTGCTCGTTTTGCTGCAGGGCGTTGGCATAGCCGAGGATCGCAGCGCGATCCTTGCTGTCTTTCTCGTATTTGCCGCCCCAGGAGGACACCGCCCGCATGGCGGCACTTGACCCCGGTTTTGCATAAGTCAGGCTGTTGCTCGGGGAATGGGTGCCGACGCTGTTGTTCCGGGAGGATGCGCAACCGGTTAGCAGCACGGCCGCGGTCATCGCGGCCGCCAGCGGCAGGTAGCGGGTGCGCCGCCGGGTTTTACCTTGAGCTTTCTGGGTCATTGCTGACACCTCGACACATGAGCTTCACTGAACGTTCTGTTCTTCAAATCAGTAGTTTATTAACCCTAATGGATGGTTAAGCTGGCTGGTCCGGCTGGCATGTCCCGTTCCGGATATTGCCAAGCGCGTCCGGGATGCGTACCTGTGCAACATGCAGATAAACTTTCCAGGAGCCCGCCGTGCGTGAAGCCTTGATCCGTGAAATTGAAGCCCAGCAGCCGACACCGGTCATTGCCGTCAAGGAGGACGATCTGGAAGCCGTCCTCGCAGGCCTTGGACAGCCGGCAGCGGATTGGGCGAAGCGCAACGGTTTCCGCGCAGCGCCGGGAAGCAGTCTTCTGGTGCCCGCGGTCAACGAGGCAGGTTCCGCCCTGCTGTTTGCAGCCGGGGAGAACGGTTCCGCCCAGCCTTTTGCCCTCGGCGGGCTGGTCGCTTCCTCGCCGGCCGGGGACTATGCGCTTGCCGACGGTTTTCCCGATCCCGAGTTCGCAGTGCTCGGCTTTGCCCTGTCCTCCTACCGGTTCGAGAAATACCGGAAGAACGGGGCCGCACGGGCGCGCCTTGTCGTTCCTGCTACCGTCGACCTTGCGCGGGTTGATGCGATCCTCAAGGGCGTTCAGATCGCCCGCGATCTGATCAACATTCCGGCGAACGATCTGGGGCCGCAGGAACTGGCGGCCGAGATCCGGTCGCTCTTTGTCGAAAACGGCGGAACGGGTGAGATCATCGAGGGCGACGCGCTGCTGGAACGGGGCTTCCCAATGGTCCATGCGGTCGGCCGTGCCTCGAGCCGCGAACCACGTCTTGCGGATTTCACCTGGGGCCCGGAAGACGCCCCCAAGGTGACCCTGGTCGGCAAGGGCGTCATCTTCGATACCGGCGGTCTCGACATCAAACCGTCCAGTGCGATGCTCCTGATGAAGAAGGACATGGGCGGCGCGGCCAACGTGCTTGGTCTCGCGGCGATGATCATGGCGGCCGAACTGCCGGTGCGCCTGCGCGTCATCGTGCCATGCGTGGAAAATGCGATCTCCGGATCGGCCTTCCGTCCCGGCGACGTGCTGCCGAGCCGCAAGGGCCTGACGGTGGAAATCGGCAACACCGATGCGGAAGGACGCCTGGTGCTGGCCGATGCGCTCGCGCTCGCAGACGAGGAAGAGCCGGATCTACTGGTGGATATGGCAACCCTGACCGGAGCGGCCCGCGTCGCGCTTGGGCCCGACCTGCCGCCGTTCTTCACAGATGACGAGGATCTGGCGGAGGAGATCGCTCTAGTCGCGGAGGCCAGTGCGGACCCGCTGTGGCGCCTGCCGCTGTGGCAGCCCTACATGAAATATCTCGACAGCAAGATCGCCGATATCAACCACATCAACACCACCGGCGCGGGCTTTGCCGGCTCGATCACGGCAGCGCTGTTCCTGTCACGCTTTGTCGGCAAGGCCCAGTCTTGGGTGCATTTCGACATCTACGGCTGGACGCCCATGGACAAGCCGGGCAAACCGGCCGGCGGCGAGGCGCAGGGCATCCGCTGCCTGTTCGATCTGATCAGCGAAAGATATTCGGACAAAAAATAACGGCTCCGAAACAATTTTCTGTTCTGCTAGATTGAAATCGGATGGAACGGGAAATCTCCGCATATGGCGGTCGAGCTGCGCGCCTCGCAGGCGCTGAAACTGATGCATGACGTCAATCTGACGCTTGTCCGCGACAGCGAACAGGACCTGTCCGCACGCCAGTTGACCATCCTGCTGACGGTCTACCTGGAGCCGCCGCCCCATACGGTGCGCGGACTGGCCGCCAAGCTGAACGTCACCAAGCCGGCGATCACCCGGGCGCTCGACACGCTGGGCGGCATGCGGCTCCTGTCGCGCAAGCGGGACGAGGCCGACAAGCGCAACGTCATCATCACCCGGACCGTCGACGGCGCGCTTTATCTGGAGCATCTCGGCGACCTGGTTTCCGAAAAGGCGCGCGAACTGCCCCGATAGGCCATCCGCTTCAGGATCACGACATGTCTGAAAAACTCGACCGCCGCCTTCACCCCGTCCGGCCGGACCTTGCGGCCCGCGCCTATGAAGGGCGCGTTCAGGCCGACCGCTTCGTTGATGGCACCGTGAAACAGGTCACCGCTGACCGGCTGTCCATGCGTCCCGAGCCCCGCCGCGACAAGTCGATCGACACCGAACTTCTGTTCGGCGAGACCGTCACGGTGTTTGAGGAGACGATGGAAGGCTGGGCTTGGGGCCAGCTGGAGACCGATGGCTACGTCGGCTGGTTTTCCTCTGACGGGCTTGGGGCCCTCGAAGCCCCGACCCATATCGTGCGAGCCCTGCGCACCTACCGCTACCCCGGCCCGGATCTGAAATTCCCGCCGCTTGGCCTGATTTCCATGGGGGCGAAGGTGACGGTCACAGGGAGCGCGACGACCCGCGGCCTGGACTATGCCCTCCTGAGCGACGGTTCCGCCGTCGTCGCCCGCCATCTCGCCGGGCTGAATCAGCTTGAGAAGGATTGGGTCGCCGTCGCAGAGGAGTTTCTCGGCACGCCCTATCTCTGGGGCGGACGGTCCAGTCTGGGGCTCGACTGCTCGGCCCTGGTCCAGCTCGCCGCACAAGCCGGCGGGTATGATGTTCCGCGCGACAGCGACATGCAGGCAGCGGGCGCAGGGAAGCCTGTCGAAACGTCAGACCTGAATACGCTCATTCGCGGCGATCTCGTCTTCTGGAAAGGCCATGTCGGCATCGTCCAGGGCCCGAACCGGTTGCTTCACGCCAACGGCCACACCATGACCGTTGCCAGCGAACCATTGGACCAGGCGGTCGCCCGGATCGCGGAAAACGAATTCGGCAATGTGATTGGGATCAGACGGCTCTAGGGGCCGCATCCTAGCCAATTTCTGTCCGGTTTAGCTATGATGTCTTTCTTCAAGCAATTGACATATCTGTGGTATTCCGCACCCAGGGTAGAGTGGATACGAAAAACAGTCCTGCTCCCTGTGCAACCCGGATGATGGGTAACAGTTCTATCCGGGAGGATGGGTAACAGTTTTTGTTTTTCTGCCTCGTGTGGGCCACCGCAGTTTTAGGTCTTCTGTGATGTAGCCGATGAATACCGGTCCGTAACGGAGTTCAAGCTGCCCGGTGTCGGCTTCTTCAATGCTGACCGGCTCTCCGACGAGGGCCATGGAGACATAAACGGTGCCGCCGCGCCACTTGATTTCGCCGTTCTGGCGCACCCTGCGCACGCATGTTCCTTGATCATAGTCGGGCGATCTCAGCCTGCCGCTCCAGGGTCTTGATGAGTCTGTATAGGCGGCTGCCGGGGTTGCCATGCCGAGTGCCTCATGCGGACGCTCTTCATTGTAGGTCTGCCGAAAGCGGACAAATCGGTCGGCCTGAGCCTTCAGGTTGGCCGCGGGCGGATTGGCGGTTTCATCCTTCAAGGTTCTGTGCAGGCGCTCCAGCCGGCCGTTCTGCTGCGGCGAGGCCGGGGCAATGCGTTCAGGATGAACGCCAGCCTTGATGAGCTGGACTGACAGACCCGACAGGCCGGCAGCTCCGGCCGAGGCGAAGGGCGCCCCATTGTCGGAACGGATGGCCCGTGGCAGGCCGAACTCGCGGAAGGCTGCCTCCAGAACGGACCAGACATGGGTCGTGTCGGGACGGGGGACGGCAACCACCCGCAAGAGATAGCGGCTCGCCTGGTCCTGCAGCGTGAAGGGATCGCAGCGGCGACCGTCACCGGTCCGGAACCAGCCCTTGAAGTCCATGCTCCACACGTCGTTGGGCTGGGCCTGGGCAAAGGGAGACACCGAACAAGGCGGCGCGCGGCGGCGGCGTTTGCGTGCAACGCTCAAGCCTTCCCGGCGCAGCAACTCGCCGATCGTCGAAGCAGCCGGAACCACAATCACCGGATCGGCATGCGCCTGAAGAAAGGCGCGCAGTTTTTTCGGACCCCAGCTTGGATATCGCCGGCGCAACGCAAGCACCGCCTCCCGGGATGTCTCCGCAAGCGCATGCGGACAATGATGCGGGGCGTGACTGCGCGGTGCCAAAGCTGCCGCGCCACCCGAACGCCAGCGCCTCAGTACCTCATAACCGGTCTTCCGGCTGATCCCGAACTGACGGCAAAGCTCCGACATCGACACCTCTCCGCTTTCAACCGAAACGCAGAACCGGACACGCTCTTCCATCGCACAGGTCTCCCGAAATCCCATACCCCGAACCTCCCTCGTTCGGCGTAAGTCTGACCTGTTACCCATCCTCCCGGATAGAACTGTTACCCATCATACCGGTTCATACCGAGACATCTCCCCCTCAAGGGGGGGAGACGAAAACAAGCGGAAAAGCAGGGGTTTCAACACATACGCTGGTAAACCGGACTGCAGTGAATCTAACCCTGCAGCGACAGGTTCGGACGCGGCAGGTCTTCTTTCTTCTCCGCTTCCGGAAGCTCGCCCAGTTCCAGGTCCTCGATCTTCTGGCCGCGCTTGGTGATTTTGTCCGTCGAGATCAGGATCTGGTCGATGTCCTTGTTGGCCTGGCCGAAATGGGTCTGCAGTTTAACGACCCGGTCGTTCAGCCGGCCGACGTCGTCCATCAGGTGGGCGACTTCCGCCTGGATGAGGTGGGCCTGCTCGCGCATCTTGGCGTCGCGCAACACAGCCTGGATCACCTGGATCGACAACAGGAGCAGCGACGGCGAAACGATCACCACCCGGGCCCGGTGCGACTTCTGGACGAGGTCCTCGAAATTCTCGTTGAGCTCCGCGAACACGCTTTCCGACGGCACGAACAGGAACGCCGTGTCCTGGGTTTCCCCCGGGACCAGATATTTTTCCCGGATGTCCTGAATGTGCTTGGTGAAGTCCCTGCGGAACTGGGCCTGCGCGTATTTGAGATCCTCGTCCGACTTGGCATTGCGAATGAGGTTGAACGCCTCCAGCGGGAACTTGGCGTCGATGGCCAGCGACGGAGCGCCGTTGGGCATGTGCACCAGGCAGTCCGGCCGGACACCGCTGGAGAGGGTGGCCTGGAAATCATAGGCCGTTGGCGGAAGCTGGTCCTGGATGATCGCTTCCATGCGCCCCTGGCCGAAGGCGCCGCGGGTCTGCTTGTTGGACAGGATCGCCTGCAGTTCCACCACCTGACCCGACAGGTCTGTGATGGTTTTCTGGGCCCGGTCGATCACCGCCAGCCTTTCGTGCAGCTGGCGCAGGCCCTCGTGGGTGCGCTTGGTGGTGTCGGCCATGGACAGGCCGAGCTTGTGCCCCATGCCGTCGAGCCGTTCGTTGACGGCGCGCATCATGTCCGACTGGCGGGAGCCGAACACCTCGGCCATGGTCTGCATCCGGCCGGTCATTTCCCCTTGCGACTTCAAGAGCAGGGACAGATGGCTTTCCAGCTCGTGGATCCGCTCCGCGGCGGCGCTGTCGGCCTCCGCCCGGAGCCGAACCTGGCGCATCGTGCCCCAGATCATCCAGACGATCAGGATAAGCAGGAAGAAACCGCCGGCGATTCCAACCTCAAGGACCGTGAACGGACGGCCACCATAGACAAAGAGAACTTGCTGCATGAAACAAACATAGAACGATTCGGTTCGGAATGCAGCGTTTGCCTGCATTTACGAAGCACTGCAAAATCCGGTTCCAGGTGGGCTTTCACGTTGACCGGGGCGCGGCCATTCACTATTTGAAACCCATGACGAAGCGAGACATCATCATCATTCCCGATCCCGTGCTGCGCGAGGTCTGCGAGCCGGTCGCCAAGGTGGACGACGCCGTGCGCGCATTGGCCGACGACATGCTGGAAACCATGTACGAAGCACCGGGCATCGGCCTTGCCGCCAGCCAGATCGGCATCCTGCAGCGCCTTTTCGTGCTCGATGTGGCCAAGGAAGACGAACCGAAGAACCCGATCGTCTTCATCAATCCGAAGATCGTCTGGTCGAGCGAGGAAACCTCCGTCTACCAGGAAGGCTGCCTGTCGATCCCCGAGTATTACGAGGATGTGGAGCGGCCGGCCCGGGTTAAGGTCCAGTTCCAGAACCGGGAAGGGTCGGAGCAGGAAATCGATGCGGACGGCCTGCTGGCCACCTGCATTCAGCATGAACTCGATCATCTGAACGGCAAGCTGTTCATCGACTACCTGTCGAAGCTGAAGCGCGACCGGGTCATGAAGAAATTCGTCAAACAGGCGAAGCAGTCCGCCAAGGGCTAACGGAAGGGCTCAGGGGCAGGCTGCATGGATCTGGCATTTTTCCTGAAGATGTTTGCAGCGCTGTTCGCAATCATGAGCCCGATTGCGAACCTGCCCGTGTTCCTGTCGCTGACCTCCGATCGCGACGCGGCCTCCCAGCGCAACGTGGCGATCACGGTGATCATCGGCCTCTTGGTCGGCGGGGCGATCGTTGCCTTGTCCGGGCCTGCCATCCTGAAGATTTTCGGCATCAGTCTGGATTCCTTCCGGCTTGCCGGCGGGTTCCTGATCCTTCTGATCGCGCTCAAGCTTCTGTCCGGTGAACAGAGCTCCACCCATGGCGGCACCGAAAAGGAACAGGTCCATCATGCGGAGCAGGATAATCCGGCGATCTATCCGCTGACCGTGCCGATCCTGCTCGGACCGGGCACGATTTCCACACTGATCATCTTCCGCGGACAGGCGGAAACCCTCTCCCAGGAGATCGCCTATGTGGCCGCCCTCGGCGGAGCGATCGCCCTGCTGGGCGGAACTTTCATCGCCGCGCCCCTGCTGAACAAGGTGCTGGGTCAGACCGCGACCAGCGTGATGAGCCGGATCATGGGCATGATCCTTGCCGCCATCTCCATGGAAATGATGGTCGGCAGCCTGAAAGCGCTGTTGCCCGGACTGGCTTGAGCGTCCATAAGGGCGGAAACGTTTAACCGGTCCGAGGCATCATGTCATTACGCGTCGTTTTCATGGGAACACCGGACTTCTCCGTCCCCACGCTGATGGAAATCGTCGGACAGGGATATGAGGTCGTTGCCTGCTATTCCCAGCCGCCGCGCAAGGCGGGCCGGGGAATGGAAGTGAAAAAGTCCCCGGTGCATGAAGCCGCCGAAACCTTCGGCATTCCGGTCTTTACGCCGGTCTCACTCAGGGACGTGCAAGAGCAGGAGGCGTTCCGGGAACTGGACGCCGATGTCGCGGTGGTGGTGGCCTACGGCCTGCTTCTGCCGAAAGCGGTTCTGGACGCCCCGCGCGAGGGTTGCCTCAACCTGCATGCCTCGCTCCTGCCGCGCTGGCGGGGCGCCGCCCCGATCAACCGCGCCATCATGGCGGGCGACAAGGAAACCGCCGTGCAGGTGATGCGCATGGAAGAGGGCCTCGACACCGGTCCCGTCTGCATGTCTGAGACGGTCGAGATCGGCCCGGACATGACCGCCGGTGAACTCCATGACCGCCTGTCGGGCCTCGGCGGCGACCTGATGGTGCGCGCGCTGGCCGCCCTGTCGCGCGGCGCCCTGACCGAGACGCCCCAGGCGGAAGAAGGCGTGACCTATGCGTCCAAACTGTCGAAAGAGGAAACCCGGATCGACTGGACGGCTCCGGCAAAGACCGTGCATGATCATATCCGTGGCCTGTCGCCCTTTCCCGGCGCCTGGTGCGAGATGACGATCTCCGGCAAGGCGGAGCGGGTCAAGGTCCTGCGCAGCGCCCTGTTGGAGGCTGCAGGCGAGCCCGGCACGGTCTCAAGTGTCGACGACAGCCCGGTCATTGCCTGCGGCCAGGGCGGCATCCGGCTGGTTCAGGTTCAGCGGGCCGGCAAGAAGCCGATGACGGGCGAAGAATTTCAGCGTGGCGCCAAGCTTGCTGCCGGTGACAAGCTGGCATGAGCGCGGATCGCATAAGACGGGAATTGATGGGATGAATGCCGCGATTGATAGTTCGACCTTGGAAATCCGGCCGTTCGAGCCTGCCGACGAAGCCGTCGTAAAGGCTCTGGTTACCGCCGCATTCAACCAGGACACCGAGGCCCGGCTGGTGCATACGCTGCGCCATTGCGGGGCGCTAGTGCTGGAACAGGTGGCTGTGACCCCGGAAGGCAAGGTCGTCGGGCATATCGCCTACAGCCGTGTCACGCCGGCGGGCGTCGGCCCCGGTCAGGACCTTTCGGTTGCCTGCCTTGCGCCGGTGTCCGTCTGGCCGGAACTGCAGCGCCAGGGCATAGGCTCCGCACTGATCCGGGCGTCGCTGGAAACGATGAAGGAGAAGGGTGAGGACCTGGTTCTGGTGCTCGGGCATCCGGCCTACTATCCCCGGTTCGGCTTCGATGCGGAACTGGCGAAAAAGGTTCAGGGGCCTTATGCGGGCGCGGCCTTCATGGCGTGCGCACTGACGGAGGCGGGCGCGCGGGACCTGCCGGTCGAGGTGGCCTTCGCCACGCCTTTCCAGGAATTCGAGTAAGGCCGGAATGCCACGCTACAAGCTGACAGTGGAATATGATGGCCGGCCGTTCGTCGGCTGGCAGCGTCAGGCGAACGGACTTGCTGTCCAGGCGGTAATCGAACGGGCGGTCAAGGCTTTCTGCGGCGAGGAGATCACCGTCGGCGGCGCCGGCCGCACGGACACCGGCGTGCATGCCCTGGGGCAGGTGGCTCATGCGGACCTGGCAAAGGACTGGCCGGCCAAAACGGTCATGGGCGCGCTGAATTTCCACTGCCAGCCCGACCCGATCGCCATCCTGGCCTGCGAGAAAATGCACGAAGGCTTCGATGCCCGCTTTTCCGCGATCCGCCGGTCCTACCGCTACCGTATCTACAACCGGGTGCCGCCGCTGACCCATGAACTGGGGCTGGCCTGGCATGTGAAAGCGGACCTCGACGCCGACGCCATGCACGAGGCCGCCCAGGTGTTCGTCGGTCACCACGACTTCACCACCTTCCGCCACACCCGGTGTCAGGCCAAGAGCCCGGAAAAGACGCTGGAAACCTTCACGGTGCGTAGGGAAGGGCAGATGGTGATCGCGGAGTGCGCCTCCCGCTCCTTCCTGCACAATCAGGTCCGCTCCATGGTCGGCACTCTGCGCCTTGTGGGCGACGGGCGCTGGACCGTGGACGATGTCCGTGCCGCCCTGGCCGCCCGCGATCGCATGGCCTGCGGCCCCGTCGCGCCCGCCGACGGCCTGTACCTGACGTGCGTCGACTATCGCAGCCCCGAAGAGGACATCGCCCGCGCCCGACAGAAGAAACGGGCCGAAGCGGAAACCGCACCAGAGGCCTGAAGTATCTCGGTTTTCAAGGGAATTTATCGACCTCGTCCATTCGTCAACAGGGAGAGAGGCCCGGCAGCAACGCCCCTTGTTCCCGTCTCCCCCCTTGAGGGGGAGATGTCCGCGCTAGCGGACAGAGGGGGGTGTCAGCCTCTCGGACAATCAGAGCGCCGGAATGTAATGCCGCCGTCGTTACCCCCCTCTGTCACCTGCGGTGACATCTCCCCCTCAAGGGGGGAGACGGGAGCAGGCGGAAAGGCTCTGCCTTCAGGCAGCGTCCTCCGGCGGGGCGACGCATTTCTTGTAGAGATGCCAGGTGGTGTGTCCGAGCACAGGCAAGGTGATCACGAGACCGGCGAAGGCTGGCGCCATCGAGATGATCAGGGTCACGGTGACCACCAGCGCCCAGCCGATCATCGGCACCGGAGACGTCACGACCGCCCGAACGCTGGTGATCATGGCGGTGATGAAGTCCCGGTCATCCTCCAGAAGCAGCGGGAAGGAGATCACGGTCAGCGAGAACAGGATGAGCGACAGGATCGCGCCGACCGCGTGACCGACGGCGAGAAACAGAAGCCCTTCCGGCGTGCTGATCACCTCGGTGATGAATTCGTTGAAGGAGGCGAACGAGCGCAGCCCCATTAGAACAGGGCCAGCAGCAGGCGCACCTGATACATCCACATGATCATGATGAAGAGCACGACGAAGGCCATCCAGGAAATCTCGCGGCCCTTCTGCTGCCACATGACGCCCAGGAAGGACGACCAGCTCAACGGTTCGTTGGCCGCGAGCCTTCGGCTGACTTCGTAGAGACCGATGGCGGTGAATGGCCCGACCAGGGCAAATCCGGCGGCCAGTGGATAGGAAAGGTAGCTCATTTGGAGCGCCGACGCGGTCAGGATGACCAGCAGACCCCCGACGGCGAAAAAGATGCCGATCGCCAGTCCGTATTGCGGCGCGGCCTTGAAATCGCGCAGGCCTGCGGCGAGCGCGTCGATAACGTCATTTGCGGTGATCTGCCGTACGACAGGTTCCTTGCGCAGCACCGGACGCGCCGATACCGCAGTATTTTGCGTATTTTCCGTCATTTTTGTCCTCCCAGGCTTTCTTCCCACGGAAAGCCTGAGACATCATGACGCGTGAAATCGATCTGTCCAATCGTAAAAACCATTACGCAACGGAAAGATTTGACGGGGATTTTGTGGATTCACGCGGCATATCGACGGCTTGATCCGGAGCCCGGATACCACTAACTCGTAGGTCTGAAATGAAAGCCGCATCCAAGACGGACAACCACGGAGCCTTCATGGCGATCAACGACCGCCCCGCCAATCTGACCCCAGGTATCGCCTGGGCGTTGCTGAGCCCGATCGGGCGTATCTCCCGGCAGGCCTACTGGCATGGTGTGTTCCTGGTCTGGGTTGTTTCCCTCATTCCCTTGCACATGTGGTGGAAAACCCTCGACCCGTCCCTGCCTTTGAGCGAATTGAGTCCCAGCGATTTCGCCGGATCCAATCCGCTGTTTCGCCCGCTCTTTTTCGCACTGACCTGGATTGTGCTGGCGCTGGTGATCAAGCGTTGTCAGGATATCGGTGTGACCGGGTTCGTGGCGCTGTTGGTCCTGATTCCAGGTGTCGATTTTATCGCTGTCATCGTTCTGGGATTCATTCGAAGCGCGCCCGGGCCGAACCGCTACGGTCCCGCACCGGACAGTTACTACCGGCGGAACGTCTGACGATCCTGCCTCACGTATTCCAACGACAAAGACATCCATGACCGACCAGCTTTCCTCCGCCACCGCCATTGCCCGTGACCTCATCCGCTGTCCTTCCGTGACACCCGCAGAAGGCGGCGCGCTGGCGGCGCTGGAAACACTCCTCAAGGCGTCCGGGTTCAGGGTCGAACGGGTCGTGTTTTCCGATGAAGACACGCCGGACGTGGAAAACCTGTTTGCGTCCATCGGGTCCGGTCGACCCCATTTCGTCTTTGCCGGCCACACGGACGTGGTGCCTCCCGGAAACGAGGGCGACTGGGCCCATGGCCCCTTCGAGGGGACGATCGCGGACGGCGTGCTTTATGGCCGCGGCGCCGTCGACATGAAGGGCGGCATCGCCTCCTTTGCCGCAGCCGCACTCGATTTCGTCAGGGAGAGGGGCACTGACTTCGGCGGGACGATCTCGTTACTGATCACCGGCGACGAGGAAGGCCCGGCGGTTAACGGCACGGTCAAGCTGCTGGAATGGGCAAAAGCGAACGGCGAAAATTTCGATGCCTGTATCGTTGGCGAGCCGACCAATCCGGACCGGCTGGGCGATGCGATCAAGGTCGGCCGCCGCGGGTCGCTGTCCGGAACCGTGACGGTGAAGGGCATCCAGGGCCATGTCGCCTATCCGCACCTGGCCGACAATCCGATTTCCGGCCTGCTTAAGCTTCTGGCCGCGCTCGATGCCCTTGTCCTCGATCAGGGCAACGACCGGTTTCAGCCGTCCAATCTTGAGATCGTTACGGTCGATGTCGGCAATCCGGCCTTCAACGTCATCCCGGCGCGCGCAGAGGCGCGTTTCAACATCCGCTTCAACGACGAATGGACGCTTGAAACTCTCCGGGAGAAGATCCTGGAAACGCTTGAAGCCGCGGCACCCGAAGGACTGGACTGGTCGATCGAATTCAAGCGCGATGCGAGCGAATCCTTTCTGACCCGCGACGATACCCTGATCGAGACTTTGAAAGCGGCCGTCGAAGCCGCGACCGGCCGGGTGCCGGAACTTTCCACCGGCGGCGGCACCTCCGATGCGCGCTTCATCAAGAATTATTGCCCCGTGGTGGAATTCGGGCTTGTCGGCCAGACCATGCACAAGGTCGACGAATGCGTCGCCACCGACGATCTGGACCGGCTTGCCATCATCTACCGCCGCTTTCTGGACAGGTATTTTTCCAATGCCGGGACGCTCTGAACCATGATCAGCGGGCAGGAAATCGCGCGGTCCCTGACCGGATCGTGGCTCTTTTTGCAGAACCGGCCTGAAGGCCTGCGCTGGTTCGACCGGAGCATCGAGGGCTTCTGGCGTTCCTTCGGCGTGTTTTTCCTGCTGCTGCCGTTTTTCTGGATCAGCGGGATGGCGGAAAAGAAGCTGATCTTGGAAGAGACCGAACTGGTGTTGGAGCTCTTTCCGAACGGCAGCTTCTGGGGGGCTCAGCTGACCACCTTCGGCCTCGACTGGATTCTTCTGCCCATCGTGTTGGGATTCCTCGCTCGCCCGATCGGGATCTCCCGGGGCTATGTGGATTTCATAATCGTACGGAACTGGAGCAGTCTGCTGGCGGCGTTTCCGTATGTGGTTGCCGGCCTGCTGTATCTTGCAGGTATCATCCCCGCGGGCATCATGGTTTTGATGTCGCTCTGCGTTCTGGCTGTTGTCCTATGGTACCGGTTCAACATTACCCGCATCACGCTTCAAACCGGCATCAGCCTGACCCTCGGCATCATCGTTCTGGATACAGTTCTGTCGCTGCTGATCAGTGAAGTGGTCGGCCGGCTATGGAACTGATTGCGGGACGGGTCCGATTATGGACCGGCCCAGAACATCTGAGAGCCAAGTCAGCACGGTCCGGATCACGGGCCGGTCGTTAAGGTCCTCGTGAACGACGATCCAAAGTTCGCGCGTGGCGCGAACGGGCGGATCGATTTCTATGAGATCCGGGTCTCCGCTGATCAGCCAGTCCGGCAGCATTGCCGCCCCCGCGCCTGCCTTCACCGCCTGCAACACGGCGGAAAGGGTGCCGAGCCGGAGACGCGGTTCACCCTTGAAGTGGGACCTGATAGCGGCGATTTCCGGCAGAGTGTCGAGTGCGCTGTCATAGGTGATGAAGTCGGCGATGGGGCTTTGGGCTGAGTAATGGCGGCTGACGGCAAGACGGAGGCCGATATCCATTGCCTTGCGGATGATGAGCTTGCCGTCCGTCGGGCGGGCGAGGCGCAAGCTGATATCCGTCTCCCGTTGGGCAAGGCTTGCGGTTCCCGTCGCTGCCGCGCATTCAAGGGTGATACCCGGAAAGCGCTCGCAGAAGTCCGGCAGCCGCGGAGCGATCAGGTAATCCAGCACGAAGGGAACCATGCTGAGGCGCACATGCCCCGTCTGCGTGTTGCGATCGGAGGACTGTTTGAGAAGGGCGGTTTCCATGGCCTGAGCCGCCTGCAGCAGAACCCGTCCGGCCTCGGTCGGGACCAGCTTGCGTCCATCCCGTCGAAACAGGGTTGCGCCTTCATCGCTTTCGGCCGCGGCAAGGCGGCGCGACACCGTCGTCTCATTGACCCGAAGGTCACGTGCTGCGGCGCCAAGCGTTTCCGCCCGGCTTAGTGTCAGGACAAGATGATAGGTGTTCCAGTCACTCATTCCTGCGATTATGCAGATTTATCCTGCAATAACGAGCGTTTTTGCAAGGTTCGGAGTCGGCTATTGTCCTTGTCAAACGATAGGAGACACGCATGACCGACCCGGATCTGAACCGCCCGAAGACCCTGATGGAACTCGCCGGAGCGCCCGGATGGACGACGCCGGCTGCCGGCGAAGCCGCCGTCATTCTGATTGACGCCCAGCAGGAATATCTCACCGGAGCCCTTCCTCTTGAGGGGATCGACAACGCACTGGCAGAAGTGGGCCGTCTCCGCGTGCGGGCGGAGGAACTCGGCTTCCCCGTGATTCACGTCCGCCATGTCGGCCGGCCCGGCGGGCTGTTTGATATCGAGGCGGAAGGCGGAAAATTCTGCGGTGTCGCAGAGCCGGGAGACGGGGAGATCGTCATCGGCAAGGCGCTGCCGAACGCGTTTGCGGGCACGGACCTTCAGGACAGGCTTTCCGGACTGGGCGTGCGCAAACTGATCGTCGCCGGGTTCATGACCCACATGTGCGTTTCAAGCACGGTCCGGGCCGCTCTCGACCTGGGTTATTCCTCCGCTGTGGTCGCCAACGCCTGCACCAGCCGGGCGCTGCCCGTTCCGGGCGGCGGGGTTTTAAGCGGAACGGAGGTCCACCGCGCGGCCCTGACAGCCCTCGCCGACCGTTTCGCGCTCGTGCTGCAAGACGCCGGGGCGATCTGATGAAAAAAAGCCCGCTCCGGGGGAGCGGGCTTTTGCATTTTTGCTGCGGATTAATCAGTCGCGCAGGAGGTCGTTGATCGAGGTCTTGGAGCGGGTCTGTTCGTCGACGCGCTTGACGATGACCGCGCAGTAGAGGCTCGGGCCCGGAGTGCCGTCCGGCAGCGGCTTGCCGGGCATGCTGCCGGGAACCACGACCGAATAGGCGGGAACCTCGCCGATGAAGATCTCGCCGGTGTTGCGGTCGATGATCTTGGTGGAGGCGCCGATATAGACGCCCATGGACAGCACGGCGCCTTCGCGAATGACGACGCCTTCCACGACTTCCGAGCGCGCACCGATGAAGCAGTTGTCCTCGATGATCACCGGGCCGGCCTGCAGAGGCTCCAGCACGCCGCCGATGCCGACGCCGCCGGACAGATGCACGTTCTTGCCGATCTGCGCACAGGAGCCCACCGTCGCCCAGGTGTCGACCATGGTGCCTTCATCCACATAGGCGCCGAGATTGACGAAAGACGGCATCAGCACCACGCCCTTGCCGATGAAGGCGGAGCGGCGCACGGTGCAGTTCGGGACGGCGCGGAAGCCGGATTTCTCGAAATCGATGGCGCTCCAGCCGTCGAACTTGGACGGAACCTTGTCCCACCAGGAGGCACTGCCGGGGCCGCCCTTGATCACTTCCATCGCATTGAGGCGGAAGGACAGGAGCACGGCCTTCTTGGCCCACTGGTTGACGAC
The DNA here is from genome assembly GCF_963675095.2 of uncultured Roseibium sp. GTDB lineage: Bacteria > Pseudomonadota > Alphaproteobacteria > Rhizobiales > Stappiaceae > Roseibium. Next base: position 44,587 of record NZ_CAXXSJ010000003.1, on the reverse strand, counting down.
CCAGTCCCCGCCCTTCTTTTCGGCGACACGGATCTGGCCGTTGTCGAGCAGGTTCAGCGTTCTTTCGACAGCGTTGCGGACATCGCCGGTCGTTTTCGTGTCGATGTTGGCGCGATCCTCGAATGCCGCGTCGATGGTTTCGGCGAGTTTGGCAAGATCGATGGTCATCTTAGGTCTTGTCTCCGGCAAAGGCAGTTGAAACGGTTGCCGGACCTAAGCCGCGAGACGGCGGAGTGTCAAGCTTGGCGATGCCGAAAACCGCTGTGACCGATTGGTAGAACGTCTTCGATCGGTTGAGCACAAGTCAATTGCGCCGATCGCGCGGGCGGCTAAACCTTTGACCAATCGATCACACCGGACAAGGCGCCGGCACAAAGGTAAGGCCACGCAATGGAACTCTGGATCCCGATTACCATCTTTGCCGCCTTCTGCCAGAACCTGCGCTCGGCCTTGCAAAAACACCTCAAGGGGGCACTGGGAACCACCGGCGCGACCTTTGTCCGGTTCGGTTACGGCTTTCCCTTCGCGCTCCTCTACGTGGCAGGCCTGTATTTTGTTGCCGGATACGATCTGCCGGACATCAACGGGCCTTTCCTGTTGGCGGCGGCGTTCGGCGGTCTGGCTCAGATTGTCGCGACCTTTCTGCTCGTCCACCTGTTTTCCTACCGCAACTTCACGGTCGGCACCGCCTATTCGAAGACGGAGCCGGTTCAGGCGGCCCTGTTCGGCTTGATCATGCTGGGCGAAACCGTGACGCCCGCGGCGGCGGTCGCGATTGCCGTCGGGGTTCTCGGGGTGGTGATGATCTCTCTGGCCAAGACGCCGTCGAACCTTCGTGAACTCGCATCCGCGTTGGTCGGGAAGCCGGCGTTGATCGGTCTGGCATCGGCCGCTTGTTTCGGCGCCTCCGCGGCCGCTGTCCGGGTTGCGTCCCTGTCTCTCGGCGGTCCGGGGTTCCTGATGCAGGCAGCCTTTTCGCTGGCCTGCGTGACCCTGTTCCAGACCGTGGTCATGGCGCTGTGGATGGCCTGGCGGGATCCGCTGCAACTTGTGGCCAGCCTGCGGAGCTGGAAGATTTCGATCTGGGTCGGCCTTTCAGGGGCGGCAGGGTCCGCCGGCTGGTTCACCGCCATGACCCTGCAGCAGGTCGCCTATGTCCGCGCGCTGGCCCAGATCGAACTGGTCTTCACGCTTGCCGCATCCTGGTTCGTCTTCCGCGAAAAGGTCAACCGCGCCGAACTGGCCGGTTGCCTGCTGATCGTCGGCGCGATCTTGCTGTTGTTGCTCGGGCGCTAGGGTCGGTACCCTATGGATTCAGGACGATGATCTTCGTCTGTCCGCCGTTGCACGTGTAGCAGCAGCTCCGGCAGCTGTTTCGGTTGTTGTAGCCGACGCCCCAATAGGAGCGTTGCCGGTTGCGTACCCAGGCACCGTAGCAGACCTTTTCCCCGGACCTGCAGGAAATCCGGATCGTCTTGGTGCTGTAGTCGTTCAGCACATAGACCTTATTGTTGCCCGGCCAGACGTGCCCCCGTCTGGAATGGGAGTATAGCTCGACATCCACGACTTTCGGATGCTCGCTCCGGAATTGCCATTCCAGGGTTTCGGCATGAGAGACCGTGATCGGCCCTGTATAAAACAAGGCAGCAATCACTATTAAGAGCCAACGGCTCAGGAAACATTTCATGGTTCGCCCCCGCGATGGATCGGAAGCGGTCATTTGTTTTGGTGAGTTACGCTTCCACTACGGAAGACTATGAAATCAAAAAGAGTTTTGTGCAACATCGGCCGGAATGATTATTCGGATCCCGGTTGTCCCTCCAGCGCGGCCGTGCGCAGCCAGTCCCGGAAAGCGGCGACCGGCCGGGACAGGGGCCGCACCGGCGAACGGACGAACCAGTAGCCGGTTTCAAGCTCGATCACCGGCCAGTCGGGCATGACCAGATGGCCGGCGTCCAGTTCCGACATCACGAACCGCTTGTCGATGACGATCGCGCCCATACCGGCAATCGCCGCCTGGATGGCGAGGTCGCGGCTTTCCAGCAAGGTGCCGGAGGTCGTGTCCGGATGGGTGAGGCCGGCCTTGGACATCCACAAGGGCCAGTCGCCGCGCCGGGCGGCGCTGTGTAGCAGGCGCAGCCGGGAGAAACTTTCCTGGCTGAGTGCACCGCCTTCAGGCAGCAGTCCCGGCGCCATCGCGACCGCCAGGTGCTCCTGCCACAGGAGGGCGCTTTCCACGCCCTGCCAGTTGCCCTTGCCCAGCCGGATCGCGCAGTCGTAATTCTCCCGGTCCAGGTCGACCATGCGCGTCGATGCGGACAGGAGGATCTCAACGTCCGGCTGGATCGACTGGAACTCCGGCAGGCGCGGAATCAGCCATCGGGTGGCGAAGGTGGAGACCGTGCTGATCCTGAGTTCCGTGCGGCTCCGGCGCTTGAAGCTGTCGACCGCGTCCTCGATGCGCTCGAAGGAGTCTCCCAGTCCAAGCGCGAGCCGCTGGCCTTCCTCGGTCAGGGTCAATCCGCGACCGTCCCTCAACACAAGTGTCGCCCCCAGTTCCGCCTCCAGCTTGCGCATCAGATGCGACAGGGCGGAGGGCGACACGCCCAGGACCTCGGCTGCCAGCGAAGCCCGGCCGTGGCGAGCGAGAAGCGAAAAGGCGTGAAGGGCGCGCAGGGAGACCATGGTGCGGTTCCTCGATAGTTGAGCTTCCTTCAATAAAGCCAACCGGCCTTCCGGTCCAGCGAATCGAGCTTGCTCTTTGCGTCCCGCTTGCGGCGTCAGGTGATGAATATTGAACTCAAGCCATCAGGGCCCTCAGGCCTGGTCGACCTTTGCCGGGGGCGCCTCCACCCGTGGGCGGTTGACCAGGGACACCAGGACGAAGGAGATGATCATCAAGAGAACCCAGGCATTCAGCTTCGCCAGGGACACCATCCGCCAGCCATCGGCCTGATCGGGATAGCGCCACGCTCGCGAGAAGGTGCCGATGTTCTCCCCGATCCAGATGAAAAGGCCGACCAGGAAAAAGCCCAGGATCAGGGGCATCCGGTGCCGGTAGCGATAGACCGAATAATGGATCCAGGTGCGGCCGAAGAGGAGGACGAGAACCCCAAACAGGAGGAGGCGGAAATCGGTGATGTAATGATGGGAGAAGAAGTTCACGTAGATCGCCAGCGCGAACAGCCAGGTGGTCCACAGCGGCGGGTAGGCCGTGTAGCGGAAGTCGAAAATGCGTGACACGCGCGCAAGATAACTGCCGACCGCCGCATACATGAACCCGGAAAACAGCGGGACGCCGCCGATGCGGAAGAAACTGTCTTCAGGGTAGATCCAGGATCCGGCGGCGGTCTTGAACACTTCCATCGCGGTGCCGACGATATGGAAGATGATGATCACCTTGGCTTCGTCCAAGGTCTCGTAGCGGGCGGCGAGAAGCCAGATCTGGATCGCGACCGCTGCGAGAAAGAGGAAGTCGTACCGCGCCAGTGCAACGTCATCTGGATACAGGAACCTGGTGCCCATGATCAGCGCCAGCAGGAGCCCGCCGTAGATGCAGGCATAGGCCTGTTTGACGCCGAAGGCGACAAACTCCACGGCCGCCCTGGCGAACCACGTCTTGCCGAGGACGCGATAAAGCCGCGGCAGCGAGCGGTAGAGCGCGCGCTCCGTTCGCGAGTCGGCCTGGGGCGAACGGCCGAGACGGTGAAAAAGGCGCGCCAATTCGGGATTGCCTCGCCGTACTTACGAGCGCAAGGCGCCGTTCACGGCAGTCAGGAAACCGGCGAGATCGTCGGTGACGAAATCCACGTGGGCGGCCTTGTCGCCTTCCAGTTCCCAGTCGTCGCGGAAGATATCCCGTGTGCCCTTCGGCACGATCAGCGCGGTACGCATGCCCAGGTGATGCGGCACTTCCAGGTTCCGCTGCAGGTCCTCGAACATGGCGGCCCGGACCGGCGAGACCCCGGTCCGCTCCAGGAAGCGGTCGTAGGTTTCCCGGTTCGGCTTCGGCATCAGGTCCGCCGCGACGATATCGAAGATATCCTCGAAATGATCGGAGATGCCGAGCGCCGCGGCGGTTCGCTCCGCATGCGGCCGGTCGCCGTTGGTGAAGATGTACTTGCGTCCGGGAAGCGCTTCAATGGCTTTGCCAAGGGCGGGATCCGGTTGAACGTTGGAATAGTCGATGTCGTGGACGTAGCGCAGGTAGTCATCCGGATCGATCTTGTGTTCCATCATGAGCCCGCGCAGGGTCGTGCCATATTTCTGGTAATAGTCCCGGCGCTGGGCAATGGCGTCTTCCGCGCCGATGTTCAGCGCCCGGGCGATATAATCCGCGATCTGCTGGTTGATCTGGCTGAACAGGTCGACATGGGCCGGATAGAGTGTGTTGTCGAGGTCGAAGATCCAGGCTTCGACCCCCTTGAACACTCTCAGGTCCTGGCTGTGCGCGTGCGGACCTTCCATGGCAACGGGACGGTCGGTCACGGACGGATCAGGGTCCCGGCGCCGCGGTCGGTGAAGAGCTCCAGAAGCACCGCGTGGGGCACCTTGCCGTCCAGGATGACGACGCCTTCCACGCCCTGGTCGAGCGCTTCGATACAGGTTTCCACCTTCGGGATCATGCCGCCGGAAATGGTGCCGTCCGCGATCAGTTCGCGCGCCTTGGCAACGGTGAGCTGCTTGATCAGGTTGCCGTCCTTGTCGAGAACCCCGGGCACATCGGTCAGGAACAGGAGCCGTTTCGCGTTGAGCGACCCGGCAATCGCGCCCGCAAAGGTGTCGGCATTGACGTTGTAGGTCTCGCCGTCCGCGCCCGGTGCGACCGGCGCCACGACCGGGATCAGGTCTTCCTTGAGGACGAGCTTCAGAACGGTCGGATTGACGTCCGCGGGTTCGCCGACGAAGCCCAGGTCGACCACCTTTTCGATATTGGAATCCGGATCGACCATGGTGCGCTGGACCTTTTCCGCGGTGACCATGTTGCCGTCCTTGCCGCACAGGCCAACCGCGCGTCCGCCTTCGGCGTTGATTGCCTGGACGATTTCCTTGTTGATCGATCCGGCAAGCACCATTTCGACGATCTCGACCGTCGCCTTGTCAGTGACCCTGAGGCCGCCCTTGAACTCGCTGACAATCCCGAGCCGGGTGAGCATCTTGCCGATCTGGGGACCGCCGCCATGGACCACCACCGGGTGCACCCCGGACTGGCGCAGCAGCGTGATGTCGCGGGCAAACGCCTGGGAGAGGGCGGTATCACCCATGGCATGGCCACCGTATTTCACGACCACTGTCCGATCGTCGTAGCGCTGCATGTAGGGCAGGGCCTGGGCAATCACATGGGCGCGGCTGGAATGGTCCGGAGTGGTCATGATGGTACTTCTACTCGCTCTTGGCTCGATCGTGCGGAAATGAGCCTATACCCTTTTCGGCAGGCCCGCTCAATCATCGACAGTAAGATCAGTAGCTGGTGAGCCGATGGATTTCGGCGCGCAACTCGTCGAGGCCGATGCCTTTTTCCGATGACGTGGCAAGGATTTCGGGGAAGGCCGCAGGCCGCCGCGACAGGGTCTTGGAGGTTTCCTCCATCAGGCGCGTAAGCTGGCCGGGCTTGATCTTGTCCGACTTGGTCAGCACCACCTGATAAATCACGGCCGCCTTGTCGAGCAGGTCCATGGCTTCAAGGTCATTGGCCTTGATGCCGTGGCGGCTGTCGATCAGAAGGAACACGCGGCGCAGGGTCGGTCGGCCGCGCAGATAGGCAAAGACCAGCTCGGTCCAGGCTGCGACCAGTTCCTTCGGCGCCTGGGCATAGCCGTATCCGGGCATGTCGACGATGGTCAGCTCCGTCTCCGGCGCGACGAAGAAGTTGAGCATCTGGGTCCGTCCGGGCGTGCTCGATGTCCGCGCCAGTCCCTTGCGGCCGGTCAGTGCGTTGATCAGGCTGGACTTGCCCACGTTGGATCGCCCGGCAAAGGCGATTTCCGTGCGCGTGGCATCCGGCAGGTTGGACATGTCGGTGACGCTGGTCAGGAAGGTCCATGGCCTGGCAAAAAGCAGGCGCCCGGCTTCCAGTTCGTCTTCGGAGAATTTTTCTTCGTCGCTCATGGCTGGCTTTTATCCCGCATCTTAGTCCGCGTCGAGGGGCGTTAGCCCTGTTCGCGCCCCGCCGACAGCAGCTCTTCAAGGTCCGCGCCGCGAATGGCGTTGAGCTGTTTGACGATCCTGCCGATCGGCCAGTCCCACCAGGCGATCTCCAGAAGGGCATCGATCGTGGCCGGGTCGAACCGGCGGCGAATGACGCGCGCCGGGTTGCCGGCGACGATCGCATAGTCGGGAACGTCGGATGCGACCACCGCCTTGGAGCCGACAATTGCGCCATGTCCGATCGTGACACCGGGCATGATCGTGGCGCCGGTTCCGATCCAGACGTCGTTGCCGACAACCGTGTCGCCGCGCAGGCCCTGTGCGATCGTGTCGAAGTCGAAGCCTTCCTCCCATCCGTTGCCGAATATGTGAAACGGATAGGTCGAAAACCCGGTCATGGCGTGATTGGCACCGTTCATGATGAACTCCACACCGGTCGCAAGGGCGCAGAACTTACCGATGACGAGCCGGTCGCCAATGAACTCGAAATGGTAACGGACACACTTATCCTGGAACCGTTCCGGTTCATGGGTGTCGTTGTAATAGCTGTAGTCCCCGGCACTGATGTTGGTGCCCGAGATCACGTTCTTGATGAAAACGGTGTGCGTGGCGGCACCCGGAAACGGAAAGCGGGCGTCGGGGTCGGGGCCGTGCATGGGAAGCTCCTCAAAGAAAAGGCCCCGCGGTTCGGCGGGGCCTTTGTTATTTCGCTCTGGCAGGGCGGTTAGCCCTTGCTTTCGGTCGTCGCCTTTTTGCGCTTGAACATGCCTCTCAGGTTGTCCCAGAGCTCGATCTTCACGCCCTGGCGGCGCATGATCACGTACTGCTGGGTGACCGACAGGGTGTTGTTCCACGCCCAGTAGATCACGAGGCCGGCCGGGAACGATGCCAGCATGAAGGTGAAGATCACCGGCATCCAGGTGAAGATCATCTGCTGGGTCGGATCGGGCGGCGCCGGGTTCATCTTCATCTGGACGAACATGGTGATGCCCATGATCAGCGGCCACACGCCCAGCATGAGCATCTGCGGCGGATCCCAGGGAATGAGCCCGAACAGGTTGAAGATGGTCGTCGGGTCCGGCGCGGAAAGGTCCTGGATCCAGCCGAAGAACGGCGCGTGACGCATTTCGATGGTAACGAACAGCACCTTGTAGAGCGAGAAGAAGACCGGGATCTGAATGAGCACCGGCAGACAGCCTGCCAGCGGATTGATCTTTTCCTTCTTGTACAGCTCCATCAGCGCCTGCTGCTGTTTCTGCCGGTCGTCGCCGTACTTCTCCTTGATCTCGGTCATCTGTGGCTGCACGAGCTTCATCTTGCTCATGGAGACATAGGATTTGTTGGCGAGCGGGAAGAACACCAGCTTCACCAGAACGGTGACCGCCAGGATGGCGAGGCCGAAGTTGCCGACCAGGTGGTACAGGTAGTCGATCACCCAGAACATCGGCTTGGTCAGGAAGAAGAACCAGCCCCAGTCGATCATCAGGTTGAACTGCTTGATCGACAGGCCGTCCTGATAGGCGTCGAGGAGCGACTTCTGTTTCGCCCCGGCAAACAGATAGGAGCTGGTGTCCGCGCTGCCGCCTGCGGGAACGGTCACGCCGGTGCCGAGGAAATCTGACTGAAAGTTGTTGGACGTTTGCGTGTAGGTGAAGTTCGGCTGAAAGCTCGAACCCGGCACCGGAATGAGCGCCGTCGCCCAGTACTTGTCGGTGAAGCCGAGCCAGCCCTGGTCAACCTGCGGTGGACGCACCTGGTGATCTTCTTCCAGGTCGGAGTACTTGATCTCCTTGAGGCCGTCTTCGCCGAAGACGCCCAGCAGGCCTTCATGCAGGATGTAGAAGCCTTCCGTGTTCGGTGTGCCGTTGCGAACGATCAGGCCGTACGGATAGAGCTTGACCTCGGCCCCGGTGTTGTTCTCCACCGACTGCTCGATGGTAAACATGTAATTCTCGTCGATCGAGAACGTCCGCTTGAAGATGAGGCCGGCGCCGTTGTCGTAGGTCAGCGTCACCGGGGTTGCCGGCGTCAGCTTGGCACCCTCCGGCTTTGTCCAGGCGGTATCGGTCCCGGGCAGGGTGAGATTGGTTCCCGGATCGGCGACCCAGCCGTAGTCCGTGTAATAGGCCTTCGGCGCGCCCTTCGGCGACAGCAGCACGACCAGCGGGCTGCTCTTGTCGACGGTCTCGTGATAGTCCTTCAGGCGCAGATCGTCGAGACGGCCGCCGGTAAGATTGATCGAGCCGGAAACCCGGGGTGTATCGATCTCGATCCGCTCGCTTTTGGCAAGGGCTGCCTCGCGGGTCATTACGGCCGTCTGGGCCGTCGTCTGGCCGGGGGCTCCCGCCGTCGGCGCATTTGCCTGTCCCGGAGTCGTGCCGGCCGGCGCCGGCGTGTTCGCATCCTGGTTGCCACCCGTCGGTGCGGCTTTTTCCTGCTGCGCCTGGAGTTCCGCCTGCTGGCGCTCCAGTTGGGGCTTTGCAATGAAGTACTGCCATCCCAGCAGAACGACCAGGGACAGGACGATTGCAAGAATCGTATTGCGATTTTCGGAGAACAACTGGATTACCCCTGTTTTCTGCGCGGAGCGGTATCTGTCTGGGCTGCGTCCTTCGCCCGCTTAGGTTTCCCGCGGCGATGTGGCGAACCGGGCTTCAGCGCCTGCGGCAGCCCCGATTTAAGGTCCGAGACCAGATTTTGGAAGGGAAGCGTGAGGGCTGCCTCGCGGCCGATCAGCACAAAGTCCGCGAACTCGGGGATATCCTCCCGGCGAAGAGCCGCGACGGCGGCGCGCAGGCGCCGCTTGATTCGGCTGCGCACGACGGAGTTGCCGGTCTTTTTCGTGACGGTGTAGCCGACGCGCGGATCGCCGTCATGGGGACGCTTCAGGCCTTGCAACACAAAAGCGCGCCGATTCACCCGTCCGCCTTTGGCAACGGCAAGGAATTCGGAGCGCTTTTTAAGTGTGTTCATGAGCGGCGGCGTGGGCTGAGTTTCAAGACCAGACATCACGGGCAGCGCCGCATGCGTTGGCCCGATCAGGCGCTGAGACGCTTGCGACCCTTGGCCCGGCGGCGGGCGAGGACCTGACGGCCGTTCTTCGTCGCCATGCGCGAACGGAAGCCGTGACGGCGCTTGCGGACAAGACGGCTCGGTTGATACGTACGCTTCATTGTTCCTAATCCGCGCAACGGGGCGCGGCCCTTGTTCTTAAAATTCTTTTGGTGGAAGCATCCGAAGCGCCACCAGAGCGCACCTATTCATAGGCTTGGGTTCGAATGCGTGTCCCGGTCGAGCGCGCTTATAAGGGGGACGGGCGTGCAAGTCAACGATACCAAGCCGCATTTCTCACATGTCCCGACTTCGCTTCGCCCAGCTTATCACATCGAAGTGAGGCCGCACGCAGACCGGGTCACTTGTCGGTGAGACCGGCTTCTTCTTAACTGCAATCGTGTACACCTGAAGATCAGCCGGTCGGATCCGGACCTGATACACGAACATTACGGGTCTGACGGCACGCAAAAACAGGGTGTGGGCGGTGGGAATGCCATGAAGGATAACGGCCAGGACGGGCCGGCCGGTACGCCGGTGGAGTCGTCCGCTGAGAATACCCGGGCAGCAGAATTCAGGCGCTGGATTCCGATCGGTCTGTTGGTGGCGATCATGGCCGTCGGCTATGTCGAAGGCTGGTACGAACATCTGTCGCTGGCCAATCTGATCCGGGAACGGCAGCACCTGACGGAGTTTGTCGGCACCTATCTGCTCCTGGCTCTTGCCGCCTATGTCGCCATTTACGCTGTCTCCGTGGCGCTGTCGTTTCCGGGCGCATCCTTTCTGACCATCGCCGGCGGTTTCCTGTTCGGATGGCTCCTTGCCGGCCTTGCGACCGTTTTTGCCGCCACCCTTGGCGCCACCGTCGTGTTCCTGGCCGCGCGCAGTTCGCTTGGATCCGCCTTGAAGGCCCGCGCCGGACCGTTCCTTGCCCGCCTGTCGTGCGGCTTCCGGGAAAACGCTATGAGCTACCTGTTGTTCCTGCGGCTCACGCCGATCTTCCCGTTCTGGCTCGTCAACATCGCGCCGGCGATCTTCCACGTCCCCGTCGGCACCTATGTGTTTTCCACGCTCGTGGGCATCATTCCGGGAACCTTCGCCTTCGCCTTTATCGGTTCGGGCCTCGACAGCGTGATTGCCGCCCAGGAGGCCGCCAATCCGGGTTGCGCCGCCGCCGGCAGTTGTGAAGTGGACATAGGGGCCTTCGTGACCCCGGAACTGCTCGCCGCGTTCTTCGTCCTCGGGTTCGCAAGCCTCATTCCCGTCGTCCTGAAACGGCTGCGGAAAAAACCCGCTCCCGAGTAACCTGCCTCCCATGAACACGATCCCACGCTCAAGAGCTTGACATGACAACAGTTTTGAAACCGGACATTTGCGTAATCGGAGCCGGTTCCGGCGGTCTGTCCGTGGCCGCGGCCGCCGCTGCCTTCGGGGTCGAGGTGGTTCTGGTCGAGCAGGGCAAAATGGGCGGCGACTGCCTGAACACCGGATGCGTGCCGTCAAAGGCGCTGCTCGCTTCGGCAAAAGCGGCCCTGGCGGAAGCGGCGGGCAAGAAGCTTGGCGTCGACCTTGGCCCCGCTCGCGTAGATTTCGCCCGGGCCAACGATCATGTGCATCAGGTCATCGCCGCCATCGCCCCTCATGATTCGGAAGAACGCTTCGAAGGTCTGGGGGTCACTGTCCTCAAGGAGCATGCCCGTTTCACCGGACCGGACTGCGTGCTGGCAGGCGATACGGAAATCCGGGCGCGCCGGTTCGTCATCGCAACAGGATCGCGCGCGGCCGTGCCACCGATCCCCGGTCTCGACACGGTGCCTTATCTGACCAACGAAACCCTGTTCGACCTCAGAAAGGCACCGGAACACCTGATCGTCATCGGCGGCGGGCCGATCGGTATGGAAATGGCCCAGGCGCACAGCCGCCTCGGCAGCAGGGTCACCGTCATCGAGGCGCAGAAGGCGCTCGGCAAGGACGATTCGGAACTGGCGGCGATCGTGATCGATGCGTTGCGGTCCGAAGGGGTAACGATCCTGGAAGAGACTAAGGTCGCCGGTGTTGAAAAGACGGCTACCGGGGTGAGCGTCAATGTCGAAACGGCCAACGGTGACCGTAACTCGGTGGAGGGATCGCATCTGCTTGTGGCAACAGGCAGGACCCCCACCGTCGACGGTCTGGACCTGGAAAAGGCAGGCGTTGCCTACAGCCGAAAAGGCATCGAGGTCGACCCCGGCTTACGCACCAGCAATCGCAGGATCTATGCGATCGGCGACGTCACCGGCGGCCTGCAGTTTACCCATGTGGCGGGGTATCACGCGGGGCTGGTGATCCGATCCATCCTGTTCCGCCTGCCTGCGAAGGAAAACCGGGATCTGATTCCCTGGGTCACCTATACCTCGCCCGAACTCGGCCATGTCGGCCTCACCGAGGCAGAAGCTCGCCGTCGCCACGGGGATAAGGTCAAGGTTCTGCGGGCGCAGTATTCCGGCAACGACCGGGCGCAGGCGGAAGGCAAGACGGTCGGCTGTCTCAAGCTGATCGCCGGGCCGGGCGGCAGGCTGCTCGGCGCGGACATCGTCGGCACCCAGGCCGGCGAGATCGTCAATCTCCTGTCCCTGGCGGTCTCGCAGAAGATGACGATGAAGGCGCTCGCTGGATTTGTGGCGCCTTACCCGACACTCGGGGAACTGGTGCGCCGGGCCGCGATTTCCTATTATGGCGAAGCGCCGAATAACCCCTGGGTCCGCAGGGTCGTGCAATTTTTGAGAATTTTCGGTTAGATAGCACGTGCTACCGTCTAGCCAGAGGCCGATTGGAAGTTAGCCAGATGAAGCATGAAGGCGTGCCGCAAGGCAAAGCCGAACCGTCTGAAGCGCGCACCGGGGGCGTTCGTTCCTTCTGGGGCAGGGGATACCGTCTGGGCGGCCTGTCGGGAAAGCTGCTGCTCCTGACCATCGTCTTCGTCATGCTGGCGGAAGTCAGCATCTATGTGCCCTCTGTCGCCAACTTCCGTAACAACTGGCTGCAGGACCGGCTGACCACGGCCGGTGTGGCCGCCTCCGTGCTTGCCGAAACCAACACCATCGCGCCGCGCCTACAGCAGGAACTATTGCGCACCACCGGTGCCGTCGCCATTTCGCTCGACCAGGGAAGCCGGCGCAGCCTGATTGCCATGGAAGATACGATTCCGGTGGTCGACTTCGTCGTCGACATGGGCGAGATGTCGCCGCTGCGCTCGATCCTGGAAAGCTTCCGTACGCTTGCCTATTCCGGAGATGGCCTGATGCGCGTGGTCGGCAAGGGGCAGATGGGCTACGTCAAGCGCGTCGATATCGTCTTGCCCGTCAAGCTTCTCCAGGCCGACATGATGGCCTTCTCCTGGCGCATCCTCGGGCTGTCGCTGGTCATTTCGATCATCACCGCCACGCTTGTCTATGTCAGCCTGCGGGCCCTGTTCGTGCGCCCGCTGCAGCGGCTGACCGAATCGATGGACCGGTTTGCCGAAACCCCGGAAGACACCTCAAGGGTCATCAAGGTCTCCGGGCGCCAGGACGAGCTCGGCGATGCCGAAGTCCGTCTTGCGGCCATGGAGGAGGCACTGTCGCGCGCCCTGAACCAGAAGCAGCGGCTGGCCGATCTCGGTCTGGCCGTGTCGAAGATCAACCACGACCTGCGCAATCTGCTTGCCTCCGCCCAGCTCTTCCTGGAGCGCCTGGAACACGTGCCCGACCCGACCGTGACCCGGCTCGCCCCGAAAATCCTGGCGACCCTCGACCGGGCCGTCGGCTATACCCAGGCGGTCATGTCCTACGGCAAGGCCCAGGAGGAGGCGCCCAAGCGCAGGCTGATCGAACTGCGCCGGGTCGGCGAGGACATTGCCGATGTCCTCGGTCTGTCCGAACACTCCGCCGTCGCCTTCGAGAACCGGGTGCCGGAAGGCCTGGAAATCGATGCGGATCCGGAGCAGATCTTCCGCGTCCTTTTGAACCTCTGCCGCAACGCGCTGCAGGCGCTTGAATCGGAAAAGGATGCGACCCTCGTCCGGCGCATCATCTTCGATGCGGAACGGCAGGGAACGACGGTCCAAATCACCGTGGCCGACACCGGCCCCGGCATTCCGGCGAATATCAGGAAGGCCCTGTTCAAGGCCTTCCACAGCGGCTCCAAACAGGGCGGTGTCGGCCTCGGTCTGGCGATTGCCGCCGAACTGCTGAAGGCCCACGGCGGCAGCATCGAACTGGACGAAACCCGGCCCGGCGCCTGCTTCTGCATCGACCTGCCAGACCGGAGCTGAGTGAACGATGTCAACAGGCGGGATCGGCGCGTTTCGCCGGTTTTCCGGACTTACTCTGCGGGGCAATCAAAAAAAATGAAATTGCCCTTGCATTCCAAATCGGACGGCATTAGGAGTAGCGCCCTGTTCGGGAGCGCACTCCACGCGGCCCGCACATGACCCAGCCAGGTCAGGCACGACAGACTGCGCGGCACGCCCGCAAGACCGTCCCCGCCCGATCGCAGGCCTTAAGCACCGGTAGCTCAGCTGGATAGAGCACCAGACTACGAATCTGGGGGTCGGGGGTTCGAATCCTCCCCGGTGCGCCATTATCACATTGAAATAGCTGGTGAAAATCGATTGCGGAAAGCGCGCCGAAGCTCGCTATTCCGCCGTATCGGCACCGTGTCGGCACGGTGCAATTCTTTGTGAATTCCACATTTAGGTATTCGATGTGTCCTTAGTCATCAGTTCGTACTGGTAAGCCTTTTCCTCCAGGTCACTGATATGGCTTTGCACTGCCCGTAGCCGACGACTTTGTTGGCGTGCTAGCTCGATTATGGCATAAGCGTTTTCGTCCCACTTTTCTTTGTCGGTGTTTTCCAAAAAACAGCCGATCATTTCCAACACAACGGCTGTGGTTTCCGTTGCGGTAAGAATCTCATTAAATTGGCCGTGATCGGCTTCGGCAAAGCAATTTGGATGATGTGCTGTCATGACGTTTCCCTCTCAAGGTAACGAATGACCACCATGATTGGTGGCCAGGCGATGACGGGTTGACAGACCGGCTAGAGGACCGGCAGAGCAAAGCTCTCCCATCACGCCCGACCATAAAAAACGCGCATGCGGAAAGCCGCTGCGCTTCGGGTGCGCCTCTAGTTCAACCGGCTGTCAATCCAGGCTCCACATTTGGGTGGAACAATAGGAATGCTGCTACCAACTCCTGCACCTGTCAAGAAAACGGCTCCGGCATTTTTCCAAGCCAGTTATCACACTGCCAATTGTTGTTTCATTGCAGTAGCGAGGAAAATCTACCAACGAGTGACAACGTGGGAAGACCAAAGCTCCAATTAGCGGATTTGACCAGGGTGCATTAAATGGAATAGTTGCAAGTTCATTTTTTATCTTCGGCAGGTGGAAATAGATGGAAGGCCAATCGAAAGACACCGAAAAAGGAAAGGGACTTTCCAAAAAAGGTCGAAAAACGAAAGAAAGTAAAAATCAAGCATCAATTGCTATTAGAAGGCTTTGGTGGAAAATACATGCGAGATTACCTAATATTATTCCCTCGCCTTTTCCGGATGATAGAGAGTATGTAATCGAGAGAGATGAAAAAGAAAATATTGAAACTAGGGTCTCGCCTAATGAGCAATTAGAACTAGCTTGCATGTGGGGCGCAGAGGTATACGGCCCTTCGGAGATCGAATCTCTTTACTGCGGTTTACAAAATCTAAATTGGGACAAGGATCGCTGGCGAAGCAAAGATCGCGCGGTCATTGACTGGATACGTGAGCAACGTAGTTATGGAGCTGAGGGGTCATATAGCATTGGGGTGGTAAGCCGGCCCGGTGATGCGAATTGGATCAGCTACGATCATCAAGGCCCCTTACCAATTGGCGTCGAGTATTTGATCGTGAAGATCTACCAAATTTCGCCGTCCCTAACATGTGTGTTGATCGCGTTCGTCTTCGATGAAGAAGCCGCAAGGCAATATGAAAAGGCGATTAACACCGACAGAAGAACAACAAACAAGCGCATTAAGGGGATGCGAGGTTATAGCATCCTAGGTGTCGAACAGTTAAAGCGGGCTGCGGTAGACGATCTTCAAATTCACTATCGTGAGAGCATCGTGAACTGGTTTGAAAAAAACCTGCCAGGCTTTTTCTGTAACTCAACAAATGGAAATCGACTTCCCACGGCAGAGTTGATCACCACAAAATGCGAGAAGTTGTTCTCGGAGATAGAAGAGCGAAAGAAAGAGACTAACAGGTGGCGCGAGTTATTTTCACTCGGCACTAATCCTTACGTTTGGGCTTGCCGGACAAATCCGGAATTACGTTTTGTCGAAAAACGCTCGGCAGACGACATGCGATTTCATGTTATTGCGTCAATTCCTACCGAAGCGCTTAGCGAAAATGACCTCGAACATTGTGGGGGGAAATGCAGGGCCGCATATATTTCATATTGTAATAGCCACTTGTCGGGCGTCCTTAGCAGATTTGCCGCTCTTTCATTGCTCAGAGAAACGCGCAGGGAATTAAGTTTACAACGTGAAAACTTGAAAGCTTCGGAGAGTGTTAGAAATAATGCTCTTAAAATATTGCGAGACGCAGAAGGTTTTTTTGGAAGAGCTGGCAGCGTTCCAATAATTGCAGATGAGCTAGCCATTCTTTCAAATAGTTCTCACTCATTTAGATTTTATTGTTCCGAGTTTCTTGAGTTATATCTATTCGGAGGAGATTTGCAGCGTAGAAAATATAAACTTAGTTATAGCTTTAAGCGATTAATTTCTAATAACACGAAAAAATTAATAGTAGAAGAAAGAGCGACTAGGGATATTTTCATTCAGCTATCCAATGCAATGAGTACGCGAGAAAGTATTCGTACTCAAGTGAGAATGGAAAGATTTACGAAAGTCGCAATAGCGATCGGAATGTTTTCAGCTCTCGTCGCTTTGGCTGCACTGCTTCGCCCTGGTAGCTAGTGGAACCCTTTTGAATATTGTAAACGACCGCTTTTGAGAATTCGGCAGTGTCCCAGATTGAAAAATAGCAGGCGGGTTTCCCTGCCTGCTATTTCGTCGTGGCGGAACTGTAATCCCATCCACGCTCGTCAGTGGCCGACCTATTGCCGATTCCACCCCTCGCTCATTGCGAAGTTCGTTTACTTTGAGATGGTGTCTGGATGCCGCTTTTTGTAGTGCCTGCGAAGTCCAGACTTGGGAGGTCGACCAGCGGAGTACGGGCAGCAAATTCAGCCCGAATCGCGAAGCATTTCTGTCGTATTTAGGCACCAATTCGAACCTTAATCCATAGCCGCACCAATTTTCCAAATAAGTTGGACGGTGGTTTCGTGCACGCGCCAAAGACGCCCACTGGCATGTGTTTCCGACCTAGCAACCTCTTCGTCAAAAACACTCGTGTGTGTGAGGCGGGATACCCAGGGAGGGGGTGTCTGTTCCAATTTTTAAAGGCTGCGATTTAGGATTCTGTGCCGCCAAGAAGAGGCACCCCCTCTCGAACATCGACACGCCAAATGTTTTCCTGGTCAAAGCCCGCTGGGATCAAAACACGTCGGCAACGGACCGCCATTTGAATGTGGTCCTTCGGCCGGGGCGCGGCGTCTGGATCGCGGTTGGCATTGCGGCAAAGTAGCCTTCGCCAGCGGGAACGGATGGTCTGTTACGACGGTGTTCAAAAAACCCTCCCGGAAATTGCTAGGTTGAACGCTTGTTTTTCCGAGACTTTTTCGCTCAGTTTCAACTGTTCAAATAACACTTGTTTTTTGAACAAATAGTTATATCGTCTGTCCGTCGATTTCATCAGGAGGATGGACCATGCGCCGTGCCGCTCTGTATCTTCGCGTCTCGACTGACCAGCAAACCACCGACAACCAGGAACGCGAACTTCGCGAGATAGCCGAGCGCTCCGGCTGGGAGGTTGTTGAAGTCTATAAAGACCATGGAATTAGCGGAGCGAAGGGACGTGATAAACGGCCAGCCTTCGACGCTCTCTGCAAGGATTCCTCACGTCGTCGCTTCGATATCGTCATGGCCTGGTCGGTCGACAGGTTGGGTCGGTCACTTCAAGACCTGATCGGCTTTCTCTCCGAATTGCATGCTTTGGGTATCGACCTGTTTTTACATCAGCAGGGCATCGACACCACGACGCCAGCAGGCAAGGCGATGTTCCAGATGATGGGCGTATTCGCGGAGTTTGAGAGGGCAATGATCCGGGACAGAGTGAATTCGGGCCTAGCACGTGCGCGGGCCGAAGGAAAAACCCTCGGTCGCCCGAAGCTGGACGAACGCTCTACAAACGCAATCCGGTCAGCTCTTGCGAACGGAGACAGCATTCGCAAGGTTGCGACGGCCTACAAGGTAAGCGTCGGAACGGTCCACCGTATCAAGGCCGAAATCACCGAAGCGGGTCAATCTGCATAGCGGTCGCAAAATCCGAAACGACATCGCCAGGAGGCTAGAATTTTATTCTCAGTCTGGACTGTAACCAATGAATGCCGGAGATCGAAAGGAGCCATGCACAAATCGCAAGTCTATGAAATCATTATAGAAAAGCAAGGTGTGTGTGCCTATTAGATCCCCTTTATTGTATTCCTTTCGTCCTATTTTTCCGGACCCTAATCACCGCTAAAGTATTGAAAGTAAATACACATATTTACTTTGCCGCTTCAAATTTCCCCCCATCCTTCCACGTTTGCCAGGTGCGGAAGGTTTCCACCCCCTCCCCCTATAGGGGGAGGGGGTGGAATACCACCGTACGACCGCGCAAGACATGCCCCGGAACCACCCAAGCGCAGGTGGCTGTTTTTGAGGCACGCGCACGATTTCCCAATTCGCTCATAAATGACCGCTGGCAAGCGTTTTGAGGTCGCGATAGGGGAAGGGTGGGCAAGGGGGCTGTATCGCGCTCCACGGCGAGCGCAGAGTCAAATGCCGGGAATGTCGGGGGCAGTTTCACGCAGGTACGAGCGACGGCGCGACGCGGGACCTTCCTCGACGCTCTCAATGCGGCTGTCGCGCATCAGCCGTTTCATTGCCGCTTCCAGCTCGGAAATCTCAAAGCCATTTCCTGAATTCGTCATATCGCGAATTGCTTTCGGAGCATAATTCGCCTGCCCCTTATGGATATTGCAACGGAAGTTGGATTTCGTCAGCTCTGATAGTCCCGCAAGAAAGGCACGGTTTACGGCGTCGATCCGATCCGCTGGACTGTTGAATGTTTGCGCCTCACTTGTTCCGTCGCTCTCGAAAGCGCCGCTCTCCCAACGCAGATCGACGCGATCACCAGTACGCGCATAGTTGGCTTTCAAGCGGCTCAGAATTCGCCTGTCCGGATCTTCCGGGTCACCGTTCTTTTCTTCCGGCCGGGAGAGGTAAAGGCGAGACCTAACCGAATTGCTCCATGCAGTAGAGCCGCCATCACCAGAACCACTGCTTTTACCGGTCTGAGAGGGATGGGCCAGGAGCACCACCGCACCATTGATCTCGATAGCAAGGCGATTGAGCATGGAAATAAACTGTCTCACCTGAGGCCGGATGTTCTCATTCCCGCCAAATGTGTCCGCAGCGGTATCTATAACGACAAGGCGCGCGCCGATGCTTTTCGCAGCCGTCACGATCTGCTGAAACAATGGGGTAGGTTCGCCCCTGCCTTCACCGCTGAATGTCATCAGGAGGTTTTCATCGCCAACACGGGAAACCCAATGCATGTTTCCAAGGCTTCGGAAATCCAAATTGAGCTTTGAATTTATTCGATCCTGTCGCCTGTGAAGCTCGGTTTCATCATCTTCGCAGAACACTCCGAACACCGGGCATTCAAGAACGTCGTACCCCAGAAACGGCAAGCCGGTTGCGCAGGCGGTCATGAGCTGTTGAGACATCAGTGATTTACCGGTTCCGCCGTCACCATAAAACGCAGTGGTCGAGTTCATGGGGATCCAGTCCGGCCAAAGCCATTCGCGGTCCGGAACGTCTTTGCCATGAAGCGAAATCGGGTTGACGATGCGCAGGGCGGCGAATGCGAAATCATCACCCGCCTGTATCGGTGGGTTATGTTGCATTCCGGATAGCCCTTAATTCGTCGTTGAAATCCTCCCCGATTTCGGGAAACCGAACGACCACTTTCCGGCCTTGGGATCGGAATGCATATCTCGCTTTTGCTGCCGCATCTTCGCCGGCTCTTCCTCTATCGGCGAAGACGACAACGCGCCCCACCGAATTCGGTAACTCGACGCGGGCGAGGTTCGAACCAAGCACACACCAGACCGGTACGCTGAAAAGCTCCATTGCGGAGAGACCGGTTTCGACACCTTCGGCAATACCCAAGATTGTTTCGGCTGATGCCAGACGAACCACCCCTTGACCGACGGGGCCAAGGCTCCGTTTCGGTGCGGAGAATGCTGCCTTTCCACTACCGTCGAGCCTGAGAAACGTGCGCTGTATCGCAACGAGTTTCCCATGGGAGTTGGTTACGCCGGTAATCATTGCAGGGCACCGCTCGGAATGTCGTGGATCCGGCATGAGGCCTGGATGAAAACGAAGGCAATTTGGCAGCGCATCAATTCCAATTTGGCGGGCATGCCGCAAATACCGCTCACCAATGGTGCCAGGCAACGGCTGGCTTTCCCTCCAGATTGTCCGTGCTTCCTTCTGTTTTTGAAGTGCACTTTCATCGATGGAAGGTGATGGAATCTCCGTGTGGCGAACAAAGTTCGTTGTCAGCTCGCCAGCTTCATTACGGAGGCGGTCGCGGGCCTCATTGAAATTGAGACCCTCAGCCTTTTGCCACCAATCAAGAATGTCGCCGTGTACATGACATCCAAAGCAATGGAAGAAACCTTTGGCGTCATTGACCGTGAAACTCGGCGTTTTTTCCTGATGAAAGGGGCAGCAGCCAGTCCATTCCGGACCCTGCCTGGTGAGTTTGACCTTCAGCCTGATGTGGTCTGAAAGGCGCACTCGTGCCTTGAGTTCGTGCAGATTGTCGCCAGCCATGGTTTCATGACTTTCGGTTGGTTGGCGTTTTAGGTCTCCGGGAACGGGTAGGAGACGAGCCGTCGGATGGCGGGATATCAGAGGGAAGTGAACGTCCCGGATAGATACCGTGTTTCCCGAGCAGGTTCAGAGTTTCACTATGCCGCCTGATAAATTCCCCTTCAGATGAGATGGTCGAATCTCCCTCCATCGGTGGATACGGGTTGTTCCACCGCAGCTCACCTTCGCTTAGGGTCGCATTATTCAGAAAAATTTCCCCATTGTGGGCGAAGTCCCTTGCAGGGAAAAAAAGCTTCTGAGGCTTTCCGCAAATCCGATGTGCATTGAACGCCAACCGTTCAATTTCTGAGATCGCTGACCAATAGAGCTGCCGCCGATCTTCAGCGGCGGAATGGAGGATGTGTTCGGTTTGGATGAATGCTCTCGCAGGCGAGGGGAATTCGACTATCACACCATCACAATCGACAGGGATCATATGTTGATTGCTAGGTACACCAAGTCGCGCGATCGTGGCGTGCTTGAAGATCTCCAGAGGATCGATACCAGCCCGGCGAAACGGCTCAAGAAAATTAGCCACCAAGAGCTGAACAACCCTTACCTGTCCGCCCGAGACTAAAAAGTCGTGAGCGTGCCGCAGGCCATCTTTCGCCTCACTCAAATAAGCATCTTCTATGGTGCCCTTTGGCAGGTGGTGGAGCCCACTGCCAAGTGTTAGAAGCATGATGCGAAGGGCAAATCTCGATATTTCTGATGGCTTGTAGTTTTTATCGGAGGTCACTGTTGATCCTCCGAGTTTGAAGATTTGAAATCAGAATACCGGTATTGCGATGTCGATTTCCTTCTGCGTGCCGCAAGCCAGCGATCCAGATCCTTGAGATCGTAGACAACGCGTCTTGGCCCTAGCTTAAGGAAGTCGGGACCACTCCCCGTCAGGCGCATTTTGTTTAAAGTTGAAGCCGCAAGTCTTAGGTAGTCGGCCGCTTCGTGTGTCGTCAGCAAATTGGAGGCGGCGTCAGGTTTCGTAGTCATGGCATCCCTCATCAAATGTGGTGAGGGATTGGTCTACGAACCACTCTCATTTTTCAGCCGGTTTTAGCCGGTTTTAGAATTTGACAATGATTTCAGATAGCTGGTCTTTTTTTGCAAACAGCCTCATGGATGGCATAGGCCTTATCTACGATACGTAAGCAAGTATCGTGATTATGCGGGACGGTCAGACTATGTTCTTGAGCAAGCTCGCGGACACATCTCTGAGCCTCGGCCTTTGACGCAAAATGCCGGCCGTGTTCGAGCATTTCAGTAAGGAGTAGGGAAACCAAAGCTTGGTTTTCCGGGTCTTGCTGACGCGGTGGCTCTCGTCTTGGTTTGCTGGATTCTGGGGATGCACTAGCATCGTCTTCTCGAGGCCGGACCTCGAGAGGAAATCCGTAGTGCTTCATATACATTTGCTTGAGAAACTGTTCGGATTGCTGAAGGCTGACTTTCACACCAGGTCGCTTGAGAAAATCCTCTAGTGTCTCATGTAGGTTGGCGGATGTTTGCCTAGGTTTCTCAAAGTCCAGCCCTGACCAACCGCTTTCGGCTAAGCTGGACATTCGTTGTTGGTTGTGAATTCTCCGTTGCGTCAACATCGAAAGGTTGAAAGCAACCGGATCCGGGTCTTCAGGTCGAGTGATCTGGATGTGGCCTTCATGAATGCCAGTAAAGGTTATCCCGTGGACTTCGTGAGAAGCCGCAGCACATCTTGATTCTAGGCTGGAAATTACATCATCAAAGCTCAGATAGTTCTTGTCTCCATGAAGCATTTCACGCCCCTCGTCAGCGTCGAATCGATCTGGGTTGACACATCATAGTCATTTACACGCTCAGTCAGATACGGACTGCGTTTAATGAAATGAAAATCAGGCTTCTTTGGCTTTCTGCCGCACAACTTTCCCTTCAAGCGCAGCGGCAAGTTTGCCCCCGATCTTTTCCGAAGCCCGCCGAACTGGATCATTTTCAAGATGCGCGTATCGTTCGGTCGTGCTGCTTTGCGAATGGCCTAGAAGCTTCCCGACAATCGGTAATCCCATTCCGGCATTGACGCCGAAACTCGCATGAGTGTGTCGCAGGTCATGGAGGCGGGCACTGCTTACTCCCGCTCTTCGCAAGACCGCAGCCCAAGGCTTTTTGAGATCGTGGCGCGGTTTGTCGGGCAACCGACCAGCAATTACATAATTTCCGGCTTTCGGCAGTGCTGCCAACACCTGTCTGGCCGCTGCATTTATGACGATTGTTTTCTTGCCTGTCTTGCTGTCGGGCAGGTGGAGTAGCCCGCGCTCCAGGTCGACACTTTTCCATTCCAACGCCAAAATCTCGCCACGTCGCGCGCCGGTCAACAGTAGGAGCCGGATTGCAGCCGCAGCGTACCGATCCAATATGGTGAACCTGTTTTCTGGTTTTGAGACATGCTTGCTGTTGGCTTTTGTTTCATCCACTACCCATGGAATACCAGTGGTTTCGCCTTCGCGAATGGCTTCGCCGATGCGTCGAATTTCATCGCTGGTCAGAAACCGTTCCATATGGTTTTCAGGGAACTTTTCGATTTTGCGAGTTGGGTTAAAACCGTCGGGAACCAGCTCTTTGATAGAGGCGAAGCCAAGCATGCTGGAAAGCGTGGACAGCATTCTATTCGCGATGCCCGGTGTCTTTTGGCCGATTTTCGAATGAAGAGCCGATACCTGTCTGCGCGTTAATTGATCGAGTTTCACCGACCCGATCTCCGGCACGATAAGCCTTTCGATGTGATCTCGATAAGTTGCTCCCGTTGAGGCTTTGAGTTTCACGTCAACATGATCTCTCAGGAAGGTTTCGGCGAACTGCGCGACCGTCGGCATTTTGCGCGCTTCTGACTTTTCAGACGCCGGATCGCCTCCAAGAAGGACAGAAGCTAGAATTTCACGGGCTTTGCGACGGGCTTCGTCAGGTGTAAGTGTGCCGGTGCTGCCGAGTGTCATGCGTTTGGTGGCGACATTCCGGCCACCGCCTGGCCGATATTCGACGACCCAAGCCTTGTAGCCCGAAGGCGTAACCCGGACACCAAAGCCCTTGAGGTCACTATCGTAGTGAACGACTGTTTTGGCAGAGGGGCATAGAGCATCAATGGTGCGCTTGGTGAGCTTACAGACAGGCATAGCGATAAATCACCTATGTAGGAGTCGGGCCAATCGAATTCCTGTCATGTATCGGCACTATGTCGGCACCAAAAATGGAAATCACAGGACAGTTAACGAATCCCATTGCTCCATAAATTTTTATAAATCAATAGCTTGTCACACTTGCGGACACTTGGGGAAACATAATGAATACTAAAAAATTGGACTACGAATCTGGGGGTCGGGGGTTCGAATCCTCCCCGGTGCGCCATTTCCCCAATTGTCCGACCCGGAGACATAGGTAACAGTTTGTACCGGAGACATGGGTTACAACCTCGTGCCGAACGGGTTGTCGATTGTCTGTAGTGTTCTCTGCTCCAGGTCGATGTATCCCAGATCATAGCTCATGAAGCTGATGAGCCAAATCCCATCGTTCATCTCCTTGATGCTGAGCTTCTGACCGGCGGGCGCGGTAGAGATGTTGATCTTCTTGCGGTGCATGCAGATCTGCCCGCATGCGGTCACCAGCGATCCACCGCCTGCGCTATTAGAGGTGGCTGTCGGCATGATTGGGGAATCCGATACCCTTGCGGCGGGTAAGGTGGAGGTGGACGATCTCAACGGCTCGACTTCACGGGCCTTGAACTCGTCCAATGCTCGGGCGGTTCCGAAAGCCTTCGCGTGTGCCGGGCCGCGATCTGGCTCCAGCTTGCGCCGGATCTCTTGAGTTCCGCGAAAAATTTGAAATGTGAGGCGGCCACTTCTGTACTCGCGCCCTTTGGCTGTCTTTAATTGTAGCCCTTCCTTTCTGCGGTTCTGCTCGTGACACCTTCTTTCCAGGGGGCATGGATCGAGCTCATGCAATAAGACTTTTAGATCGATCCCCGGCGGAAACGGCTACCGGCCAACAAGACAGTTTGTTTTGTTTGTTTTCCACACGGCTTAGTCCGGCAGGCCGAAACAACCCCCGGTTTGGATAACTGCATATTGAATTTTAACAGGTGTGGTTTGTGCGGAAGGTCGTAAATTGAACACCCTTTCCATCTTGTTGAATTATAAGCGGAATTTTTCCTTCCTAACGCGAAAATTCAATCTGTCGAACTTCGGTTTAAGGGCTTTGAAATTGCAAAAAGGCGCTGCCAAACAAGAAAGCTGTCGACATAAAAATAAAATTGAAATAGATTTTCAAAAATAAGAAATGGGCAGCGAGAGGAGTCGTGAGCCCGTTGTTTAATGATGGAAAGGGAGGTTTCATCGAATGAAGAAGTTGAAAGCTGGTGTTCTGGGTTTGGCTTTGGCCGCAATGACAATGGCGGGTGCCGCGACAGCGGAACCGATCGTCATCAAGGTCGGACATTCCTCGGAGGCCGATACAGTATTGCCGGGCGCTGGCCGTACCGCCGGTGTCAATGCATTCAAGCACTACATTGAAAGCCAGTCTCATGGCGAAATCGTTGTAGAAGTCTATCCCAATGGTGAACTCGGCAATGGCCGCGCCATTGTCGAGCAGGCGCAGCTTGGCGTCATTCAGGTGGCCGGTGCCTACACGTCGATCATGGTGCCGTTCGCACCCGAGATCGCGATCACACAGATCCCTTATGTCTTCGACAGCAACCTGACTGCCTGGAAAGTGATGGAAGGACCCGTCGGTCAGGAATTGGCCGATGCGTTCCTGAAGAACACCGGCCTGCGCGTGCTCGGCTGGGCCGATGGCGCGGGCTTCCGTAACATCTACGCCGAAAAGCCGGTTCACAGCCCGAAAGACCTGGAAGGCATGACCATGCGCGTGCCGGAAAACCCGGGCCTGTTGGCAATGTTTCGCGCATGGGGCAGCAAGACGGTCACGATCACCTGGAGCGAACTCTACACCGCTCTGCAGTCGGGCATGGCTGAAGGTCACGACACCGAGCTTTATTCGATGTACTCGAAAAAGCTCTACGAGGTGAACCCGTATGTGACGGTCACGCGTCACAGCTATAACCTTCATCCGCTGATGATCAACGAGAAATTCTTCCAGTCGTTGTCACTTGAGCATCAGAACATCGTTCTTCAGGCTGCGGATCTCTACACCCGTGTCGGCAATGCTCACTCCTATCTCAGCTCCCTCGTCGTTAAGGAAGCCATGGAGAAGGAGGGCGCCGAATTTTACTATCCGACAGCGGAAGAAATGGAGCAGTTCCGCGCTCTGGGACAGCAGCCGTATATCGACACCATCGTTCGCAAGATTGGTGAAAACGGTCAGGCCTGGGTCGACAAGATCCTTGCAGCCGCTGAAGCTGCCCGTGAAGGCTCCTGATTTAAGTCGATTACCTGGGCGGCCAGACTATGGCCGCCCTTTTTGTTTTCTGTCAGGTTGGCGAATAAGGGCCTTTGTCGGCTCCATGCCGGTTATAAACCGCCATGGGGAGGCTGCGTGCCTGCATCGTCACAGGATTACTTGGATCGCTCTACATGAAACGGGGTCGCGGAGCTCTACCAGCTCTTTCTCGATTACCTCGAACGGGGCACACTCCTCGTTGCGATGATCCTGGCCGCCGCGTTGTTCTTGATCAACGCTACGGGGATCCTAGCCGAACAGGTCACGGGAAATTCCCTGGTCTGGGTGGAAGAAGTCAGCAATCTCCTGTTCGCCTGGGTGGTGTTTCTGGGGGCCGGAGCGATCGCCCGTCGCGGCGGTCATATCGGGGTGGACTTTTTTCACGAATTCTTCGGGCCGAAACTGATGGCTGCCCTGCGCGTTTTGTTTGCGGCGCTCACGCTGATCGTCGTCTGGGTGATGGTCTACTACGGTTACAAGATGGCGGTCTTCGTCGGACGCTCTCAGACCTCGCTCTATCTCGATATCAGCCTTTACTACTTTTACCTCTCGGTCCCCGCAGGTGGCGTCATTCTCGGACTGAACGCCATAGGTGCCGCTCTGCCGGGTGCCCCAGACCAGGAAAAACTGAAGATTGAGGAGGCGGAGCTATGATTGGCATCGTTGTTGGCAGTTTCATCCCGATGCTCCTGATCGGGGTGCCGATCGCACTCTGCCTCGTGTTGATGACGATTTTCGCCTTCATCGAGGTGGGAAATCCGCTGCTCTTCCTGCAGATCCCGCAGCGCATGTTCACCAGCACGGAGAACCTGCTGCTTCTGGCTATACCCTTCTTCATCATGGCCGGCGAGATCATGAACCGGGCCAAGATTACCGACCGGCTCATGAATCTTTCCGGGGCGCTGGTCGGCTGGATTCGCGGCGGGCTTGCCCATACCAATATCATCGCCAGCATGTTCTTTGCGGGCATTACCGGTTCGGCGGTCTCGGACACAGTGGCGGTCGGCGGGATCATGATCCCCGCGATGAAGGAAAACGGCTACGATGAGGAATACAGCGCCGCCGTCACCGCATCGAGCTCGGTGATCGGCCCGATCATCCCGCCCTCAATTCCGATGCTGCTCTACGCGTCGGTCATGCATGTTTCGATCGCGGGCCTGTTTCTGGGCGGTCTGATCCCGGGGATCCTTGTGGCGCTCTTTCTGATGGGAACCGCCTATCTGGTCGCGGTCAGGAAGGGGATCGGCGAACGCAAGCCGTTCGTGGGTGTTGTCAATCTCTTCGTCATTATCCTGCGCAGCATTCCGGCACTGCTTCTGCCGGCGATCATCATGGGCGGTATTCTGGGCGGTTTCTTCAGTCCGACCCAGGCATCCGCAGTCGCCGTCATGTACGGATTGCTGATGGGGGTGGTCTTCTACCGGTCGCTTGGTTGGGACGATATCGTTCATATCCTGAAGCACACGGTCACGGCGACCGCCATGATCATGTTCCTGCTTGCCTGCGCCAAGTGCTTCAGCTGGCTGGTGAGTTATTACAATCT
The DNA here is from genome assembly GCF_963675095.2 of uncultured Roseibium sp. Lineage (GTDB taxonomy): Bacteria > Pseudomonadota > Alphaproteobacteria > Rhizobiales > Stappiaceae > Roseibium. The sequence goes on along the minus strand of NZ_CAXXSJ010000003.1, from coordinate 17,392 downwards.
GGTCGAGCACGTGACGCTGGTTTTCCTGCATCTGACCGAGAACAAGTATGTCTTTCTGCTGCTGGTCAACATCCTGTTCCTGGCGCTCGGCATGTTCCTCGACATGGGGTTTGCCATCATCGTGCTGGGGCCGCTGATCGCGCCGATCGCCTATCAGTACGGTGTGGATCCGATCCACTTCGGCCTGATCACATGCGTCAACTTGACGATTGGCCTGGCGACACCGCCATTTGGACTGGTGCTGTTTGCGGCCTGCGGGGTCTCGAACGTCAAATTGGCGCGCCTCAGTGTGGCGATCATGCCTTTTCTTGCAGCCGAACTCCTGGTCCTGATGCTGATCACCTACGTGCCTTTCATCACGATGTACTTCCCGCGCCTGTTCGGCTTCGCCTGACGCGGGAGAGCAACCAAACAAAAAAGCGGCCGCCCATGCATGGGGCGGCCGCTTTTCGTTTCGAAGCCTGTCTTCAGTGCCGTGTCAGGCGGAGGCGGATTTCGCCTCTTCCAGCAGAAGGGCAGAGGGTTTCCAGTGCGGGCCGATTTCTTCGTAATAGCGGCTCACGTCGGCGGCGACCCTGGCAAGGCCTGTCTCCCGGGCGTAGAACATCGGGCCGCCCCGGGTCCGGGGCCAGCCGTAACCGTTGACGAAGATGACATCGAGGTCGCTGGTACGCTGGGCGATGCCCTCCTCGACGATCTGATATCCGGTGTTCACGAGTTGCCAGAGGCACCGGTGCAGGATCTCCTCGTCCGACACGGGGCGGCGGGTGATGCCTTTCTCGCGCGAGACGTCCTCGATCAGCTTTTCCACCTCCGGGTCCGGAGAACCGCGGCGGGCGCCTTCCGGATAGAGATACCAGCCACGACCCGTCTTCTGACCGTATCTTCCCGCTTCTGCCAAGCGGTCGGCGGTGGTGAAGGGGTAGGGGGTCTGGGATCCGCGCGCCTGACGGATGCGGTAGCCGACGTCGAGACCGGCAAGATCCATTACCGACAGCGGTCCCATGGCCAGGCCCCAATCGGTGAACACCTTGTCGACCTGCCAGGGCAGTGCGCCTTCCTCGATCAGGATCTGGGCTTCGCGGTTGAAGTTGATGAATATGCGGTTGCCCGCAAAGCCGTCACAGACACCGACCAGCACAGGGATCTTGCCGATGTGCTGGCCAAGGGCCATCGCGGTGGCAATCACGTCCTTTCCGGTCTCGTCCGCACGCACCACTTCCAGAAGCTTCATGATATGCGCGGGCGAGAAGAAATGCAGGCCGATGACGTCCTGCGGCCGGTCGGTCGCCGCGGCGATCTTGTTGATATCCAGCGTCGATGTGTTGGTGGCCAGGATCGCGCCCGGCTTGCAGACCGCGTCCAGCCTGGCAAACACGTCGCGCTTCACATCCATTGCCTCGAACACCGCCTCGACGACAATATCCGCACGGGCCACGGCCGCGAGATCGACGGCGCCGGTGACGAGCCGGATCCGCTCTTCGGCGTCTTCCGCCGAAATGCGTCCCCTGTCACGCATCGTCTCGTAGGTCTGGCGGACACGGGCCAGGCCCTGGTCCAGCCGGTCCTGTTCCTGTTCGATCACGCAGACGGGAATCCCCGCATTGGCGAAACACATGGCAATGCCGGTTCCCATGGTGCCGGCCCCGATGATACCTGCGTTTTCCATTGGCCGAAGCGGCGTATTCGCAGGCACATCCTCGATCTTTCGGGCCGACCGCTCGGCAAAGAAAATGTGTCGCTGCGCACGCGCCTGCGATGAGGCGTTGAGTTCCTGAAAAGTTTCGCGTTCCCAGGCGAGCGCCTCGTCGATCGGTTCCGAATAGGACATGCGTACCGCATCAATGCCTTTCAGCACGGCCAGGGCACAGCGTGAACGACGCAGGTGGGGCTCTGCCGCGATATCCAGTTCGTCCGGCGCGCCCGGAACGCTGAGGTCGCGAATGCGGCGGCGGGGCATGCCCGCTTCTACGGCTTCCGTTATCCCGACAAGCGCTTCTTCTTCATCGGCGACGATGGCTTCCGCGATGCCGAGCTCAAGCGCCGTCGAGGCATCGATGGGCGTGCCGGTCAGGATGATGTCCAGCGCCTTCGGCCCGCCGATCAGGCGCGGCAGTTTCTGCGTGCCGCCGGCGCCCGGAATATTGCCGAGGTTGATTTCGGGAAAGGCGAGCTTCGCGCCCGGCAGCAGGTAGATGTAATCGCAGCCGAGCGACAGTTCGAAGCCGCCGCCATAGGCAATGCCGTTGATGACGACGACGACCGGCTTGGTGCCTTCTTCAAGCTGGGCGATCAGGTCCGTCAGGTAGGGCTTCTTGCGGCCGGTGTCGAATTCCGTGATATCGGCACCGGCAGAGAAGAACCTGCCATTGCCGGTAAGCACCGTGGCCTTGATCTCCGGATCCGCCTCGAAGGCGCGGTGCGCCTCGGAAATGGCGCTGCGCAAGGCAAACCCCAGCGCATTAACAGGCGGGCGTTGCATGCGGATAATCCCGAGCGGACCGCGGGTTTCCGTATCGATGAGGTGTTCCATGATGTCTTGTGTTCCTGCGGTCAAAGCGTTGTCTCGGCGCCGAGGATGGCCGTTGCCTGATGCGACAGCGTGATGCCGTTGCCATGACAAAGCACGGTCTCGACGTTGTCGACCTGACGATCGCCGGCCTCGCCGCGCAACTGACGGGTGGCCTCGATCAGGGTGAAGACGCCGTACATTCCCGGATGGCAGAAGGACAACCCGCCGCCATTGGTGTTGACCGGCAGCGCGCCGCCGGGCGCGATACGTCCGCCGGAGACGAAGGCGCCGCCTTCCCCTTTCGGGCAGAAGCCGAGATCTTCCAGAAACAGGATCACGTTGATGGTGAAGGCGTCGTAGAGCTGCAGGATGTCCATGTCCGAGGGTTTCATGCCGGCCATGGCATAGGCCCGCGCGCCGGAATCCTTCGCAGCCGTGCTGGTAAGGTCAGGCATTTCGGATACGGCGCGGTTATAGGAGGCCGTGCCGCCGCCGAGGAAATAGGCGGGCGTCTTTTTGAGGTCGCGTGCCCGGTCGGCGCGGGTCATCACGACGGCGCCGGCGCCGTCGGTCAGGAGACAGCAGTCCCGGACGGTCAAAGGGTCCATGACCATGCGCGCACCGAGAACATCCTCGATGGACAGAGGCCCGCGTTCAAAGGCTTCCGGGTTTTTCTGCGCCCACAGACGCGCGGAGACGGCCACTTCGGCCAGTTGCTCGCGCGTGGTGCCGAATTGCGTCATGTGCCTTGCGGCGGACATGGCGTATGCGGTCATCGGATAGCGCGGTTTGTGGGGGACTTCGTAGGTCGGCTGTTCGGTCGCCGGGACCATCCGGCCCGCTCCCGAACGCATGGTGGCGCCGTAGCAGATCAGGGCCACGTCGCAGAGCCCGGCCTGCAGCGCCAGGGTCGCGGCCATCGCATGGGCCACGAAGCTGGAGCCGCCGGTGTTGGTGCCATCGATCCAGCGCGGCTGAAGGCCCAGATATTCGATGGTCGAGATAACCGGAAAAGTATGGCTCATGTTGGCGCAGAAGATGCCGTCCACGTCGGACAGCTTCAGGCCCGCGTCGTCCAGCGCCTCACGCACGGCGAGCCCCTGAATATCCATGGCGTTGAAGCCCGGGGCTTCGCCGAGACCGGCGGTACCGACGCCGACAATCGCCGCGCCTCCGCGCAGGGAAGATCCGTTCGGAGTGCTCATCGGGCATCCTCCTCGGGATCGAAGACAACGGCACGGGCTCCGTCCTCACCCTCGGTCCGTGCGCGGACACGCATGCCGATGCGGATATCTTCGGGCGCCGTATCCGGCAGGTGGCTCATCAATCTCGGGCCTTCGTCGAGGTCGACGAGGACGATGGCGTGGTTCTGCTTTTCCGGTTCGCCAGGTTTGGAGCGTTTGTGCAGCACGGTCAGCGTGTGGATGGTGCCGCGTCCCGAAGCAGGGCGCCACTGAAGCGAGAGCGAGGAGCAATGCGGGCAGAGAATGCGCGGCATGAACACCGCCTCACCGCAGTCGTCGCAGTATTGAAGCCAGAGACGTCCGTCGGCGACGTGCTCCTGAAAAGCCTGATCGGGCCCGGCTTGGGGTAAGCTGGCCATGTTTCCTCCCTTTCGTATGCCGGCCTGGTATGGCGGCCGTAGCGATTCGTCTTTTCTGAATCGTGCTATTGAAATGTCCGCTATGCGAAATCATGTTCCAATATAAATTAGCATTCTGAATCCGTGCTGGCAACCGGAGCATGGCTGGCGCGTACGTCCTGTCCGCTTGTGTGGCGGCGAGATGTTTTCTATCAAGAAGCGCAATGCGCGATGGAGGGTGCGGAATGAGCGACGGCGAAAAAGACGGCAAGGCAGACCGCCAATTCATTGCGTCCCTTGAGCGCGGGCTGAGGGTGATGTCTGCCTTCCGGCCGGATGATCGGGCGCTCAGCAACCAGGATCTGGCGGACCGCACTGGCCTGCCGAGGCCGACCGTTTCGCGCTTTACCCACACGCTGCGCCGGCTCAATTATCTTGCCTATCACGCGGATACCGGGCGCTACAGTCTGACGCCAAGGGTGATGGAGATGGGGCGTGCGGCTTTCGTGGCGACTGAAATCCGCGATATTGCCTGCCCGGTTATGGAAACCCTGGCCGAACTGGGGCCCTTTTCCGTGGCGCTCGGTGTCCCGAGCGGGCTCAATATCCGTTATCTGGAGCTCCGCCGGCGGCCGGAGGCCATCGTTCTGAACCTGGATGCCGGCGCCCTGGTGCCGATGCTGCAAACGGCGATAGGACGGGCTTATCTTGCCAGCCTCGCCCCGGGGAAACGGCAGGAGCTGCTGGCTCAGCTCAGGGAAGACGATCCCGACCTTTATGCTGCCCAGGAAGAAGGCGTGAAGGCCGAAATTGCCGCTTATGACACGCAGGGGTTCGTCTGTTCGTTCGGCGGCTGGTGGCCCGAGCTGAGCGCGGTGGCAACGGTCATTCGCATTGTAGACGACGGCGATCCGCTGCTTTTGTCGATTTCCGGCCTGTCTTCAGCACTGACGGTCGAGCGTCTGAAGGGGGAATATGCGGCGGCGCTCTTGAATTCGGCGCAGGTGATCCAGAACCGCATGCGCAGAGCCTTTCACCGATAAGAGAATCTGTTGAGCTTTCCGAGCAAAAAATTTTTTAATTTCGCAGTGCGGACAAATGTTTTAAAAAATGTTGACCTGATCGCTCGTCTGACGGATAAAGGCCGCAACGACAGGCCGGGAGGAAATTTGAATGGCTGGGAATATCCAGGGAGCGGCCGGGGGAGTGGCGCGCCTTTCCGACGAGACAAATGACAAAAGCGATCTCTTCGACCGTCTGACAGGCCTCATGGCGCCGCGCAGCGTTGCGGTCATCGGTGCCAGCGCAAATGCGCAAGGCTGGAGTGGCGGTGCGATACCGGTTTTGCGGCGCCTCGGTTACAGCGGTAAAATCTTTCCGGTGAACCCGAAATACGACGACCTGAACGGGATGCGGTGCTATCCGTCGGTCTCGGCGATCCCCGAACCGGTCGACGCCGTCCTGATGTTCGTGCCGCAGCGTGCCCTGCCGGATATTTTAGAGGAATGCGGCCGGAAGGGCGTTCGCGGTGCCGTTATCCTGGCGTCCGGTTTTTCCGAAACCGGCGAAGAAGGCAAGCAGCTGGAGGACACGCTGCGCGAGATCGCCAATCGCAACAAGATCGCGATCTGCGGGCCGAATTGCCTCGGACTCGCCAATCTGGACAGCGGCTTCATGGGGCTGACGGCCGCGACATTTCCCGAAGACATGTCCGCCGGTCACACGGCCCTGATTTCCCAGAGTGGGCAGTTGCTGATGGTCATGTTGTCGCGGGCGCACGACCAGGGCGTTCATATGCGCTATCTGGTTTCGACCGGCAATGAGCTGAACGTCGAGGCGGCCGACTACGCCCGGTGGGCACTCGAGGATCCCGAAATCAAATCCGTCTGCTTGGCGCTCGAAGGTCTGCGCAGTCCGGACCGTTTCCTGGATCTGGCCAAACGGGCGCAGGAAGTGGAAAAGCCCCTGGTCGTTTTGAAGCTCGGCCGCAGCCAGAGGGCGGCGCGCACCGCGCTTGCCCATACCGGCAAGATGGCGGGCGCCTTCCGGACCTACGAGGCCGTTTTCCGCCAGAACAACGTTATTTCGGTCGACGACCCGCTGGAACTTGCGGATGTCGCAGCCCTGTTCGAAAAATGTCCGGCACCGCGTGGCGAACGCATTTCCGTGGTCACCTTTTCCGGCGGCTGGAGCGGCGTCATGGCCGACCAGTCGGAGGCTCTTGGCTTGCCAATGGCGGATTTCACCGAGGAGACCGTCGAGAAACTGAAGCCGCTGCTCGACTTCACCCCGCCGGTCAATCCGCTCGACCTGTCCGGCAACGTCAACAATCACCCCGAACGCTGGGGTGCCAGCATCGAGGCGGTGCTGGCGGATGAAAACACCGACATCGTGGTCGTCTTCATCCATCAGGTGCGTGAAGCCTGGCGCGGCCGGCTGATCGGGCCGGTTCTGGAACTGGCGAAGACCGCCGACAAGCCGATTGTGATCGTCTACGACGGCGGCAAGATCGTTGAGGCCGGCTGGGACTTCCTGGCCGCCGACAAGTCGCTGCCGATCTATCGCGGCAGCCAGCAAATGCTGAAGGCGTTGAAGCGCTTTGTGGAGTACCACAGGCGAAAAGCCGGGGCGCAGGGCGACAATGACGGGAACCTGCTGGATATCGACGGTACCGCGAAAGAGACGGTCGAGCGGCTGCTTGCGCAGTCCGGGCGCAGCCTTTCCGAATACGCGGCCAAGGAAGCACTGAAGTCCTACGGACTGCCGATGGTCGGCGAAACACTGGTGCGAACCGAAGCCGATGCTCTGGCAGTGGCCCGGCAAATCGGCTTCCCGGTCGTCATGAAAGGACTGGCCGACGGCATGGAGCACAAGACAGAAGCGGGGCTGGTGCATCTCAACCTTGCCGATGCCGACGCAGTCAGGGCCGCGTTTGCCGATCTGAGCGCGAAAATCGACGGTTACAAACTCGGCGATGCGCCGGCAGCCTGCCTGGTTCAGAAGATGGTCAAAGGCGGTGTCGAGGCGATCGTCGGCATGCAGAACGATCCCGATTTCGGGCCGATGATCCTTCTGGGTGTCGGCGGCATCATGACCGAACTCATGAACGATGTCGCTCTCCGCCGGGCCCCGCTCAGTCCGGCGGACGTTGCCGAAATGATCGACGAAACCCGCCTGAACCTGCTGTTGAAAGGGTATCGGGGCGCGGAACCGGCGGACCGGGCCGCGCTGGAAGAGGCCGTGTTGCGGCTCTCTGCCTTTGCGGTCGCCCATGCCGACAGCATCGAAAGCATCGATATCAATCCGTTGCTCGTCCTGCCTGAAGGCGAGGGCTGCATTGCCGTCGATGCGCTGATCATCAAGCCGGAGAACCAGGAATGACCGACCTTCTGAACAGTCCCGAGGATCAGGTCTTCCGTCAGGAGATCCGCGATTATGTCGCCGCCGAACTGCATCCGGAGACCCGGGCCAAGGTTTCGCGCGGTGCGCCGCTGACCCGCGAGGATTTTTCTCGCTGGCACAAGAGCCTCCACGCCAGGGGTTGGGTCGCGCCGGGCTGGCCGAAGGAGCATGGCGGGCCGGGCTGGACCGCGCGCGAGCGCATTATCGCGGATGAGGAAATGTTCCGCCTGCATACGCCGCCCCTGCCGGGATTCGGGCTGAAGATGATCGGGCCGATCCTGATCCAGTTCGGTTCGCCCGAACAGCAGCAGCGCTTCCTGCCGCGCATCCTGTCGGGCGAAGACTGGTGGTGCCAGGGCTTTTCGGAGCCAGGTGCCGGCTCCGACCTCGCATCCCTCAAGACAAAGGCGGTGCGCACGGAGGGCGGGTGGCTCGTGTCCGGGTCGAAGACCTGGACCACCTATGCCCAATACGCCAACTGGATCTTCTGTCTCGTCCGCACCGATATGGAGGTGAAAAAACAGGAAGGCATTTCCATGATGCTGATCGACATGTCCCTGCCCGGCGTCTCCCGTCGTCCGATCAGCCTGATGGACGGAACCGAGGAGGTGAACGAGATCTTCCTCGATCAGGTCTTCGTGCCTGATGACCTCGTGGTAGGCGAGATCAACCAGGGCTGGACCTACGCCAAGGCCCTGCTGGAGCATGAGCGCTTCGGCATCGGCGGGATCGGCCGTTCGAAGCAGCTCCTGCAAAGAGTACGCGAGGCGGCCGAGTTTGCCGGTCGCGCGGACGAACCGGAAATTGCCAATGCGCTCGATACCCTGGAAATCGACATCATGGCAATCGAGGCCACGACGCTCCGCCTGCTCGCCGCGGTCGAGGCGGGTGTGAAGATCGGGGCGGAAACGTCCCTGCTGAAAGTAAGGGGTACGGAAATCCAGCAGGCCCTGACCGAGGTGATGCTGGATATTGCCGGTCCCGATGCTTTGCCGGCGCGCAACAGCGCGGGAGCCCGGGAGCCATTCGAGAACGCCACCTATCAGTTCCTGAACTGGCGCAAGCTGTCGATCTACGGCGGCAGCAATGAAATCCAGCGCAGCATCCTGGCGACCCAGGTCCTGGGCCTCAAATAAGCGGAACATGTGATGATAGATTTCAGACTTCCGGACGAGGAAACGCTGCTTTTGAAAGAAACGGCGGTGCGGTTCATCGCGGATCATTATGAGTTGGCGCAGCGTCATAAAATGCTTGCCGCTTCCGCCAGCCAGACGCCTGCCCATTGGGGTGAAATGGCCGAACTCGGCTGGCTTGCGGCTCCCGTAGGCGAGGAGGCCGGCGGATTGGGTCTGACACCGAAGCAGGTGGTGCCGTTCCTGAGCGTTCTGGGCGCTGGCCTGGTACTGGAGCCGATCGGTCCCGTCGCCATGCACTGCGCACCGACACTGGCCAGGGCCTTGCCGTCCGACAGGGCTGAGACCGCTTTGGCGCCGATCCTGTCCGGCGAAAGCATCGAGGTGATCGCCGCCGGTCCGGCCGGGGCGCCGATCCGGGCCACGCGCAAAGGGGATGACCTGATCCTGACCGGGTCCGTGCCTTTGCTGATCGGCGGTGCCCAGGCGGCGGCCTTCTGGGTCGTGGCGGATGTCGAGGGCGCGGCGCTTCTTGTAAGGGTTCCGGCAGCCGACGCCGTCGTCGAAGCGTTCCATGTGATTGACGGGCAATCGGCCGCCAGGGTTTCCTTCGACGACGTCCGCTGCGCGGCGCCGGAAGCCGTTACCGGATGCGAGGAGGCGCTTGCCTATGGCAACGATCTGGCGATGATTGGCAAGCTCGCGGAACTGTCCGGTTTGATCGACCGGCTCTACCGCGAGACGCTCGAATACATGAAACTGCGCGAACAGTTCGGCCGGCCGATCGGACGCTTCCAGGTCATCCAGCACCGCATGGCGGACATGTTCATCAAGCGTGAGGAAGCGCAGTCGATGGCGGAAATGGCTGCAGAGGCAATGGCAAGCGAAGACCCGGTCTTCCGGTCTAAGCTGGTTTCCGCAGCACAAGTCAAAATCTATGACAATGCCCGCGCAGTCCTGCGCGATGCAGTTCAACTTCACGGTGGCATGGGGGTCACCGACGAATTGCCGGTCGGTCATATGGTCAAGCGGCTGTTGCTGCTCACCCAGCTCGATGGCGGCCGCAGGACCGGTCTTAAGGGGTTCCGCGCCGCGGCCTGAAAGAATTAAAGAGCTCTTCCCAGAGAGCTGACTTGCCGGGGCATTTTGCCCCGGCTTTTTTTCAAAGCGTCATGCCGCCGTCGACGACGAGCACGTGGCCAGTCACCATGCGTGCCCCGGCACAGAGATAAAGCACTGCCTCTGCGATATCCTCCGGCGAGGAACGGCGCTTGAGAACGGCCTGGTCGCGCGCCCACTGCTTGCGTTCCTCCGGCCAGTTCTCGGTCCATGGCGTCTTGGTCTGCCCGGGGGCGACCGCATTGACCCGGACTTCGGGCGCAAGCCCGCGCGCGAGGCTGCGGGTGAGGCTGACCAGGCCGGACTTGCTGGCGGCATAGGCGATCGAGCTGCCCTGCTGGCCGATGCCGGCGATCGAGGCCATGTTGACGATCGCGCCCCGGCTTTCCTTCAGGGCGCCGGCCGCCGCATGGGCGCATCTGAACGGGCCGATCAGATTGGTGCCCAGGAGAAGCTGCCAGAAATCCTCGGTCATCTTGTCGAGTTCGGAAGGCGGGATCTTGTCCTGGGTTCCGGATGTGCCGGCATTGTTGATGAGATAATCCAGCCCACCCATTTCTTTGACGGCAGCCTGGACCATGGCCTCCGCATTGCCCGGGATGGAGACGTTGCCGGGCGCGGAGATTACCTTGAGGCCTTTTTCCGAAAGTTCCGCCAACTTTGCCGGGCCCGCCGGATCGTCCTCCAGATGATTGATGGCGACGGTTGCCCCCATCTCCGCCATCGTCATTGCGCAGGCAAGTCCGATGCCAGAGGCACCGCCCGTCACCAGAGCGCGTTTTCCCGTCAGATCAGCGCGGATCATTGTTCCTCCCCCATGGGTTCTTGAAGTTGTGTCTTGAGCTGCAGAAGACGCAGGTCGCGTTCGTGAAACAGGTCTTCGGCGGCCGCATCGCCGTAGGCATAAAAACCGGCGCCGGAACGCACACCGCTGCGCCCTGCCTCGATCAGCCGGTCGAGGACCGGGGTTTCTCCGGTGTTGACCGGAGGCTGATAAGTGCGCCCGGCTATGCCGTTGCGCACCATTTCCAGTCCCGTGTAATCCATCTTGCGCATGTGCCCGAGGACGGCGAGCCGCTCGACCAGTCCGTGGCGAATGGAAAAATCGATGTCTTCCGCCGAAACGCCGAACTCCCCGATCATGCGCAGGCATTCGAGATTGAGTGCCGCCTGCAGCCGGTTCGCGATGTAGCCGGGCACGAGATGCGTGAACACCAGCGGAGCCTTGCCGAAACCTTCGTAAAGGTCCTTCAGGGCCGGGATGACCTCGGGATTCGTCCGGGGCCCCGGAGCAAGGTCCACAAGATCAACGATGTAGGGCGGGGTATACCAATGCGCGACTGCCGCAAGAGGCTGCCGCGCCTGCGGGATCAGCGGGAAAATGTCGAGATAGGACGTGTTGCTGGCAATAATCGCCGTTGAAGGCGCATGCGCGTCGATTTCGGCGAAAACAATCCGTTTTATCTCCGCTTTTTCGACAACGGCCTCGACGATCAGGTCTGCGTCCCGGACGGCTTCCACCAGTGATCCGGCAGGAGTGATCATGTCGAGTGCGGCTTGTTCTTGTGTTGCCGTGATCGTCTTTGCCTCGCGAAGCGTGGCGCAGGCGGCCTTGATCATGCCGGTTGCGCCTTTCAGGACGTCCGCGTTGCTGTCGAACAGGCATACGCGGCAGCCGCCGAGCGCGTGAACGAGCGCCAGCGCATGGCCCATCGTTCCCGCGCCGATCACGGCTATACGCTCGATCTCCATTGGTTTCCTCCCGAAATCGCTTTTCCTCAGACCGTTTCCCTGAGGATGAGTTTCACGCCGAGATCAAGGTTGATGCCCGGGGTGTCCGGCCGGTCCAGTCTCTCCAGCACATGGCGGACGACGGCCTCGCCGATCTCGTTATGCGGCGGACGAATGGTGGTCAGCCGGGGGTTGGTATGGCGTGCAATATCGAGATCGCCATAGCCCAGGATCTTGAGATCACCCGGGATGGAAAGTCCTGCCCGGTCAGCCTCGAACATGGCGCCGACGGCCAGCATGTCTCCGGAAAAGGCAATTGCGGTGGTGTCCGGCTGCTGCGCCAGAACCCGTTTCAGCGCTGCCCCGCCTTCGCCCAGTTCACGGCTGCTGACGGTGACGGTCAGCGGTTCTGTTCCGGTGAGGCGCCGGAATGTTTCGGAAAAGCCATCCGCTCTTGCGCGGGCACGATCGTCCTTGTCCAGAATCGCGCCGACAAAAGCTGCCCTGGTCAGGCCCTGCTCGGCGAAAAAACGCGCGGCCAGTTCGCCGGCGCCGTGATTGGAGAAGCCGATGCCCGAATCCAGAGGCCGGTCGCCGTAATCCCACATTTCGACAACCGGACAGGCAGCCGAGGAGAGCGTGTTCAACGTTCCCCGTGCGTGGTTGCGTCCGGTAACGACCAGCGCAGAAGGGTTCCAGCTGGCGAAGGCGGCGACGATCCGTTCTTCCCGGTCCGTGTCGTATCCGTGCTGACCGATCATCAGCTGATAGCCTCTCGCCTCGAACAGCGTGGTCATTTGTTCCAGCGTGCTTGCGAAGAAGGAGTTCGTCAGGCTGGGCACGATCACGCCGATCAGGGGCGTGCGGGCACCCGCGAGACTGCCGGCTATCCTGTTGGGTGCGTAGCCGAGCCGTTGCGCGACCTCTTCGATACGGGTGCGTAACTTCTGCGAGACCGCTTCGGGCGTCCGCAGCGCGCGCGAGACGGTGGCGACCGAGACGCCGGCGACTTTTGCGACCTCTTCCATCCGGACTTTCCGGGGAGGGGATTGTGTCTTTTCCTGCTGGCTCACGCGCGAACGGTCTTCCAACTGCCGAGAATATGGTGGCGACTATAGGAGGGGGAGAAAATCTCTGCAAGCGATTTCATCATATAATATGAAACTGAATTCCAATTTTCATATTTTTATTGAAATCAGCTAGTTTTTTTGTAATCAAGCAAAATGAAAGCGCTTACATTATATTCAATTCGGGAGGTCTGCCTTGTCAACGAACCGCTGTGCGCCCAAAAACGGCGCGCGATATATCGCCGAGTCCTTCAAGGAGCTGGGTGTCAGTCATGTCTTCTTCATGGACGCGATCCTGCGGCCGACGCTTGTCGAGATGGAAGAGCTCGGCATCAATCGCATCCTTGCCCATTCGGAGAAGTCCGCGGCCTATATGGCGGACGGATATGCAAGGGTCAGCGGACGCGTGGGTGTCTGCATGGCGCAGTCGGTCGGAGCGGCCAATCTCGCAGCGGGGCTGCAGGATGCCTATCTGCACCGTGCGCCGGTCGTGGCGCTGACCGGCCGCAAGGAGCCGATGCTGCGGTATCGCAACGCCTATCAGGAAGTGCCGCATACGCCGCTTTATGCGTCGGTGACCAAAGCCTCCATGGATGTGGCGGAGGCGCGTGAACTGCCTCACCTCCTGGCACAGGCCTTCCGGCAGGCTTCCGACGGTTCGCCCCGTCCGGTTCATCTCGACCTGAACGGTCTGGGAGGCGAGGTTATCGAGAAGGGCGAAGTGACGAACCCCGTGCTTCCTCCGGCCGCGCTTGGCCGTCTGCCGGAGGACCGCCCCCTGGCGGCGCCGCGCGCGATTGCAGAGGCCTCCCACCGGCTGATGCAATCCGCGCGTCCGGTGCTTGTTGTCGGTGCCGGCGCCATCCAGGCCGAAGCCTACGCGGAAGTGCTCGCCTTCGCCGAGCAACTGAACATTCCCATCGCAACTTCTCTCGGCGGGCGGGGGATCATTCCAACCACGCATCCAAAGCATATCGGCACGGTCGGCACCTATTCGGCGCCTCCGGGCAACCGGCTGGTCTACGAGGCGGATCTGGTGATCTTCGTCGGTTGTCATGCAGGCGACCAGCCGACCAACAATTACAAGGTTCCCGCTCAGGGCACGCCAATTATCCAGATTGATCTCGACGGCCAGGAAATCGGCCGGAATTATGCGAATGTTTCAAAGGTCTGGGGCTGTCCGAAACAGGCTCTGGCGGACCTGGCCGAGAAGATCACCGCCCGTCCGGAATGGGCGGAGTGGGCTGATAGTGTGGCCGAAGTCGTTGGTTCATGGCGGGCGACTATGGAGCCGCTGAGCCAGTCGAATGCCGCGCCGATCCGTGTTGAACGGCTGTGCCGGGAAATCTCTCAGGCACTTCCCGAAAACGGCGTTCTGGTCGCCGATACGGGCTATTCGGGTATCTGGACGGCAACGATGCTCGACCTCCCGCATCCGGGTCAAAGCTACCTGCGTGCGGCAGGCTCTCTCGGTTGGGCCTTCCCGGCAGCGCTCGGTGCGCAGTGCGGTGCGCCGGATCGTCCGGTGGTCTGCTTCTCCGGGGATGGCGCCTTCTACTATCACCTGACCGAACTGGAGACCCAGAAACGCTGGAACATTCCGGTCGTGACCGTGATCAACAACAATTCCGGCTTCGGCCAGGGTACGCCGAAGGTGGCCTCCTTCTACGAAGGCCGCGAAGGCGGCAATCCGGCCGAGATCAACCGCTTCGGCCCGACGGATTTTGCTGCCGTGGCGCGCGACTTCGGTGTCGAGGGCATTCGCGTGGAAGACCCTGCCGAACTCGGTCCGGTGCTGAAAAACGCCATCGCCGCGCGCAAGCCGGTGCTGATCGATGTCGTCACGGATATTCATCCGCGCGCGCCGGAAGCCTGGGAGCCGCCGGCGGTCTGATCCGGATTTTCAGGCCCGTTTTCGCGGCCGCCTGAATTGAGGCATTCGCTTTTGGGCGCCAGGCCGGTTTGTCCGGTCTGGCGCCCTTTCCTTTTCAAGCTTTTCCCTTTTTCTGTCCTTGCGTTTTCAACTGGTTGTTTGGCGCCTTTCTCATTCGTCCAACGCCGGGAAAGCAGCGGGTTCCTCCGTGCGGGGAGTTATTTGTGCTCGGCGGATGCGGTTCCGGGCAGCGATTTCGATATCGCTTGCAATCATTTTTGAAATAGTGTTTTAAAAATGTTGATCCGCCTTGGCGGAGGGCAACGGAATGGGTTGCCCGGGACAATGAAAAGGGGCTTTCGGTTGATGAAGATCGGCGGAAGGGGCCGCTAAACCGTAGTGGTATGCGAGGTAGGGAATGAGCCGTTCGGCTGAAAAGATCTTCATAACGGGCGCAACGGGATTTCTCGGTTCCTGGATCATTTCGAGGCTGGTCGACCGGGGTATCCAGGTGGTTGCAACGGATATCAGCAACGATCACCGCCGGCTGGAGCTTCTGAAGTCGGATCTGCCCAGGGAGCTGATCGATTTCCGTAATTGCGATGTTACGGATGCGGAGACGCTGAACGCCCAGATCGCGGAAACGCGCCCGACCGGCATCATTCATCTTGCGGCCCTGCAGATCCCGCAGTGTCGGGCCAATCCGGCGCTCGGCGCAGCCATCAACATCGGCGGCCATATCAATATTTTCGAAGCGGCGCGCAAGCATGGTATCGACCGGATCATCTACACCAGTTCGATCGCGGCCAAGCCGCGTGGCCAGGCGAATGCGCCTTCGAATTTCTACGGCGTCTTCAAGAAGACCGACGAGGAAATCGCGCGGATCTACTGGGAGGATCACAAGCTGCCCAGCCTGGGGCTGCGGCCCTATGTCGTTTTCGGTGTCGGCCGGGATGATGGAGAGACCTCGGCCATAACCCGTGCCATAGAGGCGGCGGCGCTGGGCAAACCCTACGAGATCCCCTTCACCACCCGCAGCTGTTTTCAGTATGCGGCCGATGTCGCGGATGTCTTCGTGCGGGCCGCCATGTCGACCTGGGACGGGGCATTGCTGTCGGACGTCACCGATACCGTCCATTCCACCGACGATGTCCTTGCTGCGATTCGGCAGGTTGTCCCCGAAGCGTCCGTCAGTTGTGCGGATACTATTCGCGTTTCGCCCAGCGACGGCTTCGACACCAGCGCGCTCAAGAAGGTGGTTGGAGATTTCAAGGAGCTGCCGCTTGCGGAGGGAATCCGTGAAACGGTCAGTCTCTATCGCGAGATCGCAGCACGGTGAATTCAGTCCGACTGCGCCGGATTTGTCTGCGCCAGTACATGATTGCCTTTTGCAGGATTGGATTGTCGTCCGATTTCCGATAAATGCCAGTTTGTGCGATCATTAATTTACAACTATCGCAGGACGGGTATCGAATTGGTCAAACGTAAAGCCGCACCGCCAGAAGACAGTGGGCAGAAGGACTACAGGGTCAATTCAGGTCTCGCACGAGGCCTGGCTGTTCTTAAGGCTTTCGGCCCCGACAACCGACCCGTTGGCAACACGGAAATCGCATCGCGCGTAAAGCTGCCCAAACCCACCGTGTCGCGGCTGACCTTCACGCTGACCGAGCTTGGTTATCTCAACTACGATGAAGGCACCGGTCGTTATTCGCTCGGACCTGAGGTGCTGACGCTCGGCTATGACGTTCTGGCTCAGATGGAGATCCGGGACATTGCCCGTCCCTATATGCAGGAACTGGCCGAATACGCCGACGCCAGTGTTTATCTCGGCACTCCGAGCGGTATCGAAATTATTTATATCGAGGCCTGCCGGACACCGGCATCCATGGCGATCCGGCTGGGTGTCGGTTCTCGAATCCCGATGATCAGTACCGGCATGGGCCGTGCCTTTCTTGCCGCGCTTCCCGAAGCCGAGCGCGAACAGCGTATAGCTCAGATCCGCCAGGGATACAGCGAGGCGGAATGGCCCGCTGTTGAAGAAACGGCCCGCAAGGCCATTGCCTTTGCCTCGGAAAACGGCTTTGCGCTCAGCGGCGGCGACTGGATTGCCGAGGCGAATTCCGCAGGGGCTGCCGTACGACGTGCAGACGGCTACCCAGTCTATGCGGTCAACGTCGGTGGGCTGCGCTCGATCATCACGACGGACCGGCTCATGAATGATCTGGCCCCGCGTCTTCTGGGGGTCACCCGCAAGATCGAAATGGTCGCCCGGGGCATGCTCTAGAGTTTGGCCCCGTAAGGACGTTTCCTCGCAATTCAATTTAGATTCGTATCGACCTGCGTGCAGCAATGCGAATTGCTGTGCCGGGCTTTGTCTTGCCCAGTCTGTCGCCCTTCGCCTGGCCCGCGATCGCGCTCAGGGTGCCTTCTTTCAACATGACTTTCCGCTTTCGGAAGGCGTTTTCTTCCGCCTTCACAGATGATTTGCATTCTCCTTAAAAAATGCGTATTGCAAAATATAATTGCGCATAGCAGAATTAATTACCGCAACTACAAACATTGCGCGAGCACCCGCTGGCTCGCGGATTTGGAGGAAACTGGAATGAGAACGAATGAAGGCGTGATCTCGACATTCATCGAGGCAGGCATCACGCGCGGCTTTACACTGCCAGGTCTTGGTATCACCTGGTCGCTGCCGGCCTTTCACGACCGCAAGTCCGAATTTGATCTCGTTCTGGCGCGCACCGAGCAGTCGGCTTCGGTTATGGCGCAGGTGGCCGGCAAGCTGACGGGCAAGCCCGGCCTTCTCATGGCACAGGGGCCGTTCGCGACCACGACCGGCGCCTTCGGCATTCTGGAAGCCTATTTCTCCTCCACGCCCATGGTCATCATGACCGACACCTCCTGCTATGACGGCTTTGCCCAGCAAGGCGTCTACCAGACTATGACGGGAGATTATGGCGCGGGGGACGC
>NZ_CAXXSJ010000002.1:0-203814 GCF_963675095.2 uncultured Roseibium sp. | reverse complement strand
CGCGCATCGCCAGCGGGCTGGGCCTCGGTCTTTCGATCGTCGACCGCATCTCGCGCGTGCTGGACCTGACCATCGAGATGAAGTCGCAGCAGAACAGGGGCACGATGTTCTCGGTGCGCATCCCGCGCTCGCAAGCCGAACTGACCGTCAAGCCGGCCCGCGCCGCCCGCGCTGCGGCCTCGCGCCAGGTGCTCGCCGGCATGGTCGTCGCCTGCATCGACAACGAGGAGACGATCCTGTCCGGCATGCGCGTGCTGCTGGAGGGATGGGGCGCCAAGGTTGTCGCCGCGCCGACGCAGAAGAGCCTGCTGAAGGAAATCTCCAAGGCCGGCGCGGTCCCCGACGTGATCATTGCCGACTACCATCTCGATGACGGCCATAACGGGCTCGACGTGATCGCCGCGGTGCGGTCGCGGCTCGCGCCGCACATGTTCGCGATCCTCGCGACGGCCGACCGCTCTGCGCCGCTGCGCGCGGCGGCCGCCAATGCGGAGATCCATATCCTCAACAAGCCGCTCAAGCCGGCGGCGCTCAGGGCGCTTCTCTCGAATGTGTCGCAGGAGCGCGCAGCCGCCGAATAGGGCATCGAAGCCGGCGGAAGCTCTTTTCCTAGGCCAGATGAAACCGCAACGGCTTTGTATCCTGCCTGACGACCCGGCCCTTTGCTTCTAGGTTCAGTTGGGCCGCCTTCAACCACCAGCCCGCTTTTGCACCGCCTGGAAACAGGTCCTGAGGCAACAGGGGAAGAAGCCGCTGCTTGGCTTCCGCCGAGGTGATTCCCGGCGCCGCCTTCGGCAGGACCGACAGATAGGCCGTCTCCATCGCGAGATACTTCGCCTTGTCGACGCGGGTGACCCGGCCGGGCGACGTGATGTTCTCGATCTCGATCTTTTCGGACTCAGACATCTGCAATCCTCGAATGCGAGCGCCGGCGCTCAGTCTTCGTCGGCGTCGTCGCGCAGCATGTCGGAGCCGATCTTCGACAGGAGGATGACCGCCTGGGTGCGGCTGTCGACGTTCAGCTTCTGAAGGACCGCCGAGACATGCGCCTTGATGGTCGCTTCCGAGACGCCGAGCTCGTAGGCGATCTGCTTGTTCAACAGCCCCTCGCCCAGCATGCCGAGCACGCGCGCCTGTTGCGGCGTCAGCGTACGGATGCGGCGGATCAGATCCTCGATTTCCGGATCGTGTTCGGAGCCGAGATTCATGCCCTCGGGCAGCGCGATTTCGCCGGCCAGCACGTCAGCGACGCCCTGCCGGATCACGTCGGTGCGCGCGGATTTGGAGATGAAGCCCGATGCGCCGAGATCGATCGAGCGGCGGACGGTGGAGACATCGTCGGTGCCCGAGATAACGACTACTGGCACTGCCGGATAGGTGGCGCGCACGGAAACCAGGGCAGAGAGGCCGCTCGAACCGGGCATGGAGAGATCGAGCAGGACCAGATCGGTGTCGGGATTGTCGTTGAGGGCCGCCATGGCGGAGCCGAAATCCTCGGCCTCGCTGATCACCGGCGGCGCGAGGTCGTCACCCATCGGTATGTTGATGGCAGACTTGATTGCGTCCCTGAACAAGGGATGATCGTCCGCAACCAGAATATGTACCGCCATTTCATGCTCCCCCGAATCGTCCGAAATCCTCCAGCCGATCTAAACCGATTATGACGGCGGCAGGACATGTGCTGTCAAGGCAATGGCCGCCATCTCGGGCAAGGAGAGACGAAATTTCGGCCAAACGGGGCGGGAAAAGTTCAGGAAAGCCTGTATAGGTGCCGCATCTGCTTCTTCCGCCGACGGAGACAACTGCATGACCGAGTTTGCCGATCCGAAATGGCCGGGGGCGGCGGTTTTCTCCGAGGACAGCATCCCGGAAGAGGCGCGCGCGCTCAACGCCCGCATCGTCGATACACTGTCCGCCGTTCCCGACCGCCGGGCAACGCCGCCGGCAGTGGCGCGCATGCGGCGGGCGGCCGGACAAAGCATTTTTCCGCTCTGCGCGCCTGATCCCGACGCCGAAATATTCCTCGCCGCCGGACCCGGCGGGCACGATATCCCGCTTCGCGTCCTGCGACCCCGCAACCGCCCCGCGCGCGGTACCTATCTGCATATCCATGGCGGCGGCTGGGTCATGGGTTCGCCATCCGAAAACGACGGGAGGCTGAGGCGGATCGCCGAGAATACCGGGCTGGTCACGGTCTCGGTCGACTACAGGCTGGCGCCGGAACACCCTTATCCCGAACCGGCGGACGATTGCGAGGCGGCGGCGCTCTGGCTGCTGACGGATAGCGGTCACGGCCTGCCGCACGAATTCCTCGCAATCGGCGGGGAATCGGCGGGCGGACATCTTGCCGCGGTGACGCTTCTGCGGCTGCGCGACCGGCACGGGTTGTGGCCTTTCCACGCGGCCAACCTCGTTGCCGGCTGCTACGATCTCGGCGGCACGCCGAGCGTGCGGAACTGGGGCGAAGAACCGCTCGTTCTCGCCACGGCAGACGTCATCCACAGCACGGGGCTTCTCCTCGGGGACGCGCCTGACCGGCGGCACCCGGATATCTCGCCGCTCTATGCGAAGCTCGACCGCATGCCACCGGCCCTCTTCACCTGCGGCACGAAGGATTTGCTGATCGACGACACGATGATGATGGCGCAGCGCTGGCACGCCGCCGGAAACGGCGTCGAACTCGCGATCTATCCGGGCGGCTGCCACGTCTTCCAGTGCTGGCCCACGGCGCAGGCCGAAGCGAGCCTTGCGCAGATGGATGCTTTCCTGAACAGCAGGATCGACGCGGTCACGACCAGGCGGGAAGCGCGGTAAGCAACCGGTGCAGCGTTTCGATTGTCGAGGCATCCGCGACGCCGTCGACGCGGGCGGGGCGGAAATGGCGCTGGAACGCCGCGATCACCGCAGCGGTGTTTTCGTCGAAGACGCCGGTGATGGCTGCATTGTAGCCATACATCGCCAGCATGGATTGCAGCGCCTCGACCGGCTGGCCGGAATCGCCGGTCGAGAAGAACCGTCCGCCGCCAATCTGCACCGGCTCCACCCAGTGACCGACACCGACGGCGGCGAGCCGGTCCCACGGGAACAATTCGCCCGGATCGCGCTTGCGGCCCGGAGCCACATCGGAATGCGCCAGTACCCGCTCCGGCGGGATCGTGTTGCGGGCGAGGATGTCGTGGGACAGCAAGATCACCGCTTCGACCTGCCTGTCGGGAAAGGCCGGAAGCCCGAATTCGTGGCCGCCATTGACGATCTCGATGCCGACGGAGCGGGAATTGATGTCGGTCTCGCCCTTCCAGTGGCTGCGGCCGGCATGCCACGCCCGAAGCGCTTCCGGCACCATCTGGACCACGCGCCCGTCCTCATGGACGATGTAGTGACAGGAAACTTCGCTTTGCGGATCGCAGAGCCAGTCCTCGGCGCCCTGCCCCGTCTCCATGCCGGTATAATGCAGTAGCAGGATATCGACCGGCCCGACACCCTTGCGCTCGTTGATATTGGGCGAAGGGCGGACTGTGGCATCGACATAATCCGGCGCGAAGGGCGCGTCGTTCATGCGCGTTTGAGCTCCGGCTCCAGGACTTCCCACGCATCGTTGATGGCCGCGATGCGGTCATTGGCGATCTTGAGGAACTCCTCCGGCAGGCCGCGCGCCACAAGCTGGTCGGGATGGTTCTCGCGTACCAGCTGCAAATAACGCCGCCGCGCCTCGGCATGGCCGACGCCGGGCTCCAGACCCAGAATGCGCCAGGGATCGCGATGGCCCTTGTCGACATGACGGGCGACGACGCGCTCGAACGCGGTGCCCGAGATGCCGAAAATGCCGGCGACTTCGGTGAGGAAATCCAGTTCCTTGGAGTGGATGACGCCGTCCGCCTTGGCGATGTGGAAGAGGCCGTCGAGGACGTCGATCAAGAGCGGACAGTCCGGCGAACCGGTGCCACAAAGCGAGGCGACCTGTTCGGCATAGGCGCGGTAGCCGGCAACATCCTGCTTGGCGAGGTTGTAAAGGCCGGCGACGCGTCTCGCGTCATCGGCGGGGATTTCGAAGATTTCACGGAAGGCGTCGACCTCCGAATTGGTGACGACGCCGTCGGCCTTCGCCATCTTCGCGGACAGCGCGATCATGGCGATGGAAAAGGCGACTCGGCGACGGGTCGCCGGATCGCCGGCAAAGGCCGTGCGCACGGTTTCCACCAGCCCGGACAGCGCGGTGGTCGCCTTTGTGGAGACGAAATCGGAGATTCGGACCCAGATCGACATGGTTTCTCATAGCCGATGGGCGATGGCGATGTAAGGGCGTTTGCGCCGACAGAGTGTCGCCTGGAAACGCAAAAACGCCCGGGTTTCGGACCCGGGCGTTTCTCAAACAAACAGCCTTGTTGTTATTCAGTCGTGCTGGCCGTCGTTTCGTCTGTTACCGACGCGCCGGCGGATGCCTGTGCGCTGGCGTCGATCGCCATCTCGACATCGCTGAGCGAAGCGAGCGCGGCTTCGAAATTGCCCTCGATGACCTGGTTGCGGGTCTCGTCGACGGCCTGCTGCGCTTCGGCCGGACCGTCGAGATTGTCGATCGCGCGCTCGACCTCGATCAGGGCCTGGACGGCAGCCGATTCGGACTGGCTCTGGATGGCGTCGCGAGCGTCCGCCACGGCCTGTTTGGCTTCCTCGACATCGGCGGTCGAAGAGGCGTCGGCAGTCGCGGTCATATCGCCCGACGTCATCGTGTCACTGCCGGTCTCGGCGCCGGCCTGCATCTGCGTGTCGCCGCCGGACATGGTCTCGTCGGTCATGCCGTTGTCGGCAGTGGTTTCCTGCTCATCGACGGTCGGAACGGTGGTGTCGACTTCGGCAGTCTGTTCGACGGCGGTCGGATTGCCTTCGGTGTTTTCGGCGGTCTCGTCGCTGCAGGCGGCAAGCGTGGCCAGAGCGGCGACGGAAACGGTGGAGAGAAGCAGTTTACGCATTTTTTCATACCTCGCTGTTTTGTCGTTATCGCCTAGCCAACGGCAGTCGGGCACATGCGTTCCTGCGACGGTTTCAAAGAATTTCACGGGCTGTAACAAACGGCCGGCAGCAATCGGTCCGGGGCAAGGGTTGCCCGTTCCGTCAATCTCCTCCACAAAACCGCGAGCACAACAGGAGCGACGAATGAGCGACAGGTGGGATTTCTGGATCGACCGCGGCGGCACCTTTACCGATGTCCTCGGCGTGGACCCGGCCGGCACCATCCATCCCTACAAGCTGCTCTCCGAAAATCCGGAAGCCTATCGCGACGCCGCCGTGCAGGGCATTCGCGACCTGCTCGGTGTTCCGAAAGGCCAGCCGGTGCCGGCGGTCCGGATCGGCACGGTGCGCATGGGAACGACCGTCGCCACCAATGCGCTGCTGGAACGCAAAGGCGACCGCACGCTGCTGCTGATCACCAAGGGATTTCGCGATGCGCTGCGCATCGCCTACCAGGCGCGGCCCGACATCTTCGCCAAGGATATCATCCTGCCCGAACAGCTCTATGAGCGGGTGATCGAGGTGCCGGAACGCGTGCTGGCCGACGGAACGGTCGAGACGCCGGTGGACCTCGCCTCCGTCGAGATCGCCGTCAGAACGGCCTATGACGAAGGCATCAACGCCGTCGCCATCGCCTTCATGCATGCCTGGGCGCATCCGGCGCACGAATTGGCGGCGGAGGAGATGGTGGAATTGATGGGGTTCTCGCAGATCTCCGTCAGCCACAAGGTGTCGCCGCTGGCCAAGCTGGTCGGGCGCGGCGACACGACGGTGGTCGACGCCTATCTGTCGCCGATCCTCAGGCGCTATGTCGATCAGGTGGCGAGCGAGCTTGGCGTGTCCGACCATCCCGGCGGCACGCGGTTGCAATTCATGATGTCGTCAGGCGGGCTGACGGCGGCCGACCTGTTCCAGGGGAAAGATGCGATCCTGTCCGGTCCGGCCGGCGGCGTGGTCGGCATGGTGGAGACGGCGAAGGCCGAGGGTTACCATGACGTGATCGGCTTCGACATGGGCGGCACGTCCACGGATGTCGCGCATTATGCGGGAAGCTATGAGCGCGCCTTCGACACCGAGGTGGCGGGCGTGCGCATCCGCGCGCCGATGATGCGGATCCACACGGTGGCCGCGGGCGGCGGCTCGATCCTGCATTACGAGGCCGGGCGCTTTCAGGTCGGCCCGGATTCGGCGGGCGCCAATCCCGGCCCCGCCGCCTACAGGCGCGGCGGGCCGCTGACGGTCACCGACGCGAATGTGATGACCGGCAAGCTGGACCCGATGCACTTCCCCGCGATCTTCGGACCGGAACAGAACGAACGCCTCGACGCCGAGACCGTGCGCGAACGGTTCCGGACGCTGGCGCAAAAGGTCGGCGACGGGCGGACGCCGGAGGAAGTCGCGGAAGGGTTCATCACCATCGCGGTCGAAAACATGGCCAACGCGATCAAGAAGATCTCGGTGCAGCGCGGCTATGATGTGACCGGCTATGCGCTGAACTGTTTCGGCGGTGCCGGTGGCCAGCATGCCTGCCTCGTCGCCGATGCGCTCGGCATGAAGGCGGTGCTGATCCACCCCTATTCCGGCCTGCTGTCGGCCTATGGGATCGGGCTGTCGAAGACCTATGCCTCGCGCCAGCATGCGCTGGTCGAACCGCTGGAGGAAAACAGCCGGGCGGCGATCGACGGGCTGATCGGGGACTTGACGGCAGATGCGAGCGGCGAACTGGAGGCGCAGGGCATCGCCACCGACGCCATCGAGACGCAGCCGGTCCTGCATCTGCGCTATTCCGGCACGGATACGACCATCGAGGTGCCCTATGACGGCAAGGACCTCGACAAGGCGGCGAAGGATTTCGAGGCGGCGCATATGGCGCAGTTCGGCTTCACCGACCCGTCGCGCGGGCTGATCGTCGAGGCGGTCGGCATCGAGGCATCCGAGGCGGTGCCGGAACACGCCGAGGCAGAGGCCGATACGCCGCCGGAGGCGCGCGAGCGCGAGGCCGGGTACGGGCAGAAAGCCTTCATGGGCGGCGCCTGGCGGGATGCGAGCCTGTTCCTTCGCACGGCCGACGCCGACGATCCGCTGGTTCCCGGCGATCGGGTGAAGGGCCCTGCCATCATCGTCGAGGACAACCAGACCATCGTGGTCGAGCCGGGCTGGCAGGCGGAAGTGACCGGCAACAACCAGTTGCTGCTGACGCGCTTCGAGGCGAAGGACCGCGTCGCGCCAATCGGCACGCAGGCCGATCCGGTCATGCTGGAAGTGTTCAACAACCTGTTCATGTCGATCGCCGAGCAGATGGGCGTGACGCTGCAGAACACCGCCTCGTCGGTGAACATCAAGGAACGGCTCGATTTCTCCTGCGCGGTGTTCGACCACACCGGCGCGCTGGTCGCCAATGCGCCGCACATGCCTGTGCATCTGGGTTCGATGGACCGTTCCGTGGAAGCGATCATCCGTCAGAACCCTCAGATGAAGCCGGGCGACGTCTATGCGCTGAACGCGCCTTACAATGGCGGCACGCACCTGCCGGACATCACGGTGGTGACGCCGGTCTTCGCCTCGCCCTCGCCCTTCGAGGCGCCTCCTGTCGGCGGCGCACCTCAGGATGAGGGCGAAGGTTTGCCTCATTCTGGGGTGCGAGCGGGGCGAGCCTCGAAGGACGAGGAAAACCGCATCCTGTTCTTCGTCGCGTCGCGCGGTCACCATGCCGATATCGGCGGCATGGCCCCGGGCTCGGCGACGCCGCGGGCGACCCATGTCGACGAGGAAGGCGTGCTGATCGACAATTTCAAGCTGGTCGAGGACGGGCGGCTGCGCGGCGAGGCCTTCATCAAGCTGCTGACCGACCACCCATGGCCGGCGCGCAATCCGGAACAGAACCTCGCCGACATGCGCGCCCAGATCGCCGCCAATGAAAAGGGCGTTGCCGAGCTTCGCAGGATGGTCGCCCATTTCACCCTGCCCGTCGTGCAGGCTTACATGAACCACGTGCAGGACAATGCCGAGGAAAGCGTACGCCGGGTGATCGACGCGCTGGCCGATTGCGAGGCGGAATATCCGACCGACAACGGGCAGACGATCAAGGTGAAGATCACCGTCGACAAGGAAAAGCGCGAGGCGACGGTCGACTTCGCCGGCACGTCGCCGATGGAAAAGAACAATTTCAACGCGCCGGAGCCGGTGGCCCGCGCCGCCACGCTCTATGTGTTCCGTCTGATGGTCGAGGGCAATATCCCCATGAATGCGGGATGCCTGCGGCCGCTCAACATCGTCATCCCGGATGGCTGCATGCTGAAGCCGAGCTACCCGGCCGCCGTCGTCGCCGGCAACACCGAGACGAGCCAGCATGTGACGAACTGCCTGCTCTATGCGCTCGATGCCCTGGCGAATGCGCAGGGCACGATGAACAACCTCACCTATGGCAATGCGCGTTACCAGAATTACGAGACGATCTGTTCAGGCTCACCGGCGGGCAGGATGAATTCGGGCCGCGGTTTCGCAGGCGCGTCGGGCGTGCATACGCATATGACGAATACGCGCATGACCGACCCGGAAATCCTCGAGATGCGCTACCCGATCGTGGTCGAGGAATTCTCGATCCGGAAAGGCTCCGGCGGGGGCGGCAAGTTCCATGGCGGAGACGGAACGCGGCGGGTGCTGCGGTTCCGCGAAGACATGGAATGCGCGATCCTGTCGTCACACCGCATCAACCCGCCGAAGGGTCTCGACGGCGGCGGTGACGGAGAATGCGGCAAGACGGAAATCCGCCGACTGGACGGGAGGCTGGAACAGTTGAAGCACTGCGATCAGACGAGCGTGAAGGCCGGCGAGGCGGTTATCGTGACGACGCCGACGCCGGGAGGGTATCTGCCGGAGTAGGAATCCACAGCCTTTGCCCTGATTCCGCCCATTTTGCCCTGAAAGAGCCCAAAAGGGCCGACAGGCTCACGAGACGGACAATTCCAGGTTCAGCGTATGCCGACTGCCAATCCCATTTTCAATCGCTTGCCCGCGATCGCCGCTGTGCTTTGCATGACGGGTCTCGCCGGATGCACGGCGAATGGCGTCGTCGATACGCTTTCGATCGCGCCGGCCGCCATGGCCGCGCCCTCGCTTGCCGAGGAGCAGGCGATGGATGTCGAAAAATTCAGCGAGATGGCCTATGCGGCGCCGGCCTCCTTTTCCGGGCCGAAGACCCGCCAGCCCATCGATTCCATGATCAGCCGTTATTCGCACGAATATGACGTGCCGGAGGCGCTGGTGCATCGCGTGGTCAAGCGCGAGAGCACCTACAATCCGCAGGCGCGCAATGGCGGCCATTACGGGCTGATGCAGATCAAGCCGGAGACCGCGCGCACAATGGGCTATCGCGGCGACGCGGCCGGGCTCTACGACGCCGAGACCAATCTCAAATATGGCGTCAAATATCTGCGGGGCGCATGGCTGCTGGCCGACGGCTCGCATGACCGCGCCGTGCAGCTCTATTCCGCCGGATATTACTACGTCGCGAAAAGCCGCGGCATGCTGGTCGAAACCGGCCTGCGCGCGCAATAGTCCTACTCCGCGCGATCCAGCGTATCGATCAGCGCCTGCACCAGAAAGGCCGGCTTGTAGTTCAGCCGGCTCGGCGTCAGGCCGAGGCGCACGACCACCAGATTTTCCGAGGGTACGATCGAAACCGACTGGCCGTCATGGCCGGACATGAAGAAGGCATCCTCTGGCAGATCCGGATTGTCGCCCGGCAGCCAGGCATTCGGCGCGCGGCGCCAGACATGGCCTCGGCCATATTCGCCACCGGACGCCGGATGCGGCTCGACCATCCAGTCGACGAAGCCGACCGGAAGCAGCGAGTGGCCGTTCCAGACGCCGCGCTGCAACAGGAACTGGCCCATCCGAGCCCAGTCACGCGCCGTCGCGTAGAGATAGGACGATCCGACAAAGGTGCCGCGCGCATCCGTCTCCAGCACGGCTGAGGTCATGCCGAGCGGCCCGAACAGGGCGTCGCGCGGGAAGGCGAGCGCTTCGGTCGGGCTGTCGAAGACATTTTCCCAGATCCGCGACAGCATCACGGTCGTTCCGGAGGAGTACTCGAACACCTCGCCGATTCCGCCTTGCGTTTCGGCGTCCAGCGGCATGGAGGCGGCGAAGCCGGCCATGTCGGGTTCGAGATAGAGCATGCGGGTGACGTCGGAGACGTCGCCATAGTCCTCGTTCCAGGTCAGGTCGCTTGCCATGCCGAGCATGTCGGCAACAGAAATCTTGCTCCGCTCGTCCGTCCAGTTGGCGAAGAGCCCGGTTTCCTCGACCGAGATGCGGCCTTCGCGCACCAGCCGGCCGATCAGCGCCGCGGTGACGGATTTGGTCATCGACCAGCCGAGCAGGCGCGTCTTCTCGTCGAAGCCCTCGCCATAACGTTCCCCGACGATGCGGCCGTCACGAACGACCACGACGGCGCGCATGCCCGGGCCGACCAGCGCCTCGTCATTGAGCACCGCATAGAGTTCGATGTCCTCAAGCGGCTCGACCGTTCCGCCCTCTGGCCAGACGCCGTCGCCCGGCGCGGCCACTTGCGAGGGCGGCGGCGCCGACTGGGCGCGAACCGCATCGAGATCGCCGTCCGGGACGGCCGCACAGCCCTGCCCCTCGCGATAGACCGACAGGCCGCCGCCGAAGACGCCCAGCAGGCCGGCGCGCACGACGCCGGCGGTCCGGTCGACGGACACATTCATCAGCCGCAGGAGCCAGTGGCCGGGCGCCTGGACATCGGTTTCGAGCGTCGCCTGCGGGTCGCGCTCGGCCAGGAAGACGTTGGAGCAGACGATTTTCGCCGAATATTGCGAGCCGACGCGGATCAGGTCCGGTGGCGCGAAATAGAGCCATCCGGCAAATCCGATAATGACGGCCGCCAGCAAAGCGACGACCCCCTTGACAATGCGCATGTCCTGCCACCCCGTTCTTCTTGTTGTTGGCCGGAGTAAGTCGCGCCGAGCCGCGTTCGTCAACCGGTTCCGTGCCGACCCGCGAAATGTCGCGGGGGCCGTCACGGAAGAACCATAATTGTTGCCTTGAAGCCATGACGGCACAGCCAATTTACGCTAGAAGAGCTTGGGGCAGAAAGGGGACGAATCGGTGCTTTCGCACTTGTGGCGCATTCTCGCAGTCGCCGCTGTACTGACCGTTTCGGGCTGCTCGCAGATTTCCTACGACTTCACCGATTCCGTTCTGCCGCTGGCTGCGCCCAAATTCTCCGACAACGATCCGGTCCACGCCTTCGAGGGTGGTGCGCCGCATGGCTATGCCGTGCATGGCATCGACGTGTCGAAATACCAGGGCGAGATCGACTGGCGCAAGGTCAAGCGCGGCGGCGTTGCCTTCGCCTATATCAAGGCGACCGAGGGCGGCGACCGCGTCGACGACGGCTACAAGAGCCACTGGCGCGGAGCCAAGGCCGCCGGCATTGCGCGCGGCGCCTATCATTTCTACTATTTCTGCCGTCCGGCGATCGAACAGGCCCGCTGGTTCATCAGACATGTTCCGAAGGAACGCGGCATGCTGCCGCCCGTTCTCGACATGGAATGGAACCACGCCTCGCCGAGCTGCAAGAAACGCCCCGCCCCTGCCGTCGTGCGCTCGGAGATGACAATCTTCCTCGACGCGCTGGAACGGCATTACGGCAAGCGGCCGGTAATCTACACGACGCCGGATTTCTACGAGCACAATATCGCCGGCCATTTCCGCGGCGAGACCTTCTGGCTGCGCACGGTCAAGGCGCATCCGCGCGTCACCTATCCGGGCCGCAACTGGTCGTTCTGGCAATATACGGGCACCGGCGTGGTGCCGGGCGTGGCGGGCGATACCGACATCAACGCATTTGCCGGCAGCGCATCCGAATGGCGGGACTGGATTTCCGCCAACAGCATCTGATTTCATCGACTTTCGCGAGGAGACGTCCACCATGAGAACCCATGCCGTGAAAACCCGTGCCATGAGAAACCATGCACGCCTCCTGCTGGCCGGGCTTGCGCTCCTGCTTCCGGCAAGCGGCGCGCTCGCGCAGGCGTCGTGCGGCGGCGATTTCGGCGCATGGCGCAACGCCGTGGTGGAGGAAGCGCGCGCGGCGGGGGTCGGACAGGCCGGCCTCAACGCCATCGCGTCCGCGCAGAACAATCCCGAGGTCTTGAAACGCGACCGGGCGCAGGGCGTCTTCACGCTGGATTTCGCCACGTTCGCGCGCCGGCTGATCTCGCAGAACCGGCTGGATGTCGGGGCCGCCAAGCTGAAGCAATATGCATCGACCTTCGACCGCGCACGCTCGGAATATGGCGTCGCGCCGGAGGTGATCACCGCATTCTGGGGGCTGGAGACCGATTTCGGCGGCTATCAGGGCGATTTCAACACGCTCAACTCGATCGCCACGCTGGCGCATGACTGCCGCCGCCCGGAACTGTTCCGGCCGCAGCTGATCGCGCTTGCCCGGCTGATCGATCTCGGCGTCGTGCCGCGCGACATCACCGGGGCATGGGCCGGCGAGATCGGCATGGTGCAGGTGCTGCCGGAAGACTACCTGACCAAGGGCCGCGACGGCGACGGCGACGGCGCCATCAAGCTCAAGACCTCGGCGCCTGACGCGATCATGACCGCCGCGAATTTTCTGCAGTCGCTCGGATGGCGGGCCAACGAGCCGTGGCTGATCGAGGTGCAGGTGCCGGCGGAAATGGAATGGTACGATACCGGCCTGCATGAAGCCCTGCCCGTTTCCGAATGGAAGGCGCGCGGCGTAACCGCGCGCAACGGCGATCTGCCCGACAACGCGGCGACGCATCTGCTGATCCCGATGGGACGCAAGGGGCCGGCCTTCCTCGCCTATCCGAATTTCAACGTGTTCCTCGAATGGAACCAGTCGCTGACCTATGTGCTGACGGCGGCCTATTTTTCCACCCGGCTCGGCGGCGCCCCGATCTTCACCGAAGGCAATCCGGAGCCCGGACTGAACCAGGCGCAAATGAAGCAGTTGCAGGCCAAGCTCAATGCGGACGGGTTCGATGTCGGCGAGATCGACGGCATTCTCGGCGCCGGCACGCGCGACGCGGTGCGCGAGGAACAGCGCCGCCTCGGCATGCCCGCCGATGCATGGCCGACGGCGACGCTTCTGAACGCGCTCTAGACCTTCCGGTATTCACGCCTGGACGGGCTGCAAACAGCGTCTTCCTGCGCTTCCGGTGCTCACGTACCTTATGTACGCTCCGCTCCGGTTCTCGAAAGACACTGTTTTCGCCACGTCCAAACGCGAATCTCGAAAGGCCAAGCTGACCAGCCTAAAGCTTGTCGAAGTCGTCCTTGCTGGTCGGGATCAGCATGACGGCGGTCGCCAGATAGGCGAAGCCGAAGGTGATGCCGAAGGTCAGGCCGAGCAGCGCCACGGCCGCCACCTTGTGGTCGGTGTGGCTGATCAATTCGCCCAGATTGCCGATGTTGAAATGTACCATCGCGGCGGCAATCAGCCAGCCGAGAACGATGCCGATAATGCTGTTGATCAGGACGAAACGAACGAGTTTCGGCATGGGAATTTTCCCGTGTTGATACAGCCGAGTCTATGCCCGTACGCGCGGCAGACAATGGGACAAGTTGAAGCGACCGGATTGGTTCCCTCGCGTCATGGCGTCGCAGTCAGCCGCGCCATCGCGTAGATGCCGAAGGCCGGCCCAAGCGCCATGATGGCGATGACCGGCGGCCAGCCCCACCATTCGGCGAGAACCGGGGTCGCCTGCACGGTGAAGAATGTCAGGGCAAATCCAAGCGCAGTTTGCAGCGTCATCAGGCTGCCGGCCTGGTGTGATGGCGCATTGTCGGCGACGAGCGCAGAGAACTGAGGCGAATCCGGACTGATCGAGGCACCCCAAAGGACAACGATCAGGAAGAAAAGCCAAACCGGTCCGCCGAAGGCGATGGCGGTGAACACGGCGCAAGCGCCGCTGACCACCATGGCGTAAAGCGCGACATCGGCCTTGCCGACGCGATCGGCAATTCGGCCGCCAATGACGCTCGTGACCGTTCCCGAAGCAATCGAGACAAAGGCCGTTACGGAGGCCAGTGTCGCGGCCCGTTCCTCCGGCATGTGGCGGGCGTAGGAGAGCGCCGCGATCACGGCGATCCAGGCCCACATGGAATAGAGTTCCCACATGTGGCCGAAATAGCCGGCATAGGCGAGCCGGATCTTGCGGTTGGTCCAGGCGGTGACGACAACGCTTGGATCGAAGCGCGCGGCGCGGGCATGATGCGGTCCGAGCGAGGCAAGTTGCCCGACCAATCCCGCAAAGATTGCGGCGATGGAAGCGATCAAGACGGTGAGACGCCAGTCTCCGCTGCCTGTCAGGGCAAACAGATGCGGCAAGGCGCTCCCCAGAATCAGCGCGCCGAGAAGCGTACCGACCAGGAAGCCGCGATCCTTCTCGCCCCAGCCGACCGCGATCTTCATGCCGACGGGATAGACGCCGGCAAGCATGGCACCTGTCATGAACCGGGCGGCAATGGCGGCCGTACTTCCCGGCACCGAGACCAGGAGCGTCAAGTTGATGACGCCGGCCGATACGGCCGCAATGCCCATGACCCGGCGAGGATCAAAGCGATCCGGCAGGCCGAGGACCGCAGAGACCAGCGCGCCCGCGACGAAGCCCAATTGCACGCCGCTCGACAGGGCCGCCTGCCGGAACGGCGTGATCTCGGTTTCCGCCATCATGCCAGGCAGGATCGCCGCGGACACGAACCAGAGCGAAAGGGCAAAGCACTCGACGACGAGCAGGATGCCGACCGAGGCCCACTTGCCGGCGGCCATGGGTCAGTCCGCCATCGTCTCGAGGCTGGCGAAGCCTTCGGGGGCGTCACCCGCATCGAAAGGCTGGTCGACCTCGACGAATGTGTCCGGATAGAAACCGTTGAATCGGGTCCTGAGCGCCATGGAATAGGCGCCGATATGGCCAATCTCGATCCAGTCGCCGGTGTCGACCGTCTCCGGCAGATAGAAGGGCCGGGTCAGGATATCGACGGAATCGCAGGTCGCGCCGCAGACCTTGAAGGGCACGATCTTCTCCGCATCGCCATTGCGACGGCGGATGGTCGGGTCGGGGATGAAGCGGGCCGGCAGGGTTATCTTGCCGGTCCAGCTGTCCGACAGGGACGCCCAGATGCCGTCATTGATATAGAGCCGCTTGCCCTTTCGCAGCAGCACGCGGACGATCAGCGAGAAGGCCCGGGCGACGATGACGCGGCCGGGCTCGGCGACGAGCGGCAGTTCGTCGAATTCCCAGTATTCCAGTGAGCTGCGCAAATTGGCCATCAGTTCTTCGAGCGGCGGCTGTCGCGGGGCGCGGCTCTTCGGATCGTGGCCATATTCGGCGGGAAAGCCGCCGCCGACATCGAGGCCGGCAAGCGGAACGGCGGCGCGGTTGCGCACCCAGTCGGCAGAGGCCAGCGCGCGCTCATAGGTGTCGGACTCCTCCACCTGGCTGCCGACATGGAAGCACAGGCCGGTCTTGAACCCGATGCCGTGCAGGCGCTGCAACAGTTCCACGGCGTGGCCAGGCGCGGCGCCGAATTTCTTCGACAGCTCATAGGCCGCGTGGCCCTTTGTAGCGAGGCGGACGAAGACCGTCATGGTCGTGTGGTCGATGTCGAGCGCCCGGGCGATGCGCAGGATCTTGGCGACCTCGTCCTCGTGATCGACGACGAGGACGCGGATGCCGTAATGTTCCAGGGCAAGACGGATGTCCGACTGCGCCTTGACCGGATGCATGTAGAGAAGCTCGGCATCGGGCGCGATGCTGCGGACGGTCTGGAACTCGGCGGGCGAAGCGACGTCGAAGACATCGATGCCTGCCTCGACCAGCGTGCGGATGACCATCGGCTCGCCATTGGTCTTGACCGCATAGGCGGTCGTGCCGGGGAACAACGCCTTGAAGTTCTTCGCATCCTCGCGCAGCACATGCGGGCGGAAGCAATAGACCGGCACGTCCGGCCGGAGTTTCAGGGCTGCGTCGCGCGCTGTGGCAAATCGTTCCATGAAAGACTTTCCGCGATTCTTCCGCCAGGCCGTGACTTGTGGTTAGAGCAGAGTACGCCAAACGGCGCAAAGGGGGGAAGCGTTGCAGTCGGTTTCGAAAATCATAGCGGATATCGCCGCCGGGCGCGACACACCGGCGGCAGCCGTGGCGCGCAGCCGCGCCAAGATTGGCGAGCGGGACGGCGACATACACGCCTTCGAGGCGCTGGCGCCCGAAGGTGCCCCGATTGCGAAGGAAGGACCGCTCGCCGGCATCGCCGTCGGCGTGAAGGACATTTTCGACACATACGACATGC
Organism: uncultured Roseibium sp.; assembly: GCF_963675095.2. Taxonomy (GTDB): domain Bacteria; phylum Pseudomonadota; class Alphaproteobacteria; order Rhizobiales; family Stappiaceae; genus Roseibium. The sequence continues at coordinate 187,452 of NZ_CAXXSJ010000002.1, read as the reverse complement.
CGACGCGCTACGGATCGCCGATCTATGAGGGTTTCCGGCCGCGCGCGGACGCGCCGATCGTCGCCATGGCAAGGGCGCGCGGCGCGCATATCGTCGGCAAGACGGTGACGACCGAACTCGCCTTCCTCGACCCCGCGAAAACCGTCAATCCGCACGATCCGGCGCATTCGCCGGGCGGCTCGTCATCGGGTTCGGCGGCGGCCGTCGCCGCAGGGATGATCCCGGCCGCCATCGGCACGCAGACCGGCGGTTCGGTGATTCGCCCCGCCGCCTTTTGCGGCATCGCCGGCTACAAGCCGAGTTTCCGCCTGTTTCCGACCGGCGGCATGAAGACATTTGCCTGGACGCTGGACACGACCGGCTTCTTTGCCGCGAGCGTCGCGGACGTGGCACTGTTCGCGGCGCTGCTCGGCCGGCGCGATCTTGCCGCCGATCCCGTCGCCACCCCTCCCCGAATCGGACTTTATCGCAGCGGGATCGACAGCGAAGCCTCGGTGGAGATGCGCGACGCCGTCACGCGGGCCGCGGAAATCGCCGAACGCGCGGGCGCGACGGTTTTCGAGGTCGCCGAACCCGACCAGATCCGGCGCGGCCGGGAGGTGCACGCGGCGGTCCAGGGCTATGAGGCGGCGATTTCGCTTGCGCATGACCTCGCCTTTCATGCCAACGAATTGAGCGACATCCTGCGCGAGACGCTGGAAGAAGGCCGTTCCATCCCGCCACATGTCTATGACGAGGCGCGACGCGCGGCGCGGCATGCGCGCAAGGCGGCAACAGGCCTGTTCGACGATATCGACGTGCTGCTGGCCCCGTCAGCCCCGGGCGCCGGGCCCTTGCGCAGCCTCGGAACGACGGGCTCGGCGTTGTTCAACAAGGCCTGGACGCTCACCGGAAACCCCTGCGTCAACGTGCCGGGGCTTGCCGACGCCGCCGGCATGCCGCTCGGTATCCAGCTCATCGGACGGTTCGGGCGGGACAAGCAGACTTTGCAGGCCGGGCACTGGCTCGAGGGCGAAATCGCCGCCCGATTGCAGCCATAGTCAGCTTATGCACACCCGCCAGGCCGGGTGCGGACGATTTTTTTCGGATCATTGCGCACTGCAAAAAGTCCAAACCTGACGCGTGCTTGAGCGGTCTTTCTCGCAAAACGAGTCAACGCGCTTCGCAATGCAGCATGAAATTCTCTTGTACCTTCGTCGGATGCGCTTAGATTCGGAAGCTGTAAAGCAAGGAGGCTTGCTATGGGACTGACACGTTCACTCAACTTCATGATGATTTGTGCCGCGTTCTTATTCTTAGGCGCCCTTGTTTTCGGAGTCCTGCCCTGACAGGGCTCGATGCGGTGTGAAGACCGCCCCCTGAAAACAATCAAGCAAAAGCCCGGGCCGCTGTCGGCGGCCCGGGCTCTTGCATTTCAACACCTTAACTCGCTCGGCGGCCTGCTGCTTCAGGCCGCGTGCAATTCGCGACGGGCCGCCTCCCCGGTCTCGCGAATGCCGATCAGGCGGCAGATCGCGAAGACAAGATCCGGACGATTCATCGTGTAGAAATGGAAATCGTCGACGCCGCGATCGACGAGATCGAAGACCTGCTCGGCCGCAACCGCGGCGGCGACCAGCGAATGCGTATGCGGGTCCTGATCGAGCCCGTCGAAACGGTCCGCCAGCCATGCGGGGATGCCGGTGCCGCATTTCGAGGCGAAATTGCGCACGGCGGAGAAATTGTGGATCGGTACGATGCCCGGAACGATGGGGATATAGATGCCGGCGCGGCGCACCCTTTCGACGTAACGCTCATAGGCGTCATTGTCGAAAAAGAACTGGGTAATGGCACGCGTCGCGCCATTGTCGACCTTGCGTTTGAGCATGTCGAGATCGGTGGCGAGATCGGCGCTCTCGGGATGGCGCTCCGGATAGGCGGCGACGGAGATGTCGAAATCGCCGAAGGCCTTCAGGCCGGCCACCAGATGCGCAGCATTCTGATAGCCGTCGGGATGCGGCTGGTAGCGGGTGCCGACGCCGCCGGACGGGTCGCCGCGCAGAGCAACGAAGCGGCGGATGCCGAGCGCCGCGAAATCGCGGACGACGGCGTCGATCTCGTCGCGGGTCGCGCCCACACAGGTGATATGGGCGGCAGCCGGCGTGTTGCCGGTGGCGAGCACCGTCTGCAGCGTCTTGCGGCTGGTGTCCTTGGTGGAACCCCCAGCACCATAGGTGACCGAGACGAATTCCGGCGATAGCGGGCTCAACCGGTTGATCGTATCGGTCAGCGTCGCTTCCATCTGCGGATTCTTCGGCGGAAAGAACTCGAAGGAAACGCGGATATCCTTTCCGGTTCCGGGGGCGCCTGCGATCCGTTTCACGGAATGTCTCATGCCACATACTCCAGGGGGGATTGAGTTGATTCGTCCTCGTCGGCGATCTCGATACGCGGGTCCTGCGCGACCCAGATCTTGACCGTGAGCTGATCGGCCGCGCTCTTGCCGGCGGCGAGCGCCCGCGACGAGCCCGGTTCCAGTTCGGCTTCCCGGAACCAGCCCTCAATGTCCGTATCGGCGAAGCCGAGGCGCTGATGCGCGTGCTCGTCGCGGAGGTAGTCGAGATGGTGCGGGGCGAAATCGACGATGACCAGCCGGCCGCCGGGGCGCAATGCGCGGGCCGCCTGGCGAACCGCCGCGGCCGGGTCATCGAGGTAATGCAGAACCTGGTGGATGATCACCAGATCGAAGCCGTTGCGGACAACAGGCAGATTGTAGACGTCGCCGAGGCGCACCTCGGCATTGCGCACGCCCGCCGCATCCAGATTGGCGCGGGCCACGTTGAGCATTTCGCGGTTGGCGTCGACGCCGATGCCGTATTGGTAGAGATCAGAGAAGAGTTCGAGCATGCGGCCGGTGCCGGTACCCAGATCGAGCATGTAGCGCACCGGCTTGTCGCCGACGAGCGCGATGAGTTCCTCCTCGACCAGCTTGTCGGCCACATGATGCGAGCGGATCTCGTCCCAGCTTGCCGCGTTTCTGGAAAAGTAGCTGGACGCCTTTTCGCGGCGTTTCTGCTTGACCTCCTCCAGCCGCTCGCTATCGCGGCGAATGGTCTCGTCGCTCTCGTCGATGCGGACGAGAAGTTCCTGCACGAGGACGTCGCTGGCCGCGTCGCGGCTGAGCCTGAACAGCGCCCAGGACCCTTCCTGCTGGCGCTTGATCAGACGGGCGTCGAGCATCAGCTTCAGATGGCGGGAAACGCGCGGCTGCGACTGACCAAGAATGCCGGTCAGTTCCGAAACGGTCAGGTCCGTTTCCGCAAGCAGCTTGAGGACACGCAGGCGCGTCGGCTCGGCTATTGTCTTGAGGACGTCGACAATCGTATCGAGATGGAAAGCGGGTGCGGTCATGCCTACTCCGGAAAAGATATAAAGATATGTTTATGTCATTTTTCCGCGCGATGCAAGTGACCTGATACGATTGACGCCGGAAACGAAAAGCCATGGCAACGAAACGGCAGACGGAAATCGCCAAGGCGCTCAGAAACCTGACGCCGATGATTCCGTTCAACGAAGCGGAGGATGTGAAGCGGCTCGCCGCGCAGCCGCACCTGCGCTCCCTGCCCCCACCGGTCTCGGTGTGGCTGTCGCTGGTCGCCCATATCCGCCACGTTCACACGGATTACGACGAGCTGATGGATGACGGCTACGACCGCGACGCGGCGCGCCATTTCGTCATGGACGACATCAATGCGGTGCTGGAGCGCTGGCAGGCGACACGCCTGCTCGACGGGACCGAGACGGACGCCAACCTGCCCGATCCCGTGGAGGGCGAGGACGGGGACGCTAGCCCGCCGGGTAGATCCACTGCTCCGGGAGCTGGACGCGGACGCTCTCGCCGGTCCTGATCGTGCCGGGCTTTTCGACCCAGGCCAACAGGCCGCGGCGGCGCTTGGCCGCGGGGACGAAAGAGAGCGCCAGTCCGGTATCTCCTTCCCTGCCGATATGACGCGCGATCGATGCGCCGGAAATCCGGCACGGGCCGTTCTGGAAATCGACCTTCAACGTCACCCCGCCCTCGAAGAAGAGGAGCGTTGCGGCCGGCAGCATGGAGAGCATCGGGATGCCGTCCAGCGTGATGTTGCCGCCGATCCATTCGGGCTCGATCGTATCGATGCCCATCTCGGCGGCGGCCTCGGCCAGTTCGGCGCGACTGAGGATCGTCACCTGGCGTTCGTTGCGCATCTCCGTGCCGCGCGGATACCACGGCTCGCGGCTGCCCGACTTGCGCAGCCAACCCGAATGGGTGTCGCCGGGAATGCCTTCGTATGTCAGCTCCAGCTCGTCCACCCGAGCGGTCACGAATTCTTTACCGAGAGCAGAAAACAACCCGCCGACAACGCCGGAAAGCTTGCGGGACGGCACAATCTCGGGAAAGCTCATGGCGATGTTCCGGTTTCGGCTGATTTCGAGGAGGAGGCCGGTGCCGGCCGATGTGCTTTTTGACACACAATGGCCGCCGATTACAGCGTAGATGAACGCGTTTTCGCTTTTCAATGAGGATTTTCATGACCGCTCAACGACTATTGATCTCATCCGCGGCCGCAAGCGCGCTGCTTCTATCCCTTGCCGCAGGCGCACATGCCGAAGTCAGCGCCGACGCCGTGATTGACGGGCTGAAGCGCCAGCTGTCGCTGCAAGGCATGGAATTGACTGCGGAATCGGCCGAGATGCGCGGAAACAATGTCGTCCTGTCCGGCGTCACGGTCTCGCCAACAGGGGCCGACGACAAATTCACGATAGACGAGATACTGCTTGAGGGCGTCGAGGAAGCGGGCAATGGCGCGTTCACCGTCAGCCGCGCCGGGATGCCCGCGTTCAGCAACGTAAAGGACGGCTATACCGTGGCCTTCGAGGGTGCTGTCCTCGAAGGCTGCTACATCGCCGGACCGGAAGAGACCGATCCGATCGCCAAGGGCGGCTTCTGCCGTAACTACGAAATCGGCGGCCTGACCATCGCCAAGAGCAGCACGCCGGTCTTTGAGCTCGAGGGCGTGTCCGTCGCGATGAGCCCCTACGAGGTCGGCGGGACCATGACCTACGACGTCAAGGTCAAGGACTTCACCATCGACTTCGCGCAGGTTGAAGATCCGAAGGCGAAGGCGACGATGGGCGAACTCGGCTACGAGACGCTGACCGGACGCGTCAACGTCACGGGCCAGTGGAACGCCGGCAATGGCGATGCCACGATGAGCCAGTCCATCATCCTCGATGACGCGGCGGCGCTGAATATCGACCTCGCAGTCGGCGGTTACACGCCCGAACTCATCGCTGCGATGCAGGAAATGAACAAGCAGATGCAGGACCAGAGCGACCAGGCCAAGGGGCTTGCGATGATGGGTCTGATGCAGCAGTTGCAGATCGGCAATATCTCGGTCGAACTGGACGACGATTCAGCGACCGGAAAGATCCTCGATTTCGTCGCCAAGCAGCAGGGCAGTACCCGCGAGGGCGTCGTCGCGATGGCCAAGGGCACCCTGCCCTTCGCGCTGGCGCAGTTGCAGAACCCGGATTTCGCCGCCTCCGCTTCGGCCGCCGTCGGCGCGTTTCTCGACAGCCCCGGTTCGCTGAAGATCGCCGCCTTGCCGGCGAATCCCGTGCCGGTCGCCCAGATCGTCGGCGCCGCGATGGCCGCGCCGCAGTCGATCATCGGCGTGTTGAACATCAAGGTCACCGCCAACGACTAGTCCGCCTTCGGACAGAGCCCGGCGGTCAGCCGCCGGGCTCACATTCCGCGCGCTTCGGAAACGCAGATTTCCAGAATCGTTTCCGCGCCTTCCACCATTTTGTTGAAGTCCTCGGCCGCGTTCGCCGGGCCGACATGGACAAAGCCGTTCACGGATGCGGCAAGCCCCCGGCACAGGCCGGCGGCGGAGTGGAAGAAGACGTAATTGCACAGATAGCCGCCCGCATTGTCAGACCATTCCACGGTATGGCCGCGTTCTTCCAGCGCCTCGGCGATGCGCGCAAGCGGCAGGGATGACGGGATATCGTCTGCGTTGCGCAGTATGGGCGACGCTTCGGGAATGTTGCCGGCATTATCCGGCGCGTCAGAGGCAATCGCATTGCGCGCCAGACGTTCCAGGCGAAAGCCTACCGCTGTCTTCGCCAGGCCGAAATGCACGGCGACATGCGGCTCGAAAGTGGATGCGACGTCCTCGAGCGCCGGAATGGTATCGGCGTAATCGACCGGCAGCACCGCGAACCGGCACTCGACGTCCGACCCGACAAAGGGCGGGTTGGCCTCGAAATGGCGGATCAGCCGTTCGGTCGGATTATGCGGCGCACCCGGAAAAGGCGTGAAACCGGTGACGAGAAGGCGGATGGTCATGTCGCAGCCGCCTTCCCTTTTCAGCTCATTCCTTGGTCGGCGGGATCGAGCGAAGGTAGAGTTCGCGCAATTGCGCCGGAGATGCCGGAGCCGGAGCGCCCATCAGAAGGTCTTCGGCCTGCTGGTTCATCGGGAACAGGGTCACCTCGCGCAGGTTCTTCGCGCCGACCAGCAGCATGACGATACGGTCCACACCGGCCGCCATGCCGCCATGCGGCGGCGCACCGTAATGGAAGGCTCGGAACAGGCCGCCGAAGCGCTCCTCGACCGTCTTCGCGTCGAGTCCGACAATGCCGAACGCCTTGACCATCACCTCGGGGAGATGGTTGCGGATGCCGCCCGACGCGATCTCGTAGCCGTTGCAGACAAGGTCGTACTGCCACGCCTTGATGTTGAGCGGATCCTCGTTTTCGAGCGCGCCCAGGCCGCCGCGCGGCATGGTGAAGGGGTTGTGGCCGAAATCGACCTTCTTTTCGTCCTCGTCCCATTCGTAGAACGGGAAGTCGACGATCCAGGCGAGCGCAAAACGGTCGCGGTCGACAAGGTCCAGTTCCTCGCCGGCACGGGTGCGCGCATCGCCGGCAAAACCGGCGAATTTCTTCGGGTCGCCGGCGGCGAAGAAGCAGGCGTCGCCCGGCTTCAGGCCGAGCTGCAGGCGGATCGCCTCGGTGCGCTCCTCGCCAATGTTCTTGGCGATCGGGCCCGCGCCCTCGACCTTGCCGTTTTCCTCGCGCCAGAAGATGTAGCCGAGGCCCGGCTGGCCCTGGCCTTGCGCCCAGGAGTTCATGCGGTCGCAAAAGGCGCGCGAACCGCCGGTCGGCGCGGGAATCGCCCAGACGGCGCCGCGCCGATCGTTGGCGAGGATGTTGGCGAAGACCTTGAAGCCGGAGCCGCGGAAATGTTCCGACACGTCTTGCATGACGATCGGGTTTCTCAGGTCAGGCTTGTCGGTGCCGTATTTCAGGATCGCGTCGTCATAGGCGATGCGCGGGAACTCCCCGGTCACCGGCTTGCCTTCGGCGAATTCCTCGAAGATGCCGCGAACGACCGGCTCCATCGCCTCGAACACGTCGTCCTGTTCGACGAAGCTCATTTCGAGGTCGAGCTGGTAGAACTCGCCCGGCAGGCGGTCGGCGCGCGGATCCTCGTCGCGGAAACAGGGCGCGATCTGGAAATAGCGGTCGAAGCCGGAAACCATCAGCAACTGCTTGTATTGCTGCGGCGCCTGCGGCAGCGCGTAGAACTCGCCCGGATGAATGCGCGACGGCACGAGGAAGTCGCGCGCGCCTTCCGGCGACGACGCGGTCAGGATCGGCGTCTGGTATTCGGTGAACCCCGCCTGCACCATGCGGTTGCGCATGGAGGAGATCACTTTGGTGCGGGTGACGATGTTCTTGTGCAGCGTGTCGCGGCGCAGGTCGAGAAAGCGGTATTTGAGGCGAATGTCCTCGGGATAGTCCGGCTCGCCGAAGACCGGCAGCGGCAACTCGCTCGCCTCGGAGAGGATTTCCATCTCGCGCGCGAAGATTTCAATCTCGCCGGTGGGCAGGTTCGAATTGACGGTCTCGTCCGTGCGCGGCTTGACCTCGCCATCGACACGGATGACCCATTCGCCGCGAACCTTCTCGGCCGTGGCGAAACAGGCGGAATCGGGATCGGCGACGACCTGGGTGACGCCGTAATGGTCGCGAAGGTCGATGAAGAGAACTCCGCCATGGTCGCGCACGCGGTGAACCCATCCCGACAGGCGCACGGTCGATCCGGCGTCCGTTTTGCGGAGGGCTCCGCATGTGTGGCTGCGATAACGGTGCATGAATATTCGCCTTTGTGTGCCCGGGCGCGCGATTGGCACGCCGCAATTTCAGTGGTGCGGGAAATCGCGCGGAAAAGCGCATGGGGCAAGCGATTTGTCAAGGCAAGCGAGAGGTGTCGCGCGGCAATCGACAAACCACGGCGACACCGCTAAAGACCTTTGCCATGAAGCCCATTGATTCAACGGAAGAACTTTCCGCTGCCTGTGCGCGCCTCGCGCATCATCCGTTCATAACGATCGACACGGAATTCATCCGTGAAACCACCTTCTGGCCGGAGCTCTGCCTCGTCCAGGTCGCAAGCGCCGACGAGGCGCTATTGATCGATCCGCTGGCGAAGAGGATCGACCTCGCGCCGCTGTTCGACCTGCTGGCGAACAAGGATGTGCTGAAGGTCTTTCACGCGGCCCGCCAGGACATCGAGATCTTCTTCAATCTGACGGGCACGGTGCCGGAGCCGATCTTCGACACCCAGGTCGCCGCCATGGTCTGCGGCTTTGGCGACGCGATCGCCTATGACCAGCTCGTCAAGCGCATTTCCGGCGCGCATATCGACAAGTCGTCGCGATTCACCGACTGGCGGCAGCGGCCGCTCAGCGACAAGCAGCTTTCCTATGCGCTGGCCGATGTGACGCATCTGCGCGATGTCTACGAGCATCTCGCCGAAACGCTACGGAACGAAAACCGCGCGCACTGGGTCTCCGAGGAGATGGGTGTGCTGACTTCCCACGGCACCTACGACATCCTGCCCGAGGACGCCTGGCAGCGGCTGAAGCTGCGTGTCCGCAAGCCAATCGAATTGCAGATCCTCAAGAATATCGCCGCCTGGCGCGAAAACGAGGCTCGCAACCGGAACCAGCCGCGCCGCCGCATTCTCAAGGACGACGCCATCTACGAGATCGCCCAGCAGCAGCCGCAATCGCCGGAAGCGCTCGGACGGTTGCGTTCGCTCAACAAGGGCATCGAGCGCTCGTCCATGGCCGCGCCGCTGATCAAGGCGGTGACGGATGCGCTCGAGATGGACAAGGCCGACCTGCCGGCAATCCCTCGCCCGCCCGCATCGCCAGAGGGCACGAGCGCCGCCGTCGATCTTCTGCGCGTGCTGCTGAAGCTCACCGCCGAAGAACAGGGCGTCGCCCAGAAGATCATCGCGACGACCGACGATCTCGAGCAGATCGCCATCCATGGCGAAGACGCCGATGTCGGGGCACTGAAGGGCTGGCGCCGCGAGGTCTTCGGCGACAAGGCGCTTCGCGCGACCCGCGGCGAACTGGCCATTCGCTTCAGGGAACGCAAGCTCGACGTGATCGACGTCGGCTCCGGGTAGGCGTCGCGCGGCCGCGGCTCATGAAGTGTTTCTTCATCAATCTCGACCGCGTTCCCGAACGCCGCGCCCACATGGAAAAGGAGTTCGGGAAAGTCGGCCTTGAAGCCGAGCGATTTCCCGCCGTCGATGCGCTCCGCATCGAGGACTATGACAATGTCCGCTACATGCCCGGCGCCGGGGTGCGCTGGGAGATCGTCAAGAGCCAGATCGGCGTTTTCGAAAGCCATCGCAGAATCTGGCAGGCAGTGCTGGCGCGAGACCTCGACATGGCGGCCGTGTTCGAAGACGACATGTTCTTCCTGCCGGACCTCGTCGAACTGCTGGGCCTTCTCGAGGCCGCGGGACCGCAATTCGATGTGGTCAAGCTCGACAGCGCGTTCTATCCGGTGCCGCTTTCCGCGCCCGAACTGACGATCGGCCGGTGGCCCTTGCGGCGAATCCTGTCGGACTCGACCAGCTGCGGCGCCTATGTGCTGACGAGGCGCGCGGCCGAAAAGCTCCTGGAATGGTCCGATCCCTATTGCGACCATATCGATGACTTCACATTCAGGCCGCGCCCCGGCTGGCGCGCTTTGCAGGCGGAACCGGTGGTCGCCAGCCAGTTGTCGATGCTTCCGCGCGACTTCGCCAATCGTTATGTGGATGCGATGCAAACAGTCGCCCAAAGCGAACGGACCGTCGACCCGCGCATCCGGCAAAAGGTCGCGAAAGCGCCGTTCCTGCGCCGGCTCCGCAAGGAAATGAAGCGCAACGTCCGCAACATGCTTTGGCGGGTCCATGGCCGGCGCCGGCATCTCGCCAGCGGCGGCATCATCAGCGCGAGCCGGATAGCGCCCGAGAGACTATACGGTGACGACGAGCGAAATCTCGCGGCCGACCGTCCTTGGCCAGCTGGTTGACCCGGCCGAGCGGCCGTGAGCCGTAGAGGTCCGCCAGGCGCGGCGGCAGCACCAGTTCCATCGAACCGTCGTCCCTGGCGCGCCAGGTGACATCTCCGATGACGCCGGGCATGGCCGCTGTGAACAGATATGCGACACGGAAGAAAGCGCCGAGATAGCGGCTTCGATCCCAGATCCGGTCGCTGGAGATCTTGCGGATTTCCGGAGCGAGCGTCGCGTTCTTCAACCCGTCATGGCGGAAATAATTGGCGAGCGCGATATAGGCGCGGCCCGGATGGTCGATCTGGGTGAAGGAGCCATAGGCGATGACGTTCATCGCCTGGTCGCCGCGATAGTCGGGATGGGCGCGCCAGGAAATGTCCGCCAGCCGGCAGGCCGCCTCGCGGTAACGGCGCTCGTCCTCGGTCTCGTCGATGCCGAAGGCCTTGAAGGCGATTCCCGTCCAGTCCGCCAGTTCGCGCGCATGCTGTGGAGAACGGGAGCGAAGGATCGAGAGCTCTTCCGACGCCTCCATCAGGGCATCGAGCTGCCGGTCCTCTTCGCTGAGCAGGCTGTAGAGATAGCCTTCGCGCACGCCGGCCGAGGAGAATACCACCTTCGCCGGCTTCATGACCCGGATCAGCTCGGCGAGAACAATCGCTCCATAGGGCAGAAGCGCGCGCCGGGAACGCGAGACGTCCTCGATGCCTTTCAGCTTCTCGACATTGTTGCGGCCGACCTTCTTGAGAAAAGGGATCGCGGCCGGGGCGTCCATCTCGTAGTGATGGGTTTACGTGCAGCGGGTAGTTCTTGGCCGCCATGTGCAGCTTGGCGAGGTTTCGCCATGTGCCGCCGACGGCATAGAAGTTACGCCCCTGCCCCTGTTTCAGGAACGGAACCGACGTCAGTTCCTCGCGGGCGATCAGGACGGCCTTCTCGTAATCGCCTTCGGCGCGCTCGGAGAGGCGGATGACGCCGATGGGCAGCGTGCGGCCGTCGCCGATGGCGTGATCCTTCATCTCGACCAGTTCGAGGCTGCCGCCGCCGAGATCTCCGGTCACGCCGTCGATGTTGCGGAAGGCGGATTGAATGCCATAGGCCGAATAGAGCGCTTCCTCGCGCCCGCTCAGCACGGTGACACCTCCTGGCGCAGGATTGCGTTCGGCTTCCTCGATGAAGGGTGGGCCATTGCCGGCCCTCCCGCGCCGCCGCGGTGGCGAGAATGGCCAGCCGCTCGACGCCCGCCTGGTCGGCCAGCCCGCGAAAGCGCCGCAGCGCCGCGAGAGCGTTTTTCTACGGCGTCCGGATCCATGTCGCCGGTTTCGGCGATGCCGCGGCCGAGCCCGCACTGCACCTTCTCGTTGAACAATATGGAAGGCGCGCGCACCAAGCCCTCGTAGATGACGAGGCGGACAGAGTTCGATCCGATGTCGATAACGGCAACCGGATGCCTGTTTCTCAGGCGTCCCTGGGCGTCTTCGGTCTCAATCAATTGTCAGTTCCAACACCGAATTGCAGGGCAGAACGCCCTGACCGGAAGCCCAGGGGCCTGACCCTAGGCCTGCTTGTTCTCTGCCCGTATTTTATGCGCAATCAAACGGGGCGCGGAGGATTTCAACGACTTTCCACGACCGGAAAGGCTCGGGATTGGTCATGAAATATTTCTGCGCGTCGAAAGGTTGCTCATCCTTGCCGGCCGTCATGCGGCGCGACCGTCCGTCCGGCAGAAGCTCGAAGCTCTGCTGGTTGTCGAGGAGATTGGCCAGCATGATCTGGCCGAGCACCTGTTCGTGCACCGTCGGATTTTGAAGCGGCACCAGTGTCTCGACGCGGCGGTCGAGATTGCGCGGCATCAGATCCGCCGAACCGATATAGATGATCGCCTCGTCGGACGGCAGGCCGTGGCCGTTGCCGAAGCAATAGATGCGGCTGTGCTCAAGAAAACGCCCGACGATCGATTTGACGCGGATGTTTTCCGACAGGCCCGGAAACCTGCGGGCGCAGGCAACAAATGCCGCGCACGATCATGTCGACCTGAACGCCGGCGGCGCTGGCGTCGTTAGAGCGCGTCGATGATGGCCGCATCCACAAGCGCATTCCATCTTGAACCAGATCTCGGCGGGGCGCCCCGCCTTCGCATGTTCGATTTCCTGCGCGATGTGATGCAGGATCCGATTGCGCATGAAACGCGGCGACACCGCCAGCTTCATGTCGGAACCGGGGTCGGCATATCCGGTGATTGAAATTGAAGACCTGCGCCACGTCATGGGCAATCACGGGATTGCAGGTGAAGAAGGACAGGTCCGTGTAGATCTTCGCCGTGACCGGGTGGTAGTTGCCGGTGCCGAGATGCACATAGTTGCGCAGGCGCTTGTCCTCGCGGCGGACGACGAGCGACATTTTCGCGTGCGTCTTCATCTCGAAGAAGCCATAGACGACCTGCACGCCGGCGCGTTCGAGGTCGCGCGCCCAGCGGATATTCGCCTCCTCGTCGAAGCGTGCCTTCAGTTCGATCAGAGCGGTGACCGACTTGCCGGCCTCGGCCGCGTCGATCAGGGCGCGGATGATCGGGCTGTCTTCCGAGGTGCGGTAGAGCGTCTGTTTGACGGCGAGTACGTTCGGATCCATCGCCGCCTGGCGGAGAAACTGGACCACCACGTCGAAGGATTCATAGGGGTGGTGGACGATGATGTCCCTTCTCGCGGATCGCCGCGAAGCAGTCGCCGCTATGCTCGCGAATGCGTTCGGGAAAGCGGCCGAATAGGGTTCGAAATTCGATCGTCGCGATCGATCGAGACGATTTCCGAGACGGTGTTGAGCGCGAGAATGCCCGGCTGCACGCTGACGCGCATCTCGGGCACTTCCAGTTCATGCGCCACGAACTCGCGCAGGCCCTGCGGCATTTCGTGATCGAACTCGATACGGACCACCTGGCCGCGGCGGCGGCGTTTCAGCGCTGTCTCGAACAGGCGGACGAGATCCTCGGCCTCCTCCTCGACCTCGATGTCGCTGTCGCGGATGACGCGGAAGGTGCCCTTCCCCTTCACCTCGTAGCCCGGGATTAGAGCTTGGCGATATAGAGGCCGATGACGTCTTCGAGGCTGATGAAGCGATAGCCCGCGCCCTCGGTCGGAATGGAGACGAAGCGGTTCCAGCGAGACCGGGAAGCGCAGCAGCGCGTTCATCTGCTCGCGCCGATGGCGATGGACGAGTTCCAGCGCGATCGAGAAGCCCAGATTGGGGATGAAGGGGAACGGATGCGCCGGGTCGATGGAGAGCGGCGTCAGGACCGGGAAGATCGTCTCGAGGAAGTGCTCCTCCAGCCACTGGAGATCCTGCCGTTCGAGCTGTTCGCTGCGAACGATCTCGATGCCCTGCGCTTCCAGTTCCTCCTGCAGTTCTGCGAGGACGACCTGCTGCTCGGTCTGCAACTTGCCGGATTCCTCGAAGATCGCGTCGGAGTTGTTCCTGCGGCGTCAGGCCGTCGGAGGAGCGTTCGGCGATGCCTTCGCGAACCTGGCCCGCGAGACCCGCGACACGCACCATGAAGAACTCGTCGAGATTGTCGGCGGAAATCGACAGGAAGCGCAGCCTTTCGAGCAGCGGATGCTTGGTGTTGCGCGCCTCGTCGAGAACCCCGCCAGTTGAACTGAAGCCAGGAAAACTCGCGATTGACGAAACGCGAAGGCGTCATCCCGTTGTCGCGATGGGCGCGACCGCATCGGCGTCGCCGCCTTGCGGCTGTTCGGTCGTCGTGTGGACAATATCGGTCATTTCGCGTTTTTTCCGGTCCGATTCCATGCGGGGCTTGTACCAGTTTGATCCCAAGGCGGTCATGGGCGCAATGCCACGCAAGGATGACATGATCGCGACCGTTTGCCGCGACCTAGAAGCCAAACTCGCCCTGATTGTCGTCATACTCGCGCACGAATGCGGCGGCAAACGCACGGGTGATCTTCGCCTTTCGCGCCAGCGAGGCCTTGTCGAGGGCGCTCGACGTTCAGCCGGGCGCTGGCCAGCGACCGCTCGATGCGGCTGGCGATATAGCGGATGACGGAGGCCGTCGACCGCGATCTGCCCGGTCGGCGAAGAGTTTCGTCATGACGCCGATGAGAAGCTCGTCGTCCGGCTCGTCGATCTCGACCGTGGTGGCGGCCTGGATGCGCGAACGCAGATCCGGCGTCCGCACCTGCCAGGCACCGGGCCAGTGGGCCGAGGGTCATCAGCAGGCTTCCGCCAGCCGACCGCACCGCGTTCATGATGTGAAACAGCACCGTCTCGTCGAAAGCGCCGGGCTCCACCCCGTCGAGTCAGGATCGGCTGGCCGGCCTGTGCGGCGCGTCGAGATCGGCGGCCGTCAGATCGGCGGGGATCGCAGGCCCGCGCGACCGCCTCCTCGCGCCAGATGGTCGCCAGATGGGTCTTTCCCGAGCCGGGCGGGCCGGCCACGATGACGAAGGGGCCGGGCCAGTCCGGCCAGCGCTCGACCAGCGTCACCGCCGCGCGGTTGGCGCGGGTGACGATCAGGTCGTCGCGCGACATGGAGCCCGACAGGCCGATATCGAGAAGCAGCTGGGAATCGGTCTTCGTCATGGAGTTTCGGTCCGGCGAACCGGCCGGATCATTCATCATTCGCCGGCATCTTGGCGCCGGCCTCCGATTGCCCGACATAGAGATCGGAATCCAGATATTTCTCCAGCGCGAAGCGAACGAGGACGCCGATGGCCGAAGCGGCGGGTTACCGCGATCAGCAGGCCGGTGAAACCGAACAGCGCGCCAAAGGCAAAGAGCGCGAACATCAGCCAGACCGGGTGCAGGCCGACACTGTCGCCGACCAGCTTGGGCTGCAGGATGTTGCCCTCGACCGCCTGGCCGATGAAGAAGACGGCGGCCACCATCACCACCGAGATCCAGTCGGGCCAGAACTGGACGATGGCGACCCCGACCGACAACACCAGCCCGACCAGCGAGGCCTACATAGGGAATGAAGCTGATCAGGCCGGCGAACAGGCCGATCAGCAAGCCGAAATTGAGCCCCGTGACCGTCAGGCCGATGGCGTAGAAGGTGCCGAGGATTAAGGCAGACCGTGCCCTGGCCGCGGACGAAGCCGGCGATGGTCTTGTTGATGTCGCGGCCAAGCCGGCGGACGCTATCGACATGATCGCGCGGCACCCAGGCGTCGAGTTTGGCGACCATGCGGTCCCAGTCGAGCAGCATGTAGAAGGCGACGACCGGCGTGACGATCAGCAGGCCGGCGACATCGATGACGGCCTTGCCGGACGACCACAGGCCCTGGAAAGAGCGTCGTCAGGAAACCCGCGCCCTGCTTCAGCAGTTCGTTGAACCCGCCCTGAAGATCCTCGGCATTGATGCCGATATAGTTCGCCAGCCAGCCGGTCTCGAGGCTGAGACGGGAAAACAGCGCCTGGGAGCTGCGAGATATATTGCGGGGAAATTGGAGAAGAAATCATTCGCCTGGGTCACCAGGATCGGGACGATGACAGCCAGAGCGATAACCAGCGCGATGACGAATCCGAGCAGGATGACGATGGTCGAGGCCAGCCGCGACAGGCCGCGGCGTTCGAAGAAATCGGCGACGGGATCCATGAAATAGGCAAGCGCAAGGCCCGCCACGAAGGGCAGCAGGACCGAACGGAAGACATAGACGAAGAGGATGAAGACGGGCCGCCGCCGCCAGCCAGAAGAGGGCCTGGCGTTTCAGATAGGCGGTGGAGATGTGCTTGCTCATCAGGTCTCGTCCGGTTGTCCGACTTGCTCCGCGGCGGTCCCGCCAAGACCGCCGATCAGCAAGCGGACATAGGCCGCCGCAGAAACAGCGGTCAGGAAAACGACAAGTGCGATCAGAGCATAATTCACGCCGGGAAGCGACCATTCAAAGGCGTTTGCGGCGAGCAGAGCCAGCCGGCCAAGACGATCAGGATGGCCGTGTTGACCTTCGAGATCGGCAAGGGCCGGATGGCGTACGCCGCGCCGCGCGTCGCCATCAGCATTGCGCCGACGACGATGGCGATGTCGCGCACGAGGATCAGCACGAGCAGCCACACCGGCACGATGCCGTCGGCGGCGAAGGCCGAGAAGACCGCGATGGTCAAAGCCTTGTCGGCCAGCGGGTCGATATAGGTTCCGAAACGGGAACCCTGCTGGAAATAACGGGCAATGAAGCCGTCAACTCCGTCCGACAGGGCCGGCTATCAGGAACAGCACGAAGCCGGTCATCCACGCTTCCTGCAGGATCGCCTGGACGATGAACGGAATCATCGCCCAAGCGCGCAAGCGAGATCGCGTTGGGTATTGTCCAGAAGCGCGAGGTCATTCATTTCCCGTCGTTTTCACTGTCATATAGATATGCGGCCGTGCCGGCGCAAAAGCCTTTCTCGCGCGCCCATGCAAATTGCTGTGGGCAGGTCCGCGCCCGGCACTGGAAACAGCGTCTGTGCCGTGCAATAGAGCGGCCAATCAGGGACATTGCAGGGCAAACGCGCCATGTCGGAAACTTCGCGGGACGGAAAGAAACGGCCTCTCCTATGCCGATGCGGGCGTCGATATCGACGCCGGCAATGCGCTGGTCGAGGCGATCAAGCCGATGGTGAAATCGACCCGGCGTTCCGGCGCGGACGGGACGATCGGCGGGTTCGGCGGATTGTTCGACCTCAAGGCGGCCGGTTTCTCCGATCCGGTCCTCGTCGCCGCCAATGACGGCGTCGGCACCAAGCTGAAGGTGGCGATCGAGGCGGGCATCCACGACACGGTCGGCATCGATCTCGTCGCCATGTGCGTCAACGACCTCGTCGTGCAGGGCGCGGAACCGCTGTTCTTCCTCGACTATTTCGCGACCGGAAAGCTGGACGTCAAACAAGGATCGGATATCGTTTCAGGTATCGCCGAGGGGTGCCGGCAGGCGGGCTGCGCGCTGCTCGGCGGCGAAACGGCGGAAATGCCCGGCGATGTATGCGTCAGGCGATTACGACCCTCGCGGGCTTTGCCGTCGGCGCGGCGGAACGCGGGCAATTGCTGCCGAAAACCGATATCGCCGAGGGCGACGTGATCCTCGGCCTCGCCTCGGCGGGCATCCATTCCAACGGCTATTCGCTGGTGCGCCACATCGTCGGGATGTCGGGGCTTTCCTATGGCGCGTCGGGCGCCGTTCGACAAGGAGCGCACGCTGGGCGAAGCCCTGCTCGACCCGACCCGCATCTATGTGAAATCCGTGCTGGCGGCGATCCGCGAGACCGGTGCGATCAAGGCGCTGGCGCATATCACCGGCGGCGGTTTCCCGGGAGAATATCCCGCGCGTGCTGCCGGACGGCATGACCGCCGAGATCGACCTTTCGGCTATTCATGTGCCGCATGTCTTCGCCTGGCTCGCGGCACAGGGCGGCGTGGCGCGCGACGAGATGCTTCGGACCTTCAATTGCGGCGTCGGCATGATCGCCGTCGTCTCGCCTGAAGACAGCGAAGCGGTTGCCGAAGTGCTGGAGCGCGAGGGCGAGACGGTCACGCGGATCGGCGTGATGGGCTCCAGCGACGGCGCGCGCGTGACCTATCGCGGCGAGCTGGACCTTTGAAGCGCAAGCGCGTCGCCGTGCTCATCTCCGGGCGCGGCTCCAACATGGAGGCGCTTATCCGCGCGACGAAGGCGCCGGACTATCCCGCCGAAATCGTGCTGGTCCTCTCCGACAACCGGGAGGCGAAAGGGCTGGAAACGGCACGGAGTGAAGGTATCGCCGCCCGCGCCGTGGCGCGCTCCTCGCATGGATCGAAACGCGCCCATGAGGAGGCGATCCAGCAGGCGCTGGACGAGGCCGGCGTGGAGATCGTCTGCCTCGCCGGATTCATGCGGCTGCTGTCCGGCGAGTTCCTACGAACCATGGAAGGGCCGGATCATCAACATCCACCCTTCCCTGTTTGCCGAAGCACAAGGGGCTCGACACCCACGCCCGCGCCATCGAGGCGGGCGATGCGACCCATGGCTGCTCGGTGCATCACGTCACCGCCGGAATGGATGAAGGCCCTGTGATCTGCCAGGCCGAAGTGCCCGTCCTGCCGGACGATACGGCGGACAAGCTCGCCGCACGGGTGCTGGAACAGGAGCACCGGCTCTATCCGCTGGCGCTGGCGAAGATCGCCCGCTCAATCGAAGACTGACATATCAAAGCTGCTGCCCGGCGGCCGTCAACGTTGCGTTGGCGCGGTTTCTTGATAATAACGCCGGGCCTTGCGGAGGAATGAAGTACATGGCCCAACCCCTTGTGATGATCGCCGGCGGCGGTATTGGCGGACTAGCGGACCGCGCTGACGCTCAACCAGATCGGCGTGCCCTGCCTCGTGTTCGAAGCCGTGCGCGAATTGCGTCCGCTCGGCGTCGGCATCAACATCCAGCCGAACGCCGTGCGCGAACTTTACGATCTCGGCATCGGACCGGACGAGATGGACAAGGTCGGCTTGCCGGCGAAGGAATGGGCGCTGGTCGGGCTCAACGGCAACGACATCTATTCGGAAAACGCGCGGCCTGCTCGCCGGCTACAACTGGCCGCAATATGCGGTGCATCGCGGCCTCTTCCACATGCTGCTCGCGAACACATTCACGGCCCGCGCCGGCGAGGGACGCCCTTCGTCTGGGTAGCCTGCGTGACCGGGTACGAAAACAATACCGACGGCAGCGTGACGGCGATCGTCGAACACGCCGACGGCTCGACATCGCGCGAGACCGGCACGCTGCTGATCGGCGCGGACGGGATCCATTCCTCGATCCGCGCGCAGATGCATCCGGACCAGCCGCCGATCCACTGGGGCGGCGCGATCATGTGGCGCGGCACCACTATGGCGAAACCGATCCGCACCGGCTCGTCCTTCGTCGGCCTCGGCACGCACAAGCACCGCATGGTGATCTATCCGATCTCGCATCCCGATCCGGAAACCGGTCTCGCCATGATCAACTGGATTGCCGAAGTGACCGTCGACAATTCCGAGGGCTGGAAGAATTCGGGGTGGTTCAAGCCGGTCGAGATTGACGATTTCATCCAGCATTTCGAGGGCTGGACCTAATGACTGTGCTCGACGCGCCGGCGCTGCTGCGCGGCGCCGATGTAGCCTATGAAAACCCGATGATCGACCGCGATCCGATCTCCACATGGCGCGAACGGCAATGTCGCCCTGATCGGCGATGCCGCGCATGCGATGTATCCGACCGGCTCCAACGGCGCGAGCCAGGCAATCATCGATGCGCGCATTCTGGGCACCTGCCTGCTGGACCATGGCGTCACGGCGGGACGCTCTTGCCGCCTATGACGAGAAGCTGTGCGGCCCGATCTCGGAACTGATCCTGCGCAATCGCGGCGCCGGCCCGTTCGGCCTCCTCAACATGGTCGGACGAGCGCTGCGGCGGCGAGTTCGACGATATCGACGACGTGATCCCGGCCGAGGAGCGCGCGGGAGTTCATGGCGAAATACAAGGCGGCCGCCGGCTTCGCGATCGAGAAGCTGAACAATGCGCCTCGGACGATCGAAGAAGGGGCGACGGTCGAGCTGACCGAGAAGGCGTGAGGATCTAAATCGCCCTCACCCGGACCTTCGCGTCATGCACCGCCGCGCCGCCATAGGGGGCGACGCTGTCGGCGCCGGTGAGCGTGTTTGATGCCGCAGCCGTTCAGATGCGCCTTGTTCGGCCACAGACCTTCGGCGATCAGCGTGCCGCGTCGCGGGCGGTCGGAGACTTTCAGATGCAGATGCACCTCGCCGCGTGAATTGGCGAGCGCGACCGCGGCGCCGTCCTCAAGGCCCAGCGAGGCCGCGTCGTCGGGATGGATCATCACTTCCGGCCGCTTTTCGCGTTTCACCGAGCCGAGCGTCTCGGCAAAGGTCGAATTCAGGAAGGAGCGTGACGGCGACGTTGCGAGACGGAAGGGATGGTTCGCGTCCGGCTGCTCTGTCAGGTCGAGATAGTCGGGGAATGCCGGCAGACGGTCGGCCGGCCCCTGCGGGCCGAGCGCCTTCGGCGGCTTGTTCGGAGACGGCCCCGCAAGCCAATCGGGGCTGAAGCGGAATTTTCCGTCGGCATGTCCGAAACCGCCGACATAATGCGCAGTGTCGAAATCGGGCTGGACATCGGCCCAGCCCTTTTCCTTCAGGCTGCCATAGCTCTCGCCGAAGGGAGCGACGATGGTGGTCGATCAGTTCGCTTTCGGTTCTTGCCGAAACCCGGCCTGTCGGCGACGCCGAGGCGCCTGGCCAGTTCCTCGAAGACGAAATGGTTCGGCCGCGTCTCGCCCGGGCCGTCGATAAGCTTGGGGCCGAGCATGATATGCTGGTGGCCGCCGCCCTTGTAGATGTCGTCATGCTCCAGGAACATCGTTGCCGGCAGGACGACATCGGCGATTTCCGCCGTGTCCGTCATGAATTGCTCGTGGACGACAGTGAACAGGTCGAGGCGGGCGAGCCCGGCGCGCACCAGTTCCTGTTCGGGCATGACATTGGCCGGATTGGTGTTCTGGATCAGCATCGCGGTCACCGGCGGACCGCCCGCGAGAGCCTCGATGTCGCCGGTCAGCACGCGGCCGATCTTCGACTGGTCGAGCCAGCGGATGTCCGGGTCGGCATAAGACGCGCCGGTCAGTTCGCGCTTGTCGAGCTTGTAGATGTCGCCATTGTTGTGGAAGGCGCCGCCACCCTCATATTGCCATGAGCCGAGCACGGTCGGCACGCAGGCTGCGGCATGCATCGAGACCGCGCCATTGCGATTGCGGGTGAAGCCGTAGCCGAGGCGGAAGAAGGTCCGTTTCGTCGTGCCGATCAGCCTGGCAAAGGCCTCGATCTCGTCGACCGTCAGCCCGGTGATCGAGGCGGCCCATTCGGGCGTGCGCGTCGCCAGATGCGATTCAAGTTCCGCCGGCTTGTCGCTGTATTTACTCATGAAATCGCGGTCGGCGTAACCGTCCCGGAAGGCGACATGCATCACCGCGCAAGCGAGCGCCGCATCGGTTCCGGGCTTGAGGATAAGCCCGATATCGGCCTGTGCGATGGTGTCGTTGGCATAGATGTCGATGGCGACGATCTTCGCGCCGCGCTCCTTACGCGCCTTGATGGCGTGGGTCATCACATTGACCTGGGTGGACACGGGATTGGTGCCCCAGATGACCACGCAATCGGATTTCGCCATCTCGCGCGGATCCGGCCCGGCAAGGCGGCCGGTGCCCATGACATAGCCGGTCCAGGCCATGTTGGTGCAGATCGTGTCGAACTGGTTGGAATAGCGCTTGGCGTGTTTCAGCCGGTGAATGCCATCCCGTTGCACCTGCCCCATGGTGCCGGCGAAGAAATAGGGCCAGACCGTTTCCGAGCCGTATTTCTCCTCCGCCGCAAGGAACCGTTCCGCAACGAGGTCGAGCGCGACGTCCCACGACGCCTGCTGCCATCCGCCCTCACCCTTTCGCCCCTTGCGGATCAGCGGATGAAGCAGCCTGTCCGGATGGTGGATGCGCTCCGCATAACGGGCCACCTTGGCGCAGATGACGCCGTCGGTATAAGTGTTGTCCTTCGCCCCGCGGATCCGGCCGATATGCGTTCCCCCGATACGTTCGACATCGAGGGCGCAGCAGGACGGGCAATCATGCGGACAGGTTGAACGGAATGTCTCGATTTCAGGCGCTATATTCATGCGGCGGAGACTAGCGTGAAGCCCTAAGGCGCGATAGGAGCGGCAAATGAATTATCGCCATATTTTCCATGCCGGCAACTTCGCCGATGTGTTCAAGCACATCGTGCTCGCCCGCGTTATCGCCTACATGCAGAAGAAGGACGCCGCCTTCCGCGTGCTCGACACCCATGCCGGGCTGGGACTTTATGATCTGTCTTCCGATCAGGCCCAGAAAACCGGCGAATGGAAGACCGGCATCGGCAAGGTCATGGAGGCCGCCGACCGCGCGCCGGCGGATGTCCTCGCCCTGATCGGGCCCTATCTCGATGCGGTGCGCTCCTTCAACCCCGATGGCGGGGTCACGCAATATCCGGGCTCCCCGATGATCGCGCGCCAACTGTTTCGCAAGCAGGACCGGCTGACGGCGCTCGAACTGCATCCGGAGGACTTCGAGGTCCTGCATGCGCAGTTCGAGGGAGATGTCCAGGCGCGCATCACGAAGCTGGACGGCTGGCTCGGCATCAAGTCGCACCTGCCACCGAAGGAACGGCGCGGCATCGTGCTGGTCGACCCGCCTTTCGAGGTCTATCACGAGTTCTTCAACATCCTGACCGCGCTGAAGGAAGGCCACAAGCGTTTCGCGACCGGCACCTTCCTGTTGTGGTACCCGGTCAAGCACCGCAAGGGCGTCGCCGAATTCCGCGAGGAACTGAGGGGGCTGAAGATCCCGCGCATCCTCGACACCTCGCTGGAGGTGCGGTCGTCGGGCGCCGATGTCCGATTCGACGGTTCCGGCATGATCGTGGTCAATCCGCCTTTTACGCTGGAAAGCGAGTTGCGGACGATCCTGCCCTGGCTGTCCTCGGTGCTGGAATTCAAGAAGGGCTCGGGCTCCTACGCCGTCAACTGGCTCGCCGGCGAGTAAAGGCGTCGTTTCGTTTTCACTGTGGCATCATGGCCATAGCAAACGGGGTGACGGGACCGAATTCATGCGGTAATCAGGCTGCATCGGATTGCGCAAAGGAGCACGCGATGTCCAGCCGGATCTCTTCTGTCATTCGCGGAGTATTGGCCGCAGCCCTGTTGTCGGTTCCGGCAACGGTTGTGAATGCGGCCGACCTGATCGCTCCGGGCCCCTATGTCGCCGCCCAGCCCGATTCCTTCTGCGCCCGCAACGGTTATCTCCGCAGCATCGAGCGCCGCTTCGGAATCCAGGCGCGCGAAGTCCATCACAGGCCCGAACTTTCCATCGTCGCAATCTCCGATATCCGGGAGAACCGCTACGAGCCGGCGATGGTAAAGCCGATGGGCATCGACAGGCTCTACTGCAAGGCGACCGCCGCCATGTCGGACGGTCACACGCGCACGCTCTGGTAATCTCGTGGAGTACGATATGGGCTTTGCCGGCATCTTCGGCGACAGCGTGGAGTTCTGCCTTTCCGGGCTGGACCGCTGGAACGTCTATGACAGCTATTGCCGCGTCCTGCGGTAATATTGGCTCCCCGATAGACATGTCCTGGCCTGGACGCGCGGCAGCCCTGCTCGCCGTCGTCCTCGCGCTTGCCGGTTGTGACGACACGGCGCAATCCGCTTCCGTTGCGCCAGAGCCGCCCGCTGCGCCTGTCGGGAGCGGTTTCGACTTCTACGTGCTGGCGCTGTCCTGGTCGCCCAGCTATTGCGCCTCCTATGGGGATCGGGCCAACCGGCAGCAATGCGAAGCGGACGAACCGTTCGGCTTCGTCGTGCACGGGCTTTGGCCGCAATTCTCCAGCGGCTACCCGACAGCCTGCCCGACCGACCTGCCGCTGAGCGTGCCGCGGTCGCTGTCCGATTCGATGCTCGACATCATGCCATCGACCGGCCTGATCCGGCATGAATGGAGCGAGCACGGGACCTGTTCCGGCCTGTCGCAGGAAGACTATTTCACCGCCACGCGCATGGCGTTCGACAAGATCGCCATGCCGCAGTCGTTTGAAGCCGCCACACAGACACGGACCGTCGATCCCGACAGCGTCGAGGAAGCCTTTATCGCAGCCAATCCCGGCTTGCCGAACGACGCCGTCGCGGTGACCTGCGACCGTCGCTATATTCGCGATATCCGCATTTGCCTGTCGCGCGATCTATCCGGCTTCGTATCCTGCCCGGAAGTCGATGCCGATGACTGCCGGAAGGCCGGCGCGGTCATGCCGCCGTTGCGTTAGCGGCGGTTCTCGTCGTTTTCCTATCTCTCGACGATCATATCGGCATTGTCGCGGCCTTTTTCCTCGCGACGCTCCCTGGTCTTTTCGGCGTCCGTTTTCTTGTCGCGGCCGTGATTGCCTTCCACAATCGTTTTGCCGTGTTTCTGCTTATCCATAACAATTCTCCCTGCGCCTTGTTTTGGCGATCTGCATCGCCGCTTTGCGACTGGGGAAGAAACGTGGTTAGGAGAACTCCGTTCCATCCTTGACCGCGCGGCTTCCCGCGCGATCGACTGCCTGGGCCGCCATGTCCCGCCCAACTTTTTGAGGGAAACACTCGTCATGCCACGCCTGCTCTATTCGCCTGCCTCCCCCTATAGCGCCAAGGTCCGCATGGCTGCGGCGTGGCTCGAGTTGCCGATAGAGGCGGAAAAGGTCAACACTTCGGACGAACCGACGGAGCTGATCGGAAACAATCCCCTCGGCAAGATCCCGACGCTGGTTCTGGACGACGGTTCGGCTCTGTTCGACAGCCGCGTGATCATGCAGGAACTCGACCGCATGAGCGGGCACAAGCTCTATCCGCGCAATGCGAAGAAGCGTATCGAGGCCGAGTTCCTGGAAGCGCTGGGCGACGGGATCTGCGACACGCTGATTGCGCAAATCTACGAGAAGCGTTTCCGCCCGGAAGACAAGGTCCATCAGCCCTGGCTCGACACGCAAGCGCGCAAGATGACACGCGGGCTCGACTGGCTGAACGAGAATGCCCCCCGGGTGACCACGAAGCTGACCGGCGGGCAGTTCGCCGTCGCCGCCATGCTCGGCTATCTCGACTTGCGTTTCGGCGATCTGAACTGGCGGCGCGGGCGGCCGAAGCTGAAGCGCTTCGAGGCCCGTTTCGCGGAAGCCTTCCCGGACTACGAGACGTTAAAGCCGCAGGGATGAAAAAGGCCCGCGCGGATCGCTCCGCGCGGGCCTTGTATTGCCGGATTGCGTCCGGTCAGAACTTGACGCCGATACCCGCCGTCACGCTGTGCTCGCTGAAGCCGGACGAGACCGTGCCGGTGTCGAGCGTGTAGTCCTTCGAACCGAAATCGGAATAGCGATACTCCAGGCGGCTGAAGATCTTGTCGGTCAGCAGCGCTTCGGCGCCGGCGCCGACCGTCCAACCGACATGCGTGTTGCTGTCGGAGCTGGTCGCATCGGAAAGCTCGGTATTGGCCAGAGCGAGACCGCCCGTACCGTAGATCAGGAACGGATCGAACGCGTAGCCGAGACGGCCGCGCAGAGACCCGTACATGCCCCGATCAAGACCGTCTGTTCCGGAAGAAGCCGAGCCGGCGGAGTAGCCGAGATCGGCTTCCGCACCGTAGACAACCGAACCGTTTTGCCAGTTGTAGCCCGCGAAGGCGCCCGCGTTCCAATCGTCCACATCGACGTCAGTACCGTCGACGTCGAAATTCGCCCAGTCATAGCCGCCAAATGCACCGACATAGACGCCGGACCAAGTGTCGGCCGGAACGATATTGACCGGAGCGGCCATCGGCGGCGACGGCGGGGCCTCGACGGCGTCCGCAGCCAGGGCCGCATTGCCGGCAAGGGCCGCAATGGCAATTCCGCCGGCCAGTTTAGCAAACATGCGCATGTTACTCTCCTTGCAAGTATCCGTTGCGCGTGCCGAAATCAGTTCTCTGTTTCAGGCACGTCTGTGCCCCAAACTCCCGCCTTCACAAATCGTTCCCGATTGCGGCGAATGCATTGCCGGAATTTGGAGATTCAGTGGCTGAAAAAAGACAGGGGACCGGTGTGTCGGTTTAGCAACATCGTCGGGTCGGCCCTTTTTTCCCGTTCGGTGCGCCTATATAGACGGAGCAATCCTCTTTCCAACAGGTTTCCATGCTCCTCGACATTCTCATGCTTGCCGCCGGTCTCGTACTGCTCGTGTTCGCCGGCGACTATCTGGTCAAGGGCGCAGCCGGTCTGGCGGAAAATCTCGGCATTCCTTCGCTGATCATCGGCCTGACGGTCGTCGCCTTCGGAACGTCGGCGCCCGAACTTGTCGTGTCGCTCCAGTCCGCGCTTTCGGGCGTGCCCGACATCGCCGTCGGCAATGTCGTCGGATCGAATATCGCCAATGTCCTGCTCGTGCTCGGCCTTCCCGCCATCATCGCCGTGGTCCATGCCCAACAGCCCGGCCTGGCGCGCAACGTGGCGGTCATGCTCGTCTTCACCATCGCTTTCATGTGGATGATCAGCGACGACCTGCTGTCGAGGACGGAAGCCGCCTTTTTGTTTGCCGGGCTCCTACTCTTCGTGCTGGTGCAGATCCTGCGGGCCCGCGCGCATGTCGAAGAAGAGCAGACCGGCGACTATCATGACGAACTCGGCGAATTGCCGCATGCGCCGGCCAGGATCGCGATCCATCTGGCGGGCGGGCTGATCGGCTTGCCGATTGCGGCGCATCTGACGGTCTCCGGGGCCTCCGGCATCGCCGAGGCCTATGGTATTTCGCAGGCTGCCATTGGCCTGACCATCGTTGCCGTCGGCACATCGCTGCCGGAACTGGCGACGACCATGGCCGCGGCGTGGCGCAAGAAGGCCGATGTGGCGCTGGGCAATATCATCGGCTCCAACATCTTCAATATCGGCGCGATCATGGGGGTTACCGGCCTGATCATCCCGGTGCCGGTTTCCCACATCATGATCGAGCGCGATATGTGGGTCATGCTGGCCGCCGCAGTGGCCCTGACCGTGATCTGTTTCGCTCGGATCGCCACGGGCAAGATCCTGGGCGCGCTCATGTTCGCGTCCTATCTCGTCTATGTCGCGGTCGTCTTGTGAGTTGCAGGAGAGCCAGGACATGCAGGTGAAAGGTGCGGCCCTCGTGACGGGGGCGGCCAGACGGATCGGCCGCGCCATTGCGGAGGATCTCGCGGCCAACGGCTTCGCGGTGGTGATCCATGCCAACCGGTCCTTCGAAGACGCGGAAGCGCTGGCGGCGGAACTGACAGGCCTCGGCCATGTCGCCCATGCGGTTCAGGCCGACCTCTTCGACACGGCCGCCACGCGCGCGCTAGCCAAAAAGGCGGCGGAACTCGCCGGACAACCGATCGGCCTGCTGGTCAACAATGCGTCCGTCTTCGAAAACGACGCGATCGATACGCTGGACGAAACCATCTGGGACCGGCATTTCGCCGTGCATGCCAAAGCCCCTGCCTTCCTCGCAGAGGCTGTCGCGGCGAACCTGCCCGAAGGTGGCCAGGGACTGATCGTCAACATGATCGACCAACGTGTCTGGCGGCTGACCCCGAACTTCTTTTCCTACACGCTGTCGAAATCGACATTGTGGACTGCGACGCAGACAATGGCGCAGGCGCTGGCGCCCTCCATCCGCGTCAATGCCATCGGCCTCGGACCGACGCTGAAGAGCCCGCGGCAAAGCGACGAGGATTTCGCGAAACAGGCGCAAGCTGTGCCGCTGCAGCATGGCGCGGAGCTTTCCGAAATCGGCGCGACGATCCGCTATCTGTGGGAAAACCGCTCGATCACCGGCCAAATGATCGCGCTCGACGGCGGCCAGCACCTCGCCTGGGAAACACCGGACGTTGCGGACATCGCCGAATAGGACCATGTGTCAGCAGAGTTGCGACCCCACTTGATGTCCCGGCGCGACATCGCCGAAATTGAGACATGAACGCGAAACCGATTCCCGACAACGGCATTGCCGAGACCGAACTGGATGGCGGCGACGATCCCGTCACGGCCGCGCTCGGCAAGAATCTCGTCTGGGACACGGCGGACAATCTGTCGGAGGAATTGCAGGGCGCGGATCTGATCAAGGCCTATGTGAAGCGACTGCCGAACGCACCGGGCGTCTATCGCATGTTCAATGGCGACGGCGACGTGCTCTATGTCGGCAAGGCGGCGAACCTGAAAAAGCGGGTGACCAATTACGCCCAGGGCCGCGGCCATTCCAACCGCATCACCAGGATGATCACGCTGACGGCGGCGATGGAATTCGTCACGACGCGCACCGAGACCGAGGCGCTGCTGCTCGAGGCGAACCTGATCAAGCGGCTTCGCCCGCGCTTCAACGTGCTGATGCGCGACGACAAGTCGTTTCCCTATATCCTGCTGACCGGCGGCCACGAGGCGCCCGGGATCTTCAAGCATCGCGGCGCGCAAACAAAAAAGGGCGATTATTTCGGCCCCTTCGCCTCGGCGACGGCGGTCGGGCGGACGATCAATGCGCTGCAGCGCGCCTTTCTGCTTAGGACATGCACCGACAGCGTCTATGAGAGCCGCACACGGCCCTGCCTGCTCTACCAGATCAAGCGCTGCTCCGGCCCCTGCACCGGCGAAATCTCGGTGGACGGCTATGCCGAACTGGTCCGGGAGGCGAAAGCCTTCCTGTCCGGCCGCAGCCGGGCGGTGCAGGCCGACCTGTCGAAGACCATGCAGGCGGCGGCGGAGAACCTCGATTTCGAACGCGCCGCCGTCTATCGCGACCGGATCTCGGCGCTGACCTCGATCCAGAGCCATCAGGGCATCAATCCGCAATCGGTCGAGGAGGCCGACGTCTTCGCCATCCAGCAGCAGGGCGGCATGACCTGCATCCAGGTGTTCTTCTTCCGCACCGGCCAGAACTGGGGCAACCGCGCCTATTTTCCGAAAGCGGACGCGGCAATCGAGCCGGAGGATGTGCTCGGCGCGTTCATTTCGCAGTTCTACGACAACAAGCCGGTGCCGCGACTGATCCTGACCTCCGAGACGCTGCCCGAGGCGGAGCTTCTGGCCGAGGCGCTGTCGCTGAAGGCGCCGCGCAAGGTGACCGTGACGCGGCCGCAACGCGGCGAACGGCGCGATCTCGTCGAGCATGCGCTGGCGAACGCGAAGGAAGCGCTCGGCCGCAGGCTCGCCGAAACCTCCTCGCAGGCCAAGCTGATGGGAGGAATGGCGGAAGCGCTGCAGCTGTCGCGCGCGCCGCGGCGCGTCGAGGTCTTCGACAACTCGCACATCATGGGCACCAATGCGGTCGGCGCGATGATCGTCGCCGGGCCGGAGGGCTTTGCCAAGAACCAGTACCGCAAGTTCAACATCAAGTCGGAGACGGCAACGCCTGGCGACGATTTCGCGATGATGCGCGAAGTGATGGAGCGGCGCTTCTCGCGGCTGGTCAAGGAAGAAGGCATTCCGGACCGTTCGGCCGAGAATGTCGAAGAGGATGCGGAGGCCAGCGCCGACGCCATCTCCGACACTTTGCCCGCCTGGCCCGACCTGCTGCTGATCGATGGCGGCATCGGCCAGGTCAATGCGGTGATGACGATCCTGAAGGATCTAGGCGTCGATAAAGCGGTCGATGTGGTCGGCGTCGCCAAGGGTGTCGATCGCGATGCGGGGCGCGAGCGCTTCATCATTCCCGGCAAGCCGGATTTCACGCTGCCGCCGCGCGATCCGGTGCTTTATTTCATCCAGCGGCTGCGCGACGAGGCGCACCGTTTTGCCATCGGCTCGCATCGGGCGCGCAGAAAGAAGGAGATGGTCAAGAACCCGCTCGACGAGATCGACGGGATCGGACCGGCGCGCAAACGCGCATTGCTGCACCATTTCGGCACAGCCAAGGGCGTCGGGCGCGCCGCTCTCGAGGATCTGGCGAAGGTCGAGGGCATTTCGGAAGCCATGGCGCGGCAAATCTACGACCATTTCCGCCAGGCCGGTTGAAAAGCGCAGCAACAGGTCGCACTTGACCGGCAGTCCTTCCGGTGGTTGTCACAGATAATGGCCCGCAACGCATATAACCTGCCGAATATCCTGACCTATGCCCGCATTCTCGCGGTGCCGCTGATTGTCGTCTGCTTCTTTCTCGAAGGCCGGCTGCAATCGAGCGATTTCGCACGGTGGCTGTCGTTCGCGATCTTCGTGGTTGCCAGCCTGACAGACTTTCTCGACGGCTATCTGGCGCGCAAATGGAAGCAGACCTCGAATATCGGCCGCATGCTCGATCCGATCGCCGACAAGCTGGTCGTCTCGGTCGTTCTGTTGCTGCTCGCGGCCGAAGGGTCGATCGCCGGCTGGAGCCTGTGGGCGGGCGTCATCATCCTGTGCCGCGAGATCCTAGTCTCGGGCCTGCGCGAATATCTCGCCTCGCTTGAGGTGAGCGTGCCGGTGACGTGGCTCGCCAAATGGAAGACGGCGATCCAGCTCGTCGCCATCGGATTTCTGCTGGCCGGTCCCGCCGGCGACAAGATCGTGCCCTACACCACCGAGATGGGCCATGTGCTGCTGTGGATTTCGGCGATCGTCACGCTCTATACGGGATGGGACTATTTCCGGTCCGGGCTGAAACACGTAATCGAGGACGAGTGAGCGCCATGACGAAACTGGTCTATTTCGCCTGGGTGCGCGAGCGCATCGGCGTTACCGAGGAAGAGGTCGACCTTCCCGCCACCGTGAAGACCGGCGCCGACCTGCTGTCATGGATGAAGACGCGCGGCGAGAATTACGAGGCGGCGCTGGCGATGGACAACGCCATC
Source organism: uncultured Roseibium sp. (assembly GCF_963675095.2). GTDB lineage: Bacteria > Pseudomonadota > Alphaproteobacteria > Rhizobiales > Stappiaceae > Roseibium. Next base: position 156,699 of record NZ_CAXXSJ010000002.1, on the reverse strand, counting down.
CGGATCGCCGTCGACCAGGAACAGGTCGAACATGGCGAAGCGCTTGGGAGCCCGCGCGAGATCGCCCTCTTCCCGCCGATGACCGGGGGCTGAGGTGGCCGTCGAGCCCGTCATCCGCGTGCAGGGGCAGGATTTCGACGCCGCCGCCGAGAGTGCACGCCTGACCGAAGGACGGGCGGACGTCGGCGCGGTGGTGACGTTTACGGGGCTTTGCCGCGACGAGAACGGCACGCTCAATGCCCTTGAGCTGGAACACTATCCCGGCATGGCCGAGGCCGAGATCACCCGCATCGCCAGGCAGGCGATCGCGCGCTGGCCGGTGACGGGCCTGACCGTCATCCACCGCCATGGCAAAATCGCGCCGGGCGAAAACATCGTCCTCGTCGTCGCCGCCTCATCGCATCGGCAGGCCGCTTTCGAGGCGGCGGATTTCATGATGGATTTCCTGAAGACGGGGGCACCCTTCTGGAAGAAGGAACACCGCAAGGACGGCAGCGAAGGCGGCTGGGTCGAGGCGAAGGATTCCGACGACGCGGCGGCGGAGCGGTGGTAGCGAAGCGGCGGGGAGACCTTCCACGTGCTGGTAATCCCACACGGATTTGACGACAGCGATCTTGCGACCAAGCTTGTGATCGCTGCTGTCTGCGCGGCACCACTGGTTTTCTACCTTGTCAGATGGCTGAAGCGAAAGCGGTAGCGGCTGAATGATCAGTCGCGGCCAGACTTGAACAACCGGTGCTGTGCAGCAATCAGAGAGCAAAGTCCGAGGGGACAGCTTGAAGCGAGAACTTGGTGGAGCCGAGGGGAATCGAACCCCTGACCTCGTCATTGCGAACGACGCGCTCTCCCAACTGAGCTACGACCCCATCAATCGGCGACGATAACTGATGTAATCGGCCCGATTTGTCCAGAGGGCGGAGACATTTTTTACCGGACCAAGCCGCCCGATGGCAGGCGCTCAGGCCGCTTCGGCGACGCGCGCGGCAACAACCCGGCATAGCCGGCAGAACGGATGTTCCGACGTATCCGACAGCATTTGCCGGAACCCGGCGTTCAGTTCGCGGTTTCGCCAGTTGAAGTAACGGCCATAGGCCTCGTCGTCCCGATCGAGCGAGACGAGGTATTCCGCGAGTTCGCGCGGGCCGGAGAAGTCCGACACATCGATATAGGCGTGATCGCCGGGCGCGAAATCGGCCACATTGGGCGCGCCGAGATAGACCGGTACCGACCCCGCGAGGAATGGCTGGAATAACTTTTCCGTCACGTAATCGACGTCGATCGAGTTCTCGAAGCCGATACAGAACTTGTAGGCGCCGATCATGGCCTGCTTGGTCGCGTGTCCCTGATCCTCGATCGGGATCTGCCGATTGTTGTGAATGCGGCCATAGGAATGGACGTCGATATGCTTCATCAATTCGGCCGCATAGTCGTTTCGCCCGCTCCGGTCGATTGTTGCCGACTGGAACATCACGACCGGCGCATCCGCCGTCTTGGCGGCGACCGGCCCCGAAATCGCCTGTGCGAATTCGGTTGCGCCCGGAAGATAGGGATACCAGATGTCGGAGGATCGCTTGTAGGTCATCGTCAGGTCGAAGCGCCGCATGAAAGCCGGGTCGGCCAACTGGGGATAGTTGACCTCGCTCTCCATCGACCACGCCACCCAGAGCTGGCCGCGGCGCTTGAACAGGGGCATGCGCGGGCGCCGGTTCGGGATATGGAAGACCACGGCGGCGGCCTTCGACAGGGCCCGGCGGTCCGTGGTGAACTCGCATTGATCAGCGCAAGGAGAAGACGGTATGGGCGGAGGCTCTGCGAAGAAGTTATTGTAGAACAGGATCAGGGGCTTTTCGCCGCCTTCCCTGCGAATTTGGGAAACTGGCCAGCTGATCATACCAGAATTCGTCCCCTCGCTTGCTCCGACGCTGCGGGCATATCAGGCCCGATGCGTGAAATCAGGCCCCAATCGGTGAATTCCCGGCAAGAATTGGCGCAGCCGCGGATTGTCAGGGGTCCGGACGACAGGCCTGGTCAGGCGAGCGTGAAGGTTCCCGTCGTCACCGCGATGAAATGGCAACAGGACGCCGCGAGCACGAAGCCGTGCCAGATGGCGTTCTGATATTTCAATCCGTTCCAGACGTGGAAAATGACGCCGATCGAGTAGAGCAATCCGCCGGCGAGGATCAGCATGGAGACGACGACCGGCATGGTGGCGAAGATCGGCCAGGCGAGCGTGACGCTCGCCCATCCGAGCACCAGGAAGATGGCCACCGTGACGCCTTCCAGCCGGTGGCCGAATGCGAACTTGCCGATGGCACCGAAGATCGCGGCCGCCCATACGAAGGCCAGCACGCCATAGGAAAAGGCGCTGCCGATCAGAATCACCAAAGGCGTGTAAGTGCCTGCGATCTTGAAGAAAATGGCTGCCTGATCGCACTTTCGCAGAACCGCCTTCACGTCCGCATGAGAAACCATGTGGTAGGCGGCGGAAACGCTGAACAACGTCACGACCGTGACGCCGTAAATCGCGAGCGCGGTGGTGGAGAAGACATCAAGGGTCGGGATCGCGGCGATCAGGACGGCGATGACGGCTATCACGCTCGCGGTTATGCCGACGACGTGGATGATCCCGTCGGCGATCCGTTCTGCGCGTGTATAGTCCGGGTAGGTCATCTCACTTTTCCGCCAAGCCTCGATAAATCCTACACCGGGAATTGCAGCAGGTGTGTGTTAAAGCTTGATGAAGGCGTTTTGTCGCATCGCACAATCGGCTAAATGGCTAGCGGAGTACAAACGGAGACTTCCATGGCTGATCGCGCCGAACTCCTTCCCTTCGAAGCTTTCCCCGCGCAAGCGGTTCAGACATTGCGTTACGCCGATCACGATCAGGCCGGCCATGTGAACAACGCGGTCTACTCGACAATGTTCGAGGCCGGGCGTGTGCCGATCCTCTACGATACCGCGCTCAATATGCCGCCCGAAGGCTGCCACTTCTCGCTGGTGCGTATCACCATAGACTACCTGACCGAGATGACCTGGCCGGGCGATGTCGTTATCGGCACTGGCGCGGCCCGAATCGGAACGTCCTCCGTGGCTTTTCGCCAGGCAATCTTCAAGGACGGAATTTGCTGTTCGACGGCCGACAGCACCGTCGTTCTGACCAATTCAACGACTCGCAAGTCGCAGCCCCTGCCCGATCAAGCACGGGCCATGTTCGCGGAACTGCTCCTCGTCACGGAGACATGAAAAAACCGGGCACGAAGGCCCGGTTTTCGAAGTCTTGAAACTGCGTCGCGCGGCTTAGCCGACGATATCGCAGCCGGCGAACCAGAAGGCGATTTCTTCGGCCGCGGTTTCCGGGGCGTCGGAGCCGTGCACGGAATTCTCGCCGATGGAGTTGGCGAAGCGCTTGCGGATCGTGCCTTCTGCGGCGTCGGCCGGGTTGGTGGCGCCCATGACTTCTCGGTTCTTCGCGATGGCGTTCTCGCCTTCCAGCACCTGGACGACGGTCGGGCCGGACGACATGAACTCGGTCAGTTCGCCGAAGAAGGGGCGCTCCTTGTGGACGGCGTAGAAGGCTTCCGCCTGGCGCTGGCTCATCCAGACGCGACGGGACGCGACGACGCGCAGGCCGGCCTCCTCAAGCATCTGGGTGATCGCACCGGTCAGGTTGCGCGCGGTGGCGTCCGGCTTGATCATGGAAAAGGTGCGCTCGATGGCCATGGGATAGTCCTCTTGGTCGTGATAGGGGGAGAAAACGGAATTCGGGCGGTCTATAGCCGCCCGCATTGCGCTTGCCAAGGGGCCCTCGGCATCCTGCCGCGGCCCGCCCAAGAGGGGATGACCAATGGACGGAATACGCCACTACCGCATGTTCGCCGCCTATAACCGCTGGGCCAATGGACGGCTCTACGACGCGGCGGAACTGCTCTCAGACGAGGAATGGGAACGCGACGTGCGCGCCTTTTTCGGCTCGATGTGCGGTACGCTCAACCACATCCTCGTCGCCGACCGGATCTGGATGAATCGCTTCACTGGCACCGGCGAAACGCACAAGGTCCTGAGCGATTTGCCGCATCCGCATTTCGGCGATTTGCGCCGCGAGCGCGGCGCCATGGACGATCGTATCGCCGACTGGGTCGACACGCTGGACGAGGAGACGCTGGAGGGGTTGTTCTCCTACGTGCCGGTTACAAATCCGAAGGAAGTGACCCAGCCCCTTGCCCCCGCCCTGGCACACTTCTTCAACCACCAGACCCATCACCGCGGGCACGCGCATATGATCCTGTCGGTGCTGGGCCACGAACCGCCGTCGCTCGACCTGATCTATTTCCTGCGATCGGATGAGGGCAAGGAGTTCGCTTGATCCAGCAATCGCCCGAGACCGCGCATCACCGGCAATCGTTTCGATGGCGCCCGGAATGCGTTGCGATTCCGCCGGGCGTCGGCCACAAGCCCGGCATGACTGTTTAATCGGATCGCAGACCTTCCATGCCCACCTGCCCCTGCCAGTCCGGCAAGACCTTCGAGGCATGTTGCGGGCGCTTCCTGTCGCGCAACGAACAGCCAGAGACGGCTGAAGAGTTGATGCGCTCGCGCTATTCAGCGTTCGTGCGCCGCGACATCGCCTATCTGAAGGAAACCCTGTGGCCGAAGCTGCAGAAGAGCCTCGACGTTACGGGACTGGCCGAATGGGCAGAGACCAAGCAATGGATTGGTCTGGAAATCCTGCGTACCGAGGCCGGTGGCCCGGATGACACGCGCGGCATGGTGCTGTTCATCGCGCGATCGCTGGACGGGGGCAGCGTCGCCGAACACCGCGAAAACAGCGCCTTCCGCAAGAAGAAGGGCCGCTGGTACTATGTCTCTGCAGTTTCGGAAAATCAGGCCCTGGCGCTGCTGAGGTCGGTGAAGGGAGGGTAGTGCCGTTCGATGGGGCGCGGTCCGTTTTTTAGCGGACCCTCCGGCTTGCGATTCCACCGGCTTTCGGCCACAAGCCCGCCATGCTGCAAATCTCCGATCTCACATTCCGCATGATGGGCCGCCCTCTGTTCGAAGGCGCCAGCGCCGTCGTGCCCGAGGGAATGAAAGTCGGTCTCGTCGGCCGCAACGGCACGGGCAAGACGACGCTGTTCAAGATGATGACGGGCGAGCTGGCTCCGGAAAGCGGCTCCATCGAACTGCCGAAGGGATTGCGGATCGGCCAGGTCGCGCAGGAGGCGCCCGGCACCGAGCAGACGCTGCTCGAGGTAGTGCTCGCCGCCGACACGGAGCGCACCGCGCTGCTGGAGGAAGCCGAGACGGCGACCGATCCCGATCGCATCGCCGCAATCCATATCCGGCTCACCGATATCGACGCCCATTCGGCCGAGGCGCGAGCCGGCGCGATCCTCAACGGGCTCGGCTTCGATGCGCAGGCGCAGGCGATGCCCTGCTCGTCGTTTTCCGGCGGATGGCGGATGCGCGTCGCGCTCGCCGCGGTGCTGTTTTCCCAGCCCGACCTGCTGATGCTCGACGAGCCGACCAACTATCTCGATCTCGAAGGCACGCTGTGGCTGGAAAACTACGTGCAGCGCTACCCGCACACCGTCGTCATTATCAGCCATGACCGCGACCTTCTGAATTCGACGACCAATGCGATCCTGCATCTGGAAAACCGCAAGCTGACCTTCTATCGCGGCAATTACGACCAGTTCGCGCGCACCCCGCGCCGAACGGCTGATGCAGGCAACCAAGATGGCGGAGAAGCAGGCCGCCAAGCGCAAGCACATGGAAGCCTTCGTCGAGCGCTTCCGGGCCAAGGCGTCGAAGGCGCGGCAGGCGCAAAGCCGCCTGAAGGCGCTTGAGAAGATGGCGCAGATCGACATCGCGATCGACAGCGACGTGCAGCCGATCCGCCTACCCTCGCCCGAACGCCAGCCGTCCTCGCCGATCATCGCGATGGAAGGCGTTTCCGCAGGCTATGTCGAAGGCAAGCCGATCCTGCAGCATCTCGATCTGCGCATCGACAATGACGACCGGATCGCGTTGCTCGGCGCCAATGGCAACGGCAAGTCAACCTTCGCCAAGCTCGTCGCCAATCGGTTGAAACCGATGGGCGGCAGGGTCACCCGTGCCGACAAGCTGCGTATCGCAATGTTTGCGCAGCACCAACTCGACGATCTCGTGCCGGAACAGACGCCCTATGAGCATGTCCGGGCGCTGATGCCGGACCAACCCGAATCGAAAGTGCGCGCGCGCGTCGCCCAGATCGGCCTCGGCGGCGACCGCATGAACACCAAGGCGAAGGATCTGTCGGGCGGCGAGCGCGCGCGGCTGCTGATCGGTCTTGTCACCTTCGACGCACCGCATCTGCTGATCCTCGACGAACCGACGAACCACCTCGATATCGACAGCCGCTCGGCGCTGGCCGAGGCGCTGAACGACTACAAGGGCGCGGTCATCCTGATCAGCCACGACCGGTACCTGATCGAAGCCTGTGTCGAGCGGCTGTGGCTGGTGCATGGCGGGGGCGTCCAACCCTATGACGATGATCTGGAAGCCTATCGCAAGCTGATCCTGAAAGGGCCGGTCAAATCCGGCTCGGCGGACAATGGCGATGCAACGTCGGGCGGGCCGCAGCTCTCGGGCAAGGAGAAGCGCAAACAGGCCGCCGCGCGGAGGCAGGAATACGCGCCGCTGAAGAAGAAGATCCAGGATTTCGAGTCGCGGATCGACAAGGCCCAGAAAGAGATCAAGGCCATCGAGACGGACATGACCCGTCCGGAGACGCTGGACGATGCCGACAAGGTGATCGAGCTGTCGAAGAAGCGCGGCTATCTCGAAAGCCGCATCGCCGAATGGGAAGAGAGCTGGATGGAACTGTCCGCCGAATATGAAGAGGCGATGGCGGACGCCTGACGCAGCGCTACTGCAGTGTCTCGCGCGCCATCCGTCCGGCGAGGTCATTGAGATAAGGTCCGAGCCAGGGACCGTAGAAATTCATCACCCGTGTCTCGTATTTCGGCGCGTCGTAGAAATCCCGGTTGGAAACGAGATAACCCAGATAGTCGCCATTGAAGCTCGTCGGTATCGCGGTTACGCCTGATCCCGCCAGTTCGCCCGCAAGCCGGATACCGAGCTGGCCAGCATAGTCGCCCGGGAAGCCGATCAGCAGTGCCGGCCCCACCCTCAGCACATGCAGGTGGGACCGCTCCGGCCCGATCCAGCGCGTGGAAACCGGGCTGAGACGCAAGTCTGCCGTCACCGGCACCCGAACTTCCGGCAGGTTCACCGCCAAATAGTCGTTCGCAAGGGTGACGTTCGGTTGAAACCCGGCCGAGGCGATCGGCTCCACCAGCTCATCCGCAAGGCGTTCGCCGAGCTTCACCGCACTTTCCTCCGGTGTTGCCGCTTCCGGCCTTTGCGGCGACGCATCCCCGACCGTCCCGGCTGCGAACATCACATGCTCCGTTCCGGTCGTCTCGCGGAGACGATCGACCAGCCCGCCGGGATAGTCGGCGCTGATCGCGTTGCTGCGATGGCCGGAGACCGTCGCATGGGCGCCGTAGCTGACCAGCGCGGCCAGAGGCGGCGCATCCGGCGCGTCCGCGCGGCGAAACAGCAGCGCCGACAGCTGGTTGAATGTATCGCGGCCGGGGTCGATGCGGTTGACCTGTCCGTCCGGAGCATCGGCCGTCGCGAGCCCCACCTCGACTGGCACCAGTTCCTTGCGCGAAGCGGTGACGGCTGCGGCGATATCGGCGGCGAGCCTGTCTGCATATGCGGCGTCGAAATCGCCGATGATAATCTCCTCGATCGGGTGGCCGCCCCACTGGCCGGGTCCGCCATGGGTGTGGGTGGCGGTGAAGAAGACATCGCCCGCCTTCAGGCCGCTTTTCTCCAGCACCGCGCGGGCGACGGGGTCGTTCACCAGCAGCAGATCGACGGCGAGAATTGTGACCTCGACCTCACCGACCGAAAGCGTCAGCGCCCGGACGAAGCATCGCGATAAAAGCGAATCGGATTCGAAGGGATCGCGGCTGTTGAACCCCGCCAGTTGGTGACCAATTGGCGGGGTGATGTCGATTTCCGCATAGCCTGCGCGCAGTTGCCCGCTTGCCGACGACGGCGGAACAATGCGGGCGGCGGTCTCGGCGAAATAGCCGGCCTCCGCGTAGGGCGTGTTGTCCGCCGGCCACGGGCCGATCGCGACGACGGCCAGTACGACCAGCAAAATCGGAATGACGTAGCGCTTTTTTCGGTACCAAGGCTTGCGCGCCATAGCCGGAATTCCCGCTCGATTTGCAGTCACTGGCCGCCGTCCCCGCTTCCCGTCTTCATGAACAATCCGCCGGCCATCGCTCGCCTCAGTCCCTGTCGCCGTCGCGGCCCCAGGTGATGTCCGGCTGGCGCTTTTGCGGCTCCTGTTCGGGTGCCGTCTGCCGATAACCGATGGAGGAGGTCTTCGAGGGACGGTCATCCTTGGCCTGCTTTCCCTTGCCGCGCCGCCGCCGGCCGCCGATCAGATAGAAAACGCACCCTGCGACGATCAGCGTGTAACCGACAGGCCGCGATTCGAGGGAGAAGGCGCCAGCGTGTCCCTTGAGGGTAAGAACAATCTCGGAAATGCCGAGATCGTCCCGCTCACCGTCGCCGAGTTGAAAAGTGTAGACGCCCGATTTCAACGGATCGACGGTCAGCGAATTCTCCAGCAGCATCGTGCCATCGTCACGCATATAGGCCGTCTTTGGGGAAATCCTCAAAGTCTGGTCCGTCACCTGGCCGTCCGGATCGGACACATGCAGCGTCAGGACGGATTCGCCCCCGGCGTCATACGCGCCGGCGCGGGGCCTCACTTCCAGGGACACACCGAGTGGCGCGTAGTCCTCGCGCATGGTGACAAGGATCGGGTTGAAGTTTCGCGCCGACGATACTGCGTGGTAGCGGCCGATATAGAATTCGCCAAACGGATAGCCCAACGCCCGCTCGCCGAAGGCGACGGCCAGACCGGCAAGCAACAGGATCAACCCGATAAACCGCATCGATGATCCGTCCCCTACCCGGCCCTGCGCCAGACGGCGAAGCTGTGAGGAACCTTGCGGCCGGGCCGGTCGAGGGTGAAAAGGTCTTCGTCCTCCAGCTCGAAACCGAGGCCGGCGAAGACATGCAGACGCGATTTTTCAAGCGGCCATGGCGGGCCGCTGGCTTCCGCGCCGTCCTCGCGCCAGCGCGCATAGACCAGCAACCGGCCGCCCGGCTTCACCAGCGAAGCGACGGCGCCCGCCGTCTCGTCCAGCATGTCGGGCGAAAGCGACTGCAGCGTGTAGCACTCATTGACGAGATCGAAGGCGCCGCGCCATTCCTCCGGCAAATCGAACAGATCGGCCGTCGTGTAGGTCACCGGCGACTCGGGAAAGCGTTTCTGCGCCCAGCGGATGGCGTGGTCGGACAGGTCGAAGGCCGTCGTGACATAGCCGGCCTCGGCGAGCGCTTCGGCGTTATCGCCGAGACCGCAAGCAATATCGATGGCGGTCAGTGTCCCGCCGCCCTTGTGGCGCACCAGCCATTCATGCAGCTTCGCCTTGGCGGCCAGATCGGCCCAAGGCACCATGCCCGGATCGCCTTCGGCGCGGCGATAGACGTCCTTGAAGAAGGCCTTGCGCTCGGGGGCGGTGTGGCTGGAACCTTCCTCGAGCGCATCCACCGCACTGCGGTTTGCCGCCTGGCGGTCACGCAGGGATTTTTCGTCTTCGATCGTCATGCGGCGCGCTCCCAGCCCCCATCATTACGTTGCTGGTAATAGGTGAGCGCGTGGCCTGCCGCCTTCAAGCCCTTCCAGTGGCCGCGCGCCGCCGCGACCGCCTGCTCGTCGAGACCGTCGAACATCAGGACGATGCGCTCGTAAACGGACAGATCTGCCGGCGGCTCCGCGCCGTCGACGATAAAGCGGATCTGCGCGCCGTTCGGATTATCGGGCGACACGGTCAGGAAGACGGGCTGGTCTTCGGGCCGCTCGTCGCCGTCACGGCCATGCGCCAGGAATGTCTCGGTGCGATAGGTCCACAGATGCCCGTCGAGCGCGTCGCGGGTCTCTGTCCGGCCGGTCTGGATCGTCGCCTTCCACCCCCTGCCGACCGACTTCTCGACCAAGGTCGGCAACGCTTCGTCGAGAGTCGATTCGGTCAGGTGATAGAAGAATATCTCGGCCATGGCTCCTTCTGTCAGCTCTCGTAGTAATCGGCGACGAGCCGGTCGAGTAGGCGCACGCCGTAGCCCGAGCCCCAGGACTGGTTGGTGTCGCTGGCGGGCGACGCCATCGCGGTGCCGGCGATGTCGAGGTGGCTCCACGGCACATCGCCGACATAACGCTTCAGGAACTGGGCGGCGGTGATCGAACCGGCATGACGGCCGCCGACGTTCTTCATGTCGGCGAATTTGGAATCGATCATCTTGTCGTATTCCGGTCCCATCGGCATGCGCCACACGCGGTCGCCGGAGGCCTCGCCCGCTTCGTAGAGCTGGCCGGCCAGTTCGTCGTCATTGGAGAAGAGGCCGGCGCGGTTCTGGCCGAGCGCGATCAGGATGGCGCCGGTCAGGGTCGCCAGGTTGATCATGAATTTCGGCTTGAAGGTCTCCTTGCAATACCAGAGCGCGTCGCACAGGACGAGCCGGCCTTCCGCGTCGGTGTTGATCACCTCGATCGTCTGTCCGGACATGGAGGTGACGATGTCGCCGGGTCGCTGTGCATTGCCGTCCGGCATGTTCTCGACGAGGCCGATGATGCCGATGACATTCGCCTTGGCCTTGCGCGCGGCAAGCGCGTGCATCAGCCCGGTGACGGCTGCGGCGCCGCCCATGTCACCCTTCATGTCCTCCATGCCGCCCGCCGGCTTGATCGAGATGCCGCCCGTGTCGAAGACGACGCCCTTGCCGATGAAGGCGACCGGCTGGTCCTTGGCCTTGCCGCCATTCCATTTCATCACGACGAGGCGCGGCGGACGCACCGAACCCTGGGCAACGCCGAGCAGCGCGCCCATGCCGAGCTTCTTCATTTCCTTCTCGGTCAGGATCTCAATCTCGACGCCGAGCGCCGACAGCGCCTCGGCGCGCGCCGCGAACTCCACCGGGCCGAGGATGTTTGCCGGCTCGTTGACGAGGTCGCGGGCGAGCATGATGCCGCGCGCCACGCCCTCGGCGGATGCCCACACCTTCTTGCAGTCCGACGGGCTGTCCACCATCAGCGTCGTCTTCTGCGCGGCCGGCTTGTCGCCGCCGTCCTCGTCGTCCTTCTTCTTCGTCTTGTATTTGTCGAAATCGTAGGCGCGCAGGACCATCCCTTGCGCGAAAGCGGCGGCGGCGTCCGGCGCAATCTCGACGCCGTCGCAGTCCAGGATGACTGTGAGGTTCTTGTCGGATGCGGTTTTCGCCCGCACGGTGCCGCCGAGCGCCGACCAGTCGCCTTCCTTGACCGAATCGCCCTCGCCGACCCCGACGACCAGGATGCGGTCGACCGATGCGCCGGCCGGTGCGACGATATCGACCACCGATTTCGACTTGCCCTTGAACTTCGACACATCCATCGCGCGGGCGATATTGCCGGACGGGTCAATTTCAGCGGCGATCGCCGGCGCTTTGCCGCCTTTTGCGACGAGAATGACGGCTGTGCCTTTCTTCGGCGCGGAGATCTTGGAGAATGAAATGGTTGGAAGAACTGTCATGGATTTCCCGCAGGTTTGCGCCCTGAATTGGGCGGCTCACGAAATGGTTAGGGGCCGATAAGCCTTGCGTCTTGATTTTGGCGTTCGCTGTGGCGATAGCAAGGGGGCAACCCGGCGGCAACGGATGATTAACCAAGTCCCTTCGCAAAAGTTTAGCATGCGCGACGATATTGTTAACGACCGGTTGCGCAGGGCCGGAAATATTTACCGAATCCGCCGCGCGTGGTTGGAAGACGTGCCAGGAAGGGCCGGCAGAGTGACGATACGAGGAACCGCGTATTGAATACGCTGCAGCGTTACATCTTTGGCCGCATTGCCGTTTTGTCCGCCGGAACCTTCGTAGCCGTGGTGGTCGTCGTCTGGGTCACGCAGATCCTGACGCGCATCGACTTCACCACGATTTCCGCGCAGTCGCTGGCTTCATTCGGCCTGGCGATCGTCCTGATGACCCCGCAATTGCTGTCGCTGCTACTGCCGGTCTCCGTGGTTATCGCGCTGGTGCAGGTCTTCACGACGATGAATTCCGATTCGGAAATGGCGGTGATGTCGGCCGCGGGGGTCTCCCGCGGCACGATCGCCAAGCCGGCGCTGATCATCGGCCTGATCGCCGGGCTCTATGTCATCGTCTCCAATCATTTCATCGAACCGCGAACAAGCCGTGCCCTTCGCGACGTGCTCGTATCGCTCCGAAGCGATCTGCTGGCGAATTTCCTGCAAGAGGGTGTGTTCACGCGACTGGACAAGAATCTTGTCATCTATGTCGACAAGCGATTACCCGGCAATGTGCTCGGCGGCATCATGGTTTCGGACACGCGCGACGAGAAGACATCGCTGATCTATTACGCCCAATCCGGCAATGTCGGCAAAATCAACGGCAACGACGTGCTGGTCATGACCAATGGCCAGGTCCAGAACAAGCGTGCCGAGGACGGCTCGATCTCCGTTATCCGCTTCAATTCCTACGCAATCTCGCTGTCGCAGTTCGGATCGGCGGAGTCCGCCAATTTCTACTATCCGCAGGAACGCGATACTGTCGACCTGTTCTATCCCGACCCGAACGACAGGGTGGCAAAAGGCCTGCCCTCCTGGCTGCGCGGCGAGATCCATCGCCGCATGACGGACTGGCTCTATCCGATCCTCTACGTGCTGATCGGCCTCGTCGTCGCCGGGCAGACGCAGTCACACCGCCAGGCGCGGCTCTATGCCTTCGCGCTCGCGTTCGGGGGCGCGCTGGCCTACAAGGGGATCGGCTACACCGTCTACGGGCTAAACCGCCACAATGGCGACCTGTGGTGGCTGTTCTACGCGGTGCCGCTCGGCGGGATCGCGATCAATGCATTCCTTTACTGGCGCGGCATCACGCTCAGGATACCGGACCCGGCCCTGCGGGCCCTCGACCGCTTCGGCGAAACCGTCCGCAAGCTGCGCGTGCGGCAGGCCCGCGCAAGGGCGGCGTGACACGATGGGACGCACGCTGCAATTCTATTTCTTCTTCCAGGCCTTGCGCATGATCCTGATGTTCGTGATCATTCTTGCCGGCCTCGCCTATCTTATCGATTTCACCGAGTTCTCGAACCGGACGGGCGGCCTGTCGCAGTATTCGGTGAGTTGGGCGCTGCTTCTTTCGGCGTTGCGCATTCCCTACATCGTCGAGATCGCGCTTCCGTTCATCATCCTGTTCTCGACGACGGCGATGCTGATGCTGCTGAATCGCAAATACGAACTCGTCGTCGCACGATCGGTTGGCGTTTCCGCCTGGCAGTTCCTGTTTCCCGTGATGGGCGCCGCGCTGATAATGGGCGTGCTGACGATCCTGGTGATCAATCCTCTCGGCACGAAAGGCTATGCCTACGCCACTGCGGTAGAAGGCGAGTGGCGGGCACGGCCGTCGAATTCGCCGCTGGCGCAAGAGCGTCCCTGGTTGCGGCAGGCGCAGGAGGATGGCGGCTCGATGCTGATCGGCGCGTCGCAATCCACAACGGAAGGCATGAAGCTGTTCGGCGTCGTGTTCCTCGACATCGACGCGAAAAACGCCATGCGGCGGCGAATCGATGCGGCCGAAGCGCGGCTCGGCGACCGGGAGTGGCTGCTCAGCGATGTCGAAATCAGCGAAGCCGGCAAGACAACGATCTCGCGCGACAGCATGACCATCCCCACCGCGCTCGATCCCTCCGTTATCCAGCAGGCGCTGATCGCACCGAAAATGATCTCGATTTTCGAGCTCGGCGGGCAGATCGACGCGGCGAAATCCTTCGGCGTATCGGCCACTCCGTTTCGCATGCAATATCATTCTCTTCTGGCGATGCCGGCGCTGTTCGTGGCGATGGCTCTCGTGGCCGCAACCGTATCGATGCGTTTCGTGCGTTCCGGCCAGTCGGCGGGGATGATTTTGGGTGGCATGGGCGCCGGCTTCATGCTTTATGTCGTAACCGCCGTGACGAGTTCTTTTGGGAGCGCCGGAATAATTCCTCCGGTTCTTGCGGCATGGCTTCCGGTAGCGGTTGCGACTCTGTTCGGGGTCGCGTATCTGCTACATCGGGAGGACGGGTAGTGAACGAAGCGGCGGGGCAGAGATTGTCCAAGCATATGAAGACTTTGGCGAGCGGGCTCGCCTTGGCCTCCGTCCTCGCCGGCGTGCCCGTCGGCACGCCCGCATTCGCGCAGATTTCCGAATCCGTAGCCGGCCTGACCGCGGCCCAGGAAGACTCGCCGCTGCTGCTGCAAGCCGACGAACTCGTTTATGACCGCGACCGGCAGACCGTCGCTGCGGTGGGCGGCGTGCAGGTCGATTATGGCGGTTCGCGCATGGTGGCCGACCGCCTGGTCTATAATCAGCTTTCGCGGCGGCTGGTCGCCATCGGCAATGTGGAGATCGTGCAGCCCGACGGGACGCGCGTCTATGCCGACGAATTCGACGTCACCGATGACTTCCGCGACGGTTTCGTCAATGCGCTGAGAATCGTGACGCCGGACGAAACCCGTTTCGCGGCCGAAAGCGCAGTTCGCGAGAATGGCGAAGTGACGACGTTCAACAATGGCGTCTACACCGCCTGCGCGCCCTGCCAGGAAAATCCGGGAAAGCCGCCGATCTGGCAGATCAAGGCGCAGCGCATCATCTGGAACGGCGAGGAAAAGACCATCCGTTTCGAGCGTGCCTCCTTCGAGTTCCTGGGCATGCCGCTGGCCTATCTCCCGGTCTTCACGACAGCGGATCCGACAATAAAGCGCAAGACGGGCTTCCTTTTCCCGAAATTCGGCCATTCCTCGGAACTCGGTTTCGGCGTTTCGATCCCCTATTTCATCGCGCTTGCGCCCAATTACGATCTTCGCCTGACCGGCACCGGCCTGACCCGGCAGGGCTTCCTCGGCGAGGCGGAGTTCCGCCACCGGCTGACGAACGGCATCTACACGCTGAAAGCGGCCGGCATTCACCAGATGTCGCCGAGCGCCTTCGATACGAACACCCAGGACAGCAACAACGTCAATCGCGGCATGATCGCGTCGACTGGCCGCTTCGATCTCAATCCCCGCTGGACATTCGGCTGGGACGTGATGCTGCAAAGCGACAAGAACTTCTCGAACACCTACGATATCGCCGGCTTCTCGGACTATGTGTACCAGAACGAGGTCTATCTGACGGGCCTGAACGACCGGAATTATTTCGATCTGCGCGCAATGAGTTTCGACGTGCAGGAAAAACTGCCCGACGGACACCCCGCGGCACGTGACGAAAGGCAGCCCTGGGTTCTGCCGAGCTTCGACTACAACACCTACGCGCCGACTTCCGTCGCCGGCGGCGAACTGGCGTTCAACGTCAATGCGCGCGGCATATTGCGCGACTGGGAGCACCAGCGCGGCGTGTTCGGCGACAGCAATTTCGCCACGCCGGGCCTCGGCGGCGAAAGCAGCCGCATCACCGCCGACACGGAATGGAAACGCACCATCGTCACACCCGGCGGATTGGCCGTCACGCCGATCCTCGCATTGCAGGGCGACGCGACTTTCCTGAGCACGTCGATGCCCGCCTTCTATTCGGCGACGGGAGCGTCCTTGACATCGGACGATTCCGTGACGCGCTGGATGGCCACGGCCGGGCTCGAGGCGCGCTGGCCTGTCCTGTTCACGACCGCCAATTCCAGCCATGTGATCGAGCCGATCGGGCAGATATTCGTCCGGCCGGACGAGACCGATACCGGCATGCTGCCGAACGAGGACGCCCAGAGCTTCGTCTTCGACACCACAAATCTGTTCGATCGCGACAAGTTCTCCGGATATGACCGCATCGAAGGCGGAACGCGCGCCAATGTGGGCATTCGCTACACCGGCGCCATCGGCGACGATTACGGTCTCTATGGCCTGTTCGGCCAATCCTACCATATCGCCGGAGCCAACTCCTTCGCCAACCCGGACATGACCAATGTCGGCGCCGATTCCGGCCTCGAGACCAACATGTCCGACTTTGTCGGCATGGTGGGCGCCTCCTATGCCGACACGTTCTCGGCGGCATTCCGGGGCCGTTTCGACGACGCGAATTTCGACATACGGCGCGCGGAGGCCGAATTCGGCTACATCTCCCACCCTGTTTCCGCCACGGCCAACTATGCCTATATCGAAGCGCAGCCGACCTACGGATTTGTCACCGACCGTCAGGAAGTCGGCGGCAGCGCGGCGATCCGTTTCGCGGAGTTCTGGAGCGTCTCGGGCAACGTCACCTACGACATCACAAACCGGCGTCTGGCCAAGAACGCAATCGGCTTTGCCTATGACGACGAGTGTTTCGCCTTCGGCCTGCAATGGAATCAGACACGCGACACCTTGAACGCCGTATCGAACACCTTCGGTTTCCGGCTCTCATTCCGTACGCTCGGCGATTTCGGCGGCGATCTCAACGAATTCACCGAGCAATGAGTTGCCTGAACGTCACGCTTTTGCCCAAGATTTAGGGCAACGCGAGCGGACATGGTCTCCCGGGGCGCGAGACCGAACCGGAACACGAAACGGCGAACAATTATGACTGGCTGGATCAAGACACTCCGCATTTCCCGCATGATGGCGACGGCACTGGCGCTTTCGATCGCGGCGCCCGCCCTGCCGATGATGATGCCGTCCGCGGCCCATGCCTCCGACATCAAGGTCGTGGTCAACAACATCGCGATCACCTCCTACGACATCGCCAGACGGAAAGCCTTCCTGCAATTGCAGCGGCGCAAGGGGAACCTGTCCCAGATGGCGACCGACGAAATGATCGAGCAGGCCCTGAAGAACTACGCCATAAAGGCCGCGGGCTACCGCATCCCCGACAGCCGCGTGGACCAGGCCTTCGCGAATTTCGCCAATTCCAACAAGCTGTCTACGAAGCAGATGAGCCAGATCCTCAACCAGGCTGGCGTGACGACCGACCATTTCAAGGAATTCATCCGTACGCAGATCGGATGGGGGCAGTTCGTTTCCGCACAGTCGCGTTCGAGCGGCGGGCTGATGAACGAGCAGGAGATGGTCGCGAAGATGCTCGAGCGCGGCGGGCCGAAGCCGACCTCGACCGAGTACACGCTTCAAAAGGTCATCTTCGTTATCCCGGCTTCCCAGCGCAGCAAGGAACTGGCTCGCCGTCGCAACGAGGCGAACCAGATGCGCGGGCGGATCAACGATTGCTCTCAGACGATCCCCCTCGCCGCGCAACTTCGCGATGTGTCGGTGCAGGATATCGGGCGCGTGCTCGAATTGCGGCTTCCGCCGATGTGGAAGGACGAGGTTACCGGCAAGCAGACCGGGCAGACGACCCGAACCAAGGACACCGACAACGGCGTGGAATTCCTCGTCATTTGCAAGGCCCGTACGGTTTCCGACGACCGCGTCGCACAGCTGGAATTCTCGACGGAAGCCGTGGAAAACGGCAATGACGAAGCCAGCCAGGACCTGCTGAAGAAGATCCGCGAAGGCGCCCGGATCGAGCGGCGCTGATCGCCTGAACGAAAGGCGATCGATGAACGCGGCATCCACCCTTCCGCTTGCGGTTTCGATCGGCGATCCTGCCGGCATCGGTCCCGACGTCATCCTGAAAAGCTGGTTGACGCGGGACGAGACCGGCGCCCCTCCCTTCTATGTCATTGCCGATCCGGACCGGCTGCGCGACCGGGCGGATGAGATGAGGCTCGATGTTTCCGTCCGCACCTGCGACGCGGACGACGCCATCGGACTGTTCGGCGATGCGCTGCCGGTGGTTCCGCTCGAGGCGAAGTTCACCGCGGCCATCGGCGCGCCCGACACGGCGAATGCGGCAGGGATCATCGAATCGATCGACCGCGCCGTCGGCGATGCTATGGCCGGCCGCGCCGGTGCGGTCGTGACAGCGCCGATCGCCAAGAAACCCCTCTACGAAGCCGGTTTCCGATATCCGGGCCATACGGAATATCTCGCCGCGCTCGCCGAACAGCATACGGGACAGGCTATCCGGCCGGTGATGATGCTCGCCGGGCCGAAACTGCGCGCCGTGCCGGTCACCATCCACATCCCGCTTCGCGACGTGTTCGAAGCCCTGACCACCGGCCTGATCGTCGAGACCTGCCGCATCGTCCACGACGACCTCGCGCGGCGCTTCGGAATTACGCGGCCCCGCCTTGCCGTCGCGGGTCTCAACCCGCATGCCGGCGAAGGCGGCGCGCTCGGCCATGAGGACGACGATGTCGTCCGTCCGGCAGTCGAACAGCTGCGCAACCTCGGGATCGACGCGCATGGCCCGCTGCCTGCCGACACGATGTTTCACGACCGCGCGCGTGCCGGCTATGACGCCGCCATCTGCATGTATCACGACCAGGCGTTGATCCCGGCCAAGGCGCTCGGTTTCGACGACAGCGTCAACGTCACGCTCGGCCTGCCCTTCATCCGCACCTCGCCCGATCACGGCACGGCCTTCGACCTCGCCGGAACCGGCAAGGCCCTGCCCGACAGTTTCATCGCGGCGCTGCACATGGCCGCCGAGATGGCAGCGCATAGCCGCCGGGCGAAAGCCGCGTGACCGATCCAGGTCCGGAGAAGACCGCCATCGATGGTCTGCCGCCGCTGCGCGCTGTCATCGACAGGTACGGTCTGGCGACCAAGAAATCGCTCGGCCAGAATTTCCTGCTCGATCTGAACCTGACCGGAAAGATCGCACGCGCCGCGGGCGACCTGTCCGGCGCGACGGTCATCGAGGTGGGCCCCGGCCCCGGCGGCCTGACGCGGGCGCTGCTGATGCATGGCGCAGCCAAGGTCATCGTCATCGAGCGCGACTCGCGGTGCCTGCCGGTGCTGGAGGAAATCTCGGCGCATTATCCCGGCCGCCTCCAGATCATCGAAGGCGACGCGCTGAAGACCGACTTCGCGGCGCTTGCCGCCGGCGATAGGGTGCGGATCGTCGCCAACCTGCCTTACAATGTCGGCACGCAATTGCTGGTCAACTGGCTGGAAGCCGAGCCCTGGCCGCCCTTCTACGACTCGCTGACGCTGATGTTCCAGCGCGAGGTCGCCGAGCGGATCGTCGCCATGCCGGGAGACGGCGCCTATGGCCGTCTCCCGGCATGTCGACGGCGATAATGGAAATCGCCGGGAAATAGTCCAGGACTTCCGAAAAGGAGGAAAAGACCATCAGACGAGCGTCTGCCGCTTCGCCGAGCCTTCGAATGACCGCGACCCAGCCGGCCTTACAGCCATCGACGCCGGCGACCCAATTGGCGCCTTGCTCAGGCACGACTTCGCGTTTCCAGGATCCGGCGGCTCGACACGAGGGCCATCGGCCGTCCGAGCGATTGCTGCTCTTCTGCGAACAGCAGTTCGTCCGCCCCCTTCTTCACGCTGCGGGCAACCAGCTCGAAGGCGGAGCCGGCGGCACGCACCAGCGCATCCTCGTCGGACAGGCCGTCGAGATGCCGCGAGAGGAACAGCCCGGCGATCAGATCGCCGGTACCATGCGGCGCATCAGGCACCATGGCATGCTCGGCAACCACGGCACCGCGCGGGCCGGCCAGAAGATTTGCGATCGCATTGCGCCGAAGCGCTGGCGCGGAGGTTACCAGAACCCGCTCAGACCCGAGCGTTCGTGCTGCGGACAGGGCCTGCAGCTCGCTCTTCACCTCGCGTCCGGTCAGCCAGGACAGCTCAAAACAGTTCGGCGTAACGATGTCTGCCAGTGGCACCAGCGTGTCGCGGATGGCCTCCGCCGTCGCCTGCGGCACGTAGAGACTGCCGTCCGTCTCGTCGGTCCGGTCTCCCATGACGGGATCGCAGACATAGGGCGCATCGGGCGTATGGCGCTTGATCGCTTTCACCAATTCCGCGATCGGCGCCGCCTGCTCCGGATGGCCGAGGTAGCCGGTCAGGATGCCGCCGATCTCGCCGAGCTTGGGCGAAGCCACAAGATCGGCGACGATTGCGGAAAAATCCGTCGGGTTCGGCGTGATCCGCGTACCCTTGCCCTGACCTGGATGCCAGGGTAGCAGGATTGTCGGCAGGAACCAGACGGAATGCCCGAGCCGCTCCAGGGAGAAGACCAGTCCGCGGCCGCTGATCCCGCCGCGTACAACCTGGGAAGTGATGACGAGCAAAGGCTTCTTGGCCGCCGCCGGCTGGCCCTGAGGAATAGTCATGTCCGGTTCTTTCGTCAGGCGCTTTTGGCGGAAGATTCGTGGGAGGCCCCACGACCATAGCGGTTTTCGATGTAGTCGAGAACCATCTGCTTGAACTCGTCGGCAATACCTTCCCCGCGCAGGGTGGTCACCTTCTCGCCGTCGATAAAGACCGGAGCGGACGGGGTTTCGCCGGTGCCGGGAAGCGAAATGCCGATGTCCGCATGCTTGGATTCTCCCGGCCCGTTCACGATGCAGCCCATGACCGCCACGTTGAGGCTTTCCACGCCCGGATACTGTTCCCGCCAGGCCGGCATCGACGCGCGGATATGCTCCTGAATGTCACTGGCAAGCTCCTGGAACACGGTCGAGGTGGTCCGGCCGCAGCCCGGGCAGGCCGCAACCACCGGCACGAAGGCGCGGAAGCCCATGACCTGGAGAAGCTCCTGGGCCACCTGGACCTCCCGGGTCCGGTCGCCGCCCGGTTCCGGCGTCAGAGAGACGCGGATCGTGTCGCCGATGCCCTGTTGCAGCAGGATCCCCATGGAGGCTGCGGAAGACACGATCCCCTTGGTTCCCATGCCCGCCTCGGTCAATCCCAGATGCAGCGCGTAGTCGCAGCGGCGGCCCAGGTCGGCGTAAACGGCAATCAGGTCCTGAACCTGGCTGACCTTGGCCGAAAGAATGATCTTGTCCCGACCCATGCCCAGCGCCTCGGCCCGCTCGGCGGACAGAAGACCGGACTGGATGATCGCCTCGCGCATGACCGCCGCAGCCGAAACCGGGGTGTCGCTTCCCGCATTCTCGTCCATCAGCCGGGTCAGGAGCTCCTGGTCGAGCGAGCCCCAGTTGACGCCGATGCGCACCGCCTTGTCGTGTTTCAACGCCAGATCTATGATCTGCGAGAACTGGGTATCGCGCTTGGCCTTGAAGCCAACGTTGCCCGGATTGATCCGGTACTTGTCGAGCGCGGCCGCGCACTCCGGATAATCGGCAAGCAGCTTGTGGCCGATATAGTGGAAGTCGCCGACCAGCGGCACGTCGATGCCGATCCGGTCGAGGCGTTCCTTGATCCGGGCCACCTGGGCCGCGGCTTCGGGCCGGTCGACGGTGATGCGAACGAGCTCCGATCCGGCGCGCGCAAGGGCCGCCACCTGGGCAACCGTCGCATCCGCGTCCGCCGTATCCGTATTGGTCATGGACTGCACCACGATGGGCGCATCTCCACCGACCGTGACATTGCCGACCCGGACAGGCACCGATACCCGTCGTGGCAGGGGTTTTGCGAAATCGTCGATCATGGGATCAGCCAATTCAGTTTGCCGTCTTTTTCCGTGACAGGGCAGTCATACCGATTGATTAGTGTTCCTCCGGCAAAAGGGCAATGGGCAGAGCATATCAAAGCCTAGGGTCAGGACCCATTAATCAGGTTGAAATGGCGCCGTAACGGCAAAGATCTGCAAGGAGAGACGCGAAAAGCGGGCTCCCTGCCCGGTTGAGCGGTTCGACGCAGCAGATCGAAGCCGTTTCGGCGTCCCTTCGGGATATGGCCGATTTGCCCGGCTACAGCGTTGCAAGTTCTGGAAAACCGGACGGTTTCCTGCGAACTTGCGCCTCGTACCCGAACAAATCGGCTCATACCATTCCAATCTGATTAATGGGTCCTGACCCTAATGACAAATCGCCCCTTCCCGCTAAACTGGTAAAAACGACAATAAAAACAACCCGTATATCGAATCGCACCAAGAGGCCAACGTGTTCCAACGCATTCTCAGAGACGCCTTCGTAATCGTTTTCGGCAACCTGGAAACGGTCTTCAAGGTCTGCGGCGCCTGGTTTGTGTTGCAATCGGTCCTGCTGCTTCTGGTGCAGGCGATGGTTGGCGGCATGCCCGGGGAAACCACCGCGGCAGCGGGAGACCCCGTGCAGGTGTCGCCCGCCCAGATGCTCGCGAGCCTTCTGATGATGGCCGTCGGCATTGTCGCTGCGGCGTCGATCTCCGTCGCGTGGCATCGGTTCGGCCTGCTTGGGGAACGGCCGGGTTTCATTCATTTGCAGCTCGGAGCGATCGAGGGTCGTTTCATCGTGAAGACGCTGCTGATCGCCCTTGTGGCGTTTCTCGTCTTGCTACCGATCAGCATCGCGGCGGCCCTGCTTTCCGCTGTGATCCAGTCACCCGTAATGATCGTCATCCTGTTCCTGATTGCCACCGTTTTCGTCACCCCGCATCTGCTGCGGCTCTATCTCGTCCTGCCGGCAGTCTCCGTCGAACGTCCGATCGGTCTGAAGGAAGCCTACAAGCTTGGATATGGCCTGGGCTGGCCGATGATCGGCGCCGGCATCGTGCTTTTTCTCCCCTTCATCCTTGTCGCCATCCTTCTTCAGTATCTGTCGGTCCTGGCCGGCAGCGGCGGCCTGCTGGCGCTTCTGATCATGATCAAGCTGGCCCTGTTGAACGTGCTCCTGCAGATCATCCTGACGGTGCTGGGCATCTCAGTGATCACCGCCGCTTACCGGATCGCGATGGAACGGCAGAACGCAGCAACACAGGAAACACCTTCAAACCCGGCTTGAAGTTGCTATATCTCCTTCGGTATCAGGCTGGATTGCGATGGGAGACTTCCGCCCGTGTTCCTTACTCTACTCGAACGGACATGGTCGCTTGCCCAGCACAACATCGGCACGCTGGCCAGGACCGGCTGGGCCTATATCCTGGTCCTGCTTGCAGTGAATTTCTCGATCGGCGCCGCCCTTTCGCCGACAGCCGGTTTCTCGACCGTGTCCTATATGACCGAGCCGGTGGCCGCTGCCGACGAAGGCGGACTTCGCCTTCTGGCGGTGCTCGCAAACGCCCTGCTCGGCTTTTCCATTGCCATCGCCTATGTCCGGCGGCTTCTGATCGACACACATGATTTCCCGCTCAGCTTCGGCAAGCGGACCGTCAACGTGATCCTGAACCAGATCCTCCTGACCCTGATCGGCATGGCTGCTCTCGTCCCGCTCATCATCGTTGCATCGCTGCTGGCTGCGGTCACGGGCGGAATCGGGCTGGTTTTCCTGTTCGCGGCACCTTTCGTCGCGCTGATGGTCGTCCAGAAATTTTCCGTCATCCTGCCGGCCGCGGCCGTCGACGACCCCCTCACCTTGAAGGAATCCTGGCGGGCGACGTCCGGACTCGGTTGGGCAATGGCCTTTTCCGCTCTGGTCATGAGCCTGCTGGCAGGGTGCCTAATCGGGCTGTGGATGCTGGCACTGCAGGCGTTCAACGCCGTTCTTCCCGCGGACCCGGTCATGCTCCAGATCCGTTCGGCCCTGTTTCCGACCGGCCTGACGCTGATCGGCGTCTGGATCTTCGCCAGCCTCCACGCCACTTTCTACGGGCTGATCCGCGAGCGCTTTGCCACACGGCTCGGCTTGACCAAAAAGGACTACGAAACCGTGGACTCACGCCGGGTTCAGGCCCGGGAAAAAGCGGCAAAGGCGCTGGAGCGGGTCCGGCACATTCGCAAATCCTGAAACCGAAAGGTCTTCCGCACGGTTACAAAATCATGATGCTGCACCGCAATCCGTCTGTGTTAATGTCACCGAATTCACGATGCGGCGGCTCCAAGGTGCCCTTCACCAAAATAACGAAATATGGCGTGGACGGTGTCGACGATGCAGATTTCGATGTGCGGGAGAACCCGTCAATTTCAGCTGCCCCTTTCGCCGACCCCTTCCGCCCGCGTGCAGAAAACCGGACAAATTTCCGCTTGATTGATCAGGAGATGTAAAAATGCTCGATAAGAAAACCGCTGTCGTCACCGGCTCCACTTCCGGGATCGGACTTGCCTGCGCCCGCGGGTTTGCCGAACAGGGTGCCAATGTGGTGATCAACGGTTTCGGCGATGCGGATGCCATCGAAGCCGAGCGTGCCGGCATCGAGAAGGACTTCGGCGTCCGCTGCATCTATTCGGCGGCCGACATGACCAAGCCGGACGAAATCGCGAACATGATTTCCAATGCCGAAAATGAACTCGGGTCCGTCGACGTCCTGATGAACAACGCCGGTATCCAGCACGTGGCCCCCGTCGACGAATTCCCGATCGACAAGTGGAACGCCATCATCGCCATCAACCTGTCGTCCGCGTTCCACGCCATCCGGGCGGCCGTGCCGGGCATGAAGAAGCGCGGCTGGGGCCGGATCATCAACACCGCCTCCGCCCATGCGCTGGTAGCCTCTCCTTATAAATCCGCCTATGTGGCCGCCAAGCACGGCATTGCCGGCCTCACCAAGACCGTCGCACTCGAAGTCGCCGAACAGGGCGTCACCGTCAATGCGATCTGCCCGGGCTATGTCTGGACCCCCCTGGTGGAAGCCCAGATCCCGGACACCATGAAGGCCCGCAACATGACGGAAGACCAGGTCAAGCGCGAGGTCCTGCTCAAGGCGCAGCCGACCAAGCAATTCATCACCGTGGATCAGGTCGCCGGCTTTGCGGTATTCCTGTGCTCTCCGGCCGCCTCCGCCATCACCGGCAGCATCCTCTCGATGGATGGCGGCTGGACCGCTCAATAACGGCAATCCGGCATCTCCCATATCGACCGGGCGGGGTGTTCCGTCCGGTTTCAGGCCTGCAACCGGCCCTCTTACCTATGCGTGTTACCCCAAATTGTCAGAACTGCACTCCTGGCACATTATAAAGTACCGCTACGGAAGGAGGAGCCGGCCATGTGGTACGGATCGATTGCTGCCGCGTGCATGGGAAGTCTGCTGTTAGCCCTGCCGGCCAAGGCTGAACAAATCTCCGAGCTGACAATCGGAAACTGGAACGGCGGCGCCTATACCCATACGCAGACCGGCGAATTCAGCCACTGCGCCGCATCGGCGAATTATAAAAGCGGGGTCACCCTGGTTTTCGCCATAAACCGCGACCTGACCTGGGCGCTGGGACTGGCCAACGATAGCTGGAAACTCACCGAAGGCGACACATACCCGGTGCAGTACCGGCTCGACCGCGGCAAGACCTATGAGGGTACGGCTACGGCGATCGCCCCCAACCAGGTTAAGATCCAGCTTCCCGGCGACGACAGCCTGTTCAACCGATTCCGCAGGGGCAACATGCTGACGATCGTTGCCGCGAACCAGACCATGCGCTTCAGTCTCAACCAGACGAGCAAGATGCTTTCGTCCCTGTTCAACTGCGCAAAACACTGGCGCAATCGCTACTCCAAACCCACGGACAACCCGTTCGGCAACAGCGGGAGTGACGGCGGGAGTGACGGCGGCGGCAATCCATTCCAATAGAACGGCCGTTCCAACAGATCGGGCACCGCATTCCGGACACTTCGGCCGGCTGGTTAACCTCAGACCTGTCACAGGAAGTTAAGCCGCATTAAGGTTCCGGTCGCATCCTGCCTTGCATTTCGCGAGGCAGGCATCGTTACTTATTTCTTAAAACAATCAACAT
Organism: uncultured Roseibium sp.; assembly: GCF_963675095.2. GTDB lineage: Bacteria > Pseudomonadota > Alphaproteobacteria > Rhizobiales > Stappiaceae > Roseibium. The sequence goes on along the minus strand of NZ_CAXXSJ010000002.1, from coordinate 130,953 downwards.
CTTGAGATGCATGGCCCATAACGCCTCTAGGGCTTGTGACCGACTGGGCAGAAACCAATTGGCAAGGCATTTGCGATAGCAATGGCACGCTGATTGTCAGGTTGTGCGTCGTCAGCGACAATGGATGGAAGAGGCAGGCAACTGCGACCCCGCCTGCTTCTTCCCTCCGTCTTTTTCAGGAAAATCACAAAAATATGATGCCTGACGGCTTCGGCCTACCGGGTCACGATGATCTTTGTGTTCTGCTTGCCGTTTTCAGTAATCAGCGAGAACAGGCGCGCCGCATTGTCGGGATGCAGCCGGATACAGCCATGCGAGGCCGGCCGGCCTAGGTTCTTTATGGCCGTGGTGCCGTGGATGGCGTACCCGCCAAGAAAGAAGACGGAATAGGGCATCGGCGAATTATGGTATTTTTTCGAGAAATACCGAACATGCATGCGCCCGGGACGAAACGTTCCGACCGGCGTGCGATACCCGCGACGGGCGGTCGAGACCGGCCAGGAGTGCCGCGGAATACCGTTGATGTAGACCCGCATCTTCTGATCCGACAAGTCGACTTTGGCGACAACAGTCGCCGCATTCGCTCCGGATCCGGCGCACCACATCGTAAAAACAAAACAAGACACCAAAAGGGCTTTGAAAAAACGCATTACTTACCCCCATCATGAGAACCGGCAACAGATAACACGAATAGCCTTGCTTTTCTATCAACAGCCTGGAGGCACTTCCCTGGATACCTCATCTTAACGTAAACAACAGCGAAGGCCGATAAATCCCTGTCGTTGGGATTAGTCTGGCAATCTCAGCCGGCATGCCTTTAAGGTGCCACAGGGACGACCTATGTGATTGAGGTATAGCAGGATCAGGGAACCGACATGCGATCCACACATTCGTTAAGGCATATCTCCGGACTTCTTTCCGCCGCAGTCATCGGCGTCATGGCCATGGCGGCCGTGCCCGCATCCGCGCAGGACATCGACAAGATCAATGCCGACAAGGGCTGCAAGAAATGCGATCTTCGGCTTGGCGAACTCCGGGAACTGAATACCGATGGCGCGAATTTCGACGGAGCCATTTTGCGCGAAGCCGACATGAAGGGCGCCGTCCTGCCGAACAGCTCTTTCCGGGAGGCCGACCTGCGCCGGACGGAAGCCGAGCGCGCGGAATTGTCGTCCGCCGATTTCACCGGAGCGTCAATGCGCGGTGCCGACCTGGAAAAGGCAAATCTTCCCCGCGCCAACTTCAAGGGTGCGGACCTTAGAAACACCGACCTCAACGAAACGAACCTGGATAGTGCGGATCTCTCCAACACGGACCTGCGGGACAGCACCCTGATCCGGGTCAACGCCGCGAACGCAAGCTTCAAGGGCGCGAAGATGGATGTCGTCGACCTGGAGCGGAGCGACCTGTCCGGCGCGGACTTCTCCGGTGCTCGCCTGAAACACTCCGATCTGGACCGGATCAAGGGCATTGGCACCTCGTTCGAAGGCGCCGACTTGAGCGGCGTTCGACTTTCCAGCGCGGATCTGACAGGCGCGAACCTGAAGGACGCTGATCTGTCCGACGCCCTCTTGCGTCACACGCGTCTTCCTGGCGCCGATCTGACTGGCGTCGAGGGTCTCGACCCGGCACGCATTATCGGGGCCTGCGGCGATGAAAACACAAAGCTGCCGAAGGGAATTACCCTGCAGCCCTGTTCCTGATCAGGCGCCTCAAACAAAAAAGCGCGGCTCACAGTGCCGCGCTTTCTTAAAGGCTGAAACGTTCAGACCTTAGTTGAACAGATCGAACGAAAACCGGTAAGTCGCGCCCAGGCCGACACTGAACTGGTTCTTGTCGCCCGCCTTGGCGATCGGGCTGTCGGCCGCATCCCCGACCAGACGATCGTAGCCACCCTGCAGATGCAGCCGGACATCGTCGGTGACGCTGTAGCTGACGCGGGTAGCAAGCCCGACGGATTTGAACCCTGCGCTGGGATTATAGGCCGTCAGGCGTCCGCCGCTTGCGGCCGCTTCCGCAGCGGTCACACCGAAATAGGTGTCCATGTAATCGCTGGTAGCGAAACTGGTACGCGGACCGATGCTCCATTCGACCTTATCCATGGGATAGAAGATCGCATCCGCGCCAAGCTGGCCCACCTGGCCGTGATGGCCGTTGATGCCCTGACGCAACTCGGCAAAGGCCCGGAAATGATCGGTCCGGAACCCGCCGCCCAGCCCAAGCTCGAGCGCCCAGTTGACGGTGTTGGTCCCGGTCAGGTCCGCACTGTCGCTGGCCTTGCGTTCGCCGATAAAGTTGAACGACGGATAGACGAAGAAGCCGCTCCTTTTCTTTCCGTCGGCAATCTGGCCGAGGCCCGGGAAGTAGAAATTCGACACGGAAATGATCGGGAACGGATAGATCAGATAGGAATCCGCACCTTCGTAACGGGGCTGCACCATGCCGCCGATGCCGAGGTCCATCACGTATTGACGCACCGGCTTCTCAGCCGCCGGATAGGCATCCTGCGCCTGGGCCGGAACAATGAATGCTGTAAGGGCGGTTGCGCCCATAAGGCAGCGTGCGAAATGAGTGGTCATCTGGAATCCCGAGGACTGTGTTCGAATTTGACGGGACATTAGCACAGAAAAAGATTACCGGCGGTATATGGCTGAACCGATTGTCGCGATCTGTTGCATTTGCGCACCGGTAATTACGGTGAAAGCGGTTAGGGCCGTTCCCCAGACCCCTGCCGGGCACACTGTGGCTTGCAGGAACAGCACGGGAAAGCTACATGAGGCAGCGAGACGAACCCAAATTGGCCCCAAATTGGCCCCAAATTGGCAATGGATAAAAACTGATGCAGGCAATTCTCGACGTGGTTCTCCTGGCGCTGAACCTCTACATCTATGTGATTATCGCCAGCGCGATCTTTTCCTGGCTCTATGCATTCAACATTGTCAATTCCAGCAACCAGGTCGTCGCAATGATCGGCCAAGTGCTTTATAACCTGACCGAACCTGCGCTTCGTCCCATCCGCCGTTTCATGCCGAACCTCGGCGGCGTCGACATATCCCCGATCGTCCTGCTGCTCGGCATCTTCCTGATCCAGAGCATCATCATCAAATACATCTACTACAACGTCCCCTGAGGCTATTGCACGGCAGACGGATGTCCGCCCTGGCCTGGCGACACGCAGGCGACGGCCTTCTGGTCGATATCCGCCTGACGCCGAAATCGTCGAAGGACGGGATTGACGGCATCGACCGTCTCGCTGATGGGCGCTGTGTGCTGAAGGCCCGTGTCCGGGCGGTTCCCGAAAAAGGCGCCGCGAACGCGGCGCTGATCAAGCTGATCGCCAAGGCTGTCGGCCTGCCGAAATCGGCTATCGATCTGGAAAGCGGCTCGACCTCTCGGATCAAGACGTTGCGACTGACCGGCGACGGAGACCGGCTCAGTGCCGTTCTTGGCGAAATCTGCTCGGAATAACGGCAAGACCGGCGGCACCGCCGGCTTTCCACCTGCCAGTCCTTCCCTCCCAGCCTTCCCCTCCCAGCCTTCCCCTGTCAGCCTTCCCCCGTTAGCCTTCCAGGTGTCGGGCTTCTTCCGCCAACATGATCGGAATGCCGTTGCGGATCGGATAGGCAAGCTTCGCGGCCCGGGAAATCAGTTCCTGGTTGGCCTCGTCATATTCCAGCGTGGTTTTCGTGACCGGGCAGACCAGCAGTTCCAGGAGCTTGCGGTCGACCTTGCGTTCAGTCTGTTCGTTCATGGTTCACTCCCGAAGCCGTAGCCCTACTGCAGGGTCGTACCGCCGTCGCCGCCGTTGTTCGTCTTGGCGAGATCCATCTCGGTGATGGCGATCAGGGTCTCCGCCCGCGTCTTCAGATCCCGGGCCTCCAGAAGCGCCTGTTTTTCCTGCGCCCCGTAAGGGCACATCATGCAAAGCGCGTTGACGAGCACTTCCGTTTCCGCCTCCGAAACGCTCTGCCAGTCCGCTTCCAGGTTGTTCGCATCGAGGTAATCGCGGAGCACCTTCAACAGGCCGTGCCGGTCCACATCCTCCTCGCCGACACCGGTGGTCAGGTCATGGGAGAAGGCGGCAAAGTCGCATTCCACCTGCCGGAACGACGTGATCGTGTCGAGTTCCCGGCCAAGAGCGAACCGGGTGACCCCCTGCAGGGTGATGAGATAGCGCCCGTCACCCGATTCCTGAAAGCTCGTCAGCCGGCCGACACAGCCGACCGGAGCAAGAACCGGATGGTCCGGGTCCGTCTGGAACAGATCGGGCGAAGGCTGCACCATGCCGATCAGCCGGTTTCCGGCAAGCGCCGCATCGACCATATCGATGTAACGCGGCTCGAAGATATTCAGCGGCAGCTGGGTGCGCGGCAGGAGCAGCGCGCCGGACAACGGAAACACGGGCAGAACCGGCGGCAAATCCGCAATGGTCTCATAGATCGCATTTCCCGCCTGCATCACATCAAGCCTTCCAGGTTATCGTGTCCGGCGCAACAAGATCGCGCCCGTCCCTTCATGGATATCTGTTGCTGCCCGGCTTGAGGTCAAGAAAACAGAACGGCCGACAGCTTGCGCCGCCCGTAATTGGTCGCCGGTTCCTTGGGTCCCCAGGCCTCGAAAAACTGCAGCAGCTGCACGCGGGCCCCGTCCTCGTTCCACTCGCGGTCGCGGCGGACGATCTCGATCAGCTGATCGACGGCGCCGGTCCTGTCGCCATTCCCGTTCAGGCCAAGCGCCAGATCGAAACGGGCCTGATGATCGAGCGGGTCCTTGGCGATACGTTGCTCGAACTCCGAAAGGTCGCCGAGCGCTTCCGCCTGTTCGGCCAGGTCCAGAGCAGCCTTGGCCGCCACATAGGCGGCATCGCCATGTTTTTCGGCCGGCACCATCTCCAGCGCCTGTTTGGCGCGCTCGACCTCGTTCACGCTGAGATAGCACTGCGCCAGTCCGGAAATGGCACGGACATTGTCCGGCTCCGCCTGCATCGCGGCGCCGAAGAACTGTGCCGCCTGTCCGAAATCCTTGGCTTCCAGCAGAGCCTCGGCTTGCTCCAGGAACTGGTCCGCCTGGCTGACCGGGGCCGCGCCGCCGAGCTTCTCGATGAACGCCTTCACCTGGCTTTCCGACTGGGCGCCCATGAAACCGTCGACCGGCTGTCCGTCCTTGAAGGCAATCACGGCCGGGATCGACTGGATGCCCATCTGGCCGGCCACTTCCGGATGCTCGTCGATATTCATCTTGGCAAGCTTGACTGCGCCCCGGGCCGCCGTCACCGCCGCTTCGATCACCGGCGTCAGCTGGCGGCACGGACCGCACCACGGCGCCCAGAAGTCGACCAGCACGGGCTGGGTCTTGGAAGCCTCGATCACGTCCTGCATGAAGCTCTGGGTGGTGACCTCCTTGATCAGGTCGCCGCCGGCATCTCCTGTGCCACCGCCATGACCACCACCGCCGCCATTGCCGCCGAAGCTTCCGCTCATGCCTCCGCCGAAACTGCCGCCGAATTGGCCGCCCACGGAATAATTGCCAGTGTTCATTGTCTATGCCTCAGTTTTTCAGGCTTTTGTCCGCCGATGCGCGACGTGCGGACACATCGTCCCGCACACCCCGCAAGTTGTCCCTAACATGGCCCTGTCAGGCTTGAATTACAAACCCGCCGATTGCGCTTCCTCGCTGACCGCCAGTACCTGCGGTTCGTGGCCGCAGCCCTTTGCGAAAACCAGCAGATCGTCGCGGGAAATCGTTGTCGTCGCGTCGTTGGACAGCGGATGAAAATTCAGGATGTCGTGTTGCATCATCGCCGCGTCGAAAACCGGCGTGACCCGCTGCGCCTCCCGGTCGTTGATCAGGGTAAAGGGCGTCACCGACCCCGGTGTGACACCCAGAACCTCCATCAGGAGATCCGCATTGCCGAAGGAGACCCGCCCCTGGGCCCCGATCAGATGATGGATCTTCTTCAGGTCGATCGTGGCGTCATGCAGCGCAACCACCAGAAACAGCCGGCCCTTCTTGTCCTTCAGGAACAGGTTCTTGGTGTGCCCGCCGGCAATCCGGTCATGCAGATCGCCGGATTCCGCCACAGTGAAGACGGGCTCGTGGTCCATGGTGGTGACCTTGATCCCGAGGCTGTCGAAAAATTCCATCAGGTCGTCGCGACTGGCAGGCATCAGGGTCCCCTAAAAAATTCACTCATATTCTGCGCTGTCTAACCCGAACCGCCGTCCTCCTCAAGAACGCCTTTACGGCGGGAGGCCCCAATTTCCCTTGATATTGCGTGGCAGCATCCACAAAAGATCCACAATGGAGGCCGCAAAAAATTTCTCTGAATTTGCCTGTTGCAATCCGTCTCGGCTTGGTCCATATACTGCGCACCTCGCCGACGGACGGCGCTGATGAAGCGACGTGGTCGGACAAAATTGCGGGTGTAGCTCAGGGGTAGAGCACAACCTTGCCAAGGTTGGGGTCGAGGGTTCGAATCCCTTCGCCCGCTCCAAATTTCAGAAGGGCTTAGGAGAAATCCTAAGCCCTTTTCTGTTCACAAAAAACCCCTCTGTTCACACTGACGTTCACAATTCCCAACGGGCAAGGTGCGCAAAGCAGGCTTTGGCATGCGTGCTCTACCCCTGAGCTACGGCAACCGGTTGAACAAATGTCCGCAGGACAATGGAAGCCGTTCGTGTGTGAAATTAATTTTTCAAGTCGGCCAGCCTGACCGCATCTTGTTCATACTCGTCCAAGATCCGCCTCTGGATAGCTTCCTGATACTCGGGAGACAGGTTTCGTGTGCCCTTGGGCCTTCCGACTGGCCTGCTCATCCCCAGAATGGAACGCAGATGAGTGACGGCAGCAGCATTCCCCTTCATTGCCTGTGTCACCAGTCCGCTGGTCGTGCATTCGAGGATGCGGAAAAGACGCTCCTCTTCCCATTTGTCAATGGCTTCCTTGTTCTCTTCTTCGAAGGCAAGCCAACGCTGGAAATCGGGGAAATGGGATTGGACGAAATCCCATAAATTGTCTGACTGGACATAGGCCGCCTTGAAATCAAACAGGCGCTTATCCCCGGTCACCCTCAGCCCTCTACTCCGTACTTGGAGTGGACATTGGATCTGATGGCTTTCATCAGACTAGTCCGCTCGGTATCGGTCATCAAGGAAGGCTTCTTCGTGAGGGTGATATTGCCCGCTTCATCCTGACGGAAAGCGCCTGACCCATCACCGTAAATGGTGACCATTGCGGCCTTGAGTTCCTCCGTAGGGGACAGGTAGCCCTCTGTGGATACGCCCAGACGCTGATAGGCAACGTCCTTGGACGCCTGAAACGCCCCCTCGATGGTCAGTCCTGTATTGTCAGCAGAGCCTTTCAGCACGTCGTCGTGCGCAGCTTGCTCGTCTTCTCTGGCCGCCTGTGAGGCAGCACGGAAATATCCCAAAATGTCATTGCTCATAATCGTTTATCCTTAGAATTTGTCGGCGGTGCCACTGAAATGGCGCCGGAAAAACTTATGTCGTTTGTAAAATCTGGTGGGTGTGCCATCGCTGTTCACGGCGGCACTCCTGGTATAGCGAGCACCCCGAGCCTGTCGGACGCGTTTGTCCAGTTCTCTCTGCTTCGCTATTTCCCTCTCGATCTGCTCATGCATGCTCGCGCCTACCCCTCTCAGGAACCTCCTTGAGTTGGGCTTTCCGGCGATCGTATTCCGAGAACAGCTGATCTACTGTCAGGCGATACAGACGCACCCCTTTGGGATCTGTCGTTTCCAACACGTCAATGTAGGAATGGCGCTTCAAACGGGCTGTCAGCCCTGCGATAGCCCCGTGAGATACCCCAAGGTAGTCGGCTATCTGGCGGTGGGACAAAACCACTTCACCGCCTTTCGCCCTCAACAGGGCTACAAATCGTTTCGCCAGTTCGTCATTCTTGAGGATGACTGGCAATCCCGTCACGTCATCAATAATCAAATATATTCCTTTCTAAAAAACACCCCTAACAAATCGATTTCGCCAATTAGTTCTTATACCGTATAGATTCTCATTTTACGCAGAAATATATTATAAGTATTATAAATATATCAATAATTATTTTAAATCGACCCATTATTAAAAGATGACATTATTAATATAGGGACGATTATAAGTATTTATCTATCTGCGAGATCGATTAGTTCAGTTTGGCGAAGTGATGCTTCTCCCCTCCTCGCCTACCTCTTACGAAATCCCATCCCATTTCATTCAGGAGAGTGCTGTCTCGGGCCAATGCCTGAACAGCCTTCGAATTAAACCGAACTCCCTTTTCCCGGAACACCGGATCATCCAGCATCACCCTTTCCGCGCGCAATTCACTCAGCACTAGAGCGGCCTTATCGACCGGCTTCTGCCTGTTGTAACGTTCCCTAACCGACCGATCCCAGGAACTCATCAGGGAAATATCGTCAGCATCAACCCGAGCAGCTAACTGTTCAAATCTTGCGTCCGGGAAAAACCGGGTGGCAATGGATCGCGACCGGTTAACATCGTCGTTCACCAGATAGATAACGGCCGCCTTTGCTTTCCCGTTCTCGACTTCGCGAATACAGGTTCGGGCCGCCATCTGGTACATGTGGCGTGCTGCGATATCGTCCTGAATGGATTTCATATCTGCCGAAGTGAGATACTGATGGCCCTCAAGAAATCCCATATCCATTGGGCGCTTCTGGTGCGCTCTTTTATGGGAGATCCCCACCCTTTGCGGAAGCAGGAATAGCCCTGTCACTATCGCGCAGTCACAATGCCGATACGTGTTGACGCCAACGTCCTTGCCCCAATAGGACCAAGTCTGCTGACGGTCTCTGTAAAACGGGCCGATTGGGTCTTCACGAGTTCCCTCAACCCCCTTGTATTTCTCTTCCGCGTCCTTGTGCGTGCAATAGAATGGCGTCTTAAAGCCCCGCTCCTTTGCATCCGCCTCCAAAGCCCTGATCACATCAACGAAGCTCCACACAGTCACCGAGTCCGGTTTTTGGATACCTCGGTTGATCGTCATGAACTTCGGAAGGGAGACATGCACCACAGTGACGTTTGAATAATCCACTGGGACGAACGTCTGTTTTTCCATGAACCGCACCGTCTCGGGATTGGCAAACTGTGCACCTTCTAAGCTTCCCGTTGCCGAAACAATCACCATCCGGTCGGCAAACGGAAGGTTGTAATCGTACGCCACCAGCGTCTTGCTCTTTCCCGCATATTCGGAGAAGGCCCAACCCTTCTTGATCCGATTGCAAATCCACGCCAGATGCTTGTGGTCCTGAGATCCGGTCAGTTTCGAAGCCGGTTCGTAAATCGCCAGATAGCGATCAATCCATGACGCCTCCTCGATCAGCTCAAACTTCTTCCCCGTACTCTCAAGCATCCAGCCAATTGCATCCGCCAGGACGGAGCACAGCTCCTCCTGTTTCGGATCACACGCCTTCAGCATTCTGGAAAGCTGCTCGATATTCAGTTCCTTGATCGTGTCGGGCTTGGGGTCCTCATCCATGATCACGATATCGGGATTGATCCGTTCGATACTATCTCGCTTCAGCTTCCTGATGGCGTTGTGCGTCATGATCACCACTTGCCTGCATTCGGCATCAGGCCGGAACGTATAATGGTCGTCCGCGATTACGACAGTACGGTCGATACCGTTGTCGTCCTTTCTCAGCTTGTCGTGCTCAGTGCTCCACCAGCCGATATGTTCTTCGGGATTCGCCCAATCGTCTGAATGCTCGTCGAGCAATTCGAACAGGCTCTTCCGCACCTGCTCCAAAAGCGCCACGGTAGGGACCCCATACAGCACCCGTACCCCTGTGTTCCTGACGATTTGCGCGATGATCCAAAGGAGTGCACCAGTGGTTTTTCCCGATCCCGGCTGAGCCTCGATATACATCGTCGGCCCCGTCTGAGTGACGCGGCAATCCAATATTCGCCCGACCGCTTCAGCGGTCAGCATTGTGTGTTCCGAATAACTCGGCATTGAAATCTCCAATAAAAATTGCGCCCGGACATGTGCCGGGTCTTGGTTCTGAAATGTCTTGGTGAATTGCTGTCCAGCCGCAGCTAGACAGTGCAGATCAAAAAGAAGAGAGATGGTTTTTCGCCATGCTTGGCCGTGACCCATCCCCCTAGGAAAATCCCGCCTAAAAAGCGGTATATCTATATATACTGCGAAACGAGGTATTTTGTGACTGAAGAGTCGAAAAAAAGATTCTCGGCTAGTCCGCCTTGGCGGTCTTGTGAACCGCCCCAACGCTTACATTCAGGGTCTTGGCTATGTTGTTGAACGACATTCCACCGGCTCTTAGTTTTCTGATTTCGTCCTTGGTATCGTCACTCAAGGGCTTCCGGCCAAATACCTTCCCTTGAGCCTTGGCCTTTGCAATGCCCTCCATCTGGCGTTCTTTGCGGATGGCGTTCTCAAACTCAGCTACAGCCGAAAGCATAGTCAGCATAAGTTTTCCGGCAGGCGTCCCCGTATCAATATGCTGATCAAGGATGCGAACAGCGACACCCTTCCTTTCGAGGAGGTCCATGATGTTTGCGAAATCGAGCGTGGACCGCGCAAGCCGGTCTATCTTGGTGAAGATGAACACATCCCCTTCGCGCACATAATCCAAGGCTGCCTTCAGTTCAGGTCTATTAGCGTCCGTACCCGAACGTTTTTCCTGATAAATCTTTTCGCACCCGGCGTTCTCAAGTTTCTCCAGCTGCACATCCAAACTCTGTCCAGTAGAGCTAACGCGGGCATATCCAACGATAGCCATCAGTCATTCTCCCCTTCCAGCTTGTCTTTGATTTGCCAGACACTCTCTCCAATAGCGTTTACCTGCTTCCTGAGCCCATACATTTGGAAGACCAGGTAGAGCATGCCTCCAACAAGGAGCCATTCACTTACATTGGACATGACGTTACCCCTTTCAATTCACCTGCTACGACCGTGATATTCACTTTATCTATAAGTGCGTGAACATCAGAATAAATGAACAGAAGTGAATGGGCAACAGCTTTCATTCATAAGGGTATAATTAAATGAATGATTGTGTGTAGCCGAAGATGGGATGAAGGCGACCCTCGCTGTTTGGGAATTCGGTTATCCGCTTGCTCCGATTTGCCGCGCAATGCACGGGTCCTGAGCAAGTGGGCCTAGCTCCTTTCTGAGTTCCCAATCGCCTTCTCAAACTTATTCGCTGGGCTTGCGACACCTACCTTCGAGCTGAGGTTGCCGGGTATGAGCCCGATCTCAGTGTCGTCGGTCGCAGATTTCGCGAACCTGATAGGTGGCTCCAACAGGCATCCTATTTGTTCTATCCCTCAGTCCCCCGCTCAGGGAACTCACGAGCTAGAGCCACCTAGCCCGTTGCAAGTCGGGGAATTCAAAAACGCTTCCAATAGGAAACCCCTTTCTATCCCCTCTAATGAGGACTGACTTAACGATAGGAGATGCAACCGGATTCGCAACCGAGTTCTGGCACGCATTGAGAACAAACTGTGAATATCTGAAAAGAGACACCCCACCCCCGGGGGTATGAGGGGTTCTCTATATTCGAATTGCGGCTCGATATTTTCTCAGAGAATTTAATCGGTCGAGATCATTGGGAGTCATTCCTCCAGATCCCTGAACTGCGCACTGTGCAAGTGCAATTCGAGCCCCTTCTTTCTTTCCTCGAACCAATTTGCTTCCACAAATATCCGTATAGCGGTGCTTCTCTCCACAAACCCTTGATCGTTGAGCGTTGGCTTCCTGCCTTCTCCTAACGCCAAATCATAGTCGAAGTATTCGTCGTAAATGCACCATCTAACAGATGAAAACGGCCCTATCTTAGTAGGAATGTATCGATGACTTTTTCCAAGCACATTCTGCGTCACCCCACCCTTCCACGCTTCGAGTTCGAACCTAACTCCCCTTATAGTCGACACGGTATAGTTTGAAATTTCCACCGATATCCAATGTTCGTTGCAAGGCTCCAGTCTTGCATCAATTCTCCGTCCATAGAGAATGGCTGAAACAATGCAAATTCCAGAAATTATTAATAAATACAAATATTTATTTTTCATTCGCTACTTGGGCCTTTGAACTTCAAGCGTCCCCGATCAGTCCAACAGGTCAACAACATCCCTTGCATTCAGATGGGTGTACCGCTGCACGCTTCGAACATCTTTGTGTCCCGTTACCACCATGATCTGAGCTAGATTAAAGCCCTTCTTGGCTGCAATCGTGCAGCGTGTATGCCGAAGCTGATGCAGCCTGACATCGTCGTCAAGCCCTACCTTCTTTCTTGCCCTCCGAACCGCCTGCGTAACGCTGTGAGGAGCAAAAGGAAACAGCCTGGCATCTGAGTGCGTCAAGCCGCTCAACCCCTCTCCCAGAAGCTGACAGGCTCGCTTGGATAGCGGGACACTCCTGTCCCCTTCCTTGCCGTCTATGACGTCCAGAATCCGTTCTGACAGGTGAATATCTTTGACCCGCAATTTGGTGATTTCGGATCGGCGCATGGCTGTCTCGTAAGCCAGTTCCACGACGGGGCGCATCTCAGGAGACAACGCCTCAAGTAGCTGTTTCAATTCTTCTGGAGATATGACCCGCGATCTCGGTGGTCTGGGTTTCGGGATCGTTACGAACTCAGCCGGATTGGTCACGGGGTCGTTCCCCTTTGATCGGGCTTCACGGTCAATCCAGCGATACACGCGCCTGATGAATACGAGATCGTCATGAACAGTGGATGGGCCTGCCTGCTCCAAGCGTTCCAGCTTGAAGGCGTTGATGTCTGCCACGGTGATTTGGTCATAGGGTTTGTCCATCGGAGGATGACGCCCTATCAGGTTCACCCGTCCTACCTTCAAATGTCGGGACGGCTTACCGGTAAGCACCAGATCACAATAGAGGAGGCCCATCTCACGCCACGTGGGACGCAGTCCCTCATTTCCCTTCAGTTCCTTCTCGATTCGGGAAGCCCAAAGGTCCGCCTGTTCCTCTGTGTCGAAGGTCTGGGACAATGGCCTGTGACCCTTCACCCTGACTTGAATATTCCACTTACCGGATTTGAGTTGTCGTTTCGATGGCATCAAGCTTACCCCTTTGATTGGTGTAGGCCCTTGAAATTCTTGCCAAGGTTGGGGTCGAGGGTTCGAATCCCTTCGCCCGCTCCAAATTTCAAAACAAAAGCCGCGGATCACCGCGGCTTTTGTTGTTTTTGGGTCATTGAATCTCAGCCCCCGCAGACTTCCAAAAGCGCCGCGGTTGCCACAGTCACACGCTTCCTAAACGGCATGCCGGCAATCCGACCTCTGTGTTTCTGCGTATCTCCTGTACGTTCACAGGAGGGTTCGATGCAAAAACGCCACTCAGGTCATTGGAATTTTCGATGTCTGCTCGTCGCAGCCATTATATCGGTCGCCTTGATGTCTCCGCCGAGCCTGGTTTCGGCACGGGCGGATCTTGGCGCGGCGGCAAACTCCGTGCCCTCGGCGAGCCTGGTCGGCAAGGGACGCCTCACCTTTCTGGGATTCAAGATTTTTGATGCCGAGCTGTACGCTCCAGATGGAACCTACTCGCCGACACAGCCGTTCGCCTTGAAACTGACCTATCTGCGCAACTTCAAAGGCAGTGCCATTGCCAAGAGATCTGCCGATGAGATGCGCAAGATCGGTGCGTCGGAGGGGCAATTGGCAATATGGTCCCGGCAGATGGAAACGATCTTTCCGAACGTTTCCGCAGGTCAGTCCATCACCGGCGTCAGGACGTCATCCGGCAACGCCGCCTTTTATCTTGGCAACCGGAAAATAGGCACGATTTCCGATGCAGCCTTCACCAAGCACTTCTTTTCCATCTGGCTCGGAAACCGGACGGGAAACCCTGAACTGCGAGCCGAATTGGTTGGCGCGGGTTTGTGAACGCCGACTTCCAGGGTCTGCCGATCGGATGTTTCGGTGACCGGCGCCATGCCCTCAGACCGCCTATTTTATTGACCGGGCCGATGATGGCGGCAGACGGGTGATTGTTACGTGGTCCCTTTTCTCGGGGTGCGGGCCCCGTTTTACACAATCAATTCAGGGGACCTTGACCTGAAACAAGGTGGCTGATCAGGTGCGAATGGCATAGTCTGCCTGAACCCATCCGCAGGACGCCGTTCGAACAGCAACGAGGGAGAGTTTGCTTTGACAGGCTGGAACACGCTCAAACGTACCGGATTTGCAGCCCTCATCACCGCCGCGGCCGTCAGCCCGGGCCTTGCGGCCAACGCAGGCCACGGCAAGGAGCTTGCCCTTCAATGGTGTTCGACCTGCCACCTTGTCTCCAACGATCAGGACACTGTCAGCGGCGCGTCCCTGCCGAGTTTCTTCGACATCGCCAGAGATCCGGGCTTCAGTGAAGATGGGTTGAAAACCTTCCTCGCCGACCCGCACCCGAAGATGCCGAACATGACCCTGTCCAACGGCGAAATCGCGGACATCGCGCGCTACATCAGCTCGCTGGCCGAATAGACACTAGAAATCGAAACTCGCCCGAACCGGGGCATGAAACGACCCGTCTTCCGCGGACGTTCCCTCGTCCAGAACCTCGTCTGCCAGATCGTCATTGAAGACCTCGATATCCCGCATCCGGCTGAAAAGTGCGGGACTTGCCAGAATGTGATCCAGCGCCTGCCCCCGCCCCTTGTGAAGGACGGTCCGGCGCAGCGCCGGCGGCAAGGCCGCGTCGAGCTGATGCAACTGGCGGCCTGCCAGGTCCGGGTTGCCGGTGTCGTCCGGATCGGCCAGCAACAAGCGCAGCGCGGTCGAATCCTCCGTGGCGTTAAAATCCCCGGCAACCGCGATCAGCGGCTCGGGATGGCGGTCGAAAAGAGCGTCAATTTTCACCCGCAGATCGAGCGCCTGCACCGCCCGCTTCATGGACGCCAGGAAATAGCCCTCCGCCCACACGGGAACGTTCTTCCAGACCTTAGGCGCGGTCTTGCCCCCCGGGATCGGGGCCGCGATGGGTGCGCGCAGGTGAACCACAAACAGGTGAAGCGGTTGCTCCAGACCGATATCAAGCTGCAGTTCCAGGACCGGGCGGTCGAAGCCGAGCGGCACCGGCGCCTCCACCGCCGGGCTGGCATGATCCGGCTGCCACAGCGGCACATGCATGGCGGCCTCGTGGTGGATCTGGCTGTCCAGAACGGGAAACCGGCTCACCACTACCAGATTATGCCGGTCGCCCGGGGACGGGGCATCGGACCGTGTCGTGGCAGCCGCGTGAAAACTCTCGTAAGGGGTCCCGGCCAGGAGGGCGTCGAGGGCCAGGAATTTCCGTTCGTTTTCGCCGGGTAGTCGTTGCGCATTGACCTCCTGCAGGCAGAGGATGTCGGCCTCCAGTTCCAGAAGCTTCGGGCGCAACACGGCAATCCTCTGTTCCAGCCGCTCCGGTCTGAACTTGTCGTCGCCGAAGGATTCGATGTTGAACGTGGCCAGCCGGATCAAGGGTCTCTTCCACAAAGCAATGGGTTTCGGTTTCCGGGACGCTGTCCCTGACCATAGCCTTGCCCGAGTGCCGGTGATAGGACAAGGCATTGCTTTAGGAAACAGAGCCCCGATGAGTGAAACAAGCTGTCCCTGCGGCTCCGGCCGGGCCCTGTCCGAGTGCTGCGGTCCCTATCTCTCCGGAGAGCGTGTTCCCGAAACGGCCGAAGCGCTGATGCGCTCGCGCTATTCCGCCTATGTGCGCCAGCAGATCGACTATCTGAAGGAGACGCTCTGGCCGAAGCACCAGGCAAGTTTCGATTTTGCAGGCACTGCCCGATGGGCCGCGGAGAACCACTGGACCGGGTTGACCGTTTTGAAGACGGACAAAGGGACAGCGCAGGACCGGGACGGCACGGTTCTGTTTGAGGCGAAATTCCTCGCCGGCGGCAAGCTCCATACCCACCGCGAACTCAGCCGCTTCCGCAAGAAGGCAGGACGCTGGTATTACGTTGAGGCCCTGCCGGAAAATTGAATCGCCGGAAGACGGCTCTGACAAAGAAGGAGGAAAGCCATGCAATTCGCCCGATATCCAAGCCTGGAAAACTGCAGCGTCTTCGTGACCGGCGGCGCGTCGGGTATCGGCGCGGAGATCGTCCGGGCCTTCGCCGACCAGGGCTCGAAGGTGGGCTTTGTCGATCTGGATGAGACAAACGGTGCGGCTCTGGCCGAAGAGCTTGGCGGCAATGTTCATTTTACCGCCTGCGACCTGCGCGACATCGATGCGCTGAAAGCGGCCTTTGCCGGGCTTGAGGCCGCGATCGGACCTGCGGAAGTGCTGGTCAACAACGCCGCCCGCGATGATCGTCATGGCTGGGAGGACGTGACGCCGGACTATTACGACGAGCGGATCGCGACCAACCTGCGCCACATGTTCTTTGCCATCCAGGCGGTCGCACCGGGCATGATCGCCGCCGGCAAGGGCTCGATCATCAACTTCGGTTCCAATTCCTGGTTCGAGGCGGTCGGCGGCATGCCCGTCTACACCACGGCCAAGGCTGCCGTGCACGGCATGACCCGCTCCTTCGCCCGCGATCTCGGCCGGCATCGCATCCGGGTGAACACGGTGGTGCCCGGCTGGGTCATGACAGACCGCCAGAAGGAGCTGTGGTCCACGCCGGAGAAGCTGGACCGGCAACGCGAGAGCCAGTGCCTGCCGGACCTGATCGAACCGGTTTACCTGGCCCGCATGGTCCTGTTCCTGGCCTCCGACGACGCGGCCATGTGCACGGCCAACAACTACATGGTCGAGGCCGGATCGATCTAGGATGACTTGCTTATAACGGAAGTGGCTTGAGTTTAGCGCCACGTTGGGTGGGAATATCAAAAATTGCTGGTGGGGCAGTAATTTCGACAAGCTTCTCTATTTCGGGCCATTTCCAAATTAAATTTGAAACAACTTGGTTCATTGGCGTTTTTTGGAATGAAGGCGCCAATATAAATCCATGTAGCTTCACCGAACGGAGGGCTTCTCTTTCGGCCTTATTCTTTCTTATGCGTTTGTCACCAGTAACAAATATCCAAAATTCTTTACTTTCACTAAGATATTTGAGCCACTCGATATCAGGAGTAGATCTTCCCAACTTTAAATCAGATACCGAACGAATATGGAGGGCCCTGTGCCCATAATTTTTTATAAATCCATCAAGCGCAGTCGCTAGGATCGGTGACGTACAATTGTCAAAAAAGACATTCACGCAGCAATCTTTTCATCAAGATTTTTCTCAAATTCTAATGCCCTTTTAATTGCCTCATTGCTTACGTCATAAATTTCTGCTGCTGACTTTATTCCGACATCATTCGCCGCTTGGGCAAGAATTGCAGTTGGAACACCACTTTCCTTTTCAATAGGCTGACCAAAAGCCCTCCCAGGATCAACAAGAATATTTTTGTTTTTCCCTAGTGGCCACCATTGAGTTGGAATACGATTCTCATCAAAATCTACCCATTGAAGCGAGCGATCAATTATTCTGGAAAACTCATACTGTCGTTTAAATGTATTTATAATTCTTTCTTCAATTTTTCCGCCGTCATTTTCTTCCATTATCTTGATAAAGATATTTTTCCCGTCTGTCTTAAATTTATCTGCCGTAAGAGGATAAGATTCCTGGAATAATTCTCTAGACAGCTCGATAGCTCTGCGGATTTTATTCGCTGAAACGCCGAGTTTTACAAATTCAATAGCAACTTTTAATTCAATAAGATCCCTGAAACCTAAAAACTTATCACCATCATCTAGAACAACCTCCGCGTCCCATAGCGGCTGATATGATATTCCTTTGAAATTATAACCCTTTAGCCAACGATTTAATTTACTTGGATTTATACCAAGCAACCTCGCTGCTTCTGCAAAGCTATACAGGCCGACGCCGATTAATGTGTCTTTAGCTTTCATTTTTTTATTTAGAATCCAAGGTTGGTAGTGTGTCAACGATCAATGAAAATTCCGCCCGCCCGGCAGGGCCTTCAGGGTCTGCTTCGGCACCTGGGGCTCCAGATCCTGCCGGAGTTCCGGCACCTCGCGGACGAGCTGGGCCAGGCGGCTGGCCGGTTTGATCTTTTCCGACAGTTCGATCACCGGGCGCCTGACCTCGTCCGCGCGGGCAAGGCCGGCATTCTCCAGGCTCATGTCCGACAGGCGGGCAAGCAAGGGCGTTGCGTCCTCCACATGATCCGCGACCACATGGATGACACCGGATTCCGACTGCAGCCTGCCGGTCACCTTCAAGAACCGCGCACCCATGATCAGCGGCCGGTATTTCTCGAAAGCCTTCGGCCAGACGATGATATTGGCGACACCTCCTTCGTCCTCCAGCGTGAGGAAGATGACGCCCTTGGCAGAGCCCGGACGCTGGCGCACCAGAACGAGACCAGCCACCGTCACCTGCCGGCCCGAGCGGATCCGGTCCAGATCCCGGCAGGGCAGCACCCGCATCTCCGACAGGGCACCGCGCACGAAGGAAACCGGGTGCGCTTTCAGGGACAGGCTTAAGGCACGGTAATCGGCCATCACATGGGCGCCGGGGCAGCATCGGCGGCAGGTCCGCATCCGGTTCCCGCCTGAGATCGGCAAGGCGGGGCCGTGTCGAACAGCGGCAGGCGATCGCGCAAGGCACCCTTTTCCAGTCCCTGCGCTGCCCACAGCGCCGTGCGCCGATCGAGCCCGAGCGAGCGGAAGGCATCCGCCTCCGCCAGACGCATGATCACCTGCCGGCACAGGCCCGGTTCGCAGCCAGAGATCGCGGATCGAATCGTAGCCCTGCCCGCGCAGGGCGATGATCGTTTTCACATCCTCTTCCCGCAGGCCCTTCACCATGCGCAGTCCGAGCCGCACGGCTTTGGTCGACCGCACCACGTCCTTCATCTCGCCGTGCCGACGGTGGAGATGTTTTGCGGCTTCCATGCCCGGCTCCAGCATCGCATCCCAGCCGGACAGGTTGACGTCCGCCTCGCGCACCTCCACCCCGTGCTCGCGCGCGTCGCGCACCAGCTGGGCCGGGGCATAGAAGCCCATGGGCTGGGAGTTCAGAAGGGCGGCACAGAACACATCCGGATAATGGGCCTTGATCCAGGCCGACGCATAGACCAGCAGGGCGAAACTGGCCGCATGGCTTTCGGGGAAGCCGTATTCGCCGAAGCCCTCGATCTGGCGGAAGCAGCGCTCGGCGAAGTCCCGCTCATAGCCGTTTTGCACCATGCCCTCGATCATCTTGGTCTGGAAGGTGCCGATGGTGCCGACCCGGCGGAAGGTCGCCATCGCCCGGCGCAACTTGTCCGCCTCGCCGGGAGTGAAGCCCGCCGCGACAATGGCGATCTTCATTGCCTGTTCCTGGAAGAGCGGCACGCCCATGGTCTTGCCGAGCACCGCCTCCAGCGCCTTTGACGGATAGCTGACCTGCTCCAGTCCTTGCCGGCGGCGCAGATAGGGATGAACCATGTCGCCCTGGATCGGGCCGGGACGCACGATCGCCACCTCGATGACGAGATCGTAGAAGGACTTTGGGCAAAGCCGGGGCAGCATGGTCATCTGCGCCCGGCTTTCCACCTGGAAGACACCGATGGAATCGGCCCGGCACAGCATGTCGTAGACTTCCGGTTCCTCCGCCGGAATACTGGCGATGGAATAATCGACGTCATACTCGGCACGCAGCATCTCCAGCACCTTGCGGATCGCCGACAGCATGCCGAGCGCCAGGATGTCGATCTTCAGGATGCCGAGCGAATCCAGATCGTCCTTGTCCCATTCGATCACCGTCCGATCTTCCATGGCCGCGTTCTGGATCGGCACCACCTCGTCGAGCCTTCCGCGGGTAATGACGAACCCGCCCACGTGCTGGGAGAGATGCCTTGGAAAGCCGATCAGGGTCTTGGCGCAGGCAAGCATCTGCGTCAGCAGCGGATCGGCCGGGTCCATGCCTGCCTCGCGCACCTGTGTGTCTTCAGTGCCCGCGGACGAGCGGCCCCAGACGGTGCCGGACAGCGCGCCGATGGCATCTTCCGACAGGCCGAACACCTTGCCGACCTCCCTTAAGGCCGAGCGGGAACGGTAGGTGATCACGGTGGCCGCCAACCCGGCCCGTTCGCGGCCGTATTTCCGGTAGATGTACTGGATCACCTCCTCGCGCCGCTCATGCTCGAAATCGACGTCGATATCCGGCGGCTCGCGCCGTTCCGGCGAGATGAACCGCTCGAACAGGAGATCGGCCCGTTCCGGATCCACTTCCGTGATACCGATGCAGAAACAGACCGCGGAATTCGCCGCCGAGCCGCGGCCCTGGCAGAGGATGCCTTGCGAGCGGGCAAAGCGGACGATATCGTAAACGGTCAGGAAGTAAGGCGCGTATTGCAGTTGCTCGACCAGGGCCAGTTCGTGGGCGACCGCCTTTTTGACCTTCTCCGGCGCCCCGGCCGGATAACGCCGGCGCATGCCCTCCTCCGCCAGCCGCTCCAGTTCCGCCTGGGGCGTGGCGCTCTCGCCAGCGGGCTCTTCCGGGTACTCATAGGCAAGGTCATCGAGGGAGAAGGACACCTCGTCCAGGATTTTCAGGCTTTCGCGTAAAGCGCGCGGCGCGGCATCGAACAGGCGCGACATGTCCTCCGCGTCCTTCAGATGCCGTTCCGCGTTGACCTGCAGCTTCCGCCCCGCTGTCTCCAGCCGTTCATGCAGGCGGATGCAGGTGACCACATCCTGCAGGGGACGCCGCCCGGGCGCATGGTAGAGCACATCGTTGGTGGCAAGGAGCGGCACCCCGCACGCCTCGGCAAGGTCAGCGGCAAGCTGCAGCCGGCGCCGGTCGGAGGGCCCGCGCGGCAGGGAACAGGCCAGCCGGACGGATTTTCCGAACTCGCCCTTCAGCCGCGTAAGGACACGGGCAACGCCGTCCGCCTCCGGCAGGCCGGCGGGCAGGACCAACGCCATGGGGAAGCCCTCTTCCAGAACCGCCAGGTCGTCCGCGACCAGATGGCATTCGCCCTTGGGCGCGCGCCGGTTGCCGGTGGTGAGCAGCCGGGTCAGACGGCCGTAAGCAGAGCGGTCCTGCGGCCAGACGATCAGGTCCGGCGTCCCGTCCAGAAAGGCAAGCCGGCAGCCGGGGACAAAGCGCAACCCCACCTCCTTGGCCGCCATATGCGCCCTGACCACGCCGGCCATGGAATTGCGGTCGCACACGGCGAGCCCGGACAGCCCGAGCGCACCCGCCGTCATGGCGAGCTCTTCCGGATGGGAGGCTCCGCGCAGGAAGGAAAAATTGCTGGCCGCGCAAAGTTCAGCGAAACCGGTCATGCGAACACCCCGTGCAGATACCAGCGCGGGGTCGCCGTTTCACGGGCGTAAAGCCCTTCCCGGTAAAGCCAGAACCGCCGGCCGGCATCGTCCTCGATCCGGAAATAGTCCCGGGTCACGCCTTCTCTGGTCGACGGCGGCGCATCCGGCGCGCCCACCCACCAGGGGGGAGCGATCCGCTCCGGCCCTTCCGAGCGGACCACCCGGTAAAGCGTGCGCCGCCAGCGGAACCGGAGCGGCGGGCCTTCCGGGACCATGGCGACGGCCTCCACCGGCTCTGCCGGATTGAGCAGCCGCAACGGGCGTTCAAGAGGCACCTCAGAACTCTGCCGGGTCTGCAGCAACCCGGCCTCGCCCGAGGCCCCGAGACCGAGATCGTCGCAACCCAGAACCACGGAAGAAAACCCGGTCCAGGCGAGCGCGTCCTCGCGCACGACAGCAGCCGGCACCAGGGCCGTCTGGGATTCCGGCAGATGCCGGTCCACGGGCAGAAGCCGGGTGACCCGGTCGAGCCCGAGCCGCGCGCCGAGCCGGTCGATCAGCCCTGCGAGATCGGCCTCGGCCTCCGCCACCCCCTGCCCGCCAAGATCGAGCTGCGCGGGGTCCTCGTCCTGCGCTTCCAGCACCGCCAGACGTACCAGATCGTATCCATACCCGGCATCAAGCACGCTTTCGTCGGCTTTAAGCTTCTCGGCAAAGAGCGCGAGGATCCGTTTCGGCACCCGCAACGGCCGGCTGGTGCCGACAGCAAGCTTTTGAACCGCCCCATCGACCCGAAACAGCGCCAGCTCGAAGGCCCGGCCACCCTGAACTCGCCGCTCCAGCGCATCGGAAAGCTGACCGGCCAGCGACAGGACGACCGCACTGACATCCTCCATGCGCCCGATCGGCTCGAAAAACCGGCGTTCGGCCATGATCAGGGGCGCTGCGAACCGGGGCGAGATCGGCTCGCCCTCCCGGCCAAACGCCTGGTCCAGGCGCCGCACGGGGTCCGGCCCGAACCGGTTGGCCAGCGGCGCGCGTGGCCGCGTCGCAATATCGCCGATCCGGCTCAGCCCCACCCGCTCCAGACCTTCGACCGCTTCCCGGTCGAGCCGCAGGGCGGCAAGCGGCAGGGACGCCAGCGCCTCTTCCTGCTGTCCGGGGGCAATCGAACCGCCGTCGCCATAACGAGCAACCGCCCAGGCGGCCCCCGGCGTATCGGCGATGGCGCCGCGCACGGCAAAGCCCTGTCGCTCCAGCCGGTCAAGCGCATCGGCCAGCAGCGCCTCTTCACCGCCGAAAAGATGGGCGCAGCCGGTGATATCGAGGAACAGCCCGTCGTCCCCGTCAATCGCCACCAGCGGCGTGTACCGGTCGCACCAGTCGGCAACAAAGCCGAGCAGGAGAGCATCCTCGCGCGGAGTGGCTTCTTCCGCCAGCAGAGACGGCACCCGCGCCCGGGCATCGGCCAGAGCCTCGCCGGAGCGCAGGCCCAGGGCACGCGCCGAGGCGGTCAGGCAGATGATCCGTTGGGCATTGCGGATTTTCGCGACCACCGCCAGCGGCGGCGCGGCCTCAGCCGGCGGCGGGGAAGTCGACCCGCCGCCCGGTCGGCTCCGCACCCGCCAGGACGGCCCCATCGTCCGGCGCAGAATCCGATCGCAGGCCAGCTCCGGAAACCAGAGCGACAGAACGCGCTGGCGCGGCAAAACGCCTTTCAGCATGTCTCCACTCCAGATCAAGACGGCCGGACCGGCCGTCACGGTTTCGGGTCAGTTCCACGTTCCAGGCAGCCCGGCCGACCGCCTCATGCGGCCCGGCCCGCAACAGCGCCGGAGCCTGCGAGCGCTCAGGCGAGACGCACCATCGGGTCAGGGCCGCCGTCGGCTCGAACGCCGCCCCGTGGCGCACCAGAAACACCGGCACGCCACTGACCTGGGCCCGCAGCAAAAGCCGACGGGTCGCCGTCAGATCGAGCGCCTTCTGCGCGCCCTGCACCTCGCCGACGACCGCCGCCAGGACGGACGCGCGCGTGCCTTCCTCCATCGCCCATAACAATTCCTCAGTCCGGCGTGGGCGAACCGCGATCAGGCGGGCCGGATCGATACCGAAACGCAACAGGCCCGGTCCATGCAGCAACCCGGCCTCCCGACCGGCAAGCGGATCCTGAACCCAGAGCACCGCACCGGAACGCGCCGACATCACCCTCGCGAGCAGCGCGAGGGCAAACCCCGACAGGGCACCCGCATCCCGGCTTTCGCCGCTCACCACCTCATGCAGGCTGCCGCAGGCAAGTCCGCCCGCGGCAAACAACCCGTCCAGCCCTTCAAGACCGAAGGACATACGGACTGGTCCCGGCCCCTGCTTTCCGGCGGAAAAAGCAGGAGCCGGACCAAGCTGCCCGTTGAAGGGGAGGCCTCCCTCAAGGGCCGCAATGCGGCGGCGCAGCTCGGCAAGGTCCGTCCGGCCTTCCGGCCGGATTGTTGTTCTGTGTTCTGGCCTGTCGCCTGACCGATTTTCTGGCCAATTTTCCGGTCGGCTTTCTGGCGGGCTTTCTCGCGATCCGGGCACAGTCTATCCAATCACCTTGGATTATGTTCTCTCTTTGTTCTTATAGATTCCGAATCCCGGACACGGAGTCAAGAGCCTTTGCGAACCGAACCGAAGCAATGTGCAATACCGTAAGGGAAACATCTGGAAACATTTCACGGAGGTTTGATCGCGCGAACAGCGTTTCAAAGCCACGGAATCTTAAGTCCCTCGTGTCATAACAGCGCCGGATAACGGATCGGGGACCCCTCTTTGCGCCTATTTGCAACGACCTGGACACAACGACTGCAGCATATGCCGGCCTTGCGGCCGGTGGCGGACGTGCTGAACCAGATCCTTGGAGCCCTCCGTGACCCGGCGGACGGCAGCGGCGGCGCAAGCCGCATGGCCCTGTCCACCTTCGCGATCCGTGTCGGCGGCGCAGCACTTGCCTATGTCTCCCAGATCATCCTGGCCCGCCTGATGGGCGCCCATGACTACGGCATCTTTTCCGTGGCCTGGACCTGGATCGTGGTGCTCGGCGTCATGGCCTGCTTCGGGTTTTCTTCCTCCACCACCCGTTTCGTCCCCGAATACAGCGAGACCGGAGACTTCGACCGCCTGCGCGGCTTTCTGCTCGCCAGCCGCACCATCGCGTTCCTGGGCGCCTCTCTCGTCACAGGCGCCGCAATTGCCGTGGTCTTCCTGCTCCATTCGATGATCGATTCCCAGTACACGCTGCCGATGGTCGTCGTTTTGCTGGCCTTGCCCATGTTCGCCTTCGGCGGCGTTCTGGACGGCATCGCCCGTTCCTACGACTGGCCGTGGCTTGCCATGTTGCCGACCTATATCTGGCGGCCCGGCGCGATCCTGGTCTTCCTGCTTTTCTTCCTCCTGATCGGCCAGCCCGCCACCGCCCTGACCGCAGCCTTTGCCGCGCTCGCCGCCACGTGGGCTATCGCAATCTATCAGCAGATCAAGCTGAACGGACGGCTCGCCTCCAAGGTACCGAAAGGTCCCCGCCGCCTGGAACTCCGCACCTGGTTCGCCATTTCCATGCCCATGCTCATGGTGGAAGGCTTCTTCCAGCTGATCACCAGCGCGGACGTGATCATGGTCAGTTTCTGGCGCGATCCGGATGAAGTCGCCGTCTATTTCGCCGCCTCCAAGACGCTGGCGCTGGTGCATTTCGTCTATTTCGCCGTCCGCGCCGCCTCCGCGCACCGGTTCTCCCGCTTCGTCACCACGAACGACCGGGAAGGCCTCGCAGCTTATGTGCACAAGGCAACCACCTGGACCTTCTGGCCGTCGCTCGCCACCGGCCTCGCCGTCCTGGTCGCCGCCCCTCTGCTGCTCAGCCTGTTCGGCAAGGACTTCACATCAGGCATGCCCCTGATCGCGGTCCTGCTGGTGGGCATTCTGGCCCGCGCTTCCGTCGGCCCGGTCGACGCCCTTCTCAACATGAGCGGCAACCAGAAGAGCTGTGCCGTGATCTATGCGGCCACCTTTGCCGTAAACGTGGGCTTGAATGTCATCCTTATTCCTCATCTCGGCCTGATGGGCGCAGCCCTCGGCACCAGCCTCGCGATCATGTTCGAGGCAACCTGCCTGACCGTTTCCGCCCGCAGGACCCTGGGCGTCCAGACCTTCATCCTGCCGCTTCTCCTGAACCGGAAGGGGATGGCGGCTTGAGCGACTCCGATCTTCCGGCAGTTGGCGATCTGGAACCGATTGTCATCGATCCGGCGCGTCCGGCTGACCAGCTCAGCGCCTGGCGGGCCCTGGCCGAAACGGCAGTCGATCCCAATCCGTTCTTCGGCCCCGATTTTCTCATGCCTTTCCTGGAAGACATGGCACCGGCACATGTCCGCCTCTGCGCCATCATAGACAAGAGGACCGGCCGTTGGATGATGGCCGCGCCCATGGGCCGCCGCCGCCTCGGCCTCGGCATCCCGGCGGCAACGTCCTGGGCCACGGAATACGGCCCCCTGGGCACGCCCCTTCTGGACCGAACCGCCCCGGCAGGCATCGGCGAACGCTTTCTGGAGCTGGCGGCACGAGCGGTCGGCCTTCCCCTGGTGGCCTTCCCCTATCTGCCGCTCGATTGCACCGCTGCCCAGGCCCTGGAGGCCACCTCCTGGCAGATGCGAGAAGCCCACCCGGAAGCCCGCGCCGGTCATGACGGCGGGGTGGAAGGTGAAAAGCAATTCGCAAAGGCCTTCAGCGGCAAGAGGCGCAAGGAACTGCCCCGCCTGGTGCGCCGTCTGTCCGAACAGGGCGAGGTCCGCCTGGAAAGCGCCCGCGAGGACGACGCGGTTCGGCTGTTCGAAACCTTCATGCAACTGGAGGCCTCGGGCTGGAAGGGCAAGAAGAAGACCGCCCTCCTGAACCACCCGGCCTCCACCCAATTCGCCCGAAGGATGATTGCCGCGCGTGCCAAATCGGACGGCGTGCGGATCGACAGCTTTTCCGTCGACGGCAAGGCGATCGCCATGCTGGTCATCCTGCTTGAGGGCGATCACGCCTTTTCCTGGAAGATCGCCTTCGACGAGGACTATGCGCATTTCTCCCCCGGCAGCCAGATCGCGCTTTATGCACTGGAGAAGAACCTGCAGGACAAGCATCTGAAGGGCGCCGATTCGCTTGCCGTTCCCGGACACCGGATGATCGAACCCCTGTGGCGCGGCCGGATCCGCTACGCGACCCTGCTCTGCGCCGCATCGCCCGCCGGACGCCTCCTGCAACTGGCCGGGCATTTTGATCTGTCCCTCGAACGCGACCTGCGCCGCCTCGCCCGCAAGCTTCTCAGGCACTAAAGCGCCTCACCCCTCGGCGCGCGCCTTTTCCCGGAGGATCCGGCGGATCACCTTGCCCGTGGTCGTCATGGGCAGGTCGGGCACGAATTCGATCTCACGCGGATATTCATGGGCCGACAGGCGCTTTCTCACGAAACCCCGGATCTCGTCTTCCAGGGCCTTGCCGGCCGTCACCCCGTCCTTGAGCACCACATAGGCCTTGACGATTTCGGTCCGCAGCGGATCGGGCTTGCCGATCGCCGCCGACAGCTTGACCGCCGGGTGCATCAGCAGGCAGTCCTCGATTTCCCCCGGACCGATCCGGTAGCTGGCGGAGGTAATCACGTCGTCGTCACGGCCGACGAAATGGACGTAGCCGTCCTCGTCCTGCAAACCCTGGTCGCCGGTGATCATCCAGTCGCCGATAAACTTCTCTTCCGTCGCCTCGGGCTTGTTCCAGTATTCCAGGAACATCACCGGATCGGGTCGCCTCACCGCGATCTGGCCGAGCGTTTCCGGCGGCAGGACGTGACCGTCGTCATCGATGATCGCCACCTCGTGGCCCGGAATCGCCTTGCCGATCGCACCGGACCGGGACACCCCGCAGGCCGCACAGGAGCCGAGCACCGCATTGCATTCCGTCTGGCCGTAGAATTCGTTGACCTGGAAGCCGAATTCATCGGCGAACCAGTCGTAGGTCTCCCGGCCCAGTGCCTCGCCGGCGGAGCCGACGCTGCGCAATTTCAGATCGAAACGGCTTGCCGGGCTATCGACCGCCCGCAACATTTTCAAAGCCGTCGGCGGGATAAAGGCATTGCGCACCCCTTCGGCCGCCATCAGTTGGAATGCCCGCTCCGGATCGAACTTGCGGAAGGCGTAGGAGACGACCGGCACTCCGAAATGCAGCGCCGGGAACAGGGCGTTCAGCAACCCGCCGGCCCAGGCCCAGTCCGCCGGCGTCCAGAACAGGTCGCCCGCCTGGGGCATGAAATCCTGCGACATCTGGATACCCGGCAAGTGACCCGGCAACACCCGGTGGCCGTGCAGCACCCCCTTCGGCTGGCCGGTGGTGCCGGAGGTGTAGATCATCATCGCCGGGTCATCCGGCGTCGTTGCCAGCGTATCGAACCGGTCGGAAGCTGCCTCGGACAGGGCGTCGAAGCTCTCCACTCCGCTTTCCGGCCCGTCGATGGAAACCACCAGGCCCAGACCAGAGATGTCGTCCCGAATCTCCGCCAGTTTTTCAAGGCCCGCCGTGTCGGTCACCAGGGCGCTCGCACCGGAATCGTTCAGCCGGTATTTCAGTGCCTCCAGGCCAAACAACGCAGCCAGCGGCACCGCGATGGCACCCATCTTGTAGATCGCCAGATGGGCGATGGCCGTCTGCGGCGCCTGCGGCAGCAGGAGCGCGACCCGGTCGCCCCGGGCAATCCCTTTTGCGGCAAGGGCATTGGCGAAACGGTTGGCCGCGCGCGCCAGTTCCAGATAACTCCAGACCTCGGCCCGGCCGTCTTCGTGGAGATGGCGAATGGCGAGGCGGTCGGGATCTTCCGCGGCCCAGCGGTCGCAGACACTTGTCGCGATATTGTAGGTCTCGGGTATCTGCCAGCGGAAATTGGCAAGGAGAGAGCGATAGTCTCCGGCCTGCTTGAACATTCCGTCGTCCGTTGCTGATTTATTGTGCACCGGAGCCTACTCCTGCCCGTGCTGCAGTGCAATAGACGTCGCGGCAGAAGGTAAACCTTCGCGTTTCCGCGATTTTCCCCTTTCCATTTCGGCTGGCCTTGCCCGAGCCTCCTGCGTTCACTCGAACGCAGGAGGCTCCCGCTTTGTAAGGTCGATCAACTTTTCTGCGTTCCCGTGCTCGCACGAGAACGCAGGTTGATCTAAAAGCCGATTGTCCGCCTCTTGGCGGAAACCGGTCGCAGCCTACCCGGTTCCAGCGAAAACAAGGGTTCACTCATGACTGACAAAAGCATCTACGAAAACCTGACCCAGCTTGGCGGACAGACCGAGCAGCCCCAGTCGCCGGAAGAGGCGGTTCTGGAAAAAGTGCCCAATCCGCAGGAAGGCACGGACTATATGGTCCGCTTCACCGCGCCCGAATTCACCTCGCTCTGCCCGATCACCGGCCAACCGGACTTCGCCCATCTGATGATCGACTACGTGCCGGACAAATGGCTGGTGGAGAGCAAGTCGCTGAAGCTGTTCCTGGTTTCGTTCCGGAACCACGGCGCCTTCCACGAGGACTGCACGGTCTCCATCGCCAAACGGCTGGTCGATCTGCTTGACCCCAAATGGCTCAGGATCGGCGGCTACTGGTATCCGCGCGGCGGCATTCCGATCGACGTCTTCTACCAGACCGGCCCGGCGCCCGATGGCGTGTGGATCCCCGAACAGGGCGTCGCGCCATATCGCGGACGCGGGTGAGGCCCGTCCGGCACACCCACCACAGTTGCCATAAAACAACAACCCGCGCCGAACCTCCCCAAACAGCCGCAGCGGCTCTTGAGGCAGACCGGCGCCGGGTGTAAAGGACGCCCTCCTTTTTGATCCATTTTGAATGGGGTAACGGACATGCCGATCATGAGCCGCTCGCCCAAAGGGGCAGCAAACCCGCGCTAACCCGCGACGACGGGACGGCCGGTGTCAACGGGACAGGGACCACCCTGTACCCGCACGACCCTTATTCAAAATGGAAATCTCCCATGGGCAATTCCATCCCGGACGCCGGGCCGGCCGACGCCGCGCCTGCGTCCATCCATACGTTTTATTCCGAAGCTTCCTGGATCGAGGGCGCGGCGGTCGATCAACTTCACCAGGTCGCCGGTCTGGACGGCGTCAGGGCCGTTGCCGCCTTTCCGGATCTGCATCCCGGCAAATACGGTCCCGTCGGCAGCGCCATCCTGTCGGAGCGGATCTATCCGCCGCTGATCGGCAACGACATCGGCTGCGGCATGTCGCTGTTCGCCCTGGATCTTCCCGCCCGCAAGCTGCGGCTCGACAAGGCCGCGGTCAAACTGCGCGCACTGGAAGGTCTCTGGGACGGCGATGCGGCCGGACGCCTCGTTGAGGCAGGCCTTGCGCCCGACCTACACCCCCAGGCGCTCGGCACCATCGGCGGCGGCAACCACTTCTGCGAACTGCAGGTGGTCGATCGTGTGTCCGACGACAGGGCGCTGGCAGAGGCCGGCCTCGCCGAAGGGCAACTCGTGTTGCTGGTGCATTCCGGCTCCCGTTCGCTCGGCATGGCGGTTTTTAGCGATGTCGATCAGACTCATGAAGGTCTGGCCGCAGGTTCGAGCGAAGCGGCAAACTACCTGAACCGCCACAACGACGCGGTCGCCTGGGCCGAGCTCAACCGTCGGATCATCGCCGAGCGGGCGGCCAGCGCCCTGCGTGCGGCGCTAACGCGCATCGCCGATGCGCCGCACAACCTGATCGAGGCCCTCGACGGCCTCTATCTCCACCGCAAGGGTGCGGCAAAGGCGGATGGCGGTCTGGTGCCGCTGGCAGGCTCCCGCGATGCGCTGAGTTATCTGGTCAGGCCGACCGGTTCCGTGCCGGAGGCACTCGCCTCCCTCGCCCACGGGTCCGGCCGCAAATACGACCGCGCCTCCATGACGGGCCGGGCCGGTGCGACCAAGTCGGACCGCAAGCAGCTGGAACGCACCTCCTTCGGCGGCTACGTGGTCTGCGAGGACCGCCAGCTTCTGATCGAGGAGGCCCCGGTTGCCTACAAGCCCTCCGCTCAGGTGCTGGCGGACCTGGAATCAGCCGGCCTCGTGACGGCGGTCGCGGCCCTCAAACCGCTGCTGACCTTCAAGAAGGCAAAGGCGGAGCAGGACAGCGCCGACAAGGAAAGCTGGAAACGCGACCGGAAAAGGAGGGAGAAATCATGACCTCCTCAAAAGACCTGAGTCTTCTGGTGACCAGCGGCGACGGCCCGCGCGAATGCCGGCGGGCCGTCCACCTGATCCTCGGACAGATGCGGAAAGAAGCCGCCCGGCAGAAGCTGCCCTTTGACGAGACCCTGTCCGACCCGGACACCCAGGATCCGCCGTCGGCCATCGTCCGCCTCTCGGGCACAGATGCCGAGGCCTTTGCGAAACGCTGGGTCGGAACGGTGCAATGGATCGCCCAAAGCCCGTTCCGCCCCCATCACAAGCGGCGCAACTGGTTCGTCGGCGTCTTCCGGGTGTCGGCGGAAGACGCGGTTTCGACCGATCTCGATCCGAAGGAGCTGAAGTTCGAAACCTTCCGCGCCGGCGGACCGGGCGGCCAACACCAGAACACCACGGACAGCGCCGTCCGCCTCACCCACCTGCCGAGCGGGATCGCCGTGATCTCACGGGATGAACGCTCCCAGCACCGCAACAAGCAGGCAGCCCTGCGCCGCCTCGCCGACCGGCTCTACCTGCAGCAGGAAATCGCCGATGCCCGTTCAAAGGCATCGGAAAACATCCTGCACAAGCGCCTGGAACGCGGCAACGCAGTGCTCTGCTTCAAGGGGGAGAAGTTCATGGAGAGCTGATCGTTTCGAGGGGACAGTTTCCGGGAAGACGTTGCGGTGCCGCACCCCGGACTGTCACCCCGGGCGAACGCAGTGAGACCCGGGGCCTACTCGTTTGCAGAGCCGTTGTTGCTGTGACCAAAGCTGCGGCAAGCGGCTCTGCGAGTAGGTCCCGGATCAGGTCCGGGATGACGCCTGTGTGTACGAAACGGCAGGCATTTCAACCCGCCGGCCAAATCACTCCGGCGTCGGCAGCTTCAGGTCCGGGGCCTTTTCGATCACCTGGGTGATCGTCATCTCGAAGTTCGGTGCCTTTGTGTCGTAGGTCGCCTTGACGATGAAGCCGTCATCCGGCCGGACCCAGTACTTGTAGTGGTTCTCCGTCACCATGCCCTGAGACACGGTGAGATCGGCCTCCAGCGTCTCATGGGCGACACCGTCGATCTCCTCCGTTCCACAGGCGGCGTTGCGGATCGTTTCCGCATTGGTCTTCTTTGCCGCAATGGCGCCTTCCGCATTCTGGCTCGCGTCGAGGTCGCGCACCTTCGCCCAGGTCTTTCCCTCGTCCGACGACTGGTACATGACGTTCTCATAGGTCAGCACCCAGGCCTGCGGCGGGTTGATCGGCACGCTCATATGATGGCCGTGGTTGAGATAGAGAAAATCGTTGGTCATGGGCGGCGCGCCCTTGAACGCGGTCGTGACGAAGGTCTTCGTCGGTACGCCCTGATCGAGCTGCATGTAGAGTTCGACGAAACGGTCATGACACGGATCGGCCAGACCCGTCTGAACGGTACCGAGCAGAAGGCCCGCGGCCGTAATGGCTGATTTCATCGACAGCCTCCCTTTTTTGAAATGCGCTTTATTCAATCTCATCAGGCAAGAGAATAGCAAATCCCCACCGGGGACCATCACACAAACGTCGTATGTGGCGGACCGCCCGGCCGTGCCATAGTCGGCGGACTTCGCCCTGAGCTACGGAGCAATGCCCCCATGACACCCGCCATTCGCGCCTGCGTCCGGGCCTCGGCCTTGCTGAGCCTCGCACTCTTTGGCCTCGTACATCCCTCCGCCGCACAGGAACGGGTGCTGACGCCGGAAAAGGCCGCCGGTTTCGACGGTGTGGTCACCCAGTGCGTCAGCTTCGTGCGCTACGACTTCGCCAACGGCATGTGCGACAAGGTCATCCCGGCCGTTGAAAAACTGGCTGAGACAAACGGCCTGAAGCATCTCCACCTCGGCCGCACCGAATGGGGTTTCGGCACCGATGAATATCTGGAACTGCCTGCCGATGCCGGTTTCAAACGGCCGGTCTGGCTGACGTTTTACATCCGCGCCACCGACAAACCGGTCAGCGCCTTCCTCTGGATGTCGCTCTATGAGCCTTCCGCCTCGGGCGGGCGCCGGGTCCTGTGGGAGGATTCCGGCATCGGCGCCGGCCAGGTAAAGCGGATTACCAACGGTCTTTCGACCGGGCTGGCAGGCAAACTGGAACCGGTGTTCCAGGCGCTTGGGGAAGGCCGCTCAGACTAGGATCGGAACCTCACGCGGGACCTACCCCAGGACGACAACCTTGGCGCCGACGTTGACCCGATCGTAAAGATCGATCACGTCCTGCTGCCACATGCGGATGCAGCCGCTCGATGCATTGGTGCCGATGCTGCTTGGCGCATTGGTGCCGTGGATGCGGTAGAGTGTGTCCTTGTTGCCCTGCCACAGATAAAGGCCGCGGGCGCCGATCGGATTGCTGGGGCCGCCCGGTTGGCCGTCCCGGTATTTGGCAAGCTTGGGATCCCGGTCGATCATTTCATCCGGCGGGAACCACTTTGGCCATTCCCGCTTGAAGCCGATCCGCGCCTCGCCGTTCCAGGCAAAGCCTGCCCGCCCGACACCGATGCCGTAGCGGATCGCCCGCCCGCCGGGCTGGACCAGATAGAGGAACTTCTTCTTCGGATCGACGACGATCGTCCCTGCCGGATAGCGCGACGAGTAGGACACGGTCTGGCGCAGGTATTGCGGATCGAAATTCTGGTACTTGATACCGGGAAGCGAGAACCCGCCGTCCCGGATCGGCGCATAGGCCGCGGCATAATCCGGTGTCCCGTCGGCGCGCAGGTCGAGCCCCGCCTGACGGATCCCGCTTTCCTTGCTCTGGCACGCCGCCAGAAAGCAGGACAATCCCACCACGAAACTCCGGCGGCTCACCTTCAACGCCATGATTGCTTTCCTCGTTCCCGGCCCCGACCGGCCGCGTCAAATCCATGATCCGACAGATCCACTGTCTTGCAACGAAAGCAACATATTTATGGTAAACGGATGGTGAATTTTTAACCCAGCGTCAGGTTATTCGGTGCATAGCCCCGGGAAAATAACCCGGCCATTGACAGATACCGAAAAGGGCCGCCCGAACGGACGGCCCTTTCGTATTTTCAGGGTCGGGAACAGGCAGCGCCCGCTCCCGGATCCCCTTAGCTGGTGACCAGGTTGCGCAGCACGTAGTGCAGGATGCCGCCGGCCTTGATGTAGTCCAGCTCGTCCTCGGTATCGACCCGGCACAGGCACTCGATGGTCTTGGTGGTGCCGTCCTCGTAGGTCACGTCCACGTCCATCATCTGGCGCGGCTGGATGTCGGCGATACCCTTGATGGTCACCCGTTCCTTGCCTGTGATGCCATGGGACTGCCAGCTCTCGCCGTCCTTGAAGGTGAGCGGGATGACGCCCATGCCGACCAGGTTGGAGCGGTGGATACGCTCGAACGACTGGGCGATCACGGCGCGCACGCCGAGCAGCTTGGTGCCCTTCGCGGCCCAGTCGCGGGACGATCCGGTGCCGTATTCCTTGCCGGCGAAGACGACCAGCGGCGTGCCTTCGGCCTGGTATTCCATGCAGGCGTCGTAGATCCACTCCTGCTTGCCGTCCTTCATGGTGACGCCGCCTTCGACGCCCGGAACCATCTGGTTCTTGATGCGGATGTTGGCGAAGGTGCCGCGCATCATGACCTGGTGGTTGCCGCGGCGCGCGCCGTAGGAGTTGAAGTCCTTCGTGGCGACCTGATGCTCGGAGAGATAGATCCCTGCCGGGCTGTCGGCCTTGATGTTGCCGGCCGGCGAGATGTGGTCGGTGGTGATACTGTCCAGGAACAGGCCCATGACGGCGGCACCCTCGATGTCCTCAAGCGGCTTCGGCTCCATGGTCATGCCCTCGAAGTAGGGCGGGTTCTGGACGTAGGTCGACGCCGCCGGCCAGCCGTAGGTCATGCCGCCTTCCACCTTGATCGCCTGCCAGTGCGCGTCGCCCTTGAAGACGTCGCCGTAGCGCTCGCGGAACATTGCGTCGGTGATGGACGAACGGATGAGATCGGTGATTTCGGCCGTCGTCGGCCAGATGTCCTTCAGATAGACCGGGTTGCCGTCCTGGTCCTCGCCGAGCGGATCTTCGGTGATGTTGACGTTCAGGTTGCCGGCGATGGCATAAGCCACGACCAGCGGCGGAGACGCCAGGTAGTTGGCGCGCACGTCCGGGTTGACGCGGCCTTCGAAGTTGCGGTTGCCGGACAGCACCGAGCAGGCAATCAGGTCGTTGTCGTTGATGGCCTTGGAAATGGCCGGGTCGAGCGGACCGGAGTTGCCGATACAGGTGGTGCAGCCGTAACCGGCAAGCGTGAAGCCCAGTGCATCGAGATCGTCCTGAACACCCGCCTTTTCCAGGTAGTCGGTAACGACCTGGGAACCCGGTGCGAGCGACGTCTTGACCCACGGCTTGACCTTCAGGCCCTTGGCGAGCGCGTTTCGAGCCACGAGGCCGGCGCCGATCAGCACGGACGGGTTGGAGGTGTTGGTGCACGAGGTGATCGCGGCGATCACGACGTCGCCGTTGCCGAGATCGTAATCCTTGCCTTCGACGGCAACGCGCTTGGCGAGTTCCGCACCCTTCTTGAACTCGTCTTCCATGGTCCTGGCGAAACCGGCAGCCGCATCGGACAGGTTGATGCGGTCCTGCGGACGCTTCGGACCGGAAATGGACGGAACGACCGTGGAAATGTCGAGTTCGAGCGTATCGGTGAAGACCGGCTCTTCGTCGGAGTGGCGGAACATGCCCTGCGCCTTGGCGTAGGCTTCGACCAGGGCGATACGGTCCGCGTCGCGGCCGGTGGACTTCAGGTAGCCCAGCGTGTCGTTGTCGACAGGGAAAAAGCCGCAGGTCGCGCCGTATTCCGGCGCCATATTGGCGATGGTGGCGGCGTCTTCCAGCGACAGGTTGTCGAGGCCCGGGCCGTAGAATTCCACGAACTTGCCGACCACGCCCTTCTGGCGGAGCATTTCGACCACGCGCAGAACCAGATCGGTCGCGGTGATGCCGTCGTTGAGCTTACCCGTCAGCTTGAAGCCGACGACTTCCGGGATCAGCATGGAGATCGGCTGGCCAAGCATGGCCGCTTCCGCCTCGATGCCGCCGACACCCCAGCCGAGAACGGCCAGGCCGTTGACCATGGTGGTGTGGCTGTCTGTGCCCACCAGCGTATCCGGGTAGGCAACGGTTTCGCCGTCTTCTTCCTTGGTCCACACGGTCTGGGCCAGATATTCCAGGTTCACCTGGTGACAGATACCCGTTCCCGGCGGCACGGCGCGGAAGTTGTCGAAGGCCGACTGTCCCCAGCGCAGGAACTCGTAGCGTTCGCCGTTGCGCTCATATTCCAGCTCAACGTTCTTCCTGAACGCGTCCTTTGTGCCGAAATAGTCGATCATGACCGAATGGTCGATGACGAGATCGACCGGCACCAGCGGGTTGACCTTCTTCGGGTCGCCGCCGAGCTTCACGGCGGCATCGCGCATGGCGGCAAGGTCGACCACGGCCGGAACGCCGGTGAAGTCCTGCATCAGCACGCGGGCCGGACGGTAGGAGATCTCATGGGTGGAGGTACGGGTCGTCAGCCATTTGGCGACGGCGCGGATGTCGTCGGCGGTCACCGTGCGGCCGTCTTCGAAGCGCAGCAGGTTTTCCAGAACGACCTTCAGCGAGAACGGCAGCTTGGAGACGCCTTCCAGGCCGTTCTTCTCCGCATCGGGAATGGAAAAGTAGGTGTAGGTCTTGTCACCCACGGTCAGTGTTTTCTTGGATTTAAAGCTATCGAGGGACTGTGGCACGACTGGCGATCTCCTTCAGGGTCCGTAGCCGCCTCCCGCATCCGGGCCGCGGCCGGTCATGAAAATCTCTGGATGGTCCGTCAAGACAACGGACGGGAGCCCGTTCGGGTTCCGTGTTATGAAGCTCTGTCTTACTCAGGTCTGCGATGAACCTGACGTTTATCTCTCTATATTTAGATATAAACCTCCAAAAACAACCGCCGCGATCGGAATGGGCGGTTCGATGGAGCACCCTGGTGAGGATGCGCTTCGGTTGTTGCGGGAAAGCGGATTGGGGCGACTGCCGTTTTCCAAGGCTGTGATACAATCAAGCTTGGAAAAGCAGGTACATCGGCATGCGCGGACCCGCGCAACGCAATCCACCCTTCATCATGTGGCGGAAAAGATATTGCATACCATTGTATACTGAACTAATACACCCTCAGCCAGCTTGACCCGGCTCGCCAGAACCGTATGAGACCGGATGTTCAAGACACACCTAACACCAGGACGCGGGATCATCATGAGCTTGTACACAGACTACCTGAACGAGATTGAAAGCCGCAAAGGCCAGGGCTTGCATCCGAAGCCCATCGATGACGGCGCGCTTCTGAGCGAGATCATCGCTCAGATCAAGGATCCCGCGAACGAGCACCGGAAAGCGTCCCTCGAGTTCTTCATCTACAACACCCTGCCGGGCACGACGAATGCCGCGGGTGTGAAGGCGAAGTTTCTGAAGGAAATCATTCTGGGCGAAGTGGCCGTCGAGGAAATTTCTCCGGCTTTCGCCTTTGAACTCCTGTCTCACATGAAGGGCGGACCGTCCGTCGAAGTCCTGCTCGATCTGGCCCTCGGCGACGACGCGGCGATTGCCAGGGACGCCGGCGAAGTCCTGAAGACCCAGGTGTTCCTGTACGACGCCGACATGTTCCGGCTGCGCGACGCCTTCAAAGCCGGCAACGAAGTCGCCAAGGACGTGCTGGAGAGCTACGCCAAGGCTGAATTCTTCACCAAGCTTCCGGATGTCGAGGACGAGATCAAGGTCGTGACCTACGTCGCCGCGGAGGGCGACATTTCGACCGACCTGCTGTCTCCCGGCAACCAGGCGCACTCCCGCTCCGACCGCGAGCTGCACGGCAAGTGCATGATCACACCTGAAGCCCAGCAGGAAATCGTCGCGCTGCAGAAGCAGCATCCGGACAAGCGCGTCATGATGATCGCCGAAAAGGGCACGATGGGCGTCGGCTCGTCGCGTATGTCCGGCGTCAACAACGTCGCCCTGTGGACCGGCAAGCAGGCCAGCCCTTACGTGCCGTTCGTGAACTTCGCGCCGGTCGTCGCCGGCACCAACGGTATCTCCCCGATCTTCGGCACCACCGTCGACGTGACCGGCGGCATCGGCCTCAACCTGAAGAACTGGGTCAAGAAGCTGGACGCCGACGGCAAGCCGATCCTCAACAATGACGGCAATCCGGTCCTGGAGCAGAAATTCTCCGTGGAAACCGGCACCGTTTTGACCATCGACACCAAGAGCAAGAAGCTCCTGAGCGAAGACGGCAGCGAAGAGCTGACCGATATCGCCGCCGCCTTCACACCGCAGAAGATGGAATTCATGAAGGCTGGCGGTTCCTACGCCATCGTGTTCGGCAAGAAGCTGCAGACCTTCGCCGCCGAAACGATCGGCGTCGAGGCACCGCTCGTGTTCGCCCCGTCCAAGGAAATTTCCAATCCGGACCAGGGTCTGACCGCTGTTGAGAAGATCTTCAACCGCAACGCCGTCGGCGTGACCCCGGGCAAGGTTCTGCACGCCGGCTCCGACGTCCGCGTCAAGGTCAACATCGTCGGCTCGCAGGACACCACCGGCCTGATGACCGCCCAGGAACTGGAAGCCATGGCGGCAACCGTCATCTCGCCGCTTGTCGACGGCGCCTACCAGTCCGGCTGTCACACTGCGTCCGTCTGGGATCTGAAGGCACAGGCCAACATTCCGAAACTCATGAGCTTCATGAACAAGTTCGGCCTGATCACCGCGCGCGATCCGAAGGGCGAGTACCACCCCATGACCGACGTGATCCACAAGGTGCTGAACGACATCACCGTGGACGACTGGGACATCATCATCGGCGGCGACAGCCATACCCGCATGTCCAAGGGCGTCGCCTTCGGCGCAGACTCCGGCACCGTGGCTCTGGCTCTGGCGACCGGTGAGGCGACCATGCCGATCCCGCAATCCGTGAAGGTCACCTTCAAGGGCACCATGAAGGATTACATGGACTTCCGCGATGTGGTCCACGCCACCCAGGCGCAGATGCTCAAGCAGCATGGCGACAACGTCTTCCAGGGCCGGGTGATCGAAGTGCATATCGGCACGCTGCTTGCCGACCAGGCCTTCACCTTCACCGACTGGACCGCGGAAATGAAGGCCAAGGCCTCGATCTGTATTTCCAACGACGAGACCCTGATCGGCTCCCTGGAGCTGGCCAAATCCCGCATCCAGGTGATGATCGACAAGGGCATGGACAACGCCGCCGGCACCCTGGCGGGCCTGATCGCCAAGGCGGACAAGCGGATCGCCGAAATCAGGTCCGGCGAAAAGCCTGCCCTGACCCCGGACGACAACGCCAAGTACTTCGCCGAAGTCGTGGTCGACCTGGACGAGATCGTCGAGCCGATGATCGCCGATCCGGACGTGAACAATGCCGATCCGTCGCGCCGCTACACCCACGACACCATCCGCCCCGTGTCCTATTACGGCGGCGAAAAGAAGGTGGATCTTGGCTTCGTCGGCTCCTGCATGGTGCACAAGGGCGACATGAAAATCGTCGCCCAGATGCTGAAGAATCTCGAGAAAGCAGCCGGCAAGGTGGAGTTCAAGGCTCCGCTGGTCGTTGCCGCACCGACCTACAACATCATCGACGAGCTGAAGGAAGAGGGCGACTGGAGCATTCTGGAGAAATACTCCGGCTTCGAGTTCGACGACAACGCTCCGAAAAACACGGCCCGTACGGAGTACGAGAACATCCTTTATCTGGAACGCCCCGGCTGTAACCTCTGCATGGGTAACCAGGAAAAGGCCGAGAAGGGCGATACCGTTCTGGCCACGTCCACGCGCCTCTTCCAGGGCCGCGTCGTGGAAGATTCCGCCGAGAAGAAGGGCGAATCCCTGCTCGCCTCGACCCCGGTCGTCGTCCTCTCCGCGATCCTCGGCCGTACGCCGAGCATCGACGAGTACAAGGCCGCCGTGGAAGGAATCGACCTGACCAAGTTCTCCCCGCCGCTGGAAAAGACCGGCACCGCCCGTTCGGTTCACTTCTAAGGCCAGTTGAGCTCTGAAATTTGAGGCCGCTGACCGGTCCTCTGCCTTGCAACAGAAGCAGGCAGGGGACGGTCTGCGGCCTTTGACTTAGGGTCAGGGCGATCCCCGTCCATTCCCGCGGGCCGGGCCGCACAAGCTGCGGTGGCATCGCTGTCTATTGCGTCGTCCCGGGCTTCCAATTAATAAATTTTGGTATGCGCCCGTATTTTCTGCTGATTGTCTTTTTTAGTTTCTTTGGAGTGTCTGCCCCGTCCTACGGGCAAGAAGCCGTACGGGAATCGCTGGAAGTCGGAGACGCCGGCAAGGCCTATCTCCGCTCGATCCGGCTGCGCGGCATCGAAGCCGATGTCGCCTATTTCGATCCCTCCGCACCGCCTCCGGATCTGGACACCAGGCAGGAACCGGCCAAACCGAAACCGGAGGAAAACAGCCTCCGGACCAGGATCGACTGGCCGACCGGCCTCATCGCCGGCGCCATACTGGCCATCATCGCCTATGTTTTCCTGCGCTATGGCGGAGGCATCGCCGTTTCACTCAAGCGGGATGCGCAGAACCCCGACCGGAAACACGGACGATCCCCTCTCGCGACGCCTGCCTGGGCCGAACGGCTGGGCTCCTACCAGGAAATCGTCGGCATGAAGGACCGCAGGCGGGCCCTGGTCCTTCTGACCCAGAAAGTGCTGGCCTCGGTGGTGGCCGCAAATGGCGTGCTCATGCAGCGCAGCTGGACCGGACGGGAGGCCCTGCAGCATATCCCCGCCACCTGGACACAGCGCGACACCTTGCGCGCGCTCATCATGACAAGCGAACGCGTCCAGTTCGGCGGCTACGATGTCAGTGACCACGAATTCCGCGAACATGTTTTCGCCTGCAGGCAAATATTGGGGCCGGAGGCCTCATGAGCGACACCAGGGCTACGTCTTCGCCCAAAGGGGCTGCGTCTCAGGGGCCCGCCTTTCAGGGACTGCGTCTCGAAACAATCGTCATTGCCGCTGTCTGCGTGATCGTGCTTGCCGCCGGATGGTATCTTCTGGCGCAGCGGCAGCAGACCTTGCGCAGGTCCCCGTCCGGATTGGACGGATTGCAGATCTGGCTGGCGTCGAACGGCGTCGGTGCCCAGAATTTTTCCGGCGGCTGGCTCCTGGACCAGACCTCGGTCGGGCTCCTGATCGTGCCGGTCTATGACACTGTGCTCAATGAG
Source organism: uncultured Roseibium sp. (assembly GCF_963675095.2). Taxonomy (GTDB): domain Bacteria; phylum Pseudomonadota; class Alphaproteobacteria; order Rhizobiales; family Stappiaceae; genus Roseibium. The sequence continues at coordinate 90,203 of NZ_CAXXSJ010000002.1, read as the reverse complement.
GATCGCAAGGCACCCACGACCAAGGAAGAGCTTCTGGCGCAGCAGGACGAGTACGACCTCACCACATCCGTGATCTCGATCAAGGCTAAGAAGGTCCCGACGCTGCTCGTCCTGCCGAAATGGCGCAGCGGCATGCGTCTGACCGGCCTTGCCCACCCGATCCTGAACGTGGAGACCAAACGGCTGAAGGAAACCGTTCGAAAGCTGACCGGAGACGGCAGTTTCACGCCGGTCTTGTCGAAGACGCCTTTCACCCGGTTCCCGTACCAAGCACAGGACGACAAGGACCTGAGCGCCGAGGTCTATGCCGCGCAAATGTTCCGGAGCAACCTCTGCACACCCCTGCTCGGAACCAAAGACGCCATGATCCTCGCCGAATGCCCGCTGAAAGCCGGATCTGATGAAAAAGACGACAAGGTTCTCGTCCTCTCCGACCCGGATCTTCTGAACAATCACGGCCTGCGCCTTGGCGACAACGCAACTGTCGCCCTGGACTTTCTGCGCTCAAAAGCAGGCAAGAAGAATATCGTGATCGATTACAGCCAGTCCGACTGGCTGCGCGATCCGTCCGCCGAACCGAAGCGCGAACGCAGCTGGGACGATCTTCGCCGGTTTTTCGGTCCGCCCTTCCTGACGCTCTGGATCGGCGCAGCCCTGGTATTCGGGCTCTCCCTCTGGCGCTCCGCGCTCAGATACGGCCCGATCCGCTCAGAGACGACGGCCCCCGGCGCGTCCAAGAACCTCGCTGTTCGCGCCAGGGCGCGGCTCATGCGGATGTCGGGCCAGGACGGCGCCCTGGTCGGCGACTACGCCGCCGCGCGCCTGTCTGCGACCGCCGATGCCCTGTTCGGCCGCGTCAACGCACATCGCTACGCCAGCGAAGACGGTTTTCTGAAATTCGCGGACCGGCGGCATCCGGAACAGGCCACCCGTCTGCGCGCGGTCCTGTCCAGGATCCGGCAGTTTCCCGCACGCCTTCCGGCCTCGGAGGCAATCCAGCTTATCGACGAATTGGAACAGGTTCTGGAGCAAATAACCAATGACACTTGAAGCCCTGCGCGAACGTACAGACGCCCTGCGGGCAGAGATCGGCCGGACCGTTCTTGGCCAGGACGAAGTTGTCGAACTCCTGCTGGTCGCGCTGTTCGCGCGCGGCCACGTCCTACTGGAGGGCCCTCCGGGCACGGCGAAAACCCTGCTCGCCCGCAGTTTCGCCGCAGCCCTCGACCTCGATTTCGGCCGAATCCAGTTCACGCCGGACCTGATGCCGGGAGACGTGCTCGGCACCTCGATCTTCGATTTCCGGACCAACAATTTCGTCCTGACCAAGGGGCCGGTCTTCTCCCAGGTGCTACTCGCCGACGAGATCAACCGGGCGCCGCCGAAAACCCAGGCGGCCCTCCTGCAGGCGATGAGCGAGCGCACGGTCAGCATCGATGGCACCGATCACCCGCTCGGCCGCGAATTCATCGTAGTGGCCACCCAGAACCCGATCGAACAGCAGGGAACCTATCCGCTGCCCGAGGCGCAGCTCGATCGCTTCCTGTTCAAGCTGGTGATCGATTTCCCGCCGGAAGACATCGAAATGGCGATCCTGCGCCAGCACGCGGCAGCACCCCTGGAAGCCGGCCTGGAGACGACGGCCCTTGCAAAGGTGCTGGATGCGGCCGCCCTGGCCGAAACGCGCACGCTGGTCGACGGCATCACCCTGAAAGACGATATCCTGGCCTATATCCTCCGCCTGATCCGGGCGACGCGCGAAAGTTCCGAAATTGCCTTCGGCGCCTCGACCCGTGCGGCCGACGCCCTTGCCGGCGCGACCCGGGCCAGCGCAGCGCTGAGCGGTCGGGACTTCGCCATTCCCGACGACGTCAAGCGGCTGTTCATTCCCACCCTGCGCCACCGGATCGTGCTGGGTCCGGCGGCGGAGATCGAGGGCCGCAGTCCGGCGCAGGTTCTGGAAAACATTCTCAACCAGATCGAGGCCCCCCGCTGATCCGTCCATCGAAAAGATTGCTGGCCTCCGGTGCGACGGCCCTGGTCCTTTCGGTTTTCGCCGTGGTGGCCGGGGGCGCGGGACGGGATATTGCGTTCCTGCCCTGGGTGGTGCTTGCCGCCCTGACCGGCCTGGATCTGGCGCTTTCCTTCCGGCGCCCGAGGTCCATGGCCTTTGACGTGCCGCCGGAAGTCTTCGTCGGGGAAACGGCCACCCTGCACCTGACGATCGAAGGCGCCACGCGGAATCTTCTGGCAAAGCTGGACTGGCCCGAAGGATTGAGCGGCGAAGGCGAAATCACCCTTCGGACCGGCCCCGGCAACATCGCGGAAGCCGACGTCAAATGCCTGGCCGTGCGCCGGGGGCTCTGGAATTTCGATCATCTCTGGCTGCTCTGGGGCTCCCGTCTCGGGCTCCTGGAATTCGTGCCGCGCCTCGATCTCGGGGCGGAACTGCGCGTCGTTCCCAACATCCGCCTGGTTCAGTCCGGCCAGATCACGACGACGGTTCTGTCCACCCTCTACGGCGTGAAGGAAAACCGGGCCATCGGCGAAGGCTCGGAATTCCAGCAGCTGCGCGATTTCGTTCCCGGCATGGACATCAAGAGCGTCGACTGGAAACGCTCCGCCCGTCGCCGGTCTCTGGTGGCCAAGGAACTCCGGGCGGAGCGCAACCACCACGTGATCGTCGCCCTCGACAACGGCTACCTGATGCGCGAGGAGATCGGCGGACTGCCGAAGATCGATCATGCTATCACGGCAGCACTTGCCACCGCCTGGGCCGCGGCCATCGGCGGCGATCTGGTCGGCTATTATTCCTACGACGTGCGGCCACGCACCTTTGCCGCCCCCGGGCCCGGCCGCAATGCCTTCGCGCGGCTGCGCCACTGGACCGCCGAACTCTCCTATGTCAGCCGCGAGACCAACCACACCCTGGCGCTTACCGAGCTTAATGCCCGCACCCCCAAGCGCAGCCTGATCATCATCTTCACCGATTTCATCGACACCACGTCGGCCGAACTCCTGATCGAGAACATCGGCATTCTCGCCAAGCGCCATCTGCTGATCTTCGTCGCGATCCGCGACCCGGATCTGGAGACGCTGGTGGAAACAGCGCCCGACAATCTGGACGGGGCTGCCACGCTCGTGGCCGCCAACCAGTCGATCAACGAGCGCCGTCTGGTTCTCGAACGCCTCACCCGCATGGGCGTCACCATTGTCGACGCCAAGCCGAGTGCCGTTACCGCGCGGCTGATTTCGGCCTATCTGGAAATCAAGGCACGGGAGCTGATCTGATGGACAATCAGGATCTCATGCGCTCGGCGCGGTTCCGGAAGGAGCGCGAAGCGGACTGGCGCCGCCTTGAGGGCCTCGTGCTCCAGGCCGAGGGCAAGGGCCTGCAGCGGATGGACTTCGCCGACACCCGCGATCTGGCATCCCTTTACCGTCAGGCGACGACATCGCTCGCGATTGCCCGCGAGATTTCCCTGGACAAGGCGCTGCTTGGCTATCTGGAGGCGCTGACCGCCCGCGCCTACCTGTGTGTCTATGCCCCGCAGGAGCGGGTCGGCGGACTGGTTGAGCGGTTTTTCGCTGTCAGCGCGCCCCAGGCGATGCGGCGGAGCTGGCCTTATATCCTGCTGGGGTTCGTCTGCATGGCGCTCGGCGCCCTGACCGGCTACCTGCTCTATTTCGAGAACAACGACTGATTCTACGTCTTCACCCCGTCCGGCCTCGGCGGCGGACGCGGGCCGGATGCCACGACGGAGTCCTTGCGGTCGGTGATCTACGGCGGCAGCGAAAAGAGCGGATTCGGTGCCTTCGCAACCTATCTCTTCTCCCACAACACCCGGATTGCGATCTTCGTCTTCGGTCTTGGCGTTTTCGCCTGCGCACCAGCCATTCTTCTGACCTTCTACAACGGCCTCATTCTCGGGGCCTTCCTGGCACTCCATGTCGACCGCGGCCTGGGCGTGGATCTCGCCGGCTGGCTCTCCATCCACGGGGTCACCGAGATCTCCGCGATCTGCATTGCCTGCGGCGGCGGACTGCAACTCGGAATGGCCGTTCTTTTTCCCGGTGACAGATCCCGGTCCGACGCGCTTCATCATGCCGGCCGCGACGCCGTGAAACTCGCCCTCGTCGCAGCACTCATGCTGGTCGCGGCCGCCTTTCTGGAAGCCTTTGCCCGGCAGATGGTTCAGGATCTCACCGCACGCTTCGTGATCGGCTGGGGCGTCGGCGCGCTCTGGCTGGCCTGGTTCGTCTTCACCGGACGGAGGCGGCGATGATCCCCCGCCGGAAAATCTCACTTCTTCGGCGCAAGAAGAAGGACAGGCCTTCGCCCGACATCCTGATGCCGCCCGAAGGGGTTCCGCTGACCCTGCCCGTCGCCGGCGTGGGCGTCCGCTTCGCCGCGCAGATCACCGATGTCCTGATCACCACGATCGGGTCTATCTGCCTGCTGGTCCTGCTGTCCGCCCTCAACCTGACAACCCCGCGAACAATTGTCGCCATCGGCGCCCTGCTCTTCTTCGTGATCCGGGTTCCCTATTACGTGATTGCCGAGCTCGGCTGGAACGGCCAGACGCTGGGCAAGCGGCTCATGAAGATCAAGGTCGTCTCCCATGACGGCGGACCACTGACCGCCCATGCGCTGGTCCTGCGCAACCTGATGAAGGAGGCGGAGATCTTTCTGCCGGCCACGCTCCTCCTGACCCTGAATACGGCGACGCCCTTTGCCTCGATCGCCTCGCTTGCCTGGATCACGATGGGACTGATGGTGCCGATCCTCAATCGCTACCGCCGCCGTCTCGGCGACATCATGGCCGGCACCCACGTGATTCACCTGCCAGTGCCCGTGCTTTTGAAGGACCTGGCAGCGGAAACACCGGTCGTGACCGAAGACCGGAAGAAGATCACCTTCCTCTCCCACCAGCTCGATCACTACGGCGCCTTCGAACTGCAGACGCTGGAAGCGCTCCTGCGGGCCCAGAGCCAGCGTCCCACGGCCGGTGCCGAGCAGCAGCGGCAAGCGACCATCGAGACCATCGTGGAAAAAATCCGCAAGAAGATCGGCTACGCGGACCCGGTCCCTCCCGCGGACCGCCTGCGGTTCCTGCAGGCCTTCTACAACGCCCAGCGCGAACATCTCGAACAGCGCCAGCTGTTCGGCGACAGGCGCGAAAACAAGCACTACGCTCAGTCAGACGAGGATAACCAGACCGGGGATTAAGCAATACGCTAATCTACGCCCGCCTGCGCGAGATCAAGGAGGACATCGGCATCGACCGGATCGATACCGTGTTCGACTGACGATAACGCAAGGCATCCCCCCGCAGAGGATGCAGGTTACAGCCATTCCGCTCCCCGCTTGAGCCCGCCACCTCAAATACATATGGTGAAAAATTGCGATAAAGGCGCGAAACCTCGGACAAAACCTGCGCTTACTGGAATTCAGAAAAAACCACTCATTTGAAAACTTTTTCTCGGAGCAACAAGAATGACCGACACGACCATGGGCCAGCCGAAACCCCCTCTCGGAGTTGGCGAGATCATTAGCGACAGCTTTTCGATCCTCTTCGGAAAATTCATTCAGGTCATAATCGTCGCCTTCGTGCCGAGCCTGATCGGGTTGCTGATTTCCGGCATGCTGGTCGGCTTCGGAGCCGTCCTTGGAACCGAGACACCGCAATACACCGGTCCGGGAATGGCGGTGGCCAACGTGCTGTCGGGAATTATCGATATCGTTGTCTATTCCATTTCGGCCGCCCTGCTGGTGCAGCTGGCCTATGACGCCAAACTCGGTCGCCCTGTGCAACTCGGACGCTATTTCGGCCCGACTTTGTCCGCCTTGTTTCCGCTTGTCGTTTTGAGTGTCGTTGCAGGTATCCTGGCCGGCCTCGCCACGATTGTGTTCATCATTCCCGGCCTCTGGGTCTATGCGGTGTTTTCCGTCATGGTACCCGCGATTGTCATCGATCGGGTCGGGTTCGGCGGGCTGGGCCGCAGCGCATTCCTGACAAAGGAATACAGATGGCCGATTGTCGGCGCCATGATCCTGATCGTGATCTGTGCCGTCCTCATCACTTTTGCAGCCGCGTTCATCATTGGCCTTATCGTCAACATCGTTCCCTTCGGCATGGTCCTGGGCATTCCGCTTTTCGCGGCACTTTCCGCCATCGGAGCCGGCATCTTGGGTATCTTCGTCGCCCTGCTCTATGCCCGGCTGCGGGAAATCAAGGAAGGCGTCAGCGTCGATCAGATCGCATCCGTTTTCGACTGATCCGGTCGCAAGTCAGTCACCGACAAAGCAGGCGGGTGCATCAGGCACCCGCCGGCCGATCCTCAGGGTCGGCACGACAGACACCCTTTGCGGGAATTTCCCGAAAACGCAACGCGGCTCCTGCAGACGCCGTGCGTTTTCAGGACTGCAGAAGACTTCCACCATTTAGAATTTTCCCGGAGCGGTACGAATGATTGACACGACCTTGGGCCAACAACCCAAAGCCGCACTTGGCATCGGGTCTTTAATCGGTGAAACCTGTTCGATCTATGCCAGATATTTCCTTCCAATCACCATTGTGGCTTTCGTATTTGGCGCAATCGGCCTCGCAATTTCGATCCCGATCGTCGGTTTCGATTCGGCAATCGGCATCAAACAGCCCCAGGTCGCCGACCTCGGCATCTTGATCGTTTCCTATTCGTCGACCGTCGTGAAAATAGCGATAGGCTCCTTCGCAACCGCCCTGCTCCTTCAGTTGGCGTATGACGCGAAACTCGGCCGGCCTATACAGTTTGGCCGTTATTTCGGTCCGGCCCTGAGCGCCATTGTCCCATTGGTGATTTTGAGTCTTGTTCAATCGATTTCCTTCACGATCGGGCTCGTTTTTCTGATCGTCCCCGGCCTTTGGATCTATGCGGTTTTTTCCGTCATGGACCCCGCCGTCGTCATCGAACGCGCCGGCTTCCGCGGCCTGCACCGCAGTGCCTCCCTGACCAAGAACTATCGCTGGCTGCTCGTCGGCCTGTTTGCTCTGATGCTGATCCTCATTTTCTCTCTCGACTTCGCGGCAACATTTCTTGCCAAAATCATCGTTCCCGCGGCCGGAATGGCCACAGGCCTCATCCTCATCGCGGCGCTGAACGCCCTGGGAAAAGGCTTCGCCATTGTTCTCATTACATTGATCTACGCCCGGCTGCGGGAGATCAAGGAAGGCGTCAGCGTCCACCAGATCACCTCCGTGTTCGACTGACGATGGTGAGGGGGACGAGAATACCAGACTCGGGCTTTGGCCAGCCCAAAGCCTTGCTCGGTGTCGGCTCACTCATTGGCGAGTGTTTTTCAATCTTTTTCCGGCGTTTCATACTGATCGTCACGATTGCGTTCGTACCGATCCTGCTGAGCAACATCATTTCCGGCTTGCTGATCGGATTTGAGGTCGCAATCAACCTGAAAGCGCCAGATTTGCCCAATGCCGGCAAGACAATGGCGTATGTGTTTTCATTTATCTTGATATTAGCCGTTGATGCTTTCATAGCAGCTCTGCTTGTGCAGCTGGCTTACGACAAAAAATTCCGTCAGACGATCGCGCTTAAACGCTATTTCGATCAGGCGAAAAGCGTTGTTTTACCATTGGTCATTCTGAGTATTGCTAAAAATTTCCTCGCTATCGCCATGATCTCCGTGACCATCATCGAAATCTACTTAGGAACCATCGAATTTTACTTGCTTCTCATCCCTCAAATTTGGCTCAATACGGTGTTTTGCGTTCTGGTACCCACCATCGTCATCGACCGTACCGGTTTTGGCAGCCTGTACCGCAGTGCCGCTCTGACAAGGGGATATCGCTGGCCAATTCTGGGTCTGGTTATTCTGGCAACAATGTTCACCCTGCCTGCCAACATCGGCACGCGCTATTTGACCGGTATCGCCGTAAATCTGGAAGGTATCACGTCAGGCATCATCCTATCCTCCGCTCTCTACGCCATCATTACCGGCCTTGACTGTATTCTCGTGGCATTAACCTACGCCCGACTGCAGGAAATCAAGGAAGGCGTCAGCTTGGGTCAGATCGCTTCCGTATTCGATTGAAACCGAACCGGAATGACTCCCCGGGACTTAAGACCAGGGAGCCCCTTTGCCACACACTCAGGCCCGGATTTTCCTTGCATGATGTCCGTCTTGCCAACTAACAAGACGGACATTCATCTGAGTGCGGAGCCTGTTCCCTGAAACTGATTGCCGAAAATCTTGCCGTGGACCGCGGGGACCGACGGGTCTTCACGGATCTGACCTTCACGCTGGAAAGCGGATCCGCCCTGGTCGTGACCGGTGCCAACGGTGTCGGCAAATCCTCCCTTTTGAGGACCCTCGCCGGCCTGGTTTCGCTGAAGGAAGGCGGCATTTCCCTTGAGGGCGGCGAGGACGACCGGACCGCGTTCGAGCATTCCCATTATTTCGGCCATCAGGATGCGGTCAAATCCGCGCTCACCGTGCTGGAAAACCTGACCTTCTGGCAGGCCTTCACCGCGCCGATCTCAGCCAACCTGTTTCCGACAGAAATCCACAAGCCGGCAGAGGCGCTAGAGTTTTTAGGGATCGGCCATACCGCCCGGCTTCCGGCCGCCTATCTGTCGGCCGGCCAGAGACGGCGCCTGTCTCTTGCCCGCCTGCTGGTCTCGTCCCGGCCCATATGGCTGATGGATGAACCCACATCGGCGCTCGACCGCCACTCCGAAGCGCAATTGCTGGGCCTGATGAACGCCCATCTGGGCCGCGGAGGAATGATCGTGACCGCGACCCATACCGACCTTGCTCTCAACTCCATCCGCACGCTTCATCTGGAAGCGCCGCAGGACATGGAGGAAATGGCATGACCGGCTGGGCGCTTTCCCTCTTTCGACGCGAGCTCCGCCTGGCGGTCCGGGTCGGCGGCAGCGCCATGGTCGGCGTGCTGTTCTTCCTGGCGGTCGTGACCGTCATTCCCTTCGGCGTTGGCCCCGACCTCAACCTGCTTGGCCGCATCGGTCCCGCCATCCTGTGGATCGGCGCCCTGCTGGCAACGCTGCTCGGCCTCGACCGGCTGTTCCAGGCCGACCGGGAAGACGGCGCGCTGGATCTGTTTCTCATGTCCGGTCGGTCGCTGGAACTGCTCGTCCTGATCAAGTGTCTGGCCCACTGGATGGCGACCGGCCTGCCGCTGGTGATTGCGGCCCCCGTGCTTGCCATCTTCCTAAACCTGGAACCGCTCGCCATCGGCGCGGTCACCCTGACGCTGCTTGTCGGCACGCCGGCGCTGACCCTGATCGGCGCTGTCGGCGCATCGCTGACGGTCTCCTTGCGCCGCGGCGGGCTGCTGCTTGCGGTCCTCGTCATTCCGCTCGCCATCCCGGTGCTGATTTTCGGCGTCAGCTCGGCGGATGCCGCCATTCACGATCCCGTCCCCTTCATGACCCCGTTCCTGATCCTGTGCGCGCTGACGCTGATCACCGCTGTGATCGGACCGCTGGCCTCCGCGGCCGCCCTCCGGTTTTCGTCGGATTGACGATCTGGTGTTTTCCCTCACAGGAAACCATGCGGCACTGTTGGCCATTGAAGGTTGAACGGCTCTACATTAGAACGGTTCCATGGCTATCTGGGATTATGCAAATCCGACGCGGTTTCTGAGGCTGGTGCAGATCATTCTGCCCTGGCTCATCGGCCTGTGCGTCATCGCCTTTGCCGTCGGCCTCTACATGACCTTCTACACGACCCCTGACGACTACCAGCAGGGCGCGACGGTCAAGATCATGTACATCCACGTACCGGCCGCCTGGCTTGCCATGATGTGCTATTCCGTCATGACGATTTCCTCTCTGGGCACCCTGGTTTGGAAACATCCGCTGGCCGACGTCTCCGCCAAGGCCGCGGCCCCCATCGGCGCCGCCTTCACCTTCATGTCGCTGGTGACCGGCTCGCTCTGGGGCAAGCCCATGTGGGGCACCTACTGGGTCTGGGACGCGCGCCTGACCTCCGTCCTGGTGCTGTTCATCATGTATCTCGGCCTGATCGCTCTGTGGCGCACCATGGAAGACCCGATCAAGGCCGGCAAGGCTGCAGCGATCCTGACCCTGGTCGGCGCGCTCAACCTGCCGATCATCAAGTTTTCCGTGGAGTGGTGGAACACCCTGCACCAGCCGGCAAGCGTGATGCGCATGGATGGCCCGACCATCGACGCGTCGATGCTGATCCCGCTGTTCGTCATGGCCGTTGCCTTCACCCTTCTGTTCTTCGTCTTGCACCTGATGGCCATGCGCAATGAAATCCTGCGCCGCCGGGTGCGCGCCATGCGCCTGAAGGCGGCCGCCACCGCGCGTCCCGCCACCGTCACGGCCACAGCCCAGCCGGCGGAGTGAGTTTCATGGATCTGGGAACCCACGCCGGTTTCATCATCGCCTCCTATGCAGTCTGCCTCGCCGTCGTCTTCGGCCTGATCCTCTGGGTCGTCATCGACCGGAAACGGCAGGAAGCCGACCTTGAGGAGCTGGCGGACCAGGGGATTACCCGCGCTGCCACGGCAGGAGACAAAGCGTCAAAGGCCGCCAAAGCATGAGTGATCAAACAGAGACACCGCAGAAGCGCCGCATCCCGGTGCTGGTGCTGCTTCCGGTCGTGGTTTTCGCAGCCCTTGCCGCCCTCTTCCTGTTCCAGCTCACCCTTGGCGAGGATCCGCACGCGATCCCCTCCGCCCTGATCGGCAAGAAAGCGCCCGAAACCGACCTTCCGCCCGTCGCCGGTCTGACCAATAACGGTACGGCCCGTCCCCGGTGTGTCCACCGCGGACCTCATGGGCAAGGTCTCCGTTGTGAATGTCTTCGCCTCGTGGTGCGTGCCCCTGCCGCCAGGAACATCCGCTCCTGGAAGAGCTCGCCACGGTGGACGGCATCCAGCTGATCGGCATCAACTACAAGGACAAGCCGGGAAAACGCCCGCCGCTTCCTCGGCAGCCTGGGCAACCCTTACGACCGGATCGGCGCCGATGAAAAAGGCCGGGTCTCGATCGACTGGGGCGTCTACGGCGTGCCTGAAACCTATATCGTCGACGGCCAGGGCGTGATCCGCTACAAGTTCATCGGCCCCGCTGACGCCGAAGGCCTATCAGGATGTTTTCCTGCCTCAGCTTGAGACGGTGAAAGCAGGCAAGAGCGGATCCTGATCACGCACAGGACCCATGCCGGCCATTAAGACGTTCTCTGGCTCCCTGCACCTCGCGCTCGGCCGTCTTATCGTTGTCGCTTCAATTACATCAGGACCCGGCCGTTGCCGAACCATTGGCCCGCCCCGGCTCCTGTCGCCGACGGAACGGCCATGCCCCACCGTGGCGGCCGAAGTCCCTGGCCGATCTCCGATAAGGACGATGGGCTATAAATATGACGATGCGAGCTGGCACTACGGCGGCGACTTTCCGGCGGACCTGCCGAACAGCGCAGGCGCAACCCACATCGCAATGTTCGTCGTATGGTCGATCCTGCATGGCATGGCCGGAGAATTGAACACGTCCGGTTCCATAAGCGAGCTCCGCAACCGAACGGTTTCTCCCGCAACCTGGTTCATCTCGGAATGGGATGAAAAGTTCACGAACGAAGTTCTGAATGCCGAAGGCAATGCCTTCGCCCACGCCTATTACGGGTCTGCGGATCCTGATTCGTATTTCGAGGAATATGCCGCGGTCTTCAACGAATTTCCCTCGGTTTATCACGTTCCGGATACATGGGAATCCTTCGACAGGCTGGCTCCCAGAATACAGCTGCGCTTTGACATCTGGCAGCGCAATCGCTCGAAGCATAAGCCATAGGCAAGCGAAACAAAATTCAGCCGGTCACCGCCTCGTGACTCGCTCTTTACCCGGCTTGTGCCTATTTTGGGCGGCATCGGAAAAACCATAAGGACGAGCCCCTATGGGCAAGCTCAAAGGCCCGGCAAGCGCCCTGCTTCGCCGGCACGATCATCGTTTCCTCGATTGTTTCAACTCTGACGGCTGCCGGACCGGTATGGGCCGAGCCGCAGGCGGTCGCGGAACTCTTCACCAGTCAGGGGTGCTCCTCCTGTCCGCCCGCCGACCGGCTGGTCGAGAACATGGCGAATACAAGGGGCGACGTGCTCGCCCTGGTGCTGCCTGTCGACTACTGGGACTATCTCGGCTGGAAGGACACGCTGGCCCGGCCCGCCTATTCCGCCCGGCAAAGAGCCTATGCCGCCCGGCGCGGCGACCGGTCCGTCTATACTCCGCAGATCGTGGTCAACGGTGACGAACATGTCGTCGGCAGCAACAAGGCCGCCGTTGGCAGCGCTTTGAAGCGCGCCGCGCCCTTCACGGCCCATGTCACCCTGAAAACCAACGACATGGCGATCGAGGCGACGGTGGATGGCGTCCTGCCGGAAGGCGCGCATATGGCCACGGTCCTGTTTCTCAGGGTCAAGGATCACAAGGAAGTCGCCATCGGACGGGGAGAAAACGCCGGCGCCACGGTCAATTACGTCAATGTAGTGCGCAGCCTGCAGCCGATCGGCATGTGGGACGGCAAGACACAAACCTTCCGCATGCCGAAAAGCGAGCTGACCCGGTCGGGAGACGAACGCTGCGCCGTCCTGATCCAGCTCGAGGACGATGACGGACCCGGCCAGATCATCGGCGCCGCCATCATGGATTTGCCGCCACACTCGTGATTTTTCGCGAGTACCCGCGCTCCAAGTCCTGAGGACGAGCGAAACTCCGGGGTTGTTTCCGGGACGAAAACTGTTACCCCTTGCCGCGTTCACGGCGCTAATCCGGCGCATCCGGCAAGACGGGGACAATTCATGAGTCTCAGACTGCGCATTGCTTTTGCCAGCATAGGCGTCGGCGTGATCGTGCTCGGTCTGAAGTTCGCCGCTTACTGGCTGACCGGTTCGGTCGCCCTTTATTCCGATGCGCTTGAAACGGTGATCAACGTCGCATCCTCCATCGCAGCCGTCTTCGCCGTCTGGTTCGCCTCCAAGCCTGCCGATTCCAATCACCCCTATGGGCACGACAAGGCGGAGTATTTCGCAGCCGTCCTGGTGGGCGTGATGATCGTTCTGGCCGCCATCTCGATTTTCCAGTCCGCCTGGGCTGGCTTCATCGCAAACGAACCCGCCAACTATTCTCTGCTGGGTCTTGGGGTGAATGCGGCGGCAGGCGTCATCAACGGTGGCTGGGCCTGGTACCTGATCCGGTTCGGCAAGAAGCACCGGTCGCCGGCTCTGGTCGCCGACGGCCGTCACCTGCGAACCGACGTGGTCACGTCCATTGGCGTCCTGGTGGGCGTGATCCTTGTCGCCCTGACCGGCTGGACCCGTCTCGATCCAATCCTGGCCGGCCTGGTGGGCCTGAATGTGCTGTGGACCGGATGGGACATCATGAAGGAATCCATCAGCGGCCTGATGGATGAAGCGGCCTCCGCCGACACCCTGGACAAGATCCGCACCCTCATCTCCGAGCAGGGGGAAGGGGCGCTGGAAGCCCACGACCTCAGGACCCGAAACGCCGGCCGGACGACCTTCATCGAATTTCATCTGGTTGTACCGGGGGAGATGACGGTGGATATGGCCCATGACATCTGCGATCGGATCGAACAGGCCATCGGCAAGGGCCTGCCAGGGGCCCACGTCACCATTCATGTCGAGCCCGAACACAAGGCCAAGCACTCCGGCATCGTCGTCCTGTAGTCAGGCTCCGGGCCGCTCTTGGCGGACATCGGCCGCATGAAACCTGCGGTATTAGGTCTCGGGTTCAGCGCAGGTTCATCAAAGGCCTGTACGACGGCATCCACCAGCTATCACCTTGCCGGGAGTGGGCATGCATTTTTCCGCGATTCTCTTCGACTGCGACGGCGTGCTCGTCGATTCCGAAATCATCTACATCGACGTCGAACGTGAGCATTTAAGCCGGATCGGCCTGGAATACAGCCTCCAGGATTATCAGGAGCGATTTATCGGGCTGACCAGCACCGATTTTTACAAGACCGTCGAAGACGATTATGCCGCGCTCGGAAAAGGGGCATTGCCGTCAAGCTTCGCCGATGGGCTGGACAGAGCGACCAGGGAACGCATGGACCGGGATCTGGTGGCCGTCGACGGGATCAAGCCTCTCCTGGACGGTTATCGGGGACCGAAAGCCGTCGCATCATCGACCCGTCTCGGCCGGTTGAACGAGAAATTGAGGCAAACCGGGCTACATCATTACTTCGATCCGCACATCTATTCCGGCGAGCAGGTCCGCAACGGCAAGCCCGCTCCGGATCTGTTCCTCTTCGCCGCGTCCAAATTGCAGGCGAGTGCGGATGAATGCCTGGTCATCGAGGACAGTATCAACGGCGTCCGGGCAGGCCGGTCCGCCGGCATGACTGTCTGGGGATTTACCGGCGCCAGCCACGGCGACGATGCGCTGAAGGTGCGCCTGCTTGAAGCCGGCGCTGCCGAGGTCTTTGCCGGACACACCGACCTGGCAAAGCGCCTCCAGCCATGATGGAACGCCCGGGCCTTTCGCCCGGGCATCCTGCAATTTCAGGAACGGAAGCCTGACATCAGCGGCCCAGATCGTGCTCCGGATTGGCGCTGATCTTGTGGATGGCGAGGTCGGCCCCCAGATGTTCTTCTTCCGCCGACAGACGAATGCCGACAACACGCTTCAACACGCCGTAGACGATGAAGCCGACGGCGAGAGCATAGGCCACACCGGCAACCGTACCGGCAATCTGGGACAGGGGCGAAACCCCGCCGAGGCCGCCGAGACTTTCCAGGCCGAAGAGCCCTGCAGCAATACCGCCCCAGGCACCGCAGATGCCGTGGAGCGGCCAGACGCCGAGCACATCGTCGATCTTCAGCCGGTTCTGGCAGAACTCGAAGCCCTTGACGAAGATCACGCCGGCAACACCGCCGACGACCAGGCTGCCGATTGGATGCATGATATCGGAACCGGCGCAAACCGCGACCAGACCGGCCAGCGCACCGTTATGGACAAAGCCGGGATCGTTCCGGCCCGCGATCAGCGCCGTCAGGATCCCGCCGACCATGGCCATCAGCGAATTGATGGCGACCAGACCCGATACACCTTGAAGCGACTGCGCGCTCATCACGTTGAAGCCGAACCAGCCGACGCACAGCATCCAGGAGCCCATGGCGAGCCAGGGAAGCGAGGATGGCGGGATCCCGATCGGTTTGCCGCGGCTGTCGTATCGACCCCTGCGGGCGCCGAGGAGCACAACGGCGCCGAGCGCGATCCAGCCGCCGACCGCATGCACGACAACGGATCCGGCGAAATCATGGAACGTGGCGCCAAAGCTGGATTCCAGCCATCCCTGGAAACCGAAATTCGAATTCCAGACGACACCCTCGAAGATCGGATAGGCGAGACCGACCAGAACGACCGTGGCCAGACATTGCGGCAGGAATTTCATCCGCTCGGCAATACCGCCTGAAATGATGGCCGGGATCGCGGCAGCGAACGTGGTCAGGAAGAAGAATTTCACCAGGGTCAGGCCCTGCAGCTCGAATCCGCCGCCTCCGCCGGACAAGGTCGCCGCATTCACAAAGAAACTGGTCCCGTAAGCGACGGCGAACCCGACGAAGAAATAGGCGATGGTCGAGATCGCGAAATCGACCAGAATTTTCACCAGGGCATTCACCTGGTTTTTCTGGCGGACCGTGCCGACCTCCAGAAACGCGAAACCGCCATGCATCGCAAAGACGAGAATGGCACCCAAAAGGACAAAGAAGACATCTCCGCCCACGTTCGTGTCGGTCATACCTGGCTCCAAATTATGCAAATGCCCATTCTCTGGGCGTATTTTTGGAAAGCAGCGCTTTCAAGCTGCATGCCAAACAGGCAAAATGGCCAGTTCTCGATCATTTTGGGCATAGACCGAAATGAAGCCTCACCTGAGGCAGTATTTCAGCCTAATTAATAGGCATATTTAATAGGCAGTATGATTATTTCTTCAGCATATTCTCTGTTTCCCTGCCCTGAACATCGACCAGACCCGATTTGACCTGACCCAGTCTGCTTGGCATGGTTCCGGCATGATCCGCGGCATCCTCATCGACCTGTCAGGCGTGATTTACATCGGCGGCGGACCTATTGCCGGCGCACCGGAGGCTTTGTCTCGGATACGGAAATCCGGCTTTCCCGTCCGGTTTCTGACCAACACCACCCGCACGCCGAAGCGGGGCCTGCTGGATCGCCTGTCCAGGATGGGCTTTGAAATCGCGGCCGATGAGCTCTTCACGCCGGCCCAGGCGGCCCGTGAACTGTTGATCGAGCGCGGGCTGGCGCCGCATCTTCTGATCCATCCGGCCCTGGAAGAGGATTTCCGAGACCTGCCAGCCTCATTAGGGAAGAACCGCGCCGTGGTCGTCGGAGACGCGGCCGACGGCTTCACCTATCAGGCCCTGAATGCCGCGTTCCGGGACCTTGCAGATGGCGCGGAATTTCTGGCGCTTGCCCAAAACCGGACCTTTCTGGACGCGGACGGCCGCCTCAGCCTCGATACCGGTGCCTTTGTCGCCGCACTGGAATACGCCAGCGGCCGCAGCGCCACCGTCCTCGGCAAGCCGTCAGTGGACTTCTACGCCGAAGCCGCCCGGGACATGGACGTTCAGATGGGCGACCTGGTGATGATCGGCGACGACGTGGAAAGCGATGTGTCGGGCGCGCTTTCCGCCGGCGTGGGCCACGCCCTCCTGGTCAGGACGGGAAAATATACGCCTGGCGCGGAAGCCGCCGCCGAACCTGTGCCAACCGCGGTTGTGGACGACATCGGAGCGGCCGCGGATTGGATCCTGGCCCGCATCTGATCACTCCGCATCCCTGCACGAGGCAGGCATTTTTCAAAGAAACCATGAAAAAAGCCCGGAGCGTGAGCCCCGGGCCTCAAGTTTGCGGTCTGAGCCAGTTAGACCGCTTTGGGAGATACTAAGATCAGAGCCGCTGGGAGCCCGTACCGAACTCCGGATAGGCTTCGACACCGATCTCGGCCTTGTCCAGACCCATGGCTTCTTCCTCTTCGGACACCCGGATACCGATGGTGAACTTCAGGATGAGCCAGACGATCGCGCTGATGATCACAACGAATGCGCCGTAAGCCACGATACCGATCAGCTGGGTGACGTAAGAGGTGTCGCCGTTGGAGAACGGAACGATGAAGGTGCCCCAGATACCTGCCAGCAGGTGGACCGGGATGGCGCCGACAACGTCGTCGATCTTCAGCTTGTCGAGCAGCGGAACCGCGAACACCACGATGGCTGCACCGACGCCGCCAACGATAACCGACTGCAGGACGGTCGGAGCAAGCGGTTCAGCGGTGATGGAGACCAGACCGGCAAGCGCACCGTTGAGAGCCATGGTGACGTCGACCTTCTTGTAGAGGATCTGGGTCAGGGCCATCGCGACGACCACACCGGCAGCAGCGGCCATGTTGGTGTTGGCGAAGATGCGGGAAACGTCGGTGACGTCGCCGATGGTGCCCATGGCAAGCTGCGAAGCACCGTTGAAGCCGAACCAGCCGAGCCACAGGATGAACGTACCCAGGGTCGCCAGCGGCATGGAGGAACCCGGCATTGCATGAACGCTGCCGTCCGCACCGTACTTGCCTTTACGTGCACCGAGGATCAGGGCACCGGTCAGAGCCGCCCAGCCACCGACGGAGTGCACCAGGGTGGAACCGGCGAAATCGGAGAAGCCCATTTCGGAGAGCCAGCCTGCACCCCACTGCCAGGAGCCGGCGATCGGGTAGATGAAGCCGGTCAGGACAACGGTGAAGATCATGAACGGCCACAGCTTGATGCGCTCGGCCAGCGTACCGGACACGATCGAAGCCGTGGTGGCACAGAACACCATCTGGAAGAACCAGTCGGAAGCCGTCGAATAGCCGGTGTCGAGGGCGTTACCGCCGACGGCATCGAATGCATAAGGTCCGAACGAACCGATGAAGCCGCCGTCAACGCCGTCGTACATCAGGTTGTAGCCGGTGAGCCAGAACAACAGGCCCGCGACAGAGTAGAGTGCAATGTTCTTCAGGCACTGCATGGACACGTTCTTGGAACGAACCAGGCCGGCTTCCAGCATGGCAAAGCCGGCTGCCATCCACATCACGAGGAAACCGCCGATCAGGAAGAGCAGGGTGTTGAAGATATACTGGGTTTCGGGCGAAACCGCCGGAGCAGCATCCTGGGCGAAAGCCGGCACGGCCATCAGGCCGAGGGCGCCAAGGGTAGCCGCGCTTTTTGCGACAAGTTTGTTCATCTTGGTTTTCCTCACAACAATCAAAGAGCTTCGGCGTCGGTTTCGCCGGTACGGATACGCACGACCTGGTCGATCGAGTAGACGAAGATCTTGCCGTCGCCGATCTGACCCGTCTTTGCCGCGGAGGAGATAACTTCGACGACTTTGTCGACAGCATCGCTTGCGACAGCGACTTCGATTTTCAATTTGGGCAGAAAGCTCACTGCGTATTCAGTGCCGCGGTAGATCTCGGTGTGCCCTTTCTGGCGGCCATAGCCCTTCACCTCGGTCACCGTCAGGCCCTGAATGCCGATGCCCGTCAGCGCATCACGCACTTCATCGAGCTTGAACGGCTTGATAATGGCCATCACGATTTTCATTGCTCGTTCCCATTCCTCTTTTTTCACCCCTTCCCGGCGAAGAGGCTCACTTGACCGTCCCGTCTGGCACCCCCCTCAAGGTTCCACCCTGCCGAGAACCCTTCGGTTCAAATCAGAGCCCGCAAACGCAAGAAGCCGGGTCGGTTTCACGCCCTTACAAACAAGGACCGTGCCAACTTTGAAAATTGAGTCTGGGAATGGCGGTATTCCGCGGAATTTTGAAACTCAGCGCGCCTGTTAGACATGCAATCCCAGCGGAGCGCCCGAAATTGAGTCATTGGATAGGTCTATTTTTTGTGCAATTTTCAGAATTTGCACAAAAAATATGCACAATTCCTAAGCGAAACTTAAACCCGATCAATAAAGAGGCAAAAAATCGGACAAAAACTGATTGTTAACCCCCGAAAGGAGGGATTTCGGGAAAACCTCCTCCCTTGAAAATTACCGATTTTCCCCTTGCAGGGGACTGCAAACGCAACGTCATGCGGAAAATCCGCCGTCGTCCAGAAACGCCTGCTCCTCCGGCGAGGTCTCCCGTCCGAGCACCGTGTTGCGATGGGGAAAGCGGCCGAAACGGCGGATCACATCCAGATGGATCAGCGCATAGAGATGGAAATCCCGGTTACCCGTCTTGCGGAACAGATCGACGCTCGCCTGTTGGGCATCCATATCCTCGGCATGTTCGAACGGCAGATAGAAGAAGGCCCGGACCTCCTTGGGAAACGCCTTGTCATAGCCCGCGGCAACCGCCCGCCTGGCATGTTCCAGGGCCCGGTCGTCCGCCTCGAAGGCCCGCCTGTCGTTCCGAAACACGTTGCGCGTGAACTGATCGAGCACCAGGATCAGGGCAAGGGCACCATGCGCGGTGTCCGCCCAGCCGTCGAGATCCCCCCTTTGCGCGGCTTCGATCGTCGTCAGGAACCGGCCCCGGATTTTCCGGTCGAAATTGTCGTCACGGGCAAACCACTTGGAGGCCCCCGCCTGCCACCAGAAATCGAGGACATCGATCGGATTTGCCAAAGTCTCGGACATGGAGGACCCTTTTGAAATGAAAACAGACGACAGGAACGGTCTGTTGGACCTATATAGCAGCTAGGTCATAGACTCGATCAGACAAGGAGCCCGTTATCCGTGAGCGATGACATGCTGTTGGATTTGAAGGGGCTGAAATGCCCACTGCCGGTTCTGAAAACCCGCAAGGCCATGGCGAGCCTGGAAACCGGAACCCTGGTCACAGTGCTGACGACCGATCCCATGGCCGCGATCGATATTCCCCATTACTGTCAGGAAAACGGTCACCGCCTGGTCAGCGCCGAAATGACCGGAGAAGCCGGACGTTTCGTTCTGGAAAAGGGCTGAGCTCGGATCAAGCCTCGTGCCGGTCTCAGGATCCGGCGAACCGGTCCATTTTCCTCGCCAGCCTGAAATCCAGCGCCGTCAACCCGCCCGCGTCATGGGTTGCCAGGGTGACGTCGACCTGCCCGTACACGTTCGACCACTCGGGATGATGGTCCATCTTTTCGGCAACCATCGCCACACGCGTCATGAAGCCGAAGGCCTCGTTGAAATCGCGGAACCGGAAGCTGCGGGTGATCGCTTTGCGCCCGTCTACCAGGCGCCACATCGGCAAACTTTCCAGTTCCTTTGCCTGTTCCACGTCGGTCAAACGTTCAGCCATCTGTAAACCCCTCCTGTCTTTCGTCCGCTTACACCGTCGCTTCGATGCGTTGCTTTTCGCCGGTTAGGAACGCGGTTTTCATGGGTCCAACTCCCTTCACCTCGATCGGTTCACGCTCCTGAAACGAAAACACCTGTTGCGTCCGGCTTCGGAATGCCTCCGTCACCTGAATACGGCCGGCTTCGGAGTGCGATTCCATGCGGCTCGCCACATTGACCGCATCTCCCCACACATCATAGGAATAGCGCCGCTTGCCGATCACGCCGGCAATGGCCGGACCGGTATGGATGCCGATACGCAGATTGAGCCGGACCCCGTTCAACGGCTCGCAGGCCTTGATCGCCTGCAGCATGGCAAGCGCCAGCCGGCCGATGGCAACCGCAGCCTCGTCGGTTCGTCCTTCCAGGCCGCCGACAACCATATAGGCATCGCCGATGGTCTTGATCTTTTCCGCCCCCGCCTGTTCGACCAGGCGGTCAAAGGAGCGGAACAGGCCGTCGAGATAGCCGACGACCTCATCGGGTGACAAAAGCCGCGCTGCGGGCGTGAAACCGACCAGGTCGGCGAAGAGCACGCTGACATCTTCATGGCGGTCGGCGATGCGCTCATGAGGATCGCTCTTGAGCCGGTCGGCGATCGGGCGCGGCATGATCGTTTCCAGGAGGGTCTCCGACCGCTCATGCTCGGCCTGCAGCGCGGTTTCCGCCCGGTGCAGGGCTGTCAGCGCGTAGACGATCAGCACGGTCGAAATGATCAGCACGTTGACCATCACCTGAGCGGCGAGATCTCTTCTGAACTCCATGTCATGCGGCATGACCGGCCCGACTTCCGGCGCGAACTGATAGGAGACCAGCAAGAGCAAAAGAGCCGTCAGGAAGACGCCCATGTAAATGCGCCAGTGATGGACGCCGAAGAAGATGAAAGCGGCGCCACCAAGCGCGAAATAGGCCTGGGTTCCGCTTTCAAGCCCAAGCGCCCAGACCACGAAGAGATTTCCGGCCGCGGTGACCGGAATGAAATAAAGAGCCGCCGCATTGTCACCGAAGCGATGGAATCGGGACGTCAGCGAAAACAGGACGATCATCACCATGCCGTAGATACTGATCGGCATAAGCTCGTAGAATGCATGAAGGAGATTCTGGGCCGTATGGAAGATATTGTCGGCCACACCGACCAGCGCGGATACATTGACCACCATCTGACGGCGGCCGACATATCTGTCGGTCGAATGAATCCCGGCGGAGGCAAGACGGCGCAACCAGGACGGGGGTCGAATCCCCCCGGCGATCCCAAGCAAGTCCGATGTGGACCACTTTCTCATGAAGTGCATGCCTCCGAACCGGCGGACGACCCTGCCTTTCCAGAATCCGCAATTTCCGTTTCCTACAGGAAAAGCCGACAAGACCGATTTATCAAGGCCGGTCCAAATATCCGCCGGCCCGTTGACAGGGTCGGCGCGAACCGTTTTCTCTAACCCATGACCTCCGTTCTGTTCGTCTGTCTTGGAAACATCTGCCGCTCGCCCCTTGCCGAAGGCGTCTTCCGGCACACCGTGGAACAGGCCGGCCATTCGGATCGGGTCCTGATCGATTCCGCCGGAACCGGCAGCTGGCATCAAGGTCATGCTCCCGATCCGCGTTCTATCAGCGTGGCCGCGTCCAACGGCATTGACATCTCGGGCCTCAGGGCACGGCAGGTGAAACAGGACGATTTCGACCGGTTCGACCTGATCCTGGCGATGGACCGCGACAACCTCGCCGCGCTTCGGCGAATGTGCGCAGCGGAGCAGACAGGCAGGATTCGCTTGTTTCTAGAAGACCCTGAACGGGATGTTCCCGATCCTTATTATGGCGGAGCGGATGGTTTTCAGGACGTTTACAAGCTGGTGAGAAACGGCTGCCTGGACCTTCTTGAAGACCTGCGGCTCGCCTGAGCCGGGAACCGGTAAAATTCACACGGGCGTCTTGATCCCGATGTTATCCGGAAAGAATCCTCGTTCCGGAGACCATGTCATGAAGCTTTTCTGGTGGGTATTCGCGGCCGTTCTGATTGTCCTGGGTCTCGCCACCGTCTGGATGCCGATACCGACCGGTGTTCCGCTCCTGGCTCTCGGCGGCATTATCATCATCGGCAGCAGCCGCAGCACGGCCCGCATGATCCGCAAGCATCGCAGAAGCCGCGAAACCCTGGACAGGGTCTTCCTTTTTCTGGAGGAACGCGCCCCCTTGAAGCTCGCACGTATCCTCAAGCGCACGCGCCCGAGAAAAAACGGCACGGGGAATCCGGATAAGCCGCGAACTTGATCCGCCTCAAAGCAGCCCCAGATAGAAACTGGTTCTCTGTGAACAACGATAAACCGGACGGAAGAGGAGTTCGCTATGGCCGGGATTCAAATCGCACATGACGCGTGGGTACTGGTTGGCGATGGTGAGAAGGCGCTGGTTTTCCGTAATGAGGGGGATGAGAAATTTCCGAACCTCCAGGTCATTCAGATCATGGAAAACGAAAACCCGCTGACGAAGGACCAGGGCACGGACGAACCGGGACGCCGGCATGACGGCCCCGGACCGCAGAAAAGCGCCATGGAGCCGACAGACTGGCACACGATCGAAAAGCACCGCTTTGCCAAGGAAATGGCCGCAGCGCTTTACAAGGCCGCCCACAAGGGCCGGTTCTCCCAGCTTGTGGTCGTCGCTCCGCCGATGACGCTCGGCGATTTGCGCAAGGAATTCCACAAGGAGGTCAAGGACAGGGTCGTCGCGGAATTCGACAAGACCCTGACCGGTCATCCGCCGGCAGAAATCGAAAAGATTCTGACGAAGGCCTGATTGAACCGGAAAACCGGTCAACTGTGATCGCGAAACATCTTCAGGAACCGGCGCGCGGAGGCACGTATCCGCGTGCCGGTTTTTTTTACCGAAACGTGCAAGAGGCGGCCTTTCCGCGTAAACCCTTCATCCAGCGCCTGGTCCCGGAGGAAAGCCGGAGGACGGACATAAAACAGGTGATACGTCACCAGAATGACCAGCAGCGTCAGGCCCCAGGAAATCATCGTGTCGGACAGAAAGTGCCCGCCGAAGGCGATCCGGTTGACGGACAGGACAAAGGCAAGCGGCAGCACGAAACACAACATTGCGAACCGCCAGGCAACCGGCACCAGAAAGACGGCGGCTACCAGCCATATGCCGGCCGAAGCTTCACCGGACACGAAAGAGCAATTCGTATCGCACAGGTTCGTCGGCCACCACACCGGCTGGTAGGGAAGATCTCCGCCGAACTGATCGACCATGACCGGCCGCGGCCGGCCCCAATTGTTCTTCAGGATCAGATTGACCAGAACGCCCGGCCCCAGGATCAGCGTCGTCAGCAGGAACAGCGGCGCCCGTAATGGCACGAGCGGCCGGCGACCCGGCACCAGAAGCTTCAGCAGCAAGACCGCACAGCTTGCGATCGCAATGATCCTGACCAGATAGGGTCCAAGATGACGAAGTCGGCGGAGAAACGGATCGGACTGCGCCCAAAAACCGGTTTCATCGGAATAAAACAGGCCGCTGATCCACAGATCGACGGAGGGAAACACCAGAAAGAAAGCCGATACCAGGACGACATAGACCGTGACCGCAGCGATCGGGTGCCGTTTCGCCCGATCGATGGCCTTGCGCCACACACCATGCGGCCTATTGTGTCGAAAACTCCGGGCGCTCATGGCCTGCTGTTTATACCATTCATTTCGCGCGGCCAATGCTTCTGCATTGAGGCGACAGGCTTTCGTCCAGCTCCGGCTGCCGGATCATCACAAAAACCATGACCGACCATTCCTCCCATCCCACACACTCCGAGCCGGACCGGCCCCTGCTGCATTTCTGGTTCGAGTTCGCCTCCACCTACAGCTACCTGTCGGCCATGCGTGTCGAAACGGTCGCGCGCGACCGTGGCGTCCAGCTTGTCTGGCATCCGTTTCTGCTCGGGCCGATTTTCAAGAAACAAGGCTGGGACACGTCGCCGTTCAACCTTTACCCGGCCAAGGGCCGGCACATGTGGCAGGACATGGAACGGCAATGCGAAAAGCTAGGCCTTCCTCTCGTGATGCCGGATCCGTTTCCGCAAAACAGCCTGATGGCTGCTCGCATCGCCCATGCCGGCCGGCAATCGCCCTGGATCGGCGCCTTCGTGCGCGCCGTCTTCGACGCCGAGTTCGGTCAGGGACAGGATATTTCCGATCCCGCCCTTCTGGCCGGTCTCCTGCTGGAAGCGGGTGCGGATGCGAAAGCCGTTCTGAAGGAAGCCGAGTCCATCGACGTCAAGATCGGCCTGCGCGCCGCCGTTTCCGAAGCGGAGACCCTCGGCATCTTCGGAGCGCCCAGTTTCGTCACCGTCAACGGCGACCTCTATTGGGGCCACGACCGGCTGGAAGACGCGCTCGACGACGCCCTGTTGCTGACGCGTTAGAGCGGCACAGGCGCATCAGGCTTCCTGCTGTTCTCCCGATAGTCCCGGGCATGTTCCAGCGCCTGGAACAGAAGCGACGGCGACAGGGGTTTTGTCAGAACCTCCAGAAAACCGGCATCCTTCAGCCTTTTATCGCCGACCGATTCCATGGCCGCGGTCACCGCAATCAGAGGGATCTTTTCGCCCGTACGCACCGCCAGAAGTTTTTCCGCAACCTCCAGCCCGCTCATTCCGGGCATGTGCAGATCCATCAAGGCGGCGTCGAAGGTCCCGGTCGTCAGCATCTCGATGGCCGCCGGACCGCTCTCCGCCTCTTCACAGGTCATACCGAAGGATTCCAGGAGGGCGGACAGGAGCCTCCGGTTGGTGTCATTGTCGTCGACAATCAGAACATGCCTTTCGCCTGGCGGGAGGATTTCGAACTCTTCATTGGTCTGAGAGCCGGCGTCCCGTTCCGATGTCTTTTCCGACGGAACCGTGATCTCAAACCGGCAACCTCCCGACTTCGGGCTCACCAGCCGGAGCTTGCCGCCAAGACGCCGGATCAGTTGAACGGCCCCCCAAAGACCGAGCCCGGAACCGTCCCCGGAGGCCCGTCCGGTCTTGCCACGCACGAAAGGCGCGAACAGCCGGTCTCGCTCGGCCGGGTCGATCCCCGGTCCGGTATCCGCAACGCTGATGGTCAGGTCGGCGTCGTCCTCTTCTCCCGGAGGAGTGGACCGCACGGTCACGGTGACGCTGCCTTTGGCGGTATATTTTATGGCATTGTCGACCAGCGTCGTCACCACCCTGCGCAAGGACGCCGCCCGCCCTGCCTCGATCGGCCTGCCGACCGCGTCGGACACCAGGTCGAAGCCAAGTCCTTTCCGGTCGGCCAGGGGCCGAAACAGGTCGAAGACCTCGCGCACCAGCGCCGGTGCATCCTTGGATGCCTTCGCTCCCTGCGCCTCGGACGAGTTCGGCCGGATCAGGTTTTCCGTCATGTCGGTAAGCGCGTCGATAGACTGCAGAAGAATGGAAAGGTATTCGCTTTGCTCCTGGCTCAGCGTGCCCTTGGCGATCAGCTCCGCCGTGGTCTTCATGGCAGCCAGCGGCGTGCGCAGGTCATGCGCAAGCAAGGCAGTTTCATTGCCGTTTTCAGCCTTCATGTCGGCCAAAACCTGTCTGTTCGTTGCGAGTGCGCAATCGGCCCTTGCCAACATCGAGCCCGGTCGTCATGCTGCAGTCTTCATATCCCACCCTCACCGGCTTCAGGCCACCTCTCAAGACCCGCTTGAGAAATTTGTGTCGCCCGGCAAGCTTTACCCGGACGCCATCATGCCCGAAGAAGGGTTAGCAAACCTGAAAACCTGCCTGAGCGAACAAGTAGAATAAATCATGACTGGCCAAGTTCTGAGCATTGTCCTCCCGGTCTTCATCCTGATCGGGGTCGGCTATCTTGTCGCCAGGATCAGGCTGATGTCGCAGACCGTCGGCGAGGCGCTCGGAGAATACGTCTATGTGATCGCCATTCCGGTGCTGGTCTTCAAGACCCTGGCCGTCGTCAATCTGGAAGGCCAGAGCCCGTGGGCGATCTGGATCGCCTATTTCAGCGGCATGGCGGCCACGTGGATTGCGGGCAATCTCATGATCCGCAAGGTTTTCGGACGCGAAGCCCGCGCCGGGGTCATCGGCGGCATATCCGCCGCCTTCGCCAACACAGTGATGGTCGGCCTGCCGCTGGTGTCCCAGGTCTACGGCGATGCCGGCCTGGTGCCGCTGCTTCTGATCATTTCGGTTCATCTTCCGGCCATGACCGCGGCGACCTCCGTCCTCATGGAACGGGCCGCGGCGCTGGATGGCGTCAGCACGCCGCCGCCAATGCCGGAACTCCTGAAGCGGATCGGCAAGAACCTGATCGTCAATCCGATTGTCGTCGCGATCACCTGTTCCCTGATCTGGCGTGCGACAAGCCTGCCGATCGAGGGCTTGTTCCAGGATATCCTGAACCGGATCTCAGCAACCGCGCTGCCGGTTGCGCTCTTGTCGCTGGGCATGAGCATGGTGACCTACGGCATCCGCGGCAACGTATTGCCGGGGTTCCTGCTGAGCGTCCTGAAGCTCGGCTTCATGCCGGCGGCCGTCTTTGTCATGTCCGCCTATGTGGTTCATCTGCCGCCGCTGTGGACAGCGGTGGCGACATTGACCGCGACATGCCCGACGGGCGTCAACGCCTACATTTTCGCAAACCGCTACGGCACGGGCCATGCCATGTCGACGAATGCGATCACCCTGACAACGGCGGCAGCCGTTGCAACCAGCGGGCTCTGGTACGCGTTTCTGGAAACCTGGCGGGCATTTTAGGTCGTTGGTGCGATTTGGCTGATACGCCCCGGCGCGTCAGTGCGAAACCACTTTCGCGTCTATCACGGCCGACGTATCCAGGCCGTTGCGAACCATCGAAGCGAACGCCTTGTAATCGACCGGCGGGCTCCATAGGAACCCCTGGGCATAGGTTGCGCCCCATGCGCGCAACTGGTCGAACTGCAACGGCGTTTCAATGCCTTCGACAACCGTATTCATTTTCAGCTGCCGGGCCATCATCAGGATCAGTTGCACGATGGCGCGCTGGTTTTCGTCCTCGGCCATGTCACGGACAAAGGAACGATCGATCTTGATCGTGTCGAATGGCATGGTGGCGAGCGTGTTCAGGCTGGAATATCCGGTCCCGAAATCGTCGATTGCCAGGAGCACGCCCTCCTCCTTGATCGGCATGATCTGCCCCATGACGCGCTGAGGATCGTCCATCACGCTGGATTCGGTGATTTCCAGTTCCAGCCGATCGAGCGGAAAGCCGCTTTCGCCGAGAATGCCGAGGGTGCGGTCGGTAAAATAAATGGACTGGAACTGCACCGGCGCCACATTCACCGCGATTTTGAGATCATGACCCTCCGTCCGCAGCCGGTTCATATCCTCCAGGGACTGGCGCAGCACGAACTCCCCGATCGGGGTCATCAGCCCGCATTCCTCTGCGATCGGCACGAACTTGAAGGGCGGAACGTTACCCAGTTCCGGGTTCGACCACCGCAGAAGCGCTTCCGAACCGATGATCTGTCCAGAGGTCAGATCGATCTTCGGCTGGTAGAATACCCGCAATTCGTCGTTATCGAGCGCATTCATCAAGTGGCTTTCGATCTTTTGCCGCTCGAGCGCTTCTTCCCGGATCTTTTCGTTGAAGATCGTTGCCTGGTCCCGGCCCTCTTCCTTGGAACGATACATGGCCATGTCGGCGCAACGCAGAACATCCTCGGACCGCGCCCCGTCCTGCGGATAGAGCGCGATGCCCATGCTGGCACGCACGATCAGGCTCAGGGAACCGACACGGACCGGTCGGCCGATTTTTTCGATGATGGTTTCGGAAAGTTCCATCAGCTTTTCCGCATCGGTCATGCCAGGAAGCACCGCGATGAATTCATCGCCGGCAAAGCGGGCGACGAACGGGGCCGATGTCACATGAGGCTTAAAAAACTCCGCGACGAGAGATCTGATCCGTTCGGCGATATGCTTGAGCAGTTCGTCGCCGACCGCGTGACCATGCATGTCGTTGATCGTCTTG
The DNA here is from genome assembly GCF_963675095.2 of uncultured Roseibium sp. Lineage (GTDB taxonomy): Bacteria > Pseudomonadota > Alphaproteobacteria > Rhizobiales > Stappiaceae > Roseibium. Next base: position 61,826 of record NZ_CAXXSJ010000002.1, on the reverse strand, counting down.
AACCGATCGAGATCGAAAAACAGGACCGCGCCTTTCGCCCGCGGTGACAGGTCGATCAGCTGCACGGCCGTGTTTTCGAACTTCAGCCGGTTGGGAAGTTGTGTCACGCCGTCCACATGGGCAAGATATTCTATATGCTTGATGGTCTTGCGCAAGTTGAAGGCCATCGCCTTGAAGGCTTCCTGCAGCTCTCCGATTTCCCCGTCCGCATCGACCACCATATTCGGATCGAGAAATCCTTGAGCGGCTTCGTTCGCGGCCTGGGTCACCCGGCTGATACCGCGGGTGGACCGATACATCAGATAGGTCCCGAGCGGCACGAAAGCGACCATCAGAATCCGAACAGGATGAGGACTTGCAGGAACGCCTCTTTCCTGACGGACAGGATTTCCGCATTCGACATTCTCACGAGGACAGTGCCCACCACCGCTCCATCCCGAAGCACGGGCACATAGTAGTCCGTAGATATCGCGCTTTGGTTCGTATCCGATTCTCCGGTTTCCATGACGCCAAGAGCAATCGGATCCGGTGCTGGGGTATTCTCCGTTGAAGGCAATTTTCCGCCGGAAGCAACCAGCTTCCCGGAAGGCGAGAAAACCCCCGCCGCAATCACTTCAGGCTCGGAAGCCAGAGCATCCAGGAGCGGCTGAAGCGTTGTAAAATCGTTTCGTTCGACCTTGTCGACGGAAAGCCCTGCGATCAGTTTCGCATGCCCCATCGCAGCGCGCTGAAGCCCGTCTTCGACGACCCGCAACTCATCTCTGTAGTTGATGAAACCCATAATCACGGAGAAGGAAAGCATCAAGAATATCAAGTAAGCGGTCGAGCGAATGAAGACTCGTCCGTATGCCGTCTGCATGTGACGAAAGAATTTCCTGATCTTTTTCACAAAAAGCTCCCCGCGCTCCCGCGAAAATAACTTTATTTTTTAATTCACCTGCGATCCGTTTGATTTCGCATTCCAACGATCGCGGAACTGAAAAGGCAACGCGCACAGGCGAATAAGGATATCGTGCAAACGCCTGTCCCAAGCCAATTACAGGGAACATGAAACAAGTATATAAATACATAATTCCTATGATTTCGCACGCCATAGTTCAAAAATTGAATTTTAATTCTTGAGTGTATTTTTCTGTTAAGCTTTTATAAATAGTATTTTTTACGATAACGAGAAAAATTACATATCAGCTAAAATACCTATTCGCTCATGAACATCCGGCACCTGGAATCCCGCAGTCCGTAAGTCTCTCAGGCTCGTGCTCCGGTCGGATTTCGCAAGCTTCCGGCCGTCGACATCCAGTATCAAACGGTGGTGGCGATAGCGCGGTTCCGGCAATTCGAGCAGGACCTGCAAGACCCGGTGCACCGACGTTGCATGATAAAGGTCCCGTCCCCGCATCACATCGGTGACGCCCTGCCGGGCATCGTCGACAACGACCGACAGATGGTAGCTCGTCGGCGTATCCTTGCGGGCAAGGATCACATCCCCCCATGCGGCCGGGTCGGCCGGGATTTTCCTGGCTTCAAACCAGCCGGCACCGGCCGGGTTGGAGGGGATCTCAGCGGCGCATTCCTGCCACGTGACCGGCTCCCGGACGCGTTCCAGCGCCCGGCGCATGTCCAGGCGGACGGCAAAAGGTGCGTCCGCCTCAAACCTCCGGCGGCACTCTTCGTCGTTCAGAACGGCCCTGTCGCCCGGATAATGCGGCGCCCCGTCCGGATCGTGCGGCCACGAAACCCCTGCCGCCTCCTGCTCGGCCACGAACCGCTTGATCTCGGCGCGGGTCAGATAGGCGCGATAGGTCAGGTCCATGCCCTCCAGTTTTCGAAGCGCATCCTCGTAAATCAAGAAATTCTCCGACTGGCGCAAAACCGGCTTTTCCCATGTGAGACCGAGCCAGGCGAGATCTTCCAGCATGTCCCGTTCCAGTTCCGGCGTGCATCGGACCGTATCGATATCCTCGACCCTGAGCAGGAAGCGGCCGCCGGTCGCCTGCGCCGCGCGGTAATTCAAAATCGCGGAATAGGCATGCCCAAGATGCAGATGACCATTGGGAGACGGAGCAAATCGGAAAACCGGAACTGTCATCGGCAGGGATCTTATAGCAATGTGCTCGGGTTTGGCTCATCCAGTGGACTTGAGCCTTAGCAGGTGGGCCGCAGCAGACAAGGAATTTTCATGAAGGCGATTGAAAGCCTGGACGATATTGCGGAAGGCGTGGCGGCCCTGCAGCGGTTGGACCCGCGTCTGGTTCCCGTCATCGCGGCCTCGGGAGACATTCCCCTGCGCCGACGGGCCGCCGATTTCGCCGGCCTTGCCCAGATCGTCACCGGACAACAAGTTTCCGTCGCTAGCGCCGCCGCCATCTTCGGTCGCCTCGAACAGCGCGTCCGGCCGCTGAACGAACAGGGGCTGGCGTCCGTCGCCGACGAGGATCTGGCTTCTGTCGGCCTCTCCCGTCCCAAGATCCGGACCCTCAGAGCCATCGAAGACGCCTGCCGCAACGGGCTGGATCTGTCACACCTTGCCGAACGTCCTGGCGAGGAAGCTCATGCGGAGCTTTGCGCGATCAAGGGCATCGGCCGCTGGACGGCGGATATCTTCCTGCTTTTCTGCGCCGGCCATCCGGATGTGTTTCCAAGCGGCGATTTGGCGCTTCAGGTCGCGGTACAAGGCGCTTTCGGACTGGAGGACAGACCGAAACCCGGCGCCCTCGACGAGATCGCCACAGCCTGGGCCCCGTGGCGCGGCGTCGCCGCCCGTGTCTTCTGGGCCTGGTACAGGGTGCAGAAACAGGGCCGCGAAACGATGCCAATTTAAACGATCAGTAGCGCAACCCCTCGACGGATTTCAGCAACAGCGCAATATCCTGCGGCCGGGACAGCCGATGATCGCCGTCGGGAACGAGCGTCAGCGTAACATCGTCTTCCGGCAGTGCCTCGGCCAGACGTTCCGCATGGCGCCAGGGGACGTCCGGATCCTGGACCCCTTGCAGGATCGTCACCGGGCAACCGGTCGTAATCGGTTTGTCGAGAATGAGGTGCCGGCGCCCGTCCTCGATCAATTTGGCGGTGATCACGTAAGGGTCTTCCGAATAGGCGGAAGGCTGCTGCCAGCGTCCCTCATTGAGGATCGCGTCCCGGATCTCATCAGTGAACCGTTGCTTCCACATCAGTTCCTCGGTGAAATCCGTCGCCGGCGCGATCAGGACCATGCCCTTGAGGAGGCAAGCATCCCGTCGCGCCAAAGCCAGGAGAAGCGCGATCCACCCGCCCATTGAGGATCCGACCACGATGGTCGGTCCCTCGCAAAAGCGGTCGAACACGGCGAGGGCCTCTTCCAGCCAGTCGGATACGCAGGCGTCCTCGAACGCGCCTTCGGACATTCCGTGCCCGGAATAATCGAACCGGGTGCAGGCAAGGCCTTGCTCTTTGGCCCAATCATCAAGTTCAACCGCCTTGGTGCCGCTCATGTCGGACTTAAAGCCGGAAAGCCAGAGCAGGCCGGGGCCTTGTCCCTCCCGATGACGCACGGCGATCCGGCGGGTTCGGCCTGTTTTTCCGGCCGCTTTTCCAATCTCGATGAATTGCGGTTCGTCGGCGTTCATATTAAGGCTCTGCCCAGTTTCATGGTTTCAGGTCCCCTTTGGCATAGACGGGGACAAATGAGAAGCCTCACCGCCGGAGCCCTCCTTGGCCATCAAAGCGAACACCATCCTGCAAGTCATTCCGGATCTCGTGACCGGCGGTGCCGAACGCACCACCGTCGATGTTGCCGCGGCGATCGTGCAAGCCGGCGGAACGGCATTGGTGGCCAGCGAAGGCGGACAGATGGTAGCAGAGCTCGAGGCCGTCGGCGCACGGCACATCACACTGCCGGTCAAGTCGAAGAACCCGCTCACGATCTGGAAAAACGCGGCAAGGCTGCAGCGGATAATCGAGGCGGAAGGCGTCGGCCTGATCCATGCCCGCAGCCGGGCCCCGGCCTGGTCCGCGCTTCTGGCCGCCCGCCGCTGCAAGATCCCGTTCGTGACCACCTATCACGGCATCTACAATCAAAAAGGCCCGCTGAAGGCGCTCTATAATTCCGTCATGGCGCGAGGCGACAGGGTGATCGCGAACTCCGCCTATACCGCCTGCCTGATCGCAGAGCGCCATCCCTTTGCCAAAGACCGGATTGACGTCATTCACCGGGGATCGGACCTGTCCGCACTGGCTCCCGACGCCGTGACCGACGTCCGCAAAGCGGTATTGGCCGATGCATGGGGTCTCGAACCCGGCCGACCGGTAATACTCCAGCTTGCACGGGTGACGGGATGGAAGGGCCAGAGGGTTGTCATCGACGCCATGGCTGCTCTCAAAGACGCAGGGCTGACGGCCCCGATCGCCATCCTGGCCGGCGACGCCCAGGGGCGCGACGACTACGTCTCAGAGCTGAAAAGCAAAATTTCCGGTCACGGCCTGGAAGACCAGGTCAAGCTCGTCGGCCATTGCGCCGACGTGCCAGCGGCCCTGGCCCTGGCCGATCTGTCCGTCGTCGCCTCGACAGAGGCGGAAGCGTTCGGCCGGGCGGCAGTCGAAGCCCAGGCTGCCTGCGTGCCTGTCATCGTCTCGGATCTTGGCGCCGTTCCCGAAACCGTGCTCGCACCGCCGGAAGTCAGCGAAGCCGACCGTACCGGATGGCGGGTACCGCCGGGCGATCCGAAAGCCCTTGCCGAAGCTATCAAGCATGCACTGAAAATGCCCGAAGACGAGCGCCAAGCGCTCACTGCCCACGCCAGCGCCCATGTGACGGAGAAATTCTCGGTCGAAGCCATGTGTGCAAAAACGCTCGCCGTTTATGAACGGCTACTGACTTTGGAACACTTGGATACTGCGTCATCAACATCTAAAGGTATTCAATACGCAAGATATTGAGATCTATTAAGTTTTTTATTTTTGGATTTTCCAGAGAAACATGCCAAACGATCTGCCTAACGACCGCAGGACCAAAATATGTAATAGAAGGCCATAACGGATCCGGAGCATGCCTTTTAATAACTTGCCATACAATGCCCGTTTTTTCAGGGCGAGGGAGGTCGTTTAAGATCGAATCTAGATCTCTCAACAAATCTTCCGCAATTAAGCTCACATCCTCATCGTTCTTATTAATGAAATTAATTATATTGATGAGATCTGAATTGCGTAATTCATAAATTTCTCCATCAATTTCCTCTGGCTCAACGAAAAAACCTTCGTATTCTTCTTTAATTTTCCTAATTTTAATTGAAATAAATTCAGGATTTTCCATATTTCCAATTAAACCCTTTCCACCAAACCACTGTATTAAACTTCTATCTCCGGATCAGAAACAGAGCCAGAGTATCTAATCAGCTAGGCCGCGGACTCATTAACGCGTAGTCAAAGCCGGATGGCAGCGAGCTTGACGAAGGCAAGGAAGTTGGCTGCGTGTTTCTCATATCGCGTAGCGATGCGCCTGCAGTGTTTCATCCGGCTGATGAACCGCTCAACGTGATTTCGACGACGGTAGAGATACGGATTGTAGCAAATCGGATCGCGCCGGTTCCGACGGAGTGGGATGTTCGTCCAGCCTCCACTGAACTCACGAACGTTCTTATCTCGGTCGCGTCGTAAGCCTTGTCGGCGAGAACCATTCCGCCGCCCGGTAGGCCTTCAAGTGGAGCACGTGCCATCTGACTGTCATGCTGCTGACCGCCGGCAACCATGACTTGGAGCGGCAGAGAAGCCGTTTTGCGCAGTCAAAATCGGGCTGTGGCAGAGCTGAACCACCTCGGCCTCCGGGCGGAAATGCCCCCTCTCGCCGCGTCCTGCGTTACGACAGTCGTAGGCTGGGCCGCGGCAGGGCAGTTGCCCTTTCCGCCGCAGCCCGAATTTTTGACGCTACTGCAATTCCACGGTCACTTGCTTGATCGTGCCTGTGAATGCAAATGGCGCCTGCTCCCTGTAGACAGGAGTAACCGTTGCACCGAGGTCCATTCCAATATCCAGCGTCTCGGTTGCCGAGTAGCGGGAAGGAACGACCTTCTCGACATCACCGCTTGCAACCTCGGTCCCGTCCACAAGGATCCTCGCCGTGCCGCCCGTAACCTCATTCCCGGGCTCGAAAGGAAGTTGTTCATAGACCATCGTCACCGTATGCTCACCTGGCCCCACCGGTGTCTCGCCCGCGACCCGGTAGAGGTCCTTGCCGAAGAAGTTGAACTCATACACCGGAACCCCGTTCTCGAGATACAACGTGTATCCGGACGACGACCCGCCGTTCGCGATGAGTACACCACTTGCGCCTCCTTGAGGCACCTCGATCTCGGCAATGATCGTATGAGAGCGTTGATAGGCCGGAGCCGCGCTGCCTTCCGGTATGCGTGTCGTCCCCGGCGCGTAGGTGAACACGGTTCGGCCGCGGGTCACTGACGGACGTTCGGGGTTCCTGGCACGCTCGGAGAAGCGGTCGTCTAGCGGGTAGACTTGGAACTTTTTGGCCTCTTCGTCGAACATCGCCTGAAGCTCGGCGAGCTTCTCGGGGTTCTCGGCGGCGACGTCGTGTGCCTGCGAGAAATCTTCCTCGATGTTGTAGAGCTCCCAGGTGCTGTCGTCGAAACCGACCGAGCCGGTCAGCACCCAGGGCGCACCGTGGAACGACGCGGCGACCCAGCCGTCATGATAGAGCGCGCGATGCCCTCCGGTCTCGAAATACTGCGTGTGCCGTGTCCCGGGGGCCTCGGCATCAGCAAAGCTGTACCCCATGCTCACGCCTGCCATGGGCGTCTGCTTGGTGCCGTTGACCACTTCGGGCTCGGGAATGCCGGCGGCTTCGAGGATCGTCGGGGCAATGTCCACGACGTGATGGAATTGTGTCCGGATGCCCCCGCTGTCGGTGATCTTCGCCGGCCAGCTGATGACCATACCATTTCGGGTTCCACCGAAATGCGAGGGCACGCGCTTCATCCACTGGAACGGCGACGAACCCGCCCACGCCCAGCCGACAGGGTAGTGATTTTCATGCAGCGGGCCGCCGATCTCGTCAATCACGGGCAGCTGCGCCCTCGACCGTGTCCGGAATGCCGTTCTGGGTCATCATGTTGTTCAGCGTACCGGCGACGCTGCCCTCGGCGCTGGGGCCGTTGTCGCCTGCCACCAGGATGATCAGCGTATTGTCGGCCCCGGGCAACGCTTGGACCTTGTCGACAAGGCGTCCGATTTCATGATCTGTCTGGCCCAGGAATCCGGCAAACACTTCCTGGTGTCTACTGAAGAGCCGTTGCGCGTCTGCGTCGAGCGTGTCCCAGGCCTCGATTTCTTCCGGTCGCGACGTGAGGTCGGTGTTTTCGGGAACGACCCCGAGCTCCTTCTGCCGGGCGAGCGTCTCTTCGCGGACCTTGTCCCAGCCCTGATCGAACTGGCCCGAGAATTTGTCGATCCATTCTTCGCTGACGTGCAGCGGAGCATGAACTGCGCCCGGTGCGAAATACATGAAATAGGGCTTGTCCGGCGCAATGGATTGCTGGCGATCAAGCCATGCGATCGCGTCATCCACCAGATCGACGTTGAGGTTGTAGCCTTCCTTCGGGCCGATCTCCGGTTCCACTGGGATCGTGTTCCGAAAGAGCTGCGGGTCCCATTGGCTGGTCTCGCCGCCCTGGAAGCCGTACCAGTATTCAAACCCCAGCCCGGTCGGCCAGCGATCGAAGGGCCCCATCGGAGAGGTTTCCCAATCGGGCGTGTTATGCCATTTTCCGAACGCGGCGGTCGAGTAACCATGATCCTTGAGGATCTCTGCGATTGTGGCTGTCGAGCGAGGCCAGATGCTGTTGTAGCCCGGATAACCGGTGGACAGCTCGGTAATCGTACCAAAGCCACTTTGGTGGTGGTTGCGCCCGGTCAGCAGAGCCGCCCGCGTCGGCGAGCAAATTGCGGTGGTGTGAAACCGCGTGAAACGCAGGCCATCTTCTGCGAGGGCATCCATGGCCGGGGTCGGAACCGGCCCACCGAATGTGCCGGGCTGCCCGAAGCCGAGGTCGTCGATTAGGATGACCGAAACGTTGGGTGCCCCTTCAGGCGGCGTTACGGGCTGCGGGTAATCCTGTGTCGAGCCTTCAAAGGTTTCCGTAATGACCCCTTCGAAAGGTGCTGGTGGCAGTGGCAACACAGTGCCGTCCCGCGGAGTATCTTGTGCGCTGGCCGCTGATGCTGAAGTGATGAACAGGAGGACAGCACCTCCTTGAATTGCACGCCTGACATGAAATGGCTGGGTCATAGTCGTCCCTCAGCAATCATCAGAACCAAATTCTGACGCTAGGGTAACATACAATCCATGCGTGCGAAATTGCGTTTTTAGTCAGCACTCCTTGGAGCAGAACTGTGCTCGTCGGACTGGGCAGTATTGTGGGAGACTACCAGAAAAGAGGCACACTGGCTCAATTCCGCGCGCCGTCCGTCGCTGTGGTGCAGTTGCAGCGAACGGCAGAAAGGTCCGCATTGCCGCCATACGCGGCGAATGGGTCACCTCAAAAGCTCCGCCGCAAGCGGTCATTGGCATTCGTCCATTTATGAATACACACCCTAGTTTCCGTATTTAGCCGCGATATTTCTACTATTGCGATCGCGCTCGGCTCTGGCCTGCTTGAAGAAGCTGTGGTTGGTCAGGCGACGAAGCTCCCGCCGGTCGAAGGCGCGCTGCTTGTCTTCGCATGTCTTCTTCCCTTCGCGGACGATCCGGCCAATCTCCCGATTGAGGAACTGGCAGACCTTCGGCCGGACCTTTTTCACCTCGCGTTCCATCTGCCGCGCGCAGGACAGGTAGATTTTCCGGTGCACGCCTTCATGGCGTCGGATGAATTGCTGCAGGCTTTTCCAGCGGCGTTTCGTCTTCCGGTCGAAGGAACTTTCCTGCGTTGCACGCGGCAGGGTCAGGGTGAAACCCACCCTCATCCGAAAGCGGTCGACCCGACAGGAGTTCTGATCCTTTTTCGTCTTGAAATCATAAGAATATCTTGCCCGGATATTGGCAATCGCCGGGCCATTGTCGCCCCGGAAGGGGCGATCGCGCATATAGGCGGCAACGTCCCGGGCACTTTTGCCGTGGACCCGATACTCACGTTCAATCGTTTTGTAAATGATTTCGGCGCGAGCGATATTAACAGTGCCGACAACAAGCACCGCAGCAGCCGTAATCGGAGCTGTTATACGCCACCCCATCTGAAAGCCTGAAGCCGATATCAACGTGCGGTGGTCATCCTCGCACGGAATTCCGGCTTTCGCAAAAAATTGCCGTTATGGCAACTCAGGCAGCCAGCGGATAGGCTTCCTCAACCAGATAGGGTCCACCACCGACGCTCGCCTTGGCGGAAAACAAAACGAACCGTCCGGCGACAAAGGGTGGCGCCTGGAAGTTCCCCCGTTCAGACAGCCACTTGGCGACGTCCTCGTTGGACGAGGTTCGGCAGCGGGCAATGGTGACGTGAGGCATGTATTTACGCCGCTCCGGCGGCAGGTTGAGCCGCTGGATGATGCGTTCCTGTTCGGCCTGAAGCTCGTTGAGCTCCGGCGTCGGCTCCACCCGGGCCCAAACCGCATGCGGCTTGCCGTTGCCGAAGGATCCGAGGCCGGTCAGCCGGATCTCCACCGGCTTTCGCCGGACACGGTCGAGCGCATCGGCAATCTCGTCGGCGGTCCGGTCGTCGATATCGCCGATAAATCTCAAGGTGATGTGATAGTTTTCAGGATCAATCCAGCGCGCGCCCCGAAGACCGCCCCGGAGCATGGAAAGCATGAGACCTGTCTGTGACGGGATCTCGAGACCTGTAAACAATCGCGGCATGGGGCACCCCTCCGCTGACGCTGATGGGTCCATGAGGAATCAACTTTGCCGCCAGTGCAAGGAGAAATCGTAAGCCCTTGGAATATAGGAACGGTTCACTTCTAGGTGGCAACCGGCATCAGCCTATATCGGTCACGAACCGGCGCAAAACGGCAAAGTGATTCTATGTCGCAAAACTGTCAAAAACCAACAGAAACAAGGGCTTGACACAGACGACCGGAACCGTGATACGGCCGCCGGAAGCACAAGGTTCCGGCGGCCCGGCGCTCAGGGCGCCGTGTTGCCGCGCACCTGGTGGATCGCATTGATCCGCGCTTCCAGGTCTTCCGTGATCTTGATGTCCACCGCAGCAATATCGGTCTCCAGCTGATCCATGCGGGTCGCGCCGATGATCACCGAAGTCATGAAGCTGCGGCTGAGCGCAAAGGCGATCGCCATCTGGGCGACATCCAGTTCGGCTTCTTTCGCCAGGGCCAGATAATCTTCAATCGCCTCTGCCGTTCCAGGCTTTTCATAGCGCTGCAAGCGGTTGAAAAGGGTCTTGCGCGTACCGTGCGGCAGGGCGCCATTCTGGTATTTCCCGGTCAGATACCCTTGCGCCAGGGCCGAATAGGCAAGCAGACCCACATTCTCGCGCAGAGCGATTTCGGCCAGATTGATCTCGAAGGTCCGATTGACGAGCGAATAGGCGTTCTGGATCGAAACGACCCGCGGCAGCCCCATGGCTTCGGCCGCCTTCACGAAACTCATTGTGCCCCAGGCACTTTCATTCGACAGGCCGATGTGGCGCACCTTGCCTGCCTTCACGAGACCGTCGAGCGCTTCCAGCGTGACCTCGATCGGCGTCTCGTCCTCCACCGGGGCCGGGTCGACCCACTGGGTCGGGTTGGAACCGAAGCCCGACACTTCCCGGTCCGGCCAGTGCAGCTGATAAAGGTCGATGTAGTCGGTCTGCAGGTTGCGCAAGCTCTGGTCGACAGCCTCCTCGATCTGGACCTTGGTCAGCCGGCCTTCGGACCCGTCCTTGCGGAACCAGGTGTTGGCCGTCCGTCCGACCACCTTCGACGCGACGATGATCTTGTCCCGGTTGCCTCGGCTTTTGAGCCATGTGCCGATGATCCGTTCGGTCCGGCCCTGGGTCTCCTTGATCGGCGCGATCGGATAGAGCTCCGCGGTGTCGAAGAAATTGATACCGCGATCGACGGCGAAATCCATCTGCGCGTGGCCTTCGGCTTCGGTGTTCTGTTCGCCGAAGGTCATGGTTCCCAGGCAAATGGAGCTGACATTCAAATCGGTGCGGCCAAGACGGCGGTAATCCATCTGAGAAATCCTCAAACTGTTCGTTTGAATTTTGGTTTGGAAGAAACGCCGGCGGTCAGGAGGAACCGGCCCTTTCGATCAGGTCTTCGACCGCAGGTAACATATTCTGGACGATGATGGAAACGCCCTCGCCGGTCGGATGCATACCGTCGGCCAGATTGAGCTCCGGCTTCATGGCAACCCCCTCCAGAAAGAACGGATAGTGCAGCGCCCCGTGGATGCGCGACACGTCGGCGAAGATCGGATCGAAGCTGGACGCGTAATCGTCTCCCAGATTTCGGGGTGCCAGCATGCCCGCGACAAGGACTTCAACGTTCCGGTCAGTCAGCCGGCTGACGATCTCGCTCAGGTTTTCGCGGGTCTTTTCCGGCGGCAAACCACGCAGGGCGTCATTGGCCCCGAGTTCGACGATCACGGCCTTCGCATCCGGCCCGACCGACCAGTCGAGCCTTGCCAGCCCGTCGGCGGTCGTATCCCCGGAAACCCCGGCATTGACCACTTCGACGTCGTGCCCCCGCTTCTCAAGGGCCGCCTGCAGCTGCGAGGGAAAGGCCTCGTTGGAGGGCAGAAGATAACCGGCCGACAGGCTATCGCCCAGGACGACCAGCTTCAGCGGCTCGGCCGAAACCGCGGTACCGCAACCAAGTACCAGAACCGCTGCGGCGATAAATTGATACATTTTTGACCACATAAGAAGGCTAGCCTACTCCATGCTTGCGCCCCATATGAGCAGACGTCGCGTCCGTAGGGGCGTCGTGAAACCAGTGTGGGCCGAGGCTCGGTCCGAACCCTTATATAGGACTGAAGATGACGAACGGACCAGTGATCGCCCTGAAAGATGTTCATCTTGCCCTCGGCGAAGGCGCTGGCCGGGTTCATATCCTGAAAGGGATCGATCTGGATATTCAGGCGGGAACCTCCGTCGGGCTGGTCGGCCCGTCCGGATCCGGAAAATCCACTTTGCTGATGGTCATGGCCGGGCTGGAACGGGCCGATACGGGCTCGGTGAAGGTGGCCGGCTCCGAGCTCGGCCCCCTGTCGGAAGACCAGCTGGCGCAGTTTCGCGGACGCAATGTCGGCATCATCTTCCAGTCGTTTCACCTCGTACCGAACATGACGGCACTGGAAAACGTCGCCGTCCCGCTGGAGCTTGCCGGCGACGGGCAGGCCTTCGACAAGGCCCGCCAGGAACTCGACGCGGTCGGCCTCGGCCATCGCCTTCATCATTATCCCGCTCAGATGTCCGGTGGTGAGCAGCAAAGGGTGGCCGTCGCCCGCGCCCTCGTCGTCCGGCCGGAAATCCTGATTGCGGACGAGCCGACGGGGAATCTGGACGATGCGACCGGAGCCCAGATCGTCGACCTGATGTTTTCCGCCCAGAAGGAACGGAAAACGACGCTCGTTCTCGTGACTCACGACCCCGCACTGGCGGAACGGTGTGACCGCGTCATCCGGGTGCGCTCGGGAGAGGTTGACGAAACCGCGCGCCAATCGGTTTCAGCCGGCATCGGGGCCGGCGCATGAGCGGCTTCGTGGCCAGTCCGTCGGGAAGCGGTTTGCGTCTGGCGATCCGCTTCGCCCTGCGCGAACTGCGCGGCGGATTGAGAGGATTTCATATCTTCATCGCCTGTATCGCGCTCGGCGTCGCGGCCATCGCAGGGGTGACCTCAGTCTCCCGCGCGCTGACGGAGGGTATTTCCGCTGAAGGCCAGTCCATTCTCGGCGGCGACCTTTCTTTCTCGCTCATTCACCGCCAGGCGGATGAAGCAGAGCGCTCCTATCTGGATGCCCTCGGCAAGGTGTCGAGCGTCGCCACCCTGCGCGCCATGACACGGCTTCCCGACGGCAGCGATCAGGCGCTTGTCGAACTGAAAGCGGTCGACGGCAGTTATCCGCTCTATGGCCGGATGCAGCTGCAGGACGGCCAGGAGCTTGGCGAGGCCCTGTCGCGCAAGAACGGTATCTGGGGAGCGGTCGCCGATCTTTCCCTGCTTGCCCGGCTGAACATCTCGGTCGGAGACGTCCTCGACCTGGGCCGGACCAGGATCAAGATCAATGCCGTAATCGACAACGAGCCGGACAAGCTGGCGGGCGGCCTGGAATTCGGGCCCCGGCTGATGATTTCCGAGGCGGCGATTGCCGACACGAAATTGGTGCAGCCGGGAAGCCTGGTCCGCTGGCACTACCGTGTCCGGCTGCCGAGCGATCCCTCCGATGCGACCCTGGAACGTGTGATCGCGTCCGCCGAAGCCGACATGCCCAAATCCGGCTGGCGGATCCGTTCGCGGGCCAATGCGGCGCCGGGCCTTCAACGCAACATCGACCAGTTCGCCCAGTTCCTGACCTTGGTCGGATTGACGGCACTTGTCGTCGGCGGGGTCGGGGTCGCCAATGCCATCCGTGCCTATCTGGAAACCAAACGCAACGTGATCGCCAGCTTCAAGTGCCTGGGCGCAACCGGCGGCTTCGCCTTCCAGGTCTATCTGGTGCAGATGCTCATTCTCGCGATGATCGGGATCGCGATCGGTCTCGTCATCGGCGCGATCATCCCGTTCGCGGCAGGCGCGGCGCTTGCCGGCGTCCTGCCCGTCGAGCTGGTGACATCGATCTACCCCATGGAACTGGGCCTCGGCCTCGTCTACGGGCTCCTGACCGCACTCGCCTTCGCGCTCTGGCCGCTCGGGCGCGCCCATGACGTGCCGCCCAGAGCCCTCTTCCGCGACATCGTCTCGGGCAAGGCCCGGCTACCGCGCAAGCGCTATCTGTTTGCGACCGCCGCAACCGTCCTGCTGCTGGCGGTGATCGCCATCGCCCTTGCCCATGACAAGCGGATCGCGACCATCTACATCAGCGCCTCCGCTGGTGCCTTCATTCTGCTGGTACTCGTAGCCAGGGGCATCATGGCCATCGCCAAACGCCTGCCGTCGGTCCGCTCCACCGAACTCAGGCTGGCGATTGCCAACATCCACCGGCCCGGCGCCCTGACGCCGTCGGTGGTCCTGTCCCTCGGCCTGGGTCTCAGCCTGCTGGTTGCCCTTGCCCTGATCGACGGCAACCTGCGCAGGGAACTGACCGCGACCATCGCCGACCAGGCGCCGAGTTTCTTCTTTATCGACATCCAGGGTTCCGAGCGCGACGCCTTCCAGGCCCTGCTGGAACGCGAAACAAAGGACGCCGACTTGCAGAGCGTTCCCATGTTGCGCGGCAGGCTGGTCGCCCTGAAGGGCGTTCCGGTCGACCAGATCGAGGCCCCGCCCTCGGCTGCATGGATCCTGCGCGGCGACCGTGGCATCACTTATGAAGCCCAGCCGCCGAATAATTCAAAACTCGTCGAAGGCGATTGGTGGCCGGAGAATTATTCCGGAAAGCCACTCGTCTCCTTCGAGGCCCAGGCCGCCCGTGACCTCGGCATGACCATTGGCGACGAGGTCACCGTCAATGTGCTCGGCCGGGAAATCACCGCCGAGATCGCCAATCTTCGAGAAGTCGAATGGCAGTCGCTTGCCATCAATTTCGTCATGGTGTTCTCCCCCAACACCTTTGCCGGCGCGCCCCACGCCTTCCTCATGACCCTCGGCTGGGACAAGGAAGTAGGCACGGATGAAGAACTCGGGCTGCTGCATTCCGTGGCCAATGCCTTCCCGACCGTGACCGCCATCCGGGTCAAGGACGCCATTTCCCAGGTCAACGACCTCGTCGCTCAACTCGCCTGGGCCATTCGCGGCGCTTCCTCCGTCACCCTGATCGCCAGCGTTCTCGTGCTTGCCGGCGCACTGGCCGCCGGGCACCGCAACCGGATCTACGACGCCGTCATCCTCAAAACGCTGGGCGCCACGCGAACCCGGCTGATGATCGCCTACGGCCTGGAATACGCCCTGCTCGGCCTTGCCACCGCCGTCTTTGCTCTGATCGCCGGCGGGCTGGCCGCCTGGTTCGTGATATCGGAGATCATGAACGGCAGTTTCACGCTTCTGCCCGTCACCGCAGTAAGCGCAGCCCTGATCGCCCTGGCCCTGACCGTGGGCTTCGGCCTGATCGGCACATGGAAAGTGCTCGGGGAAAAACCGGCTCCGGTTTTGCGTAATCTGTAATCAGCTTGAGACAAGCTGCGGAGTACAGTTATCCTGTCGTCTCGAAAAACGACGATCAAACGGGATGGAAGCTGGACACCGATGTTTAAAAAGACCTTGAGCACAATCGCCGCCGGGGCGGCTATTATTGCCGCCACCGCAATCACAACGCCGGTTTACGCGGAATCCCCGTTCCATACCGGCGTCTGGCAGCTGAACACACCGGAAGGCTCGAAGGGACTGGTCGTCAGCGACTGGCTGGTGTTCGAAGACGGCCTGCCCAAGCGCTGGCTTTACCGCAGGGCTGGCACCAACGATGCCAACCAGTTCGATTTCTTCACCCGGACCATGGGTACCTCCGAATACGCGCCCTATGGCATCCGGGTCTATCGCACCGGCGAAAACGAGATGAAATACACCATCGCGGAAAAGGACAAGGAACCGATCGAGGTGAGCGCCGTCCGCCTTTCGATCCCGAATTTCAAGAATTCCTGCCTGTCCGTCGAGAACAAGGGCGAGCGCCTGTTCGGCACCTGGAACGGCACGTCTGCCTCTAACCTGAAAAAACTGCGCCTGACGAAGACCGGCCTGACCATCGACGGCAAAACCATGAAGGTGACCATCGAGCCGGTTCGCACCGGCCGCCTGGGCATCGTCCAGGATGGAAAAGCATTGGCGTTTCTGACCGACGCGGGCGGTGATTACGCGGTTCTGCAATGGTTCAACGACGGCATCACGCCGGACCACATGCGCGACCCGAAACGGGAAATTCTGGCCTTCAAGGGAGAGGAAGTCGTCCGGACCCCGGGCGGCACGTGCGACGGTCAGATCAAATCTCGCCTCGGGGCCATGAAGAAATAATCGGGATTATGAAAAAATAAGACATCAGGAAACCGGAAATTAAGGCAAACATTGCCAAAATTTCATAATTGCTGTCTTGTCCTGACATCAGGCTTTTCCCATATAGGAAGGGAAAACCGCCGACGGGCCGAAATCCGCGGTAAACTGTAATTGAGAGGATTTTCGAATGTCGACCTTCGACCGGAACACTCAGGCTTCTTATTCGGTGGCCGGCGCTCGTGCCGAAGCTGGCATCGATGAAGGCCTGCGCGCCTACATGCTGGGCGTCTACAACTACATGACCTTCGGCCTGGCCCTGACCGGGCTTTTCGCCCTTGGGACTGTTTACTTCGCTGTTGACCAGAGCGGCGGCGGTCTGGCTCTGACCCAGTTCGGCATGGCCCTTTACGGCAGCCCGCTGAAATGGCTCGTCATGCTTGCGCCGCTCGGCTTCGTCATGTTCCTGTCCTTCCGCATCCAGTCGATGAGCGCATCGACGGCACGGACGACTTTCCTGGTCTACGCTGCGATCATGGGCATTTCCCTGTCCTCGATCTTCCTGGTTTACACCGGCGGGTCGATCGCTCGCGTGTTCTTCATCACGGCTGCTGCCTTCGGTGCGCTGAGCCTCTTCGGCTACACCACCAAGAAGGACCTGTCGGGCTGGGGTTCGTTCCTGTTCATGGGCCTGATCGGCATCGTGATCGCGTCTCTGGTGAACATCTTCCTGGCCTCCAGCGCCCTGCAGTTCGCCGTTTCCGTGATCGGCGTTCTGGTCTTCGCCGGCCTGACCGCCTACGACACCCAGCAGATCAAGGAAATGTACTACGAAGGCGACGGCCACGAGGTCGCCACCAAGAAGTCGGTCATGGGCGCCCTTCGCCTCTACCTCGACTTCATCAACATGTTCCTGATGCTGCTGCAGCTGTTCGGCAACCGCAACTAAGCGGCCCGCATCCAGACAAACGAAAGCCCGGCCATCGTGCCGGGCTTTTTTGTATCGTTGCTCATCAATGGCGGCAGGGCTGCATACGAAGCCCTGTCTACCGACGTCAGGCGTCGACCAGCCTCAGGTGCTTTTTCTTTTCCAGAACCTTCAGAACCTGTGCAAGGTCATGGCCGCGTTTCAGGATCATGCCGCCGGTGGCAATCACGGAATAAGCGCCCTGCTTGCGAGCGAGCTTCGGATCCTTTTCGATCCGGTAAAGCGGCATTTCAGAGCTGCGGCGAAAAACGGAGAAGACGGCACGGTCTTTCAGAAGATCCATCGCATAGTCGCGCCATTCGCCATCCGCGACCATACGGCCGTAGAGCCGCAGGATCGTATCGAGTTCCCGCCGATTGAAGGAGACGACCGGCTTGGCCGGAGCCTGGGAGGTCTGAGCATTCGGGGAATGCGCGGCAACCGGCCCCTGACCGGATCCGCGCAACGACGCGCTGTCTTCGGTTTCGTTCATTCCGCCTCCTGTTCTCCACCAAGGACACCGGCATCGGCCTTGAGGCAAGGATGAGGCCGGCGCGCCTTCGATCCAACGTCATGCATTTGTCATGATGCCCCCCCCGTCAAAGGCTTGGCAAGCCCGCTATTTCCGCAAGTTTGCCCGCGACATTCTGTCAAGGGTTTCAAATTCGAACATATCCAGTTCAAAAATCACGTTTTTGCCGCATTCCAGCCCTTGGCAAGCCATTTTGGCCCACCATATTTCCTTCATACCCTGATGGGTCGAACGACTTGGGTCTCGGAACGCATTAGCCCCCCAGCCCCCCGATATCCGGGTTTGTTCGAACCAGAGTTTCAGTATCAAACATCAGGGCAACTGAAGGGCCGGCCATCAGCCGGCCCTTTTCATATTCGGGTCCGCGCACTTCATAACCGGCCCGCAACAGGGCATTTTCAGACTTCCCCAAACTGCCCTGTATAGTATCCTGTCTTCATGACAACCGCGCTCATAGACCTGCGTCCGGCGACGCCGGAGGATTCTGACGCTCTGGCCGAGATACACAGCACGGCCTGGCTCGGGGCCTATCGCGGCCTGCTGAACGGTGTCGAACTCCAAAGGCTCGTCTCCCGGCGGACCGCGCCCTGGTGGCGCGCGGCCCTGTCCCGCGGCGTGCAGATCAAACTGCTGCAGGTCGCAGACGAGCCCGCGGGATATGCCACCTTCGGCACCTGCCGCATCCGGGACCTCGCCAGCGAAGGCGAGATCTACGAACTCTATCTGAAACCGGAATACCAGGGCCTCGGCTTCGGCCGCAGCCTGTTCAGTTCGGTCAGGGCGGAGTTGGCCGCCCGCAACCTGTCCGGCCTTGCCGTGCAGGTCCTCAGCGACAACGACCCGGCCTGCACCTTCTACAAGGCCATGGGCGGCCGGCTCACCGCCAAGTCGTGGTACCGCAGCGCCGGCAAACGCATGGGCTTGTCGGTCTATACCTGGCCGGCGCTGACATAAGCCCGCTTGGTCCGGAGCTTCAGTTGAAGTTTCCCGGCCGACCGATGATCACCGGCGCCTGGCTGCAGTCGAAACCGTTGGCGAGTTCGTCGGCAGCCTGCCGCGCCAGGACGTTGGCATTCGCGTTAACCTGCGCATCGACCCGCGCCACCTGACAGGTGGCACCCGGCGCGATCTGGGTAACGACCAGGATATTGCCCTTTTTGCCCCCGCTGCCCTCGTCCGGGAACCAGCGCAGGATGGTGGCAAAAGGCCGGCCGCCGCGCAGGCGCCATTCGAGCGTGTCGTTGATCGTGTTGAAATTGGGCAGGGTCTGATGGGCGGCCGTTTCGTTTTCCGCATCCGCTCCGAAAGAGACGAACATGCGCAGATCGCCTTCGCTGACATAGACCGGAATACCGGCATAGCCCGGACAGTCCGCGGTGCCGCCATCGATACCCTCCTGCTCCTCGCCCGTCGGCTGCCGCCACTGGCAGGCGTCCAGATCGAGCTTGGTATAGGCGCTGGTGATGTCGGCGGCGCCTGAAACGGCGGGTAAAGCCAGAAAAAGCGCAGCAGCGAGAACCAGTCTGGAAAAAATCATGTCCACCTCATCGCGGCAAATCCGCCTGAAATCGAAAGCCCGGGCGCCATCCGGGATTCATCATATCGTTGCAATGCAACAAATAGGGGCTTGCGCTTGCCCGGTCAGACTGCAATAGACCCATCAACAGCGAACAGGAGTCAAGCAGCATGCGTATCGATGCGGTGCCGATCGGCAAGAACCCGCCCGAAGACATCAACGTGATCGTAGAGGTCTCCGTCGGCGGCGAGCCGATCAAATACGAAATGGACAAGGAAGCCGGCGCCATGTACGTCGACCGTTTCCTCTACACCCCCATGCGCTATCCCGGAAACTACGGCTTCGTGCCGCACACCCTGTGCGGCGACGGCGATCCGATCGACGTCGTGGTGGTCAACCAGCGCCCGGTCGTTCCGGGCGCCATCATGAACTGCCGGCCGATCGGCGTTCTGATCATGGAAGACGAATCCGGCCAGGACGAAAAGATCATTGCCGTTCCGAGCCACAAGCTGACCAAGCGCTATGACAAGGTTCACAGCGTTGATGATCTGCCGGAAATCACGATCAGCCAGGTCAAACATTTCTTCGAGCACTACAAGGATCTGGAACCGGGCAAGTGGGTCAAGGTCAAGACCGTCGAGAGCGCCGAAACGGCAAAGCGCATGATCGTGGAATCGATCGAGCGCGCCAACAAGCAGGCTGCCGAATAACAGGCAGCGGCCCTTCGCAGGTCTAGGAAAATTATCGGGGCCGCGGCAGATCCTCAGCGATCGGCCGCGGCCTCGATGCGTTCCATATCCTCATCCGACAGGCCGAAATGATGGCCGATCTCATGGACGAGGACATGTGAAATGATATCGCCAAGGCTGTCGTCGCCGCCGGCCCAATAATCGAGGATCGGCCGGCGGAACAGCCAGATCCGGTTCGGCCGCTGCCCGGTCCGCAAGTCGCCGCCGCCCTGGGCGAGGCCAATGCCCTCGAACAATCCGAGAAGTCCGTAGAAATCGTCCACGCCGACGCTGTCCAGCATGTCCTCGCTGGCCCAGTCCTCGACAGTGATGACCAGATCCTGGCACCGCTCACGGAATTCATCCGGGAGCGCTTCGAACGCGTCTGCCGCGATCTGCTGAAAAACCTTCAGGCCGGGAGGCTGACGGAGATACCAGTTGTCCGGGCTCTTCATCGTCCGGGCATTTTCCAGGCCTTCCTTCACCCAGTCCTCCATAAGCCTCTCCTGATACCGGCCCGCACCGGATCCGGCATCGGGCGCCTATAGGAGATAGGTCGTGACCAGGTGAATGACGAGGCCTATGGCAAACAGAAGTCCCGCCGTTCGGCCGATCCGCTTGCCCCAGACCTCGATCCGGTCGTTCTCGTCGGCATCGGCACCGGCCATGTGGTCCTGCGCCCGCTTCGCCATGCGGGCGAGCGTGGAGCCGGTGATCGTCTCGCTCTCGGCCTCCGCGCGGTCGATAGCCCTGAGCGCCTCTTCCCGCTTCGCTTCCTGCCGGTCCCGATGACTGGTCACGCTTGGCTCTCCCTGACGACCCCTTTCAGCGAGATTGCCCCGATCAGCGCCAGAAGCGCAAGACCGGCGGATGCCACGGCATTCCAACCGGCAAAGGAGAGCCCCAGGATGCGCAACGCCGCCTCGGTGCAGCTGACCAGCCGGTATCCGTCCAGATCCCCCAGCAGCGACGCCGCCGATGTGGGCGCGCCGCCGGTGCCCCCGCAATCGGTCGGCCCGATCCAGAAGTCCCACTCGGCCCCGGCCTGATAGACCCCGAGGCCGGAGCCATAGGCAAAGACCATGACGGTCAGAAGCATGACAAGAGCGGCCAGTCTATGACGCCCCGCGGACCCGAGAACCAGGGCCAGTGCCGTCAGTGGCAGCCCCACATAATAAGGCACGCGCTGCTCAAGACAGAGCTCGCACGGATCATAGCCGCCGATGAGCTGGAACCCCCAGGCCGTTGCAATCACGGCCAGTCCGCCCAGAAGAAGCACGATCATGGCGGCTTTGGCGGTCGTCTTACTCGTCATTATCCTATTCACCCATCCTGAAGCAGCTCGCCTGAAGCAATTTGCCTAAAGCAGTTTAATTGCCGCGAAACCGCCGACCAGCAACACAACAAATACGGTGAACATGAGGCCGAGCCGCTTTTCGATGAAATCTCGGATCGGCGGCCCGAAGAAGTAAAGCAGCGCGGAGACGACGAAAAATCGGATCCCGCGCGACACCACGCTCGCCAGCATGAAGATCGGCAGGCTCAATCCGGTGACACCGCTCGCGATGGTAATCACCTTGTAAGGAAACGGCGTCAGGCCCGCGAAAAAGACGAACCACCAGCCCCACTCGTTAAAGAGCCTTTTGAACTCGTCGAACTTGTCGAGATACCCATAGAAGGACAGGATCGGCTCCGCAATCTCGTGAAACAGGACCGAGCCGATGAAATAGCCGAGCAGGCCGCCGACCACCGAGGTAACGGTGCACAGAAAGGCCAGATACCAGGCCTTTTCCCGCTTTGCGATCACCATCGGGATCAGCAGGATGTCCGGCGGAAGCGGAAAAACCGAGCTTTCTATGAAGGAAACGGTTCCAAGTGCGACATTCGCTCGCGGACCCGCCGCAAGGGACAGGGTCCAGTCGTAAAGGCGTCTCAACATTCCCATTACCTCAGCCCGCAATTCCCGCAATCGCTACGCCCTGCGTCGGTTGCTGGCGGGCCGGATGCGCATGGAAAACGCCTAGAGCCAGATAAGGTCCCGGTCAAGCTGCTTTCGGCTCAGCGGAATACCCGGCCTCATGGCGCTTCGCGGATTCAATCGCGGGCCGACCGATTTCAGCTGCCTGACATTACCAGTAATGCGTGAAACCGACACCGGACATTCATGACACATCGACTACATTTGTGGGATGCCATAGGCTGGCGTGATCAGACCTACACGTGAATGACTATCCGGCAATCAAAAGCGGGCAAGCGCTATCGGCGCGCCGGACCGTGAAGCGCCGGGAACTGCGGAAACGATGCAAGACCTTGTCGTCAACAACCTCGTCCTGCTGTCAGCGGCGGCCATTATCGTGCTTGGCATCCTGTCGAGCATTGCCGCCGTGCGTTTTGGCGCACCCCTGCTTCTGGTCTTTCTCGGCATCGGTATGCTGCTCGGCGAGGACGGACCGGTCGGACTGAGTTTCGACAGTTACATTATCGCCTATCTGATCGGTTCCGCCGCACTGGCGGTCATCCTGTTCGACGGCGGCATGCGCACCCGCCTGTCCACGATCCGGTCCGTTGCCGCACCCGCCCTGGCGCTTTCCACGGTCGGCGTGCTCGTCACGGCCTTTCTCACCGGCGTGTTTGCCCACTATGTCATCGGCTTCGGCTGGATCGTCAGTTTCCTGCTCGGCTCCATTGTCGCCTCCACCGATGCCGCCGCCGTATTCTTCCTCCTGAAGGCCGGAGGACTCAAACTCCGGGGCAGGGTCGGGCCGGTGCTGGAAACGGAATCCGCCACCAACGACCCCATGGCCCTGTTCCTCACGCTGGCCCTGCTGGAATTCGCCCTGGTGAGCGCGGCCCCCAATGCGGCCAATCCCCTTGCCGGAACCCTGGTTCTGTTTTTCCAGCAGTTTGCGCTCGGGGCCCTGATCGGAACCGCCGGAGGATTCACTCTGGTCTGGATCCTGTCCCGAATGCCGTTGGCGGGAGGGCTGCTACCCCTCTTCGTTCTTGCGGCCGCCATCGTGATCTTCACCGTTTCCGCGTTGCTCAACGCCAGCGGGTTCCTGGCCGTCTACCTGGCAGGCCTCGTCCTCGGCAACCGGCCGGTCCGGGCCTTTCCTTCATTGCTGAGCTTCATGGACAGTTCCACATGGATGGCCCAGCTGGTCATGTTCGTTATGCTCGGATTGCTGGTGACGCCCAGCAAGATGGCCGACTACGCCTTCACCGCGATCCTGGTCGCCGTGTTTCTGATGCTGGTGGCCCGGCCGCTTGGCGTGTTGGCCTCGCTGGCGCCGTTCCGCTTCACAAAAGCGGAAACCATTTACGTGTCATGGGTCGGCTTGCGCGGCGCGGTATCCATTTTTCTGGCGACCCTGCCGGTGCTGGCACATCTGCCGGGCGCCCAGCTGTTTTTCAACCTGGCGTTCGTCGTTGTCCTGGTTTCACTGATTGCACAGGGAGCGTCCCTGGGCTGGACCGCGCGGCTCCTGAAACTGGCCTTGCCGGATACGGCACCCGCCGTGAAGCGGTTCGAGATCGATCTGCCGGGGCAGCAGCAACTGGAACTGGTCGCCTATCCGGTCGAGGAAGGGTGTTCCTTTTTGTCGGCATCGTATACGCCCGTCTGGCTCAAGCCGGTCTTCGTCGTCAGGGGCGATGAGGTTGTGTCGACGGAACAGGCCGGCCCTCTGACACCCGGGGACTACGGCTACTTCCTGGTCCCGCCCAAAGAAATCGCACGCCTCGATGCGCTGTTCGACGCATCCGCCGCACCCATGAAGACCGCCGACTTCCAGGGCTTCGCGTTCGACAGCACCATCACCCTCGGCCTGCTTGCGGAAGAGTACAAGTTCGACCTGCCCGACCGATACCGGGAAATGACCATAGGTCAGGCCTTCGCGGAGAGATTCGGCGATGTCCTTCGTGTCGGCGATCGGCTTGAACTGGACAGCCTCGATCTGGTCGCGGTGGACCTCGACGGCGACACCGTTTCCCGGGCCATTCTCGAATTGCCGGAAGAACCGGAATGGCCGGATCGTGCCAAGGTTCACCTGGCCAGAATTGCCGCCTTGCTTCGGATGAATAAAGCGCTCAAGCAGCCCGAAGGGCGGTAGCGCATAAATCCCGCGCTCAAGCAGGCCAAAGGCCGTTAGCGCAAGAAATTATAAAGATGGTGCCCCCCGCCGGAATCGAACCGGCACTTCCGAAGAAACGGGATTTTGAATCCCGCGCGTCTACCAGTTCCGCCAGAGGGGCAACTGACACCGAGTTGCGTCTCTATCATGCCCTTGAGGTTTTGCGCAAGAACGACGGCACCGGTTCGCACGGTGTTTCTTGGCCCGACATCGCGCCCCGACCGGGCGGCCTCACAGCTGCCGGAACGCCTCTTGGTGAGGATCTGTTTACCCCGTCTGCCGAATGTCGCCGGCGAAAGCGGAAAAACACCCCGTCCGAACTGGTCGTAAGGTCGCCTTCAACCATTGCGTGCCAGGTTCGCGCGATTGATCACGACCGAATTTTTCAGGGGGAAATACGATGGGAACTGTGCATTCGGGAGGCCCCGACCTTAAGGCGGTCGCCAAGAACCTGGGTTTTACGGCCCCGGTCCAGGATGTCGATCAGAGCGACGCGCCGGGACTTTTCACCCAGTCCGTCCTCGACGTGACGAAGCTGAAACCGCGCCCGATCCGGCCGGAATGGATTCTGGAAGGCCAGCCGGAAGCACGGTGCGCCAGCCTGTCCATGAGCACGCGCGGCTGGGGCAGCACCGACCACTGGTCCTGCACAGCGGGCAAGTTCCGCTGGCATTATGGCTGGGACGAGGCGGTGTTGTTTCTGGAAGGGGAAGTCAAGATCACCGACGAGAGCGGCAAGGTCTATCTGGGCCAGCCCGGCGTCAGCCTGTTCTTTCCGGCGGGCACATCGGCGGTCTGGGAAGTGCCCAGCTATATCCGGAAAATCGCCTTCAACCAGCGTCCGGTGCCTCTTCTCCCCCATCTGGCCTGCCGCGTCGTCGACAAGCTAAGGGGCATCACCGGACGGTTCGCCGCAAAAGCAAACGGCCTCTGATAGCGGCCCTGCGACAAAGGCGCAAATTGTGCGCTTCATCTGGACAGCGAATTTGCGCTTGAGTAAGTAGATCTCATGAGCAAATCGCCCAAGGAAATCGAGCTGAAGCTCGAAGTGTCACCGGACGTTCTCGATCAGTTGAAAAGCGGCGGAGCCTTGCAGCGCTTCGCCGGCAGCCGAGCCGTGACCAAACCATTGCTGTCGATCTATTTCGACACCCCCGACCAGGCGCTGCGCAAGGCGAAGATCTCGCTGCGCGTGCGCAAGGTCGGGCGGTCCTGGGTGCAGACCGCGAAGCTTGGAACCGGCGTCATCGGCGGCCTTTCCAGTGCCGTGGAAGCGGAACACCCGGTGAAGGGTCGGGAGATCGATTTTTCCGTGATCGAAGACGCAGGCGTTCTGAAGACCCTCACCGATATCATCGGTGACAAGCCGCTCGGCGAGTGCTTTGAAACCGATATCCGCCGCACCACCCGCCTGCTGACCTCCAGGGAAGACGGCAGCGAGATCGAGGTTGCCTTCGACCTGGGCGAGGTCAAGGCCGGCGGCCGGACCCAAACCCTGGCCGAGGTCGAATTCGAACTGAAAACCGGTTCCAGCGTCCGCCTTCTGGAAGCAGCGCGCGAAGTTGTCGGCGCGGCGCCGTTCCGCCTGTCGCCTTATTCCAAGGCCGAGCGCGGCTTTCGTCTTGCAGACGGCACCGAGGAAACCGGCATCCGGCCGAAAGGTGCTAAGGATGTTGCCTTGCCACCGGAAGAGACCGTCGAGCTGGCCTTCCGGGAAATCCTGCGCTCCTGCCTGACGCAGATCGCCGACAACCGGGTTGCGATCCTTCAAAGCGACGATCCGGAAGGCCCGCACCAGTTCCGCATCGGCCTGCGCCGGCTGCGCAGCGCCTTCCGCCTGTTCAAGCCGGTCCTCAATCCGCTGACCTTCAAGAACCTCGACGCCCAGGCCCGCATCCTGGCAACGGAAGCCGGCAAGGTCCGCGATCTCGATGTGCTGACGGACGAAATCGTGTCGCCGCTGGCAAAGGTCACCCCGGAAGGCATCGGCCTCGAACCGCTGCTGGCGCATCTGGGCACCATCCGCGAGGAAAGCCGCACCGCCCTGCATACCCACCTGAGAGAACCGGACGTCAACGGCTTCCTGTTCGATCTGGCCGCCTATACGGAAGGCCGAGGCTGGCTCGACATCGACAATTTCGATCAGACGGCCCGGCTTGCCCAGACGATCCGCGTCTATTCGCGCAAAGCGCTCGACAAGCAATGGAAGAAGGTGTCCAGCTACGGCTCCAGGATCGACGAGCTGACGATCCCCGAACGCCATGAAATGCGCAAGGCGCTGAAAAAGCTGCGCTATGGCGTCGAATTCTTCGGCAGCCTTTATCCGAAGTCGGATCTGAAACCCTTCCTGAAGCGCATGAAGCGGCTGCAGGACATTTTCGGCTACCTGAACGACGTCGCCATGGCGGAAAAGCTCACCGCCCTGCCCGATATCAACGGCAAGTCCTCACGGCAGGTTCTGCTCGCGATCGGCTTCGTCATCGGCTGGCACGAGGCGCAATCTTCCGGCACCTGGCCCCACGCCAAGGGCTACTGGCAGGACACGAAAAAGGTGCCGAAGTTCTGGCTCTGAAACCAATCGGGATTCAGCTTTCGACGACAAGCTGAATCCGGTCCGCCGCCATGCGGGTTCGTGTGTATTGCATGGGCTTTCCGTCCGCATCGAGGTTCAGGCTTTCCACGACCAGGACCGGCTGGCCGGAGGCAACGCCCAGGACGGCGACGTCCTGCGGGTCGACCAGTTCCGCCGTAACCCGGCTTTCCTTGCGCCGGTAGTCCGAAACGCCCGCCTTGGCCAGCGCCTTGGTGACCGATCCGGATTCCGCATAGTCGGCGACGAGGTTCGGAAACCGGCTCTGCTCGAACCAGCTGGTGCCGACCATCACCGGTATTCCGTCGGCCACCCGCAGGGTTTCGATCCGGATGAGCAAGGTCCCCACCGAAACCTTCAGCCAGTTCGCCAGAAGCGCATCGGCTTCCTCCGTTCCGGAGCCGATCAGACGCCCGCTCGGCGCCTTGTCCTGGCCGGACACGATTTCCGAAAACCGCGTGCGTGACGTGATCGGATAGCTGATCGGAGCGGCGGCCACAAACGTGCCCCGGCCCTGGTCGGCGCGCAGCACGCCTTCCGCCGTCAGGGCGGCAATGGCCCGGCGCACCGTATGGCGATTGACGCCGAAGCGGGCGGCAATCTCCGATTCCGGCGGCAAGCGGCTGCCTTTTTCGAAGGCGCCGCTGGCGATTTCAGCCTTCAGCCATTCCATGATCTGGCGCCAGATGGCGATGCCCGCGCCCCGATCAAGTGTCGTCCGTATTGTCATCTGTCCGTCATCAAAGGTCTGTACTTCAGAATCAATCGAAAAATTCGTCTATACAAATAGACAAATTCGTTCTAACAAACAACCCGAATGATACAGGCGCCCCTCCTTGAACAAAGGCGACCCCATGGCCGACACACCCGCTTCCCCCTCCGCATCCAATCAGCCGCCCGGTCTCGACCGCAAGGCGGTCATGTCCGTCCTCGCTTCAGCCTCGGCGGAAGATCTCGAGACGGTCTATGCCAGCCTCGGCACGCCGCCCGCCTTCGAGATGGTCCGCCAGCCGGAAACCGGTCTCGTCATGGTCCGAGGCCGCATGGGCGGCACCGGCAGCCCGTTCAACCTCGGCGAAGTCACGGTCACGCGCTGCGTGGTCCGGCTTGAGAGCGGCGAGGCCGGCAGCTCCTATTGCCTCGGCCGGCACAAGCAGAAGGCGTTGCAGGCAGCCGTCATCGACGCCCTGTGGCAGCGCCCGGACGACCGGGAACGGATCGAGACGGAGATCGTCGCCCCGCTGGCTGAAATCCGCACAAAGGCCGATGAGGACCTGAAGGCGGAGACCGCGGCCACCAAAGTCGACTTTTTCACCATGGTGCGGGGAGACAACTGATGACCGCTCTCAATCGGGCCCCCGATCCGCAGAAGACCGCAGCACCCCTGGCTGCCGGCTTCGCCGATCCGGTTCACGATGCCCAGCGCTGTTTCCGGACGATCATGAACGCCATGGCCCGTCCGGGCACCCTCCAGGCACTTCAAACCGGCGGCCTGAAACCGCCCGCGCCGCTCTCACCCGTCGCTGCCGCCATCGCCCTGACCCTGTTCGACTACGACACGCCGGTCTGGCTCGATACACCGTTCGTCCGTTCCGACGCGGTGAAGACCTTCCTGCGCTTCCACACCGGCGCGCCCATCGTGAGCGAGCCGGTCGAGGCCGGTTTCGCGCTGATCGCGGACCCGGCCCATCTGAGCAGCCTGGGCAAGTTCAATCAGGGCACGCTGGAATACCCGGACCGTTCGACCACCCTCATCCTGACCGGTCAGACCCTCACCAACGAAGGTCCCGTCCATCTTTCCGGCCCGGGCATCGAAACGGAAACGGCGTTTTCCGCAGGCCCCGTTTCCCCCGCCTTCTGGGATCAGGTGAAGACCAACAACACCCAGTTCCCGCGCGGGGTCGACCTGATTTTCGCCGGATCGGCGGACATCGCGGCCCTGCCCCGGTCTACCACCATCACCATTCGGGAGGCCTGAGCCATGTATGTTGCAGTCAAGGGCGGTGAGAAGGCGATCCGCAACGCGCACCAGCTTCTGGCCAATCGCCGCCGGGGCGACACCAGCGTTCCCGCCCTCACCCTGGACCAGATCGCCGAACAGCTGGCGATTTCCGTCGCCCGGGTCATGGGCGAAGGCTCGCTTTATGACGAGCAGCTCGCAGCCCTTGCCATCAAGCAGGCGCGCGGCGATCTGATCGAGGCAGCCTTCCTGATCCGCGCCTACCGCACCACCCTGCCCCGCTTCGGCTACAGCCAGCCGATCGACACCGGCAAAATGCTGGTCGAGCGCCGCATCTCGGCAACCTACAAGGATCTGCCGGGCGGCCAGCTTCTGGGCCCCACCTTCGATTACAGCCATCGTCTGCTGGACTTCGCCCTTGCAGCGGAGGCCGAGGGCGAGATCGAAGCGCCCGTGCGCCGGGAACCGGCAGACGAAGCCATGCCGCGCGTGACCGATCTTCTGGACGAGGAAGGCCTGATGGAGGCCGATCCGGTTTCCAGCGAAGGCTCACCGGTCGGCGACCTCACCCGCGAACCGCTGTCCTTCCCGGCCGACCGGGACCTGCGCCTGCAGAACCTGGCCCGCGGCGACGAGGGTTTCCTCCTCAGCCTCGCCTATTCCTCCCAACGCGGCTACGGCCGCACCCACCCCTTTACCGGCGAGATCCGCTACGGCGCCGTCGAAGTGGAGTTTTTCGCCGAAGAACTGGGCTTCGCCGTCAGCCTCGGCACCATCAAGGTGACCGAGTGCCAGATGGTCAACCAGTTTCAGGGAACGGCCAAATCCTCGCCGAAATTCACCCGTGGCTACGGCCTCGTCTTCGGTCAGGTGGAACGCAAGGCCATGGCCATGTCGATGGTCGACCGGGCCCTGCGCTGGGAAGAGCTCGGCGAGGAGCAGGTCGCGCCCGTCCAGGACACGGAATTCGTCATGTCCCACTCCGACAACATTCAGGCGACCGGCTTCGTGGAGCACCTGAAGCTTCCCCACTATGTCGATTTCCAGGCCGAACTCGAGCTCGTCCGCCGCATGCGGGACGAGTGGTTCGCCGCCCGCGAGGCAGAGGAAAAATCCTCCCGGACCCAGAAGGAGGCCGCGGAATGACCGCCCAGCCGAAACCCCTCGACGAAGGCGAATACAACTTCGCCTATCTCGACGAACAGACCAAGCGCATGATCCGCCGGGCCATCCTGAAGGGCATTGCCGTGCCCGGCTATCAGGTGCCGTTTGCCTCCCGCGAAATGCCCATGCCCTACGGCTGGGGCACCGGTGGGGTTCAGGTGACCGCCGCGATTCTCGGTGCCGACGACTGCCTGAAGGTGATCGACCAGGGCTCCGACGACACCACCAACGCGGTCGCCATCCGCGGCTTCTTCGAAAAGACGGCAAGGGTCGAGACGACCTTCGAGACCTCGAAGGCGTCGATCATCCAGACCCGCCACCGGATCCCGGAAAAGGACCTGCGCGAGGACCAGGTCATCGTCTTCCAGGTGCCGATTCCGGAACCTTTGCGCTTTCTGGAGCCCCGGGAGACGGAAACCCGGAAGATGCATGCGCTGGAGGAATACGGCCTCATGCATGTGAAACTTTACGAGGACATCGCCAAGAACGGCCACATCGCCACCACCTACGCCTATCCGGTGCTGGTCAATGGCCGCTATGTGATGGACCCCTCGCCGACGCCGAAATTCGACAATCCGAAGATCGACAGGATGGCCGCCCTCCAGCTCTACGGCGCCGGACGCGAGAAGCGGATCTACGCGATCCCGCCCTACACCGACGTCAAGAGCCTCGATTTCGAAGACTATCCCTTCGAGGTCCAGAAGTTCGACAAGCCCTGCGGGCTGTGCGGCGCGGAGAACGTCTATCTCGACGAGGTCATCCTCGACGACAAGGGTGGGCGCATGTTCGTCTGCTCCGACAGCGACTATTGCGAGGAACGCCGGGAGGCCGGACATCTGGGGCCCATGGCGGCCGATCCGAACGCCATGACCCTTGCCGGCGGCGCGTCCGCCGACCACACCGAGGAGCCGGCCCGATGACCGATTTTTTCAATGACGACCCGCTCCTTCAGGTCAATGGCGTCACCCGCTACTACGGCGACCGCATCGGCTGCCGGAACGTGTCCTTCCAGCTCTGGCCCGGCGAAGTTCTCGCCATCGTCGGCGAGAGCGGATCCGGTAAGACAACCCTGCTCAACTGCCTGTCGACCCGCCTTGCCCCGACCGCCGGCGCCATCGAGTACCGCATGCGCGACGGCGCCATGCGCAATCTCTATCAGCTCGGCGAGGCCGAACGCCGCCTGCTGATGCGCACCGACTGGGGCTTCGTTCATCAGAACGCCGCCGACGGCCTGCGCATGACGGTCTCCGCCGGCGCCAATGTCGGCGAACGGCTGATGGCGGTCGGCGACCGTCACTACGGCCATATCCGCGAAACCGCGACCGACTGGCTCGGCCGGGTGGAAATCGAATCCGACCGGATCGACGACGACCCCCGGTCCTTCTCCGGCGGTATGCGCCAGAGGCTGCAGATCGCGCGCAACCTGGTCACCCATCCCCGCCTGGTGTTCATGGACGAACCGACCGGCGGCCTCGATGTCTCCGTCCAGGCCCGGCTTCTGGATCTGCTCAGGCGTCTTGTGGCCGATCTGGGCCTCTCCGTGATCATCGTCACCCACGACCTGGCCGTCGCCCGGTTGCTGTCGCACCGGATCATGGTCATGCGCCACGGCGAAGTCATCGAAACCGGGCTGACCGACCAGGTGCTCGACGACCCGCGCGAGCCGTATACCCAGCTACTCGTTTCCTCCATTCTCCAGGTCTGAGGCCGAACCATGCCAGTGCGTCTTTATCTCAGCAATGTCGGCAAGTCCTTCACCATGCACCTGCAGGGCGGCACGACCATTCCGGTCGTCTCCGGCGTCGACTTCTCCGTCGATGCGGGCGAATGCGTGGTCCTCGGCGGCCCGTCGGGGGCCGGCAAGAGTTCGATCCTGAAGATGATCTACGGCAATTACCGTTGCGACCAGGGCCAGATCCTGGTCACCGTGGCCGATGAGATCGTCAACGTGGCGGATGCCGAACCGCGCAAGGTTCTGCAGTTGCGCAAGGACGTAATCGGCTACGTCAGCCAATTCCTGCGGGTGATCCCGCGCGTTCCCGCAGTCGAGGTCGTTGCCGAACCGCTGATCCTGCAGGGCGCGGACGAGGGAAAGGCGCTTGCCAAGGCACGCGATCTCCTGACCCGTCTCAATGTGCCGGAACGGCTCTGGGGTCTGCCGCCGGCAACCTTCTCCGGCGGCGAACAGCAGCGCGTCAACATCGCCCGGGGGTTCATCGCCCATTATCCGCTGCTGCTGCTCGATGAGCCGACCGCCTCACTCGATGCGGCCAATCGGGCCGTGGTCGTCGAGCTGGTGGCGGAGAAAAAGCAGGACGGCGTTGCCATGGTCGGCATCCTGCACGACCAGGACGTGCGCGATAAGATTTCCGACCGGATCGTCGACGTCACCAGCTTCCGGGCGGAGGCGGCCTGATCCTACAAATGAACTCAGGGGATAGCGTCACAGGATCGACATACAATAAAACTACGCGAAGAGTTCGCTCGCGGTCCTGCGACCCATCCCCACCCGGTGACCTGAAGATCTGACATGCGCTATGCGGTTTACTACGCGGCTCCGGCCGACGACCTACTGATGGACCTGGGCGGTACCTGGCTCGGACGCGATCCGTTTTCGGGCAAGGACCTGACCCAGCCGGCCGTCGGCGGTCTTGAGGCCGAGGTCGTCCATTCCCTGACCACCGACCCGCGCCGTTACGGATTTCACGGCACGCTGAAAGCTCCGTTTTCGCTGAAAGCCGATGCCGGTGAAGCGGAGCTCGTTGAGGCTTGCGAGAAGTTCGCCGCGCAAGTCGCTCCCTTTGCCCTGAAGGAACTGTCGGTCAACCGGCTGGGCAAGTTCCTGGCGCTGACGCCAACCGTGCCGGAACCGGAACTCACCGCCTTCGCCGGCCTGTGCGTCCGGGCGTTCGAACCTTTGCGCGCGCCTTTGTCCGACGCCGACATCGAGCGCCGCCGCAAGAGCGGCCTGACGCCGAAGCAGGACGGTTATCTGACCGGTTGGGGCTATCCTTACATCTTCGACGAATTCCGCTTCCACATGACCTTGAGCAACAAGCTCGAAGACGAAACGCAAGCAGCAACCCTGAAAAGTGCCGCCGAAGCGTGGTTCAAGGACGTCACCGGCACGCCTCGGCAGATTGCCACGTTCGGTCTCTTTACCGAGGCCGAGCGCGGCGTGCCCTTCACCATCAAGAAAATCTTTCATCTGACCGGCGACGCACTCCCCACGGCAGCGTCTGCCCTTGAGGAAATCCAATGAGCGCCGAGCCGACCGTTTTCAAGAACGCCCGTCTGATCCTGCCCGACAGCGTGATCGACGGCAGCCTGACCTGTGCCGGCGGCAGGATCGCCGATATCGACGGCGCGACATCCGTCGCCGGACATGATTGCGAAGGCGACTACCTTCTGCCGGGTCTGATCGAACTGCACACCGATCACCTGGAGGTTCACTACGCGCCGCGTCCGAAGGTGCGCTGGAACCCGGTCTCCGCCGTCCAGGCCCATGACGCCCAGATCGCCTGCGCCGGCATCACCACCGTGTTCGATGCACTCCGCGTCGGCATGGATGAGGATGCGGACCTACGCGCGCCCGACATGCGCCAGCTCGCAGACGCCATCGAGCAGGGCCAGGACGAAAACCGCCTGCGCGCGGATCACTTCATCCACCTGCGCTGCGAGGTCTCCGCTCCCGACGTTCTCGAAGCCTACGGGTTCTTCGAAACCGACAGCCGCGTGCGCCTGATTTCGCTGATGGATCATACCCCGGGTCAGCGCCAGTTCGTGTCGCTGGATGCCTACAAGATCTACTATCAGGGCAAGAAGGGCTTTTCCGACGCGGAAATGGAGGCCTTTATCAAGTCCCGTCAGGCACGCGCCGGAGACATTGCCCCGAACAACCGCAAGGCCATTGCGGCCGACGCGCATGCGCGCGGCATTTCCATCGCCAGCCACGACGATGCGACCGCCGAACATGTCGATGAGGCCGTCGACCTGGGCACCCGCATTGCCGAATTCCCGACCACGATCGAAGCGGCACGCGCGTCCCGGCAGGCAGGCATGAGCGTGCTGATGGGGGCACCGAACGTGGTGCGTGGCGGCTCGCACTCGGGCAACATCTCTGCCCGGGAACTGGCCGAGGCCGGCTGCCTCGACGTGCTGTCCTCCGACTATGTGCCCGTCTCTCTGATCCAGG
Source organism: uncultured Roseibium sp. (assembly GCF_963675095.2). GTDB lineage: Bacteria > Pseudomonadota > Alphaproteobacteria > Rhizobiales > Stappiaceae > Roseibium. The sequence goes on along the minus strand of NZ_CAXXSJ010000002.1, from coordinate 27,976 downwards.
CCGCGTTCCAGCTGGCGGATGAGGTCGACAGCATCAGCCTACCTGAGGCGGTTGCGACCGTGACCTCGACCCCGGCCAAGGCAATCGGCCTCGATGATCGAGGCACCCTGGAAACGGCTAAGCGCGCCGATCTGGTTCAGGTCAAGCTCGTCGGCAATGTCCCGATCGTGCGCGGTGTCTGGCGCGAAGGCCGCCGGGTTGCGTAATCAGAGAAAACGGGACTTTGGACGGGAATGACCGGAACAGCAGCACAAACCGATAGCGACAGGAAGCTCGGACCAGGGCAGATGGTTCTGGTCGTCGGGCCAAGCGGTGCCGGCAAAGACACGCTTCTGAATGCGCTTAAGGAGCGTCTGGCCGATGATCCCCGCTTCCGCTTCGCCACGCGGCAGATCACCCGTCCGGCGGACGGCGCCACCGAAACCCATATTCCGATCTCCGAGGCCGACTACGACGAAGCCGTGGCCGCTGGCCGTTTCGCGCTCGCCTGGCGCGCCCATGGCCTCGGCTACATCCTGCCGCCGGAACTGGACGACGTTATCAAGGCAGGCGGCACGGTCATCGCCAACGGCTCCCGCCACGCGCTTCCTGACGCGCTTGAGAAATACCAAAATCCTCTGGTCCTGCTGATCACCGCGCCGAAGGCCGTTCTGGCCGATAGGCTTGCGGCCCGCGGCCGCGAAAGCCGCGAGGAGATCGAACGGCGCCTAGACCGGACGCAATTCGAGATGCCGGAGATTCCGAACCTGGTCTCCATCGAAAACACGGGCACGATCGAAGAAGCGCTGGACAAAATACTCAAAAAATTAACGTAAGTTCGCAACGCTTTACAAACCAAGTTGCTTAATCCGAAATTGAACAGACTGTGCCAAAGTCCCTCAGAATACATTTGTATTTGGGGGCAATTACGATGTTTCAGGCAGCCGATACTGTTCTTTCGAATTACTTCACATTCTCGGGTCGAGCGAACCGGGCCGAATACTGGTGGTGGATGCTTTTTGTTTTTCTCACCTCCCTTGTCATGGTCTTTGTCGATGCTTTGCTGATCGCCCCGTTCTTCGGACAAAGCGCATTGACGCTGAAAGGCCCAAGCCCGGCCAGCCTGGTCACCAGCCTTCTGCTGTTCTTCCCGAACATCACGGTCTCCGTGCGCCGGCTGCATGACATCGACAAATCGGGCTGGTGGTCCTTTATCGTGCTCATACCGTTGATCGGTTCGCTGATTTACCTTTACTGGACGCTGAAAGGCGGAACGCAAGGCACGAATTCCTACGGCCCGGCGCCCTATTGAGGGCTGGGCCTATTCCTTCTTTTTCTTGCCGAAGGACCCCAGCAGACCGGAGGGCAGCCCGAAGCCTTCCTCGACCGCCTTCAGCACGTCCTGATCGTTGACGTCGCCTTCGATGACTTTCTGAATGTCGATCTGGGTCTTGCCCCCGGTCGCCCGCTTGATCGCCTCGTTGGCGACGTCCGCCAGCGCTTCATCGGGTTTCTTGTCCTTCAGCGCGTTAAACAGATCGCCGCCCATGCTCTGTAGCTGTTTGTAGGCGGCCTCCGGGTTTTCCAGGATTCCGGCGATATCCGGATAGATCCGGGGATTGTCCCAAGGACCTTTGGCAATCACAGGCACACCCAGACCGGCCAGTTTCTTGTCCGCGCCCTTTGCGCGCGGCGCCGGCGCCTGGCCTTCCAGGGTCGGCACGATCTTCGGTTCCACGCGCCAGTCGAGGGTACGTTCCGGCATGTTTGTCGATCCGCCACCGCTCACCCGGACCAGCGGCCCGATGAGCGAGAAATCATCCGTGACGGCAACGCCGTTTGTGATCCTGAAATTCGCCGACATGGAGCTGAAATCGGTCTTTTCTTCCGAACCTTCCGCCCAGCCGAGTAGTGTTTTGACAGAAAGACCGCGCACGATCTGCGGAATGTTGATGCCTCGAAGGGAGCCGTCGGCGAATTCGACCCGCGCCGTACCGTTGAGATTTTCCACCAGCTGGCGCTCGGAGCCTCCGACGGCCGCAAGGTCCATGTCCATGAAGGCCCGTCCATGCAGCCAGCGTGTATCCGCCGCGTCGCGCAGGAACGGATGAGCATCGAGATTTTCAAGGTGGAACGAAGCCTTGACGCCTGCCGCCGTTCCGGCACCGTTCAGGGTTAGATTGCCGGACGCACTGCCTCCATAAAGGCTGAGCTTCTGCAGATCCGCCGTGAGAACACCGTCCTGGATCTTCGTCTTGAGCACGCTGTTTCCGATCTGGAGCGCGTCCCAGACGATTTCATTGCTCGTCACCGAAAAATCGGCGTTGACTGCCTTGAGACCGGAAAAATCGATCGGAGCCGTACTCCAGCCTCCCCCGGTGCCGGACGATCCGCCATTGCCGCCACCATTTCCGCCAGTATTACCGGAAGCGTTCCCGCCGCCAGAATGCGATGATCCGCCCCCGCCTCCGGAACTGCCGCCCAGATAGGGATCAAGAACCAGCGTACCGAGATTGAGGTTCGCGGTGACCGTTGGCGTCTTACCGAAAGTCACGCGCCCGTTCGCCTTGCCGGAGGTCTTGTCCAGAACGAAGCTCGTTTCCTCGAAACCGATCGCATTTTCCTGAGCCGAGAACAGTCCGGAGACCTTGAACGTCTTTAGTCCGCTGCCCGCCGAAACCGGCTGACCGACCCAGGCGAGCAGGGAACGCAGGTCCGCGGTTTCCAGGGACAATGCCCCTTCCAGACCGCCCCTGCTCTGGATTCGGCCGTCGAAACCGGCGGAAAAGCGCTGTCCCTTGATCTGCGCGGTAACCGGCGCGGCAATGCCGGCCAGAAGCGGCGCGGGCGTCGCCTTGCCGGTGACCGTAAAGCCTTCGCCGCGCCAGGACATGCCGCCGTTCAGGGCGAGCGGGCCGTCCAGCCCGTCGATGTTGAGGGACAGGGAAATGTCCTTGATCGTATCCGCCGACGGGTCGCCGCCGGCGACCGAGGCGAGACCGAGACCGGACACCTCGCCAGACTCGAGATTGGCATTCCCCTTGAGGTTCAAGGTGGCGAGCAATTCGGGCGCCTCCCCTCCGCTCGCGGTAAACGCCAGATCCGCCTTCAGATTGCCGGAAGCGGCCAGATCCTGGCCGGCAAGGGCGAGCAGATCCGCAAGCGACCCCTTGTCGAGCATCACGCGTCCGGAAAGCGCCGGGACTTGGCCCGCCAGATCCGCATCGAAGGATCCGCCGAGGCCGAAACTGCCCACCGTCGCCTTAAGATCGTTCAGGGCGACCGTCGTCTCGTTGCCCGCAAGATGTCCCTCCACGGAAAAACTGCCCGGGTCCTTGGGAAGCGGGTTTCCGAACAGGGCGGCCAACTGGCTGACCGACGGCCCTGACGCCGAAATCGTTACATCTGCCTGTGCAGGGTTGAGGCCTGCCTTGCCGGTGACCGCGAAAGACGCATCGCCGCTGGAAACCGTCAGGGAAACCGGCACTTCCTCGCCGCCGACAAACGACAGCGGCGCGGAAATGGAACCGGCGACGGCCACCGGATTGTCCTGCCAGTCAAACCGGCCTTCCAGATCGACATCGCCTTCAAGATCCGGGGCGGAAACAGTCAGGTCGAGCGCCTTGAGTTCCACCTTTTCGCCGGTCTGACGGTTCGAATAGACCACATTGCCCTGGGTGATCGCGAACCGGTCGACCCCGATCTTGCGGATGAAACCGGCTTCGCGGGCAGCGGCCGGTTCATTACTTTCAGGAGCGGACGGTGCAGGCGTTTCAGCCGTTTGTCCGGAGGACGTATCTGGACTTTCCGTTTCCTCGAACCGGCGGCGCGGCTGCCAGCTGGTCGTGCCGGAGGGACCGATTTCCAGGAAGATGTCGGGTTTCGTGAGCTCAATCCCGGTCAACCGGATCTCTCCGCCGAACAGGCCTTCCCAAGCCAGGCCGAAATTGACGGCTTCAGCCTTGGCGAATTCGATCCCGTCCGCGCCCGCCTCGCCGGACAGGCCGACGTTTTCCGCCGTCAGCGAAAACCCGGGCAGCAGCGACAGGCTGACCGGGCCGTCGAGCCTGAGACGCCAGCCGAGCTGATCTTCCACCACCGAGACGACCTGCTGCTTGATCGCGTCCTTGGGCAGGAAGAAAGGCACTGCCAGCACGATCGTTACCAGCAGGAAGAAGAATGCTCCAAGTCCGATCAGTAGCCGCCGCATGCCGCCTTTCCCCATCACGATTCGAGGCTAATGTGGTGAATTTGAAATGCGCCTCATTTCAACGACAGAGGCCGAAGCGTATTTCAGATTCTAAAACCACAATAGAAACAAATATTTGCCAGTCACCCTTTGAATCTGATGTTCGTACAGACCAGACTGAGAAATGAGACGAACGCCAGATTCGGGTGCCTACCTTATGACAAGCCCGCAATAAGTGTGAGGCCTCATTTTGGCAAGAACGCGACGGGAAGCTTGCCCGGGCCTGTTCAGCCCCGGGCTGAAGTCCTTAAAGAGCCACCATGTGATTGTCCCAGGAAATGCCCGGCGGCCGAGCGAGAACTTCCGGAAGCGATTGCGGATCCTCGACACAACGCAGCCCGCCCGTGCCGTCGGAAATGAGGAAACCGGAGGCATCCAGCGGCGCCAGACCGCATCCGTCGACGACCTGGTCGGCCCCGAGAAAGGCGCCTGTATCCGCCGCCCAGAACAAGACCTGCCCGCCGCGTGGCGCGGATGTCGCAATCACATCACCGGACGCATTGGCGACGACGGAACCGATGTAGCTCTGCAGGCCTGAGGCAAGGGTCGGCGGGATCTCGGACAGTTTCGGACCCGCATCCCGGGTCATATGCGCCACCAGAGGCGGCGTCAGGCTCTTGTCACCCTCGAACTGGCCGCCGACCCAGACCTTGCCCTGCGCGTCCATGGCCATGTGGCGCAGGGACAGCTGATGCAGGTCCTGGGCCAGGCTGTGCTTGGCGAGCACGTCTCCGCTTTCCCGGTCCAGAAAGACGACCGACGGCTGCATCGTGTCGATGTTGAGCTTCTCGCGCGGGCGCGACGGATGGGTTTCGATCCCGCCGTTGGCGACGACAAGAACCTTGCCACCTTCCGCAAGCAGAACATCGTGCGGGCCGATCCCGCCCGTCTCGATCTCGCCGATCCGCCGGACTTCCCGTCCGCTGACGTCATAAACGCCCAGGACACCGCGCACGGCGTCGTAGTCGTTCTCCACCGCATAGACCAGCCGGCCATCCGGAGAAAAACAACCGTGGCCGTAGAAATGCCGGCCCTCGATGGAGGTGAGCACCTGCGGCTCTGTCCGCTCGAACGGATCGATCAGCAGGGCAAAGGTGCCCGGACGCCGGGCAAAGGCTATGAAACGGCGTCCGTCCGGAGAAACCGCGATCCCGTGGCCGCGGCCCGGCAGGGCAACGCGCGCAAGCTCCTGGCCGGCATCGTCGATGATGGCAATGCCGTAGCTGCCATCGGCTTCCCGTCGCGCACTGGCAAAGAGCGGATAGTCGAGCGCATTTTCCTCGATCAATCCCGCGCCGCCGGCAAAGGCGGAAAAATTGCCGGCGCAGAGCGCCGCGATCCCGCCAAGGCCCGCCAGCAGTGCACGCCGGCTGATTGCGGTGCGATTAGTCGCCATCCAGCGCATTGAAACCTCCTGATAAGGAAAGGGCACCGGCAAGCTCTCCCGCCATCGTATCCCGCAGGCTGTTGATGGTCAGGGTCAGGACCTTGAGCCGGTCGTAGTTGCCGCCGTCCTGAAGGGATTGGCGGATTGGCGGGGTGATATCCGCCAGAAGGGTCTGGGCATTGGCGAACTCGAAATAGATCGAATCCGGGATCCAGGCAAAATCCTCGCTCAAGAGCGGTTCGAACTCCGCCGCCCGCAAGGCATCTTCAATTCCCTTGAGTTCCGATGCCAAATAGACAAGTCCGTTTCCGGAGCGGGAAAAGGGAACCCGGTGCGCTTTCGCGCTTTCCGGTCCCTTGCCGAGCGCCGGCAGAACATCCTGGTCCTTGACTATGATCAGACCCGTGACAAGCGCATTGAAGATCACCTCGATCGCATCCTTGCTGGTCCGCACGTGATCGTTCTTTTCACCCGGCATCAGCAGTTCCGAGCTGTAACCGTCCGGATCGTCCCAAGCCGCGGCCACTTCATCCGCGACCTGTGCCGCATTGACGGCAATCGCCCTTGTGTAACCACAGATGAAATCGCGCATCTCGCCCGGATCGCCGAGAACCACCTGACCATCCTCGTCGAACGCGATCAACTGCAGGGCCGTTAGCCCCTGGACCGCAACGCTCTTGTCCTTGAGGGTCGAGGCGTCGATAGCCGTACTGTCCGTGTCGGCAAGGATCTTGCGGATCTGCCTTTGGGCGATCCCCCGCGGATCGGGCATGAACGCCAGACGGTTCAGCCGATCATCCTCGAGCAGAGGACCGTAGCGGAGAAAGGAGATCTTCGCGAAAGTGGTGACCACGTCACCATAGTGCTGCGCGAATGCCGCCTTGGTCTCGGCCGTCGTTTCCCTGCAGACCGCATCGATGGCAGGCGCAAGATCATCGGCTGCCCGGGCAAACCCGTCGGCTGCCGGGCGGATATAGCCTTCGATGCTTTTCTTGATGTTGACGGAAAAGTCCTGCGCCGCCGCCGGTCCGGCCATGAGGCACACACAGGCGGCGTAGATCAGATAACGCATTAAAGCGACTCCAGGAAACGAATGAGGGCTGCCCGGTCGTCCGGATCAAGCTCGACGACCTGATCGCGGGCCGGCTGGGCCTCGCCACCATGCCATAACACGGCTTCAAGCAAATTGCGCGCGCGCCCGTCATGCAGGAAACGCGTGTGATCGTTGACGGTTTCCGTCAGGCCGATCCCCCACAAGGGCGGTGTCCGCCATTCGCTGCCGGAGGCATCGCCGACGGGACGATGGTCGGAAAGGCCTTCACCCATATCGTGCAGCAGCATGTCGGAATAGGGCCAGATCAGCTGGAACCTGTGCGCCTTGTTCTCCGACTTGCGGCTGGTGACGAATTTCGGATTGTGGCACGAGATACAGCCGATCTCGTGAAACAGCTCCTTGCCACGCAAGACAACCGGATCGTCGAAGTCCCGCCGGGCGGGAACCGCGAGATTTTCCGAATAGAAGGTAACCAGGTCCAGGACCGGGTCGGGCGCTTCGGTATCGCCGAGCTGCGCCTGCTCGCCGGTCGGCATGGTCCGGCAGGCCGTCTGCGCCTCGGTGCAGTCCCCGTAAGGGTCGGGCCGGTCCGGCGTGCTGATCCCGATATCGCCGGAAAAGGCGTCGCCCGCCTGTTCCCGCACGGTCGGATTGGATGCTTTCCAGCCGAAGCGTCCAATCGTCATTTCGCCGGTCCGGGCATCCCTGACCCGGCTGACCTTGCCGGAAATACCGTCGCCGTCCGCGTCGTCCGGATCGGCCAGGGCTTCGATATCCCCCGGATGAATGGCCTGCAGGAGACCCATCCCGATCATCGGCGGGGCCACGCGCGGCGAAATCAATGTGTCCGGGTGCATCGGGCCGAAGCCGAGATCCCGGATCTTGTAGGTCGGTTTCTGCAGAACCGCGACCTCACCGCCATTAAGCGGCACCTCGATCTCTTCCAGTTCGATATCGAACCGGCCCTCGCCGGGCAGTCCGGTCACCGCAAAGGTCTGGAACTGGCCGCCGTAGGTCGGTTCCGGAATCCGCAGTTCCGCCTTCGAGGCAAGCGCCGCTTCCTGTTCGCCATTTTGCGGCGGAATCGACAGGCGCAGGAACAACGAGACGGCATCCTCTCCATCGCGCGGCGGCCGGCCGCGGCCGTCTTTCAGGTGGCAACCCTGACAGGAGCGGGCGTTATAGAGCGGACCGAGACCGTCTGATGCCTGCGTCGAAGACGGAGACGAGGTCCACATCTTCTTGAACAGACCGTTGCCGATCTTGAAGGTCTGTTCTTCCTCGAACGTGATGTTCGCGGAAGAGTGGGAAAAAGCATCCCGGTTGATCAGTTTGGTGGAGGTGGCCGCCCCGCCGGACATGGGCTCGAACATTTCCGGTTTGGAAAAATCCGTTGCCGGGTGAACGACGCGCGAAACGCGCTTGCGGTCCTTGGGAGTCAGGTCGTCACGATGAGCTAAGACATCCGTTGCGCTCGCCGGGCCGATAGTCGCACCGAGGGCGACTACGGCGGCAAGAACGGGTGCACACCATTTATTCGAGGTCATTTTCGAGGCCAATCTTTTCGCGTCACTTTCCAGCACCGTGCGCCCCAATAAAGGGTCAGGACCTATTCATTTTACGCATTCTGCGGGAGTGGCTTTGTCTGCTGACAAGGAAGAGAGCCGCAGGAAACCATTCGGTTTTCAAGGGTCTCTGACGCTGTCAGCAGGCAAAGACGCCCCGCCCTTCGGGTTTAACAGGGAAGGCCGACCTGACCGCAAAATCGAGCTTGGATAGGAATACCTGTCCTGCGCTCGCTCTTACGTTCATCCCAACCTTCCCTGTCAAACAGAATGTGCAAAATGAATAGGACCTGACCCTAACACGATGCCACAGGGTGATCGGCGGGACATAATGCCCCGCCGATCAAGGTATTTTACTGGAACACAGCGTTCGGATTGTCGAGGCTGTCGGACCCTTCGAAGGCGATTTCTTCAAGATCCAGAGCCTTGACGACCCGTTCGATCGATTTCGTCTGATCGACCAGCGCATCGACGGCAGCCTGGACAACGGCGTTGCCCTCGTCATTGCCTTCGCCGATCATCTGGTCATAGGCTTCGCCACCCTCGGCACGCGCCTTCATGGCTTCGAATGCTGCCAGCGAAGCGTCGAGCTTGGCTTTCATTTCCTCAGCCAGCGCCGGATCCTTGGCGGCAACCATTTCCGCAAGCGAAGCGCCGGCGATATCGTTCTTGCCGTCGAGGCTCTTGTAGGTGCCGAAATAGACGTTCCGGATGCCGACGACATCGTTGTAGTGCGACATGTGGGTATTGTCGGAGAAGCAGTCATGCTCTTCTTCCGGATCGTGCAGCATCAGGCCGAGCTTGATGCGCTCACCAGCCAATTCGCCGTAGGAGAGCGACCCCATGCCGGTCAGGATTGTTGCCAGACCGCCGGCTTCGCCCTTGCCGGCAAGGTCTGCGCGGGCTGCCCCGTCCGGTGCCCACGCTGCAACCATTTCTTCCAGATCGGTGATCAGGAGCGCCGTGGCCGCCTTCAGGTACTGAACGCGGCGTTCGCAGTTGCCGCCGGTGCAGTTCGCCGGATCGAAATCGGTCGCCGGACGATTGCCCGCGCCCGCATCGGTGCCGTTCAGGTCCTGACCCCAAAGCAGGAATTCGATCGCATGGTAGCCGGTGGCCACATTGGCTTCGACTTCACCAGCTTCCTGGAGCTGGTCGGCCAGAAGCGCCGGTGTGATCTCGTTCGCGTCGATCGTCGCGCCGCCGACTTTCAGGGACGGGTTGGCGATCACGTTGGCGACATAGAAGGCGTTTTCTTCGGAGCTGTCGCCATAGGAGACATCCACGTAGTCGATCAGGCCCTCATCGAGCGGCCAGGCATTTACCTTGCCTTCCCAGTCGTCGACCAGGGCATTGCCGAACCGGAAAGCTTCGGTCTGCTGATAGGGATTGCGCGCCTTGAGCCATGCGGCCCGGGCAGCGGCAAGCGTTTCGTCGCTCGGGCTCGCAACCAGGGCGTCGATTGCGGCCTGCAGTTCTTTCGCCGATGCCAGGGAATCGCTGTAGGCGGCTTCGGCGACATCGCCGTAGGTCTTCAGGACATCCTCAGGCGTGGCGGCCAGCGCCGGCAGCGTGATGAAGGCGGCCGCAGCCATCAGGCCGTACTTCAGAGATTTCATCAGGTGTTTCCTCTCGGTTTTCAACAACAGTGGATCGGTTCAAGGCTTCGCCCCGTCCGGCGCACGCTGGGTCAGTGCACCCTGGCAGGGCTCAATCGTTTCAAGGGACATTCCTCAAGCGGCAGACGCGACAGGTCCACCGGCTTGAGCACAAGGCCGCAGTCTTTCAGGGCGTCGGCGAATTCGCCGGCGGCAAACAGGGTTTCCCCGATACCCTCGTCAAGAACGAGGGCGGACCCCACAGCCTCAAGCACTGCGCGGTCACATTCCTGCGCAGCGGCGACAAGCGAGGCGATCAGGCACTCGTCCTGGCAAAGCCTTGGGCAGTCGTATGGGAACAGACACAGGGACCGCTTCCCATACGTCTTGAGCGCCCGGGCATAGTGGGCAAGTTCGGAACTGGGCTTTCTGGCTTGCTCCATTCCAAGCTCGCTCGCGTAGAGCTTCCAGGCCATTTCCCAGCAGCCCACATCTCCGGTCGCATATCCGGCCATCAAACGGCGGACACCTTCCACAACAAGCCTTTCGGCCTTTCTGGACATATCGATGGACGTGGGCGTTCCGGGCATTCCGGCGTTCCTGGTTCAACGGCGATTGGTATATGGCGGCAGGAATCAATTTATGAGGATGAAAGTCAAGTAAAAAAATAAACAAAATCAATAGTTTAGAATAATTCAAAACTGGAGGATCAGGCGCATATTTTGATCTTTTCCAAGTTTTTCCAACATGTGAAGAAAAGATCAAGTGTTTGATGATACGAGAGGATTGTCGTCAGATGGTCGAGCCATTAGGTTGATGTCGAAGAACAGGTCCGGACTTCACGCATGCTGAAATCATTCAAGCAGTTCATTCGCGAAATCACTCTCGGTGACAGCGGCAAGAAAACCTTTGCCGAGGACGACCACCGGCTCGCGGCAGCGGCGCTGTTGTTTCATCTCACCGACGTTGACGGTGTCATCGAGGACAGCGAGATCCGGAAGTTGCGGGAAATCCTGCAGAATCACTATCAGCTGACCGACGAAGAGACGAAGGAACTCATCGACATCGCAAAGATCCGCGACAGCGAAGCCGTCGACCTTTATGGCTTTACCTCCGTGTTGAAGCGACGGACGGATGAAACGGAACGCCTCGCGATCGTAGAGATGATGTGGGAAGTCGTTTACGCGGACGGCCATGTCCATGAATTCGAGGACAACACCATCTGGCGGGTTGCCGAACTGCTGGGCATTTCAACCCGCGATCGGATGAACCTGCGGCGCAAGGTGGCCAAATCCGCCGAGGTTCCGGACGAAGACTGACGGATCTTTCGCGATATTGCGCCGCAAAAGGGCTCGACCGCGTGCGCGAAGTACTTCATATTTGGTTCCATGAGATTGGAAACCTTCGCTGACTCGCCTCGTCCGAAAGTTCTGGTGATCCTGCACCAGGAGAATTCGTCGCCCGGCCGCGTCGGGCAGGAACTGATCAAGCGTGGCTTTGCTCTCGACATCCGCAAACCCCGCTTCGGCGACACGCTTCCCGAGACCATGGCCGGCCATGCCGGTGCCGTGATTTTCGGCGGTCCGATGAGCGCCAACGATCCCGATGCCTTTGTCCATCGCGAAATCGACTGGATCAAGGTACCCCTGCGCGAGGAAGTCCCGTTTCTCGGGATCTGTCTCGGAGCGCAAATGATGGTCAAACAGCTCGGCGGTACCGTTGCGGGCCATCGCGATGAGCTGGTCGAGATCGGCTACTATCCGCTGACCCCCACCGAGCAGGGCAAGGCCCTGATGAAGTGGCCGGAAAAGGCCTATCAGTGGCATCGCGAAGGCTTCGACCGGCCCGCAGGCTGCGAACTTCTCGCCACCAATCCCACCTATCCGAACCAGGCGATCCGCTACGGCCGCAATGCCTATGGCATCCAGTTTCACCCGGAACTGACCCACTCCATGCTGGTCCGCTGGACGACCCGGGGCGCTCCGCGCATGTCCCTGCCCGGCGCTCAACAGCGTCGGGATCACTTCGCCGGCCGCTATGTTTACGACCAGGCGGTCCGCCGCTGGCTCGATGCGTTTCTCGATCTGTGGATCGGACGGGCTGACGGAAATCAGGTCCACCGCATCGCAGCCGAATGATGTTTGCCGTTCCGGACACGTCCGAATCGCATTAAAAGGACAGTCTGGTTTCGTCCGAACCTCCCCCCTCCATCCGGGAAAGCATCATGAATGCAGGACGGCTTCATCTTTGAACCCGCTCTGCGGATATCCGGCATAAGGAGGGATTGCGGAACACGTCCGTGGCAGGAGGTTCGTCCATGAAACTCTCAGCACCCATCTATGTCCTGAAACGCAAGGCGCGGCTTTTGTCGCGCGAGGCGCAAATACCGCTGCATGAAGCGCTCGACCGGATCGCAGTCAGCGAAGGCGCCAAAAGCTGGAGCCTGCTTTCCGCAAGGCTTGCTACCGTATCTCCGGCCGTGAAGCTCTATCCTCAACTTTCCCCGGGAGACCTCGTCCTCATCGGCGCCCGCCCGGGTCAGGGCAAGACGCTGTTGAGCCTGGAACTTGCCGTGGAGGCGATGAAGGCGGGAAACCAAAGCACCTTCTTCACCCTCGAATACACGCAGATCCATGTCCTGGACCGGTTCCGGGCGATCGGCGTGGACCCCAACCGGTTCGAGGGCCAGTTCGAACTGGACATGTCCGATGCCATCAACGCAGACCACATCATCGAAAAGATGGACGACGCGCCCTCGGGCAGCCTCGCAGTCGTGGATTATCTGCAGTTGCTCGACCAGAAGCGGGAGCATCCGGACCTGATGGAACAGGTACGCGCCCTGAGGGCCTTCGCGGAAAGGAGCGGAATAATCTTTGCGATTATCTCGCAGATCGACCGTGCTTACGAGTTGTCGGAAAAAGACTTTCCGGACCTCGAAGATGTCCGCTTGCCCAATCCCCTTGATCTTTCGCTTTTCTCCAAGACCTGTTTCCTGCGGGAAGGCGAAGTGCAATTCAGAGCCACTTGCTGAGGGTTCGCCGCGTATGATTCCGGCCGCTGGGCGACAGCGGCCGGTTTTCCTGGCTGAGCCGGATCAGCCCGAATAGACGACCAGCAGGTCCTTGGCGTCGATCTGCGATCCGGGCGAGACCAGCACTTCTCCGATGGTTCCGTCACGCTCCGCATGAAGCGCCGTTTCCATTTTCATGGCCTCGATCGACAGGAGAACATCGCCGGCCGAGACGGTCTGGCCCGGCTGGACGGCGACCGTGGAAATGACGCCCGGCATCGGCGCGCCGACATGGGCCTCGTTGCCGGCGTCCGCCTTGCGCATGGCAGCAGACCCTGCCGCTCCGTGTGCCCGGTCCGGCACCTTGATGATCCGCGGCTGGCCGTTGAGTTCGAAAAAGACCTTCTGCTCACCCTTCTCGTTCGTTTCGCCGAAAGCCTGGCACCGCAGAACCAGGGTCTTGCCCGGCTCCAGATCGACCAGGATCTCGTCGCCGGCTTCCAGCCCGTAGAAATAGACCGGCGTCGGCAGGACAGAGGTCGGACCGTATTGCTGCCGGGCCTTTTCGAAGTCGGTAAAGACCTTCGGGTACATGAGATAGGCGGCAAGATCCGCGTCATCCATGTCCCGGCCGGTTGCTTTTGCAGCTTTCGCCCGCTCCGCACCAAGATCAGCTTCTTTCAGCAGGGAACCCGGACGCACAGTGATCGGCTTTTCGCCTTTCAGAACCTTGTCCTGGATTGTCTTCGGCCAGCCTCCGGGCGGCTGACCGAGGTCCCCATGCAGCATTTTCACAGCGGAATCCGGGAAGGCCACGTCCTTATCCGGGTCCTCGACATCGGCCACGGTCAATCCCTGGCTCACCATCATCAGCGCCATGTCGCCGACGACCTTGGACGACGGCGTCACCTTTACGATGTCACCGAACATCATGTTCGCATCCGCATAGGCCTGGGCAACCTCGTGCCAGCGGGTTTCAAGCCCGAGCGAACGCGCCTGTTCCTTCAGGTTGGTGAACTGGCCGCCCGGCATTTCATGGAGGTAAACCTCCGATGCACCGGAACGAAGATCGCTTTCAAACGCCCGATACTGGTTGCGCACAGCTTCCCAGTAGAAGGAAATCTCGCGAATGGTCTGGGGATCCAGGCCCGTATCCCGCTCACCGCCGCGCAGGGCTTCCACGATCGAGCCGAGGCACGGCTGCGAGGTCAAGCCGGACAGCGCGTCCATCGCCGCATCCACCGCGTCGACACCGGCTTCGACGGCAGCCAGAACACTCGCAGCCGAAATTCCCGACGTGTCATGGGTGTGGAAGTGGATCGGCAGGCTGACCTCTTCCTTCAGCGCCTTCACCAGGATGCGGGCCGCTTCCGGCTTCAGCAGGCCGGCCATGTCCTTGATGCCGAGGATATGCGCTCCGGCCGCCTCGAGCTCCTTGGCCAGACCGACGTAATACTTCAGATCGTATTTCGGCCGGGTGCTGTCGAGCATGTCGCCTGTATAGCAGAGCACGCCCTCACAGAGCTTGTTCGCCTCCTGGACCGCATCCATGGACACGCGCATGTTCTCCACCCAGTTCAGGCAGTCGAACACGCGGAACAGATCCACGCCGTTTTCCGCCGCCTGGGCAACGAAGAACTTTACCACATTGTCCGGGTAATTGGTGTAGCCGACGCCGTTGGAACCGCGCAGCAGCATCTGCAGCAGGATGTTCGGTGCCTTTTCCCGGATCAGCCGCAGCCGCTCCCACGGGCTTTCGGTCAGGAACCGCATGGCGACGTCGAAGGTCGCGCCGCCCCAGCATTCCAGCGAGAACAGCTGTGGCAGCCCGGATGCGTAGGCATCGGCGATCCGCACGATGTCATGGGTGCGCATGCGGGTGGCAAGCAGCGACTGATGGCCATCCCGCATGGTGGTGTCGGTCACCAGCGTCCGCGTCTCGGCCTTCATCCAGTCGGCAAAGCCCTTGGGGCCGAGCCGGTCGAGAAGCTGCCGGGTACCCTCCGGCTTGTCGTCGCCGTAGACCGGTACGATCGGCAGGGCCGCGTCCTTCGGCGGACGGACCCGCGAGCGGGTTTCCGGATGACCGTTCACCGAGACATCGGCAATATAGGTCAGAAGCTTGGTTGCCCGGTCCTTGCGGCGGGTCTGTTCGAACAGCGCCGGCGTATCGTCGATGAACCGGGTCGTATAGGAATTCGCCCGGAAATTCGGGTGGTCGATGATGTTTTCCAGAAACACCAGATTGGTCGCGACCCCGCGGATGCGGAATTCGCGCAGCGCCCGATCCATGCGCTTGCAGGCTTCCTCGGCCGTCGGCGCCCAGGCCGTCACCTTTTCCAGAAGCGGGTCGTAGTAGCGGGTAATCACCGCCCCGGAATAGGCCGTGCCACCGTCGAGCCGGATACCGAACCCGGTCGCGCCGCGATAGGCGGTGATCCGGCCGTAATCGGGAATGAAGTTCTGCTCCGGATCTTCCGTGGTGATCCGGCACTGCAGCGCATGGCCGTTCAGGCGGATGTTCTCCTGAGCCGGCACGCCGCTTTCCGGCGTTCCGATCTTCGCCCCGCCGGCAATCTGGATCTGGGCCTTGACGATATCGATGCCGGTAACTTCCTCCGTCACCGTGTGTTCGACCTGAACCCGCGGGTTGACCTCGATGAAGTAGACGGACCCGGTATCCGCATCCATCAGGAATTCGATGGTCCCGGCGCCGCGGTAGTTCACTTGCCCACCGATCTTCAGGCCATAGCCGCAAAGCTCCCGGCGCTTCGCCTCGTCCAGATAAGGTGCCGGCGCCCGCTCGACCACCTTCTGGTGCCGACGCTGAATGGAACAATCGCGTTCAAACAGATGCACCAGCCCGCCCTGACCGTCGCCGAGGATCTGCACCTCCACGTGACGGGCCCGCTGAACCAGCTTTTCCAGATAGATCTCGTCCTTGCCGAAGGCGGCCCGCGCCTCACGCTTGGCAGCGACCACGTCGCGCATCAGCGTGGCTTCGTCGGGAATGACGCGCATGCCGCGGCCACCACCGCCCCACGACGCCTTGAGCATCACCGGATAACCGATTTCGGCCGCAAGCCGCTTCACCTCATCCATATCGTCGGGCAGCGGATCGGTTGCGGGCATGACCGGAACACCGGCATCGATCGCGAGATTGCGCGCGGCAACCTTGTTGCCGAGACGGCGCATGGTTTCCGGCTTCGGGCCGATGAAGATGATGCCCGCTTCCTCGCAGGCTTCCGCGAATTCCGGGCTTTCCGAAAGGAACCCGTAACCCGGGTGGATCGCGTCCACCTTCGCGGTTTTGGCAACGCGGATAATCTCGTCGATAGCCAGATAGGCCTCAATGGGTCCTAAACCCTGACCGACCTGGTAGGCCTCGTCCGCCTTGAAGCGGTGAAGGGCCAGCTTGTCCTGTTCGGCAAAGATGGCGACGGTCTTCAGACCAAGTTCATTTGCGGCCCGGAACACCCGGATCGCGATTTCGGAGCGGTTTGCGACGAGAATTTTGCTGATTGCCAAACACAGTCCTCCCACGACGGTTTACATTGCAGTGCGGCAAGAAGCCTAACCTGTTTTTTACTGCTATTTTTATCGATTTAGAAGGGCACATCCTGCCACGCCTGTTCCCGCAATGCGGCAGTCCGCGCAGAAGGCCTTTAAAGTCAGAACTTTACCCGATAATCCCGTGCCTGAAGGCGAGTGCGACCGCATGGGGTCGATTGGCCGCGCCGAGCTTGCGGGATGCCTCTTTCAGATACCAGTCCGCGGTGTGACGCGAAATGCCCAGCTTGTCGGCAATTCCGCCGCTGGTCAGGCCCGCGGCGGACCACTTCAGACATTCCGCTTCCCGCGCGGTGAGACCGATCTGCGCATGGTCTTGCGGCAATTGCGGTTTCGCTAGATCCAGAACATGGGAATAGGCGCACATGCCGGCCAGATGCAGCCCCCGCAGATCTTCCGCGATCAGGTCCGCCCTCTCTCCCCCGAACATCAGGGAGCCGATCAGACCCTGCGGACCGTGGATCGGCATCAGCACGCCGTCGTTCAGTTTGAAGGTGCGGGCCTCATCGAGGATCCGCAGGCCTTCGGGGGTGACATCATGATCGTTGCGTGTATCGGCCCAGAGGAACGGTTCGGCACTCCGAAGTGCGCGCACAATCACCGGATCATGCAGGACATAGTTTTTCCGCAGATAGCGGTTCTCCCATTCCGGATCCCATCCCGATGACAGAATGTAGGGAGCAGTCATCGAGCCCGGTCCGGTGAAGGTTGCCAGCACATAGGACGAAAAACCGTAATGTCCGGCCAACTCGGACAGGTCCGCCGCCGCGGCTTCGGCATTGCTGCGGCTGGACACCTTCTCCGCGAACGCAAACACCTCGTTTAAATGTCCATCCTGCATTCAGCGCTCCGAAAACTCCGCCAGGTCGTCACCGGAGACACGCACCGCTGACCCATAAGGAAACAATTGCCTTAACCGTCGCATTCCTGCGCTCATTGCCAGGATCTTTCCGGATCAAGATGTTGATCGCAAATATTCGGAAACACCATATTTGGCAGGAACAAATCAAAAACCCTGCAAAACAAGTGATTCGTCGCGGTTCTGTTCCCAGTTCGTCCAGTCGTTAAATCACAATGCATTCATTATTGTATTTCCATTTACGAAATATCCATGATTGACAGAATTATCAAGTTCGGCGGCAAATCCGCTCCGATTCTGCTAACACCTTGGGCGGATTCAGCATTTTGTAGCCTCCCCACGCCTCAAACCCAGATGTCGTATAGAACGAATCCTGAATCCGCGAGAGTCGCCGATTCGGTCGAGTTTTGTTCTGGAGTCGTTCTTTTCCGCCGATTCTGGCGGCCCAAAGCCCGGATTTTCCGGCGCACGGTCCGGAAAAAGACGCGGGACAGGGGACCGATGCCGTGCTAGACCGCGCAGGCCAATCCGTTCGGGCCATAGCGGCCCGCGATACAGACACAACCCATCTCTCGCCAAATGCCTCGTCCTCACAACCTGCCGCTCCCGCCAGCTGCCCGTTCGAAAACCGTTACTGCGGTGCTCGGGCCGACCAATACCGGCAAGACCCATCTGGCCATTGAGCGCATGCTGGCGCAGAAGTCCGGTCTGATCGGCCTGCCGCTACGCCTGCTGGCGAGGGAAGTCTACGGCCGGATAGCGGAGCGTGCCGGCACGGACGCGGTCGCACTGATCACCGGTGAAGAGAAGATCCTGCCCAAGAGCGCCCGATTCTTCGTCTCCACGGTCGAAGCCATGCCGCTCGATCTGGACACGGAGTTCGTCGCCATCGACGAAGTCCAGCTTGCCGGCGATCTGGACCGGGGCCACGTCTTTACCGACCGCATCCTGAACCTGCGCGGGCGCTCCGAAACACTCCTCCTGGGGGCGGCAACCGTCCGCCCGCTTCTGGAAAAGCTGATCCCGGGACTGAACGTGGTCACCCGGCCGCGCATGTCTATCCTGGCCTATGCCGGCCAGAAGAAGGTCTCGCGCCTGCCGCCCCGGTCCGCTATCGTCGCCTTTTCTTCCGACGAGGTTTACGGCATTGCCGAGCTGATCCGCCGTCAGCGCGGCGGCGCCGCTGTCGTGCTCGGCTCGCTCAGCCCGCGGACCCGCAATGCCCAGGTAGACCTGTTCCAGAACGGCGACGTCGAGCACCTGGTCGCGACCGATGCCATCGGCATGGGGCTCAATCTGGACGTCGACCACATCGCCTTTGCCGGCAACCGCAAATACGACGGCTATCAGTACCGCCAGCTGACCGCAGCCGAGATGGGCCAGATCGCCGGACGCGCCGGACGCCACACCCGCGATGGCACCTTCGGCGTCACCGGCCGGGTCGATCCGCTGGACGACGATCTGGTGGAACAGATCGAAAATCACCATTTCGGTGCCCTGAAAGTGCTGCAATGGCGCAACAGTCATCTGGATTTTTCATCCACGGCGGCCTTGCGCCGGACACTCGACATGCCCCCGAACGAGGAGGGTCTGGCCCGCGCCCCCACCAGTGAGGACATCACCGCGCTCGAGAACCTGTTGCGCGATTCCCTCATTCAGGACATGGCAAAAGGCCAAAAAGCGGTCGAATTGCTCTGGGATGTGTGCCAGGTGCCGGATTACCGCAAGATTGCGCCAGCCAATCATGCGGAACTGCTGAACACGATTTACACCCATCTGATGCAGGACGGCGCGATTGCCGATGACTGGTTCAGCCGTCAATTGGCCTTCGCAGATCGCACCGATGGTGATATCGACACGTTGGCAAACCGGATTGCTCATATCCGGACCTGGACATTTGTCGCGAACCGCCCCGACTGGCTGGCCGATCCGGCCCATTGGCAGGGCGTGACGCGCGATATAGAAGACAGGCTGTCCGATGCCCTCCACGATCGCCTGACACAAAGGTTCGTGGATCGGCGCACAAGTGTATTGATGCGACGTTTGAGAGAGAACGCCATGCTGGAAGCGGAAATTACATCGAGCGGTGATGTGCTCGTGGAAGGTCAGCACATCGGGAATCTGCTTGGCTTCCGGTTTGCACCCGACTCATCGGCCGAAGGCCAGGATGAAAAGGCGGTTCGCGCCGCCGCTCAAAAAGCCTTGACGACGGAAATCGAAAGCCGTGCCGACAGGCTGTCGCGGTCTGAGAACGGTGACTTCATTCTGGCGGCCGACGGATCGATCCGCTGGCGCGGCGAGGCCGTCGCCAAGCTGACCGCCGGCGAGGAAGTCCTCAGCCCCACTGTTCTCCTGCTCGCGGACGAACATCTGACCGGCCCGGCCCGGGACAAGGTCCAGGAACGGATCAACCTTTGGGTCCGCTCCCAGGTCGAAACCCTGTTGAAGCCGCTGACCGACCTGAAAGCCGCCGAAGGTCTTGAAGGTCTGGCCCGTGGCATCGCCTTCCGCATCGTCGAAGGTCTCGGCGTCCTGGAGCGCCAGGAAGCGTCCGACGAAATCCGCCAGCTCGATCAGGACATGCGCGCCTCCCTGCGCAAGCTCGGCGTCCGTTTCGGCGCCTACAACATCTATGTCCCCGCACTGCTGAAGCCCGCGCCGAGCCAGCTTCTCGCCCAGCTCTGGGCGCTCAAGCACGGGTCGCTCGACATGGACGGCCTGTCGGAGCTGCCGCAGCTTTCCGCATCCGGACGCACCTCCATTCCCGTCGACCAAACCATCGACAAGGCGCTCTACAAGGTCGTCGGTTTCCGCGTCTGCGGACCGCGCGCCGTGCGCATCGACATTCTGGAACGCCTCGCCGACCTGATCCGGCCGCTGATTGCCTGGAAGCCCCTGGATGCGGAAGTCTCGCCGCCCGACGGCGCCATTGCCGAAGGCGGCGGCTTCACCGTCACCGTTTCCATGACGTCCCTGCTCGGCTGCGCCGGTGAGGATTTCTCCGCCGTGCTCAAATCCCTCGGCTATCGCCTGGAGACCCGGGACGTACAGCGTCCGGCAGCTCCCAAGCCTGCCGAAACGGACGTCCCGGCGGAAGCTACACCTGAAACCGCCGAAGTTGCCGAAGCCGCCGGCGAAAGCAGCGAGGCACCGGTCGCAGACGCCGCGCCGTCCGAGACGGCTCCGGCTGTTGGTGAAGCACCGGCGGAAACCGAAGCACCGGAAGAACCTGCTGCGGTGGTGGAAGCCGAGGCTCCTGCTGTCGAAGAAGCGGCAGCCGAAGAAACCGTGACGTCTCAAGAAAGCGAAGCCGCATCGGCCGAGGCCCCGGCCGAAACCGGTGAAATGGAAACCGTTACCATCGAGATCTGGCGCCCGGGCCGTTCCGACCGTCGCCCGCGCGGCCGCGGCCAGGACAACCGGCGTGGCGCCGAGGGCCGAAAGGGCGCCGGGCAGAAACGCCCCGGCGGGCCCAAGGCCAAGGGCGGCAAGCCGCAGCGCGGCGGAAAACCGTTCGAAGGCGGACAGGCCCGACGGGACAAGGCGCCGCAGCGCGACAAGCCGATCGATCCCAATTCCCCGTTTGCGGCCCTCATGGCGCTGAAAAACGACATGGACAACAAGGGAAAGAAGTAGATTCCGGGCGACGAAGCCATTCCTGCCGGCACAGCGGGGCTGAGGGTCGACAAGTGGCTCTGGTATGCCAGGGTCGCGAAATCCCGGACGCTTGCCCAGAAAATGGCGACCTCCGGACATATCCGGATCAACAAGGACAAAATCTCTTCCGCCAGCAAGACCGTGCGGATCGGCGACGTCCTGACCATCGCGCTGGAGCGTCGCGTGCTTGTCTTGAAGGTCGCAGCGCTGGGAACACGACGCGGGCCGTTTGCCGAGGCACAGGAAACTCCTACGAGGATCTGTCGCCTCCGCCACCGCCGCGCGAAGCCCCGCCACCGCCTCCTCCCGGTCAGCGAGAAGCAGGCGCCGGGCGGCCAACGAAAACGGGATCGCAGGCAGATCGACTCCCTCCGGGAGCCCGATTGAAACAAAAAACCCGGCATTACGGGATTTGCGGGTAAGGGTTTTCGCACAGTGACTTTTTGCGCGGCGCGCAACGCTTGCGCTTGAAACATAAAAGGGCTACCCCAAATCCACCGAGATCGTTGCGGCACTCCGTGCAGCCGCGACACACTGGTAATGCGCGGTCCCGGACCGCCCAAGCCGAGCATGACAGAGGATTGAGATGACATACGTCGTCACTGATAATTGCATCAAGTGCAAGTACACCGAATTGCGTGGAAGTCTGCCCCGTTGATTGTTTCTACGAGGGCGAGAACATGCTGGTGATCAATCCGGACGAATGTATCGACCTGCGGCGTTTGCGAGCCGGAATGCCCCGCCCGAAGCCATTCTTCCGGACACGGAGCCGGGCCTGGAAAAATGGATCGAGCTGAACGCCGAATATTCGGAAAAAATGGCCGAATATCACGGAAAGAATGAAGGATCAGCTCCCGGAAGCGGAAGAGGTTCGACGGCAAACAAAACAAGCTGGAAGAATACTTCTCGCCCAATCCTCCGGCCTGAGCCGATCGGAACATTTACCGATGCCGATTGTTTCCGATCATGTCCGGAATGTCCTGGCTGAACAATAAAGGCCGGGAGCGGATAATTTGTTCCGGCTCGACTTTTATTGATTTGGGGCAAAGGAACGGCCGGAAAATCGGCGTTTTCTGCTGACTTGCATTTTGTGCATGGCAGCGCGGCGCTATTGCGCACCGCGATAACACTTTAATTTTTTCATCCGACTGTGTTATATATGCAAAACTGTCGTTCAAAAACCCGTTAACTCCCCCAGCGGAGATAACCAGCCGCACAGTCCGAGGCCACACAGTCCGGGGCAGGATTGTGAACAGGATCACATGCTTCGTATGACTGAGCAGGCTTTTATAGTGAATTTGGGACGACTGACTACCCAGACACGCCACTCATCAACAGGCGTTCCATCAAAGGATCGCCAGGTCGGTTTGCCGTGTCGCTATCACATCAAGGAGCCGGACGTCCGGCTCGTCTACGGTCGAAACGACCGGCAACTGCGCAGGAGAACATACCGGAATGGCAACAAGCACGAAAAAGGCGCCGCGCAGCGTCAGGGATTCAAAACGGGCGAACATATTGTCTATCCGGCACACGGCGTTGGTCAGATCACTGCCATTGAAGAACAGAACGTCGCAGGGCATACGCTGGAACTGCTGGTCATCGTCCTTCGAAAAGGACAAGATGACCCTTCGTGTACCGGTCGCCAAGATCGCTTCCGTCGGCATGCGCAAGCTCGGCGACCCGGCCGTCGTCAAGAAGGCCATGGAAACCGTTCGCGGCCGCCCGCGCATCAAGCGCACCATGTGGAGCCGCCGTGCCCAGGAATACGAAGCCAAGATCAATTCCGGCGATCTGATCGCGATCTCGGAAGTGGTCCGCGATCTGTTCCGCTCGGAAAATCAGCCGAACAGTCCTATTCCGAACGCCAGCTCTACGAAGCTGCGATCGATCGGATGGCGGCGCGAAATCGCGGCGGTCAACAAATGCTCCGAACCGAAGCGACCAAGCAGAATCGAGCAGAATCTCGCAAAGTCGCCGAGCCGGTTGAAGGCCGCTGCGGCCGCCGAGGCATCGGAAGACGACGACGAAGACCAGGAAGCGGCCCGCTTAAATCAGCGCGCGAAACGCCTCGATCAAACGAACCATCAAGACCCGGCTTCGGCCGGGTCTTTTTGTTTTTGTCCGTTTCTGCGCCGACCGGCGCTGGTCATCACATCTTTGTGCACATGGCGGCACTGCTTAATTGCGTCAAACTGATCTAATATACGTGATTAGACGTAATAGCTCCCATACGTAACCTCGGAGCAGCAGGCCAATGTCCATTACATCGAGCGGACCGGCGTCAGATGGTCCGGGCGGCCATGAAAGCGCCCTATCTCTCCCGCGAGGAAGAACACGAACTTGCCCTGCGCTGGCGTAATGATCGCGATGAAAAGGCGCTGGAAAGACTGTCGATTGCCCACATGCGACTGGTGATTGCCGTCGCATCCGCTTTCGGAATTTCGGATTGCCCCTCGGAGACCTGATCCAGGAAGGCCATGTCGGGCCTGCTGGAAGCCGCCGCCCGGTTCGAGCCGGAACGGGAAGTCCAGGTTCTCGACCTACGCCACCTGGTGGATCCGGGCCTCGATCCAGGACTACATTTTGAGAAACTGGTCGATCGTTCGCGGCGGCACGTCGTCCTCGCAAAAATCCCTGTTTTTCAACCTGCGTCGCCTGCGGGCGAAACTGAACGGCAGCCGGCAGACCATGTCCGATTCCGAGCTGCATCAGAAGATTGCCGACGCCATTGGCGTCAAGCAATCCGATGTCGCCCTGATGAACGCGCGCCTGTCCGGCCCGGATACGTCCCTGAACCAGCCGATGATCGACAATGAAGGCGCCAGCGCCAGACGGCAGGATTTCCTCGTTTCCGAAGCCCCGCTTCCTGATGAAATCGTCACCGACACCATCGACACGGAACGCCGCCGCCGCTGGCTGTTTTCCGCCCTTGGCGTGCTGTCGGAGCGGGAACTGAAAATCGTCCGGGAACGACCGGCTGACGGAAAACGGGGGCGACGCTGGAATCACTCGGGGCGAAAAGCTCGGCATTTCCAAGGAGCGCGTTCGTCAGATCGAAAGCCGCGCCATGGAGAAGCTGAAAGCAGCGCTCTTGAAGTCCAGACCGGACCGGATGGCCTTTTCCGGCTGAAAGCCTTCGGTAGCGCTGTCTCTAATCGGTCACCAGCTTGATCGACGTGCCCGTCGGGATCGTCTCGTCCTCTTCCAGCCCGTTCAGGATGGAGAAGAAGTCCAGACGCCGCGAAGGCCTCGATGCCGCTCATGCCGATCGCAAGCCTGCGCGGCGTATCCCCCGGCTTCGACTTGACCACCTTGATCCGCAGCGAGCGCAAACGGGGCACGCTCCGTCGGTGTCAGCTGGCGGAAACTTTCAATAGTTTCGTGGAACTGGCACCGAAACTGTCGGTCGGGGTGCGGCTTGCGAAAATGAACCGGTAGCCGGTCCGGCCGATCCTGAGAACCGCAATGCGGAACGACCAGCCTTGCGTGATCGCGGCACCCGTGACGCCCGGAATGCCGCCGATCGTCGTCTCCCGCACGCTTTGCGGCAAAAGGCCGTTGATCCAGCCGGCGTTCATGTAGTCGGTCAGGGAATCATAGCCGCTCAGATCCGCTCCGTCGAAACGCATGGCGGTTCCATCACCGTTGCTGGCAAGCACCGCTTCGGGCGAATTCTCCATGATATAGCCCTTGGGCACGGTGAAACCGATGCCCAGCGCCTTGTGCAGGAAGGAGCGCCCGCGCACGAAGCCTTCCAGCGGATCGTCGCCGAAGAGCATACCGTCGATGCGGGCGAGATAGGCGTCCCGGTCCCTCTCGCCGAAGCCGGGCGCGCCGATCTGGCGGGCGGCCCTGATCGCAAGGGAGACCCGCTCCGGCGTGGACGGATGCGACGACAGGAAGTCCGGCGCGCCCGACTTGGCCTCGTACGCCGTCTGGTAATCGGAATAAAGTTTCATCGACCGCAGGAACCGGGCCGCCGCATAAGGATCGAAGCCGGCCCTTTGCCAGGGTCTTCACGCCGATCGCATCCGCCTGCAGTTCCTGTGTCTGGGAGAACCGGGCAAAGGACAGTTGGGACGAAATGATCGCCTCACGCGCCTTCTCGCTGTCCTGGACCACATTGGTCAGGATCTTGTCGGCCAGTTCACGCGCTTCGGCCCGCTGCTGACGCTGGAATCGCGTGGTTGGAGGTCACATGGGCCATTTCATGGGCAAGGACCGCGGCCAGTTCGGACGTGTCGTTGGCAAGCGCCAGCAGACCGCGCGTCACGTAAAGATAGCCGCCCGGCAGAGCAAAGGCGTTGATGGCCGGGGAATTCAAGATAGTGATCTTGTAGGACTGGGCTGGATCTTCCGAGGCCCTCGACCAGACGTCCCGACGACGCTTGCCACCGCACGCTCCCGCGCCCAGGGTCCTTGTAGACGCCGCCATAGGTGGCAACCACGCGCGGGTGTTCCCGGGCACCGATATCGGCGGCCAGGTTCGGCCGGAGCGTTCCAGGCGCGAGGGTTGCCGACCGACGAACCGTCGCCAAGAAGCTGGCAGCCCGCGACCGCAAGCATGAGCGCACCGGCAAAGCCGGAGCGGAAAACGCCCTGCCTTCTTCTCCTGTCCTGCCATGCCCGGAAGATGCGCGTCACTCTTCACCCTTCTTGAAATCGATCACGTCGAGCTGGCCCGGATGTTCCAGCTCCATATAAGGTCCGTCCCGGACCTGAACCACACCGCGCACCAGGACCGCCGCGCCTTCAAGATCGGCGACGCGCACGTTTCTTTTCGCAAGAACAGCATCGAAAGCCTCTTCTTCCGACACTTTCAAGGTAACGGTAAAATCACTTTTCCAGCGGAACCCGAAATTGAGATAGCGAGTACGCGCCGTTTTTTCCAAGCGAAACGATGCGCCCGGCCGCCACGACATAATGTCCCGCCCGTTCCAGGAGGGCTGAAGGCGTGCGCGTGCTCAAGATCTTGCCGTCCTGCCAAAGGCCCCGGCCGTCGCGCCGGGCAACGGCTTCCGACCATTTCAACGCCGAAGTGCAGTCCGAAGTTCCATGGTTCGGGGCAACCAGGGCCATTCCGGAACTCACCAGCGCCTGTTGAACAAGGACCCGAACGTTTCCCTGTTCCGAAACCACCCAGGCAGGCGCCAGCCCCCAGCGGTTTTCCGGACCGGAACGATAGGCCAGATACCGGGAGCCGACAGCCTCAAAGGCCGTCGGGGCCGTTCCATCGCGAACCACCACATCCGCCAGAACAAAGCCTTCACCGGCTGCGCTTCGGAAGACGATACCGTCTTCCCCACCGGTCACGGGCACGGGTTCGGAAGTCTCGCCCGCATCGCCAAGGCAAAGACGCAGCGCCCGATCGGGATTTTCCTGCGCATGGCTTTGAAGGGGAAGAAAGATAAAACACAGGGGCAAACGGAATGAGACGGCCGTATCCCGCCTTCTTTTCCGCTGTCATCGTTTCTTTTCCTAGAAAGAAGCCCCGTCGGACATCCGATGAGGTTTTTCTGTGTAGACCCTTCAAGTTTTTCCCGCCGCCCGGATCACCGATCAACAGCATCCCGATAGCTGTCAAATAAGGCAAGGCAAAGATGAGGACGGCAAAGCCTCGAAAAAGCTTCACTGGAAAGCGGCCGGAGTTTTCCATCAGGGCTCGCAACCGGCCGGGGTTTCATGGTAATCGGACCTTCAATGGCCCCGTAGCTCAGCAGGATAGAGCATCAGATTCCTAATCTGAGGGTCACGCGTTCGAATCGCGTCGGGGTCACCATTTTTTCCTCAAGACAGACTAGGCCCGGTGCGGAGTCCATTGCCGCTCTGACATGCCGATTCCAGGAAAACCCACGCGTTGGCTCTATCCGGACAGCCGAACGCCTTCCTTGCTTGACAGGCGTTGAGGCAAACCACAGGCTGGCGTCGCTTTTCAGACCGTTTTTCAGGCGCCATTGCATGGGTTCTTTCCTCCGTTCCGAACTGGCCTTTTTCGCCGCGGCCGCGACCGCCCTTGTCCTCTACACGGTCGGCGCGCACTGGGAGGAGCATCTGACCAATCCGCTCGTCATGTTCGGGATGTTCATCTGGATCTTCAGCGTGATGGTCTGGGCATCCTTTGCCGCCGTCCATCATGCCGACAGTCTCGCCGAACTCCTGGGCGAGCCCTACGGAACCCTGATCCTGACATTCTCGGTGACCTGCATCGAAGTCTCGGTCGTTTCGGCGGTGATGCTCAGCGGGCCGGTCGACCCGACCGTTCCGCGCGACACCATGCTTGCGGTCATGATGCTCGTCCTCAACGGCATGGTCGGCATTTGCCTGCTGATCGGGGGCCTGCGTTACGGGGAGCAGGATTTCAATCTTCAAGGCGCCCGAACGTTCCATGCCGTGCTGCTGACACTGGCAACCATCACGCTCATCCTGCCGCGCTTTACCACCTCCACGTCGGATCCAAGCCTGACATCGCAGCAGGCCCTTTTGTTCAGCGCGGGCGACCATCGCGCTCTACGCGGCCTTCCTGACCATCCAGACGGTCCGGCACCGGGGGTTCTTCATGGAGCCGGAACTGGAGGGGCACCTCCATCGCCGAGCAACACGGCAAGCATCCGGAAGGACTGCCGACGCGCTCGCTCCCCTACCATGCGGTCATGCTGGTGCTGCTGCTGGTTGCGGTCGTTCTGCTGGCAGAGAAGCTCGGAACGCTCGTTGAAGGGCTGATTGCGGCGCTCGATGCGCCCCGCGCCCTGGGAGGCGTTCTGATCGCCTTGCTTGTGCTTGCGCCAGAAGGCCTGGCCGCATTCCGCGCCGCTGCGTCGAACCACCTTCAGCGGGCGGTCAACATCTGTCTCGGGTCGGCTCTGGCGACGATCAGCCTGACCGTTCCGGCCGTCGTTGGCGTCGGGCTCTTCAGCGGCGCCCATCTTGTGCTCGGCCTGGACGGAACGGAAATGGTGCTGCTCATTCTGACGCTGATGCTCAGCATCATGACCTTCGGCGGCCCGCGCACGAACATGCTCCAGGGCATTACCCATCTTGTGGTGCTCTT
>NZ_CAXXSJ010000001.1:0-41205 GCF_963675095.2 uncultured Roseibium sp. | reverse complement strand
ACGGCTACACGCCCAAGCAGCTGGACTACAAGACCGGCGGCCCGTCGGCCGTTGAAAACCTCTACACGAAGGACCTGCTGTCCGAGCGCTTCGGCGCCTGGGACATCCTGCGCCTGGAAGCGTACGAAGCCGAACTCAACGAAGGCGCGGGCCATTCGGGAAAATCCGCCCTGATCGACCTGATCGCGAGGAAGCCCGGGGTGGTGTGAGAGGGGGGCTTTTCCCGTCATACCAGACAAGCGCAGCGAAGCTGCGTGCTGATCTGGTATCCAGAAATCAGCCGCGCGCGAGCGCGTCTTGCTCTCCTTGAAAGCGGACCTCGCTTGCGCTCGGGCTGTCAGCTGGATCCCAGATCTCGCGATGACGCTTGCGCGCCACGCGGTCTGGGATTGTTTGTTTTGAGCGATGTTATGATGGGATTGGTCTCCCGGAGCGGAATTCCGGGATCCAGTACGCCGTGTGGCTTGCGGTAGGAAAAGATTGCGAATTCATGGGGTTACTGTTGGGGTGGACGGCCCCTACGGCATCGATGTGCCAGAATGAGGTTGTTAAAGATCTCAAACGATGGAGCCGTCCATGAAGAATATTAGCCGCGTTGGAATGGATACGTCCAAGTCTGTTTTTCAATTGCATGGTGTGGAAGCTGGGGACCATCCGGTGTTGAGCAAGAAGCTTCGCCGTCGTCAGGTTCTCGACTTTTTTGCCGGCCTGCCTCCGGCGCAGGTGGGCCTTGAGGCCTGTGGAGCCTCGCATTATTGGGCTCGGGAGTTACGGAAGTTGGGGCATGAGGTCGCGCTGATCCCGCCGCAATACGTCAAGCCCTATGTGCAGCGGAGCAAATCGGACGCGGCGGACGCGGAAGCGATCTGCGAGGCGATGAGCCGTCCGAAGCTGGCCCGGACCTTCGTGCCGGTGAAAAGTCCAGAACAGCAAGCTGCGCAGATGCTGGCGAAGCTGCGGGGACAATTCCTTGGCCGGCGTACGCAGCTTTCCAATTCGATCCGCGGCTTTGCGGCAGAGTTCGGTCTGGTTGCCCCGAAGGGCCTGTTCCAGCTTGACCGGCTTGTCGAGCGGATCCGCGCGGACGAGACGCTGCCGGAGATGGCACGGGATATGTTCGAAACGCTGGTCCGTGACTACGCGCGAGTGGACAAGGAGATAGCCGATCTCAACGCAAAACTGCGAGAGCTTCACCGTGCCGATGAACTCAGCCAGCGGCTGGCCGGCATCCCGGGCATTGGTCCGGTTGGTGCGACCCTGCTGGCGATCAAGGTGAGCAACGCGCATGCCTTCAAATCGGGGCGCGATTTTTCTGCCTGGCTCGGCCTGACGCTGAAAAACCATTCCACGGCAGGCAAGAACCGGCTCGGTGTGATCACCCGCGCCGGGGACGAGATGCTTCGCGCCACCCTGGTTGCCGGCGCAAGCGCCGTTCTGCTGCAGTGCCGGCAGGGGAGGATCAAAACGCCCTGGCCCTGGTTGGAGAAACTGTGTCGTCACAAGCCGCACAAGCTGGTTGCCGTCGCGCTCGCCAACAAGCTGGCGCGCATCGCCTGGAAGCTGATGGTCAGCGGCGAAACCTATCACCCGCGGTCACCGAAGGAGCAACCGGGACTCGCCTGACGATCGACAAAACACTTGCCCCGGCCAAAGACAGGCTGGCGCGACAGAGGAACTTGCGAGGGAAGATGAGAAGGTGTGTTCGGTCGAACCGAGGCGGATGGGAAATACCGTGGGATCCAGTGGCGGCTTCAAGGCCGATATCGCTGTACTGTTTGGATCCCATCCGCTGCGGAACCCATCTTGGCCAGCGGCAAAACGGCCGCAAAGCAGGCCGTACATATGACCGCAAGCGATCCGGAACACCTGCCAACTTCAACCTTGCAACCACGGGGCCGTCCACATATGGATCCCTGCCTGCGCTGGGATGACAAGGAGTGTCAGGTGAGCCGCGGTGCCTTTTTCGGGGGCGCGCGCCCCACGCATCACCGTCGCCCCGGACTTGATCCGGGGCCACCTCGCAAGGCCGTTTGCCGCAGCTTTTGGTCAGGGCAACAAGCGCTCTACAAACGAGTAGGTCCCGGCTCGCGCTTCGCTTGGCCAGCAACTGTATCGCGACCTGTCAAGCAGATTGCTCTATAAAGGGCCGATTTTCGCTGATCATGGCGTTTAGGGCCAGGAGCAGTTTGCGAGCAACGGCGATACGGACCTTCTTTGTTTGCTTGCCGGCGTCTTCGAGACGCTTTGCAAAGGCGGCAAATGCAGGATGCTTGGCCGCGTGCCGAGCAGCCAGGAAGAGGAGCGTGCGGAGCTTTCGGCGCCCACCCCAGATGCGCCTCTGTCCTCGCCATCGGCCGGAATCGCGTGACAACGGCGCCAGACCGACCAGTGCGGTGATCGCCTTGGCCGAACGCCTGCCCAATTCAGGTAGAAAGGCAATGAGGCTGGCGGCCGTCACCAGAGCCACTCCGGGGGCGGAAGACAAAAGACGGGCGACATGCTCGTGCTCGGGATGGGTCTTGAGATGGACCTTGATCTGCTGCTCATAGGCCGCGACCCGGTCCGAGATTTCGATGAGGAAGGTCTCCATCTCGGCCCGGATCGCCGCATCGTCCACCTGCTTGAGGCGCGTGGCCTCCTGTTTGCGCATGGTGACGAGCTGGTTGCGCCGGTCGATGAGACTGCGCAAAGCCTGGCGTTCCGGTGCGAGCGGCTCGGCCGCGGCAAGAGGGATCCGGCGGGCATATTCGGCCAGCATGGCGGCATCAACGCGGTCGGTCTTGGCCAGGAAACCTGCAGCCTTGGCGAACTCGCGCGCCTTGCGCGGATTGGCCCGGTGGTAGGCAAGCCCCGCCTTTTCCAGCGCCGCCATCAAACGGCGGTCATAGACGCTGGTGGCTTCGAAGATGACGAACGCCTTAAGCTGGCGTGCTCTCTTCACGATCGATGCCACGCCGCTGGTATCGTTAGGGATCCGGCGGCGCCAGACTGTGGGCCAGCCGTCGGTATCCAGATAGTCTTTCGAGATGTCGATGGACAAAATGGAGTGTGGTAGAGTGCTCATCGCCCGTCCTTGTCCTGCGAGACGCCGCCAATCACGGCTCTCATGCAACTGTTCGGGATGACTAGGGTACGCGAGCGGACGCCACGCTGGCCGACGGTTCTTACCAACCGGGGATGACTCGGCGCTCCGCTCGCTCCCATTCACACCCAACTCACCAAACTAAACAAGCCGGGTGCCTCGATAGACAGGGATGACGGTTGTGGAAGAAAGTGCCGCTGCATCAACCCGCAGCACCTTCTCACATCTCGTATCCCGGCTTTTTGTAAAGCCGGTCCGGCTGGGCGGCGATGTCGGGGAGGTAGACGTCCTCCCGCCAGCGGCTGGAGTCGACCTCCTCGAAGGAGACGGAGACCGACGCTTCGCCGTTTCCGAGGATCTGCGTCACCTCGCGGGTGATCGCTTCGGCGAGTTTCGTCTTCTGGTCCTCGGTTTTTCCGGGCCAGAGCTTGACGATGACGTGCGGCATTCCGGTTCTCCTGTGTGTCGGTACATCGGTCTTAACAGGGCCGCACCGGGAAGCAAGAAGCGCTGATTTCAAAAGAAGTCGCACCGCGCGCCGTTTGAGGTGCGGGATGCGGCTTTCCAGGGATCAGAGAGGGCTGGCTTCGTAGCCGGCATCCTTGAGAGCGCTGGTGATCGTCTCCTGCCCGGCGGAAGTGCCGATCTCGACGACGTGGGTGTCCAGGTCGCAGGTGACGTCTGCCGAGGCGTCGGCGGCCTTGACCGCCTTTTCGATGGCGGCAACGCAGTGGCCGCAGCTCATGTCGGGAACGCTGAATTTCATGGTTGGCTCCATAGGTTGGTTGCGCCAAATGTCGAGGTTCCAGTTACGGGAGGGTCAAGGAGAAAAATCAATTTGAGAAAATTTTCGGCTCGGCCTTGACCTTCCAGTGACTGGAAGTGCCATTTGAGGGAAACCTGCCAAATCATATTGGAGTTGGACCCATGTCCGGCCATCAGAAAGTCACCCTGTCTGTCCAGGGCATGTCCTGCGCCTCTTGTGTCGGGCGCGTCGAGCGCGGCCTGGCCTCCGTAGACGGGCTCGACGACGTCGGCGTGAACCTGGCCACGGAAAGCGCGCAGTTCACGGCCGAACCGCAGAAGATCGCCGCGGCGGTCGCCAAGCTGGAGGATCTCGGCTATCCGGCGCGCACGCAAACGGTCACCCTCAACATCCAGTCCATGTCCTGCGCCTCCTGCGTGGGGCGCGTGGACCGGGCGCTTGCGGCCGCCCCCGGGGTTCTGAGCGTCAGCGTGAACCTGGCGGCCGAAACGGCAACCGTTGTCTATGCAGAAGGCGCGGTCACCGTTCAGCAGCTGATCAAGGCCAGCACGGATATCGGCTATCCGGCCAGCATTGCGGAGGCAGGCGCCACCCAGGACCGCAGCGAACGCAAGGCGGAAGAAGCACGCGACCTGGCGCGGAAGATGGCGATTGCCGCGGTCTTCGCCCTGCCGGTGTTCCTCATTGAAATGGGCGGGCACCTGATCCCATCGCTTCATCATCTGATCGCGGCCACCATCGGCCAGCAGACAAGCTGGATCCTGCAATTCCTGCTGACGACCGTCGTCCTCATCGGACCCGGCCGCGGGTTCTATACCAAGGGGATCCCCGCGCTTCTGAAGGGCGCGCCGGACATGAACAGCCTGGTCGCCGTCGGCACGGGCGCTGCCTATCTCTACTCGGTCGTCGCGACGTTCCTGCCGGATCTGCTCCCGGCCGGGGTGCGTGCGGTCTATTTCGAGGCGGCCGCGGTGATCGTCGTTCTGATCCTGCTCGGGCGTTTCCTCGAGGCGCGCGCCAAGGGGCGCACGGGCGCGGCCATCCAGAAACTGCTCGGGCTCCAGGTCAAGACGGCGCGGGTGTTGCGCGACAGCCAGATGATCGAGGTGCCGATCGAAGCCCTGAGCCTCGGCGAAATCGTCGTGGTGCGTCCCGGCGAGCGGATCGCGGTCGACGGCGAAGTGGTCGAAGGATCGTCCCATGTGGATGAAAGCATGATCACCGGCGAGCCGATCCCGGTTTCGAAATCCGCCGGCAGCGCGGTGACGGGCGGCACAGTCAACGGTGCGGGCGGGCTGCAGTTCAAGGCAACCCGCGTTGGCGCCGATACGACCCTGTCGCAGATCATCCGCATGGTGGAAGAAGCACAAGGGGCGAAGCTGCCGATCCAGGGGCTCGTCGACCGCATAACGCTGTGGTTCGTTCCCGCGGTCATGACGGCGGCCGTCCTGACCGTGCTGGTCTGGCTGATCGTCGGCCCGGACCCGGCCCTGACCCTGGCCCTGGTGGCCGGCGTGTCGGTGCTGATCATCGCCTGTCCCTGCGCGATGGGTCTCGCGACCCCGACCTCCATCATGGTCGGTACGGGCCGGGCGGCCGAAATGGGCGTCCTGTTCCGAAAAGGTGACGCCCTGCAGCAGCTTGCCGGTATCGGCATCGTCGCGCTGGACAAGACCGGCACGGTCACCGAAGGCAGGCCCGAACTGGCCGACCTCGTGCTCGCCGACGGGTTTGAGCGCTCCATCGTTCTCTCCCGCATTGCCGCCGTCGAGGCGCGTTCCGAACATCCCGTCGCCGAGGCGATCGTAAGGGCAGCCGAAAACGAAGGGCTGAAACTCCCGGAGGCAAGCGACTTCTCCTCCATCACCGGGCATGGTGTCAGCGCGGTGGTCGAAGGGCAGCGCGTCCTGGTCGGCGCGGACCGGCTGATGGAACGGGAAGGTATTTCGACCGAGGCCCTTGCCGGCGAGGAAGTCAGGCTGGCGAAACGCGGCCGCACGGCGCTCTATGCGGCCATCGATGGCAAGGTCGCGGCCGTCATCGGCGTCGCCGACCCGGTCAAGGCCTCCAGCCGTGCCGCGATTGCTGCCCTTCATGCCCAGGGTCTGAAGGTCGCCATGATCACCGGCGACAAGCGGGAGACCGCCGATGCGATTGCCGCCGAAACCGGCATCGATATCGTGATCGCGGGCGTGCTGCCAGATGGCAAGGTGGCGGCCCTGACCGAGCTCAAGGGTGAGGACGGCCGGATCGCCTTCGTCGGCGACGGCATCAACGATGCTCCGGCGCTGGCCCATGCAGATGTGGGGATTGCGATCGGGACGGGCACGGATGTGGCGATCGAATCCGCCGATGTGGTGCTAATGTCGGGCGATCTGCGCGGCGTGGTGAACGCCTGTGAGATTTCCCGCAGGACCATGCGCAACATCAAGGAGAACCTGTTCTGGGCCTTTGCCTATAACACGGCCCTGATCCCGGTCGCGGCAGGCGCGCTTTACCCGGCTTTCGGCATCCTGCTGTCGCCGGTTCTGGCCGCCGGCGCCATGGCACTGTCCTCGGTCTTCGTCCTGACCAACGCCCTGCGTCTGCGCCGGATCGCACCGGCGATGGACGAGGCGAAGCCATCGGCGGCCGTCACCCCAAATGCGGCTGCCGTCCCAGCGGAATAGGGAAGGTGCACGTATGAGGCTCTGCGCTGTGGACAGTCGCACAGGTCATCAACCTTCGGGCAACATGAGGCCGGTTGAAGGCTTGACCGGCGAACCGGTTGACCGGATTGTTGCCTCTATTCGCGTGTTACAATGGGCGAACGGGAGCCAATAGGTCGATAGTGATGAAGCGACGTTCCTCCATAGCGGTCTTTTTGAAAACCACCCTTGCGGTGGCGTTCATCCTTGCCGGCGGGTCGTTCAGTCATTCATTTGCCGATGCTCCCCATGCCCACGTATATGCGGCCGGTACCGATAACGGTCATTCCCATAACCATGTAGCCCCGGACGCAGGCGGTCATGTGGCCGAACATGAAACGGTCCATTGCGGCGCACTCCTGCTTGCCCTGACAGCGGACGCCCGCCTGGCCGTCCCGGATTCCACCGAGAAAGTCACCGGCTTTTCCTTCGCACCCGTCGCCTCGCGGGTTGCGACAATCGACCCGCCGCCTCCACGATCACCGCTCCTGTCCATCTGATACGACATGCGGCGGCGCGTCCGCCGGCAATCTGGATACAGGAACTGATCAATGAAATTTACGGTATTGACCGTCGCGGGCTCGCTCCTGCTGACGGGGGCTGTGGCTGCCTATGCCCATGGCGGTGCGTCAGGCATCATCAAGGAACGAATGGATGCCATGGGCGTGATGGGGGATGTCATGAAATCCCTGTCGGCAATGATGCGCGGAGAACAGGCCTATGACGCGGACGCGGTGCGCAAGGGCGCCGCGGCGATCCGGTCCCATTCCGGTGAGGCTTTGACCAAACTCTTCCCGGAGCACAGCATCGAGGGGCCGTCGGAGGCCAAGCCTGAAATCTGGACGGACTGGCAGGCCTTCTCGGACCTTTCCGACCAGCTTGGCGTGTTTGCGACCGGGCTCGAGGCGGCCGCCGACAACGGCTTGGCGCACGGGGGCGGCGGCGCCGGCATGATGGGCGCAGGGTCCATGATGTCCGGCGGCGGCATGATGGGCTCTGCCCCGATGATGGGCGGTGCGGGACCTATGGCGGATCCCGCCCAACTGGCCCAGATGCCGGCCGACGGGGTGTTCAATATGGTCGCGCAGACCTGTTCTGCCTGTCATTCCAGATTCCGGGTCGAGAAAAAATAGCCGATGCGCCTTTGGCTCATTGTCGCGTTCGCTGCTCCCGCGTTGGCGGGAGCGGCCTTCGCCGTGCTTCACGTCTGGCCGATCGGCCAGCCGGAAGCGATCGGGGAAAACGCCGGGGATCCGGCCCGAGGTGCTTATCTCGCCAGGATGTCCGGATGTATTGCCTGCCACACGAATACGGGCGGCGGCGGACAGCCGCTTGCGGGCGGCGTCAGGCTGCCGACCGACTTCGGCACGTTCTATTCGCCAAATCTGACGACCGACCCGGACCACGGCATCGGCGGCTGGACGATCCAGGACTTCGCGGCTGCGCTGCGCCAGGGCGTGTCGCCGGAAGGCACACCCTATTATCCGTCGTTTCCATATCCGTTCTACAACGCCTTCAGCGATCAGGACGTGGCGGACCTCTGGGCGGCATTCAAGACCGTGCCTCCCGTGTCCGTGCCTTCGAAACCTCACGAAATGATGCCGCCCTTCAATCTGAGAGCAGGGCTCAAGGTCTGGCGCGCGCTCTATCATATTCCGGAGACCTTCACTTCCGATCCTGAGGAAAGCGACCTCTGGAACCGGGGGAAGTTCATCGTCGAAGGCCCGGCTCATTGCGGCGCCTGCCATACGCCGAGAAACTTGCTGGGCGCCCGGCAGGCGGAAATGGCCTTGCATGGCGCGGAGAAACTGCCGGACGGCGGCAAGTCCCCGTCCATCACCAGTGCTGCCCTGAAGAAGGAAGGCTGGACTGTAAACGCCCTTAAATACGCCCTTCAAACCGGGATCATGCCGAACGGCGATGTCTTCGGCGGCTCCATGGGGGAAGTCGTACGCGATGGAACGGCGTTCCTGTCCGATGAAGACCGCACGGCAATCGCAACCTATCTCTTGGAAAGGGACGGGTGAGGCATGTTTTCCGGACGCGGGTCCCGCGCGCTTCGAATTGCCGTCAATCACGGACAATTCAATTGTTGCATCGCTGGCTTCCCGGTAGTGACTCTTTGATTGATGGATAGGTGGTTCGTGCGCAACCTTCTTCAGATTTTCTTTGCCGGTATCTTTCTTCTGGGAGTAGTACTTCCCGGAGCGGGCGCACACGGGTTGGCGGATGGTCCGCGCATGGAAACATCCCAGGCTGCGCAGTCTTCGGACCACATGCCCCATGTCCAACATCACGGCGACAAGCAGGTGCGTTCGGCCGACTGTCCGGCCGGCAAGGCCGGGAGTGATGGCAAATTCTCCTCTGAAACCTGCTGTCAGTCGTCCTGCTTTGCCGATCTGGCGATCCTTCAGGTCCCGATCTTTTCCGGCTGGAAGGTGCTGGCGCCCTATTTATCGCTTACCGGTTCACTGACGGATGCGTCCCGCTTCCGGCTAGAGCACCCTCCCAGATCCTGATCTCCCCCCGGGGCCAGCCCGGGCCAATCGTGCGCCGCCTCTGCTGCGGTGACGTTCTAAAATATCGAGATCAGTGAGTTTCAATGAGACTAAGCGTTTTTGCTGCGCTCTCGCCGCTGTTGGTCGGCGGCTGCGCAGCCACGGCACCGTTGCCGGACCTGTCCGCGGGACCCGGTCCGCAAGACCCGGGTGCCGCCATCCACGCCCTTTATCCGCCCTCGGTGACCGAGGGCTATACGGCCCGGGGGCCTGTTGAACCCGGCTCATGGCGCCAGCTCAATGACCGGCAAGCACCGGGCCGGGGAGGTGGGTCGTGAGGAAAGCCCCAGTCAAACCGCTTGTTTGGGTGGCCACCGCCGCCCTGCTGGCGGGGTGCGTCTCAGCCGAACAGGTTGCCACCTATTCCGAAGCGAAACCCGGGTTCCGGGCGGTCTCTGCCGGCACGTCCGCGGGGACCGGCAACAAGGAAACCGTCTGGATCGAGAATGCCGCCCAGTCGAAGGCGGTCTCGGAACGGGTCCGCAAGATGGTGCACAAGAAGACGATCAACGCTGAGACGGCGGTCCAGGTTGCCCTCTTGAACAATCGCGGATTGCAGGCGTCCTACGCGGCGCTGGGCATGAGTGCTGCCGACGCTTGGCAGGACACGATGCTGGAAAACCCGATCGTTTCCGTCGGCCTCTTCGGTTTGGCGCATCCCGAGATCAGCGGCTTTCGCTCAATCGAAAGCGCGGTCGCGGCCAACCTTGTGTCGCTTGCGACGCAAAAGCAGCGGGTCGATGTTTCCGACGCCCGGTTTCGCCAGGCCCAGGCGGTTGCGATCGGCGACACGCTTACGCTTGCGGCCGAGACCCGGCGCGCATGGATTGATGCGGTTGCCGCATTCGAAACGGTCGCCAATCTCAACCAGGCTCAGGTTGCCGCGGACGCGGCATCGGAACTCGCCCAGAAGCTGGGAGAGACGGGGGCCATGCCCAAGGCCGGGCAGGCGCGTGAGCACGCCTTCTATGCGGAACTGGCCGGGCAGAAGGCGGAAGCCCGTTTGGCTGCAAGGCTCGCTAAGGAGCGGCTCACCCGGCTGATGGGACTGTGGGGGCAGGACGTCGAGTACTTCGTGCCCGACAACTTACCGGCACTTCCCAGGGCTCCGCGCGGCAAACCGACGATCGAGGCCGATGCGCTGCGCAACCGCATCGACCTGCAGGTCGCAAGGCTTGAACTGGAGGCCGTCGCCAAAAGCTATCGCCTGACGGAAGCCACCAGATACGTCACTGATCTGGAACTGATCGTCGGCGTGGAGGCGGAGCGGGAAATCGAGACCGAATACGAGCTCAATGGTCCGGATCTGGAGGAAAAGAAGAAGAAAAAGATTCTCGTAACGCCTCAGATCGAGCTGGAATTCGCCATTCCGATTTTCGACAGCGGCAAGGCTCGGATGCGCAAGGCGGAATATGCCTACATGCAGGCGGCGAACCGTCTGGCGGAAAAGGCGGTGAACATCCGCTCCGAAGCCCGTTCGGCTTACACCGCCTACAGGTCCTCGCACGAGATCGCCCGACATTACCGCGACGCCGTGCTTCCGCTTCGAAAGGCGGTCGAGGAGGAAAGCCTGCTGACCTACAATGGCATGATCACCAACACGTTCGACCTTCTCGCCGACACCCGCGCCCGCATCGACACCCAGCTTATGGCCGTCGATGCGCGCCGAAACTTCTGGCTCGCGGAGGCGGATCTGGCCGCCGCCACCTTCGGTGCGGGGCCAATGGAGGGCGCCCGCGGCG
Source organism: uncultured Roseibium sp. (assembly GCF_963675095.2). Classification (GTDB taxonomy): domain Bacteria; phylum Pseudomonadota; class Alphaproteobacteria; order Rhizobiales; family Stappiaceae; genus Roseibium. The sequence goes on along the minus strand of NZ_CAXXSJ010000001.1, from coordinate 30,370 downwards.
GTGCCACTGTCAACGTGGCTGCGGCCGAGGGGGGAGGTCACTGATGAATAGTCGTCAAAGGAACAGGATGATGATGAACCGACGTCAGCTTCTGGGGGCGGGCGCGACAGGTGCCGCCCTCGTATCCACTGCAGCCTGGGCGCAAACCTCCAACATGGGCCTGCCGGAGGCAGCCATCATGGATGGACCGGCCACCCAGGCTCCCAAAGGCGCCCCCGACACCGGCGTGCCTTACAATCCTGTGGTGACCCTGAACGGTTGGACGCTGCCCTTCCGCATGAACAACGGCGTGAAGGAGTTTCACCTGGTCGCGGAACCGGTGGAACGGGAACTCGCCGAAGGCATGACAGCGTACCTGTGGGGCTACAACGGCCAGTCCATCGGCCCGACCATCGAGGCGGTCGAGGGAGAGCGGGTCCGTATCTTCGTGACCAACAGGCTCCCCGAACACACGACGGTGCATTGGCACGGCCTCATTCTGCCTTCCGGCATGGATGGCGTCGGCGGGCTGTCTCATCCCGGCATCCCGCCGGGCAAGACCTTCGTCTACGAGTTCGACCTCGTGAAATCCGGCACCTTCATGTACCACCCTCATGCCGACGAGATGGTCCAGATGGCCATGGGCATGATGGGGTTTTTCATCGTGCATCCGAAGGACCCGTCCTTCATGCCGGTCGATCGTGATTTCCTGATCATGCTCAACGCGTTCGACATCGAGCCGGGCTCCTATGTGCCGAAGATCATGACCATGACCGACTTCAATCTGTGGACATGGAACAGCCGGATCTTCCCCAACATCGACCCGCTGGTGGTCGCGAAGAACGACCGTGTCCGGGTGCGCGTGGGCAACCTGACCATGACCAACCATCCGATCCATATGCATGGTTACGACTTCGAGGTCACCTGCACGGACGGCGGCTGGGTGCGCCCGGAAGCCCGCTGGCCGGAAGTCACGATCGACATCCCGGTCGGCGCGATGCGGGCCTACGAGTTCGATGCCGTGCATCCGGGCGACTGGGCGATCCACTGCCATAAGTCCCATCACACGATGAACGCCATGGGCCATGACGTGCCGACCTTCATCGGGGCGGACAAGACGGCGCTCGCGCGCAAGGTCCGTCTGCTTCAGCCGGAATATATGCCCATGGGCTCCAACGGCATGGCGGAAATGGCGGAGATGGCCATGCCGATCCCGGACAACACCGTGCCGATGATGGCCGGCTGGGGGCCCCATGGTCCGCTCGAAATGGGCGGCATGTTTTCCGTCGTGAAGGTCCGCGAAGGCCTCTCCGCCGGCGATTACAGCGATCCCGGCTGGTACGAAAATCCGCCCGGAACCCAGGCCTGGGAGTGGACCGGCGAGCTGCCGGACGCCAGCCGGGCGGACACACCCGCGACCGCACCACAGCCGTCCCGAATAGTCGGATCCGGCTCCTCCCATGCCGGCCATGCCGGACACAAGTGAACGAAATCTGTCTTACCTGTCAGGAGAATGAGATGAACAAGCTTACCGGTTTCCTCGTCGCTGCTGCCCTGGGCACCGTCATCGCCACCGCCGCCTTTGCCACGGACTATACCAAGGGGACCGTGAAGAAGGTCGATCTGAAGGGAAAGAAGGTCACCATCATTCACGAGGAACTCAAGAATCTCGACATGCCCGCGATGACCATGGTTTTCCGCATGGCCGATGACGCCATGCTGGAAAAGGTACAGGAAGGTCAGGAGGTCGAGTTCGTGGCTGACAGGATCAACGGCAACCTGACGGTCATAGAGCTGAAGGAATAGCTGCCGTTCAGCAGTTCGCGAAGAAAACAACCCGCCTGACCGATGCCGGTCGGGCGGGTTCTTTGTTTTTGGTGCCGGCCGGGGGGCACTATCCATCCTTGCCGAAATCCGCATCCAACGTGACGCATACCGGGCGCAGTTCGATCGCGCTTGGACCGTACTCAAAAACAGGACGCAACGCTCTCATACTTGATCTGGAAAGCAACGCTGTTCGGTGGTGATCTCGGCCTCAGACATAAAGAGGAAGGGGTCCATATGTTTTCTAGATTTCTGATGGCGGGCGCGGTGCTCGTCGGGACGGCGTTGTCGGCTGCGGCCGAAACCAAGATGCCTTTCGCGCTGGACTGGCGCTTCGAAGGGCCGGCCGCACCCTATGTGGTGGCGCGCGAGAAGGGCTACTTTGCCGACAAGGGGCTCGATGTCGAGCTTGTCGAAGGCAAGGGCTCGCTCGATGCCATCCCGAAAGTCGCCACCGGCGCCTATCCGGTCGGCCTCGCCGATGTCGAGGCATTGATCAAGTTTCTCGATGCGAACCCGGGCGCGCCGGTTACCGCCGCCATGGTGATCTACAATAGGCCGGCAACCGCCATGGTCGGTCGCAAGTCCCAGGGCATTGAAAAGATCTCCGACATTGAGGGCAAGGTCTTGGGCGCACCGCCGCCGGATGGCGCCTGGGCACAGTTTCCGCTGTTTGCGAAGCTGAACGGCCTGGACATGGACAAGATCACCGTCGAGCCCCTGGGCTTTCCGACCCGGGAGCCGATGCTGGCCGAAGGCACCGTTCAGGCCGTGACCGGCTTCTCCTTCTCCATTTACCTGTCCCTGGCCCGCCTCGGCGTGCCGGAAGAGGATATCTCGGTCTTTCCCTTCGCCGACTACGGCCTCGATTATTACGGCTCCGCCGTCATCGTGAACACCGACTATGCCAAGGCCCATCCGGAAGAAATCACCGGGTTCCTGAGTGCGGTCGTGAAAGGATGGCAGACGGCGATCGCTGATCCGGCCGCAGCCGTCGAGTTGATGCCTGCTTACGCGCCCGCGATCGACACCGCGCTGGAAACCCGCCGGTTGAAGCTGGCCATCGACGGCAATGTCATGACCGACGAGGTGAAGGCAAACGGCTTTGGCGGCATGGTACCGGAGCGTTTCGCCAAGGCGCTGGACCAGATGAAGACGGCCTATGCGTTCAAGAACGCGCCCACGCCGGAGCTTTATTTCACCGATGCCTACCTGCCGGCCGCGGATCTGCGCAAAATGCAGTAACACGTTCCCTGGCAAGACTTTTTCCCCTCATGGGGATAGTTTGTGACGGTGCCGTCCTTCGGGGCGGTGCCGTTTGCGTCTTTTAGAGAGGACACATGCACACCCGGCTTCTGACCTATTTCGAGGCGATCATCCGCCACGGATCGATCCGCAAGGCGGCCGAAGCGGTGCATGTCGCGCCTTCCGCGATCAACCGGCACCTTCTGGAACTGGAGGCGCAGCTGGGCACGCCTTTGTTCGAGCGGCTGCCGCGCGGATTGCGCCCAACCGCCGCCGGCGAAATCCTGGCTCGTCACATCCGCAGCACCCTGCGCGACTACGACAAGGCGGTGAGCGAGATCGAACAGCTTGCCACCGGGCTGCGCGGCCGGATCGTCATCGCCAGTATCGAGAGTGCGCTCGCGGACCTTCTGCCCATGGCGGTCAAGGGATTTGCGGATCTCTATCCGCGGATCGATTTCGATATCAGGAGCTGTCCGGCGGAAGAGGCGATCCGCCAGGCGACGGACGGGTCCGCCGATCTGGCGCTGATCTTCAATCCGCCGCCCAGGCTGTCGCTGGTTCAGGTCGCCTATGCGGATTTCCCGCTGGGGGTCATCTGTGCGCCGGATCATCCGCTGACCCGGCTTCCCGCCGTGCAGCTGTCGAACCTGCTCGGCTACCAGCTCCTACTGCCGGCCCGCTCCATCACCATTGCAGACCAGCTCGACATGGTGCTGTCGACCACGGGGCTGAAGCTGCCGAGCCGCATGGTGTCGAACTCGCTCACCTTCATGAGCAGCTATGTCCAGTCCGGCGAGGCGATCTCGATCATGACGCCGATCGGCATTCTCGACCGGCTCAAGGCCGGTGATCTCGCCTTCCTGCCGCTGACCGATCGCGGGTTGCTGCCGCAGCGGCTGATCGCAGGCGTCGCCGATGCCTCCATGCCCGTGGCCGTGGCGAATTTCTGCGGTCACCTCAAGGGCGTTCTGCGTCAGGTGGCGACGTCGCAAGTGTCCTGATTTTGAGAGCGGTGTGTCGTCATAACGGCGCTTGTCGTTGACACTCAGGTTTGGCTTTCTGCTCCTGCGACAAGACAGGAGAGGGAACCGTCCATGACCGTACAACAACCCATCACCCGCGCCGATCTCGGGCCAAGCGAGGAAGCGATCGAGGGCTTTCGCCAGAGCATGTCCGGTTTCTGGCACCCGGTGTGCGAGGCGAGCGCCCTGGACGATGGTCGGCCGGTCGGCGTGACCCTGCTGGGCCGCCGAGTGGTCCTCGTCCGGCTGGATGGCAAGCTCGCGGCCCTGCCGGACACCTGCCGGCATTTCCAGGCGCAGCTTTCCCTGGGCGAGGTGGTGACGGTCGGTGGCGTGCAGGCGCTGCAATGCCCCTATCACGGCTGGGCCTTCGGGGAAGGTGGAAAGTGCAAGCGGATCCCGCAGCTCGCCGAGGGACGTGCCATTCCGGCCGCAGCCGATCTTCCCGCCTATCTCGCAGAGGAAAAGCACGGGCTGATCTGGGTCTGCCTGTCGGACGAGCCGAAATTGCCCTTGCCCGAATTTCCCGAGTTGCATGACTCGGCCTTCCGCTCGATCCGCCTGACCGAGGAGGAACTGGTCAAGACATCCTCGACCCGGATGATCATGGGAACGCTGGACGACACCCATTTCCCGTGGGTGCATGAGGGGATCCTCGGCGAGCGGGATCATCCGGAACCGCCCGATCATCGCGCCTGGCGCGAAGGTCATGAGCTGATCGTGCAATACGAGACGGTGCAGCCGCCGGGCCTCCTGACCGTCGATCAGTCGAAACCGGAAGCTGCCGACGCCGGCGACGTGACCCTGACCTATACCGATTATGTCTCCATGCCCGGCGTGATCCGTCTGGTGAAGGACAGCCCATCGGGTCGGTATGTCATCTGGCTGGCCACATCGCCCGTCGACTGGAACCTGACCCAGACCTTCTGGATCTTCTCGCGCAATTTCGACCTGGCGCCGGAGAGTGACGGCGCCTTCCTGGACCTGGCAAGCCACGTACGCAAACAGGACAAGCCGGTGATCGAAAGCCAGCGGCCCTGGCTGGTACCGCCGTTCTGGACCCAGATGGAGCTTCCCGTCGGCCCGGGGGACCTGCCGCTCATGCAATACCAGCAATGGATCGAGGAACTCGGCATCGCCACCGCGATCTGATTGTGCGCATGACATCGACCCTCGACCTGACAATCGTGGCCCTGCGCCGCCTGAGCGCGCGGATTGCGCTCATCGAACTGCGCGCAGAAGACGGCGCGGCTCTTCCGGCATTCACGGCCGGCGCGCATTTGGCCGTTGACGTGCCCGGAGTGGGGCGGCGGCATTACTCGCTTGTGAACGACCCGTCCGAAACCCACCGCTACTGCATTGCCGTGGCCCGGCGCGACGACGGCCGCGGCGGCTCGCTCGCCCTGCATCGCCAGGCCAGGCTTGGGGCCGAGATCACGGCTAGTCCCCCGGAGAACCTGTTCCCGCTTACCGAGGACGAGGCTCCGGTCTGTCTTGTCGGCGGCGGCATCGGCGTGACGCCGCTTGTGTCCATGGCCCATCGCCTGTGGCGCGAGGGCAGGGCGTTCGAACTGCACTGCGCCCTGACGGCGGAAGATCTGCCCGGGGTCGGCGAATGGCTATCGGAGATGCCCTTCGCCGAGCGGGTCCACTTCCATGGGGGCAGCCTTCCGAGCGCGCGTCTCGACATTCCGGCCCTGGCGGCCAGAACGGATCCCGCGACCCAAGTCTACGTCTGCGGCCCCGAAACCATGATTGCGGAAGCGGAAGCCGCCTTCGGCGCCCGCGGCATGCCCGTCATGAGTGAACGCTTTACCGCGCCGGGCGCCGAGGCCGAAATGGCGGGCGGATTCGAGATCGAGATAAAGGGGCAGGGGCAGCTTGTTTCTGTCGCCGAGGGGCAAAGCGCGCTCACGGCCATGCGGGCGGCGGGTATCCCTGTCGAAAGCAGTTGCGAGGCCGGTGTGTGCGGCAGTTGCCGCACCAAAGTGCTGTCCGGTCAACTGGAGCACCATGATTATGTACTGACCCCGCAGGAGCGTGCTGAAGGGAATGTCTTCATGCCCTGCGTGTCGCGCGGGTGCGGGCGGATCGTGGTCGACCTGTGATGCGAACCGGTCGGCCAACCATATGACGAACGATTTGGGGAACCTGAGCGGCGGGGACCGGACATGTATCCGATGATCAAGATCGAGGGCGTGAAACACGCCTACAAGACCAAGGTCGGGCCGCTGCCCGTGCTCGACGGTCTGGAACTATCCGTCGACGAGGGTGGCTTTGCCGCCGTCGTCGGGCCGTCCGGCTGCGGCAAGTCCACGCTGACACGCCTCATCTCCGGGCTGATGAAGCCGGATGAGGGGCTGGTCATGCTTCATGCCGAGCGCGTCATGGGACCGCGCTCCACCGTCGGCATGGCTTTCCAGAACCCGGTCATGCTGGAATGGCGCACGATCCTGAAGAACGTGATGCTGCCGCTCGAGATCGTTCCGACCAGCCTGTCGAAGAAGGACCAGGAAGACCGCGCCCGTTATCTGCTTTCCCTCGTCGGCCTCGAGGGCTTCGAGGACAAACGCCCGTCGGAACTGTCCGGCGGCATGCGCCAGCGCGCCTCCCTCTGCCGGGCGCTCGTCCACCAGCCCGAGGTGCTGATCCTCGACGAGCCCTTCGGCGCGCTCGACGCCTTCACCCGCGAAGACCTGTGGCAGACCATGCACAAGGTGAAGGAGAAGGAGCCCTTCACCGGCGTCCTCATCACCCATGACCTGCGCGAGGCGATCTTCCTCGCCGATCAGGTCGTGGTGCTCTCCGGCCGGCCTGCACGGACACAATACGTACTGCCGGTGCCGGACAAGGGCCCCCGGGACCTGGACCGTCTCTACACCCCGGAGGCGGCGGACATGCTCGCCATCCTTCGCCACCAGATCGAAATCGCGCAAGGAAGGCTTCCCGGAACCGAGGAGGCCGCCTGATGGAAACCGCCCGCAAGATCCTCGTGCCGACGCTCGCCATGGCGCTCTTCCTCGCCCTTTGGGAGCTGCTCGTCCATGTCAAGGGCTGGCCGAACTACAAGATGGCCTCGCCCTCCGACCTGGTTCCGGCCTATGCGAAATACTGGAAGCTCTTCCTGGTGATGGGCTGGCAGACCTTCTGGCGCACCGTCGCCGGGCTCTTGCTTGCCGTCGTGGCGGGCACGCTGATCGGCATGATCATGGGCTTCTCGCGCACCATGCGCGATGCGCTCTATCCGCTGCTGGTCGCCTTCAACGCGATTCCCAAGGCCACCGTCGTGCCGATCGTGGCGCTGCTCTTCATCGGCCAGCACGATCTGAACACAATTCTTGTCGCCTTCATGATTTCCTTCTTCCCGATCTCCGTCTCCGTCGCCATCGGCCTGTCGACTCTGGAGCCGGAATACCGCGACATCCTGCGCTCGCTCGGCGCCTCCCAGGCGCAGATCTTCTGGAAGATCGCGCTGCCGAAGACGCTGCCTGAGTTCTTCGGCGCCCTGAAGGTCGCGGTCACGCTCGCCTTCATCGGCACCAATCTGGTGGAGATCGTCAGCCCCCACGGCCGCGGCCTGGGCGCGCTGTTCGACAACGGCAAGACCAACGCGGACTATCCTCTGATGTTCGCCGTCCTCATCGCCCTGGGCTTCCTCGGCATCGTCCTCTACTACCTGGTGGTGATCCTGGAAAAGATCTTCGCCGGCTGGGCGGAGCGGAGTGCTGGGTGAGGGGGTATCCGAAGCAGTAGGCTTGCAAAGTAAAAAATAATTTACCAATATGGCGCGACATTGCGGGGCGCGTTGGGATTCGATCTGGCCTGGTTCCTGACGAAAGGCATCTCACCAGCCTCGCCGCAGGCGCCGATCGGACCCGTACGAGATCCGTCGTCAACACGCATCAATAGGAGACAAGAATGGGTGTCATCGACGAGAGAATGGAGCAGCTCGGGCTGGTATTGCCGCCGCCCTGGACGCCTCGCGGGCGGTTCGCACCCTTTCGCAGGGACGGCAATCTCGTCGTCCTTTCAGGTCAGATCTGCGAGTGGGAAGGTCGGGTGACACTGGCGGGGCCGGTCGGAAGCGATGAGGTCAGCGCCGAGCGCGCACGCGAGGAGGCGCGGGTCTGCGCCCTGAACTTGCTTTACTGCCTGAAACTGGCGTGCGATGGCGATCTCGATCGTGTGTCCGGCATCTTGCGCCTCGGGGGCTTCGTGAATTGCGTATCCGGCTTCGACCGCTCGCCTTTCGTCATAGACGGCGCGACCGATGTGTTCGTGGATGTGTTCGGTGACAGCGGCGTGCACGCGCGTACGGCGGTCGGCGTTTGCGGACTTCCGGGTAATGCGGCTGTCGAAGTGGATGCCATGGTGGCGCTGAAGCCCGCTTAAGCGGGGTTCGGGTCCAGTGCGTTTCAGGCCCAGTGCGTTTCAGGCCAGGTCGCTTTAAGCCTGAGGCGCTGGCTTCGGGGTCACGGGCGCGAGGCGGGAGAGCGCATCGCCTGCTCCCAGAACGTTTGCGTCCTTCTGCGGCGGAGCGGCCAGCATGATCGATAGCGGCAGCCCGGCGTCATCGGTGCCCCAGGGCAGGCACAGCAAAGGTCCCCCGAGCACGGTCCAGGGGGTGAGCAGGTGTTGATATCCAGTGCCTTCGGCGCGCATCGGAGCTGGGCCGGGGACGGGAGGGGTGATGAGCAGGTCGAAGCCCGCGACATCCTGCCAGAACGCCTGTGCCGCACTTTGCAGCCGATGAAAGGCTGCGTTGGCCGAATCCTCCGAAATCGATAATCCTTCTTCAAGTCCGCGGGCAAAGAGCGGCTGCAATTTGCCGCTCTCCAGCAAGGCGCCATGCGCTCTCGATGCTTCATGCAGCATGACGGTTCGGTGATCGGCGATGACGTCGGCAAACGGGAGTTCGGCCATGGTCGGTTCCACGGCTGCTCCGCTCTTTCGGAGTGCTTCAGCGGCACCGTGAAGGGCATCGACGGCGCTGCGCTCCATGGATGCATTCCGGTCGATGGGGGGCAGTCCGATCCTGAGCGTCGACAGGTCGACGTCGGTGCCGGGCGCGCCGCCACAGGCGGCGAAGGCCCTGTCGGCCAATTCAGTCGTCCGGGCAATGAAGCCGATGGTGTCGAACGCCGGTGAAAGGGGCGTCATTCCTCTGGTCGAGAGGGTGCCGAAGGTCGGTTTGAAACCGACGCAACCGCAATAGGAGGCCGGCCGGCACAGGGAGCCGGCCGTTTGCGTGCCGACGGCAATGTCGAGAAGGCCGGCGCCGACCGCGGCACCCGATCCGCTGCTCGATCCGCCGGGCGTGCGTTCCGGATTGAAAGGGTTTTTCGTCCCGGTCGGATCGATAAAGGCGAACTCCGTCGTTGCCGTCTTGCACACGACCGATGCGCCCGCCCGCCGCAACGCCGCGACAACATCGGCATCCTCAGCGGCGGGGGCTGCGCTGCTGCCCGTTTTACTGCCGTTCCGGGTCGGCATGCCCGCCACGTCGATGACGTCCTTTACACCGACGGCCAGGCCGGACAGGGGGCCACGGTCGAGGTCGAGGGCCCGAACCTCATTGTCATCGACGTCCAGCACGGCACCGAGGCGCGGCTCCCAGTCGGCATGGGCCTGACGCCATTTTTCCGATTTTTTCACGGCACTTTCTATCGTGACCACGCAGAAGCCCTCCTTGCTCAGGTCGACCTAGCAGATTTACTTTAGGCCTTGCAATCTTAAATAAAAAGTTTTTTACTTGCTGCATCGCTGAGCATGGGCGAAAATGCCTAATTATTATGCATGTTGCCGGCGGCGAGACGACCGAACACGCGTCCAATCAAGGGGATTTCACAATGCGACTGCAATTTCGACCTTCCAGAACCGGTGCCATTCGCGGTGCGGCACTGGCCGCCGGCCTCATGCTGGCGACTGCCTGCGCCAACGCCGCAGAGCTCTCGCTGCTGTCCAGCTTCGACTCCACCCAGACACCGACCTATGCGGTGCTTGATCGCTATATGAAGAACGTCGAGATGGTCGGCGGCGATACCGTGACCTTCAAGGTTTCCGGGCCGGAAACCGTGCCGATTTTCGAGCAGCTCGAACCCGTGTCGAGCGGTGCGTTTGCTGTGCTCTATACACACCCGGTCTTTCACGCCGGCGATGGCGGACTGGCTCTGGCGGTCGATGCCATCGACGTCGACCCGGTCGCCCGTCGCGAAAGCGGGGTGTGGGATGCCATCGACAATTTCTATCAGGCTCAACACAACCTGAAGCTCGTTGCCATGATGTCGGTGAGCATGGAGGGCTACCACCTGTTCACCAAGGAGCCGCTCAGCCCTGAAGGCGACCTTGCCGGTCGTAAGGTCCGCGGAACGCCGACCTATTTCGGGCCGATCAAGGCTCTGGGCGCCGAACCCGTCGTTCTGCCCGGTTCCGAGATCTACTCGGCCCTGCAAACGGGCATCGTGGACGGTGCCGGATGGCCAGCCGCTGGCATGCTCAGCATGAAACATTATGAAGTTGCCAAGTACCGGCTCCGCCCGACTTTCGGCGCGGCCACGCAACCGGTCTTCGTCAATCTCGATGTCTGGAACGGTCTGTCCAAGGAAGAGCAATCCGTGCTTCTGGAAGCCGGCCGGATCACGGAACTCGAAATGCCCTGGATCGGAAATCACATCCAGGCAGCCGAGGATGCCAAGCTCGACGCGCTCGGAGTGAAAATCGAGACGCTGTCGCCGGAAAAGGCAGCCGAAGTCCAGAAGGCCTTCTACGACACGATCTGGGGCCTGGCGGATAACTGCTGCGGTGTTGCAAGCGCATCGCTCAAGGAACTCGCGCTCAAAGCCGATCTGACGAAATGAAACGTCCCGGCAAAATTGCCAGGTCTCGGCGGACCCCGATCGGGTCCGCCGTTGCCGCATTGGCGGCGCTGCACGACCGGATCACCGGCCTCGGCGTGAAGCTGGCGATGGCGGGTCTGGCCGGGATCGTCTTCGCCTACTGCTATGAAGTCGTCGCCCGCTATTTCTTCAATGCGCCGACCCAATGGTCGGCAGGCCTGGTCTCCTATCTCCTGCTGGTCGTCACCTTTTTGGCCATGCCGCAGGTCACGCGGGACGGGAGCCATGTTGCAGTGACGGTCGTCATAGAGAAGCTGTCGCCGGCGCACGGCCGGATTGCCGCGCGCGCCATCGCCGTCGTCGGCCTGCTCGTCTGTGCCTTCCTGACCTATGTCGTTTGCGCCGAGACGCTGCGCCAGGTCGAACGCGGCGTGCGCATCATGTCGGCTCTGCCTGTGCCAAAATGGTGGGTGTCGGTGTGGATGATCTACGGCTTCGCCTTTTCCGGGCTCCATTTCCTACGGGCGACGCAGCCCGACAAGGAGAGCCATAAAGTTTTGACATCGGAAGCTTGAATCATGGACGCCGCCGTTTTCCTCACCGCTGCCGCCCTTATCCTGATCACCCTGTTTCTGGCCGGCGTGCCTGTTTTTCTCGCCTTTCTCGTTATGAATGTCGCGGGTGTCGTCATGCTCATCGGGCCGCGGGGTTTCGGCCTTGTGGCAAATTCCATGTTCACGACCGCGACGACGGGCACGCTGACTGCCATCGCGCTGTTCGTCCTGATGGGGGAGATCCTGTTCAGGTCCGGCGCCACCGATGTTCTGTTCAAGGCGATGGATCGCATCATCGGGCGTGTCATGGGCCGCCAGTTCGTGCTCGCAGGCGTGTTGTCCGCCATTTTCGGCGCCTTGTCCGGCTCGAACATGGCCGTTTCGGCAATGATGGCCCGCACGATCTTTCCCGGCATGGTGGCCCGCGGTTACGACCGAAAGCTCTCGATCGGCATGATTCTTGGCGGCGCGAGCCTCGCTCCGGTCATCCCGCCAAGCGTTCTCGTGATCATCATCGCAACCCTGGCCAACGTGTCGGTGGCCAAGCTGCTGATTGCGGGCGTGGTACCGGGTCTCGTGCTGGCGGCACTCTTTATCGGATACACGCTGGTGCGCGTGACGCTGAAGCCATCGCTTGCGCCGTCCGAAACCGATGAACCGGCGGAGGCAGACGGTTCGGCCTGGCGCGCGCTGGCGTCGTGCCTGCCGTTCTTGATCGTCGTGGGGGCGATCATGGGACTGATCCTGGGCGGCGTTGCGACCCCGTCCGAAAGTGCGGCGACAGGTGTCGTCGGCGCCATGCTGACTGCGGCCATCTTTCGCCGGCTCAGCGTCGGGATGCTTCTGGATGCTCTGCGGGCCGCCGTGCTGATCACGTCGATGATCCTCGTGATCATGGCGTCTTCGACCCTTTTCTCGCAGCTCCTGGCCATGAGCGGCGCCTCGGGTGCCCTGACATCGGCGGTATCGAATCTCGGCCTGAGCCCCTGGTTGATGTGTATCGTCCTGCTCGGTCTGGTCTTCGGTTTCTGCCTTTTCGTCGATCAGGTTGCGGTGATGCTGGTGATCATTCCGATTTACCAGCCGCTGGTCGAGACCCTGAATTTCGATCCGCTCTGGTTCTGGCTGCTGATGCTGCTCAATGTCACCGTCGGCGGCATCACGCCACCGTTCGGCTATGCCATGTTCGCCTTCAAGGGGGCGGCGCATGGTGTGACAATGGACGAGCTGTTCGATGCGACATGGCCGTTCGTCGGCCTGTTCCTGCTCGGGATGCTTGCCGTGGGGCTTATTCCGGGCCTCGCAACCTGGTTGCCGTCCCTTCTCTAGGGGATCAGTCCCGTTCCTTGGCACCGACATAGCGCAGAACCATGCTGACAGCATGGGCGCGCCGGGCGCGTATCCAGTCTTCGGCACTCAGGTCGAAGCCGAAGACGGCCGACAGCGTATGCATGTTGTTGATGTGATGTGCGCTGATCGCGACGATCGAAACATAGAGCTGCATGGCATCGACATGCTCACGGAAGGTCCCTTCGGCGACACCACGCGCGATCAGCGCATCGAGCGTGGTGATCAGGGGCTTCGACATGTCCTGGATCATGCGCGATTGCTTGATGTGGCGTCCCGCCATCAGGTTTTCGCCCTGTGTCAGCCGAACGAAAATGTCGTTTTCCTGAAAGAAGTCGAAGGTGAAGGTCACGAAGCGTTCAAGGGCTTCGGACGCGTCGCCTGAACTCAGGAACAGTTCGCGCTCGCCATCGCGGATCTGGGCATAGACACTATCGAGCACGGCGACGTACAGGCCTTCCTTGTCGCCAAAATAGTGGTAGAGCATGCGCGCTGTGACCCGGGCGGCGCGAACAACGCGTGTCACGCGCGCGCCCTCATAGCCATGTAATGCGAACTCCCGCGTCGCCACCTCCAGGAGACGGTTTCTCGTGCGCTCGGCATCACGTTTTTCGGCCATTCTCGCCCACTCCCTTCTGGCGCCGCGTTTCCGGAGGGAAACGGACGTGACGACGTGCTCGGACAGTTCGTCGAGAGACTAGGACAAAAAGGGCGAACAATCGCAAGCCTTTGGCACAATAAAATCACGCTTTTAGGCAGAACTGGCAGGGCGCGTGGAAACGATGGGCCTTCCCGCTGCTCATTTGTAGATCACTCGGCGCTTCCCAGGCGCAGATCTTCTGGAAGGTCCCGCTGCCGAAGACGTTGCCTGAGTTCTTCGGCGCCCTGAAGGTCGCGTTCACGCACGCCTTCATCGGCACCAACCTTGTGGAGGTCGTCAGCCCCCACGGCCGTGGCCTAGGCGCACTGTTCGACACCGGCAAGACCCAACGCGGGCAACCCGCTGATGTTCGTCGTCCTCATCGCCCTCGGCTTTCTCGGTAACGTCCTCTACTACCTGGTGGTGATCCTGGAAAAGATCTTCGCCGGCTGGGCAGAGCGGAGTGCCGGGTGAGGAGGGCGTATGGTCGTTCGCACGTTCCGGGCCGCGAACAGAAAATCCGTGCTGTTGCCTACTGTCTGGAGCCCCTTTCAGCGAAGCCTGGCGACGACACCCTCCGCCCATCGTCCGGCTGCGGCTCCCATGCAGTCATGAATGGAATCCACCGCGATGACGCTGCCGAGAGACATCCGGCCCAACAGGCTCAGCCCGCGCTGGAGGTTTCCCTGACTGTCCAGAAGTTGTCCATCGGCCCTGGTTTGCCCGCCGAACCCGTCGGCGACGGCAACCAGGCGTCCCTGGTCCATCAAGTCGGTGATCACCGGGTCCGTCGATTGGTCCAGCGCGGGCGGCGGCATCACCGCGTCGATCATCACAGAGGCCGACACCTCCGCCTCGTCCGCGCTCAGCCGCCAACCGTCCGGGGTCAGGAAGATGTCCGGATCGTCGGCCGCGCGCAGGTCGACCATGCCGGCCGTAATCAGCATGAGAAGCTCCTTTGCCGAGGCGATCGGAGGGCCATAGGAATAGCGCTTCAGCCCCTCGTCGAAGTGGATTACCGCCGATCGGGTCTTCGCCTCGATCTCGGCCGGATTGAAGCCGCGCCGGAGGGCATTCTGCCATTTGCGCCAGAGCTGGCCGATCACATAGCCCGGCGAGGGGCGACGGATACCGTCCGCTATCTCGATACCGGCGCGCAGGGCCTCCTTCGGCGATTGGGTTTCCTGCGCTCCAGGATCCTCCCGTTCGGTCGCCAGCCATGTCTGGACTTCGCTGATATCGGCAGGACTGCCCGTCGCGGCCAGAATTCGCGCAGTGGGTACGAGAAGCGCCTCGCAGACGATCTCCAGCGCTTTCTCCGGTTCCGCAGAGAGTGCCTTTTCGAGCGCTGCCGCGAAGGTGCATGTCTCGTCCGGTAGCGGATCGAACATCCCGTCGAGAGACGCGGTCGCCGGCTTGGGAAAGGGGGCGTGGCCGTTCAGCGAAAACGGCAGGATGCGCGCCGGTTCCCGGCCCGAGGGGCGATAACGCCCGTCAGCGAAGCGGCCGCCCAGACCGAGGGTCAACAGGCGCAGGACGTCGAGCGTCGAAAGGCCCAGGCCTCGGATGGCGACGGTGCGACCCGTCCAGTCCCCGGCCGCCTTCAGCAATGCGTTTGCCGGATAGGCGGCCATCAGATCGCCTTTGCAGGCGCGCGCATGGGATTGCCAGCGTTCCAGTTGATCGTCCGGCGCCGTGGCCGGCTGGCCCTGTGTGAGCAGCACCTCTTCATAAGGCCCGTATCGATCGCCACCAGCCGCGATCCGCCAGCCGTCCGTACCGCGGCTGATCCCGTCGACTGCCACCTTGTGCCGCGTCAGGCTCATGGACAGCGCGTTGTGGGTCAGGTCTTCATAGCGGGCGGCCAGATAGCGGCCGAGCTGAGCCCGGGACGGGAAGGTATCGGGATCGGCGGGGGGCGACAGAAAGTCGGCGAATGTGCCGGTCCGCGCGCCGGTATAGGTCGCCGGCGCCAGCGAGATCTCGCGAACGGGAAGGTTGAGCAGACAGAACTCGCTTTGATCCGGATCGAAATTGGGCCCTGCGCCGGCGTGTGCGACCGGATCGAAAATGTCAAGATCAAGCGTAAGCCCGGCATCCTCGATCCGCTCAGCCAGGGCTTCGAGGGCGCCCAGCCCGCGGGGCCCCATTCCGATAAGTGCAATGCGGTGTGCGGCTTTCGCTGTCTTCATTCAAAAAGGCTTTCAATCCCGGCCCCGTCGATCGGGCTTGTTGTTTCCGTCAATCCGGTTTCGGTCCAAACGTTGCAGACGCGTCGATGCGTCACCGGATGAGGCAACGCAACAGAGACCGGACGCCGGTGTTAGTCCTTAAACGCGGTCAAAGGGGATTGGTTCCGGCGGAACCTGTCATGTCGGGGACGGGAGTGCTGCTGTCCTGTCTACTTACGAAGTCTTTCGTCAAGCGTTTGACATATCGAAGGTTTTCCTGCTCCGAGTTGAAGTGGACACGAAAAACAGTTGCCTCCACTCCGGTCTCCCCCCTTGAGGGGGAGATGTCGGCGCGAGCCGACAGAGGGGGGTGAAACGGTGCCGCATTTTCTGAAAAGCCGAATTCTTCGAGAGGCTTACACCCCCCTCTGTCTCCTGACGGAGACATCTCCCCCTCAAGGGGGGAGAGGAAAACAAGAGGATAAATCATAAATTCAAACCGTACGCCGTTAAACCGGACACCAGTAGGTTGGGACGGCGTGTTCGAAGGTGGCTTTCGCTGTATTGCGTTTCCGCCGGTCCCCGAGGAGGAGCAGGATAGGCGCAAGCGGGCGGCCTTGTAGGGTGCGTGGCAGGCCTCTTTAAAACATGCCCCGCAGACCGAAACGCCAACGGGATCGGCAATAAATATTTTTTGGGAGAGCTTGCGGCGCGGTTGGGGCTTCCCACATTGATCATCGCCCGAGTTCCGATCCTGCGCCGTTCCAATATCCGGACGCCGTCGCGGACCGCCTCTGCGGGCTGATCCTTTCGGAGTTACATCGTGGACGTCCTGTTCATCGACTTCCTGGGCAAACCGGCCTGGAGCTGGGGCCTGTTTCTTGTTCTCGTCGCCGTTTTGCTTGTCTTCGACCTCGGTGTCCTGCACCGCAAATGCCATGAGATCGGCGTCGGCGAAAGCCTGCGCCTGTCCGCCTTTTACATCTCCATCGGCCTGCTTTTTTCCGTCTGGATCTGGCAGTTCATGGGAGAACGGGCCGCACTTCTCTATCTCACCGGCTTCGTGGTCGAGAAGAGCCTGGCGATGGACAACATCTTCGTCATCGCCATGATCTTCGCCTATTTCGGGGTGCCGCGGCCCTATCAGCACCGGGTGCTTGTCTTCGGCATCCTCGGGGTCATCATCCTGCGCGGCATCATGATCGGGGTCGGCGCGGCGGTGGTCGAACGCTTCGAGTGGGTCCTGCTGGTCTTCGCGGCCTTCCTGATCTTTACCGGCATCAAGATGCTTCGGGACGGAGACGCCGAATATGATGTGGCGCACAATCCGGTTCTGCGTTTCATGCGGCGGCGGTTCCGGGTGACCGACGACCTGCGGGGCGAAAGCTTCTTCGTCCGCCAGCCTGCCGGACTTGGCGGGAAATCGGTGCTGTTCGTTACACCGCTCTTTCTCGCGCTCGTCATGGTCGAACTGGCCGACGTGATCTTTGCCGTGGACTCCATTCCCGCAATCTTCGCCGTCACGACCGATCCCTATATCGTCTACACATCCAACATCTTCGCGATCCTCGGCTTGCGCGCGCTCTACTTCGCGCTGTCTGCCATGATGCACCGCTTCATCCATCTGAAAACGGCGGTCTCGCTTGTGCTGGTCTTCATCGGCGCCAAGGTGATCGGCGCAGAGCTTCTGGGGATCGAGAAGGTCCCCGCCGTTCTTTTCCCTGGGGGTGACGGCGGTTCTCCTGATCGGGGGCATCGGTCTGTCGCTGTGGCAGACCCGCAGAAAACTGTCCCCTGCGCCGGCAAAAATCACACCGTGAACAGGACGAACCTATAAGCGAGGACAGTCAGGCGAGAGGTCCAGCCCGGTCCCAGGGATTGTTGTGAGCCCCTAACGTCTTCCCGCGAGCAGCATTTCTGCCGTGCTGAAATCCTCTGGCGTGTTGATGTTGAGAAGCTCGAAGCGGGATGATCGCTAAAATCGACCAACATCAGGTCCTGTTCCTCTGCGAAAGCGAGAATGGAAAGCCGGTCACTCGTCCCCAGGAATTTGCTGAGTTTCTCTGTGAGTGAAACCGGCCAAAGCGCAAAGGCGGCTCCGGCTTTCCGTTGTAACTCGCCATGGCAACGACGTCCGGTGAGTGCGCGCAAGCGGCCAGCCTGGCCGGGCAGATCATCCGGGTAAAAGGGAGCGTCGGTTGGAACACTCAGCAGCTGACGGTGGTTCGGGTGATATTTGCGAACCCACAAGAGGCCCGCCAGAATGCCGGCCAGTGGTCCCTTTGGCGGCCCCTCGAAACCCGAAATCGTATCGGGAACGAGGGCATATTCATTATGGGACAGCGCAGGGTTGGCAGAGTTGATCATAACCGGATCGCAGCCCTGCCCATAGAGCTTGTCGGCGGTCAGATGCGCAAGCTTGCGCCCGTTGCCAATGAGCTTGTCGGTCGGCAGCGCAGGCCGTCGCCCGTAGATTGTCATCTCCGCCTTGTCCTGACCCATGCAAGTCGAAAGCCCGCCCGCAAGGACGATTGCCGCAATGTGCTCAGACATTTGGTTGCGTCACTAAAATACCTTCACGTCGATCGACAATAGCGACATGGATCGCTGCGGCAAGCGCCAAGAGTGTCGAGGCGGACATGACTGCAATCAAGGGAAATACCGCACAATCGATGTGGAACGATGCGCCAGCCAATGCGGACAGGGCTGCTCCACCGCAGATGCGGCGAGCGTCGATTTGATCCTACCCCAGTGAAGTGTTCCGCCGTTATGTTTCGGAAAACGGGGATCAAGTTTGGGAAACAAGCACCACAAGACGAAAAGAATGTTACGAAGCTTCGGCAGGTTGAGTTTCTTGTCGGCCAGGGCATGGCGCGGCTCGATGGGATCCGGGCAGACCTACTACCGCTGGCGCAAGCCCTATGGCGGCATGGGTACCGTCCTGTTGTAAGCGCTTGATTGGTTGGATAGGGAGACTGCACGTCTCCGCATCTCGGTTTCCGATCGGGGGAACCGAAAACCCGCCCGATCGTCTACAATGGGCGGGTTTCTTGCTTCAGTCTGCCTTGTGCCGCGTTCCGGCCCGTTGCAGGCTTCTTGGACACCGACACAAAGTGTTTCGGATGACCGCTCCTCGTCGAGGTAGGTAACAGAGCTTTCCCCAAGGCGCGTTATGAGTATGCGAGGCATGGGATGAATTCATGTCAGTCCGGATTGAGAGTGGGATAATGGCGTAATCTCATATTCGGCCTACTAGGTACGGGTGACCGCTTTGCGTCCGCATTTCAGCCACAAAACCGGTTGTGATTTCCCCCGCAAACCGGACGTTCGTTGCATCGAAAAAATTGAATTGTAGCAGGTCTTGACGATAGGCGTGCCTTCTTCTGCCTCTAACGCTGAATGGGGACAATCAGCGCTTCCAATAACTTCGATTCCTTCATGGAATTCTCCTTCTCCCGGTATCCGCATCACAATAGAAAAGTGCCAGTTCAAAACGTTCGCAGATCGGGTATCTCGCCATAGAGATGATAGTTTGCCAAGTAGACCAACTCAACGTAAGATTGATATGTTGGTAAGTTGGATACCTCTGATGAATCATGCACGGCTAATTGCGACCTCTTGGGTCCTTTTCCTTCTGATTTCGACCGTAGACGCCGCCGAATGGGGGTTCCGTACAAGTTCTGGAGATTACATATCTTTGGATCGCGACGCGGACGGCTCTCTATCGGGATCGTTGCTTGAACTGAAGGGCGCAGATACGCCGAATGCCCACGCTATTACTGGGTATAACATAGAAAAAGGGAAAATGACGCTGAAGATCCCGGATCTCTATGGAGATAAAGAGATTACGCTGATCAAAGGAGTCGAGAATGGCAATGTCACATGGAGCCCAGACCCAAAGTCCGGCGGCGACATTGCTCTTGAACTGCGCGGCATTACCAATCGCAGCGATTCCTTGGCGGATCAGATCCTGCTCAATTGGAAAGGCGATACCAGCCGGCTGATCAGTGCCAGCGCGTTCTCCGCGTTGACCGCCTATGTCGAGCAGAAGTACGGCAAGGCGCTCTCGACCGGCAAACCGGTTGGCATCGTTACTCCGCACAACTATGCTGCCTTTTGGGATGCCTATTCTGGCAAGGCGAACACTGACGCCTCGATCCGCACATTTTTCGACGGCTCGAATTTCGGTACCGCACTCGTTGCGATGAACACCGATGTCATGATGCAGGCCTACGCTTCTACCCGCGTGGGTGACACCACCACCCAAGCGCTACTCGGCAACATCAATTCCAAAGCCTACGTAATCAGCGGAACTCATTCGCGAATGTCAATCATGCGCGTTCCGACGCGCAGCTTTTTCGACGATTATTACGAGAACACCGAGTCGCTCGATAAGATAAAGGCGGTGGTCACGAAAATGTTCGACGCGATCTCGAACAATAAGGACTGCGATATCGTCAAACAGAATAACAAACTTGGTGAAATTCAGTGCCTGTATCACTCCTCAGAGTACAATTTCAGCGGCAATTCCTGGATGCGGACGATCGTGGCGTTCTTCATTGAAGACACTGCGTTGGACGGAAAACGCACTCTGGCTTGGGAGCCGATCTCCTACTTTGCAAAGGGCCTCGATGTAGACGACACGCCCTTTGAGGACCAGTTCCTGCGGATCGAAGACAAGAAGCCATACAGTGAAATCGAGAACGCCATGTTGACCCGCTTTTTCGATGCGCTGTCGCAGACCTATAGGGGATCGGAAGTTATCGGCTGGAGATAAGAGTCAAATGCGCAAGGGATATATTGTAATATTTGTTTCAATTCTTGTCCTCGGCGGACATCTCGGGTTGCTCCCGATGATATTTTTCTATGCGTCGCGCTTTGAAATGGCAGACAAGCTCGACACCGCCTTCGTAATCGGACCAATCACCGCGGCTTATTTCATTACGATTTCGAAATTCGTTATTGACTCGCGCGATGTAACCGATCGTCACCGACGAGAAGGTCAACGCGCTTTATGCGATCTTCTCGATCGTCATTTCGTCTTTCTTCGTACTCTCGATCTACACCGTCATCTGGATGATGCAGAATCGAATGATCGTCGATATATCGTCTGCCAAGCGCAGCGTCGGAGTCATTGAACTCTTCGTCGGCGGCGGCTTTGCTCTCTTCGTCGACAACATCTTCGGCACGAAACGTTGATGGATTTCACCACTTTCGTGCGAACTGAAATCCTTCATTCCGCCCGTATTTTGAATGCGCGGTAAGCCAAATAGAGTCGGACGGTCTTCGCATCCTTGCCATCTTCGCGCTCACAGCCTTGGAGGTGACGTGGCATCGGCTGTAAGTTGAGCGATAACTTGCGCGTATCCACCATCGACAGGGAACTGCCAAACCGCATACGGTCCATCAACTCGGCGGATTCACAAAACCCGCCCGATCGTCTCCGATGGGCGGGTTTCGTTTTTTCAGGCCTTAGCCTCGACGTTTAGCTACACCCGCTCGTGCTGCCGCAGGTGTCGCACTTCAGGCAGGTGCCGTTGCGGACCATGGTGAAGTTGCCGCATTCCGAGCAGCTTTCGCCTTCGTAGCCCTTCATGCGGGCCTGGGCGATCTGCTGGGCCGCATCGTTTTGCTGCGGGGCAGGGGGCGTGCTGACTTCCACGGCGGCGACCGCTTCGGAACCGCGGGCGAAGGCGGTGGCGATCGCCGAGGTCTGGGCGGCCGGGGTGTTGGTCGTCTTGGCCGACACCGCGTCGCTCAGAGCACCGGCCGGTTCGCCGCTGGAGACCAGGCGGAAGCGCTCGGTCTGGCCGCGGACGAGGCCGTGGGAAACGACGGCCGGCTGGGCTGCGACCTTGTCCTTGCCTTCGTTCGGGCCAGTGCTCATGGCCGTGTTGCCGATCGCTTCCGGCGGCACATGGGCGAGGTCGTGGCGGCCGAGATAGGACACGGCCAGTTCGCGGAAGATGTAGTCGAGGATCGACGTCGCGTTCTTGATCGCCGAGTTGCCCTGCACCATGCCGGCCGGTTCGAACCGGGTGAAGGTGAAGGCGTCGACATATTCTTCCAGCGGCACGCCGTATTGCAGGCCGAGCGAGATGGCGATGGCGAAGTTGTTCATCAGCGAGCGGAAGGCGGCGCCTTCCTTGTGCATGTCGATGAAGATCTCGCCGAGACGGCCGTCCTCGTACTCGCCGGTGGTGAGATACACCTTGTGGCCGCCGACGCGTGCCTTCTGGGTGTAGCCCTTGCGGCGGTCCGGCATCTTTTCCCGTTCGCGGATGGCGCGTTCTACGATGCGCTCCACGATCCGTTCCGCAACCACTTCCGCCTTGGCGGCCATGGGCTTGGCGGCGATGGCTTCCGCCACCTCGTCGTCTTCCATGTCCTCGTCGGCGAGCAGCTGGGCATTGAGCGGCTGGGACAGCTTGGAGCCGTCGCGGTAGAGCGCGTTGGCCTTCAGCGCCAGACGCCAGGACAGCATGTAGGCTTCCTTGCAGTCGTCGACGGTGGCGTCATTCGGCATGTTGATCGTCTTGGAGATCGCGCCGGAAATGAACGGCTGGGCCGCCGCCATCATGCGGATGTGGCTTTCCACCGACAGGAAGCGCTTGCCGATGCGGCCGCACGGGTTGGCGCAGTCGAACACGGCGTAGTGCTCTTCCTTCAGGTGCGGTGCCCCTTCCAGGGTCATCGCGCCGCAGACGTGGGTGTTGGCCGCTTCGATCTCTTCCCTGGAGAAGCCCATGTGGGTCAGAAGGTCGAAGGCCGGATCGATCAGCTTTTCTTCCGGAACCATCAGTTCAGCCATCTGCTCGTCGCCGACCGTCCAGCGGTTGAAGACGAACTTGATGTCGAAGGCGGAGCCGAGAGACGCCTTGATCTTGGCCAGGCTCTCGTCGGAGAAGCCCTTGGCCTTGAGCGTCGTCGGGTTGATGTACGGCGCCTGGTCGATGGAGGCATGACCGACCGCGTAAGCCTCGATCTCGGCGATCTCGGCTTCGGAGTAACCGAGGCCGCGCAGGGCTTCGGGAACGGCGCGGTTGATGATCTTGAAATAGCCGCCGCCGGCGAGCTTCTTGAACTTCACCAGGGCGAAGTCGGGCTCGATGCCGGTGGTGTCGCAGTCCATGACCAGACCGATGGTGCCGGTGGGCGCAATCACGGTGGACTGTGCGTTGCGGAAACCGTTCCTCTCGCCGAGCTCAAGCGCCCGGTCCCAGGCGAGCTTCGCCCGTTCGATCAGGGTCTTGTCCGGGCAGTTGGAGTGGTCGAGGGCGACCGGGTTGGTGTTGAGCGCCTCGTAGCCGGTGTCCTCGCCATATGCGGCGCGGCGGTGGTTGCGGATGACCCGCAGCATGTCCTTGGCGTTCTTGTCGTATTCCGGGAAGGCGCCCAGCTCGCCGGCCATTTCCGCAGACGTTGCGTAGGACACACCGGTCATGATCGCGGTCAGCGCACCGCAGATCGCGCGGCCTTCGTCGCTGTCATAGGGAATGCCGGAAGTCATCAGCAGGCCGCCGATATTGGCGTAGCCGAGACCGAGCGTGCGGAACTTGTAGGACAGTTCCGCAATTTCCTTCGACGGGAACTGGGCCATCAGCACGGAGACTTCCAGAACGATGGTCCACAGGCGGACGGCATGCTCGTAGTTGTCGACGGCAAACGAGCCGTCCTCGCGGCGGAACTGCAGCAGGTTCAGGGACGCCAGGTTACAGGCGGTGTCGTCCAGGAACATGTACTCCGAGCACGGGTTGGACGCGCGGATCTCGCCCGAAGCCGGGCAGGTGTGCCAGTCGTTGATGGTGGTGTCGAACTGCATGCCCGGATCGGCGGATGCCCAGGCGGCATAGCCGATCTGTTCCCAAAGGTCCTTGGCCTTGATCGTCTTCGACCGCCTTGTCGGTGATGCGGGCGGATCAGGTCCCATTCCCCGTCTTCCACGACAGCCGACAGGAAGCCGTCGGTGACGCGCACGGAGTTGTTGGAGTTCTGGCCGGAAACGGTCAGGTAGGCTTCGGAATCCCAGTCGGTGTTGTAGGTCGGGAATTCGATCTTGGTGAAGCCCTGGCGTGCGAACTGGATGACGCGCTGGATGTAGTTGTCGGGCACCATCATCTTCTTGGCGGCGCGAGATTTCGGCGGCCTTGAGGGCCGGGTTCTTGGCCGGATCGAAGCACTCGCCGTTGTCCGCCCTCGCAATTGACGCAGGCGCGCATGACGGCGCCCAGGTGCTTCTGGCCAGACCTTGGAGCCGGTGACGAGGGCGGCCACCTTCTGCTCCTCGACTTGACCTTCCAGTTGATGTATTCCTCGACGTCCGGATGGTCGACGTCGACCACGACCATCTTGGCCGCGCGGCGCGTGGTGCCGCCGGACTTGATCGCGCCGGCCGCCCGGTCGCCGATCTTCAGGAAGCTCATCAGGCCGGAGGACTTGCCGCCGCCCGACAGCCGTTCGCCTCTCGCCGCGCACGCGGGAGAAGTTGGAGCCGGTGCCGGAGCCGTACTTGAACAGGCGCGCCTCGCGGACCCACAGGTCCATGATGCCGCCTTCGTTGACGAGGTCGTCGCCGACGGACTGGATGAAGCAGGCATGGGGCTGGGGATGCTCATAGGCCGTTGCGGAGCGGGTCAGTTCGCCGGTCTGGAAATCGACATAGAAGTGGCCCTGGCTCGGGCCGTCGATGCCATAGGCCCAGTGCAGGCCAGTGTTGAACCATTGCGGGGAGTTCGGCGCCACCTTCTGGGTCGCCAGCATGTAGCGCAGCTCGTCATAAAAGGCGTGGGCGTCTTCTTCCGTGTCGAAGTAGCCGCCTTTCCAGCCCCAGTAGGTCCAGGTGCCGGCCAGGCGGTCGAACACCTGACGACCGTCGATCTCGGAGCCGTAGCGCTCGTCTTCAGGCAGCTTCTTCAGCGCCTTCTCGTCGGCTTCCTGGCGCCACAGCCAGGACGGGACGGTGTTTTCCTCGACGGGCTTCAGTTTGGCCGGAACGCCGGCCTTGCGGAAATATTTCTGCGCGAGAATGTCGGCCGCAACCTGGGAGAATTGCGCCGGAACCTGGATATTCTCGAGCCGGAACACGATCGATCCGTCCGGATTACGGATCTCGCTCGTTGCCGTCCGGAATTCAATGTCGGCGTAGGGAGACTGTCCCTGTTTCGTATAGCGCCGCTCAATCCGCATTCCATGTCCCCTTCGATTTCCCGGTCGGGCCGTACTTTGTTTTCCGGCCGCGAATCCCACGCAATTCAATCCGAAACCTAGTCGGTCCGGTCGGCGACAACGCCGATCCCTGTTTTTTCCGGACCGCTTTGGCTGGCCCGTTATCTAGTGTTTTGTGTGCTGATGGCTACTACATATAGTGTTCATCAACAGCTTTGTCACGAGGGGGCTGGGGAGCTTTTGCGGAACCCAGACACACCCGTAGCTAGCGCCCGAATGGCGTTCGCCAAGGCTCGGGACGCGTTACGCTCGATACTGGATACTGGAGGATCGGAGGCGGGGAAGACCGCTTCCGGATACGCACACTGAAAGTGATAAAAAACTAGAGTGAATCAATCGTTACCGTCAAGCGCGTATCGACAAGCTGTTGTGTCTAATTTTGGTGCAAGCCCCAAATATAGTGTGGCTATGTGGATAGCGGGGAGTGTTGCGCAAACGCGCGGACTTCTGCGATTTTGGGCCTGAGCCGGCTCAAAAACAAACGTTCCCGCCCTGCCGCAAATTTCAGCGGAACCGCGCGGTTTAGATGAAAATTTTATGAAAATGGCAGGCCGCGCATTGAGTGCGACTTAAAGCGCCTTCGGCATTGTTTCAGTTGGGGACAATCAAGAGCGGATCTAATGAAGCATCACGCAGCGTATGGCTTAGGGCTTGAGGATCTCGATGTGGTCATCGTCGAGGACAGCAAACCCATGCAGACTTTGATCCGGTCGATTCTCATCAGTTTCAAGGTTGCCCGCGTCCGGGTCTTCGATTCGGCGGACGATGCGCTGGAGGCCATGCTGAGCGAGCCGCCGAACGTGATTCTCGCCGACTGGCGTATGACGCCCACCTCCGGCTATCAGCTGCTGCGCCTGATCCGCCACCGGCATATGGAGCCCCTGTGCTACGTGCCGCTGCTGTTCATCACTGCCCACGGCACGCGGGCCCTGGTCGACAAGGGGCTGAGGGCAGGAGCGCATCATCTGCTGGTCAAGCCGCTTTCGCCGTCGACCCTCTGCAGCCGCCTGAAATGGCTTCTGACCGACGAGCGGCCAATGATTCTGGAAAACTCCGGCTTCTACAACATCGAGGGGATCCACAAGACCCTCGATGTTCAGGCGGAGAAGATCCGGAGCCTGGAAAACGCGCGTAGCTATCACGAGCAGGCAACCAAGCGCCTGGCGGCCGTGCAAAGCGCGGTGGAAAAGGAATTCGCCTCCGCCTCCAGGCGCGTGCCCGATTCGATCGACCTCACCGGCAAACGGATCATTCCATCTGCAACGGACAAGAAAGCGCCACGCATTTCCGCTTTCGGTGCGACACGCACTACCGGCACCTGACGGTTCCCCCCGTTCGGGGCCGTTCCCCCTGTCTGAGGCTAAGAGCGGGGAAATGCGGGCTGGACAGCCGCCCTGCGAGCCGTCATATTCGCGCCAATCCTGCTGGCGGTCCGGCTGATACCGTCCGCGATACCAATGCTTTTCGCTCAAGGATCTCTTCAGGCGATGTGGAAGCTCATACTCGAACTGTTCACCTGGTGGAACGGCCAGACCATGGGAACGCGCTTTTTCACCTGGCGCAAAGGTGAATTCGTCGGCGAGGACGAGTCCGGCAACAAATATTACCGGGAACGCGGCGGCAAGAAGCGCTGGGTGATCTACAACGGTCTCGCCGAAGCCTCGACGATACCTCCGGGCTGGCATGGCTGGATGCACCACCGCGTCGACACGCCGCCGACCGATGAGACCTATTATCCCAAGCACTGGCAGAAGCCGCATCAGCAGAATCTGACCGGCACGCCGGGCGCCTATCGCCCGCACGGTTCGATCCTGACCCCGGAACACCGTCCGGAAGTCTCCGGCGACTACCAGGCCTGGACGCCCGGCCAGTAAGCCTCAGCGCGGGTCTTTACAAAGCAGTGTAAAGACAGGCGGCAAGTGGCTGAAAAAGATCCAAAAAAAGCCCGCCGAACCGGCGGGCTTTTTTATTTTGCGACATACACTGATTTCGTCATCCCGGACGGAGCGCCAGCGAAGATCCGGGACCGGCGAGCCACGGTCATTGTCGTTCGGATGGTGCGCATCAAATCGTCAGGCTTCTCCCTCGCCGGCCCCGAGCTCGCGCTGTCGCTTGGCCGGGGTTGACTATGGAGAGGGTTGGTCCGGTCGTACTAAATTTGCTTTCTGCAAAAGCGGATAGAATTAATACTGGAACACATTGCATTGCCAAAACCGGCTGACTCCAGTGGGAAGGAGGCGCGTCAAAACATATTGGACACAAGTCGGATGCATTTCGCTGAGTATAATGCAAGGTGAGAAACGTTGAACACATCCAAAGATCGCGGGCGGCGCGCATTATATTGCCCGCGCTCTCGACCATTCAGCTCGCCTCAGGCGGAGAGGTTGCGGACAACGGAAAGAAGAATGAATTTCACTAATGTACTTACTGTATTTGTAGCTTTTCTTCCGATGTTTCTTTGCGAAAAGGCTATGTCATCGGATGACGTCTCTTATTGGGTGTCTCGTAATTTTGATGAAGCTCCCGATGTGAATTCTAGCAGAGAAAATATCGGAAAGAGTGAACGGTCATACCGTCCTTCTATTCTTGAATTAGGCAAAGGGATTCCATCTGGGTTTCGCAAAGACGCAGATATAAGATTGTGTTTTGACAACAGGCCTCTTGCCGCGGCTCGTTGGCACAATCTTGGTCGTGAATCTTATCCCTCCGGTTCGATGCGTTACTTCTGCGAACACTATGACCTTGTCAAGGGAATTGGTTACATTACGCATCCAAAGCGTCTTTCCACTGACAGTATTACCAAAGGTCTTTTGATATCCCGGAATTCATTTGGAAAAATCACCTGCGAAGCCATCTTCACGATGAGCTCTTTATTCTCAGTCTTATCCTACAGGGAAAGCTATCCAGATCTTCCACCCATAAGCGAGATTGAAATCTGGCCCTATGGAGGAATGTTCCCGTTCGGTGGTGACGTCCTAGATAAAGGGCTTAGGGCTCATCTAGACCCCAGAGACCATTATTCAATCGTAGGTACCGTTACTGGTGAGCCTATTCTGGTTGATTTATCACTCAACCATACTTGGTCCTGCGTGGCCCCGGCATTTCGTCTCTACTGGTCCCGAGTCTGGAGCGATTGCCAGGAAGGGAGCGCGCGGATGATGGTGGATCCTTTGATGGAAGAGATAGAATATCCTGTTCTGGCTGAACTATTCGATGAAATCATGGTTTCAACACAGGGCTGTTATGTTGGCGAAGGGAAATAAATTTTATCAAAATATCGAGAGTTAGGTGGCGAAATCAGCCTACACAACGGTTGAATGCGAAACAATCTCTAAGATCTGCTTCCACGATTATCCACGTTCATAAGATAGATCTGTTCAGAGAGGATGCAAAAAAAAGCCCACGGAATTCGGCGGGCTTTTTTCATACCTGGCGGTGCGGATCAGTCGATCTGCACGTAATCGTCCGGCGTCAGGCCGAGCCGGCCGTCGAGGTAAGTACCGCAACGGTCCATCAGGTCGTCCATGCTGTTCTCGAAGAAGTGGTTCGCACCAGGGATTTCCTGATGGTCGATGACGATGCCCTTCTGGGTCTTCAGCTTGTCGACAAGGGTCTGCACATCCTTCTGCGGCACGACCTTGTCGTTCTCGCCATGGATGATCAGGCCGGAAGATGGGCAGGGAGCCAGGAACGAGAAGTCGTGCAGGTTGGCCGGCGGGGCGACCGAGATGAAGCCTTCCACTTCCGGACGGCGCATCAGCAGCTGCATGCCGATCCAGGCGCCGAAGGAGAAGCCGGCAATCCAGCAGGCGCGCGCATCCGGATGTACGGTCTGCACCCAGTCGAGGGCCGCGGCCGCATCAGAAAGTTCGCCCTGGCCATGGTCGAAGGCGCCCTGGGACCGACCGACGCCGCGGAAATTGAACCGCAGGACCGCGAAGCCGCGCTGCGCGAACATGTAGTAGAGCTGGTACACGATCTGGTTGTTCATCGTGCCGCCGAACTGCGGATGCAGATGAAGCACCAGGGCGATCGGTGCATTTCGTTTTTTCGCGGGATGGAACCGGCCTTCCAGCCGGCCCGCGGGACCGTTGAAGATCACCTCGGGCATGAAGCGCTATGTCCTTTTTTATCGCGGCACCCTTGGGATTCCCGGGCGCGCCTTCAGTTCTATATACGTGAAATCCCTAAGTCTAAACTTGACTCACAGGTTCCGAGTTTCTAGAACCTTCTTTAGAATTATTCGAAAGTCGCTCACGCCTCATATCGTTGAAAACGAGACGCGACGTCGTCAGGTGGGCACGTTTAAGCCATCGGGGCGGAAAATTTCAAGTTTTCCGTAACGGAGGGTGAACGAAAAGATTTTCGATCCGGCTTTAAACAGGTGAAACACAGGCTCACGGACTGGCCATGCCTCAGGCGAAAGACCATGTCTATCTCGACCATAACGCTGGCGCGCCGCTGCGCCCCGGTGCGAGGGAGTGCATGGTCGAAGTCCTGAACGATGTCGGAAATGCGTCGTCGGTCCATGCCGACGGCCGCCGTGCCCGTGCCAGGATCGAAGCCGCGCGCGAGCAGGTGGCCAGCCTGTGCAAGGCCCGCTCCCGGGCTGTCACCTTCGTGTCCGGTGGGACCGAAGCCAATATGACGGCCCTGACCCCTACCTGGCAGGACCAGGGGTCTCCGGCCTACCTGGAACGTCTTCTGCGCGGCGCGACGGAACACCCGTCCGTTGCCGCCGGCGGCCGGTTCCCGGCTTCCATGCAGGAGGTCATTCCTGTCGACGGCAATGGTCTGATTCGGCTGGATGCTCTGAAGGATATGTTGGCGGAAGGCGGGCCGGCGCTTGTGTCGGTCATGGCGGCCAATAACGAGACAGGCGTGATCAGTCCGCTTGCCGAAATCGGTGATCTGGTGGCAGAGGCCGGCGGCTTCTTCCACGTCGACGCGGTGCAGGCGGCCGGGCGCATGGAAAACGACATGGACGCCTGGAAGGCCGATGCCATCAGCCTGTCGGCCCACAAGTTTGGCGGACCGCAGGGCGCAGGGGCGCTCGTCGTCCGATCCACGGCCCGCGTGCCGGCGCCGCTGATGCTTGGCGGCGGTCAGGAGAACTGGCGCCGGGCCGGCACGGAAAACGTGGCCACCATCGCCGGCTTTGGTGCAGCCGCCCAGGAAGCGGAAACAGAAGCGCAGGATACGGCGCGTCTGGCTGGCTTGCGTGACAAATTGGAAGCCGGCGTACGTGAAATCTGCCCCAGCGTGACTATATTCGGGGAAGAGGCGCCGCGTCTTGCGAATACGAGCTGCTTTGCAGCCCCCGGAATTTCGGCGGAAACGGCGCTGATCGCCTTTGATCTGGAACGCCTGTCCCTGTCATCCGGTTCTGCCTGCTCGTCCGGCAAGGTGTCCGTCTCCCATGTGCTGACCGCCATGGGGACCAATGAGGCGACCGCTCGTTGCGCGCTGCGTGTCAGCCTCGGCTGGAACAGCACGGAAGCCGACATTGACCGTTTTCTGCAGG